>JBGAHG010000043.1:0-55397 GCA_044226325.1 Aggregatilineales bacterium
CCAAAATGCAAGTCGTCGCTGCCGTCATGCGTAAACTTTTGCATCTCGTCTTTGGCATTCTCAAGTCTGGGCAACCCTTTGATCCTCATTTTCTTGATCACCAACTTCCAATCTCTTGACTTTCAAGACGGTATCTACCCTATAATCACAAGCGACCTCTATTTTAGCACAAAAGTTCTATCCCGTCAAGCAAAAATCGATAGCGTTTTCAAACTTTTGTTTCAACCATTTGGCTGAGATTCAATTCCAACGTTAGTCTAATTGAAAATCATTATCCAGTTGGGCGAAATTATTCACGGGATGCCTTATGCTATTTGTATTCATGATGGAGGTCTCAAATGGGATACGCAGAAGCAATCCACACTATAGATGCGCCAATCGAAATGGTTTGGGATACGCTCAATGATATTGATAATACCCACAAATGGGTAGTCGGGCTTGAACGCGCCGAAATCACGACAGAGGGTTCTTATGGTTTTGGTACCATTTACAAGGACTTTAATCGGATCGGGCCGATGCTCCAAGTGACCGAGTGGCGCGTAACGACATTTGAGCCGATGTCGCGCCAAGTACATATCTCTGATTCGGCGGTACTCCCTTCAACAATGGTGATCGTCATGGCCGCAAGGGCAGACAGTACACGGGTCAGAATGAGCGTTGAATACCGATTCCTGCCCAAATGGGGCGTCGTCAGCCGCATTTTCGAACATTTGCTAATGAATCATATCCTCAGCAGTGTGCTGCGACAAAATCTAGGGCAGTTAAATCGTTATCTGCAAAGCCAATCGGAAGCGCAACCATATATCAGCATTAAGGCATAATTTGTTAGCGGACGAGGCGTGAATGCCTCGTCCTGCATTTCCGAGTCATTTACAATGAAACCTATTAGCCTCGCGATTCTGGTTTAGTTTGCAGCTCAATCAATCGTCTGATTTTTGAGCGCGTTTCCTGCCAGCTTATCGGGCTAAGACCTAATTTCTCGCGGACGAATTCTTCGTCCTGCCCTTCACGCATATCGCGCACAGCGCTAGACCAACGCAACATCTCAAACGAGATTTTGGCGGGAATACCAGCTGCTTCACCCACATCCGACAAAATATATTCAAGATTACGCGCCGTGCAGTTAAAAATGGCTTCTTTGGGCACATACTGCATCATATATTCATCGAACAAGCGCAGCCAATCAGGGTCTAAATCAATGCGGCGTTCTTTGAAAATGTTGCGCACTTTGTGTTTGATAGTCAGCACCGGTTTTTCGCGATTGGAACGGTCGATATCAGCGGGTTTGAGGGCAACGGCTTCACTCTTTTTGATGCCTGTATCAAGGATGAGGCTAAAAAGCATTTCAGGCCGCGTATCGACTTCATCACCTTTTTTCATACCCCGTACAGCAACCAAAGCAGCAGATATTTCTTCACGGCTGAGGGCATAAGCTAATGGTGCAGGTCCCGAGCGTTGTAATACGGCTTTAGCAGGGTCATGAGCAATGGCGTGAATGCTGTGCAACCATTTGAAGTAGACTTTAAGAGTAGTCACACGACGAGCGTAGGTTTTACGGCTGCATGGCACGCCACGTCCATGTTCGAGCCAATCCAAAAAGTCGTTGAGTTTATTGGTAGTGTACTCCCCTATCGGGGTATCGCCGCCGGTATTATCCGCGAGGAGTTGTAAATCGGCAGTGAAGGCATTTACGGTGTGCTGAGACTTACCTTCTTTTTGAAGATGTTGTTGGAAAAGCGGAATGGTATAACGTAATTCGCTGTGAGTGTTCAGATCGGCTGATGTAACCGGTTGATCTTGAAAGAGTGGGATTTGGCGCAGGTCGGTCATGAGCAGCTCCCTATATGACTATACGCAGCATCCATAGATTAAACATTTGTTCGCATTGTGTCAAGGGATTGGGAAATACACAGCCAATAAACTGCCGTGAAACACACAACGTCAAGTTAAATGCCAAGAGCAGCTTTTAGCGGCGCTGCGTCCACGCCGGAGTTGAATAAACATCGGTCATGAGTTGGTTGGCACGAGAAAATTCAGGATCAGACAAGCGGGGTTCATGGGATTCGAAGTTCACATCAAAAGTCTCAGCGAATCCTTGAATGACAGCGTCAGCGACTTGATCCCAGGCGATTTCATAGCCCAATACATCAGAAAGCGTGAGGGCGCGTTGACGAACCTGATTTGCAGAAGCTAGACAAGCTTCTTCATTTGCAAAAACAAGGCCTTTACAAATACGCGCGATGTCCCCCCATAAAGGCAGAGAGCCATGCTGCAGAACCGCACTTTTACGGCGCATTTGGGCGCTACCGACGAGCTTACGCCCTTCGACTGTAATTTCATAGTGCGATGGCGTCTCAAAGCAGACTGGCCCAATCTCGATGTGTTCGGCACGTTGGTCAGCGCGCGGCGCTGCGCCAAGGCGGATGAGGCCCGCGAGCAAGGCCTGGCTGATACGCTGATAACTTTCTACTATTGTGCCTACAGCAAGTTCATTATCAACTGGAAGCGAGAGGCTGTAGGTTAGTTCATCGGTGTGGAGGATTGCGCGTCCACCCGTTGGTCGACGTACAATATCCCACCCAAGCTGTTCGACCCGCACATAATCCACATCTGTAAAGCGCTGACCGTAGCCCAGTGATAGGCAAGGCGGATTCCACGCATAGAGCCGCAAAGTTGGTGGTGACTTCCCTGCCCCAACTGCCTCCATAATGGCTTCATCGACCGCCATATTCCACGCACCAAAAGCAGGGTTATCGTAGATCAAGCGCCATTGACGCATATTCCTACCCGACCTATACTCAACATTATGGACTGTTCATTTATTTCTATGAGTTCCGAGGCTTATGCAAAATCCATCCGCGCACGATGACCAACAAACAGTGGTCAATAACCGCCCGGTTTACACACAACCCAATAGGTCTACTAATCTGCCTCCCGCGCCGACTATCCCGACTACACCGCCGGTGCGACAAGCATACTATAACCAATCGCTGCCGCCAGCGCCCGCTCCAAGTCTACAAGAGTCGGCTGCACGCGAACGAATGCGCCGCCGCCGAGTCAACTCGCGCAATAAAGGGGGCGAGTGGGCATGGGTGGTGATCGCAGCGGCGATATTTGGCATCGTTATGGTGATGGGTTTAAGCGGATTCGTCTTACTTCGCGCTTCACAATCAACACAGGAAGTGATGCCGACAGCGGTCATTGCCCTGCCGACACCCATTGAAGTTGCCAGTGCGAACGGCGTCCAAACCGGTCAACAAATCACACTGAGTGATGGGCGTAATTTAACGCTTTCGGCATGGGACGGGCAAACACGCTTTAGTGTGTTAATCGTGGGGTTGGATCGACGTCCGGGTGAAACAGGACTTGCTTATCGCACCGACACCATGATGCTGGTGAGTATTGATCCGGGAACCAAATCACTCGGCATTTTGAGTATTCCACGCGACCTGTATGTGGCGATACCTGGTTACAGCGAACCGCAGCGCGTCAATACGCCAATGGTTCTGGGAGAACTTCAGCGTCCCGGCTACGGGCCAGATCTCATGAAACAGACCGTACAATATAACCTCGGAATGCGCGTACATGATTACGTGGCAATTGACTTCAACACGTTTATCACGATTGTGGACGCAATTGGCGGAGTTGATCTAGACGTGCCGTATGCCATCAGTGATACGAGTTATCCAGATATGAATTACGGTTACGATCCGTTTTATATTAAGGCGGGATTACAACATCTAGATGGCAAAACGGCGCTGAAATATGCCCGTACACGTCACGGTGACAGCGATTTTAACCGTGCGGAACGACAACAATCTGTGCTGTATGCTATCCGTGACCGCGTCTTGAGCCTCAACATGATGCCACAACTGATTGCTCAATCACCGACGATCTGGAACGCGATCAGTTCAGGGGTCAGCACCGGTTTAAGCTTCGACCAGATTATCCAACTGGTGTGGTATCTGAAAGATGTTGATAAGGCGAACATCAAAACAGGTGTTATTGACAACACCTACACCATGCCTTACATGACGGCAGGTGGCGCAGCGGTGTTAGTGCCTGACCGGGCACGTTTAGGTGACCTCATGGTGAAGGTATTCGGGGATAATTACTCGCAGTAATCGCGCGGTAAAACAAAGCCAAGATTCAAAATCAGCAACCAGAATCAAAAACAGCACGCCAATTGGTGTGCTGTTTTATTTTCAAGGATCCCGCTATGCCGTGTGCCGCGATGTTTTTGAACCTGCTTTCGCAGGGTGGGCATCTGACTGTTAACTAGGTCTTAACCGCGCAGGTCTATCACCGAATCACCAGACGTTTGACGCCCGTCATATGGGTGTTGGCTCAAACGCATTGCGCCATCACGGGCACAGCAGGTTAGTATCTTTTATACCAGACCGACCGATTGGTGTAAAGGCTGACCTTGGTCTAAGGCATGGTCTTAAAGAGAGCATAAAGCCATCATAATGACACGGGAGAATTCGGTGCTATAATCATGAGCCACTATTACAATAGATTTGCTGGTTGTTGCAATCAGCGACCAGCAATTATCTCTCAATAGTCGATTAAACTCTTACTATAAGGAGAGGCAGAAAATGACAGACCAAAAACCGCCAACACTAACGACAGCGTCTGGTATTCCGGTCAGCGACAATCAAAATTCACTCACAGCAGGGGCGCGTGGGCCTGTTCTTCTTCAGGATTTCCATCTTGTCGAAAAACTCGCACACTTCAACCGTGAACGCATTCCTGAACGGGTCGTCCATGCCAAGGGAGCGGGAGCCTATGGCACACTGACTATCACCCATGACATCACCCAATACAGCAAGGCTAAAGTATTCAGCCAAGTGGGCAAGCAAACACCAGCATTTGTGCGCTTCTCCACAGTCGGTGGTGAAAAAGGCTCAGCGGATACAGCACGTGATCCGCGCGGCTTCGCAATCAAGTTTTATACCGAAGAAGGCAACTGGGATATGGTTGGAAACAACACGCCCGTTTTCTTCATTCGTGATCCGCTGAAGTTCCCCGATTTCATCCATACACAGAAGCGTGTTCCTCAGACTAATCTAAAGTCACCGACTATGATGTGGGATTTCTGGTCGCTCTCACCAGAATCGCTGCATCAGGTAACGATTTTGTTCAGTGATCGCGGTACACCCGATGGGTACCGGTTCATGGATGGGTTCGGCAGCCATACCTATAGCTTGATTAACGCGAACAACGAACGGGTTTGGGTCAAGTTCCATTTCAAGACCAAACAAGGCATTCGCAATCTATCCTCAGCAGCGGCTGAACTGTTGGCTGGTCAAAACGCTGACTATGCGACACAAGATTTGTTCCACGCTATCGAACATGGTGAATATCCGCAGTGGACGTTCTACATTCAGGTCATGACTGAGGAGCAGGCCAAACAAGTGCCGTACCATCCGTTTGACGTGACCAAAGTGTGGCCTCACGGCGATTTCCCGCTGATCGAAGTCGGCACATTGGAACTGAACCGTAATCCAGAGAATTACTTTGCAGAAGTCGAGCAAGCGGCATTTGCTCCGGCACACATTATACCGGGCATCGACTTCTCACCTGATAAAATGCTGCAAGGGCGGATCGTGGCTTATACCGATGCTCACCGGTACCGCTTAGGAGCAAACCACGAAACACTTCCTGTAAATCAGCCTCATGTGCCGGTGGAAAATTATCAGCGTGATGGTTTTATGCGACATGATGGCAATCACAGCAGCAAACTGAACTATGAACCGAACAGTTTCAACGGGCCACAGGAAGCGGATAAGTCATACAACGAAGTGCCATTCCCAGTTGATGGCGAGGGTGAGCGTTACAATCACCGGGACGGAAACGATGATTACACGCAGGCGGGCAATCTGTTCCGTTTGATGACAGCTGATGAGCAAGATCGGCTGATGGAGAACATTGCGGGGACAATGAAAGAAGTTCCCCAATTTATCGTCGAACGGCAGCTCGCTCATTTCTATAAAGCAGATCCGGCCTATGGCAATGGTATCGCAGCCAAGTTAGGCTTGAGCGTTCCAGCACTGCCGTAAGCGAATCTAAGATTAGTAAACAAAAATGGGATGCACGAGCATCCCATTTTTGATTCTGGAGAAAGTTATGAACAGGCTTATTCTTCTTCAGGAGGCATGACGATACCGATATGGACTTCTTCAAGCTGCTTGGCTGTAGCGGATGAAGGTGCATGTACCATAAGGTCGGAGCCGTTTTGAGTCTTGGGGAACGGGATGACCTCGCGGATGTTGGGTTCGCCACACATGAGCATAACAAGGCGATCAATCCCCCACGCGATACCGCCATGCGGGGGAACTCCATACTGGAAAGCTTCGAGCATGTGACCAAAAAGTTTACGGGCATGTTCAGGATCCTGGCCGATAAGCTTGAAGATGCGTTCCTGCAAGTCAGATTTATGGATACGAATGCTTCCGCCAGCGACTTCATAACCGTTACAGGCGAGGTCATATTGCTGACCTCGGACTTTTCCTGGGTCGGTATCCATGTACTGTACATCGTCCCAAATGGGCGCTGTAAACAGATGATGTGACGGATCCCAACGCTTTTCATCTTCGTTCCATTCGACAAGCGGGAAGTCATAGACCCAGACAAAAGCAAGGGTGTTGGGATCACCGAGGTTCCGCTGAGCGGCGATGGTGCGGCGAACAGCATCAGTAACTGCATACACAACTTTGCGTGTGTCCGAGAGAAAAAGCAGCAGGTCGCCGGGTTTGGCGCTGACCTTCTCGAACACGGCGAGTTTTTGATCAATGGAGAAATATTTGCCAATCGGCCCTTTTACTTCTTCGGCTTCGTTTTCGGGCAGAGCCATCCACGCCAAACCCTTTGCTCCAGCCGAACGCGCTAACGTTTCCAACTCGGCTGTGTCTTTACGCAACTGCGTGCCACTAACTTTACCACCGCCCGGAATGCAAATTACCTTAACGGGTTTGCCTTCAGCCACGTTGTTCTGGAAAACAGGGAATGCGCTCTTACCTGCAAGTTCACTAATGTCGATGGCTTCCATACCATAGCGTAGGTCGGGCTTATCCGAGCCATAGGTTTCCATCGCTTCGGTAAAGGTGATGCGCTTGAAGGGCTTGAACAATAGTTTTTTATCGCCAACCGTTTCAACCAATGCAGTCATCATGTTTTCGATCAACTGCATGACGTCTTCACGCTCGACAAAGCTCATTTCAAGGTCAAGCTGGGTGAATTCTGGTTGGCGCTCCCCACGCAGATCTTCGTCACGGAAGCAACGGGCGATCTGGAAATAACGCTCGTAGCCGGAAACCATCAATAACTGCTTGAACTGCTGGGGGCTTTGCGCTAAGGCGTAGAACTTGCCTGGTTGATAGCGGCTAGGCACAAGGAATTCGCGCGCGCCCTCAGGTGTCGTCTTAAACAGAATAGGCGTTTCGATTTCAACAAAACGCTGTCCGTCAAGATAATCGCGCACAAACTTAACGATGCGATGACGCAGCACAATATTGTTCTGCATACGCGGACGGCGCAAGTCGAGGTAACGATATTCCATGCGCCGTGCTTCTTCAATATTTTCTTCTTTATTGATGTAAAACGGCGGATTTTTAGAAGGGTTAAGCAGCTTAATTTCGGCAGCTACAACTTCAACTGCACCTGTAGGTAGTTCATCATTGGTGGTGCCATCGGGACGAAGGCGAACCTTACCGGCCACTTGCAATACAAATTCCGTACGGACTTCGCTGGCAATAACATGGGCTTCGGGCGACGATTCCTGATTGATCACCACCTGCGTAATGCCCCAGCGATCACGTAGGTCAATAAAAATCAGGCCGCCTTGATCGCGGCGACGATTGACCCAGCCTGCCAGCGTAACCGCTTGCCCGGCATGTTCGGCGCGTAATTCCCCGCAGGTATGTGACTTCAACATGAGTGTAGCTGCTCCTCAACCGATACGCTTTTATTCGCAATAAATAGATATGGGCTACGTGTAAGCCTATGGAATGTAGCCATTATGACCTCAGCGCGTAGTCGGAAAAGGATAGCACGGTTGAGGCGAGAAACAAATAGTAAGGTTGTATGGAATCAAAATGCCGAAAGTCGATTTCCGGCATTCAGTAAAGTGACAAACAGTATTAACTGGCGGTGTTTAGGAAGCCACCTGCAAGCTGGCGATCTATCCAACGCGAGATAAAAGGATAACGGTAATCGTGGCGGTTATAGGTCTGGTAAGCGGCAATGGTGGCTAACAGAAGTGCCGCGACAGGAGCCGTGAAAATAACGAGCGCAAGTACAATACCGACAATTGCCCAAAGTGGAACCAAGATGACGCCTGCTAGCACAAATATGGCAAGCAAGGCAATAATCATGCCGATGCCCCATGCCAAACCACCAACCACAGCCAATGCCAGTACGCCAATCGTAGCGAGGATTTGCAGACTAAAAGCCTGCAGCGCATGGAAAACCACATAATCCGATTTCTTGCGGTACATGAGGTAAATCACCAACGGAATGAAGATGCTAATGGGTACAGTGAAGCCTGCCGTGAGAAAGCCGCTGAACATGGTCACCCAAATGCTGGCGTGAGCAATAGATGCCCACAACTTTTCTTCATCAGTAACATTCATGGTGCTGTAGCTACGCGGCATCACTTTGCGTTTGCGAGGCTCTTGATAACGCATTTCATATTCGCTAACCAGTTCATCTTCCGTTTGTGTACGGGCCACTGTCGATAAGCGCGATACCCGGTCGTTATCCTCCGGCTGGCGCATTTGGTCATCACTCATTCTGAAACCATCCTCATGAAGCATTGTTTTTCATCACAATTAGACTACCAATACTTCCTTATACGCAACAAATAGTACGAAGTTGCGGAGAAGTTATGCTATACTCCGGCGCATGATATTTAGTAACACTTTCACTTTCACTAAACGACAAATCGGTTGGCTGATGGTTATTGTGGATGTCGTGGGTGCGTTAGGCCTATTGGCTTTAAACATCTTGCGTCACAAACCCATATCCGATATTGGCCCAGCACAGCAGATGGTGTTTGCGTTGTTTGCAGTTGGGTTATTAATTGGCTTATCGCTCATTCCACTAGGTGACAGGCCTGCATGAAACTTTCATCTTCCACCGCAGTAAACCGTGTGCATCGTTTATTGATGATGGTGGCGCTTGGTTTGCTACTGTTTTACTTCGCAGTCTATGTGGTATACGCAGCCAATCTCATTCGCTTTCCCTTCGATTATGATCAAGGCGAAGGCTTTGAACTGGTTGATACGATCATGTTCAGCAAGGGACAATGGCCGTATCAGAACACTGAAGTTTTCCCCTTTTATTCAAGCAATTATCCGCCGCTGTTTCATGTGATTGCCGCGCCGCTGGTTCCGCGATTCGGGACGAACTATGCTTACGGGCGGTTGCTTAGTTTCTTCGGAACGCTGATTACGGCTTCAGCAATTGGTTATGCAGTGTTTCGCGAAGGGCGCAATCGGTGGGTCGCAATTTTGGCAGGATTGGCGTTTCTGGCATCCAACACAATTTATCACATTGGTCCGTTATTCCGACAACATGCCACGATGGTAATGTTTGAAACATTGGCGATAGTGGTGTTTGCACATGTTAATGAAAACACCCATACACCGCGTAGACGACTGCAATTATTACTCGGGTTCGGATTAATTCTCGCAGCGGGTTACACCAAGCAATTAGCAGCAATCACAGCAATTGCAGTAGGATTATTTCTTTTCATCCGCCAACCGCGTCGCGCTGTCGTGTGGGGGGTGTTAGTGGCAGTGGCGGGCGGCGCGATATTCGTAGCGATAAATTGGGCGACAAACGGCGAATGGTGGCGGCAAGCAATTCTGGCGAATGTCAACGAACTCAAAATTATTCAAACGGTAGCGCTATTTAAACAGTGGTTTGGGCTGCACGGTTTCTTGATTATACCGGCTGTGCTGCTGGTCATTTATGAAATATATTGGGATCGTATTTCACTCTATGCGCTATGGTTTCTTGTAGCGGCAGCGATTAACGGTGCGGCGTCTGGCACATGGGGTGGCGGTGATAGTTATTTCAGTACAGCCATCGCAGCGACCTGCATCCTCAGCGGGATTTTTGCCGCGCGCAGCATCGGTGCAGAGTGGAAATTCACTACAAATTATCTCAGCGGTTTAATTGAGCCATTTCGAGATCATGTATCATTGTTGGCGAAAGCTAGTTTGATTATTGTGCCCTTGATCTATATCGGTTATGGGCGAGCTGTGCTGCACTTACCAACCAGCGAACCGGTATTCAACTCCATTGCGCAGGTATTGAATATTCATGCTAACGCGATGAATGGATTTTACGACTCGGCTCGTACTCAAGACGGACAATATGCCACAGGTTATGCAAACATCGGTCATTTGACCACACAGGCTGATATTGACGCTGGTTGGCGCATCGTGGACCTCATACATGCAACTGATAAACCGGTAATTAGCGAGGATGCGGGCTTCACATTGATGGCCGGACGGCCCGTCATTACCAACCCAACCCAACTGCTTAACCTCGAAAAAAAGGGGTTATATAAGGGTACTGAATTGGTCAAAATGATCGATAGTCAATTTTTTGGACTGATCATTTTACGGGCGCAGTTTTACCCTGACGTGGTCTTGCAAGCCATCAGCCGCGCATATTCGCAAACTGATACCATTACAATGAACGGTTTTAACTATCTAATTTTGTCACCGAAGCCACATTAATACTGTAGTTGCGCCAACTCACAGCCTGTTATATGCTGTGGATAGATGCCATTTAGAGGGTTATGTATGCGTTCCATACGGTTCGTCGTCTCTCTTGTCGTTTGCCTCATCCTCATCTCTGCTAAAACCATTTTTGCCCAAGCCTCGGTCGATTGTATTACGTTGGTGGAACAATCGTTGGCTGATTTCGGTAACAGCTGCCGAAACCTCGACGGTGGACAATTATGCTACGGTCACAAATCGGTCACAGCCAAAACCAATTCCAGTAACCCTGTTTCGTTCGAAAAAGCGGCAGATCAACTACCACTTAATACGCTTGAGAGTTTATCAACGTCAGCAGCAAGTCTTACGAATGGTGATTGGGGTTTGGCGCTGGGAAATATGATTCCTGCCGACTCAACAACAGTTGTGCAAATGCTGTTGATGGGCGATGCCAAATTTGAATTGGCCCCGACCGCGCCAACCAGCATCCAAATTGGGACTGGTTTTGGAACGGCAGCTTGTGGCGAAGCACCATCATTGGTGGCGATTACGACAAAAGACTCTATGCCGGTCACGCTCAAGATCAATGGGATTGCAGCTCAAGCGACATCATTGGTGATTTTTCAACAGGAGTCGGCCAACGCTTTTAAGGCGATAGTCTACAGTGGGACGTTTGCGATCACTGGTGGCGCAACGGCTCAAGCTGGACAAACGTTGGCAGGTGTAATGGATAACAAGGGCACAATATTATTCTGGGCGGCGCCGCGTCCGACAAACTCAAATGAATCCGCAGCAGCGGCAGTCGTCGTCAATGCTTTCACCAACCTCGGTATCATACAACCGACACCTATACCACCTCCCCCAACAGCAACTCCGATCCCGCCGACACAAGACGTGGTTAACAATGCTAGCTGCGGCGACAGTGTGACGCATGTAGTGCAACCCGGTGAAAATCTGTTCCGGATTGCAATGCGCTATGGCACAAGCATCGGGACCATTCAGAAAGCCAACGGCATCGCAGACATGAATCAGATTGTTGTCGGGCAGGCATTAGTTATTCCATGCGGCAATGACCGTGGTACATCAAGTGTCGCTCCAGATAGTACACAGCCAACCGCTGCGCCCAGTGATGCAACCCCTGTCCCAGCTTTACCAACCATGCAGACGATTGATTGCAGCGCATTTAACGGCAGCCTGCCTCCTAATGCACCGCCGTCATTCGTGCAATTGTTCAACCAATTTTGTAGTCATTAGTTAACCAAATCCAGGCGAAAAGGTAATCCCTCAATGACCATACGTAAATTCATTATTGTCGGTTTTCTTCTGGTCGTCGTGAACAGCGTCATTAGCCTGCCTGTAACCGGAGCCCAACAGTCACCGAAAGATACGATAAAAAGTGTTATTAACAGTATTTATGGTACAGGTGATGTGGGCATTATTGACACCGAGTTCACAACAAATTTCGTGCGACATCCAGCAGAAAGTGATGCTAACGCATTGAAGATTTCAGCGCTGTCGCTGCGCGCGGCGATGCCTGATCTAAAAGCCGTGAGTGAAATAGCGGTTGCAGAAGGTCAATTTGTAGCCGTGCGGGTGCTGCTGAATGGTACATTTACGGGAGAATTTGTTTCACCGAATGCGTTGCCAATTGCACCCAATAATAAGGCCATTACATTTGCAGTCCATTTGGTTTATCGCCTTGATGATGCAGGCAAAATTGCCGAGGAATGGGATGGCTTCGACAATCTGAATTTCCTGAGTCAACTTGGGGTACTTCCGACATTGAGCAGTCCGCCTGTGATGCCTGTGCAATATCCGGACGTGGTGGACGTGGGTATGTCACCTCAAAATAAGCAAATCATCCAACAGTATTTTGATTCGTTTAACCAGGGTAATTTGGGGTACATCGACACGACATTCAAGGATGATTTCGCGGCGCACAATCCATTTGGGACGCTGGATCGTGCCGGCATGTCCGCTGATTTAGGACGGTTGCGCGGGGCGCTGCCTGATCTCAAGCAAAACTTAGGCCAATTAATCACCGAGGGCAATTGGACAGTTGCATTGTACACATTGCAAGGGACTTTTAGCGCACCCTATGTGAACGCCGATGGTTCGTCCGTTCCAGCAACAGGTAAAGCACTGACATTACCATCTATCACTTTTTATCGGTTTGATCAGCAGGGATTGGTGGCTGAAAGTTTTGAGACTTACGACAGTCTGAGCTTCCTAACTCAACTTGGTTTGATAACGGTAACAGCGCCTATCTTAACACCAACACCGGGCAGCTAGGGCAAATAGATTTTTTGTCCGACATAGATGCGGGTTGGGTCGTTAATATTGTTAATCTGGGAGAGAATTGTTACGGTCGTTCCATAGTGTAGGGCGATCCTAAATAAGTTTTCGCCGCGCAAAACAATGTGAAATTCCCCGCTACTGTTTGCAGGGACTGTGGTACTTGAGGTCGAGCTAGACTGAGCAGCAGCTAAGGCAGTCCCATTGCCAGAAACAGCGGCAAAAGCTGTTACCTGTCCATTAGGGCCGACTTGTGCGTAGGCAACGCCTTGTCCATTTCCATTTATCTGGACAACAGCGAGTGCCTGGGCCGATGTACCGCCGGTTACAATTGGTGCGGAATATAGTGGGCCGCATATAGTCGAAGGCAAAACATAGTGGGTAAGATCAGGGTCTTTGACCTGATGAATTTGCAATTCGTCAGACTTCAGCGCCCATAATGCAACATCAGCGGCAGATTTTACAAACTGATTTTGGCCGGTAGAAAGCGCCTGTGACAGTGGGGAAACAATTTCGGAGAACGAAGCCTGTAGAATTGGCGCGCCTTGCATATAAAAGCTAATCGATGAACTACCACATGTATAGCTAAAAAAGGCCACTCCGGGCCCCTGCTGCGCGGCGGCAACAGCCGGCAACAGGAAAACCAGAAACAGAACAGTGAAGAATGAAGTACGGCGTTTATTTGCAATGCTCAAGGTTTATCTCGCTTATATAAGAAGGCAAACCGCGAGTTTGCCTTCTTATACTACTTAGCTTACGGTGAACCGAAAGCCGTGCCTGAGGCGAAGCCGCCAAAGAACGACGCAACCTGAACGAAAGCGTTCGAGCCGAACGGTGTACCGATGGCTGTGGCAAATGCTGCGGATGGTCCGCTGGTAAACACACTGGAGAGCGACGATGAAACCGGAGTGAACGACGTCGCGGAGGCAAAGCCGTCACCGATTGAACCCGCCTGTGTGTAAGCGATTGGGCCAACTGATTGAGCATAGCCGAAGGCTGCGCCAAAACCCGATGTTGCCGCCGTAGCAGTCGCCTGCGCGTTGACAGCCATCGGAACGATTGCCAGTGATAGCATTCCAACCAGCAGGACAAGCGCGAGAACCTTGCGCCCTCCCCGGAGCATCACTGGCGTACCACTGACTAAACCTAAATTCCTCACTGTGTGTCTCCTTATACATATATACTTTTAGCAAGCATTGCGAACAACTATAATATTGTCCACATTTGCAGTGTAACAGAATTGCAACACTGGCGTCAAACACTTTTAGAACGCAATGTTAGAAAAACTTAACAAGCGCCATGAAATTTACGTTTAGTGTTACAAAGAAACAGCTTGCAAATTCGTGAGGCGACGCTTAATCGCGGAAGCCAAAGGGGTTTTGACGAGCAACTTTTTTGGATTTGCCACCATTATTGCTAAGACCAATGGGGCGACGATCACGTAAAAAGTCATTACCAGCACGCAACTGACGCATAAGGCTATCAATCGACTGTTGGAGGAATTCGAGGGTCACTTCGGTACGATGTTCGTGGGCGGCTAACATACGGGCGTGGAGGGCTGCCTCGCGCACAAATGCGCCTGGTTGATCGATTAATTGCTGAACAACGGCGACATGCTCCTCACGCCATTGATCGGCCATGTAGTGACGCAGCATTTGTTCGGCATGTTGGTCATCTTGAATTGTCGGGATAACAAAGATCCGATCTAAACGTCCGGGACGCTTGGCAATACGCTCGTCAATAACCTCGGGGTAATTGGTGGTAGCGAGCAAAAGCGCGCCTTCGGGATTATTCGGGGACTCGACACCATCGAGGACGTTCAGGACACGTGCTTTGTCATCACCTTGGAGATAGGCATCAATTTCTTCGACGATGAGTAGAACGGGATAACGGGCAGCCGTCACAGCTTGAAGCGCACGCTGAATTTTCTCAAAAGATGCCCCATCACGATCAGAGCCAGAGACATAGACGACAATGCGACCGTGACTGATGGCGAGTTTTGCCATCGCAGCGCACAACATAGTTTTACCCGTACCGGGAACGCCCGCTAGAAGCAGTTTACGGAAAGGGGCGAGTTTGAGCTGGCGATAAATATCGACGCCTTTGGTAAAGAATGCTTCCATGTCGTCAGCAAGATCGCTCTTCAATTCATCCGGGAGAATTACATCGTCCCAATCGACCGTAGGATCAAAAAACGCATCCGTTCCACCAATGATATAAACATCTCGACGACGACGAATACGGGGACGCACAGCACGGGCGCATGCAAATTCAAACGCGGCCCAAGTCTCCAATTTATCGGTGGGAACAATGGCAACAGCCGTTAAATCCTGTACATCATCATCGAAGTAGGAGCTAGCGTAAATGATCTCAAATGGGTCGTCGCCTTCCTGCGAAAACTTAAAAATATAAGCACCAGCAGTTGACGTAAGTACCATCTTTTTGCCGCGGGTACCGTAGTCGCTGATGGGGACAATCACAGGGCAGTCAAGCGGCTGGAGGCCATCGTAACGCGCTTTGCCGCGCAGTTTACGCCCCGCACGAATCTGATTTTGGGCAATCATATTGCTGCATTCGGCTGAGGCCCAAATCGTCACATATTTACGACCCGGCCAGCGTTCTTCCCAAACACCCT
Source organism: Aggregatilineales bacterium (assembly GCA_044226325.1). Taxonomy (GTDB): domain Bacteria; phylum Chloroflexota; class Anaerolineae; order Aggregatilineales; family Phototrophicaceae; genus CFX2. The sequence goes on from JBGAHG010000043.1 coordinate 15,664, forward strand.
TTGCCCACTCTACCAGACGTTCATACTGCATAGCTTCGTGCGATGCTCCTCAATTAGACAGTCGTCTTGATACTAGTATGATATTTGCATTCAATCGGGATCTTATCAAACGATTGTCATCGAAACACGAGGAAATAATTCATCATGTGAGGCCATTATAGTTCCTTTTTCGAATTTCGGTAGGGTACTTGCACGAACGCTTATTTATCAGCAGAATTAAACGCAACAGCATTTTAAGCGCTGGTTCAACTAGAAAACCCACCGAGGTAAACATGACCACAGCCTATATCACCCACCCACGTTATACCGAACATCATTTGGCAGGTCATCCTGAACATGCAGGACGAATCCGAGCGGTTTGGTCAGAACTCGACAAACAAGGCTTAAGCGTACGAATGAAAAAGGTAGATACGCCAGTCCTGCCAGATGAATGGATTCTAAGCGTACATACGCCAAAATATCTGGAATTACTGCACTGGATTGAGCAAAACCCACCCAAGGGTGTGCATCATCTTGATCCAGATACTTACGCAGGCACAACTTCGTTTGAGGTTGCAAAACTCTCGGCTGGCGGCGTGGTTCAGGCAGTCGATGAGGTGCTGAGTGGAAAAGCAAATAATGCCCTGGCAGCAGTGCGTCCACCGGGGCATCATGCGATGGCGGACCACGCAATGGGCTTTTGCCTGTTGGGAAATTTGCCGATTGCCACGCGATATGCACAAAAGCAGTTCGGTGTTGAACGGGTGATGATTGTGGATTTTGATGTGCATCACGGAAATGGCACAGAATCCATGCTTTATGACGACCCGACGACACTATTCATTTCAACGCATCAATATCCGTTTTATCCAGGAACGGGAGCCGTTACCGACACAGGGACGGGAAAAGGAACAGGATATACTATCAATATTCCCCTAGCAGCAGGACATGGCGATGCGAGTTATAAAGCGATCTACGAAGCGATTATTTGGCCTGCGGCAGAGCGATTCAAACCGGAGTTGATAATTGTGTCGGCGGGTTTTGATGCTCATTGGCTAGACCCGATTGCAGGGATGAGACTCACGTTGACCGGTTATGCACATCTGACGCGCGAACTCATCAAAATGGCGGAACAGTTTTGCGGTGGGAAAATTGTATTTGCTATGGAAGGTGGCTATAACCTTGACGCACTGAGTCATGGGATGGCGAATATTGTCTACGCGCTGCTGGGAGAAGAAACGATTAGTGATCCGCTTGGGTTGCCGAGGGATAGTCGCGAACCGGATGTTCAGCCATTAATTAAAAGGCTGCAAGATATACACGGGCTATAGGCGTTAAGGACGCGGCAATATGGTAGACAAAGCAATGATTGACTACGCACTCAAAACATTTGCTGAAGAGTTGCCGGAAAAACCTAATTGGGTTATTGCGCTGAATTACAAAGGTAAGTTTGTTGGCCGATGATGAGATTTATACGGAAGAGTAGATAACTAAACTTCATTGGAAGGAGTTTGAGGAGGCTCTTTTTCGTCGATTTTAGAGAACCATCTTACGATTCTCAATACGCCCCAAATGATGAGGGTTGCGCCAAGTGCTAAAAACCACGCTCCTACCCCTACGGTCATGCCGACTGCAGCCGTTGCCCAAATGCTAGCGGCCGTCGTGAGGTGATGGGCTTGTCCCTTGCGCTGAATAATGGTTCCAGCACCGAGAAATCCGATCCCAACTACGATTTGGGCCGCGACACGACCTGTATCGCCTACAAACGCGTGGACCGATAACCCCGTAAATAAACATGAACCTACTGCTACTAAGATATGCGTGCGCAAACCGGCAGGCTGGCTGCGAGACTCACGATCCAAACCAATTAGAGTCGCCAGAAAAGCAGCGACTAATAACTGAATTACAAGTTCGGCCTGTAAAAAGAGTGACATTTAAATGAATGAACTTTCATTTCGCCAAAATACTAAACGAGGATATTGTTCCATCAGGGTGATGTCAACGGTGGAGTACAAACTCAGAGCATGGTTATGCTCTGAGTATAACAATCAGTAGGTGAGATGAAGCCAGATATTACTTAGCTTTTTCAATGTTTTCGCGAAGTGTCTGAAGCTGGTTGATATGGGCACGTAACGCTGCCTGCTGCGCGGCATAGCGTTGTGACAAGACCTCAAGACGACTGTAAATAGGTATCAGAACCTGCTGACCATATTGAGTGAGGCGACTGCGTTCTTTCTGCGTCAATTCATCAAGTGAGGTATGATACGACTTCTGAAGCTCGTCAATGCGCATGTGCAAATCGCGCTTGGTGTCATTCACGACACCGCGATAGTAGCGCCATGCATAATAGCCACCACCGAGTAATGCGGGCGCACCAACGATAAAAGCGGGCAACACCAGCGGGAAGACACCGGCGAAAATCCCACCAGCGGGCGCAATCGCTAGTAAGACGAGGATAAGTCCGCCTACGCTGGCGAGAACACTCGTAGTAAAGCCAGCGCTGTTGGTTTCAAAAATATCCTGCATTTCGGTAACGATTTTGCCGGTCGAATAGGTTTTCAGCTCGGATTCTGCCATGCGAATGGCATCTTGCAAAGCCTCCCGTTGTTCGGCGTAAACACCCGCATCTAAGCCACTGATTTCCTGTTCCATGAGTTCACGAAGCTGATTCAGGCGTTCGATAACGCTGCGCCAGTAAAGGCGGCTGCTATCCACAACCGCATTGATATACCCGTTAGTGGCATCCCCAATATCCCTAAGCGCACGACCAACGACAACTTCTTGAAATTCAGATTGCAGCACTTCGCGCTTCGGTGTACGGCCAACCTTACGAATGGACAAATTGGTATCGATAAAGTTCATGCCACGCATCCGCATACCTTCAAAGACTTTATCAACTTCCGCACGAGCTGCTTTTAGCTGCCCTTCCAAGCCAAGGGACTGCTGTTCGAGTTCCCGTTGAACATCACGCACTTTGGTCGTATCCACATTTACCAGGTCGGCTTTGCGCTGAATACCCGATTGAGCTGAATTCACGAGATGGTTCGCCATATCCAATTGCGCCAACAATTTCTGTTGGGCTGGTGGGGCTTCATTCAGAACTCCACGCAGATGGGCACGTACAGCATCTATTCCACCCGGGTCGCCAACGACAGCACCATTATTTTTAGCATTCAAACTTTCGCGGGCAGACACCATAAACATGAGCGGACGCATATCAAGCAATTCGGAGGCTTGCTGCTCGATGAAGCGGCGCACTTCAACCTGTTCCTTTGGCTGAAGCAGATCAACCTGATTGACCACCAATACAATCTTTTTGCCGTACTTTTTCGCTAAATCCAGATAGGTGCGCTCGGTTTCAGCAAAGGCACGTTTAGCAGATATGACAAAGATTACTAAGTCACTGCGATGCAAAAAGGATTTGGCTGTGGTTTCATGTTTCTGGAAGATCGAGCCAGTACCGGGGGTGTCAACTAAAGCGACACCGGGTGCGCCTGTATTAGGGTGTGACCATTCGCGGATACCATCCTCGCGCATAGTCGGCTTGCGATCTAGATCACCATAGTGAATGAGTTCAATTGCTTCGGTTGTCGGTGTGATGCCGGTTGGCAATAAACTGTCACCGAGCATCGCGTTGATAAATGATGATTTACCCGCGTTAAATTCACCGATAATAACGACCAAAAAGAACATGTCGCGCAGGTCATGGGCTACATCCAAAAGGCGCTGGCGATCTTCCTGCGCCGTATCCCCCATGTCTGCAAGTGTCGAACCAATATCAGTCAGCAGGCGGATTTCTTCTTCGCGCAGTGCTGCCAGTGTTCCATCAAGCGTGTTGAGCATGGTCAATGTACAAGACCTCTCTATCCGAGAATACCCTTTTTACCCATTTTGGCGAGCGCGGCTTCAATACTTACCATTTCATGTTCCGCAGCTTGCAGTTTTCCGAGTTGCTCCGTATGGATTTGCGTCTGAGCAGTAATCAGCCGTGTGAGTGGCTGGATGGCATCGTGACGCAAACGCATTCCATAATCAATTTGCTTGTCGGCAGCACGGGAAAGTGCATCAATGTAACGCCCACGCAGCTTAAGAATCCGATTGGTAAATCCCGTCTGCAAGATGCGTCCACGCAATGGCATATAGAGCAGCGCCAATAGTCCCAGTCCAATTAAAACGAGCAGGAGAATAATTTTGGATTGGGAGTCATATGTTTGAAAACCAAGCGCTACTATGCCAAAAATAATCAACAGCAGTTCAAAAACGGCGAGATACAACATGGAGTTTCGTAGGATTTGCTCCAAACGCCCCGTTTCGTCTTGCCGTGCTTCATCTTCAATGCCTTCCAGTATCGGGCGCACTTCTTGGAGGGTACTACGATCATATTTGATAGGCGCTTGAACGTTACCAATTACTTTGCCACTGATAGACAAAGGAAGCGCCTCGATTTCTTTACGGGCATACTTCACCAGATCATCTATATCTTGAATATCTTTGCCTTCAAGACGTGGAGGTAGTTTATCGGCAACGGCTGGCAATTCGCGAACCGGATCAAAGGCTTTATGCTGCTCAAAAGCCACATTGGTATACGAAGCACTACGCCGGAAGATACGAGATAATCCGACCAATTCAACTATGCCACCCCAAAGTGACCGAAGGGCATTATTAAAGCGGAACGTATCCTGAATAGCTTCACTGCCCCGCACAGCTATAGCATCAAAATGCTCGGTAATCTCAGTGTTTATGTCGCGAACAGCTTTATCCTGGTCGCGCTTTTGAGCGGCTAACTGTTGTTCGATGTTAGCCGTAATGCCTTGATATTGGTCGAGCGCCGATTGATTGGTGCGTACAGCGGTCAACGCATTTTGATTAACGTTTTTGGCAATTTGCAGCGGTGTTTGTAACTTCTGTCGTAACCGGGCGACATCATTGAGTTGATCATCAAGATATTCTTCAATGCGACTCAAGCCAGAGGCTTTCCACGCCAATTTATCCAATTCACCGTTGTGGCGGGCAGCCTGCCCCTGCTTGGCAGAAACCAACCAGACATCAGGTTTAAAACCAAGACGGGCTTGGCTCTGATCCATGACGTAATCTCGAACTGTTTCGGTTTCTTCAGCAGAAAGCAAATCGGCCTGATTAATCACCAGAATAACTTTTTTGCCGTATTCCTTTAGCTGTTGGATATATTCCAAGTTACTAGCCGTCATGGCCTGGGTCGCTAACATGACGACCAGAACCACGTCTGCACGATGCAGAAATTGGCGCGTAATTTGCTCATGCTTCTGGAAAATTGATTCAAGGCCAGGGGTATCCACCAGACTAACTTTTTGAAGCAGTGGGGCCGGATATAACAAAGTATCCGCACCATCACCACCACTTAAGCGCTGGGTTTGTTCACCCCAGCGCAAAATTGTAATCTTATCAGTGGTAGGCACAGGACCAATTGTCAATAAATCTGGTTCACCGAGCAAAGCATTAATAATGCTCGATTTACCTGAATTAAATGGCCCGACAAGGACAATTAAAAACGGATGATCGGCGTGAAACAATGCATCACGCATTTGTCCCAATCGCTCATCACCCAAATTATCCACTTTGGGAAGAACATCCAACAAACCTGTAATCAATTCGTATTCGCGGCGACGAATGGCTTCGTATTCAGTCGCAAGTTTGGATTCAACGTTTACCAGTGCCAAGTAGCTTCACCCTATTCTACTGAACAAGCCGACATGCACTTTGTTTGTTATACTACACTACACAAAAGTAGAGTGTACTCCGCTATAGCAAACAACACTATAGCATATCCCTATCAGAAAAATATAGGACAACCTTACTGAAAAAGCGGAGCGAGTGATAGTCGAATGGATGCCTTGCAACAAAAAGAACACGAACTTGAATTGGTGATGCGGCTGGATCAAGTACGGGACACGCTGAGCGATGATGGTGAGCCGCAAAATATGTTTGACGTCCTAGTGACGCTGCTAAGAGAATGGTTTGAATGTTCGGCAGCAGCTATTCTGTTGGTCGCGGAAACCAGCGATGATATCGAACTCATATCAGCCATTGGACTACCAACACACGTGGCAATAGAACTTTGCCAAACAGCATTGCAGCAGAGCGGCAGCAATCTTCTCGCAAACGCTCCCTGGAAGTATACGCTCGGTATCCAGATTGTGTTGGATGATTATCCACTGGGCGGGTTTGTGCTGGCGCGGGATGACAAACCATATAGTGAAGAGGATTTAGCCGAAATCGCGCTCGCTGAAAGTCAACTTGACTCGGCCATTATGCAGGCCCGGATGACGTGGAAACTCGGGCAACGAAACCGCGAGTTGGAAGCTATATACGAAATTGACCGCTTGCGTGATCGGACGAAGACTGAAGCCGAACTGATTCGGGATTTCACGGCGGTCGCAAGCGAATATTTTGGCGCCGATTTTTGTCTAATATTATTAGCACAACCTAACACCAATGACATGGTTGTCCGCAGTATTGTAGATAAGCATGATTTGTCTCCTGCCGTTCTTGCCGACATCCAAAAAAAAGCAGGGCAACTAAATATCCCGCAAGTCATTACAATTCCAGAAAGTGCTATGCATCTCACCTTGCTGGCCGCACCGTTTGTTGTAGAGGGTAATCGATTGGGTGCAGTTGTCGTAGGACGTGAGCAGCCATTTAATATTGGAGACCATCGCTTACTTCACGCGATGATGACACAAATGGACTCGGCAGTGGTTTATGTCCGCGTATTGCAACAATTAACACAACGCAAACGTGAACTGGAAATCATATATAAGATTGATCACATCCGTGATCAAGAAAAAGATCTCGACATGATGTTGCAGGCCGTACTATTTGAGTTGACACAGACCATTTCTAGCGAAATGGGTTACATCATGCTTTATAACGAGGGCGGCGAACAAGAACTAGAACTACGGGCGGTTACGGCAGACGGAAAAATTGCTGCGCCTAATAATCAAGATATTGTGCAAGGTATTTCCCGATCCGCACTTGAACAGGGAAAAATGATTTATGGATACCGGCCCGACAGTGCAGTGAGATCTTTTATTGCAGCGCCCTTGATCCTGAACCAGCGCATTATCGGTGTGATTGGCATGGTTAACAGCAGCACAGGCGATGACTTCTCTGAAGAAGATCGCAACATGATGCATGCCATTACTAGTCAAGTTGATACCGCAATTTTCGAACGCATGGAACAACGGCGGATGCGAACCATTCTAAGCCGTTCGGTAGATCCCAAAGTGATTGAACATCTCTTGCAAAAGGCTAATCTCAATGTGCTAGATGGAGAGCGAGTCAACCTCTCGGTATTATTTGCGGATTTGCGGGGTTCAACCCGCTGGGCGGAAGAAGTCGCGCCAGAAGAATTTGTGGCGACACTCAATCTGTTTTTGGGTCAAATGACGGATATCATCCTTGAGTTTGGCGGGACGCTAGATAAATTCGTGGGCGACGAAGTCATTGGTTTGTTTGGCACACCTGTTCACCAGGATGACCATGCTTATCGTGCAGCCGGTGCTGCCCTAAAAATGCAAGTTGTACATCAAGAATTACAAGCACGTTTGGTTGAACAAGGTCGACGTGTGCCAGATATGGGCATCGGCATTAGTTCTGGCGAGGCGATTGCAGGAGAAATTGGTCACCGTATTCGAAGCGAATTCACTGCGCTCGGCAATGTTGTTAACTTTGGATCACGCCTGTGTGGTGCGGCATCTGCCAAACAAATCCTCATTAGCGAGACGACCCAACAAATGATTGCGCGATTTGCACAGGTTAATAACCTGGGCGAACTATCGTATAAAGGTATACAACGTCCCGGTGCAACATTTGAACTTATCTCGATTCAATAGGCGCATTCATGTTAAACGATTCAATACATTACGCACAAAGTGAGCTTCATTCCGATGAGGTTTCAATACGAAGCATCGCTGCCGAAGTTGGTACGCCCGTTTATGTCTACAGTTTGAAGCGCGTAGTCAATAATCTGTCCCATATTCGAGCGGCTTTCAGCGAACTAAACCCACATATCCATTACAGTGCTAAAGCCAACGCCAGCCTTGCGGTGCTGCGTACGATTGTTAATGCTGGTGCGGGTATTGATGCTGTGAGCGGTGGCGAAATCTATAAAGCCTTGCAAGTAGGCACAAAGCCGGAAGATATTGTTTTCGCGGGTGTGGGCAAAACCCGTGACGAACTACGCTATGCGTTGGAACAAAATGTGGGATGGTTCAACGTTGAGAATGTAATTGAACTCCAATACATTGATGATTTGGTAGCAGAATTGGGCCGCAAGCCGGCCCAAATCGCGCTGCGACTGAACCCTGATATTACAGCCAACACGCACCGGCATATCGCAACAGGACACAAAGCCGCTAAATTTGGACTTTCAATTGCGACAGTAAAGAGTGTACTGGCTAACCGAAGCAAGTATCCACATGTGCGTATAGAAGGTATCCACATTCATATCGGCAGCCAATTGCACGATACGGAAGCTACGCGCCAGGCTGTAAGTGTCGCATTGGACTGTATCCACCCATATCCTGATATCAGTACAGTTAACATCGGTGGTGGTATGGCGGTTCGGTATTCGCCTGACGAGGAAATCCCACGTTGGGAAGATTTCGGGGCAGCAATCACCCCACTACTCAAAGATTATCACGTCATTCTAGAGCCAGGGCGTTCAATTATCGCTGACGCGGGGATGCTAGTAATCTCTCTTTTGTATTCAAAAGAACAAGGTGGAGAACCGATTTACATCACAGATGGAAGTATGGCAGAACTCATACGGCCTGCCCTGTACGAAGCTCATCACGAGATAGTACCTGTGATTCAGGCACCTATCGGGAATTCACAAAAATCCTATCATATAGTTGGGCCGGTGTGCGAGAGTGCTGACGCATTAGGTCACAACATCCAACTGCCAGAATTAGAAGCAGGAGATTTATTGGCAGTGTTAACAGCGGGCGCGTACAGCATGGCGATGGCAAGCAATTACAACCAGAGGGTTCGTCCACCAGAAGTAGTGGTTACAGAAGATGGAAAATCATGGCGGTTAGCGCGACGGAGAGAGAGATGGGAAGACCTTACCGCCACGGAAATTCTCTAGGACAGAAACTGCAACATGAAAAACGGTTGGGAAAACGTCCGTCTACACAAAAAGATCGGCTATACTAAGAATAGTATTTTGCCCAATACGATAGGTGGATAACATGCGCGTCTTTATCAATTACGCTCATAGTGACTTGAATGCAGTAGAGCAAATCGCAGCATTCCTCAAAACCGAAAATCACGACATAGGGTCCGAGGAACAACTGTTACCGAGCCATGATTGGGTGACAAAACTCAATGAACAAATCGATGCGGCGGAAGTTGTGATTTACGCAATTTCTCCCGACGCATTAGCTTCGGAATGGTGTAACTGGTGCCTGGCTCAAGCCATCCAGCGCGGGAAACCAATTATTCCGGCACTGCTACGCGAAAGTGCGTCATTACCCGGAAGTCTCGCTGCGCTACCCTATATTGATGTGGCAGGTGGTATGAGCGACGAAGATAAGACTGCCCTCAGAAATGCGCTGGATGATCTCACCAAGTATCAAGTAGCAGCTGAGCAAAGTGTATCCTCACCAGAGATGCCCAATGGCATTCCAGCACAAGCTTCAGGAACGTTGGACATTAGCCGAGCGACATCACCACGTCGTATTTTGCTACCCAATCTGTTGAATATCCTACCTCCTCCATTTGAGTGGCTGGATATTCCGGCAGGAGAAGTAACACTAAAAGACGCGAGTGAAAATGGGGGATCTCACGGAGGAATGTTCAAAGTCAGCAACTTCGCCATCGGAAAGTACGCCATAACGAACGCGCAATATCGTGTATTTCTGGAAGACACCAAAGGTTATAGCAGTGATAAGTGGTGGGATTTCTCGGACGCGGCCAAAGCGTGGCGACAAGCAAACACTACACCTTTATCTGTTTCGCCAGACGCGGAAAAAGCGGTTCTAGGAGTGTCGTGGTTTGAGGCGGTTGCATTCTGTCGGTGGTTGAACGTGCGTGTGCGACCGGGATTAGCGATGGCGAATCGCGATATGCCAGGCCATGTTCAACCACGAACGTCACTACCAACGATTGTCCTACCCACTGAGCAACAATGGCAACACGCGGTCGAAAATGATGGAGAACAAATGGATATGAGCGGGAATGTGCTTGAATGGTGCATGACCGGATGGGGCGCAGACAATGTGGTTTTAGGCGGTGATGTTGAGCGTGTAATCCGAGTCGGTTCATTGGAGCATGATGAACAAACACGCCTGAGCCACCGGGATCTCGCCAAGCCTGACAGCCGTAATAGTGAATATGGCTTCCGCGTCGTGTGCTACTTGCCATAAGTCGAATGGTCAAACATCCATTCATCAAAGTGGGAGGGACAAAATCCCTCCCCTACACAGAGACTTAGTTAAGTAACAAACTACCTTCGACCTGCTTGTCCAAGACAATACCACGCAACTCTGTGATTTGATCGCGAAGTGCTGCGGCCTTCTCAAACTCCAGGGCCTGGGCAGCAGATTTCATTTCCTTTTCGAGTTCCTTGATCATCTTGTTAATGTCTTCTTTTGGCAGTAACGAGAGATCAACAGCACCTTCGATGTGAGCTTCTTCTTCAACCATTGACTTGACGCGATCTGTGAGGTCACGCACCTGCTTGATAATTGAGGTGGGAACGATACCCCGTTCTTCGTTATGCTTAAACTGGATACCACGACGGCGATTGGTCTCATCTATGGCACGCTTCATTGAGTCGGTGATGCGGTTGGCGTACATGATGACTTTGCCTTCCACATGACGAGCAGCGCGTCCGATGTTTTGTATCAAAGCTGATTCAGACCGCAAAAAGCCTTCTTTATCAGCATCGAGAATTGCAACGAGGGATACTTCCGGTAGATCAATACCTTCACGGAGAAGGTTAATACCGACCAGCACATCGTAGACACCTAAGCGTAAATCACGTAGGATTTCAATACGTTCGATGGTTTGAATCTCGGCATGAAGATATTGAGCGCGGATACCCATTTCATTGATATAACCAGCCAATTCTTCGGCCATGCGCTGCGTGAGCGTGGTAACCAAGGCGCGCTGGCCTTTGGCTACACGGAGAGCGATTTCCTGCAGGAGATCGTCGATCTGACCTTCGATTGGACGGACAAATACTTCGGGGTCAAGCACACCCGTCGGACGGATAACCTGCTGGACAACAGCCTGACTAATTTCACGTTCATATGGACCGGGGGTGGCTGTGGTATAGATGGTCTGCCCCATCCGTGTTTGGAACTCTTCGAAACTTAAGGGTCGATTGTCCAGTGCGCTAGGCAAGCGGAAGCCATAATCAACCAGGGTCGTTTTACGCATCTTATCGCCGTTATACATGCCCCGTAACTGAGGTACGGTCATGTGGCTTTCATCAATGACCATAAGGTAATCACTGGGGAAGTAGTCGATGAGTGTGGACGGCGGGCTACCGGCAGGACGTTGATCGAGATGACGCGAGTAGTTTTCGATCCCGGATGAATAACCGACTTCGCGAATCATCTCCAAGTCGTAGCGCGTACGCTGCTCGATCCGTTGAGCTTCCAGCAGCTTGCCTTCGCGTCGGAAGTTCAGAATGGTTTCTTCAAGCTCAACCTCAATATCGTGAACAGCTTGCTTAGTCTTTTCTTCATCGGTTACGAACTGCTTGGCAGGAAAAATTTTAATTGATTCATGTTCACTGAGAATCTCGCCTGTTAATGAGTCAAACTCTACCATACGTTCGATCTCATCACCGAACAGTTGAATCCGGTAGGCTGTTTCGGCATAGGCAGGGACGATTTCAAGCGTGTCACCGCGCACACGGAAAGTACCACGATGTAGATCAAGATCATTACGTGAGTACTGAATTTGTACTAATTTACGGAGAATGGTATCGCGACGAATAGTTTCGCCGACTTGAAGTTCAACGGTTGAACGTCCCCATGCTTGAGGGCTACCGATACCATAAATACAAGAGACAGAAGCTACGATAAGTACATCACGGCGGGAAAAGAGTGCAGCCGTAGCAGCAAGCCGCAAGCGATCGATCTGCTCGTTGATTTGCGTTTCTTTCTCGATGTGCAAATCCATTCGTGGGACGTAGGCTTCCGGTTGATAGTAGTCGTAGTAGCTGACGAAATATTCAACCGCGTTTTTAGGAAAAAACTCCTTGAACTCAGCATATAGTTGAGCAGCAAGAGTCTTATTATGCGCTAGAACCAAAGTTGGTTTCTGTACCTGTTGGACAACTTGAGCTATGGAAAAGGTTTTACCCGTTCCCGTCGCACCGAGCAAAGTTTGATGTTGTAAGCCTTTTTCAAGACCATCAACTAAGTCTGCGATGGCAGTGGGTTGATCCCCGGTCGGTTGGAACTCCGAGACAAGCTGGAAGGGGGGCATGTCAGGCTCCGTTTCAGAACGTCAGTTCGTATTGGATTGAGGATTATAGCTGAAAACAAAACGTGAGCAAAGGGTCTTTTAGACGAAAACTTTTATAACACTAGCTGAAGCAGACTCATGCGATTAGCTTCGACAAGGTACGTATGAGAACACATGGAAGTAGAACAAGCATCCTTAGTTGACCATTGACACTGCCCAGGCACACTGCTATTATTCTCCTCATACGATGCGGGGTAGAGCAGTGGAAGCTCGTCGGGCTCATAACCCGGAGGTCGCAGGTTCGAGTCCTGTCCCCGCTACTCATGGTGATATAGCTCAGCCGGCTAGAGCGATGCACTCATAATGCATAGGTCCCTGGTTCGAGTCCAGGTATCACCACCATAAGTGGACAAGTAAAACCTCTCATCTGAGGTTTTTTTGTTGTCTAAAACCCACCCGAACTTTCTTTCATTTTGATCAGCACAAATTGCACAATTCGCATATTATCCGCCAAAATGATATGCGGCAAGCTCGGCTCATGCCGCTGAATTGACACAAACGTGAGGCAGATGTTCCGGCTGATGCCACTGAGTGCAGCGCATAGCATGGTCAATGCCACCGCGTATCATTTGGGGTTGCTGCCGCAGCACGTACCAGGGAGCAATCCGCCGAACTTGCACCCTGATTTGCAACAAAACAAAGAAAATTTAAAGAAACCTTTAATTCAGAAGCACGTCGACGTAAGAGTCTATAGAACATATTGCTGACCTAGCAGGCTAATGACGCATGTATATAGAGGGTAGCACAGGTTAAGGCACGATGTTTTACCATTTGGTAGAACATTTTGTAACTCCTTAACAAGGTTGGCATTAACTTTATGAGGGAGGAAACCCAGGTATTTATATATACAGCGTTTAGAAATGGTTTGCCGACAAACCTAAAGTAAACTTATTCACTATTAGTGTTCGTCATAGCAAGTATTTGAAGTATGGCGGTTACTCGTACCCGGCAATCCTAAAGACCGGCATTAACTTGAGTTGTACTAAATGGTAAAGACAATGCGAATGTGAAATAACGCAGCTACTTTTGAATGGGATAAGGGTATGCTAGAGATTACATCACCAATGAAAGGCATCCGGCCTTATCCATAACTGATGCTATTAAAGGAATTTTCAATGCATCGTATCCATTCAATTGTTTTCTTGCTCATTGGTTTAATAGTTGCGCCTGTGCTGGCACATGACAATCTGCATAGCGTCGAACCAGCATCCTGCTGGATGACACTGCCCGACGGTGTGGTTGAAGGGCAAAACCTCGACTGCGGCTATCTTAATGTGCCAGAAAATCGCAGCGATGCTTCCAGCCCGACTATTCAACTGGCCTATACCGTTTTACATGCATCTGCAGATGTCGTGAAGCCTGATGCCATTATTTATCTGTCGGGTGGTCCCGGTGGCAATGCAGTCGGTGAAATAGACGGTTGGATAAATACTCCTTATCTACAAGATCGTGATCTTGTGTTACTCGATCAACGCGGCACAGGTTATTCGCTGCCGACGCTCAACTGCCCTGAGGTCGAGCAAAACGACGATGATGCGACGCAAGCTTGCCATGATCGTCTGGTCAAGGAAGGCGTTAACCTCCAAGCATATAACAGTGTGGGAAATGCCGCAGATGTAGCAGATTTACGCGTAGCGCTGGGTTATAAGGAATGGAATCTATATGGCATTTCCTACGGCACACGTTTGGCACTGACCGTTATGCGAGATCATCCCGAAGGCGTGCGCAGTGTGGTGATTGACTCGGTCTATCCGCCCGAAGTAAGCTCATGGGAAGAGTATGGGCAGAATACAGCCGATGAATTTAACAAATTGTTTCAGGGATGCGCGCAAGATGAGAAATGCAATGCGGCGTATCCCGACCTGGAGAAGATCTTCGGCAGCGTGGTCGAAAAATTAAACGCCGAACCAGCACATTACAGCGGCACAGACGCTACAAGTGGCGATAAAGTAGACAAAGATATGAGCGGCAATGATTTTATTGACCGTGTTTTTCAAGTGCTTTATTCCACCGAGAGCATTCCTCATTTGCCCATGGTTATCAACGAAGTTGCCAACGGAAACTATGCGGCGCTAGATGATCTCGAATCCGGTTCGAGTATTACATCGGGCTTTCGTCAGAAAACTGATGAGGATATTACGGACAGCGAAGGCATGAACCAATCGGTGGAGTGCCAAGAGGAGGTGGCCTTTCTAGACGAAGCGAAGGCTATTGCCAATGTACCGGCTGAACCCGCATCGCTTCATGACAACAGTATCAACGCTATCCAAGGAACTTTTAGTGATTGCCAAATTTGGGATGTCAAGGCAGCAGATCAGCTGGAAACAAAGCCGGTAGTCAGTGACATTCCGACGCTGGTTGCAGCGGGTGAATTTGACCCGATTACTCCGGCAAAATGGGCAGAAAGTGCCGCAAGTCATCTGGCGAATAGTTTCTATTTTCTATTCCCCGGCGGCGGGCATGGCGTGATCGACATGAATGACTGTTCAAAGGGCATCATGCAAGCATTTCTTGATGATCCTATGCAGAAACCGGATGGAAACTGTATCGCCGATATTGGCGAACCACAGTGGGTGCTGCCATCGGGATAATTATATAAGTTGATAAAGATGGGATAGGACTTAGTCGCTTGTCCCATCTTTGGTCGAATAACACTTAAACTACAAACTGTCCATTTTGGTAGAAAAGTTCTCCATCGACATGGATGGTGCTGTTGTTACGCATATCGCAGATCATATCCCAGTGGACGGCACTGCGATTATGGCTACCCGTTTCGGGATAACCCATACCAATTGCCATATGGATTGTGCCACCAATTTTCTCGTCAAACAAAATGTTGCCGGTAAAGCGGTTGATGCCGAAATTGGTACCAATAGCAAACTCACCAAGGTAACGTGCACCCGCATCCGTATTCAGTTGGGCTTGCAACAGGTCATCGTTGGTTTCGGCTTTGGCATTGACAACTTTTCCATTTTCAAACTTCAGTTCAATACCCGAGACTGCCCTACCCGCGACGATGCTGGGATAGTCAAACCGAATCCAGCCATTAACCGAGTCTTCAACCGGGCCAGTGAAGATTTCCCCACTGGGCATATTTTTGTGACCATCACTGTTAATGAACGTGCGTCCATCAATCGATAAGTCAATTTCGGCATTAGGACCACGCAACTTTACGTTCTTCTTACCCTTGAGCCAATCGACTTTGAGCTGCTGAACGGCTGAGAGTTTGCGCCATTCTCCAGCAGGATCTTCGTGGTCAAGAAACATTGAGCCATATATGAAGTTCTCATATTCTTCGAGACTCAAGTTAGCTTCCTGGGCGCTGGCCTCGGTAGGATACCACGTACCAACCCATTCAAAATCCAAGTTGGCGCTGCGGGTCAGCCGTGTGTCAAGCCACGATTTACGAGCAGCAGCGATGCGTTGGACGCGCTTGGCGTCTACGTTGGTCATGGCGCGGGTATTGTTACTTGAACCAATCCGGATATAAATGTCGGCCTTTTCATAATAAAGGCTCATGCCAGGGTCAAGCCATGCGATCTGGTCGTCAGTGGCTTCTCGGGCGAAATGGCGGGACATGGCTTCGTCACTCATGAAAACAGACGGATTGCCACCATAACGCAAAACCTCAGCATAAACGGCACGAAGCGCGGGTAATGTAGCGACATCACCCAAAATGCCAACCCACATGCCTGGTTTGACATCGCAAGCGTAATCGACCAATACATTTGCAAGTCTTTGTAAGCGAATATCTGTCATTATTTCACTTCACTTCCTTAATGGGAATTGGACGTTAGATCGTCATGCTCATGATGACGATACAAAATAAGCACGTAAGCGACAATGCCAAAGGCCAAACCATAAAGCAATGTAGAAGCAGGGTCATTACGTTCGAGAAAATACTTCAAGAATGAGACTGCGCCAATCAACACGATGAGATTACTCAAAATAGCTTTTAGCTGATCAAAGTTGTGAATGACCAACCAACTCGGCAATTCAAGCTCACCGATAAACAGTTCGTACATGGCAACGGTGAAAATATACAACACGGCCACCAGTAAGAAAATATCCATCAACTGGACAAACGATACAATGGTACTCGTCGCACCTTTATATTGGGTAACGAGATTGTAGATAACGACTACCGTTTCATAGACGGCCCATAAGACAGCGAGTATGGTACTTAAGAGAAGCGATATGACGATTATAGCCATCAAGTGCTTACTGTTTTCGAGCAATTTTTTCATCGTTATGTGCCTCAACTCACGGCAACCAATTCACGCGCTTTGGAGAGTATGGCAGCGAAGGTAATCTCATCCCCAATATTCGGAACATATTCCGCGTATTGAACTATATCATCTTGATCCACAACAAAAGCAGCACGTTGGCAAATACGCAAATCGGCGACATTAACTCCATACGCTGTCGAAAAATTCATATCCTTGTGGTCGGAAAGTGTTTCCACTCGTTCGATACCTTCTGCGCCACACCAGCGGCTCTGGGCATAGGGCAAGTCCGCGCTGATAGTGAGAACGACAATATCTTGACCGAAAGATGAAGCTTCCTGATTGAAGCGGCGGGTTTGCGCTGAACAAACACTCGTATCCAATGAAGGGACGATACTCAAAATTTTGACCTTGCCAGTATAATCAGACAAAGATTTGGATAACCAGTTATTAGCGGTGAGCTTGAAATCGGGGGATTGTGTGCCAATCGAGAGCATATCACCTACAACAGCAAATTCATGCAATCCGATTGCCATTCCGGGACGTGATGACATACCATGACTCCTTTAAATATTACGATAAAATTCGGGTCGACGAGATTATAGCAATCGAATGGTAGCTGTCGACCTTAAGCCATGTTCTGCTTAGCAGCGGTTAAGGTAACAACCAGGGTAAACGAGGGAAATCTAGATGAATAACCGACTTCGCGTTTTCATTATTTTGATTGGCTCACTAGCTGTAGCAGTTGTCTTCGCCTTCCCATTATGGCGACCTTTCATCGCAAAAACTGCGGTCGTCAATGTGGCGTTTCCGGGGTTGTCGGCAGAGCAAAGCCAAGCCTACTTGAGATTATCTGACGACCAACAGCAACTCTTCAGAGATATGCGAAAGGTGAATGCAACCATGGCAGTGGCGATGGCACAAGCTGCCACCAGTCCTGATGTCGTGATACCAACTGAAGAGCAAGGAATGCCGGCAATGACAAATCCGTCGGTGGTTGCGGGGGGTACATTTACCGAAATTGACGTTTTGCACACAGCTAAGGGAACCGTAACGATTTATCAACTGCCTGATGCTTCGCGATTGCTGCGGCTTGAGGATTTCAGCGTCACGAACGGACCGGATTTGCATGTGTATCTTATCCGCAATCCGAAGCCGCGCAAGCCAGAAGAAGTAGGCAATGATTATATTGATTTGGGAGCGCTAAAAGGCAACATCGGTAACCAGAATTTTCCTGTGCCCAGTGAGACTGATTTAAGCGTCTACCAGGGAATCATCATTTATTCAGTCCCTTTCAGCATCATTTTTAGCAGCGCACAGTTGCGACTGAGCTAAAGTTCGCCGTGACGCCAAACACCATCGACCATTGTTGCAATGATCTGTGTATTCAGAATATCCAAGGGATCTATCGAATATAAGTCGCGATCAAGGACAACCAAATCCGCCAAAAAGCCGGGAGCTAATTGGCCTAAGCACGATTCCATACCAGCAGCGTAGGCAGGGCCAATTGTAAAGCCGCGCAAGGCTTCATCGACAGTTAAACGGGACTCGGGATACCAGCCATTTTTGCCAGGAGAACCATCGGGGCGCTGGCGTGTGACTGCGGCATGTATACCTTTTAAAGGTTCAAATGGTTCTACAGGCGAATCTGATCCAAAGGCACAAATAACACCTTGATCGAGTTGGACACGCGGATTATAGGCAAGGCGCGACCGATCACCCCAGAAACGATCAGCAGTTAACATGTCTGAGGTGGCGTGAAGGGGTTGCATAGACGCAATGATGTTAAGTTCAGCAAGGCGATGAACGTCATTGGGGTGGATGACCTGAACATGCTCAATGCGATGACGACGAGAGGCACGACTTTCGCCTCGCCTGGCTTCCTGAACACGTACAATTTCAAACCCATCCAAGACATCGTGAACAGCCCGATCACCAATGGCATGAACGGTCGAAGGCAGCCCTGCCGCACTCGCACGACTCATGAGGTCGATCATTTCTTCTTTTTCGATGGTGACAATGCCGTAATTATCCAGCTCACCCACATACGGATCAATCATGGCGGCTGTGTGAGGACCAAGCGCACCATCGGCAAACATCTTAAGCGCGCCGATGCGTATCCAATCATCACCAAAACCAGAACGTAGACCAGACTCAATCGCAGCGGTCAGCCAACGTTTATTGATATTTTTAAGGAAGCGCAGGCCAAGTTCGCCCCGCTCACGCAAGATTTGCATGGCATTCAAACAGGATGGTTCATCAAAATCATGCAATCCAGTCAGGCCTGAAGCCAAGGCAAGCTGCTGAGCCGTTTTCATCTGATCAGCGATTTGGTCAGCAGATAAGAGTGGAATATGCGTGCGAACCAAATCCATTGCTAATTCGAGCAAGACACCGGTTGGATTACCCTGAGCATCACGCACGATTTGGCCACCTTCGGGGTCAGGTGTGGACGGTGTTATACCGCAGAGACGCAAAGCATAACTATTTACCCAAGCAGCGTGGAAACTTTTGGCGGTCAGAAACACCGGGTGATTTGTAGCAACAACATCCAAATCGGAAGAAGTTGGAAAAGCCGCACCCGGCCAAATATCCTGAAACCAGCCGTAGCCTGTAATCCATGCGCCTGCTGGAGTCTTGGCGACACGCGCCGCAACACGCTCGACGGCAATCGATTTATCAGGTACTTCAAAGACATTAACTTGACTAAGGGCGCGCGCGGTCTGTTCCCAGTGGATATGGGCGTCCGTAAGGCCAGGAATAACGGTGCGACTACCAAGGTTTTGGCGAATGGTATCGACAGTAGCTAAGGGTAACAGGTCATCGTCTGACCCATAAGCAACAATGCGGTTATCACGAATAGCCAGGGCGGAAACGCGGGGTTTATGCGCGTCTAAGGTAACTATGTTGCCATTGTACAAAATGCGATCAAAGAGGCGCATGACGTTCCACACTTGCGAGTGCTTGTTTAACTTCGGCAGCAGTCGGTGCACTTTCCAAACCAAAGCGCGTTACAGAAATGGCAGCAAGACGCGCTGCAACGTGAGTGGCAGCGAGATAATTACCATTCAAGACGTGCAACGAACACAGCAACCCAGCAGCAAACACATCCCCTGCCCCAGTCGGATGAACGAGTTCGACCTGTAAGGTTGAGTAGTCGGTCGGCTTGCCGTTGTTGTAGTAAGTACCACCTTTTTCGGCGCGCGTTACAAAGAGATGACGAACTGCACCTGCAAATTCTTGCTCAAGTTCTGGCGCCTCGGCAATATCTTCTTCACTAAATACCACAATATCAATATCTTGTAACACTTTGGGGTCGAACCAACGCTTAAACCGCACGCGACCGTCTGAATCCCACTTTCGCAACCAGCCCTGTAAAGTCAGCATGACGGTGGCATCTTTAAAGTGGTGAGCAATATTCGGATCAACTTCGTCAGTAAGTGGAGCAAGGTGTACAAGCGGTACAGATAACCAATGCGCAGGAATATCAGCAGGCGTGATTTTAGAGGCAACCGCGCGAAGATATTGAATGCGTCCGGTTGGACTGTAGATATTCTCAAAGGTACTGGTATCTTGGGCAGGTAAAACAACTAACTCAGAGACAAATGGCAGCAGTTGATCAGTCAGTGGTTCATCAGGCGCAGTGCTGGTGAGAATGCCCGCCTTTAAGCCAAAAGAATGAATGACGCGGGCCGCATAAGAAACGGTCCCGCCGAGCAAACGCGCGGCAGGGGTTAAGTCCGCAGTAGCATGACCAATCAGCAGATAGTCAGGAGTAGCACTCATTCAAGTGCCTACCGGGGAACAATCGTGACTTTGCGAGAGTTGCCTTCTCCGACACTTTTGGTTTGGACATCAGCGCGGCTACGAAGTGCCATATGCACAATGCGGCGTTCATAGGGCGGCATGGGTTCCAAAGCCACCGTACGCTTGGTACGTGAGGCCTGGTCAGCCATACGCAGTGCAAGATCGTGCAACATTCGAGAACGCTTCGCTTTATATCCGGCAGCATCAACAACAATATTTGCCCGATGTTGTAGTTCGCGACTCGAAATCAGGCGGGTAATATATTGAAGCGCATTTAGCGTTTCGCCGCGCCGTCCGATTAGCGCATTCAGATTGGGACCAGTGATGTCTAACAACCAAGGATTACCCTCACCATCTTCTGACTTGATGGCACGACGTACAATGATTTCGGGGCGCAAGATTTGCATCTTGTCGAGCAACTCGCCAAGAACCACTTTGGCTACGCGAACATCTTCGTCTAGAAGCGCATCGTCGGTAACTTCCTGCATGTCTTCAAGCAGAGAAATACCTTCGTCTTCATCAACTTCAGCCGCAAAAGCTTCCTCTTGTTCCTGCTTTTCGCGTGAAGAATTCGAGGTTGCAACTGGTGTTGGCGCGGATGCGGGTGTCGATACGGGTGTGGGCGTGGGAGCAGCAGGTGTGCGGAACAATTGCAGGCGAACGCGCGCCGGTCTCGAACCGAGGCCAAACATACCCCGACTCGGTTCTTCTAATACCTCAACAATGACGTCTGTTGGTGATACGCCACCTAATTCCGCCAGTCCTTTGCTGATGGCTTCTTCTACGCTTTCGCCCGTCGTTTCGATGGAGCGTTCAGAACTCATGGATTAAATCCTTGTTTCAAACAAGAGTGCGGCTGCCGTTGCTGCCGCATAACAATTTATTTAGCGGGTTTCGCCTTAGGCGATTTTACCCTTGGTTCGGAAGTCTTTCCATTCGATTTGGTTTCCGATTTCGATTCACTTTCATTATCATCGGTAACAGTCGTGCCTGACATAAGACCAACAGCACGTTCCGCTTCCAATTTGGCCTTGAGAGTCGATTTACCGCCAGGCCCAACAGGTACCGGTACAGGTTTTGCGCCACCGCTGGATAACTTAAAGGGCAGCAAACTAGACCATGTAAATTTAGTATTGCTGTTACGAGCATATTGAACAATACCCATAACATTGGAGACAATGAAATAGACCGATAGACCAACCGAGAACGAGAGCGAGAACATACCCATCATCAGGGGCATAATAGTAGTCATCGATTGGGTCATTGCAGCCGCTTGATTAGGCTTACCATCTTCGGCGGGTGCAGCGGGTGGTGTCATCATCTTCGACTGCAAATACGAAGTAATCAATACAAGAACGGGGAAAACTAACGCATAAGTGGGATTTGCAGTCGGGGCCTGGGTCAAATCCATACCCAACCAAACATTGTTCAAGGGCACAAGTTTATCAAGACCGGGAATTAGGAAGCGCCCGGACAAATCCAACAACTGGAGAGGTGTAGCAGCCAGAGCATGGTTAATGGCCTGATACAGACCAATCCAGATTGGCAACTGAATGATCAACGGCAAGCACCCGCCAATGGGGTTGACGCCATATTCACGATATAGGCGCATTTGTTCCTGCGACAGTTTTTCGCGGTCATTCTTATACTTATCCTGAAGCTTTTTCAATTCAGGTTGAAGCTCGGCCATCGCTTTTGAAGCGCGTGTTTGCTGCGCTGTTAAAGGATAAGTCAAAAGCCGAATAAGCACAGTAAATAGAATGATGGCAACCACTGAACTGTTGAACAACTGATACAACACAGTCAGAACAGTGATAAAGGGGTTAAGGATTAGATCCCACATGGATGAAAGGCTCCCTCGACTTTACTGATAATTGTAGAACCACTTCGACTCGCCGTTATCCAGTGTATAAGCCACTAGCAACTGACTGGTCGAGGTCGTGCTGACAACAATATACGGTTTGGGAATTTCCACGCCATCCCCCGGCTGGATAAGCAATATATCGGAAAGGATTGGCCCTTGCAACTCGCGCACGAGCGGCTTTCCATCCGACTCAATGATTGGTGTCCCATCAGTGCGTTTTAGCCAGTACAGTTTCTGGTCACGCGCACCTACAACAATGACATCACCCACAATAAGCGGTGTGGCACGGATTGCACCAGCAGCAACCTTTTGTACCCACACCGGTTGGAGGTTATTAGCAGTATCAAAAGCATAAAGACTGCCACCCAAATCGCCGACATAGAGAATGCCGTTATCAATAACAGGCGTTCCCCAGACCCAGTCGTTAGTCGGTTTCTGATTTAAGATTTTGCCATCGGTCGAAATCTCGAAGAGTTGGCGTGCAAAACTGCCAATATAGAGTTTACCGTTGGCGAAAAGTGGCGTCCCAGTAGCAGCACCTAACAGATCAATTGTCCACTTCTGAGTACCCGTTTTCGCATCAACGGCGTAGAGGAAGTGATCAAGCGAGGTGAAATAAAGTGTATCTTCAACGAGAAGTGGCTTGCCCCATACACCATGTTCCGTAGTCGTTTTCCACTTGACATCCAAAGTGTTGCGATCAAGTGCAACTACATCCTTGGCATTGAGCGCAACATAGATCAGGTCAGCCGAGGCAACCATGTCCGTGACTGCATGACCTGTATAGCCATCAATCGTTCGACCTTCGGCTACTGTGGCCTGGGCCAATGTATCGTCAATCGTGTAAAGATGCTGGTCGTAAGAAATTGCCAACATTTTTTGATCGTCAAGTGGTAATGGAGACGTATAGAACTGCTTATTGCCTGTAGGCCGGAAATCCCAGGAACGCAGTTTACCTTCTGAATCGGGCGGACGATCCGCACAATCCGCATTTTTCAAGACAACTGGCTTACCATCAACAGGGTTTACCTGAACGATACGATCATTATAGGAAACCACGATACTTTCAGAGGTTTTGCCACCGCACACATTTTTCAACAGACTAATCGCAGGCCAGCCCGTACCTAATGGTGCGGGGCCACATGCGGCTACTGCCAAACTGACCAATACAAGAGCGCCCCATAAGGTAGGGCGCGCAAAGAACTGCCGAATATTCAACACATTACTCCTCAAGCTCTGGAACAGGGTCATAACCACCCACATGAAATGGATGACAGCGTGCTATACGCTTGACGCCCATCCAACCGCCACGCACGACACCGAAACGGTTTATTGCTTCGTACATATACATGGAACAGGTAGGCTCATAGATGCAGGATGGCGGCAGAAGCGGGGAAATGAAACGCTTGTAAAAACGGATCAGCGCTAATGCTACAATTTTCACCCTTCACTGCTTTCCACTAACATTAGATTCGCCTGACGAAACATCTCAGTCACTATACGTGTTACACCGTCAAACGGTTGCTGGACCAGTGGTTGCCGGACAACTAAGACGACATCAAAGCCTGTGCGAAGCTGCGGATTTAGCGCACGAATGGCTTCACGCAACAAACGGCGAGTCCGATTTCGCAACACTGCCCCACCCACACGTCCTGATGTCACTAACCCATAACGATTATGTGTCAAGCCATTTGGCATTCGACTCATCAGTACGTATCGGTTCTGGGTAGTTGTCCCCTCTTGACGTAGACGGGCGAAGTCTTCTGTGCGGCAAAGTCGGAAGCGCCGTTCCATCATTACGCTGGATTAGGCTTTCCAGTTGACCTTTTTAACATGGTTAGGAGTCACGCTTAGGACATGACGACCTGAACGACGACGACGAGAAAGTACCTGACGTCCCTTAGCGGTTTGCATACGCTGGCGGAAGCCATGAACACGCTTACGACGACGGATTTTTGGTTGATACGTCCGCTTGGTTGACATGCGGTAGTTACCTCATTTTGCTTGTATAATCACTATGAAGGGTAAGTATATACTACGGGTATGCGGTGGTCAACCCGACGCTTGCATGGGACACATCATGTAAAGTATAATTGAGGTTCAAACCAAAATTTACTTTTGTACAATTCCCCCGCATAACCATCTGGAGAATCTAAACCTTGATGATGCCAAGCCATCACTGGGCGCGTAATTTCACGGTTGAAAAAGACGACATCGAGTATCTGACGAATCTGCTACTGGAACGAGAAACTCCTCTCGAAACAGAAACATTAACCCGTGCACTTATCGACGCACGTATTAACACAGAAGTAGCAACTCTTCGCCAGCGCTACCAAGATGCTCGCATCTATGATCCTGCGCGTGCCTACCAAATCGGTCAGAAGCTAATTTTTACGGATTTCGATTACGAAACAGCTGTGGTTGTTGGCGTCCGTGCTGGCAATAACCCCGACTACGGGGCTTTCAATGTATTGGCCGTGCAATTCGACGATGATGATCTCAACCTTAGTGATAAACATCGTGAGTTTGCTTCAGAGTTGACGGTCGAGCATGATCTTAACCAGGAGAGTGATATTGATGATTCCATTGGTTCGGTCAGTGACTTAAATACTGACGATATTCTTGCAACAGCTGGCAAAGAAATCACGAAAAAGGTTGAGGATAAGCTACGCGCGTCGTCTGATTTGATTTACATGGCACGCAAATGGTTTCCACGTGATTTACTGATGGATGTCAACGTAGGCCATTTGAATCTGGCCGAGGCTGTACTCGATATAAATGAGGGTGGTCCGATGAAGACGGAAGCCATCCTGGAAGAAATGGGTGGACTAGGCAAAGCACCATTAGCCTTACAAGTCTTTTCGCTGAATTACGCGTTGAACAAAGACTCCCGTTTTGATGAGGTGGGATCTACAGGCGAAGTTTTGTGGCATCTCACCCGTTTAGAGCCAGATGAAGTCCAACATACCCCTGCAATGCTCCGTTATAGCCCGATTGAATACGACCGAAATTTACTCACCAAAGAATTAGAAGCAATTGTATCTGAAATCGACGATGAGCATTCACCTACGGAAATCGTGGGGGAAATTGATGAAACACAGATCACGTTGACCTACCCTCACCGCCGCCTGGGAACGCTACCCTTAAGTGATCGCACCTCGGTCATATTCCCAACTGCTCGGCAGACTCCACGTGTGGCTTTCTCGTTAGTTGATGGTCAAGACGGCGAGGAGTACCCGGCATGGGTGGTTCGCAAAGACCGTTATGTTTATGGTTTAGCCAAGTTTTACCGCAAACATAAACTGCCAATTGGGGCATACGTGACGGTTAGCAAGGGGGACGTAGCAGGTAAAGTTGTCGTCAACTTCAAGGCGCACAAACCGCGTACTGAGTGGATTCGTCTGATCGTACCAAAGGGTGATCAGATTACCTTTGAAAATCACAAGCGAGCCATCGGTGCCGAGTATGACGACCTGATGATTTTAGGCGCAGAGGATCTGGCTGGAGTAGACGCACTGTTCACAAACGCTCAACAGCAGAAGAAAAGCCTTGTAGCAATTTTGAGGAGTATCATCCCGCCGTTGGGATTACTAACGCCTCAAGGAACTGTTCATGCGAAGACCATTTACAGTGCTGTCAATGTGCTACGGCGGTGTCCGCCAGGGCCGATTTTTGCGGTCTTAATTGCAAACCCCGATTTCCAAAACGTCGGTGGAGATTACTGGAAACTGAGTAATGATTAAGGGAGGCTGGTTATGACCACCACAACAGGTAAACCCGGCTTTCTAATAAAGCCGACACTCGAAACTAAGTTTCGTGTCGATTATAGCTGGTGGGAAAAAAGCTCCGAAGACCTGCGTACGTATTTGCTCAGCCACCTGCTGCAAGAGCAGCGAGAGCGGTTGAGCCAATCGGATGAAGTACGAACGGTCGATTATATAGACCCTGATACGGGTGAAGTGTTGGAACTTGATGAATTAGGACTTGCGATACAGACAGCAGCAGAAAACCCTAACTTCATCAATCAACAAACGTCACTGGTCGATAGTGTATTCCGGGTATTTTTGGCAAACGGGAATATGCCAATGACTCCAGTTGAGCTGGCCGAACGAACGGGACGATCCGCTAATACCATCTTAAAAACACTCAGCGGTGGGCAGATTTACAAAGGCATCCGAGCCATTCTTTCATAGGCACCTTTGGAGAAAAAGACGCAATGGGCGTGATAAATACTGATAGCACCGGCAAGCAACGCAACCAGACAATGCGGACGGTGGCAGAAATTCTGCGGCGGTTGAGCCAAAAGCAAACGGTTGATGATGAAGTCCGTAATATGACAGCCATGTTGGTCTACTGCTTGCGTGAGGTTGAGGCGGGGATCGAACAATCTGCGACGGCTTGGGAAAAGCGTGATTACTGGGTAAAGTCGGAAGAATTACGACAGCGCTGGATGTGGGTCGGTGATATGGCTGACCAACTACAGAGTATGATTTATAGTGAGCAATGGACCCTGCTTCCACCGATTATGCTAAAGTTACTCCCGCGCGTGGCCGATATTAAAATCACAAAGATGACACGCGATGTAACGTTATGGGATGGCGTCTACGATAAGCTGATGCAGGAAAAACCGGAAAAGTAGCGTTAACACACCCTATTTAAAGCAAAAGGTAGTGTGGTTATCACGCTACTTTTTATTTCTGCACAAAACGCTCTTTAAGCCAGGGCAGCAGCTTTAGGTAATCCGGCACAGCGTGACCTTCGCTTGAGCCTTTTATGTAATTACGATCGATAACCAACGTTTCGTAGCGTCCGCGATTCAAAAGTGCGGGTACGACAAGGGTAAACATATCACCAATTGTCAAATTGGTATCAACTGACGAACGCAAGGCAGCGATCGCAGCAGGCCACCGAAGTGGATTCACCAATTTTGCTAAGAGGGCCGAAACAACCTGCTGCTGACGGGCAGCACGATGGTAATCGTCATCGGCATGGCGGGTACGGGCAAAGATGAGCGCCCTGTTGCCGTCCATTTGTTGAACACCTATATCAAATTTTACGTACTCAACACCCCCATTTTCGGTGGGGTACTGATCATCGATGATGGTATGTTCCACATCAATTGTGAGACCACCAACCGCATCAACCAACTGAACAAATCCATTAAAATCCAAACGGATGTAATGCTGGAGGCGAATATCAAAATCTTCCGACATCGCTTGCATCGCCAAGGTTGGGCCTGTGCCACGCTCCTTTTGTTCCGCCAGCAAATTGATGGTATTGATGCGCTGCGAGCCATAGCCAGGAACTTCGATAAATAAGTCACGCGGAATAGATAGCAAGCTCAGTCGCAGTTGCGAGGGTTTAACACCAACTATCATAATGCTATCTGTGCGTGACAAGAATCCTTCGCTAGCACGGCCATCTGTACCCAACACCAGAATATTGACAGGTGGGGGCGGAAATACTAGATAAATCAATAATGAAAGGCCACCGCAAAAGAAGGGGGTGATTAATACCCAGAGGATTTTCCAACGAAGAGGCAGTCTGAGAAATAGTTGGACAGGTGGGGAACGTACAGGACGCGTATTCTCCGAATCAGAAGTATCGGTCATCCAAACACCACACCCAGGTCGCGAGCCATCTGAACGGTTTCGCCATCTACATCTACAAATTTCATTTTGATGGCATCTTCCATTCTTACAGCTGACATCTGCGTCCCTTGAAGGGCTGCCATATAACCCCATTTTTCTTCGGCGACCAAATGCACAGCAGCCGAACCAAAACGCGTAGCTAACCAACGGTCATAGGTGGTGGGCTGACCACCCCGTTGTACATGTCCTAAAACAGTTACTCGGACTTCAGAACCAACACATTCGGCTAAAAGATCCCCTACAATTTGGCCTACCCCACCGAGTCGCGCACCCTGCCTACCGTCACTCTTTATTCGATACTGTTGTTGACCGCCAATCGGCGATGCACCCTCTGCCACAATTATCAAACTATGATTACGCCCTGACAATTTCAATTGACGAATTTTCTGGCAGACAATTTCAATATCAAAGGGGATTTCGGGAATGAGGATGGCATCTGCACCACCCGCTACACCGGCATGTAAAGCAATCCAACCGGCATCGCGTCCCATGACTTCCAAGACCATAACTCGATGATGACTTTCGGCAGTGGTTTGTAACTTATCTAGCGCTTCTGTAGCCGTATTTATGGCGGTATCAAAACCAAAGGTGATGTCCGTACCACCAATGTCATTATCAATAGTTTTTGGCACACCTACCACATGTGCGCCCAACTTAACAAGTCGATGAGCTATCGCCATTGTTCCGTCACCGCCCGCGACCACAAGAGCTTCCAAGCCTAATTCAGCCATCCGCGAAATCGCTATGTGGGAAACGTCTTCGTATTCAATTGTTCCGTCAGGGCGTTGTTTCGGGTGGGCGAAAGGACTGCCGCGATTGGCTGCGCCAAGAATTGTGCCGCCGCGCGTGAGAAGTTCACGCACATCTTTTTCTTGCAGATCGACAGTTGGCGATCCTTCATAGAGGCCATCAAATCCGCGGACAATGCCGACAACCTCCCAGTTATAGTGATTACGTGCGGTCATTACAACAGCCCGAATAACCGCGTTTAGCCCGGGAGCATCACCACCTCCAGTTAGGATACCAATCCGCTTCGACACATTTACCTCACCCAATCGGTCACCAATGTAAGCAGGGATAAATTCTAAGAGTAGCGTTTCCAGTCACTGCTATCGGGCGTCAAACTATAAACACCGCCGCGCATATCGCCAATAAAAATCATACCATCCGAACCAAGCTGCACCTGCGGCGTGAATGGTATTTCTGCTTCGGTGACCGCCCAGCCGAGTCGATCTCTCAAGCTCGATTGACTACGCCACAACAAGCCAAAACCACGTCGGGGTTGAAACGTGAACGGTGGCGCATTATTGAACGCCGGATCCGTGTCCGCCATGCCATCGGTGAAGGTATCATTAAATACCTGCCAGCGCGGTGGATTTGCACTGTCGTATAACACGTATATAGCATCCTGTTGAGCGACCCATAACATTGCTCCATTTTGAAACTGTAGAAATGCACCGGGGCTTATCAAAGGCGGATTCATAGCACAGCTCGCTGGTTGTAACATGCTGAAGAACCAGGGTGTTGTACATGCTTGAGCTACAGGATTGACGTTTATAGCTGTTGGAATCGGCACGACACCGCCGGAAACTGAATTAGGTGGTGCGAGGGTAATATAGTTTACACTGTTGGTTGCCGTCGGAGGACGTGGGGTAAAAGTAGGCGTCCAACTTGGCGTGATTGTTGGCGTCAGAGTGGGTGTTTTACTGGGTGGAAGCGTAGGTGTCACCAATACCAGATTCGATTTAAAAGTAGCGCTCGTAATTGGCGTCGTCAGTTCAGACGTCGAAATGGCGATCACTATAGGGGAAGGGGTTGCACTCAATGCCCGTGTAGGCGCTGGAGTTGTTGGCGCAAGGGTAACCTCCTGTACCAGTAAAGGACCATTATTTAGTGCACTACGCTCGGGACTACACGCCACGAGTATGATCAACAAAACAAATCCGATTAACGGGCGTTTGCCCATTCTAAGTTCCTCGTTTATGAGCCAATTTATCATCCGATTGTATGCGTCAAACAGCTATTGTGCAATTGGCTTAATGCGCCTCGTGGGTGTATGCTAGTAGCCACAATGTTATTACAATGAGGGGTTCAAGTATGACGAGACGCAGGTCGAGTTATTCCCGCAGCAGCCGTAACAACTATACCGACTCGCGAAGCCGGGGAACGGGTAGAAGCAAGAGCTATGCCGAAGAACGGGTAGAGCGATTGACATGGGTGTTTCTGGTACTGGCAATTGCAAGTGTGCAAATTATCCAACAAGGCGGTTTGGCACTCCCAAATTGGGTAATTCCTTTTGCTGGGTGCGTGGTACTGCTTGGATCGGGCATGTATCAATATTCTAAGCGCTGGCGCGTTGCTCCTACTACCTGGTTGGGTGGGGCACTGCTGGCGGGCATGACTCTCATTAATTTATATATTAGTCCTGGCAGCAACTTTCTGGGCATATCGCTCGTTGTTTTCGCAGCAGTGATTTTAATGGGGCTGCTTACAGGCGAAACTTAGCCGGTTTGACACAAACTGATCTGGTTTTCTTTTTTTGACAGTATTAACGGAAAAAACATGGCAGAAAGCGCACACATTACAACCGTAGAAGATGTCCGCAAATTAGGATTGCCCCTCGGAACCAAGGTTGTCGCGGGAGACGGACTACTAAATAGACCCGTCTCGTGGGCAACGGTCTTCTACCCGGAAACGCACGTCAACAATAAAACGCTTCAACGGGGTGAGATTGTACTGGTTGCCCAGGCTGAATCGGATACTTCGGCGGTAGTAAGCGATGTCGAGATTCTACGGTGGGCATCGGACATGCAAGCGGCAGCAATTGTCTTAAGCGAAAACGCTCACTCGACGCTGGTCGCGGAAGCCAACGCGATAGGGATGACAGTCATGGTTCTGCCTCCAGGGAGCCGCATCCGATTGGTGGAAAAGGCTGTCATCAGTCTTTTGGTTGACCGCAAAGGGCAAATCGAGCGACGAGCCACACAGATTTACCGGCAACTCACACAGATCTCTTCGCGGAACGAAGGTATGGCGGAACTGGTCGGTGCAATGGCACGACTGACCAACAAGGCTATTGTGGTGCAAGATAAACGCCTTCGTGTAATTGAAAGCACGGTTCAACCTCAGTTCATCGGTAATTGGGACGACATCGAACAATTTTTGAAGAATGTCTATAACCTGCCTGTGGAGATGCAAGACCGACAGCGTGTGGCGGAAATCGATAATCCTGTATTGCTGCAATCAATTCCGACGCCGGGTTTAGCACGATTGGTTTCGCCGATTATCACCAAGAATATCGGGCGAGGATACTTATCGATTATTGGGCGGGACACGGAACTCGACGATATTGACCTCTTGGTAGCAGAACATGGCGCAGCTGCCTGTGCATTGGAGATGGCGAAGGCAAAGGCAATAAGTGACACAGAAAAACGGCTGCGCGGTACATTTCTTGACCGTTTATTGATTGGTGACGTGAGCTTGCAAGAGGCTATCCGGCAGGGTGAGCGCTTCGAGCATGATATGACCCAAACCCATCTGGCAATTGTGCTGGCGTGGCAAGGCGACAAAACACCCTCAAACCGGCGGTTAGAGACATTGGTTAATGGCGTGGTCGCCAGCCAACATGCCAGCGCATTGGTGTGGCAACGTGAGCGTGAGAATGAATTACTCGTGTTTCATGCCACGTCATCGGATGTGAAAGAGACGGTTGAGGCAAGCATCAAACTGGCTAAGGCCTTTACATCAGAAGTGCAGCGCCAGTATCCCGGGGCGCGTGTGGCTGTAGGATTGGGACAAGCAGCGCGGGATATTACCGCATGGCGCAATAGTCATCGGGATGCCGTGCAAGCATTGGAACTAGCCGCGCGACTTCATACCGATACACCACTCTATATTGGCGATTTAGGCGTATATCAGTTGATACTTAGTTTATCGGACAGGGACAAACTGCTAGCCTTTTGCCAAAAAACCCTGGGTTCGTTAGAAGATTATGACCACCGACAGAATGCCGATCTTATCAAAACGTTGGAAGCATTTTTCGCCTGCCATGGCAACTTGAGCCAAACGGCAGACATGCTGATTGTGCATCGAAATACTCTGCTCTACCGTATGAACCGCATTAACGATATTGCACAAATCGAGTTGGAAAGGCCGGAAATTCGTCTGGCATTACATCTGGCGTTAACTATCCGCCGATTGTTGACGATGAACTGATTATCTCGTTATTCTTCAAAGTTATGACAGTCAAGAGCGCCAATTGCGCTCTTTTTTGGATTCAATCATCTACAAATACACGCTTTCACGAGATACATGAATTGGATATGGTAACGGGTGTCATTCGACCCAAACGAGGGTCGTAAAAACTATCTATGCAAGTTGCACGATTCGAGGGGGGACAGCTTAGAGTAGATTATCCGTATATTTCTGGGCGCATACAGGATAAATTATCACCAATAAAAAATCCCTTATTTTTAGGTGAATTAACCAAATAACACATGTAAGGAATGTGACACCAAGGAGCCAATGACAATGCAGCAAGAAAACCCATCTGAATGTACGGATTTCCCCCTCCATCGTATCGATACCCAGGAGCATGATGCCTGTGCTTTGATCTGCGCCGTACGAAAAGGCGGACAACCAACTCACGGTAATGTTAAACGAACCATTGAAGCACTCACCCGCATGGGGCATCGCACCGGTATTGTGGATGGTGAGGGTGATGGTGTGGGTATTTTGACGGATATTCCCCGTCAATTGTGGGTGAAGCGGTTAGCACGGGCAGGCCTTCGTTCCTCGATTGCCAGCAACCGTAATTTCTGGGTCGCGCATGTCATGATTCCCGCTGCTGCGCGGGGACGGTCACAGCATTTGATAGAGCGAATCAGCCAACACATCATGGCTGCCGGTCTGGACGTGATTCTAGAAGAACCGGGAATCGTCAACAGCCATATGTTGGGGCCGAACGCTCAAAAGAACGAGCCGGATTTCTGGCAAATCGCCGGTACAGGTGGGAGCATTCCCCAGGAGCAACTGGAAAGTACACTTTTCCGTTTGCAAACACAACTGGAAAAGGAACTGGGCGTTCACTTCCCTTCTTTTTCATCACACAGTGTAGTTTACAAAGTACAGGGCACAGTCGAAATTCTACGCCGTTATTACCCTGAATTGCGCGATCCCGATTACGCATCATGTGTAACGCTGGGACACGCGCGTTATTCCACCAATACCAATTCCAACTTTGAACGTGTGCAGCCGTTCGGCGTGATGGGACACAACGGCGAGTTCAATACGATCTCACGTTTCCGGATTGAAGCAGGCATGATTGGCATTCCACTCGACCAGAGCAACTCCGACTCGCAAGATGTAGATCGTGTTCTGCAAGCCTTGTGCATGGAATACGACATGGATCTGATTGAGGCGATGGAATATATTTTTCCACCACATAAACATGATCTAATTCAGAACCAACCAGAAATTCATGATCTTTACGAGCAAATCCGTAAGTCGTTTGGCCCTTTCGCACAAGGCCCCGCAGCGGTTGCCGGACGATTAGGCGACGTGTGCGTTTTCAGCGTCGATGCGTTGGGATTGCGCCCTTTATGGTTCGGTGAATCGGAAAAGGAGTACTTCGCCACATCAGAGCGCGGCGTATATTCGTTGGATATGATGTCATCTGAACCAAAACCGCTGGCGCCCGGTGAAAAAATCGCCCTCAAGTTGAAGGCTGGACAAGGGTTAGACGTCTACGATTATCCAGCTATCCAGCGTCATGTGTTGTCGCGGCAGCGAGAGCGCAATCTACGCCAATCCGAAGATGTCGCAGGGTTATGGACATTGAGTGACTTGCCAAACAGCGGATTGCCATTGTCGTCACCCACAAATGATTACACCAATGGCAATGGTGGCTTGCAAGTAGCAACAGTTGCTACCGGTGTTGCAGTCGCAGAAGCGGTGCAAGTCGCGTCCGCTCCAGTGCGAACCATGCAACCCATTCCCTGGACACTGCGCAAGACTCCAGTCAATGCTAACACAATGGCGGCGCTGGGGTGGGAACGCTATCACATCAACTTCATGGAAACGATTGCCGAGTCTCACAAAGAGCAAGTCGGCTCACTCGGCTGGGATGGACCATTAGCAGCATTGAGCCAAACGCGGGTGAATATCGCAGATTACTTCAAAGAAACAGTTGCGGTGGTCACTAACCCGGCAATTGATCGTGAACGCGAGAAAGCGCAATTCTCCGTCAAGACATTAATCGGAACACGTCCGGCAGTCGGTGCGGTACCTGATCCTAATGCCTCGCTGATCCAACTAGGAACACCGCTGCTGCTCGGCGGTTATACCGATCTGGGCGCAGCCGACGAAATCCGGCAGGCCGCTGAAAAAACCGGCACGATGCTGATAGAAGACCTGTTTGAAACATTCGGTGACCGAATGGTGGTGTTCTCCAGCGCAGCCGCTATGGACGAAAATATTCAAGAAGCGGTTGACCGTTTACAACAAGCGGCTGTTGAAGCCGTTTTGAATGGCGCGGTATGCATCGTAATTGATGATACGGACGTCTTCGGGGGCGAAAAGCTGTGGATTGATCCCCTACTTTTAACGTCTGCCATTGATCAAGCGCTGCGAAACGCACCTCATATGCCAAACCTGCGACGCCAGGTGGGCTTAGTAGTTCGGTCAGGCGCTTTGCGGGATTTGCATGATTTAGCGTTATGCATCGCTTTGGGCGCAAATGCCATTGTTCCCTACGCGATGTATGCGGTCGCGTTGGGACTGGCTCCAAAACCATCCAAAGATCAACTGACCTCCGAGGCTCGAATCAAGCAATTGGTCGGATTGGTTAAGGTGCTGAATGGTGGTATCGAAAAAGCGATCTCAACAATTGGATGCCATGAGCTGCGTGGTTATGGCCATTCATTCAGCTCAATCGGGCTGGCACTGAACGTCACACCGTATTTCGGCACTCCCAACTACTTTGGTTCAGAAGCACGTGGCTTGACATGGAGTGATATGAAAGCCGATGCCGAAGAACGTGCGGCAGAACTTCGCGGCGAAAAAACGGGTAAGCTAGCGAATGCTGACCGGATTTACCCGAAGATGTGGAAGAAAATCGAAGACATCGCGATGGGTGAACTTTCTCTAGAAGATTACACCAAAGAGATGTTTGAGCTTGAGGCCGAAATTCCTGTCGCTCTACGTCACATCATGGGATTAAAAACGGAAGAAATTGACGAAGTCATTGATCCCGACAGCGTGGATATCACCTTTAAAGATCACACAATGCCCGTGATTATCGGCGCAATGTCGTTCGGCTCACAAGGCGAGCTGGCGTACAAAGCCTATGGTGAAGCGGCTTACCGGCTAAACATCATCTGTGTTAACGGTGAAGGTGGCGAACTACCGGATGTGATGGGACGTTATCCACGTAACCGAGGCAACCAAATCGCTTCGGCGCGGTTCGGTGTCAACATCGAATTCTTGAACTCGTGTAATTATCTGGAAATCAAGATCGGACAAGGCGCTAAACCCGGTGAAGGCGGACAATTACCGGGTTATAAAGTTACGGAACAGGTAGCAGCGGCGCGACATACGACACCGGGCGTTGACCTCATTTCACCTAGTAACAACCATGACCTGTATTCGATTGAAGACCTGGCGCAACTGATTGACGAACTTAAAACCGCCAATCCAAATGCCAAAGTTTCAGTGAAAATTCCAGTTGTGCCAGGTGTAGGCGTGATCGCAGTGGGCGTGGCAAAGGCCGGCGCGGACATCATCAATATCACTGGATATGATGGCGGTACGGGCGCGGCACGAGCACACTCACTACGGCATGTGGGTCTACCAGCGGAAATCGGGGTGTGGTTGGCACACCGCGCACTGAACGAAAGTGGTTTACGCGACGATGTGGAGCTCTGGTGCGACGGCGGCATGAAAAGCGGACGCGATGTCCTAAAGATGATGTGTCTCGGCGCAAATCGCGTAGGTTTCGGCACGTTAGCGATGGTAGCGATGGGTTGTACCATCTGCCGGAAGTGTCAAGAAGGTACGTGTCACGTGGGTATTACCACCCACATCAAGACAGCAGAGGAAGCACTGCTCAAAGGCATCAAACACTTTGACCCGCGGGATTTCGAAACTTCGGTCGAAGGCATCTGCAACGTGTTTTATATGCTGGCAGACGACATCCGCAAGTGGACGGCAAAACTAGGTTTCACGCGGACACAGGATGTGGTGGGACGTGCGGACTTGTTGGAACAGATCGCGATGCACGACCGGATTGACCTCAGCCCATTGACTAAACGCGCTCCGCAAAACAAGAAAAAGGCCCTCCAACAAGGAGTCGGTGTCCGGCTGGTTCGCCCGCGTAACACGTTGACCAAGCAAATCACCTCGACCATCGCCGAACAGGTTGAATATGGCGAACGTGAGTTGACCTATGACGACGAGCAAGTTATGGCGATGGATCGGGCGTTAGGTACGCACTTAAATGGCGCCATTAAGCGTGGCGACTTCCCAAATGCAGACCTGATTACCGCAGTGCATTTGAACTTCAGCAACTCGGCAATACCGGGCAACGGTCTGGCGGCTTTCCTGGACACCCCCCTTGAAGTGATGGTCGAAGGCGGCGCACAAGACGGTGTAGCGAAGTGCGCGCACGGCGGTACAGTCACTATCCTCAAAGGATTGAACCACAACGGTCAGCGGTTAGATGGTTCAGTCGGGAAAAGCTTCGCTTATGGGGCGCAAGGTGGGCGGTTCATCATTCAAGGTAATGCTGATACCCGCGCTTGCATCCGTTTGAGCGGTGCTGACGTTATTTTCGGCGGTGAGGTTACCCGACCGCTTCGTGATGAGCTGGGTGGGCTGGCAGCACGCGCCAACATTAAAGGTTATGCTTGTGAGTACATGACCTCGGGACGTGTGATTGTGTTAGGTGATCCCGGTCCCTGGATGTGTGCAGGTATGTCCGGCGGGGTGATTTATCAACGCATTCAACCGGAAATGAACTTGACGGTTGAGGCTATTCGGCGACGTATTGCTGAAGGCGCTACGGTCGATATTTTTCCACTGGACGAGCGTGGTTTAGCTGATGTTCGCGAACTGTTAAACACGTATATCCAGACGCTGGAAGTGAATAATCAGCCAGAAACCGCGCAACACCTGTACAGTTTGGTCGCGCGGCCACAAGATCATTTTGTGAAGATTGCGCCTCCGATGCGTAAGAATTAGGCGTAAGCTACTCATCAGGTAATAAGAAAGAGCGAACTCGGTTCGCTCTTTTTCATTGGTGATGCTCATGCAATAGGTCCACCAGAACTATTACAATTGAGTGTGTGCGCGGCATTTTCATCACTGAAGGAACTCATGCAAGCATTGACGATTATCACCGCTGTAGTTGTGTTATTGACTTATGCCGGCGTCGCAATTGGACAAATACCTCGCCTGCGGATGAACCGGGCCACAATCGCACTGGTCGGAGCCGCGATTTTGATTGCGATTGGCTCCATTAATGAGAAACAAGCCTATGCAGCGCTTGACGTTGGAACGATTTTGCTGCTGGCAGCGATGATGGTGATGAATGCCAACTTGCGGATGGCAGGTTTCTTTAATGTCGTGACCGATGGTGTAGTCAGGCTGGCGAAGGGGCCGCGTATTCTGCTGGGCTTAGTCATCGTGGCATCTGGCGTGTTGTCGGCAATCTTCCTAAATGATCCAGTGTGCATTTTGTTTACACCGCTGGTAATTGATCTGTGCATCAGGCTAAAACGTGACCCAATTCCTTATCTGGTTGGATTGGCAACCGCAGCAAACGTAGGGTCAACAGCAACGATAACGGGCAATCCACAAAACCTCATTATTGGGCAGGCCAGTGGTATTCCGTTTCTGACGTTTTTGGCGCACTTAGGGCCGGTGGCGTTGATCGGATTAGGTATCTGTTGGTGTGTCATCGTGCTAGTTTATCCACAGGAATTTAAACGGAAATTTGAAGATAAGCCAACGACAGAAATATTGACTAAAACGACAACCTACCCTCCCCTATTAAATCGCACACTGTTGGTGGTGGGCGGATTGATGATCGCGTTTTTAGCTGGCCTGCCAATTGTTTCATCAGCCTGTGTGGCTGCTGGATTATTGTTAGTGTCACGGTTGCGCCCTGCCAAGCTCTTGGCGATTGATTGGGAACTTTTGGCATTTTTCGGCGGGTTGTTCATTGTTACTGGTGCGATTGAAGTTACCGGACTGAGTAAGCAGCTTTTCATAGTCGCTTCGCCTCTGATACACGGAGGTATACCAGCACTGAGTATATCGACAGGCATCTTAAGCAATGTAGTATCCAATGTTCCGGCGGTGTTGTTATTACGACCGGAAATTGGAACACTGCCGAACGCACAACAAGCCTGGTTGACATTGGCAATGTCCTCGACACTAGCGGGAAACTTTACCCTGCTCGGCTCGGCAGCGACCTTGATCGTGGCGGAGGTGGCGGCTGCGCGTAATGTTAAGCTGAGTTTTACAGCTTACTTGAAGGCGGGTATTCCGATTACGATTTTGACAATGGCAGTCGGTATCGTATGGTTGATGTTGGTGAAGTAGATAAAGTCAATTCCGGATCGGCTTTAACTCTCTATATGAAATTGCAAATTTTGCAGTGTGTGAGGATTTCCCGCTGAAATAGCAGGCGAATTTAAGGGAACTCGGCGCTGAAATGGCACAAGTGCGACACGGGAGATCCGACTGATGCCGCTGAATGCCGCGATTGCCTCAGGTGTGCCCGCCGCGTGACAACTGTCAGTGCTGTTGCAGCACATGGACACGAACGAGCCGCCGCGAACTCACAATGAACTCTAAAAGTCTTTAAAGTCTCTCCCTGACGCTTCGGCGAGGGGTTGGGGTGGGGTTTTGACCGCTGTCCGCCACTTAATGCAATCCTGGCACGATGATAGACTCGGTACAAAGAGCGATTTGTTTTTCTCAGTATTATTGTTTAGGTTTACTTTGAGTTTGTCGGCAAACGGATTCCTAACCACGTTCCAATTGGCTTAACAATCCTGTTCCCTCAAAATGGTTAATGCCAACCTGCTGGAAGAGTTACAAAATGGTCTTCCAAAATGTAACCCGTCTCCGCTTCATATCGGTTACACTGTTTTTGGAGCGTGTTGCATCACCATTCTCCACGCAGCTTAAAAACAGATGAATTGCCCTACGCATCACAGAATAGGTTGGGCGGACTACCTGATTTTTGATCTCTAAAAGGCTTTGAAGTCTCTCCCTAATACTTTGGTTCACGAGACGGCACTTTTACAGTCTAGCGAGTTTTTCTCCCGTAGGGAAGGCTCTGAGAGCCTTCCACTTTTCCCTCAATCGACCAAAACTGTCGTGTCGTAAAACCACTTTGCAGAGGGCGGGATCGTATGTCTTCGCTGTTACTTAAGGCAGTCCTTTCCAGGTTGTTACAATTGCAATATTTAGAATATTTGCGATCGTCCTAAATAGAGATGCCAACATCACTGCCGCCGATTTTGACCGAAAAATAAGCGGCAACAGACCTCCTCCGCTGCCGTCGCCAAACACAACGGAAAAACCTATGCCTGTTTTGAATGCGCGCTGCGCCAACATGACTTTTCAAACGGCTTCAAACTTGAGATGACCAAAGGCGGACAGGAGTCCGCCCGTACG
>JBGAHG010000044.1:0-54080 GCA_044226325.1 Aggregatilineales bacterium
CCTTCAACCGCTATTTCCTAACACCGACCAGCATTATCGAGGTGGCGCTGTTGTCTTTGCTGCTGGTGACATGGCGGCATAGATGGTTGGTACTGGTATTGGTGACGCTTGCCAGTTTCAACCGCGAAACCGGATTACTGCTGGTAATTGTGTATGCGGTGTTGGCCGGACGTGCTGGCATCAAACACAGTTTTATTTTCTTGGTGGTATGGGCACTTATCACGGCTGGATTGCATCTGGTTTTAGGCAGCGCTGCGCATGTTCAAGGTTTCGAGGGCACACTTAAAATTAACCTCACGCATCTCGGTCACGGCCTCTTGATCAATCTGATCATGCTGCCGATATGGATTACGGCTGTCGCTGGTTACCGTAAACGGGATAATCCGGTTGAAAGAACATTTGCGTGGGTGGCACTGTTGTATATGGGAGCGGTGTTTGTGGGCGGCATCCTTGATGAATCGGCACGAATGGCGCTTCCGGCGATTGTGCTCGTCTTGCCGCTGGCGCTGCATGGTTTGCCGTCATTGGTGACCAATTAAGTTCGTCAAAGCGCTTGTGTAAGTTCAATCAAGCGACCATCGGGGTCAAGCACGGTGGCACGCCGTCCCCATGCAGAGTCTTTAGGCGGCGACAGTGGTTTGATCTCCATCTGTTGTAAAGCTGCAACGGCTGCATCCACTGACTCGACCCTGATGCCGATCATGGTTGCGCCACCAGCTTTACGACCCGGTGCTTGCCCTGCCTCTGCCGGGAAAATTTCCAGTGTGACCTCTCCAAGTGCGGTCGAATAGTGGATCGCGCCGGTTCCGTGCTGCTCTTGCACAAACTCAAGACCAAGCGCACGGTAAAACGCCAGCATCATTTCAATGGTAGCGGTGCGGAGAACAATCAAACTCATGGATGGCATATTCATTCCTTTACATTTTCTGAACTTTAACCCTTGGTATCAAAAATGCAAACGCTCCGTCTTGATCTTGGCGTTCTTTGCGTCTTGGCGGTTCAATTCTTAAGTCATTTCCGTTTGAATCCGGTTTCAACTTCCAAACATTATCTTCATAAATCGGGCTCAGGAAGGATCATTTTACCTGCTTACGCCTGCAAAGCAGGCACATTTTCGTAATGTTATTTCGTAATATTCACCTGTTATCACCTGTTTAACAGGTCAACCCTACCCTCTTCTTCTGAACGGCCAAGCTTAATCCATGTGCTGGCATATTCCCTATTTTTGGAGCAAACTTCACCTGCCTATTTTGACTTATTTTGTGCAGGGAATAATTTCATGAATCCTGAAGAATTTCGCCAGTTTGGTCATCAATTGATTGACTGGATTGCCGATTATCGTGCTCATGTTGCCGATTTACCTGTGAGGTCGCAAGCTGCTCCCGGCAGTATTCGTGCCCAACTTCCCGCCTCGCCGCCGACAAAGCCAGAAACCTTTGATGCGATTTTTAGTGACCTCGACACCATTATTGTTCCGGGCTTGTCACATTTTCAGAGTCCGAATTTTTATGGCTATTTTCCAGCTAACAGCGAACTCTCATCGGTCTTGGGTGATTATCTCAGTACCGGACTCGGTGTGTTGGGGCTGTCGTGGCAATCCAGCCCCGCTCTGACCGAGCTAGAGGAAGTCGTTACCGATTGGATGCGGCAGATGGTGGGCTTATCTGATGCGTGGAGCGGCGTGATTCAGGATACGGCCTCGACCTGTACATTAGTCGCTTTAATCTGTGCGCGCGAACGAGCATCCAATTATTCATTGGCTGATGATGGGTTGCAGGGCGATCAACCGCCGCTGATTGTTTACACATCGACACAAAGCCATAGTTCGGTCGAGAAGGCCGCGCTGATGGCAGGTTTCGGACGAGTTAATTTGCGGATGATTGCCACCGACGAACATTATGCCATGCGTCCTGACGCGCTGGCCGAAGCCATCCGTGTTGATCTTGAGCAAGGGTTTATTCCCTGTGCGGTAGTCGCCACGTGTGGCACAACGACCTCAACGGCTCTTGATCCGCTAGAAGCGATTGCCACAATTGCTCATCAACATAACATGTGGCTGCATGTGGACTCGGCAATGGCAGGTTCCGCCATGATTTTGCCGGAGTGCCGCTGGATGTGGCAGGGTGTTGAAGGCGCTGATTCGATCGTTCTCAACCCGCATAAATGGCTTGGCGTAGCCTTTGACAGTTCTTTATATTATGTGCGTGATCAGGAACATCTCATCCGCGTCATGAGTACCAATCCCAGTTACTTGCAGAGTACGGTCGATAGTCAGGTGAAAAATCTGCGTGATTGGGGTATTCCGCTGGGTCGCCGCTTCCGCGCGCTGAAGTTGTGGTGCCTCATTCGTGAACAAGGAATCGACAGACTGCAAGCGCGTCTTCGCCGTGATCTTGATAATGCTCGGTGGCTTACTGTACAAATACAGTATGCGCCGAACTGGCGAGTCCTGAATCCGGTTCAACTGCAAACGTTGTGTGTGCGTCATGAACCGACTGGTCTTGAGGGCGAGGCGCTGGATGCGTATACGCTCGGTTGGGCGGAGCGCATCAATCAATCAGGCGGCGCCTACCTGACACCCGCTATCCTCGATGGGCGTTGGATGGTGCGGATTTCCATTGGCTCA
Source organism: Aggregatilineales bacterium (assembly GCA_044226325.1). Lineage (GTDB taxonomy): Bacteria > Chloroflexota > Anaerolineae > Aggregatilineales > Phototrophicaceae > CFX2. The sequence continues at coordinate 2,627 of JBGAHG010000044.1, forward strand.
CTGCTGACAGAACGCAGCCATCTTGAAGGGTTATGGGCGCTGATGCAACACGAAACAGATTAAGAATCCAACTGCTTCAAGCTAGGAGAATCGGCGCGAGTTGCTCGATATAAAACTCAACGATTTTGCCGGTTAATTGTAAGGGATTTAAGGCGGTGGTGCTTTCAGTCGAGAGCATCACTGAAAGGTTGCTATCCCAGTCTTTGTCGGGATCACTGCCGGTGACATCCGAAATGACGCCGCATTCAATGGATTTGATGTACTTGTTGTCGCTGTTAACCTGCGATACGGCGTACAAATGCGACGAGTCGAGATTGACAATGTCGCATCCTTGCTGGCGAGCGGAGTCCAGAAAAGCCGCATCTTCGCGGTAAAGGGTATCTCCAGTAATCGCTTGAACAGCGTGAATAGGCTGCGAGTTTGTACGCTGCCAAAGTTCTGAAACGACTGATTTCAAAGCAGAGTCCGCACTTACAATCGGTTCTTTGGTGTAATGGGGTGTTGTGCCATCTGCCACGAGCGCCGTATCCACCTTATAAAAATCGCCCATCTTCAGATTTTTGGTACCGAGTCCACCGGCCAATCCATAAGCAAGGATATAGTCAATGTCATAGTAAGCCAGTTCTTCAACCGTCGTGGCGGATACGGGGCCGCCGTAGACATGCACCAACGAGAGAAAGTGGATGCCGTTAAAGGACAGCTTTTTTACGCTGTCGGGCGATACGTGGATGAAATACTGGTCACTGGTAGAAACCGGATTGTATTTGCCCAAAATCTTCGGCGGCGGACAGTAAGCGACCAGCGCGATCTTGATATCACCAAAAGTATCGCGGCTAAATCGTTGGCCGACCAGTTTTGAGGGGATGAGATGTGGTTGCGATTTCGGTGACGTCACATGAACCTCAACTCTTTTTTGTGGCTAAATATTCATGCCGCAGCAGGGCGAAAAGATGCAGATCATAGTAGCTGCCGTTCTCGAAAAACTGCTCGTGCTGCACACCTTCGTGTTTGAAGCCTACTTTTTGCAGCACCCGTGCTGAAGCTGGATTGCGTCCATCGGCGTCGGCTTCAATCCGGTTGAGGTTCATGCGGTCGAAGCCGAAATCGACCATCGCGCGTACCGCCTCGGTCATCAGACCTTGCCCCCAATAGGAACGGGCGAGATCATAACCGATTGATGCGCGGCGATCATGGCGTACCCAATAATTGAAACCACACATGCCGATGACGGTCGGATCATTTTTGAGGGTGATACCCCAACGGAGTTCTGCACCATCGACGTATCCGGCGCGGATGGCTTGAATCAGATCACGGGCCTGGTCGATGCGGTCATAGGCGAGGCCAGTATTATAACGGGTGACCTCGTAATCGCCGCGAATATTGAAAATCGCTTGAGCATCATTCATGACCAGCTCACGCAAACAAAGTCGGGGCGTATTCAGGAGTGGAAATTCTCCAAACGTAAATTCCTCAGACACTATGGTTCATCCAATTGATAATAGCTTTCACCATCCGGTGCTTCATAATAACTCGCAAACTGTACAAATCTGCCGGGGAATACGAGCACGATCCCAAACTCGCCACTGGTGATATGAGCCTTGGCGATCAAGGTCTGCTTCATAGGTTGTGCTTGACCGATGACGAGCTATTTGCCACTTGATTAGGCTGCCCATCAGTTATGCGCCTGCCGCTGTTTCTTCTTCGCGCATCTCCGCCCATAAGCGTTCGACTTCCAGTACCAATCGGCGTCCGCTGCGCTCCATAAGCCAAACAGCCTCAATTTGATCCTGATTAAGCAGTTCATTCTTACGCATGTGGTTGATGTGTAGGAAATAAGCACATTGCAGGATCATTTCCATCGGTGTGCGGGCGGCGTACATCAGCCGGTAACGGGGATCAGTCGGACGTAAGATGGTGGGCATATCGACCCAGTTTTCATATTCATCGACTGCGCCGTACACTTTTTGCATAGGCAGGGTAATTTCGTCCAGACGCTGCCGCTGCCGGGGTGTGAGCATACCGAAGCGTTCACGGATCAACGCATCATAGGCACGTCGAATGTCGTCCCGCAAACGCGATAATTCTATAGGGGTAGCTGTTTTCATACTTCAACAACCGATCTTTCATATAAATACCCTTGGGCCAAGGGTTTGTTTTATATGATCACCATTTTACCCTATAGTTTCATAGAGAAAGTATCTCGGATTTGTGTAAAGCGGCTGAAACATCAAAAAATGAGGTTATTAATCATGTGTATCAAGGGCTGAACGTATGGTCAGCCCTTTGGATAATTGATTTGCGGGGTTAGCTCTTGGTTACGTTGAAAGGATACGTCACACTGCAAGAGGTATCACCGGTGTTGACGGTTCCGACAATTGAACCGACGATCTGAGTAGGTGAAATGACCTGTACCGTGATATTTGTGGACACATTCTGTCCATCAATTGTGATCTGACCGATACCTTGATAAGTGTTTCCGCCCGTGTTCGTGAGCGTAGTATTGCCAAAATGGAGCGTCGATCCACTCACAGAGATGGAAATAGCCTGAGCAGACAGGTTAACGGACACATCAACGGTACCTGTTCCAAAGCAGGATGCCTTACCATTGCTATACGAGATCACCCAATTGCCAGAAGACGGTGGACTTCCGGATGCGGTTGAGCCCGAACCATTATTGGAAGGTGGCGCATTGGAAATCGGTACGACCGGCGGCGCATTGACGTCAGCTACTTTGTCACAGTCACCGGTGGGATTGACGTCATCCTGTTTGACCCACACTTCGTTGGCGGCTTTACCCGGCGCAACTTGTGTTTTATCCAGTTTCCACCATTTACTGCCGTCTTTGGCTTTGGCTTGACCCAGCACCTTGAATGATGAACCTGCGGATAGAAAGATAATCGAACTGCGATTTTCACCGGGACCGACGCGCACCTGCACGGTATCGTCACGGGTGGTGCTGACTGTGCAGTCAACGACTTTGGCAGCAACCGTAGTGGTCGTGCCTGTGATTTTCTCACTGTTATCGAACGACTCAACCATCGCCTGCACTGTAGCTTCCTCACGGAGTTTGCCTGCCAGCGATATTTCTTCCATGATCCCCGCGCTGCCATTGGCGAACGGGATGACCATTACCCGCGCCCGACCATCCGTAGCACTGTAATCGTATTGAATGCCCGCACGCTTACCGATTTCAAGTGGCGCGATTTTGTTTTCCTTAAAGGAGCGGTCGGGGTAATAGTGACTGAAGTAAGCCTTCAAGACATCATTCTGTGAAGCGCTTTCGATGTCTACGCCGATGCCCTGTAGACCGGCGTAATCCAGCACCAAAAGTTGGGTCTGATCACTGGTGAGTGTGAGCGGATTGCTTTTCTTGTTTAGCGTCCAAGCTTGCGGGAAACTAAATGCGGCACCACTTTCAAAAGTGAATTTCTCGGTGAGATCGTCCTGTGCAAGTGCAGGCAAACTCAGCAAAAATAACAGTGAAAACATCGTAATGAATAACGTTATGTGTCCTAGACGGTGTCGCATAAAAATCCTTTCTAAATCACACATTTTCTATTAAATAGTGTATAGCAGGATCATAAAGAACTGTACAGAAGTATTCTTATACAATAAATTCTCGACTTTGCCCCGACCTTGCGACAGTGCCAAAGGTAATCTGAATTGGAGGCTTAGATCACTATATTGTTTCAAAAGTCGATTGTCTTGCCTGATAAATTGACCACATGGGTGATTAAAAACAGGTTGGTTGCATCATGGATCGACGGCTCAATAGGACTAAGCTTGTTCAACATCTACCAACGAGGAGTTTTATATGACCAGCCGTGATAAACAACCAATCCCGCCTAAGACTCAGGAAGATAAAGATATGCAGCAGGACAGCAGTGTGACGGATCGTAATCGCAAAGACCGTCCGGGAACACGTCCGGGGCAGCCCTCAACAAATGACGATTACGACTATCGGCCTGACTTCGGCACATCAGGCGGAGGCACTGAATATCCACAGCATATTGATGGCGAGGCCACGGATCAGAAAAAGAAACCTTCACCGGAAGGCGATAAGCCCGAAAAACGCAATCAACGCGAGGACAAATACGAAGGTAAAACATCCACGAAGTAAAGTGGCGCAAAACATTTTAAATTGGTCGGATGCTCTATCTGGAATAGGGTATCCGGCTTTTGTTTGTAGTACACGAAATATTAGATTGATTACAAACCTCTAATGTTTATATTGACCGAAAAAGATGTTCTGTTGTCCTTTTGTCCTATGCCTGCCTTGTCCTTTCTTCCTACGCTTGAAAATATTTTGCGGGTATCTTAACAAAGCAGAAAGAAAGAAGGAGTTACCGATGACAATGCAAAATAATGACGATCGGAGTAATCACCACAATTGGCATGATCAATCCCAGAAGGACAATCCGAACCGGGGTTTTGAGCGCTTTATATTACCGGGTGACGCGATCTACGATTTTGAACGTGTACCACCCGTGTGGAGTGGTTTTGACGAGCAATCCAATGAGTATCTTCATGATAAAATTGCTGAAGGGCAGCCTAGAGAATTAGATTGCGGTGAGTCGGCTGATGTAATCAAGCTGGAGTATGATCGCTCAGCCAATTAATAACTGAGCATCATTTGATATGTCGTTTAACCGGGTGCTATCTTAATAGATAACACCCGGTTTTTATTTCACTGGATACACATATACTGTCTCGCCGTTAATTTGGAGAGTGATGGTGTGCTCGGCAGGGTCGGAGACGAGTTTAGATTGCCATTGATGATTTTCTGACCACTCGATAGTTGGTTTCAGGAATTTCCATTCATAACGGAATATTTTTTGACACAGAAATCCCAAAGCATCGCATTCATATAGATCAAGATAAGGATGGGCATCAGCTAGCCCTATAACAGCATAGGATTGAGTAACCAGATAAAAACGACCTTGAAAACTCAGATTACCCTCATATCTAGTGTAACGGGCAATACCACTTGGCAAAGCTAAGAAGCCGATTACATTTGCGAAAATAAGTATGAAGAGCACTATAACAAAAAAGCCAAATTTTGGTTCTTTACGCCTAAGTAATGTGAAAATCACGAGAATTATTGAAATCGGAATAAGGATGCAAGTAAGGGATAACTTTATCTGGATGCTATAGACATCAAGCCAGAATATTGAAATTGGACTGTTTAGGCCTAGTGCGGCATCTACCGCATCAATTAAGAAATAGGCTTCCAAGAACAAGAGACCTGTAATGACACTCAAACAGGCAATTCGCATCTTCATACTCACGGATTCCCCATATTCATATTCTCCTAATACACCTTGTTTAATTGAAATCCCCAAATGAAAAGAGGCACATCACCGGTGATATGCCTCTTCTCGTCCTTTACACTACAATCGCGCCTTCATCACGCGGCGCACCGAGATAAGCACGTTCCTTATCGACAATCTCTGGTTCCAGTTTGACGATCAGCGGCGAGGGTTCACGCAGGGCTTGCCCCGGCTTCAGATCACTCTTCGTCCACGTCCCGATGGCCTTGCTGCCATCATAAACCAGACCCTTATGCGGGCGGCTCGGCTCGTTGTATTCGACAATCTTCTGCTCACCGAATAGCTGCCCATCATAGCCAAGGAACTCATGCACCTTTTGTGAGGTGAAGGGTAGGAAAGGTGACAGCACCATTTTGAGGTTATCGATGACGCGCAGTACGGTATAGACCGATAAAGCGGCATCATCAGGATTTTCTTTGATGGTCTTCCAGGGCGCACGCCGATCCAAATAGGCGTTGCTTTCGCGCACCAGCGTCATGGTTTGGGTGAGGGCTTCTTTCAGCTTGACGGCCTCGATCAAGCCGCCGATGTTCTCGAAGGCAGCATCTGATTTTTCGAGGATAGTCTTATCTTCCGCAGTGAGATTGGCGATGTCGATGTTCGGCACCTTGCCTTCGTAGCGCTTATAGGCGAAGCTCAACATACGGTTGGCGAGGTTGCCCCATGCCGCCAGCAGCTCACCGTTGACGCGGTTGAGGAAGCCATCCCAATTGAAGTCGCTATCGGCGCTTTCGGGGAAGGTTGCGGCGGTGTAATAGCGAATCGCGTCCGGTTGATAACGCTCCAAAATATCCGGCAGCCAGATGGCCCAATTGCGGCTCTTGGAGAATTTGTCGCCTTCAATGTTCATGAACTCATTGGCTGGCACATCGTAGGGCAGTTGCAGATTTGCGTCATAGGCTTTCATATCGCTGGCTTCATTGTAGATACCGTTCACGCCCAATAATTCCGACTGCCAGATGATGGTGTGGAAGGGGATATTATCCTTGCCGATAAAGTTGTAAATTTCGGCCTGCGGATTGTACCACCAATCTTTCCAGGCGTCTGGCTGACCGATGTTCTTGGCCCATTCTACGCTGGCCGAGAAGTAACCAATTACCGCATCAAACCACACGTACAATTTCTTGGTTTCCCAACCATCCAGCGGTACGGCCACACCCCAATCAATATCGCGGGTGATGGGGCGACCGTGCAGCCCGTCCATAATGAAATTGCGGCTGAAGCGCACCACGTTCGTTCGCCAGTGCGACTCGTTCTTATTCAGATACTCGATCAATTCCGGCTCGAAGCGGCCTAAATCAAGGAAGAAATGTTCGCTCTCGCGCACAATCAGCTTGTCTGACGGGTTGCCTTTGTTACGCGGATTAATCAGCTTGGTCGCATCCAGCAGATTGCCGCAGTTGTCACATTGGTCGCCACGTGCATTGGCATAGTGGCAGATGTAACATTCACCCTCTACGTAGCGATCCGGCAGGAAGCGCTTTTCAAGTTCGCTGTACATCAGTTCCTGCGTCTCTTTGTACAGACAGCCGTTTTCCAGCAGCTTGAGGAAGAAATCCTGTGTGATTTTATGATGGTTCTCGGTATCGGTATGCGTGAACAAATCATAGCTGATGCCGATTTTTTGCTGTGTCAGCAAGAAACGTTCGTGGTAGTGCTCGAATACCTCCCGCGCCGGAATACCACGCTTATCAGCCTCTACCGAAATCGGCGTGCCGTGACTATCCGAGCCAGAAACCATCAAGACACGGTTGCCTTTCAAGCGGTGATAGCGGGCGAAAATGTCAGCGGGCAGATAGGCTCCCGCTAGATGTCCGACATGCAAATCGCCGTTGGCATAGGGCCATGCGACAGATACATGGATCGTTTTGGGTTGAGTCATGGTCGGTAATCCTTCGTAGTTAATCGGGTCTCAAAGCATGTTGTCAAAGTTGAAAGTTAAATGGGTTATTCACACCCATTGTCAAAAACTGCTTATCGGGAATGCTGCGCTGTATTATAACCCGACTTGTCCTCTGATTTGACGGGGCGCTTGAAGTAAAACACCTCCGGATCGCCCTCATCGATGTTATGTACAACGCCGCTGATACTGTATCCCAATTTTTCCAGTAAGCGCTGCATGTTTAGGTTGGAAAGGTTGGTTGAGGTAAACAGCTTTTCGTCGCACTGTGATTCGATGTGCTGCATCAAAGCCGTCGCATAGCCATATTGGCGGTAGTCGGTTCGCACATACACCAACTCGATGAACGGCCAGCCGAAGAAATTGCGCTCCATAATGATGTGGGCCACTGGCTTACCTTCGGCCTCAATGATCGTGCAGTGATCCTTTTCAATCGCTTCATGGATATATGCCTGCCGCTTTTTATCGGCTTGTGCGATCAAATCAAAGGCCAATATGGCGTCCGTATCTTCGACATCCGCTTTTCGTATAATGTGTTCTGCCACGCGCTCATTCATCGTATACACTCATTTTCTGTAAACTGACATTTTGCACAATAAAAAACCGCCTGCCTAGTGAGGACAGACGGTTTCGAGTTGCCAGTGTGAGGTCATTCACCATGCACGGGGCAGTCGCCTGCGTCTGTCCTGACGTAAGCTCTGCATCATGCTCATGGGTGAACGATTAATGTTATTCATACTTAAAAGTATAGTTCAACGCGGGCAGCAGAGTCAAGCATGCCGTATTTTTATCATTACAGTATTGGTACAACATCGCACACTCGACCAAAGCGCGGTAGACTCGCCATTCTTTTATATCAACCGATTATTTTGACTTTCATCATTCTTTAGGCACAGAGTTGTTATGCCCCGCGTTGAAAAATATATGCAGAGGGACTTTATACGTGTTCCCGACACGACTCAAATTTCTCAAGCCTTAAAATTGATGTTTGAGAGCGGCGAGAATTATGTGGTTGTTGTACGGGGTGGGGGCGTTCAGATTGCAGGTATTGTTACCCGCACCGACATCATAAGTCTGCGCGGTACGATTGTCCTCAAAGAAGGTTATGTTCGTGACATTATCGGTGACCAGGTATTGATCGCCATGATGCCGCAGGATTTTATGCCTGATGCGCGCAGTAAGTTCGAACGCTATGCCAATATTGACCAGCTCATCGTGTTAGAACTGCTGACACCGGTTGGCGTCCTCACGAAACATGACGTCATCCGGTGGATGTACGAAGAAGAATTCTCTAACTTGCCGCCTGATTAGGCTGCCGCCGACTGCGCCGCCGTATTTCGGCAATATCCAGCGGTGAAATCAACTCCTGATTCATGAGTAAGTTTAAGGCATTCTGTTCGATGCAATCGGCAAACAGCAAATCGGCAAGCGCATTCATCAAGGCTTCTTTAGGCACAACATTGATGACCGGAACAGATGGTGTGTTCTCGAGATAATTATGCAGCGCTTGCATAAGGTTCGTCCATTCGCGGCTGCGCGAATCGGTAAAATCCAAAGCCTGGTGCGTAATCAGTCGCGGGTGAACATCGGCTCTTTGATAGGTCAGTGGAATGACGATTTTGTTTTTCCCAATCGCATATGACCATTCGTAAGTCACGTATTGCGATGCTACTGCCTCCGGTGTAACGACCACCAGCATGATACGCACATTGTCAATTTCGACGTCAATTTTCTCGCGCCAATCGTTATGGCCTGCTGGAATATGTCGATCCCACCAAACGCTGAACTTTTCCTCTTCAAGGCGCTTGACCAGTTCATCGGCTACAAAGGCATTGGCATTATGGTGATATGAAATGAAAATTTGGCTCATGAAGCTTAGTCCCCTCGCTTTAGGGTAACGCCAAGTTCTAGCAGGTCGGTCATGATACGTTCATACCGTGCTTCCGAATAAGTCGTCAGGGTATTCATGGCATTTCCAATATGTATTTCTAATTGGTGGCGGTTAGCAACGCAGGGGAAGGTGACCGATGCCCCCACATTTCCACTGTCATTGTCTCTTTGAATGGTGACGGATGCGTCCAGATAGGGCAGATTAAGCAGGTAGGCATAGGCCTCTTTGAGTGAATGGTCGTCTCCCATGATGCCAGCGAAAAGGCGAACCGTAATTTGAATATTCGGCCCGTTGATTTCGATTACATTGGTGAAGCGACCTGTACCATACAGACGATCCCTAAACTGGATCACCGTTTGGTTCGCAGCCCATTCGCTGATCACACCTTGATCCTTCCAATCGTCGAGGACATCCTTAACTCGATCGAGGCATATCGAAGGTGGCATAATAATTCCCCAGTTCGATGCAACCAGAAACAATTTATCTTATCAATACGATAATTTGTTTTTAGTATGTAATTGGTTTATGTGATTATAAACGACTTTTATTTTTTCGGGGAGGGGAGTGGAGCAGTAGGCCAAAAAATCGGGGCGTGTGAATTCAATAGATAATCTTCTATTCTTTCGCGGACGTTTTTCAAAATGTTTTCAGGTACTTCCAAATAGGCCTCTTCCAGATTCGAAAACAGCCCCTGTTTAACCATTTCAGCAGCAAATTCCTGGTCATAAAATTTTGGAAGTGGAGCCTCTAGCCAGGCAGCTTTTTTCTTTGTTTGCGATGTGGCGTTGGAGGAACTTGCAGAGGATTGTGTACTGTCAAATATAGTCTTACGAGCATTTAAATCATGTGTTTGTGAATTTTGGGAAGTTTTGCGACCAGGCATGAATTTCTCTCGTGTGACTAGGGTATTTGACCTAGAAAACTTTATCTAAATACTCTAGCATATATCAAAAGTAAAGGCAATTAACCAAATGTCCTATTTTATTGACATGTGAAAAGAATCAACCCATCTTTGCCCACGCCTGACTGGCAATCGCTTTATAGGTTTCAAAACTAGCCGACTTGCCCGCTTGCCCACCCTCACGCACCACATGGACTAACACCGCCACGTGTATCTCAAGTTCACGCGCCAGAGTCAGGTAAGGGCTGAGGTAGCGCCCGACCATATGACCGCCTGCGCGTGCCCAAAAGGTTGCCTCCGCAGGAGTCTCTAAACGCGTATTACTGACGCAGACATAGACACCACGTTTGAATCGCCGTCCCTGCGAAGCACTATCCAAAGTTGTGATCAACGCCTCGCGGCTAGCAGCATCAAACGCTGGCACTTGCTGCACATAACCACCGGCTTTGTCGCTGAAGTAGGTGGTGTGATGCCCGCGCGTCCCATCGATGTAATCGTCCGCCACCAGCCAATCGCCCGCTTCCAGCAGTGGCGACAACGAACCTACAGATTCGCATAGCCAGAGATGAGTCGCGCCCAAGTCTTTTAGGGTTTGAATAGTGGCGCGTGGATTAGCATTTGTTGGGCTGCTTATCAGCGCGGATTGGTTATCAAGTTTGAGGCTGCTAATGGGCGCGGAGGCACCATATGCTGTGTCGTGGACGTCACCGGCTTGTGAGGTATCGGTTAGGATGGCGAGTTGGTTCATCCTTATTGCGCCCAATTTCCGTGAAACCAGGGATGCACTTCCGGCACGAATACCCCGCTGACGACCGCCGGATCTTGTTCCACGATTTCCCATGCAGCATCAATGTCTTCGGCATAAATCAGCGTTAGTCCGCCTGAATCATCAAGATAAGGACCACCCGCGATGAGGATACCTTGCTGATGAAGATAACGCAGGTAGTCCCAATGTTCGTTCAGAGGTTGTTCTTCGAGCGGTTTTCCCATCAGCCAGCCTTGACCCACTTCGTAAATCACCGCATAAGTTCTCACACTGCACCTGACCTTTTACACATTGTCCGCTATGACAATAAATCTCGCCCATATCTCTACCGGATAGATGCGCATCGGATCACTGGCATCTATTTTGACGGCTATTGTTTGCCCTATTTGAACCTTGCTGATACAAGCCCGTTCAACCCGCCATGTTACCGTCGACTGATATTCTGATCCGACTTCCGGCATAACTGCTAACGTTAAATCCATCACCACACCACCGCCGCTTCGAGCGTCATGCGAATGCCCAACCTGTATGACGGTAGCACGTCCCGGTTTGGCCTGTTCCAGACGTGCCGCATAGTCCATTTCAACCCTGCTGCCCAGCCGCATCATCACAGCGAACAGCACGACCAGAACACCTATAACTCCGGCAACTAAAAGCAGCGGCACATTACTCATATTTACCTGATCGTCTTGACGCTACAACTTTCTTGCGCCGCTCTCCGGCTGTTACGGTTGGAATGAACGCAGCACTCGGGTGGTGCCCGAAAGTGTATACTCACCCTGATTTGACGGAATCAACACTGTTTGCCCTAGCTTGAAATCGACGCTGGTGTTACCAGTGCTGACCGTTCCATTACCATCTACACATGTTAGGATATGGAATTGGTCGCCGTGGGTATCCAGCGTGATGCGTGTGCCGTTACGCGGATTCAATTGGTGTAATAAGGTCACAAAGTACGGGCAGTGCACCACATCCACAACCGGCAGTGTGTTGTCGGCGGTATGGGTGATGGGTGGGATCACATTCATATTCGAGACTTTCACGCCTTTGTCGATGTGCAGGGTGCGCGGCTTGCCATTCAAATCCATCCGCCCCCAATCGTACAGGCGATAGGTGACATCCGACGACTGCTGAATCTCATAAATGACGATGCCCGGCCCTAAGGCATGGATGCCGCCAGCATTATTCAGCAGCACATCCCCCACTTCCACTTCGGCATACACCAGCAAATCTTCCAGCTTATTGTCGCGGATCGCCTGCGCCATCGCCTCGCGCGTTGTTCCCGGTTTGACGGCCTTGACCAGTTTGGCTCCGGGTTCACTGTACAGCACATACCACGCTTCAGTCTTGCCGCGCGGATCGCCTTCCAGTTCACGCGCCTGTTCGTCGTTGGGATGCACCTGCACCGACAGCCAATCGGACGGGTCGAGGATTTTCGCCAGCAGTGGGAAGCCTTCGGCGGGATTATTTTTCGACCCCACCAGCGCATGACCATATTCTTTCAACAGATCGCCCACGCTGCGTCCGGCCAGCGCACCATTGGCGACCGTCGCCGTGTCGTGCATCTCCCACGATTCGCCGTAAGGTTCATCAGTGGGGAGCTGTTTGCCCATAATGGTTTCGAGTTTGCGTCCACCCCACACTTTTACGTGCAGCGACGGATTAAGGAGGAAAGGGTATAGGGACATATGAGTTGCCTCCGTGATGATGTGGTTATTTTCGCTGATAGACTAATCGCTTCGCAAGTCTTACATATTGTACAGTTTTGTAACGAGTCGTGTAGTTACATTAATCATTTCTGGTTGTCACAATGATGTAATAGGTTGATCAGTATACAATTGTGCTGAGCTTGCCACACCGAAAACGGCTTGAACGAGTGGGTTTTAGGTACACACCATGCTTATAAAATATGGCAGGGGCCGATTTTGGCGATTCCTGTTTGCGGTTGGGAGTTTAGTGATTCTATGTTTCGGGGTGATATTACTGGCTCAAATGCTGCCATCTTCGCCAACGCCTTATGACCCTGCTTATTATGGATGGTCAAATAGCGTATCAGGCAGACGCATCCTCGCGATTTTGAACACGGACTTGAATCCTTGTGCCCTCGAACGTAAGAAAACCATCGTCGTAGAAACGATGGATACCGTAACCGCAGCCGCTCCGGTCAGCACTGTAGCCACCCCATCCCCGTTGGAAGTGGTTTTGACGCTCGACCCGACCGGCCACACAACCATAATAGAGCGTCCTTTGGAAACGAAATATACGCTCATTAAGTATGACATGTCGGTCAATGATTTTTGGCGGAAAAAAGGCTGTCAGGATGCGCGTTTCGCTTCGATGTTTTATGTAAGCCCAACAACGCCCGTCGCCCCGATTCATCCGGTTAAGTCAACCCCATTTCCGGCTAAGTAGCCAGAGAACTAGACGTGCAAACCTAGTCGCCTCGCAATCTACAAATTGCTAAAATACAATAATTATGAGTATTGTACACGCTGGCACTGTACCGTATAGTGCCTTAGCACATATTTTTTCAACCAACATATATACAACACACAGAATCGAAGCACCTCAGGAGTTATTTTATGTCTCATATCGACATATTGCGGGATGTATTGAAGGATACAAAGTATGGTCTGTCTCTTTTTTCGGATGCTGAAATACAAGAGTTAGTTAGTCGAATCAGCGCCAAAGAGACAAATGGAACTTTACGCTATTATGTCAAATGCTTAATTCGAAACAAAGATGTGGTTATTAAACCTGAGGAAGCTGTTCGACAGTTATATTTATCACGCCTATTGAACAAATATGGCTACGATAATCGCCGTATAGCTGTAGAGCATCCGGTACATTTCGGTAGAGAAATCAAGAGAGCAGATATAGTTGTATTTGATCAGGATCGACCAACTGTTGAATACATCATTATCGAGGTTAAGAAACCAAATTTAATTGATGGTAAGAACCAGTTAAGATCATATTGTAACGCGACCGGCGCACCGATGAGTGTATGGACGAATGGTAATGAAATTTCATATTACCATCGAAAAGATCCTAACTATTTTGAACCCATTACTGATATTCCAAATTCGACTCAAATTCTTTCAGATATTTTGAGTGAACGGTTCACACTGCGCGACCTGATGATGAAGGATACCATCACAAATGATCGGAAATCACTCAAACAAATTATTTTGGATATGGAAGATGAAGTTTTGGCAAATGCTGGGGTTGACGTATTTGAAGAAGTTTTCAAACTGATTTTCACTAAACTTTATGACGAGATGGAAAGTCAAGACGATAAAAACTTTATCAATCGTACTTTGAAACGTAAATTGAGTGATGAGGAAATGGGCGATTTTGAGAAGGTAAAAGCTACACTTGATGGGTTGGAGGATACCGATTTTCGTCTACTTGAATTCCGTAATGTAGGACAATCGGATGCCCAACTCAAAACGAAGATACAAAAGCTGTTTGATGCAGCTAAAAACAAATGGCATGATGTCTTCTCACCGGATAGTCAGCTTGAACTAACACCATCCCATCTTTCCGTTTGTGTATCGAGTTTACAAAATGCCAAACTATTTAATTCCAATCTTCAGGTAATTGATGAAGCATTTGAATATTTAGTGAACAAATCTGCTAAAGGTGCAAAAGGACAATATTTCACACCGCGCCATGTAATTGATATGTGTGTAAAGATGCTTAACCCACAACGGGGCGAGTATATGATTGATACTGCCGCAGGTTCATGTGGTTTCACTGTTCACACAATTTTCTATTTGACTGGTCAGCTATTTACCAATGCTGAGATTTCTTCTCAGGATAAAGAAGATATATTACGGGTGTTTGGCATCGACTTTGATGAGCGAGTTGTACGTGTCGCTCGTACACTGAACCTTATCGCGGGCGATGGCGAAACAAATGTGCTTTATCTCAATACCTTAGATTACGAGCGTTGGGATGAAAGGATTGATAATCTTCAGTGGTCAAAGACTTATAGTAAAGGCTTTGATCGGATGATGAAATTACGAAAGGAACGTAATTCATATAAGTCATTTAACTTTGATATTTTAATGGCAAATCCACCGTTTGCTGGAGACATCAAGGAATCGCGCATTATCCATAAATATGAATTGGGATATAACGAGAATGGAAAACCAGAAACTTCTTTAGGACGAGACATTTTATTCATTGAGCGCAATTTTGATTTTTTGAAGCCCGGTGGAAGAATGGCAGTAGTCCTTCCGCAAGGACGTTTCAACAATATCTCAGATCGGCGCATTCGTGAATATATCGCTACACAGGGGCGAATTTTGGCAGTAGTTGGCTTACATGGCAATACATTTAAACCCCATACAGGTACAAAGACAAGTGTACTGTTAGTACAAAAATGGAATGACGACCTAAGTGTTGGTCCACTTTGTCCGCGTGTAGCAGATTATCCAATTTTCTTCGCCGTCTCAGAAAAATCTGGCAAAGATAATTCTGGTGATTATGTCTATATAGATGATGAAACGGGCCGTGCAAAGTTAGATCGTTACGGACATATGATCCTTGATCACGATCTCCACAACCATGATGGTGAATTGCCCGATGGAATTGCAGAAGCCTTTATTTCTTTTGCAACGGAACAGGGCTTTTCGTTTGCAGGGCGGAAAGAATAATCATGGCAGTATGGAGCAGCGTCAATATTAGTCAATTACCCAATTTTCGTTTTGATGCAGAATATTACCAACCCAATTATGTAGAGTTAAGCCAACAACTTGCAAAAGTTAATCCATTGCCGATTGGAGAATTTGCTTTTGTAACTGATGGTATCCATGCATCGCCTGAATGGGTTGAAGAAGATGGGATGCGTTATTTTTCCGCAAAATCGGTTAAAGACAATGAAATCATCCTGCATACAGCCGGACAGATTAGCATAGAACAGCATCGTGCCAATCCTCGTACTGAAGCACAAGTCAATGATGTCCTTCTGACGACAGTTGGAACGATTGGTAATGCTGCTGTTGTAGATGAAGATGTACTACCAGCAAATATGGATCGTCATCTTGGAATTATTCGTATTCGCGGTGTGGATTACGTTGATCCTTACTATTTAGCAACATTCTTGAATTCTAAATATGGCGTGTTTCAGTCGATTCGTGAATCAACGGGTAATGTACAACTCAATCTTTTCATTGACAAAATCAAGAAGATACAAGTTCCTGTTGGTGAGCAATTCAACCGCGTTGGTGATTTAGCGCGGCAAGCATATGAATTGCGACGTCAATCGAAGTTGATATATCAAGTAGCAGAAGACTTGTTACTTGAAGAACTTGGTCTAAAGAACATTGATGTCCAATCTCATTCAAACTATGTAGCTTTGTTTAGTATGGCATCTAAGTCACGACGCCTAGATGCTGAATATTTTCAGCCTAAATATCAGATTACGTTTGAGATTTTGGGTGAACATGGAATGAAACTTGGTGATGTGGCAGTGCTGGCTAAACGCCGTTTTCAACCTACACCACTTGAATACTTTAACTATATTGAAATTAGTGATCTGACAGATGATGGTCGTGCAGAATCGAATATAGTTCTTGGTGAGAATGCTCCAAGCCGCGCCCAACAAATCTTAAAGCCAGATGATATTATTACCTCGACAGTACGCCCAATTCGTAAACTCACTGCCTTAATTTCTTCCAACCAAGAGGGTTTTGTATGTTCCTCTGGTTTTGCAGTTTTAAAACCACAATCAATTGATCCAGAAGTATTGTTTGTTTACTTGCGTCTAAATATTATATGTGAGTTATTGCATCTTTTGACTACAGCAACAATGTACCCAGCGGTTTCACCAAATGATTTAATGAATCTTCCGATCAAGTTACCTAGCCCTAGAGTATCACATGAAATCGTCGATAAGGTTAGAGCTTCGCAGCAGTTAGTGCTAGATGCCAAGATACTTCTTCAACAGGCAACATCGAATATTGAAGATCTGATTGAAAGGGGATTTTGATTTATGCCTGCTCCTCTTGAAATCATTCAGTCTCTCGAATCTGTGGTAGATATTTATTTTTCGTCAGTGCGTCACCGCGAACGTGCGGCCTTTATACTTTGCGATAACTTGGTGGAAATGGCTTGTAAGACGAAGGCAAAACAACACGACCATAAATTTGATACAACATGTAATTTCCACATAGCAATAAATGCTAAAGGTGTCCAACTACCGATGCGAACTCTTGGTGCTAAGGTCAAAGGATACCGCGATACACGTAATAATATGCAGCATGGAAGTGCTGCCGCGACTGTAGATACAAGTTACTGTTCAGCATCAATTCTCACAGCCGTTGAGATTATTGACCGTCTTTGGAACAACACATCTCAACAACTTCCATCATGGATGCGCGTAGCATTTCGAGTTATAAAGCTATACTCTGATAATGGGGTAGAGGTAAAAAGGCGACCATTTGAAGATAAAATGCGGGAAATGCGATGGCGTGGATTCAGTAGGGAACACGTACTTATCACTGAAGTCACCATTGAGCCGGGGCATCGGGATTATTGGCAGATAGCAATACGCACACAATCTCAATTGGTTGAACAATGTTTGAACGAGCTTGGAATACTTTAAGTATGGACTAAATACCGCTGACCCACCCTCACCTTGCAAACGTATAGATAGGTCACGTTTAGGGGCGCTACCTATGCTTTATAGTGAACTTTCCGTTTGCGAGAGAAGGAACAATCTGATGGGCTACGCCGATGTTCACATACACACCACTGCCAGCGATGGCTTTCCGACCGTCAAAGAAGTTCTAAACCACGTCAGCCGTATGGGTACCTTGAATGTGATTGCCATCACCGACCATAATGTGATGGACTCCAGTCTATGGGCCTATGAACACCGTCATAATTATCCCTTCGACATCATCCCCGGTGTCGAAGTCAGCAGCGCCCAGGGGCATGTACTGGCTCTATGGGTCACCCATTCCATTCCTAGAGGGCTATCGTTAATCGAAACCGTTGACGCGATCCATGAGCAGGGCGGGATGGCGATTTTGGCGCATCCGTTTGAAGTGGTCGTCAGTGCCGAGACTTGCTACCGTTACCTGCGTAATCCTGAATTGGTGCGCGAGGCTGGCATCGACGCCATTGAAGTCCACAACGCTGGAACGGTCACCCCTGGCAATAATATGCTGGCGCGGCGCATGGCTATCCAGCTGCGGATTCCGATTGTCGGTAACAGTGATGGTCATTCACTGGCGGCCATCGGTCGAGGGACGACCCTTTTCGTCGGTCACACTGCTGATGATTTCCGCAGTGCGCTTACACGCCGTGCTACTCTGGCTCAAGGTCGCTCGTGGCCGGTGGCGGATTATATAGCGCTGTTTCCCAACCTCGTCCGCAATATGATGAATGATATGCGAAACACCGCCAAACGCCTTGTCCCTGCCAACACAGGTTCCTGATTAGAAAAACGCTGTTGGATTGATTCCTCCCTCGAGTTCGGGGGAGGTTTGGCAGAGTTTGCCATACGTTTTTCTGACAGGCGTGTTACACTCCATACTACAGAACTTCATTTCAATAGTAGGACAACAACATGGCGCATATTATCGCGATGGGCGGCGGTGGCTTCTCGGATGAGCCGGATAACCTCGCACTGGATCGCTACATCATCGCCCAAACCGGACAGACGTATCCCAAGGTCTGTTTTCTATCGCAGGCCAGCGGCGAAAGTCAGGATTACATCATCCGCTTTTATAAAGCCTTCAATGAACTGAACTGTCAGGCCAGTCATCTGTCGCTGTTTCAACCGCATACTGCCAATCTCGAATCGTTCCTGCTGTCACAGGATGTCATCTATGTGGGGGGCGGTAACACCAAGAGTATGCTGGCCCTGTGGCGTGAATGGAACCTGCCGGCTATCCTGCACCGCGCTTATGAAGAGGATGTCGTCCTGGCGGGTATCAGTGCCGGTTCAATCTGCTGGTTCGAGCAGGGACTCACCGACTCGATTCCCGGTGACCTCACCATGCTGCCATGCCTCGGTATGCTGGAGGGCAGTTGTACCCCGCATTACGATGGCGAAGTTAAACGGCGTCCATCGTTCCAAAGGTTGGTTGCCAGCGGTGGTATCATGCCCGGTTACGCTTTTGATGATGGCGCGGCAGGTCATTTTGTCGATGGCAAGTTGGAAGCCTGCATTAGTTCCCGTCCCCATGCCAAGGGGCACTATGTCGAATCGCGCGATGCTCAGGCGGTCGAAACGGTTCTCGGCACGCGCTACCTCGGTTCGGTGATTCAAGACTAGGCCGATAAATCTAATTGCATATGCTCTAGCAGTGAATCCATTCGCTGGTCAGAACATATGTATTCTTGTTAGAATATTTGTTATACTGCTCAAAGACAAACCATTTTATAACTTTAGTCTTTGAGCTTGCCATGCCGCTTGCCGCCACGCCGACCTATGGCGAAAAACTCCTCAATAAACTCTTGCGTGATCTGCCGCGCAAACAATTTTTTCACCATTACGAGCCGCAGCTTAATACGCCTGATGGTCACAGCAGCAAACCGGATTTTGTAGTGGTGGCCGCCCTGTTAGGTATAGTCGTCATCGAGGTCAAAGATTGGGTCAAACTCTCCGGTGGCGACCAGCAGTTGATCCATACCGTTCGCAGCAACGGCAGTCATATGAGCCATGAAAATCCGGTTGTCACGGCTCAGCGTTACGCCTATGACCTCAACCGTCGTTTTGAGCAGCGTGTCGAATTGTGGGAACAGTACAAAGGACGCAAGCGGCTCAAGTTCCCGTGGCAGATGATGGTTGTCTTACCCCGTATCAGCCAGCGTATCATCGAACAGTTTGAGAAAAAAGGGGTTTGGCCGCGCGGTACGGTCATCGGCAAGGAATTCCTCCGCAGTGCTGAAACTCTGCAACAATCCATCACCAATCTGCCCTGGAAATTCACGCTCGATCAGCCGCTGTCGCTGGATATGCTCGATATTGTGCGCGAGGTTCTCAATCCTTCGCTGGTGGTCGAGAACGACAACGGCCTACCCGTTGGCACCTTGACGCAGTTGCAGCATGGCCTGATTAACGAGCCGCTGCATTCGGCACATCCGCAGCAGTTGACCTTGTTTGAATACGAACCACTGTCTGAAGAAACGCATGATATTCCCGGCAGTGCCAGTGTGCGTTTGGTACGCGGGGTGGCAGGCAGCGGCAAAACGCTGGTGTTAATAAGGCGGGCGCAGCATCTAGTGACGCAGTATCCACAGGCGCGGCTGCTGGTAATGAGCTTCAACGTCGAGTTGGCGCGGGATCTCAAAGCACGACTGCGACTGCCGGATGAGCAAGTCACGGTTGCCAGTTTCCATCGCGTTTGCCGGATGATCCTCGGTGATTTGTGGCGCGAACCGCTTAAAACACGAGAATGGCTGCGTCAGTATGAACGCGAAACACTGGTTAATTTAGGTGTCTCCGCTGAATTCATCGCGGCGGAATTCGCATGGCGCAAAGAGATGGCGCTGCTAGACGATAAGAGCTACCTTGAATCCGACCGTACCGGACGCGGGCAGCGCCTCGAACGTGCGCGGCGTGAAACCATCAACGCCCTGTTTAACCGCTACCGTGCTTATCAAGCGGCGCAGGGTTACGATTGGGATGATGTCGCCACGGTTGCCCTGACAGTACTGAATGATGTGGCAGAGCATCCGCTGCGGCAAGCCTATGATGCCATCTTCATTGACGAAGGGCAGGACTTCGCACCTTCATGGACACAGGTGGCCTTAGCGCTGCTCAAACCGCACGGTGATTTGCTGATCTGTGACGATCCGTCGCAGAGCATCTTTTGCTCTTATAGCTGGGCACAAAAAGGCTTGTCCGTAGTTGGGCGGACGCGTATCCTGCGTGTGCCGTTTCGCTCGACCCGCGAAATCAGTCAGGCCGCCCACAGTCTGATCGAAGCCGACGATACCCTGCGATCAACCGAAGAACGTGCCGAGCCGGATTTTAGCTCGTATGAACTCGGCAGTGGACCGATGCCTGCCCTGATTGCCTATCCCGATTCGGTCAGTGAAACCACCTTTATTGATGACAAAGTGCGTGATCTGCTGGCGGGTGGCGCTTCACCCGGGCAGATTGCGATCCTGTGCCATGCCAAATGGCATATCGAACGCTGGGCGGAATGGGAACGGCAGGGTGTTTATGTTCAGTATTTCGAGAAAATGAAAGGGCTGGAGTTCATGGTGGTGTTTGTACCCCATCTGCATGATGCCTTCCCGCACATAGATGACCCCGACGCGGTGACGGTCGGTCGGCGCAAACTCTTTACCGCTATGACCCGCGCCCGTTACCGTCTGGTGATGAGCTATCAAGGTGCGCTCCCCAAACCATTAGAACCATTACTGGATCATATGTGGTGCGAGAGTGTGGCAGCGCGGTAAAACATCGTTCATACTTAACGCCACAATCAAGCCGTGAACAGGGAACAAGCCGATGGAAAACCTACTCAGACGCATACTCTTGTACTTATCGGTTGCCGGATGGGCGCGCAGCATTATGAGCCGATGGGCTGTGGCACGGCGGGTGGCCCTGCGCTTCGTGGCGGGCGAAACGTTGGATGAGGCGGTTAGCGCTACCAAAGCCCTCAACGCCCGCAACCTATCTGTCTCGCTGGATTATCTCGGTGAGAGCGTCAAGCGCGCTGAAGACACACAGGAAGTCGTCAAAACCTACCGCGACTTGCTCAAACGTATCCATGATGAAAACTTGAAAGCCAGTATCTCGCTCAAGCTGACACACTTTGGTTTAGACATCAGCGAAGACCTGTGCCAGACTAATCTGCGCTATGTGCTGACCGATGCCAAGAACTTCGGCATTCCGGTGACGATTGATATGGAGAACACGCCCTACACCGACATCACGCTGAAAATCTACCGGACGATGCGCGACGAATACAACTTTGATAACGTCGGCACGGTTATTCAGGCCTATCTCCGCCGCAGCGAGGCCGATATGCAAGCGCTCGGCTCCGAAGGCGCACATATCCGCCTGTGCAAAGGTGCTTACCTCGAAGGGCCGGATGTGGCTTTCCCCGAAAAACCCGATGTGGATGCCAATTACGCTAAAATCATGCACACCTATCTGCAAACAGCCGGTTATCTGTGCATCGCCACCCATGACGAAAAGATGATCACTGCTGCTGAAAACGACATCAAAACCCTCAAGCCAACGCGCTACGAATTCCAGATGTTGTATGGCATCCGTCCCGCGCGGCAGGAGTCGTTAGCGGCAGCCGGTTATCCGGTGCGGGTGTATGTGCCGTTCGGGGCGGCGTGGTATCCCTACTTCATGCGCCGTTTAGCCGAGCGTCCGGCCAACGTGTGGTTCTTTGGTCGCAGCCTGTTCCGGCGGTAAGGAAGATCCAGCGTAAATAAGCTTCGGCGATCAGTCACTGGCGTTGACCGCAAACCGCGGCGGGTGTTGGCAAATTTGGCAGCCCACAGGACTCCCTTCGGTCGCAATTTCGGCAATGGCAAAATGGCATTTTATGCCAGAATTGCCACACCTGCTGCAAATATTCGAACTGCTGCCATTGTAATTCCCGTTAAAGATCAGTGCTTTAAGGGAGAAACAATCCCTACATGCGCAGTATGCGGCAAAAGCAGCAAATGCGGCAGAGGCAGCACTGATTTTTGTGACGGTTGTGCGCGTCTATGCATGTTAAGGTGCGTGTGGGGTGTGACATGCGGGTTCGTCAGCGCCAAACTCCTACAGATGACCCTATAGAAATGATAATGGATTTGAGAGCCTAATGGGTTACCATTTGGAAGAACATTTTGTAACTGTTTCATGAGGTTGGCGTTAACGGTTTTAAGGGAGCATGATTGTTAAAGTCGTTGGCAGATGGTTAGAAAATCATTTGTCGGGTTAACCGAAAATAAACCTGATTAATAACATCTAGCAGTATAGTGAGAGCGTGTTCAACAATTCATACTGTTGTGGTTTACTTCACATCCGGCTAAAGCGCGGATGCTAACCATCAGACAAGTCTGTTCAAACGACTTCAATTCGCGAGGAGCGGTTGAAGTTATTACGGGTCAATTCCATTACCACGTACCACCGCGATTGCCAGTGAGCGGCACAAAAATATCAATCTGACTCTGGACTTGTCCCGGTAAATAGCGGGTATCCCAGACCTCATAATCATAGGTGGCAGGTGTCCGCTGGCGTCTTGGCAGCCAGTGACGATAGATAAACGAGTAGGTTTTGCTGATCCACGCTTCGTCACCGACATGCGTGACTTTGGCATACTGTCCCGCCGGAATCTGATAACCGACCATGCCTGCGGGGATTGCATTTAAATCTGTGACGGGGCAGCCGAGTATAACCGTATAGGAAACGTGATAACCGAAATAACCGGACGGTGGATAAATCTGGACGAGTACTTTGGTGCGGCCAACGCGGTTGGGGATGTCGATACTACGCTTGAAAAACGTGGCCTCCAGCCGTTTGATCGCGCCATGTTCGATGCTGGCCTGTAGGGTCGTCACCAGCTTGAGGCCGACAACCGGAAAGCCGTCACGCGTCACGATTATTGGCGAAAAATGACTCATCACCCAATCCTCATGAATATGCTCTATCCTACACCTTTCTCTCTTGCCTATACAAACCCCACCCCCAACCGACATCAGCAACGTTCGCAGGCTCACTCTGCTGATAGCCAAAGCATTTTTACGACACGACAGTTTTGGTCGATTGAGGGAAAAGCGGAAGGCTCTCAGAGCCTTCCCTACGGGAGAAAACTCATGAGACTGTAAAAGTGTCGTCTCGTGAACCAAAGCATTAGGGAGCGGCTTTAAAGACTTTTAAAGTTCACCATAAAGTTATAAACATCACAGAAATCAGTCTCCACCATTTAATGTGGTGCTACCCCAGATATTTCCATACGGAATGGACGACTACCGACTCCAGTACAACTTATGGTATTATGTTCACCATGCCACCTTCACCCGATACCCAACCCGACTACCACTTTTTACTGATCGCTTCCGGTCTTGGTGCCGAATGGTTATTCGATGCCGCCCGTGAATATTGGTCACGTTTCCGCCCGATTGTCGTGAGTGATCTGGAATTGGTGCGGCTGATTCCCAAAGGCTACAGCATCATCGTGACGATGGTTGCGCGGCGGGATACGGCCAAACAATGGGGCGTATGGCTGGGGCAAAATGTGTCGGATGCGTTGTTGGACGGCGTCGTCAACGATGCCTTTGACGATACACGCAACGCCCTCAACCAGCGCGCGCAGACCAACCAGCCTTTCGGCGTGCCGCTTAAACCGACGCCGACGCCAGCCGTACCTGTTAGCCCGACAGCGGGTTCGCTGATTGGTGGGGCAGTTATCCCTCCGACACGTGCCGCCGGAGGCTTCATCACTCAAACGCCGACACCCAATGTGGCCGAGCCTACGGCAGCGCCCACGCTCCCGCCGGAAACACCGGGACAGCCCGTTTACCCGACACCGGGGCCAATCACCGGCGGCTAACTCTCCTTATCGTATCCATACCGAGGTGTCTGATTGCTTCTGAATGAATACCAGTGGTCATTGAACCCACGCGGGATGCATAATTCGTTTGTCTATAAAGGGCCGACGATGGATCGCGTCCAGCGCTTACAACTGGGCTGGTACAAGATGGCGGCCAACGGTGCCGAATTCGCTGGCGATTGTCAAACGCTGCTGTCGAACAACGTCACGCCGGTGATTCGTATCTTTCGGCCTTCTCCCGGAGCCATGCCGGTTGATCCTACACTGATCAACGATTGGAAGACCTATGCCAGTGCCGGTGTCAAATGGTTCGAGTTCTACAACGAAC
This sequence comes from Aggregatilineales bacterium, assembly GCA_044226325.1. GTDB lineage: Bacteria > Chloroflexota > Anaerolineae > Aggregatilineales > Phototrophicaceae > CFX2. The sequence goes on from JBGAHG010000044.1 coordinate 27,269, forward strand.
CCAACCTGATTAACGAATGGCCGTCAGGTGATCTGGTTTTTAACCCCACAAACGTGGCGCAAATCATCGGCCCGATTATGGAAAACTGGCTGGTCTTTGCCGAAACCATCATCAATATGGGCTGCTATCCGGCTTTCCCTGCTCTGGCCGAAGCTCAAGGTGCGGATCAGGGCACTATTCCCTGGTTGGATGCGATGCTGGCCTATTTGCGTGACCATCAACGTGACCGCTTCAAAACGATTATCAACAACGGCTTGTGGCTTGCCACCCATCCCTACACCCTCAACCATTTCTATCAGGAAGTTCCCGGCCAACCTTATGTGCCCCGCAGCCCGCGTCAGGAAGTGGGTACAGAGGGTGGCTGGCACTTCGAATACCCCTATGATCCCATCTGCCAGACGACCGACCCCGGACGTACGGTGTTCGGTGGTACGGCATTGACCCCTTACGGCGATCCGAATGGTATTACGGCGGTTGGAATAGCCTTTCATTACCGTTTGTCGCAGTGGTTCGATTCGGGTGTGGTGCCGGTCTTTGGTACTGAGGGCGGCGTGTTCCCCTATCCTTGGGAAGGTGAACAACGGCCTGATAAACGGTATCCGGCTTACGACAAAGACTCGATGGGTGAGGCGACTGTCGCCATGTTCAACTGGATTGCGACCCAGGCTCCACCGTGGCACTTTGGTATCGCCATGTGGAAAGAGAACGATTACTACGACAACCACGCTGGCGCACTCACTCGGCTGGAGCAGGTGCCGCAGTTACGCCGTACCGTACCGCCGCTGTCCTCCGGCGAACCGGGCAATTACAACGGGTATATCGGCAAGGGGCCGGGACCGATTCGCGGCGAACCCACCTTCCATATGATCGTGCTGGCTCCCGGTTTCGAACCGGAATGGTTCATGGAGGGTGGCCGTTCTTATTGGAACACCTTCCATCCGATTGTGACCACCGTTTGGGATTTCATCAAATATATCCCCTACGACCGCAGCCTTGCCGCCACCGTGCTTGCTCCGCCGGATTTAGCCGACAGTATGCGCGAGGTCATCCAGAAGCAGTATCCCAACATCCTCTTTGACCTGATTTTGGTGAACAACGGTACGCAGGGCGTGGCCGATGTCCTCAACGCTCGCGTCTATGCCAACCGCCGCTTCGGGTAACGTAATCCTTTAGGCTGCAATGGCTATAGAGATAAACCAGACTTATCCTTATCATCATTAAACAACCTGAGTTAAGCCAAAAGGAATCTCACTCATGCCCCTCGTCACCTTTGCGGATGTGCAATCCGCCGCTGCCCAACTCGCACCCGTCGCCCACCGTACACCCGTCATCACCTCACACACGCTGGATGAACGGGTTGGCGCGAATGTCTATCTCAAGTGCGAGAACTTACAGCGCATGGGTGCGTTCAAGTTTCGCGGGGCATACAACGCCATGAGCCGTTTGACCGATGCCGAAAAAGCGCGCGGCGTGATCACCTATTCCTCTGGCAACCATGCTCAAGCCATCGCTTTGTCGGGCAAACTGCTGGGTGTCAAAACCGTGGTCGTCATGCCGGATAATGCCCCTATCATCAAGCTGGTTGCCACGCGTGGATATGGCGCGGAAGTTGTCCAGTACAATCCGAGCGAGGCCGACCGCAAAGTGCTGGCTGAATCCTTAGCTGCTGAACACGGCTACAGCATCATCCCGCCGTTTGACCATCCGCATGTCATCGCCGGACAGGGGACGTCCGCACTCGAACTCATTGAGGATGTGGGTGAGTTGGATATACTGCTGGTTTGTGTCGGTGGCGGCGGTTTGCTCAGTGGATGTGCTATCGCCGCGCGCGGAGCCTCACCCAACTGCCGTGTCATCGGCGTCGAACCGGAACTGGCAGCCGACGCTACCCAATCTTTCCGCACCAAAACGCTGACGACCATTCCTTATCCGCATACCATCGCTGATGGCACACGGACTGTTTCGTTGGGTGACATTACGTTCCCGCTGATCCTCGACAATGTGGATGATTTTGCTACGGTCAGCGAACAGGCCATCAAAGCGGCGGTGCGCTTCGCTTTCTTCCGGCTCAAGCTGGTGATGGAACCCTCCGGCGTGCTGGGATTAGCCGCACTGTTGAGTGGTGCGGTCAAAGCGAGCGGTAAAGTAGGGGTGGTCATCTCCGGCGGTAATATTGATGCGCCTACCATGACGCAAATTCTGGCTGAAGCCGATACCAACGATTAGTGAATCTGTGAACAAAAGGGCGGACATTTATCCGCCCTCGCTTGTCTGAGGATTTACTTGCCTGTCGGGATGCTTGGCGCCTGACTCATCCCACGCTGGATGCTTTCAAATTCGCTGGGTGAAACCATCCCACTTTTGACCGCGTTGCTGCGTCCGCGCCGCTGGCTGTACATGACCTGCACGTAGGTATCCTGTGAAGTACCGCCATCTTTGCTGCGGCGTACATTCACGTCCAATCGCGGATACTTGATGTCCTGCTGGGTGAGCAGACTACCCGCCTGCTGGAAGTTACCGTCCTTAAGTGCGTTTATCAGCTCTTTGCGTGATTTTCCGGTGGCGCTGGCAAAACGCATGGCTGGCCCATACCATTCCCCGGCATCCTCATTAAAGGGTTCTCCGGCGGCTCGTCCCGCGATGAACGCAGCGAACAAACCCGCCAGCAAAATCTCGGCGACCCAGTAGCCCCACGCAAGGTTGTCTTTGAGTTCCATCGGGGTGCGGCTGCTGCTGGACGATGTACTGGTAATATTGATACCTTCTTTCGCCATCAGCTTGAAGTAACCCATGATGCCTGTATCGCCCACCTCATCTTTCAGCAGCGCATCGAGTTCGGTGTTGAATTGAGCGTCAGTCGGTTCTTTCCCTGCATTTTCAACGTAGGCTGCCCGCATATCCGTGCGGAAACCGACGTAATACGACGCGGCATGATACACCCCGAACATCAACACGCCGCACAGCAGCCCGACGATACCTGCCACCAGCGGACTCCGCACTTTGGCTGTATATACGCCGCGTGTCAGCAAGCCTCCGGCAATCGCTCCCGCCGCCATCGGGAAAACCAGCACCAGATAAAAATGCAGATAATAATCTACTGCGAATAAGATGCCGCCTAAGGCCGCCGCGCTGATCATCGCCAGCACCATCAGCAAGATAAACCCGTTAAAAGAAAAGCGGTTACTTGCCCGATATTTCTGCATTCAAACCCCCTTCGTTTGGAAGCCGCTCATATAACTATCTGTATGATTTCTACTATACAGGTGAACGCGGCATTGAAGTATTCAGGTCGCTAGGCGCACTGTTCAGGATTTGATAGAATTCGTACAGGTTATAAAGTGGAGTATCCGTTATGCCTGTACTTCAAATTAGCATTCCTCAAGAACAACTTGCTGATTTCTGCGTCAAACATCATATCCGTAAGCTGTCGCTGTTCGGCTCGGTGCTGCGCGATGACTTCCGCCCCGATAGTGACGTGGATGTGCTGGTGGAGTTTGAACCGGAGTATCATGCAACGTTGTTGGATATGGGTGGAATATAGATGGAACTCAGTGATCTACTCGGACGATTTGTTGATCTAAAAACATCTGGTTTTATCCACGAAAGTATCCTGCCCAAAGTATTGTCTTCGGCGAAGGTTGAATATGAACGAAATCAATCGTCTTAATCCAGCAGAAATTGATCTATTTGATGTTCTAGGTAATTTTGGTGAACAGCATATAACACATGAAGAACCTCATTCGGATATTATCGCTTTTTTCTTGAAGCAAGAGCCTAGACTACTTGAGAATCTTCTAAAGCACTTTCGTTGTGATGTTTCTAATATGCAGTTTAGTGAAATCACCGTGGAACGCGAGAAGGCAATTGGTGAATCACGATCACGTCCAGACATCCTAGTGAAAATACCGCTAATCAATAGTTCAGAAGGTTCGGGATTTGCCATTGTAATTGAAAACAAGATGTCGAGTTTTGAGCATGGCGATCAATTGCAAACTTATTACAATGAAATTCGTCAGAAGTATAATAACAATAGTTTATTCATATATTTGAGTTCAAGTGGACGAAAATCGTCACATGGAAATTATGAACCCTTGCGCTATGAGAAATTGGGGGAAATTTTAAACGAGACATCAGTTGCGGATTCTGTCATTCAAACTTTACTTAGTCTATATGTCAAGACTTTGAACAAAGTAGCTAAGAAAAGCGCGTTCCAAGATGATCTTGCAGCTACGCTGCAACAACTTGTGAGAGATACTAAGGAAGTGGATTTGGTTAGTTTTTACAACAACACTTGGATAGATTTTGAGCCGAAGGGATGGGGTGACATCATAACGAATCGATGGAAAGGCAAACTTCCAACTCCAAAAGACGGAATATGGGGATTTTCGTTCTATCTCACCCAACAGGATGGCTTATCTTTAGAATTCTATTTTTTGAGGGACTTCAGTTATTTTTCCAGTAGAGTTTATGAGGCCGCTAGAGGGCGAGAACCTTTTCATGAACCTAGGCGTGTTGGGCAAGGTAAAAATGAATGGATGTCAATCTACAGCCATCAAATTTTTGATGCAGACAAACTAAAAACACTCGAAAAAGCCTATTCGGACAATAATCATTTTATCACCAACTCTGATGTTGAACGTGAAATCAAAGAGAAATGGGCAGCGTGCATTAATGATTTTGATAGTATCCGTTCCCTAATTGAGTCAATACACAACCCATGATCCTCACACTGACCCCAGGCGACACGGCGATGCTCGAAGGTGAACACGGCGCAGCCGCGCAGATGGCGATGCGTATCCTGACCACGATGGCAGTCGTCTATGGCGCATCCGAACTGCTGGACATCACCGCCGCCCATATTGATGGCTGCCTGTATCACGGCTATTCGGGTTTGGAGTTTGCTGAGAAGTTGGTAGCTGGTGGGGCGCAGGTGGTCGTCCCGACGTCGCTCAATGTTGGCGCGATGGACTTAATTCATCCCGAACATTTTCGCGGTACGGCACAGGTCGCGGAATGGGCTACCCGCACCATGAAAGCCTACGAGGCGATGGGCTGCCAGCCGATCTACACCTGTGCGCCCTATCAAACCGGCTACCGTCCCCAATTCGGTGAGCAAATCGCATGGGCGGAAAGCAACGCCATCGTTTTCGCCAACTCGGTTCTGGGCGCACGCACCCACCGTTACGGTGACTTCATCGACATCTGTGCCGCCATTACCGGACGCGCGCCTTCTGTCGGCCTGCATCTGACCGAAAACCGTCGCGGACAAATTCTGTTCCGCCTCGAAAATATCCCTGAACGGCTGCTGCACGAGAGCGTACTCTATCCGGTGCTGGGTTATCTGGTCGGCTCCCAAAGTGCCAACCGCATTCCGGTCATTGATGGCTTGCCACCGACCACCACCGAAGATCAACTCAAGGCGCTGGGCGCGGCGGCTGCTTCATCCGGCGCGGTGGCCTTATTCCATGCGGTTGGCATCACACCTGAAGCGCCGACTTTGGAAGACGCCTTCCAACACCACCGACCCGAACAAACCATCACCGTCACACTCGACACCCTCCGTCACATGCGGGATAAACTGGCAACCGTTCCCGATGGCGTCATTAATGTGGTGGCGCTGGGCAGTCCACATTTCTCTATGACCGAGTTCGCCGATTTGCTCCCGTTGATCGAAGCCCATCCGCCGCAGCCATCGGTTGAGTTTATCGTCTGCACCAACCGCATCGTACAGGTTCATCTACAAAAGCAGGGCTGGCTGGAACGTCTGCAAGCCGTTGGTGTTCAAATCGTGGTGGATACCTGCGTGGTCGTTACGCCCATCGTCCGTGCCCGTGACGGCGTACTGATGACGAACTCCGGCAAGTTCGCCCACTACGCCCCTGGCAACATCGGCTTTCAGGTGGTCTATGGCAGCCTTGAAGAATGCGTCCGCTCGGCAGCGCAGGGCAGCGTCTGGCGTGATACCGAATTGTGGAATGAATAACCCCGATGAAAAATAACATTCTGGCGATTTGCCTCGACTGCGGCGACACGCTTGTGGATGAAGCCACCGAAGTCAAAACAGTAGAGGGTGTATCCCTTCGCGCCGATCTGATCCCCGGTGCGGATGACCTGATGCGTCAGCTCAAGCAGCGCGGTTATCGTCTGGCTCTGGTGGCGGATGGCCCTGCCGCGACCTTCACCAACAACCTGCATCCCTACGGCTTATACGATCTTTTTGATGTGTTCGCGATCTCCGAGCATGTGGGTGTCGATAAACCACATCCTGATATTTTTCATCACGCGCTCAAGCAGTTGAGGATCGAACCGGCCAACTATGGTAAAGTTTTGATGGTCGGCAACAACCTCGAACGCGACGTCAAAGGGGCGAACCAGCTCGGCATCATCAGCGTGTGGCTGGATTGGGCACCGCGCCGTTCCAAAATTCCGGCGGATGCCTCTGAAGTGCCGCAGCACACCATCAAACTGCCGCTTGATTTGCTCGGCGTTATCGATCAAATTGAACAGGGTTTCGCAGACACTTCCGGTAATGGAGTTGGGATGAATCCATGATCACAATAGCCTCCCATCCACTGGTATCTGGTACAGCCTCGGGCACAGTTCTCAAACTTGCCGAACCGCTCAGCTTATGGGGCGGCCTCGAACCGACTACCGGCGAAATCATCGACCGCCGCCATCCCCAAAGCGGGCAAATCGTCACCGGACGAATCCTCGTCATGCCCAGCGGACGCGGATCAAGCAGCGCCAGCAGCATTTTGCTCGAAGCTGTACGCCTCCACACAGCACCCGCCGCCATCATCACCGCCGAGGTTGACGGTATCCTTGCGCTTGGGGCTGTCGTCGCCCGCGAACTTTACGACAGCGCCCCGCCACTGGTCGTCGTTCATGCCGATGATTACGCCCGTCTGCCGGACAGCCAACACGTCAATATTGGAACGGATGGCTGCATTGAGTTCCAACCATGACTGTGGTGACCTTACGCGAAATCACCCGCGAAAATTGGCGTGAAGCCCTTCAGCTTTCGGTCTACCCCGACCAGCAGCGCTTCGTGGCCGATTACACCCCGATTGTTTTGGTGGCATTGGCGAAGGCTTATGTCAGCCAATTTGGGTTAACGTGGCTGCCCTTCGGCATCTACGCCGGACACGAGATGGTTGGCTTCCTGGAATTAGCACTCGACCCCGGCTCAACCGACCAATATTGGATGTATCACTTTTTCATTGACCAGCGATATCAGGCGAAAGGCTATGGAAAAAAAGCACTGGCAGCTTTCATTGAGCATGTCGAACGCACCTATCCCGAATGTCGTTATATCAACCTGACTGTTCATCCTGAAAACCATGCCGCCCAGCACGTTTACACCGCTGCTGGATTCATCCGCACGACCGAGGAAGCCTTCGGCGAACCGCTGTTTCGGCTGCATATCTAAGCTGTGTTATACAGGTGTGATTATGAGGGTATAATCATATGGCTATTGCGTCCTCATGGCGCGTTGGGTATTGTTCTCCACACGACCCATCGTTGATAATCGGTCACATTTCGACTGACCGCGAGCCAAAAGGATGTATTGCCTATGCCCTCCATTTTTGATGAGATGATTGACCGCCGCGCGTCCGGTTCCGCTAAATGGAATTGGTACGACGCGGATGTGCTGCCCGCGTGGGTAGCCGATATGGACTTCCGCTGTCCTGATCCGATTTTGAAAGCGCTTCACAAAGCGGTCGATCATGGCATATTTGGTTACGAGATCGACTCCAAACGCCTGCGCGACATCCTTACCGCCCGTATGGCAGAACGTTATGGCTGGCAAATCAAACCGACTGATATACAGTTCACACCCAATCTGGTCAGTGTTTTGAACTTCGTCAGCATGGCCTTCAGCAATCCCGGTGACGAAATCCTGATGACCACACCGGTCTATCCGCCCTTCATCAGTGCGCCGAATAACAGTGGGCGTATCGCCAAAATGGTCGACATGGCCGTTACGCGCGATGCCAACCTCATCCGTTACGAGATTGACTTCGATGCCTTTGAAGCCGCTATTACGCCGCGCACCAAAGTCTTTATTCTCTGTAATCCGCATAACCCCGTTGGACGGATGTGGTCGCGCGCTGATCTGGAACGCTTGGCCGAGATTTGCCTGCGTCACAATGTCCTCATTTGCTCCGATGAAATCCACTGCGACCTGATTATGGATGGCGGCAAGCATATCCCGATGGCAAGCCTCTCGCCGGAAGTCGCTGAGCGTACCGTAACCATCATGTCGCCCAGCAAAACCTTCAACATGCCCTCGTTGGGCATCGCCTTCGCCATTTCCCGGAACGAAGCGGTCTATAAAACCCTGGAAAAAGCCTTGACAGGCTTCCTGCCGCATGTCGGTACCCCCGGTATCGTGGCTGCCGAAGCGGCTTATGCCGATTGCCAACCCTGGGTCGATCAACTGCTGCCGTACCTCAAAGGGAACCGCGATTATGTGGTGAATTATGTGCGCGAACACTTCCCGCAGGTCAACTACACCTGTCCCGAAGCCACTTACCTGGGTTGGTTGGATTGGCGTGCCATGCAGCTCCCCGGCGAAAGCCCCTATCAGTTCTTCCTCGAAAAAGCCCGCGTGGCCTACAATGATGGTGCGGCTTTTGGTAAAGCGGGCGAAGGCTTCACCCGTATCAATTACGCTGCCCCGCGTGAACGCCTTGAACAAATCATGGAGCGTACCCGCGCCGCCATCGAAGACCTTTAGCTCCTAATGCCCGTGTAAAGCCCCTCGCTGCCTGGCGGAAGCGTGGGTGGACTTACAGGCGGACCGTACATTCTACAGGGATAGCCACCGTTGGAGAGGGCACGACCCGTTAGGCCCAAAACCTTTCCAACGGATGAGCAATCAGTACAGCACCACGGAACGGTACAGTTGATGTAGACATTGTCAGAAGTGTGAAAAGGAGCAACGTAAGATGGCGAAGACGATACAACTGCGCATGTACACAATCAACAAAGGTAAGATGGATGAATTTGTGAAGCTGTGGCGTGCGAACATTATACCTTTGCGCCAAAAACACGGCTTCATGGTTGAAGCTGCCTGGAGAGTCGAAGACGAAAATCGTTTTGTGTGGGTCATGTCGTTGGCCGAGGGTGACTGGAAATCAAAAGATGAAGCCTACTACGCATCTGCAGAACGGAAAGCACTCAATCCTGAGCCCAGTTCTTTGGTCGCTCACATGGAACTGAGGTTTGTGACGTCGGTATTGGAATGACCGAAATGGGCATCCTGTCTGATGATAGGAAATCCGTTTTTAACAAGGTCAGTGGGCTTTGTAGCAGCGGTCTGTCCCGATAACATACCTAATCTATCTCATTCATGCAGTAGTCGACGATACCTTCTTCTCATCCGGCACTGATTTATGTACGCGACGCTTAATATTCCTTGAATTTAGGTTGTGGATTGTGAAACCTGTCCGCTATACTCCACTTTCAAATGAAATCAGTGGAGGGGATAACGATGCACACACACCACAAAATCCGAATGCTGCTTAGTCTGTTGGCCTTGTTGCTGCTGGCAGCCTGCAACCAACCGGCACCGACCTCTGAGCCAACGGCGGTTATTGTTGCTTCAGAGACGCCGCTCCCGACTGATTTACCACCCATCACACCCACCCCCGGCGAAGCACCGACCGATACGGCATCCTCCCCGACGGATGTCATACCGCCGTCGCAAGAACCCAGCTTAACGGTTCCACCACCTACGGATACGACGTCCGCCAGTGCCACACCATCATTAGCACCGACTACCGGAGGGCCAGATGAAACGGCTACTCTGACACCCACCATTAATCTCACACCTTCGCGGACACCGATTGTCGAAAATAACGCCTTCGCCCTGGGCGGTCATGTTTTCGGTTTCGGCCACTTTGCCCAGATGAAACAGGCGGGCATGACTTGGCTCAAACTCCAAATTCGCTGGGATGGAACCAGCCCCGCCAGCGCTGTTCAACCACAGATCGACTCGGCTCGGGCAGGGGGTTTCAAAGTCCTGTTGAGTGTCGTGGGTAATATCACGCAGTTGGCAGCGGATCGTCCCGCTTATATTCAGAAATACAGCGTTTATGTCGCTGGTCTGGCAGCGCTTAACCCCGATGCGATGGAAATCTGGAACGAACCGAACATCAACCGTGAATGGCCTCAAGGACAGATCAACGGTGCTAATTACGCCCAGATGTTGAAGGCGGCTTATGATGCCATCAAGCTGGTTAACCCCGCCGTTATGGTCATCAGTGCTGCGCCTGCGCCCACAGGCTTCTTTGGTGGCAAATGTGCGGCAGAAGGCTGCGACGACAACATCTTTATCACGCAGATGCAGCAGGCTGGAGCCGCCAACGCCCTCGATTGCGTCGGTATGCACTACAACGATGGCATCGTCCCGCCCGATAAAACCAGCGGCGATCCACGCGGTAGTTCCGATCACTATTCGCGCTATTTCAAGACGTTGATTGCTCTTTATTCGGGCGTCTTCCCCGGCAAACCGGTTTGCTTTACCGAACTCGGTTATCTCACGGCACAGGGCTATGGTCCGCTGCCGGCTGGATTCGAATGGGCCGCCAACACCACTATTCAAAATCAGGCCGATTGGCAAGCGCTCGCTGCCAGGATTGCTAAGACCGGCAATAAAGTTCGCATGATTATTGTCTGGAACCTGGACGCCACCCAGTATGATGCCGACCCGATGGCTGGTTACGCCATCATCCGCAAAGATGGAAGCTGCCCCGCCTGTGCTTCTCTCGGCGCGGTTATGTCAGCACCCTGATAATCTCGTTTGACCAACTGCTTCTTGTAGGGGAGGGTCTATGATCCTCCCGTCTGAAATCAATGCCTTCTGCCAACAACATCATATTAAACTGGCTTATTAACCATTCCGTTTAAATTTCCAAACCGGCTCTACCGGATTTCAACCATCCGCCAACCACCTTAACAATTCTTCTTCCTCAAAACCGTTATCACCAACCTCGCGAAAGCGTTACAAAATATTCTTCCAAAATGTAATCCATTCCCACACGACATCATTTATTATAGCTATAAACCTTCTTTGTAGCGTCAATCGACTGGCAATTTTGGCGGCGGCAGCCCCCATCGCCAACTTTGCCAATTGTTTCACCGTTTTTAGCCGAAGCCCGACGATTTACTAGTGGAAAATTTCTGGCGGTTCTGGCAAAACAGCTCTTGTACCGCCAAATTTGCCAACTGAATTGAACTCAGCACTTTTACATGTGGCAATAAGTGGTACTACGAATATGGAGCAAGAATCGGGAAGATGAAATTTATGCCGCGAGTATAATACTGTAAGTGTTCTAGTCCGCTGTGGATGAATCATGACCATTGAGCAAACCCATTTCTGGCAGTCGCAGGAACTCGGCAGCCCGTTCGAATCCTTGACCGCCACTTATATCACCCACGCCTTCGGACGTCATACCCATGAAGGTTTCGCCATCGGTGTCATCGAACGCGGTGCGGAAACCTTCTACTATCGCGGGGCAGTTCACACAGCACCCGCTGGCAGTATTGTGGTCATCAGTCCCGATGAACTCCACACCGGACAATCTGCCACCGACTATGGTTGGAGCTACCGCATGATTTATCCCCCTGCGGATTTATTAGCGCGGGTCGCCTCCGAATTAGCCGGTCAGCCGCGAGGGATACCCTACTTTACATCGCCTATTGTGTGTGACGACGCCCTGTTTGTGGTTTTGCGTGCGGCTCATGTTGCCCTTGAGCTGTCGCATTCTGCACTCGAACGCGAAACCCGCTTGATGGAAGCGCTGGCTATGCTCGTTCGCCGTCATGCCGAAGATCGCCCTGCATTGGCGCAGCCCGGCCTTGCCCATCATGCCTTGCGTCACGCGCAGGATTATTTGCGCGAACACTTTGCCGAAGACATCTCTTTGGAACAACTCGCGCAGCATGTTTATCTCAGCCCATTTCATCTCAGCCGCCTCTTTCGCGAACAGCTCGGTTTACCGCCGCATACCTATCTCAACCAGATACGCGTTAATCGTGCCAAAAATCTGCTTAATGCCGGTTTATCACCGACCGATGTTGCCCACGCCGTAGGTTTTGCCGACCAGAGCCACCTCACCAAAGCCTTCAAGCGCGTAGTGGGTGTTCCGCCCGGACAATACCGCAAGATTTGACAAGACACCCGCTTTGCCATGTTGTATCCTGTTTAAGCGAGGATATTCTCACGCCTTTAGTTCAATGGATATTAGGTTCAGCTTTATGACAGAAACGCATACACGTCGTTCGGAATTTTGGGCAGGCATACGCGCGACCTTTCCACTGGTCGTGGGTGCGACCCCCTTTGGCATCATCTTTGGTGCGCTGGCTGTAAACAGCGGCCTATCACCGGCTGCTGCGATGGCCTTTTCCATTTTTGTTTTCGCCGGTTCGTCCGAATTCATCGGTGCGAATTTAGTGAGTCAAGGCGTTGGTCTTCCGCTTATCGTTTTTACCACCTTCATCGTCAATGTGCGCCATGCTCTCTACAGCGCCACCCTTGCCCCACATATGAAGCATCTCCCACAGCGCTGGCTCTTACCTTTGGGCTTCTGGCTCACCGATGAAACCTTCGCTGTCGTGGTCACACGCTATAATCAGCCGGATACTTCGCTCTTCAAGCATTGGTATCATCTCGGCTCGTCGGTCGTCATGTACCTCAACTGGAACTTCTGGACGTTTGTCGGCATCGTCGCCGGACAAAGTATCCCCGATCTCAGCCAGTACGGACTAGCCTTCGCGATGGATGTCACTTTTATTGGCATGGTCATGCCCCAGTTGAAAAATCGTCCGATGGTTTTGGCATCATTGGTTGCAGGTTTCAGTGCGGTTGCCTTCAACAATCTGCCGAATAAATTGGGGCTGCTCGTCGCCGTATTTATCGGCATTGCTGTGGGTATTACCGTTGAAGTTCTCCTGACTAAAAACGCACCTTTGAATGAATTGACCCAACCGATTACCACCGAGGAAATCCCATCATGAATGAAATTTTACTGGTCGCCGGTATGACCCTGGTGACCTTTTTGCCGCGCTACGGTGTCCTGGCGTTATTAGGCCGTTTGGAAATGCCGAAGTCGGTCTTCCGCGCGCTGCGTTATGTGCCAGTTACGGTGCTGTCGGCCATCATCTTCCCTGATTTATTACTCAAAAATGGCAGTCTCAACCTGGCTCCCAACAACAGCTTTTTAGCAGCCGGTATTATCTCGGTGCTGGTGTCGTGGCGTACCAAAAACCTGCTGCTGACCATTGTCTTAGGCATGGTCGCCCTCTGGATATGGCGGGTCCTAATCCCCGCCTAGACTCAAAAGCGGTGAACACCGGTCCACCGCTTCGTATTTCTTGGATTGGCTAAGGGCTGTTTGCTAGCCGCCGAGCGAGTCCCAGATTTCCAGTTTGGACTTCACACGGTTGATGACCTCGTCTGTGAATTCACTGGTGCTGGCTGAGCCGCTCAGATCGTTGGTTTTTACACCACTTTGCACCGCCTCTAACACCGACTCGTAAATCGCACGGCTGGCGCGGTTGGCTTTCTCGGTTTTGACGTAGCGGAGTACCGCTGCACCTGCCAGTATCATCGCCATCGGGTTAGCGATATTCTTACCCTGTAGGCTGGGTGCCGTCCCATGAGGTGCTTCGGTCAGCGCCACTTTGACCTCAAAGTTTTCATCGAAACTGAAGATCACGGACTCGGCTCCGGCAATGGTGCCGAACATCTTCATCACCAGATCGCTCAGGTTATCACCGTCACGGTTCAGCGCCGGGATCACCAGCGGTTCGCCTTCCGTCCCCAGAAGCAGTGCGTAAGTAGCATCAATCAGTTGCGGATCATAGGGCACATCAGGGTTACGCAGATGGGCAGCGTCTAATTCTTCCTTGAACATGCCTTCGTAAATCGGGCTGACGGTGTATTTTGGCCCACCGAACACCTTGGCGTTATTGCGCTGGGCATACCGGAAGGTGAACTCGGCTACTGCGCGGCAGGTGCGCCGTGACAGCCGTCGTGTGCTGTAGGCTATTTCGTCCAGACCTTCGCCCTCACGCCAGGCCTTTTCGCTGTACTCGCCATCCACGGCCATGCGGACCACCGCTATCGGCGCATGGACACCCGCAATCGGACGCACCGAAGGAATACGTCGCCCCGTCCGCAGGATTACCTGCCCATCGACCAGTTCGCGCAGCAGGGCGTTCGGGCTGCCCACATCACCTTTTTCCGGCGGGGTGATGGTCGCCGCTTTGATGCCCAATCCGGTTTCTTTGATGCGTGCTGCCGCATCGCGAACCACCTGATTGTTGGTGGCGCGGCGGTTTTCCAGTGATAAGTCATACGTTTCGAAGACCGTGTCGCAGCCGGTCACACTCGGATCAATTACGCGCAGCGCTTCATCAAGCAGTTCTTGCCCGGTTTGGTCGCCCTTGAGGACGACAATCGTTTTAGGAGTCATCTTGGTTCTTTCTTTTGCGGAATGTGTTGTTTAACGCATTGTAAGGCAGCATCGGCAGGTTTCAAATAGGGGATTGTATGGGCGCGCCGGAAATCATCTTGCAGCCCGATCCGGCCAATCCGTTATCGAATACCGTTCGGGCGACTTTCATGAGGTCGTGTTCAATATGACTTCTGTCAAGGGAAATACAGAAATTGTGGGTTGAAAATGGCTTGAAGTGCGCTACAATTTCTTACGGTTGGCCCCGTAGTTCAGCGGCAGAACACCCGCCTTTTAAGCGGAGGGTCGTTGGTTCGATCCCAACCGGGGTCACACACGAGAAAAAGCGACTAAGCGATTGGTCGCTTTTTTGTTTGGATGTATTGACTGACTTGTAAAACGCCCATCGCACAGGACATTTTCGAGCAAAATCGCACAGTTTTGTTCTCTCTAACCGTCATAACACTTGAAACTGAAAACATATGGATTAGAGGAAACAATCATGAGTAACGCAGCGAAGAGCATTCTGGTACATGGTGTCTACTTGCTTGGCTTAGGAGCGGTGATGCTCATCATTCCCAACGTTCCCCTTAAAATTGTGGGCTTACCCGAAACCAATGAAGTCTGGATACGCGTCGTCGGCATGATGTCACTGGTATTAGGCTACTATTTCGTCCAATCGGCACGCAAAGAACTGACCGATTTTTTCCGCTCAACTATTTTGACGCGTTCCTCTGCGATTGTTTTCTTCGCGCTTTTCGTAGCCCTGGGTTTCGCGCCCATCAATCTCTTTATCCTTATTGCGGTCGATCCGCTATTTATCATTTGGACGGTGCTGGCGCTGCGTTCAACTCCCGTTATGAATACCGGGTTGGTACGCGAGGCGATGTAAACCCTCACCGGTGTCATGTGGCACGGTATCAATTTCGTCGCGTGTGTTTGCATAAGGCGGAAAACCGAAGTAAGAGAACAATAAGGGGTTCATGAACGCGGTTAAGTTGAGGATGCCGTCGTCATCCACCGTTAAAACATGGATAGCATGTGCGAGGTAGCGGTTAGTAGATGGATCATATTTGTAAACAGCGAAACCAGCCTGACCGCTCACCCGTATCGCCCGCAGCTGCCACATGCTGCCCTTCACGAACACGCTCGCCGCAAAAAAGGCAGCGATAGCCTCGCGCCGATAAAACCATGCCGGGAACGGTGGCATCGAGAAGGTCGCATCCTCTTTTAGCAGGACGACCAGCGCATCAACATCCAGTCCTTCCCATGCTTGTATGTAGCGTTTCAACAGGACACGTATTTGCGGATTGCTGTCCTTGAAAGTTGGGGTTGTCAGGGCAGCGCTGCGGTGTTTGGATAGACTGGTTCGCGCACGGTGTAAGGCGCTGTTGACGGCTGAAACGGTCATATCGAGAAAATCCGCTACCTCACTGGCTTGCCAGTCGAGCACATCACGAAGCACCAGCACCGTTCGTTGGTGCGGTGGCAAAATCTGAAGTGCCGTCATAAACGCCAGTGTGATACTTTCCTGCTGGGTATAATGGGCCTCGGCGCTGGGTGTGGCTTCATCCAGCCAATCATCCGGAAATGGATCAAGCCATACCGGTTCATTGTTAACGGCTGGTAGTTCATCCTGTGGATTTGCGGGTGAAAGTTTGGTTGTGGGCAGCCCACGCCGTGATGCTTTATCGAGTACATCAAGGCAGGCGTTGGTGGCGATTTTGTAAAGCCACGCACGGAAGGAGGCGCGTCCTTCAAAGGTTTCTAATCGCCGCCACGCTCTTAACATTGTTTCTTGAACCAGATCTTCTGCATCCTCCAGTGACCCCAACAAACGATAGCAGTAAGCACGGAGTTCTCGGCGATAGGGCTCTGCCAGTTCTGCAAACTGCTGTGGATCGCCGTTTCGTGCGGCTGCAAGGGACGCGAGTTCGGTTTGGCTTGACATCTGCATTGACCTGAGGATTGTTTGACGAACAGTCACTTGCTGACTGTAATCAGGGTAGCATAGAAGCCGCTTACAGATGGATACCAAAATAAAAAACCAGCGAGGTTATACCTGCTGGTTTTTACGTTCCTGGGTTAAGTTTCGAGCTACATGCTGTCCATGGTGCGGCGTAAACGCTTGGCAAGTTCCTTCAGCATGATGATCGGAATATCCGCATCTTCATGGAGTACCGAGTTGAAATCCAACTGCGTGAGTACCAGACATTGCGTCGCTTCAGTAGCCACGACCGAGGCGGTGCGCGGTGCATCATCCAATAGGGATAGCTCACCAAAGAATTCGGTTGGCCCGAAGGTATTGACGACATGGCTGCTGCCATCCGGGTGTTGGCGAACTGCTTCTGCCTTGCCTTTTTCAATGACGAATAAGCCGATGCCCAGCGTACCCTGAGTCACAATCGTTTCCTTAGCGGCATAATTCCGCTCGGTGAAACGTTTGGCAAGGCGCTGGAGTTGGCGCTCCTGTAATCCCTCAAACATGGGAACTGTGTGCAAGAAACGGGTAATAGTAGCCTGATCTGACATGTGGTTTCCCCTGTAGTTTATAATCAATGTTTATCAGATTATAACCGCGCTATGAAACCCACACAATTTTTAAGATTGCAGTGGATTTATTTATCTACAGTCAGGACAAATGATGAACGACCAACTCATTGACGTTGAATTGGAAAGTATGACCTACGGCGGCAGTTCGATGGGGCATTCCGGTGAACAGGTAGTGTTTGTGCCCTATACCATTCCCGGCGAAAAAGTGCAGGCGCGGGTTGTCGGCCAAAAAGGGCGTACATTGTTTGCTGAGGGGGTCACCTTGCTAGAGTCCTCGGCTGACCGCGTATTTCCCCGCTGTCCACACTTTGGCCCCAATAAATGCGGTGGCTGCCACTGGCAGCACATTGATTACGCGGCTCAACTCTTACTCAAGCAGGATATACTGGCTGATCAGTTGGAACGTATCGGCGGCTTTAAGGATGCCGAAATCCGTCCGATTATCGCGAGTCCTGTCGTGTGGGGTTATAACCACTATATGACCTTGTTCGCGACCGGCGAAGGCCAACTCGGCTTTGCCTCTTCATCGACGCCGCCAATGTTATTTCCCATTGAAGAATGCCACATTCTGCATCCCGATTTAGTAGAACTTAAAGACTCGCTGGATCTGGAACAGATGACGGGTTTGCAGATGATCACGCTGCAAATCGATAATCTGGGTGATCGTATGGCGCTGCTGCGGATGACCAACGACGAAGCACCCGAACTCCACAGCGATATGCCGATGAGCATGAACTTGCTCAATGAAAATGATGAGCCGATTAACCTGATGGGCGATTTATATGCGACTGTTCAGGTTGGCGGGCGCGCTTTCCGGGTGACTGCCGGCAGTTTTTTCCGGCCTAACGTATCGCAGTTGGATAATCTGACTGCTCAAGTGTTGCAAGGGCTGGCCTTAACCGGACGTGAAACGGTGCTGGATTTATACGCGGGTGTTGGCATCTTCACAGCTTTTATCGCCCAGCAATCACGTTTGGTGACATTAGTGGACGCCGATCCCTACGCCATCAATGATGCTGAAGTAAACTTGCCCGAAGAACACATCGAACTGATTGAGGGCCTTGTTGACGAAGTACTGCCTGAATTGGAAGAACATTATGAGGCAGCCGTGGTTGATCCTGGTGACACCGGCTTGAGTGCCGCATCGGCTGATGCCTTGATTGCCCGTCGTGTGCCGCGCATCGTCTACGTCAGCAGCAATCCATCGACCCTGGCGCGGGATGGCAAACGCTTGGCAGGCAAAGGCTATCATTTGCGCTATGCGCAGCCCATTGATCTCGCACCCCAGACCTTCGCTGTGGATACGGTCGCTGTGTTTGAGTTATAGCGTTTTATGTGTCGTCTAGTTCGAGTGCCAAAAAGGCTGTGGGGCTTAAGATGGGAATCTCCCGAAAAGGATGCATGACCTGTAAATCTTGATCACCACTAACAATGAAATCTGCATTGCCGTTTATCGCGAGTTCAAGAAATTTGTCATCTTTCGGATCGCGACACACAATGATTGTTTCAACGATCTGAATAAATTTTGCCTGAGCGACCAATTCCCCTAAAAATTGAAGGCGCTCTACTTCGGTGACGTATTTGTTGAATTTCTCGCGTCGCAAGACAGTGTCGAGTTCATCTATTGTGTCAATTGATTGCAGTAAGCGCCCATTATTGATTGCTTTATCAAAACATTGTCGGGCGACCAATGATCGAAAAAGCAGCGCACTGACGATAACATGGGTATCAATGACAAATCTGAACTCAGTCCTCGTCATTTAGGATGGACTCGAGTATATCTGGTGTCAGGCCGCGTTGTGCTGCTTTATCACTGATTTCGTCCATCAAACTGCTCAACGACGTGGGGTTAGATGACCCCATATCTCGTAACCACAAACTGATGAGCGCCTGCAACTTGCGCTGATTTTCCCGTGAAGCACTATCATAAACCTGAGCAAGTTCTGGGTCTAAAGGAATTTGTATCGTGGTTGGCATATCATCTCCAAACAAAGGGTTTATGCGACCCCTTTCTAGGTAGATTATATCGCAGATTGTTTACATCTTGCGCGTGGCAAGCTGGCGTAGATAGCCCTGCACACCGAGGACAAGCGAAACCGTTGGCAGCCACGCCAAACCATAGGCCGTGAAGCCGAGGCCAATTAAGGTGAATGGGGTAATCGTACCGAGTTTGATGTCGGGCAGATTATAGCCGAAGATGGCGACACCCAAGAACACTACTGCCGCCAGCAGCAGATTGGAAAACGCTAAAGGACGGATAGGAAATCGCGTGTCTAGGAGCGTATCACCACGTTTGCGCCCTCGGAACCATAAGATTCCCCAGCACAACGCCAGCAGCAGGGGACATAAAATCAGTCCTGCATTGATAATCTGACCTTGCACCAGCCGCACGATTAGCAGTGCAGATACCACACCGATTGTAATCATCCAACCGCGTCGTGTCAGGCATAACGATGTCAGGATGTCGTCTGCTGCTGTGATATGGGTATTGGGCGGTGCGCTGGATGGTGCCGGTAAACGAGCTTCTAAACGCGGCAGAACCACATAGAGATACAGCGCAATCATGATAATTCCGCCTGCGCCAAAGGCCAGCATCATCGGTAAAGATACCGCGCCGTAACCTTCTTCTAGCGGCCAATTTTTGACCCAGATGCCCCATGCCAACCCGACAACTGCGCTTCCGATCACCAGTGTGCGGCGTGTTTGGCGCTCGCTGCCCGTTAAAACCAGAAACAGGCCGATCATTTCAGCAGCGATCAGCCCATGTGCGCCCATGACCCGCGTGAATAAGGTGCGGGGTAGATCGTTAAGCGTTGATGCTGGATTCAGGATAAGTGCGCTGGTGAGGCTGAAAATGCCGGTCAGCAGTAAAGCGCCGAAAACATCCCTGATGCGGTAGCGTACTGTGAAATCTAACAGGATTGCGCTTATTGCCACATACCCCGGTATCAGCAGCAGCCATTCCCAAAACGGTCTGCCCGCTGGGTTCGTCCAGACCAGAATTTCCGAGCCGAACATCAAGATCAGCGCCAGCAGGATATACAACCCGACCACTGAGTAGCGGTTGGTCATCACTCGGCATCCGCTAATGGTTCGACCGGGAACTGGGTCTGCACGAATTCGAGATACCGTGACAGGTAGCGAATCAGGTCCTGGCGTTCCTCGTTACTCAGCAAACTAAACAAAAGCTGCATTTGCTGGAGCAAGTCATTCTGCACCGCCATAAAACGCTCCGCTCCCGCAGGCGTAATAATCACATCCACCGAACGGCGATCACTTTCACGCTGTTCCCGGATTACCAGCGGCGGTTCAATCGCCTCCAACCGTTTGACCAATCCGGTCATGGTAGCGTTTGTCAGATGATGTTGGCGGGCAATTTCGCCAATTGGACAGCGTCCACCGCGCTCGGTCAGTGTTTTGAGGACATAAAATTGTGGAGGGGTTAGTTGATGCGCTGCGAGGTTGGCTGCTAAGCGTTTTTCGCCATCCAGAACGATTGTGAAGAGCAGCGACCAAAGTTGGCTGGCATCAATTTCAAGTTGCGTATCCAAAGCTGTATCGATACCTATTCCGTTGTTGATAAGCACACTAAAGAGTTTATCGCGTTTTATGAGGCTGTCACACTATATCATAGGAAACAAAACCCGGCTTGTTATTTGAGGTCGGGTTTTGTTTGTTGAGGGCTAAACAATCAGCAGTTTACCTCGGCTTGAGCGTAGCGGTAGGCAGAGGTGAAGGTTCGTCTGTAGATTGTGGTGCGTCCAGCAGCCATTTGTATGGATCAGGAATTTGGTCGCGCGAAATCAGACCATGTTCGAGACGAATTTCATACCAGCCCGCAATCCATAATTCATCATCGAGCTTGCATTTTCCGGCCATCGAACCACCGCTGTAACATGCGTTGGCGTCCGGGTTAACACGGGGATCATTCGGTGTCTCCGAATGAGGAGCAGCGAGGGCAGCTACCAACGTGAACAGTAAGATCAAACCGGTGATAGCCAATAGAACAATACGCTTCATCAATACGACCTTTCCATAATGGGATTTGTAGCCCAGAAGTCATACGGTCAAGCCTATGATGAAGCAGCTTGCATCCACATAAAGTGAAGCAGGGTTATAAATGCAACAACGCGAGTCCGAAGACCCGCGTTGTTGCAGGAGGAGAAACGTTGGTATCCGAGCAGGGATGTCAGGCTGCTTCAAGAATACCCATGATGTCTGTCAGGCGCGGCCAAATGCGGTCAACCGGCATTTCCCATTTATGGCGTGCGACCTTCATTCGGTCGAGTACCACCATGCCGGAGCGACCTGCCATATCGAATAGACTGTGAATTTCACCGCTCACATCCGCCAGCAGGGGGAAAGGTGGCGGTGTAAGGCTGCTAACATAATACCCGTACAGAATTTGCGGCTGATCACGTGAGATCAGCGCTAGCTTATACCCGCTGCGGTGGACGCTGTGGGCGTGTTTTTGCAACCAGATGATCCGTTGGATGTTGACCGGATTCCAAATGTCGCCCAAAAAGCCAATGACAACCCCGTTAATCCCCATCATATTTGAGAGGGTTTGCGGCTTGCCGGCATGGTCGCAGATGCTGAAATCCGGCGTCATCCGTTCCAGATTAATGAAGTGCGGCATTTCACGGGTGGCAAGCTTTGGCATTTGATACATGGTCTAAGTCATCCTCTTACACCGTTGATTAAATCTAGTGTATTACAATATTTTTCGTTTTATCCGCAACTGTTCATTAATTTTGTGTAAATAGGATTATTTACCTAATTTAATGATGACGTTTATGACGTTTTCACAGCGCAAAACGTTCCACCATCGCGGTTTTGAGAGGAATATTGCAGGCATTTACAGCGTGTTGAAGTCCCCGCTCCATTCATAAAGTGGGGACTTAGCAGAGAGGATGATTCACAAATGCAAAGGATTGAGACGAGGAATCGTAAACTTAACGGTTATCCTTCCAGTACCGACAAAATATTACCAGCCGGATCTTTGAACCATGCGATGCTCGGTCCGTACTCACCGCCGCCGCGCACAATGCCCTTGCTGTCAGTCTTGAAGTCGCCCATATCGTACTGCTCGAACTTCACGCCTTTTCGGGTAAGCTCATCGACCGCCGCATCAATATTGTCCACCGGAAAATTGAGGACGGTGTAGGTCGCCGGCTCGTGGTTAGGTTTGGGATAGATGAACACGGACGCACCATTCCCAATCTTTAACTCCAGATTGCCCATCGGCCCATCGCTAATATCCACGCCCAGCGTTTGAGCATAAAACGCCCTGGCCTTATCAAGATCATTGACAGAGAATCCGCTGAAAGCTTTATCACTTTTGAGCATGGGGCACATCCCTTGTTTTCATCAATCGGACAATAGGCTGCCTCCTCAACTTACATCAGATCGCTTGCCAAATACAAGCCGTTTTTACAAGCAGTTGATTAGAAATTTTGATCTATGAACGCACCGCTTCATGCTCATGGACAGCTTTCACCTCACGCCGCACTAAGGGTTCGATCTCTTCCCACTCCACGCTCGTCTGCCGCCCATTATCAAACTCATTCAGCAGCCACGCCTGAATCGGTTGCAGTTCCGGTGCATCTTTTGCCAGATCAACCCCTAGATGCTGCCGGATGAGGAAAATCAACCCCGCGACGCCCGAATCCTTGGTGAGAGATACTTCCAATGGTCTGCCTAAGAGTTCCGGCACATTAAACGGCGCATACATCCACCAGAACTTATTCAGGCCATCAGCATGAACGCCGGCCCTCGTCCGGTGGGCATCTCGCCCGTACAACGGATACTTCGGTGGGATCGGTTCGCCCATTGCCGCGTACAAATCGACCAGAGCATTCAACGCTTTGAAGTTCGGTTCAGCCTCTGCAAAATAACCCATACCGATCAAATGCACCAGTATTTGCTCAAGCGGCGCATTACCCGAGCGTTCGCCTTTGCCCAATGACGTGCCATTGATGACCGCGCATCCTGCCCGTACCGCCGCCAGACAATTCGCCACGACCAAACCCGTGTCATTATGCGGATGGAATTCCAAATCCTCCGCTGCTAACCCCATCCCCCGCAGCTTGCGGATAATGCGCGGCACACTGCGCGGCAGTTCGACATCATCGTAGGGTAGTCCCAAACCCATCGTATCGCATACGCGGAACTTGGGTTTCAAGCCGCTTGGCGCGCAAATCGCTTGTACCGCTTCCACAAACGGCAGCATAAAATCCATCGGCGCGCGCGTGGCATCTTCCAAATGCAAACGGGGACGGATGCCAGCCTCGACCGTGACACGCACCGCCTCCAGATACGTATTCGCCGCCTGATTGCGTCCGCCCGGTTTGAACTTGTGGAAGGTGTGGTAATCCGACGCCGATGCCAGCATCCCCGTTTCGCGGATGCCCAATGTGCGGATTAGTTCTACATCCTTTGCTGACGCCCGTATCCATGTCGTCGGCTCAATCGGCGCACCCGCCTGATAACGCTCCAATGCGCCTTGCAGCGCTGCTTTGTCCGATGGACGGTATACGAAAAACTCTGCCTGTCGGATCGCGCCGCTTGTTCCTGTGAATTGGCACAGAATGTCATAAATGTGTAGGCTTTGCTCCGCCGTGAGGGGCAGGCCGCCTTGCTGACCATCGCGGTGCGTGGTTTCAGTTGTCCATGCCTGCACCGGTAACTCAGCCGGACGTTCGTTCCACACATAACGCGGGAAATCCTCACGCGGAAAACTCTCCAAAAAATACTCCGGTGATAGGGGTTCTGGAATCATGCTAATCACTTTCTCTTCTCCTGTATGGTTCCCTCCATTGCTTGCGGGTTCACGAGACGACACTTTTACAGTCTCATGAGTTTTTCTCCCGTAGGGAAGGCTCTTAGAGCCTTCCGCTTTTCTCTCAAGCGACCAAAACTGTCGTGTCGTAAATGCTTGCGAGGGCTAGGGTAGGGGTTCTTTATGTTGATTACAGAGTAGATTCTTGTGATATACTTGTCAATATTGATTGAATAATCAATATTAAATTGATCACCTTGTTTCAAACGTTTTGCCTTATTGTTTTATTCCCTCCTCTCGTTTACGGGGGAGGGTGGGGGTTGAGTTTAGTTATGGCACACTATCTATCAGCACAGGAAGCCTGTGACCGCCTCGGCATCAAAGAAGCTACACTTTATGCCTACGTCAGTCGGGGATTGATTCGTTCTGAGGTTGAAAGTCAGGCCAGTCGCAAGCGCCGTTATCTGGCCGAGGATGTCGATAAGCTCCTCGATCGTAAAGAACAGCGCCGTGATCCATCTAAAGTTGTCGAGGATGCCTTACATTGGGGTGTGCCGCTGCTTGATTCGGCTATTACCTTGATTGCTGATAATCAGCTTTACTTTCGTGGACATGCAGCCGCAGACCTGGCGCGAAATCAGGACTTTGAAGCGGTAGCGAGGCTCCTTTGGCTGGATGATGGCTCCGCTGCG
The DNA here is from genome assembly GCA_044226325.1 of Aggregatilineales bacterium. GTDB lineage: Bacteria > Chloroflexota > Anaerolineae > Aggregatilineales > Phototrophicaceae > CFX2. Next base: position 51,757 of record JBGAHG010000044.1, read on the forward strand.
CCCGACTTATTCGCCCAGCCGATTCCCACTGTTGATTATGCTGCTCTTGCCGCTCTGAATCTGCCGACGATGGAAGCCTTGAAAATCGCGTTGACCCTGGCCTCGGTACAGGACTTTGCCGCTTATGATCTTAGTCCGTTAGGCGTTGCCCGAACAGGCGCGCGTATCGTTAAATTGATGGTTTTGGTGGTAGGGGCAGGATATATCCCTTCCGGCTCGACCCATATTGAAATGAACCTCGCCACCGCCCTCGCAGCCGCCTGGTCAACGGATGCCTCCTATCTGCTCAACGCGGCCATGATCCTCTGTGCCGACCATGAACTAAATGTCTCATCTTTCACCGCCCGTGTAGTCGCCTCTGCCGAATCCAATCCCTATGCCGTTGTACAGGCTGGATTATCCGCTTTACAGGGCTTCAAACATGGCGGACAATCCACCCGTGTGACTGCCTTTATCCGTGAGATCGGGCAGGTTGATCGCGTTTCACAGATCATTGCTGAACGGCTGCGGCGTGGCGACGATCTCCCTGGCTTTGGTCATCCCTTGTACCCCGATGGAGATCCCCGCGCTAAAGCCTTGATCGAGATGCTGATCGCCCATCAACCCCATTCGCCAGCCATCGAATTAGCGCACATGATTGCCGGGTCGGTTGACCAAATGACGGGCAGGCTGCCCACCATCGACTTCGCGTTGGCGACTCTCGAACGCGCTCTATCCCTGCCTGACGGTTCAGCCTTAGCCCTTTTCGCATTAGGCCGCACGGTCGGTTGGATCGGCCACGCCATCGAACAATATGGCTCGTCCCAGATTATCCGTCCTCGTGCCCGTTATACAGGCCGCCCACCTATGGACAAATGAGGCTCACGACGGATGCTGTTCTGTGACCGCCGCCCAAAAGTCATCAAGCGCACGGATCACATCGGGCAGTTTCTCAAAGTGAGGCAGCCCCAACGTTGGCGAAATTCGGGCTGCGTGCCAGTTGGAATGTGCTTCAAGATGTTGAGGCAGTGCGTCGAAGCGTACGAAATTATCCTGATCATACAGTACCAGCGTCGGCACACTGATTTTTGCATAGACGTCATTGCGGATATTCGACGCAAACAATTTTCCGCTGACGAAAAACAGGGTAGCATAACGGGCACCGGGTTGGTGTGCGGTCAGGTAATCGTATGCTTCTAGTCCACCATCTACCGCGCCTATGAAACTTCTTTGCAGAAACGAGTGAATGCTGGGTTTAATCGTCAGTAAATCATATATCGCTTGACTCCACAGCGGGAACGACAGGACGCGATAGGCGAAATCACTGGCTCCGCTTTTCTCGGCACCGGCAGAGCTGACCGTACGCAGTTGGGCATTAAAACCGGCTGGTGATATCATGCTCAGTGAACGGAAATATTCAGGGTGCTCAAGTGCAGCGCTCGCAGCAAATTCGCTGGTCAGCGAAAACGCGATCACATCGGCTGGTTTTCCAATACGGCTCAACAGGTCAAGGATGGCCTCTTTATAAAGGTTGCTCGAATAGATTTGATCGTTGCGCTCGGAGAAGCCAAACCCCGGCATATCAATCGCATACACATCCCGCGTGCCACGATAAGCTTCAAACAACGGCTTCATTTCATAAGCGCTGGCAGCGGCATTGATGCTGTGCAGCAGTACCAGCGGCGCGTGTTTTTTCGCTGCTTCAGGTTGATCAATATGATCGATATAATAATGGATATTGCGGCTGCTTCTGCCGTCAAAATGGACACGCTCAGCATCAATAGCGGGCGGCAGGGGGATGTTGTGGTCAATTCCAAATCGGCTGTAGGCAATCCAACCACCTATAACACCGGCAAAGGTTGCCGCTGCACCCTGCAAAAGAGTTGTGAGAGGAGAACGTTGATTCATCAGGTTGTACCTCCTGTTCATGTCATTTGTATTCAGTGTAGTCCTATAGTGGCTAACGAACCCTCTTTCTTACCCTTCACTCAGTAAGTTGAGTAGGGCCTCTAACACCGCATTCATTATTAAGTCTTTAATTTCCAGGGGGAACGTCCTCTACATCTGCTTATGTAGAATCCCGAAAATTTCTAGAAAATGAGCAATAGTCTTTGAATTGCCCCCTCCCTCGTTTACGGCTGAGGAGAGGACACCTTTTGTGGGAATGTTATTTTTAAAGAACAAGTCTTCCCGTAGGGGAGCACCTATGTGTGCTCCCGAATTGAATTTTCTTGATTACGGTCTCCCTCATTTTCAAACCTGTCCTCTCCTCCCTCGTTTACGGGGGAGGGCTGGGGTAGGGGTTTTCCGATTTCTTTCGAGAACCCACATTAGTGATTTCTCGA
>JBGAHG010000045.1:0-53799 GCA_044226325.1 Aggregatilineales bacterium
TCTTCACGATCTGTTTCAGATATTCTTTCTCTTCTTCCCTCAAGTACACATGATATTTTTTGTAGCGCATCGCTTGATCTCTTCTTACTTTTTGTCCTTTCTATCTTACCTCCCCTTTTTATCTATGACTAAACAGTACACTTGTCATCGGAGTGATTGCATTTTCTCCCTTCCACCCATTTGCCGCAAATCCAGCCGGGCCATCCGCCGAATTGACATAAAAATCGCCAATACCGCCATCCGAATGGGACGATTTTTGCCAACTTTGACAATCAAAAAGCGGTGAAAATGCTCCACCGCTTTTTAATAGATAGGACTCGCTTGAAACTTGCAACCCACAACCAGGTAATCGATCAAAAGTTCCGGGATAATAATCCTCAGTTATTCGAATTGATTCCCTCCCTGTTGCTACGGGGAGGGCTAGGGTGGGGTCGGCTTGAAACGTGCGACTGATAACTTACGCCTTGGTGATGACTTCCGCGCCACCCATATAAGGCCGCAGCACTTCAGGGATCACCACGCTGCCATCGGCCTGCTGGTAATTTTCCAGTATCGCGATGATCACGCGGGTATCCGCCAGCGCAGAGCCGTTCAGCGTATGCACGAACTGAGCCTTTTTGCTGTCGGCAGAACGGTATTTCACATTCGCACGTCGTGCCTGAAAGGACTCGGTGTTGCTGCATGAGCTCACTTCCAGCCACTCTTTGCAACCGGGTGACCACACTTCAAGGTCATATTTCTTGCTGGCGCTAAAGCCCAGATCACCGGTCACGATTTCCAGCCGCCGGAAGGTCAACTTCAACGCGCGGCACACATCGCTGGCCGCCTCGGTCAGTGACTCCAGCTCGGCGTAGCTGGTTTCCGGTGAGGTAAACTTATACATCTCCACCTTCTCGAACTGATGCACTCGTTTAATGCCGCGTACATCACGTCCAGCACTGGTTTTCTCCCGCCGGAAGCAGGGTGTATGCGCCACATAATACAAGGGCAGTTGGGCTTCATCCAGAATTTCGTCGCGGTGCAGATTGGTCACAGCCACCTCAGCCGTCGGCAGCATATAAACTTCCGCGTCCGGATCGAAGTAAACCACATCACGGAACTTAGGAAACTGCCCTGCGCCGTACATCATCTCTTCTTTGACGAAGTACGGCACATTGACCTGCATGAAACCGTGTGCGCGGGCATTATCCAGATAGAAGCTGATCAGTGCCCGCTGCAAACGTGCACCTAATCCTTTGAGGACGTAAGCCCGTGAACCAGCCAGCTTGACACCGCGTTCAAAGTCGATGATGCCCAGTTCCGGGCCGAGTTCCCAATGGGGTTTCGGCTCGAAGTCGAATTCAGGCATCGTGCCTTCCGGTATCCACGCGATATTGTGTTCTTCGCTGTCGAACACCGGCACACTTTCATGTGGCATATTGGGAACCCAATACATATTTTCCTGGAGGCTGGCATCAATACCACGCAGTTGATCGTTGATGGCCTCGACGCGTTCACCCATGCTCTTGAGGGCGGCCATCATCTCATCCATCGCCTCGACAACCGTGTCATCTTTGCGGGGAGCATTGACACTGCCGCCACCTTCAATGACGTGGATAGCCTCGTCGTATTCGCCTTCGCGGATCGCCAGCGCGATATGCCGTGCCATCGCTGCACGCATTCCGTCGGGCGTTTGCTTGTCGCCACGCAGTTTGCCGACACCCTTGTTGAGCTTATTGCGGGCAGATTGAATGGCTTCGCTTTCAGTCAGCAGAGCGCGGCGCTGCTTATCAAGATCGATAATAGTATCGATCCGTGCCAGGGCCGGTGCATCGTTCAGCTTCGCGATTTGTTCTTTGACCCATTCCGGTTTTTCGCGGATCAGGTTAATGTCGAGCATGATTTTCTCTCCGTGTAGATGATGTGTACGGGTGTGGCGCTGCCAAACCCTTGTGAAATAACAACTACTGTGGACGACGCGGGTGTGTCTCATCATCCGGTGAGGGTGCGGCAGGTGGCAGTGGACGTGTGAAATCGTCATACAACCGCCGAGCAGCCAGCACCAGTCCGATGATGATAACAATGATAATGATCGTATCAAATATGCCGCGTGTCATGAATTGCAAGATAGTCTCCAGTCGTCCGTCTACAGCCCAGCACAAACGATGTACCGTCACCGTTCAATAGTAAACAAAAACGCCTCCACTGACCGGTTGCAGAGAGGCGTTGAATATCGCGTCTTAGTAACGGTGGGCGTGGGTTAATCGTTGATGCTGGGCGAACTCGAGAGCGAGGGTTGGGTGGCATCATCACGCCAGAACGGCAGCTTAAAGCTGAAGGTCGTACCCACGTTTTCTTCACTTTCGAACCAGATCTTTCCACTCATTGCCTCAACCTCCTGTTTACACAGATACAGGCTTAATCCATACCCGAATTCGCCGATAATCTGCGGTTGTCGTGCCCGTTCGAAGGGGGCAAACACCCGTTCAAATTCTTTGGCACGAACACCGTAACCTTCGTCAACCACGTCAATTTGGACACTCTGGTTGCCGGATGAAGCGCTAGCCATAATCATAATGGGCGTGGCCTTCATACTGTACATGATAGCATTGCGGAGAAGGTCATGCAAGACATCAGCAACGCGACCGGGCGAGGCATAAACCACCAGATCGTCAGGGATGCTGGCCGTGATACGAGCACGGTAGTCCTGCTGTTCAGTTTCGGGATCAATCAGGGTGACTTCGGGCAGACCTTCAATGAAGTCTTCGACGAAGTTCGCCAGATTAAGTTTACGCCGGTCATTACGGATGTTTTCAGCCAGTTTGCCAGTGCGGATCAGTTCCAGGCGGTGGAACAATTTCATCAGGCGTTCTTGCCGGTGCATATGGGTCGTAATCAGCGTCACAAAACCAGCGACACGTTTACCCAACTGCTCGGTCGTTTCGCCTTTTTTGGGGGCTTTGAGCGTGTTGGAGATGAGTTTGGTATGCCCCATTGTAGCCGTAGCAGCATGTTCGACTTCATCACGGAAGTGGTCGAGCAAATCGGTCATGGCTGCCCAGTCAGGCATTTCCATCGTAATCATGGTGAAGGCTTCACCACTGGTGGCATAAACGGTAGATGCCCAGCAGGGAATATATTCACCGGAGCGATAAATGCGAAAGCGAACCGGACGGGCCGATTCGAGGGCTTTTTTGCGAGCGACATCTGACGAGTCGGAAGTCGGGCTGATGCGTGTATTAAACAGGGCGGAAGCAGCCGACCAGCCGTTGGCACGAATGAGTTTTAGATCAGCGCCAAGCAGGGTGCGGGCAGCGAGATTTTCCATTACCAAACGGTCTTCGTCATCAAAAATAAGGATGCCTTGACCCATGCCATCGAGGACGGATTGATAGTTAAGCTGTTTATCGAAAACCATAGACACCACAAATCCTGTCGAAGCCCATTAAAAAAATGCTAACTTTGTTCGCATGGAGTGAATCTGATTTTAACCGCTTTTTCGTTTTGCGCTATGGGCATAACAGGCTGTAAGCGTTGAGAAATCGAAGATCTGTAACACAAAGGCATAAATACACAAAGGCGCAGAGTGGATAGAGAAAAAAGGTGGTGATTTACCTGTTATGCAGGTGGAACAGGTAAAAAAGGGCTGTTTTTGAGCCATTTATGAAGATAACGTTTAAAAGATGAAACCAAGTTCGAACGATCAAAATCGAAAAATTGTTGTAGAATATTTGTTCTTAGCGTGACGATGGCCTGTGCTTTGTAGTTAGGCTTCGCGATTTACCCCCTTCCTAACCTTCGCTGGGAAGTGGGGATAGAAGCAGAACCCCCACCCTAACCCTCCCCTGTAAACGGATGGAGGGAACCAAACCCATATACATTAGTGATCTACCCAATTTCTATTCGACCGATTTAGCAACGCCCAATCAATCCATTTCATAGACCAAGAGCGAGTGTGAAACTATGACCGAACAAATCACAAACCGAGGACGCTGGCAGGCGGGGCAAAGTGGCAATCGGAGGGGACGTCCTCCAGCCAGCCGTGCCATCAGTGAGATGCTGCGGTTGAAGGGCGAGGAAACGGTGGTGGTCGGTGGACAGGCACTTTCGGCGCAAGAAGCATTGGCGGAGGCTATCTGGCAATTTGTGCTAAAGGGCGATGTAAGGCTGGGTAAGAAACATCTGCAAGCGGAGTCGGTGGGGGATTGGGTGCAGGCGGTGAAGTGGCTGTACACGTATGTTGATCCGCCCCGCGCGACCGCATCGGAGGCCGAGCCAGAGGTGGTGGTACGGGTGGTGCGGGTGAACAGTACCGAGTCACACGTGCTGAGCAGCGAGGAAGATGCTGGAATAGGAACCCTCACCCCTAGCCCCTCTCCCTCATGGCGAGGGGAATAAAGCACCCGCTCCGTAAACGAGTTTACGACACGACAATTTTGGTCGATTGAGGGACACGCGGAAGGCTCTGAGAGCCTTCCCTACGGGAGAAAAACTCATAAGACTGTGACAGTGTCGTCTTGTGAACGCATGAAACGGCGAGGGGAATAAAGCACCCCCTCCGTCGCTAACGCGACACCTCCCCCGTAAACGAGGGAGGAAAACGCCATTCTCACTTCAGGCGTCTGAGCCATGCCCGGATATGGAAGGCAAGGCGAAAACAAAGAAAGCTTAACAACAATGATTGAAATTCAATTGGCGCAGTTGCATGAGGGACAGCAGGGGATTGTCGATTCGAAGGCGCGGTTCAAAGTGGTGGCATGTGGGCGGCGATTCGGTAAGACGCTGGTGGCGCTGGACATGCTGACGAACCGTTTGCTAGATGGTCAGAGTGTGGCGTACTTCGCGCCGACGTACCGAATGGGCGCGGAAGTGTGGCGCGAGTTGAAGCAGAATTTGCAGCCGTTGATGCGGACGATGAACGAGCATGAATGGCGTATGGAGTTGTATACAGGCGGGGTGTTAGAGTGCTGGTCATTGGCGAACCAAGCTGCGGAAACGGTACGAGGCCGCAAGTATCATTTTGTGGTGGTGGATGAGGCAGCGCTGTTTGATTCGGGTGATGTGTGGCACAGTGCAATCCGTCCGCTGCTGACGGATTACGAAGGCGGGGCGTTGTTCGCCAGCACTCCACGCGGACGGAACTGGTTCTGGCATTTGTATCTGCAAGGGCAGAGTGCGACCTTCCCTGAATGGGAAAGCTGGTGTTTGCCGACAGCCGCAAATCCGTATATTAAAGCGAGTGAGATCACAGCGGCACGAACGGGGATGCCGGAGCGGTTTTATAAACAGGAATATGAGGCGGTGTTTCTGGACGATGGCGGGGTGGTGTTCAGGAACGTGGAGCGGGTGTGCGTGGGGAAAATAGAAAGGCAATTGAACCGCCAAGACGCAGAGAAATACGGAGAAGAACAGGAAGAAACCCTCACCCCTAGCCCCTCTCCCTCATGGCGAGGGGAACTGGAAACCCCTACCCTAGCCCTCCCCCGTAAACGAGGGAGGGAACTGGAAGAAATACAGAGACATGAGGGATGTTATTTCGGGGTGGATTGGGGGAAAGATAATGATTTTACGTGTGTATCGGTGATGACGCGGGAGGGGCGGCAGATTCATCTGGAACGGTTCAACCAAATCGGGTGGGCGGTGCAACGGGGGCGATTGGCGGCGTTGTATGAGCAGTTCAAGCCGAGGGCGATTCTGGCGGAAGAAAACAGCATCGGGAGTGTGAATATCGAGGCATTGCAGGCAGAAGGATTACCAGTGAAGGGCTTCATGACGACGAGCAAGAGCAAAGCGCCGCTGATTGATGGTTTGGCGCTGGCGATGGAAAAAGAGGAAATCGTGCTGCTGAATGATCCGGTTTTGAAGCACGAGCTAACGGCTTACGAGATGAAGCGGACAAGTACGGGATGGTCATATGGTGCGCCAAGCGGGAGTCATGACGATACCGTAATCGCTACGGCGTTGAGTCTATGGGCAAGCAAGTGGTACGGGGGCGAGATGATTTCGTTTGTGTAGAGCGTACCCCAGCAATGCAAGAACCCCCTCCCAGCCTCCCCCGTAAACGAGGGAGGAGCTATTCTCTGTATGCGACACCTTAGATTTTGCATTTTGATTGGTTCCCTCCATCGCTTGCGGGGGAGGGTTAGGGTGGGGGTTACCGCGTAAGTTGTTCGATCAGCACTTCGCCAATGCGTTCGAGAACGGCTTGGGTTTGCTGCAAGACTTGACCGTTGGTAAAGCGTAAAACGCGCAAGCCAAGGCTTTCTAAAAACTCCTGACGCAGTACGTCTTCTTCCTGTGTGTACTCGTGGATGACACCATCAACCTCAATGACTAAACGAGCTTCGTGGCAGTAAAAATCGACAATAAACCGATGAAAGACATGCTGGCGACGGAACTTTACATTCAGTGCTTGCTTCCGGATAAAGCGCCAGAGATGATTTTCGGCGGACGTGGGCGCGGCACGCATTTGGCTGGCAAGGGGCTTAAGTTTCTCCCAGAGTTCAGGTGGTGTTGACCACGGGACCTGAGGAGTGTCTAACTCGGAAGGCACGTGAGATTTACCTTTGCTAGGAACCCCCACCCTAACCCTCCCCCGCAAGCGATGGAGGGAATAAAGAGCTACAAAATCCTATTTGTTGGGTTGTTCCAATTTATCCACGTTTTCTTGAGACGTATCGGCTTTTACTTTTCTCAATCCTGCTTTTACTAACGCGGCAACAGCAAATCCTAAAGAAGTAAACTCATATGCTGAATGTCCAGCTTCAAACTCAGCGGAGGTCTGAAGTATTTGCTTATCCAAAAGTCGGGGAATAGCTTCCATTATTGTTAGATTTGATGTAGAGAAACCAAACATGCTTCCTTCTGACAAACCACCGAAATTTTTTATTACTTGCAACTCATTATTACTAAGTTTTGCAACGGCTAATTTTACCCGAGCATCGTTTATCGTATTGCGTTCTCGTAGACGTGACGCCAATGCTCCTTGTAAAGTAGCAACAGCCAACATGGTATCCGTAAAATCAATCGTCATATGCGGAATGGTACTGACATCGAATAAAAATTTATCGTGGTCATCCCTTACGAGTAAAACCTCAGATGTTTGCCGACATGCTAATGCCAAGCCTACCTCATACATCACATTGCCATTACGATATGCTTCACCCGTTGTTGCATCTCTCCCAAATGATGAAACATCAGCCAATACCATTTGAGAATGAGCGATGCCACCTGCAATATCGGTCAAAATAGAATTACCTGTTTTTGAAAGATTGACACGATACGCTTTCAACCCGACGTCACCAATTTTTACACCTTCAATAACGGGAATTATGACATTATTAAACCGTTTGTCATATTCAGGATCAAAACTCAATGCCACAAAATTTATGGTCGAAGCTCCATCTGCCAAAACGTTTCCAAGAAAAGCTGGGAGTGCATCTAGAGCAATACATTTATCTATCTGTGTAAGTTGTGTAGCTCAATACTATTATAGTAGGGAAATAATTTATTCACCTTTCGTGTAGGCTGTTAAGTCATCAGGAAACCCCCACCCTAACCCTCCCCCGCAAGCGATGGAGGGAACCAAGCAAAATACCAAGGCAAAACCATTTGCGCAGGCTGTACTATGTTCAGTAGAAATTGGGGTAATATTGGGCCTATTAATCACGCTCAATAATGAGGATGCAACCATGTTCCCAATACCGCGCTTTGACGACTCGATTGACCGGCTTGCCAAACTGCGTGAAGCATTCCCACGCATAGAGGCGATTTTCCGCGATTTTGCCGGGAAAACGCCGCTGCCAGGGTTGGCCTATGGGATTGTGGTGGATGGCAAACTGGTCGAGTCAGGCGGAATCGGTGTGCAGCATGTGACGAGTCAACTGCCGGTGACAGCCGACAGCGTGTTCCGCATCGCGTCCATGAGCAAGAGTTTCACGGCAATGGCGCTCATGAAACTACGCGAAGACGGCAAGTTTCAACTGGATGATGCGGTCGAACGCCATGTGCCAGAGTTGGCACGATTGGCCTATCCCACACGCGACTCGGCACGCATCACCGTACGTAACCTGCTGACCATGAGTGCCGGATTCCCACAGGATGATCCCTGGGCCGACCGTCAACTGGCAGCAACCGAGGCGCAGCTTTCATCATGGATGCAGCAAGGGATCACCTTTTCGAACCCGCCCGCTGTGAAGTACGAATACTCCAATTTCGGTTACGCGATTCTAGGACGGATCGTCACAAATTTATCGGGCAAACCCTATCAAACGTATGTGGTCGAAAACATCCTCAAACCGCTGGGGATGACTTCGACGACTTTTGATGCCAACCAGGTTGATCCGAAGCGGCTGGCGATGGGCTACCGCCGTCAGGATGACGCCTGGATGGAGGAACCGCCGCTGGCTGATGGTGCGTTCGCATCGATTGGCGGATTGTTCACCACGGTGACGGACTTCGCCAAATACATGGCCTATCTGCTGGCAGCTTTCCCGCCGCGTGACGATGCCGAAAGTGGGCCGGTGCGCCGAAGTTCGCTGCGTGAAATGATGCAAAGTCACCGGCAGCGCATTGTGGCTTCGTCACGGGCCACGCCGGATGCATCCGCCTGGTACCAGAGTGACGGTTACGGTTATGGGCTGGGCTGCGGAGTCGATTCGCTGCTGGGATATTCGGTGTCACACGGCGGTGGTTTGCCGGGTTACGGGACGTTCTACCGGCTGCTGCCGGATTGTGGTGTAGGCATGGTGGTGCTGACCAACCTGACTTATGCCTCACCTTCGGGACGGATGCAAGAGGCTTTCGCGGCACTATACGAGACAGGCGGACTGCAAGCGCGCAGTATGTCCGTTTCGCAGCCCTTGTTGGATGTGCAAAAAGGCGTGACGGATCTGTATGAAACGTGGAGTGATGATGATGTCACTGCGCTGTCAACGGCTTCGTTCTTTCAGGATATGGCGTTGGAAAGACGTCGTAAACAGGTTCAGGATTTACGCGCCAGCTTCGGCAAGGTCAAGTCAATTACGCCCTTTGTGGCCGAAAATAATCTACGTGGCCGGTGGATATTGCAGTGTCAACGCGGGAACATCGAAGCCTATGTGACGCTGGCCCCAACGGTGCCGCCGCGTATGCAGACCTTGCAGTGGATCAGCGCCAAGCCGTTGAGCGCAGTTCTCAAGCTGACGGTGACACAACTGCTGCGCCTGATCAGCGCCTGGGATGAGGACAAGGCTAAGACACTGCTCGCGCCATCCCTCAAACGGAAGCAGATCCAGAGTCAATTGGAGGCGGTACGGGTGCAGTACGGCAAGCTGCGCGGCGGCGATGTGCTGGAAGGCGACGGGCTTACTCAATCACGGGTACGATTGGTGGGTGAACGCGGCATGGTGGACATGAAGGTTACGCTCGATCAAAAATCCGGTCAGGTGGTTGAAGTGGTCTTTACACGACCGCGCGAAACGGCGTTTGTACCGTAAGTATTTACAGACAGAAATACGATGTTCTGTAAGTCTTTTTATTTGACAAAAAAGGATCGGTAATTAATAGGAATGTGGTAAACTCCGTCACGTTCGGGAGGCATTAAGATTGCTACTAAGCTAGTTGATATATCCGATTTGCAGGTGGTACGTGATTATCTAATGAGTTTAATGGAACCTGACACTGAAGTTATTCTGATGAACGGCAAGACACCTTTCGCAAAGCTTCTACCCCCCGGTGATATACCCAAACCTACCCCAGACCGCGCTCCCGATTTATATCCAACTATGTGGGTCAGTGATGATTTCTGTGATTTACTTCCGGGCGAGTATTGGTTGACAGAGCAATCATGAGATACCTGCTCGACTCGCACGTGTTCCTGTGGTGGTGTTCACAATCTTCCAAATTATCACCGACGGTGTTCGACCTCATCAAACATGGGGATAATTCGATTTATATCAGCCTGCTAAGCATACGGGAAATCCAGATTAAGGCACAGGTGGGAAAAGTGGATTTGCCCCTGCCCATTATGGATATTTTCAGCCGCCAGCACGATGACTACAACATTGAACTGCTGGCGATTGAACTGCATCACATGAAGGCCATGATCACACTGCCCAATCTCAGTATCGATCCCTTTGACCGGATATTGGTATCGCAGGCACTCGCTGAAAATATGACCATGCTGACGAATGACCCCAATATCACTCAATACCCTGTCAAGACATTGTGGTAATGCGTCAGGCTACTAATAAGAGAATAATGCTCAAATAGCAAACCATTTAAGACTTGCAGTTTGTAGTTGGTATTACCCCATATCTTGAGGGGGTAATATAATTAAAACTCTGATATTATGCACACACACAACTGCATCATAGACGAGATTAGTAATAAAGTGACAAAACGAATTGATATTTCAACACTGCAAGAGGTGAAGGATTTACTTGAGTTATTGAAGGTGGATTCAGAAATTACGCTGGTGGACTCGAACACACCGATTGCTAAATTGGCGTCGATAAATCATGCCCGTATCCCCGAAGACGGACGTGTACCTGATATGCACCCTGATATTTGGGTAAGCAATGATTTTGATGACCAAGTGCCGGAACGATATTGGAACAATAGAACATTGTGAAATATCTACTGGATACACGCACCTTTTTATTGTGGATTTCGAATTCGGTGAAACTTCCGCGACAGGTGGTGGAGGTGATTAAGCAGTCAGATAATGCGATCTTTTTAAGTATCGCCAGTGTGCGCGAAATGCAGGTCAAGTCGCAAATCGGTAGGCTTGATTTGCCAACCTCTGTATTGGATATTGTTACGCGCCAGAGTCAGGAAAACGGCATTGAATTGCTGCCGATTTCATTAGCGCATATGGTGGCATTGACGCGCATCCCAACGCATCATGGTGATCCGTTTGACTATTTGCTGATTTCACAGGCGCTTGTGGAAGATTTGACGATCATTACGCAGAAGCCGCTGATTGCCAAATATCCCGTAAAAGTCATGTGGTGAGTGTTAGTCCAAGATTTGTAGGTTGGCGAAACTGGCAGCAAGCCGTTTGACACCAATACCAGCGGCCTTGAAGACAACTGTGACCTCTTCATCACTCCCCATGCGTTTGCTTTCGGTGACGACACCCTCGCCAAATTTGGCATGACGGACGTTCTGACCGGTCCGGTACTTGAGGTTGTCCCTGGGCGCAGGCGCTTTCGGCGTAGGCGGTGGTGATAAGCGAGATCGGGATGTATCGACGGGCGCGGGTAAAGACGGTTTATCCCAGGTGGTTTCTTCGAGGTAAGAGCGTTTGTCGTGGTCTTTCATCAAGCGGGCAGACATGCCTTCGGTCAAACCAGTCGGAATATCCCGCAGGAAACGCGAGGGGATACCGGGGCTGCTTTCACCATAAATCATGCGGCGGAAAGCGTAGGTCAGATAGACACGATGCATGGCGCGGGTGATGCCCACATAAAACAAGCGGCGTTCCTCGGCCATGCCATCGGGTTCCTCAAAAGAGCGCATGTGAGGCAAAATGCCTTCTTCCAAGCCCGTGAGGAATACATAGGGATATTCCAATCCTTTGGCAGCATGAAGCGTCAGCAAAGTGACGGCATTCATGTTATCAGCCAGCGAATCCACATCCGCAACCAGCGCGATTTCTTCCAAGAACTCGCTGAGTGGAATACCTTTTTTATCGTTCAGTAGGCCGCGAAATTCACGCACGTTTTCGTCCCGTTCCAACGCTTCGTCGGTGGTGTCGCTGGTTTCATGCAGATGAAGGGTGTAACCGGTACGCGCGATGACTTCATCCAGCAAAGCACCCAGATCATTAGTCTGGGCGATCTCCTGCCATCCTTTCAGCAAGGCGTAGAAGTCGATGAACTTTTTAGCGGCACTGTTGCCAAGCGGCGAGACTTCTCCATTCGATAAAGCTTCAAGCGCCTGAGCAAAGGTGAAATGCTGCTTGGCGGCCCACGCTTGAAAATCCTCAACTGATTTTTTGCCGATGCCGCGCTTGGGTACGTTAATGATGCGGTTAAAGCTGACGCTGTCATCGACATTGTTGACGAGGCGTAGATAAGCCAAGAGGTCGCGGATTTCACGCCGTTTGTAGAAGCCGACGCCACCAACCAGTTTATAAGGCACACCTTCTTTGATGAAGGCTTCTTCCAAAGAGCGGGACTGGGCATTGGTGCGGTACATCACGGCGAAGTCACTGTACTTCATGCCCTGCCGTTTGCGCTGGTCTTCGATCATAGTCACCACATATTCAGCCTCTTCTTGATCGCTGTAGGCTTCAAATATGTTGATGGGCGAACCGCCACGTCTATCGGTAAAGAGGGCTTTAGGTGTGCGGTGCGTGTTCTGGTCAATCACGCCGCGAGCCGCATCCAGAATAATCTGAGTGGAGCGATAGTTCTGTTCCAGCAGGATGACCTTGGCCTGCGGATAATCTTTGCGGAACTGCATCACATTGCGGTAATCCGCACCCCGGAAGGCATAGATGGCCTGATCTTCATCACCGACCACAAAAACGTTATTTTGCGGGGCGGCAAGCTGGCTGACAAGGACATATTGGGCGGCGTTGGTGTCCTGAAATTCATCGACCAGCAAATATTCATAAAAGCGCTGGTATTTCTCGCGGACTTCGGGGTTATCACGGAAAAGAATCGCCATGTCCATGAGCAGGTCGTCGAAATCACGGGCGTTGTTGCTAATGAGCAGTTCTTGATAGCGGGTGTAGACGCGGCTGGTGATTTCGCCGAGATAGCCTTCTCCGCGATATTCACGCGGGCCGATGAGTTCGTTCTTGGCACTGGAAATGGTGTTGAGCAGCGAGCGCGGCTTGTACTTTTTGCTGTCGAGGTTGAGTTCGACGAGAGTCTGGTTGATGAGCGAAAGTTGATCGTCAGTATCGTAGATCAGGAAGTCGGCCCTCTGCGGTGTATTTTCGGCCTCACGGCGCAGGAGTCGGGCGCAGATCGAGTGGAAAGTACCTACCTGTAAGCCTTTATGCTTGTTTTCGCCGAGGATATTTTCGACGCGGGCTTTCATCTCGCCAGCGGCTTTGTTGGTGAAAGTGACAGACATGATGGCTGACGGATGGACATTGCGTTCGCGGATGAGATAAGCGATACGGTGGGTCAGCACACGAGTTTTACCGCTGCCGGGGCCAGCCAAAACTAATACCGGGCCATCGGGTGCGGTAACCGCTGCCTTTTGTCCTTCGTTTAGGCCTGCCAGTAGATCCAGTGTGCCTGCTGCCATCGCGTCCGCTCCATTTGTTCTGATGATGATCATTTTAGCAGGTTCGCAGGCTGGTCGTTAGGCTGTAGTCTTTAGCTTATAGCTCAAAACCAAAATCGGATTTACCACAACGATAACGCAATAAATTCAAATGAAGTTGGGTATTGTGTCCATCTAGGACTCAAATGGCAGGCGTGAACAGGAGAGAAAAGTTCTGATTTTGAGCAGCACGATTGGCGCCGGGCTGTGTTGAATGTCAGTTATTAACACTGCACTTTGATATACAGGCACTATGGGAAACTGGTTATCCTTATAAGTAGGGAATAACCTCTCTGTGTTTAATTTATAGGAGTGAGCTTAACAACCGATTTCGGGAGGTGTGATGATGTCGCTAAACGCTCATACATGGTTGCGTCCTCCGTATTCAGTCCCACATGTTCATTACAAATCAAAGCCTGAATTGGTGCTTTGGCAGCGGGTTTTTCTCATCATTGGGTTAATCGTTACCCCCCTCCTGATCCCGACGATACTCACCATCAATAATGCGACCCCCGTGTTGGAGCATTTGAGTCCAATCAAACTGACCGTTGAGAATTTGAATTTTTTAAGAATTACGCTCATTATTTTGGCGTTCACTAACCTACTCTATACTTTGCGCCAAGCTTTCCGCATGGCGATTGTCCTAACAATTCTCCCGTTTATCGTGTTACATGTCGCAAGAGCGTTACAACCAACCGCTTACCATTTTGATGGCTACCTCGTAAACATCATCACGCCATACACGATTGATCTAGTCGTTATATTGACTATTTTCTACGCCGTAACGCTGTCTTTTTTACAACCTAAAATCAAAAGTCATTCAAAACTTGTTGCGCGAACTATTCTGGTAGCTACCGGAGGGCAGGTATGTATTGCGGCTCTATGGCCGTTCGCATTTAGTGCGCAGAGTCTGTTGTTGGTAAATGTGATTTCGATACTGGCTGTTTTTGTGCCTTTCTTGCCAGCGGTTTACTGGCTGTTGATGCCACTACAAAAGCGAATTAAAAGGCTGTCTATAGAATCCACGGTGTTAGACATAGACTCTCTTGCACAGCTCATTTCCCAATTAGATAACCATTATCCTGAGGTCAAGCCGCAACAAAAGAACAAGACTCGACAGGCTATGATTGCTTCAGAGGACATTACTACCGGCGAGAGTTTTGCACTTGTCTTTATTGCCATCATCCTCATTTTAGTTATCAGTTTCTTGATGGACTTTGATCCGACCTCATTACCGTGATGCTTGTGGCACTCGTCGCTGGATGGATACTGTTCCAGATGAATACTGTTTGAGCGTTTACAAGCTCATATCGCGTATTCAATCTAGGAATACTGGAGATATTCATGCTACTTTCTAATTTTTCCATCGTATTATATTATATCAATGCAATGTTAGGGGGAATATCATGAAAGCAATTGTCTATACACAATACGGATCACCGGATGTGCTGCATCTGCAAGAGGTCGAAAAACCGACACCCAAAGATAATCAAGTTCTGGTAAAGGTTCAGGCAGCGTCCGCAAATCCGGTGGACTGGCATACCATGCGGGGCGCACCGTTTCTAGCCCGTTTTGTCAACGGACTTTTCAAGCCTCGAAATCCCCGACTCGGGGCTGATTTAGCCGGACGTGTTGAAGCGGTAGGCCGAAACATCACACAGTTTAAAGCCGGTGATGAGGTATTCGGCGAGCTATCACTCAATGAAATGGGTAGTTTTGCCGAGTATATCTGTGCCATTGAAGATTCTTTGGCGTTGAAACCGGCCAATTTGACATTCGAGCAGGCAGCCGCCGTCCCATTAGCGGCCTTCACCGCTTTGCAGGGGTTACGAGATAAAGGACATATCCGGGCGGGACAAAAGGTTCTGGTTAATGGCGCATCGGGCGGTGTGGGTACGTTCGCAGTGCAGATTGCCAAAGCTTTGGGGGCTGAAGTGACTGGTGTGTGCAGCACGCGCAATCTGGACATGGTGCGCTCGATTGGCGCAGACCACGTTATTGATTACACACGCGAAGATTTCACCAGGAACGGGCAGCAGTATGATTTGATTTACTGTGCAGTGGGAAACCGTTCCATTACGGACTACAAGCGCGCCCTGACACCCCAGGGCATTTGCGCTATTGCTGGCTTCACTAACCTGAGGCTGTTGTTCACACACATGCTGCTCGGGCCGCGCCAGTCGAAGGCCGGTGGTAAGCAAGTCGGGCTAATGAATACGGCGACGGTAAACAAGAAAGATTTGATGGTTATCAAAGAACTGCTTGAATCCGGCAAAGTTGTCCCTGTCATCGACAAATCGTATCCCTTAAGCCAGACGGCTGAAGCGATCCGTTATCTTGAAACAGGACATGCACGAGGCAAAGTGATTATCAGTATAGGGCAGTAACAAACCCCGCCTCAATGACGCGGCTTGGCTTACTCTTTAAGACTAACCACAGCTATTTCGGAGGCTTTTATGAAAGCAGTTGTATACACAAAATACGGACCACCAGAGGTCTTGCAGATCAAAGATGTCGAACAACCGACGCCCAAGAACAACGAAATACGGGTCAAAATTCATGCCACATCCGTAACAGCCGGGGACGTCATCATGCGGACGCTCCATATTCCCGGCCCTCGCTGGCAGCGGATCTTCGCACGGCTCTATTTAGGTCTGATCAAACCCAAGCGGGCCATCCTCGGGATGGAACTGGCTGGAGATGTTGACGCATTAGGCAAAGATGTAACGCTGTTTAAAAAAGGTGATCCGGTTTTTGCGCTGACATTGGGTTTCGATTTTGGTGGATACGCCGAGTACAAATGTCTGCCTGAAAAGGGGATGGTCGCTGTAAAACCAAGCAACCTGAGTTATGAAGAAGCGGCGGTTGTTCCATGCGGCGGGATTACAGCATTGACGATGCTTCAAAAGGCAACGATCCAGCCCGGACAAAAAGTGTTGATCTATGGGGCTTCTGGAAGTGTAGGCACATTTGCGGTACAACTTGCCAGGTTCTTCGGGGCAGACGTTACCGGAGTGTGCAGTACAGCGAATTTAGAAATGGTGACATCGCTGGGCGCGGACACGGTTATCGATTACACGCGGGATGATTTTACCCAATGCGGTGAGACATATGACGTTATTTTTGACACCGTGGACAAAATTCCGGCTGCACAGGCTAAAAAGGCTCTCAAGAAGGGTGGAATCTATCTGAACGCGATCACATCATCCGTTCGCATCAAGCCTGAAAATCTGATGCATCTCAAGCAGCTGGTTGAGGATGGAGCCACAAAAGCGGTTATCGATAGGTGTTATCCATTGGAGCAGATTGTAGAGGCTCACAAGTATGTCGAAAAAGGTCACAAAAAGGGGAATGTAGTCATCACTATGCCAGATACTAAACAGTTATGAAAGCAATTGTGTGGACAAAATACGGCGCACCGGATGGTCTGCAACTCAAGGAGGTCGCCAAACCAACGCCCAAAGACAATGAAGTTCTGATCCGAATTCGCGCGGCAACCGTAACTGCTGGCGATTGTGAAGTTCGCAGTCTAAAACTGCCCTTCATGCTCGGCATTCCGTTGAGACTCTGGTTCGGCGTCCTAAACCCGCATGACAAAATACTAGGACAGGAGTTAGCCGGAGAGGTTGAGGCCATCGGCAAAAATGTCACACGATTTAAAGTAGGCGACTCTGTTTTCGGAACACCCGGTCTTAGTTTCGGTGCTTATGCCGAGTACAAATGTTTACCCGAAACAGCCGTCATAGCTCAAAAACCAGCCAACATGACCTATGAGGAAGCGGCTGGACTGACGGTTGGCGGGTTGGAAGCATTACATTTTCTGAGACAAGGCAATATCCAAAACGGGCAAAAGGTTTTGGTGAATGCCGCGGGCGGAAGTATCGGTACTTTCGCGGTGCAGCTTGCCAAATATTTTGGAGCCGAAGTGACTGGCGTAGATCGCACAGCGAAATTGGACATGATACGCTCGATTGGCGCAGACCATGTTATTGATTACACCCGCGAAGATTTCACCAGACAGGGCCAAACCTACGATGTTATTTATGATGTGGTCGGCAAAAGTTCATTTTCCGGCTGCATCCGATCGCTCAAACCAGAAGGACGCTATCTACTGGGGAATGCGGGGCTCTCCCAGATGGTGCAAGCCCGATTTACGAACAAGAAAGTAGTTATGGGGACAGCCAATCTAAGCGTTAAAGATCTCGACTTCCTCAAAGCGCTGGTTGAGCAGGGAAAAGTCAAAACGGTCATCGACAAAAGTTACCCGTTAGCACAAATGGCTGAAGCACACCGCTATGTGGAAAGCGGTCAGAAAAAAGGGAATGTCGTCATTACAGTTTAAACGGGAGAGGTTTGCCGATGTGACAAACCTCTTTTGCATCAATACTTTATTCCGCGAGGCCAGCCGTGATTGAGTCGATCTTCTTCATAACATCGTCGGTCATCTGCGGGACAACCTTAATAGCTTCCATGTTCTCGATGACCTGCTCGACCTTGGACGCGCCAGTGATGACGGTACTGACCTGTGGGTTCTTAAGACACCATGCCAGTGCCATGCGCGACATGCTGGTGCCGAGGTCATCCGCGACCTTGCTTAATTGGCGTACGGCTTCCAAACGGGCTTTACCACTCTCGCCCAACAGCATTTCTTTGAGCCACTCATAACCGGGGAGATTGACGCGTGAGTCCGCTGGAACGCCGTCATTGTACTTGCCCGTCAACAAACCGGATGCCAGCGGCGACCAGATGGTTGTGCCCAGGCCAACCGTGTCGGGGTTATACAGCGGCGCGTATTCCTGTTCGACGCGGGCGCGATGGAAAATATGATACTGTGGTTGATCCATCGTGGGTGGAATAAGACTGAATTCGCGGGCAACGTCATAAGCCTTCTGAATGTCTGCGCCTGACCATTCGGATGTGCCCCAATAAAAAACTTTGCCACGCAGAATCAACTCGGTCATACCGCGCACAATTTCTTCCATCGGCACTTCGGGATCGGGACGATGGCAGAAATAGAGGTCGAGGTAATCGCAGCCCATACGCTCAATCGCCTGATCGCAGGCTTCAATAAGATGCTTGCGGCTGAGTCCCATCTGGGTTGGCTTGGGGTTTTCTTTCGAACCCCACATGACTTTGCTGGATATGATGTAGCTGTCACGCTCCCAATTGAGCTTCTTGAGCGCCGCACCCATCACCAGTTCGGATTTACCTTTATTGTAGACTTCAGCGTTATCGAAGAAGTTCACACCCGCATCATAGGCTGCTTTCATGCACTCTACGGCTTTATCAATATCCACCTGACTGCCGAAAGTGACCCATGAACCAAATGATAATTCACTCACTTTAAGACCGGATTTTCCTAAACGACGGTATTCCATAAATCATCTCCACTCATTTTTGCAGTATATCTCCCCAAGGACTATAGCAGACACAGATGAGTCCATCGAGACAATATGGTATGGATAGGTCTATCATGGGCCAGCCAATGCGGGCCAGAGGGCGGAATAATTTACACAGCATTTAAAAATAAGTTGCAAGATTGGGGGCGAGGTCGCACAATTACACTTATCGACTACGGGGCATGATCCTATGACATACCTATCACCTTCAGAACAGCGCGGCAAACGGACCCTCCCGCTGCATTTAATAACGCTCAAACTAAAAGAGGTTCATGACCTGTTCGCGATGCCCCGGCACAACGCGTTTCAAGAGAACTATCTGCCACTATCGGGGATTGACCAAATCGCGCAGGAAATGAAACTGACGCGGCCACGCGAAGCCATACAGGTCAACATCGTTTTGCCCGAGAATGCCGCTCAAGGGAGTGATCTGCACGCAGAGGTTCAGGCCGCAATTCAGCGCTACTGCGACCATCGTCTCGCTAACCTCGCGGTCGATCTCAAGGCACGCCAGGTTACGGTGATCCGCAGCTTACAAATCGGTGTCGTTATTTTAGGGATTTCGCTGGCACTGGCAGCAGCGATTTCCAATGCGGATTTTCTGGCTCCCTGGCTGCGGACGCTGCTTTCCAACAGTGTCAGCATCTTCGGTTCAGTGGCCTTATGGTCACCGGCTGATGCGTTTCTGTTCGGGATGCGCCCCCTGTACAACGAGATACGAACCTACAAAGCCATTCGGGATATAAACTTCGAGATTCAATAGGAAAAGACTGATCCGGCTTCTGTGACTAGCAGTAAATTGATTTGAAAGGAAACATGATGAGATTTCATTTTACAGAACTCAATAGTACCTACAGCATTGTGGCCCGCGACGCGCAAACGGGGCAATTCGGGGTGGCTGTCCAAACCCATCAGATGAGTGTGGGCAATGGCGTACCCTGGCTGCTGCCGGGTGTAGGCGCGGTGGCAACGCAATCGCTCACCAACATCAGTTTTGGGCCGATGGCGCTGCGGATGCTGCGCGAAGGTGTGAGTGCAACCCATGTCATTCGGGCGCTTGTGGCATCGGATGACCACGAAAACCGGCGGCAGGTGGCGGTGGTGGATAGCAACGGTCATGCGGCGGCTCATACGGGCAAAGGCTGTATCGCTGAAGCAGGGCATCATGTGGGGGAAGGCTACAGTGTCCAGGCCAATATGATGACACGACCAACCGTGATTCAAGCCATGTCATCAGCCTATGAATCTGCACAGGGCGATCTGGCACAGCGCATGATGGCGGCATTAAAGGCAGCACAGGCCGAAGACGGTGATATTCGTGGGATGCAGTCGGCAGCGCTGGTGGTTGTACCGGGTGATATGTTGGTGCCGGAGTGGAAAAAAGATTACAGCCTGCGAGTAGACGAACATGAAAATCCAGTGGTGGAGTTAGGGCGATTGGTGAGGAATCGCCGCGCCCAAATTGTCGATGAGGAAGGCCATAAACTGTTGGAAGAAGGTCAGCATGTGGCCGCACTCGCCAAATGGACAGAAGCCCGTGCGATTGCGCCGGAACAGGAAGAATTAGCTTTCTGGCAGGCTGTAAGTCTAGCCGATAAACCCGGCGATATTGCCAGTGCCGTGAACATCCTTAAACCCATGTTGGCGGCTGATGCGCGGCGTGAGCAGTGGATTGAATTGATACGGCGTCTGGCAAACTGCGGTCTGATTGAGCGTGAAGGTGCGGATGC
This sequence comes from Aggregatilineales bacterium, assembly GCA_044226325.1. Taxonomy (GTDB): domain Bacteria; phylum Chloroflexota; class Anaerolineae; order Aggregatilineales; family Phototrophicaceae; genus CFX2. The sequence goes on from JBGAHG010000045.1 coordinate 20,375, forward strand.
AGATTTGATCGGCGCGTTAGGCTAATTTACCCCGTAAATAAGTAAAGATGCTCTATTTTGTTTCTAGAGCATCTTTTTTCCCAGGTACTACCCAATAGCATTACTGACATTCACACTTCATCAGTTATAGTCCGTATTGAAGAAATAGTAATCCCTTCTATTACTAAATCGTAACGATATTATAACAAATCGAAAGTGAACGAAACCTTAATTCTGGTAAAGGACTTTACTCTTTATCATGGAATCATGCTTATATTGCAAGATGCTTTGTAATTAAGTACCCGCCACAACTACTGTGAAACTAAACTGAAGGAAATTATCAAATGGCGACAACCGCGTCACCCTTGTTGGACACTGGCCGTTCAACTTCGTTTAGAAAAATTTGGCAAAGCCTAACCCAACCGGCTGACAGCGTCCAAGGCGAAAATCGCCGTAAAGCAACCACTTTATCAGCCCTGCTGCTCGTGTTCCTGCCTCTGGCGGTGCTGGTTATTCTGATAAACCCGATTACTTCGGTTGTTTCCGGAACACCATCTAATTTCTCGATTCCCGGTTTGGTCGGTGTGATCTTCATTTTCGTGGCGTATTTACTGAGCCGCAGCCGGTATCATGAAATGGCTGCTTATTTGACCGTTTTGATACCGATCCTCGCGGTTGTGGGTACAGCCATGACCAGCACGACACCTGCTAGCCCGAACTCACTGATCTATGCGATTTTGAGCATCACCTTAAGCAGCTTGCTTCTGGATGCACGTGGAACCGTTATTTCGGGTGTGGCTACAGTGCTTGTGATCTTGTTCGCGCATTCTCGCCCCGGTGGTCAGCAGGAAAACGTTAGTATCATGCTGATGTACGTCATTGTAACGACCAGCATCATGGCAGTGGTCAGTACCATCAAAGATGGGTACATGAACTCGCTGGTAACCGCACGGAAGCAACTCGAAGACCAGATTGTGGTAATTGATCAAGCGCGGGAACGAGCCGAACGTTCCGACCAGGTGAAATCAGCTTTCCTCGCAAGCATGTCGCATGAACTCCGCACCCCGTTGAACGCCGTGATTAACTTCACCCGTTTCGTGATTGATGGCGATACCGGCCCGGTTAATGAACAGCAAACCGAACTGCTGACCGAAGTCGTAGGCAGCGCCAAACATCTGTTGAACCTGATTAATGATGTGCTGGACATGTCAAAGATCGAAGCCGGTTCGCTCAACCTGTTTATTGAAGATGATATTGACCTGAAATCGCTCGTAAACGGTGTCGTTAAAACCGGACACGGCCTATTAGCCGGCAAAACGACCGAACTGCAAACCGAAATTGACGAGAACCTGCCCCTGATTCGTGCCGATAGGCAGCGTATCACCCAAATCTTACTGAATGTGATGTCGAATGCTTGCAAATTTACCGAACAAGGCAGCATCCGCGTCAAAGCATCGCTCAAGGACGGCGAAGTGCTGATCAGCATGACCGACACGGGACCCGGCATTGCCCAAGAAGATCAAGCGATGGTCTTTGAAGCCTTTAAGCAGACCAAGACTGGCTTACGGCAAGGTGGTGGTACTGGCCTTGGGATGCCGATTGCAAAAAACCTCACCGAAGCCCACGGCGGGCACATGTGGTTGGAAAGCGAATTTGGGAAAGGTGCGACGTTCTACGTGTCATTACCTATTAAATCCGAGTCTTTAGTGCCGACATCGGCATAGGGAGCATTCATTCATGTCAACAACCGAACCTGTCATATTGTATGTAGAAGATGACCCACAAAGCCGTAAGTTAATGAGTATGCTGCTCAAAGGGCGCATGAAGCTGCCTCATGTGACTATTCTGGAAGACAGCGAAAACTTTGTAGCCAATGTTGAAGCGCTTGATCCGAAACCGAATGTGATTTTGCTGGACATTCACATGAAGCCCTTTAACGGCTTTGAGATGCTGACGATGCTGCGTGAAATTGAAGCACTCAATGGCACGCCGATTGTCGCTTTGACAGCCAGCGTGATGAACGAAGAAGTCCAGAAGCTGAGAAGCATTGGCTTCAACGGCTGCCTTTCCAAACCTATTGATCTGGAAACCTTTCCCGATACGTTAGAGCGCATTCTAGATGGCGAAACCATCTGGCGCATATTCAACTAGACACCAGGAAATTCTATCGATGATTCTCAAGGACAAACGTATCTTCATCGTTGAAGATAATATGCAAAACCGGCTGGTCTTCCAGATGTCGCTGATACGGCATGGCGCCTCAATCGATTTTGAACGTTGGGGACGGGACACAATGTATCACCTGCAAAGCCTTTCCCGTGTGGATTTAGTGGTATTGGACTTAATGTTGGCGGAAGGCGTCACCGGCTTTGATCTTTTTGACCAGATTCGCGCACTGCCCAAATATGATGCGGTACCCATTATCGCTGTATCCGCGATGGACCCGTCAATCGTTATTCCCAAATTGAGGAAGCAGGGTTTTTCAGGATTTATCGCCAAACCCATTGACAACACACAGTTTCCGAAGCAGATTGCTTCAATTATCGCAGGAGAGGCCGTCTGGTCAGTCGGTGAACGAACAGCCTAAGAGTCGGTTTCCTACCCTGCCCGATTGCATGATTACTTAATGAATGATGGAGAATACTATGAGTCAACAACGCGCTCTCGTTATCGATGACAATGCCCAGAACCGCAAAGTTCTGGCACAGCTTTTATCCAAGCAAGGGATCGAAACCACCGAGGTTGCCGATCCACGCAAGCTGAGCAGCAGCTTACCCACACTGGGACAAATCGACGTGGTATTTCTAGACCTGGAAATGCCGGGTTTAGATGGTTACGACGTGAAGAATTTACTACGTGCCCACCTCGGCGCTACACCGATCATCGCCTACACGGTGCATGTAAGCGAAATCAATGTCGTGAAGCAGTCCGGTTTTGACGGCTTTATCGGCAAGCCGATTGATCACACCCGTTTCCCCGAACAGCTTGCCCGTATTTTAAACGGTCAGCCTGTTTGGGAGCGTGCGTAAGTTCGCCTTCGATACCAAAATCAATCACGAAAAAGGACGCACGGCTGATATGCGTCCTTTTGATTCTAGATACCTACTATTTGGATATATCCAGCACAGCCAACCGGTCACGATAGGCCGGGATTTCGATCATGGCCGGACGTTGGGTATCGCTGATGTCTACAATATCCAGCGCGAAACGATCCGGCTCATGAACAATCAGTTTCATGGTCCGGTTGGCTTTGTCCAGCAGTTCGACGCCATAACGATTTTCCAGACGGGCGACAAAGACCTGCAAAATGGCAAATGACATTTTACTGAGATCGACCAACGGTTGGTTGTAGTGGATACGGACTTCGAGATCCGTTTGGGCGATAGCCTCGATGCCAAAGCGATCCAGAATGTCGATGAGCAAGCCGGTTTCCACCCCATAGCCGCTAAAAAACGGCACTTGTTCGAGGGCTGTACGCCGTCCGGCATATTCACCGGATAGGGGTTGAACCACGCCGGAAAGTTCAGGGTAGAACAGATTGAGCAAAGGTCTTGCGACCAATTCTGTCACACGTCCGCCACCAAAACTCTCGACCTTCTCGCCCACTTTGATGGGCCGCCGGTAAAAGCCTTTGACGTATTGAATTTGCGGCTGACGCAGCAGCGGGCCGAGCAACCCATAAACGAACAACGGATCGATGTTGGTGATATCGGTATCCACCCAGACGATAATATCGCCTTTAAGGACATGCAAACTCTTCCACAACGCTTCACCTTTGCCGCGATAGCTGCCGACTTCCGGCAAAATATCAGGATGCTTATAAACCGGCACGCCCAACGACTCGGCAATCTCGACGGTGCGGTCAGTCGAATTGCTGTCGATGAGCACGATTTCATCCACCAGCGGAACATCATCCATCAGCGCCTTTTTCAAAGTTTGGATAACTTTGCCAACTGTTTCTTCTTCATTGAGGGCAGGCAAACCGACACTGATGGTTACACCCTGCGCTTGCTTGAGTGCCAGCAGCGCTTTGACATCGGCAAATTCGCTGTGATGAAAGGTGGTTTCAGCGAACCAGCGATCTACTTTGGTGGATAATGATTCTTCAACCACCAGCGGCCAACGGGGCGCGTGGAAGGCTAATGCTTCGGGGTGGAACGCGCGCACCAGCACCAGCGATCCTTTGATATGCGTATCCACCTGCTTCATGAAGTCAGCAGTTGTACTGCTCAGTTTTTTGGCGCTGGCTCCCATGACAACCATATTATGACCGGCGGCTTCGCGCATAATCCCTTCGGTAATCGAAGTGGTGGCAGTTACCGTGCGGCTGATACGTGGATCAGCCAGAGTCAACGGGCGTAAATTAGCCACCTGCTTCTGGTCGTTCACATGAAATAGGGTGATCGATTCGCCATAGGACAAAGCCTTGGATACATGCAAACCGAGCGACGCATTAGGACCGCCGCGCAGCGACAGCAGCACCGGCCCTTTTTGTGCCCAGGGTTTACCGTGAATAAGCACCACATCACAGGGCGCGAATTCCAGAATGTCATCAGTCGACGTGTTAGCGGTGAGATCGGCTACGCCATTCCACTGCACCAGTAGTAAATCCACAACCTGCTGGCTGAGGTCGTTCATCAAGCGCGACATGGGGCTGTAATCGACCACGACAGCCGTCGATTGGGGCGTCGGTGTACCATCGTCAGCCGTCAGGGTGTCCAATGCGTCACGCCATTCACGGGCAAGATTTGCGCCTTCGCTCAGGGATTTATCCTCGGCAACAGTGACTAAGCCGCGCACCTCAATTTCACCTGCTGGCCTCGCCATTTGCCATGCTAGTTTGACCCACTCTTTAAGATCAGAAAAATCGGACAATGCGATTAAGACACGGTAAGGTTTGTGTTGCATAGTTCACCTTTCCAGTAACGGAATTAAAGTGCGGCGAATGGTGATTTCCCATCGATAATGCTGGCGCACGCGCTGGCGCAAGCGGAAAGCTGACGACGCATTCAAGACGGTGGTAATTTGCTGACCGATCCGGGATGGCGAGTCGTGCAGCGGATCAAAGTAGATCACATCATCGCCGCCTGATTGTCGCAGTGGCGGCAAATCCGAACAAAACACCGAAATATTACTTAAGCCAGCTTCCAAAATGGGTATGCCAAAGCCTTCCTGTGTGCTTGGGAAAAACAGCGCGTCCGACAGCTTAAAACAATCAGCCAGGGTATCATCGTCCACCAGCAGCGGAGCATCATCGACACCTTCGCGGTAGAGAAAATGGGCAGCGTCTTCCAGATGCAGTTGTAAGCGCAGTTCAAGCAGCTTATCCAGATACGATTTATTGGTGGGGTTATGCGGGCCGGGTGGGCCGGTGACGATCAAACGGAAATCAGCATCCGACTGCTCACGTACAGCCGCCAACACGTGCAGTGCCAGCTCGATATTCTTGCGGCGTGTCAGACGCGCGGGCAATAACAAAATGCCGTCCGCATCCATGAGATTGAGTTTTTGCACCAGCCGACGTGTCGTGTCTGTCCAACGTAAAAACTGTGCCGGATCGATGCCACCGGTAATAACAGTCACCTGTTCAGATGGAATACCGAGCAAATCCGCCAGTTCTTTCTGCCGCATGTCAGAAACCGTGACGTAGGCGGCATCCGGCCATACCTGCCGCAGCTTATCCCAGGGTTCGCCGCCATGAAGTTCAGCTTGATACTGCGGATTCGTCCATGCCAGGTCATGACAGTAGGCGACCAACGGCAGCGATGTATCGGCAACGTACTGGGCCAGTGCAGCCGTTAAGGGCAAATTCTTGTGCAGCGTGGGGATGTTGTGGGCGATGCACACGTCAACATCAGCCAGCATAGTTCTCAGCGCAGCGGTGATTTGTGCCAGCAACTCATGATAAGCTGGCGTGATCTGCCCCTGAGCAAGTTCGGCTTGCACCCGCAGTACGTCGGGATGAGATGAGCTAAAAATGGGCTGGATGATGGTTTCGATGTGTGGATGAAAGTTCGCCCCATCGCCGCTGATGACCCGCACACCATAACCGCACTCCAACAGGGCGCGGGCTTGATGGGCAATGGTGATTTCAACGCCGCCAATGCCGGGTGGACTGGCGTAATGCATAATCGCTATTCGCTTCAAATGCCACCTTTAATTTTCACTGAAATAATGTGCTGAATATCAAGCTAACACAATTTATGAGGTTAACAAATCAGCCACTTGGGGGATTTCCCCTTACGAGCGGCTGTGTTATAGACGGTGGGGCGCGTGAGCCATTTAAGCTAACGGACGGTGATGCCTGTTTGCAGGGTGATGAAATCGTCGGTGGCGGTTATAGGCACACGCTGACCTGTCGCCGCATCATACAGGCCAACGATCAATTTGGCTGTACCTGCGCTCGCATCGGCATGAAACGTCACCGTATGATCATCGACAATGTATTCACCTGTGCGCCAACCGGTCGTAGGACGCGCGCCGTTGGCTGGCAGTGAATCACTTTGTGCTAATACACGTCCGTCGCTGCTGATGAGTTGGGCGAAAACGGTATAGCTGGCGGTGCTGGCCTGATCAGCTTTCCAGACCAATGACAGGTTGAACGGTTGGGTGCGATCCGTCATATCGCCAATGACTGAATAGCCAACTAACGTGCCGACATTCGGTATATTGGTATTTACGGGTGTATCCACTTGCGGCGCTTGATAAATGGCGGGGATAGAGTTAATCGGCAGTTTGACAATGACCGTACCATCCGCGAATTGAAGATCGGCTGTACCCGACTCAGCATCCAGTGGAATTTGCACCTGCCGCCAATCGAGCATGATCGTATCACGGTTAGGATAAGCAGGCGCTTTGACATCAACGTGCCACTTTCTATCACTCGAAACCAATTGCAAATCTGGCAAATCGCCTTGACCTGACCACAGCAAGACCAGATTAGCCTTGTCACCGTTGCGGTATTCTTGCCTGTTGAGATTGTGTGCAACCAATTTTAGGGTGCTGTTGGGCACAGCCAAATCGGCTTTAACAGGTAAATCGCTGCCCCGGTTGACTGCCGCCCAATTTGAACCCGATGTACGCTTGAGCGGTAGCATTAAATCTGGCAGCGTTTGGCCAGCGACACTCAGGCTGTAACCGAACGTCTCCACCTGCTCATCATAAATACGAATATGAATCTTGTAGTCACCTGACGGTGCGCCATAGGGTAAACGCAGCAGCGCATAAGCCGTGAGTATCGAGCCAACCGGAAGCTGAGAACTGGTACGCTGCACACGGTCGGCAAAGATGGCATCGGTGTGGGCGATTTGCGTTCCCGGGGTGTTCTCAATCGTCACGGCTGCCTTGAGATCAACCGATGTAGGCTGCGTCAAGGTGATTTGAATCGGCAGGCATATGGCATGGTCAGCCGGTGCCGGAGGGATGTCACCGATGGCACTGATTTTCGCCATGCTCAAGGAGGCTTCAACGGCTTTGAATGTGGGCGGATGCAGCGTGGGCGCACGAAACAGTAAATTAGTCATGCCGTAAGCATCAAAGCGTTCGGGTTCGTTGAGGGTGCCATCACCCAGCACACAGCCCATCATGCCGCGATAATCGGCACGCTGCGTATACCAGATGTTGAGGGCCACATCGCCGGATTTGGGCAGCAGCGGCAGAACGGTATCCAGATCCGCGCCTTCGGGTAAGGTGATGCGCCTGGCCTTCACACCCAACCGATCCCAATAGTAAGCCAGTTCATAGCGGTCGGCATATGACCACATCAGCACGCTGTCGTTGACCGTCAAATGATCAGCATAATAGCGCACCATGCCACGGGCGTCATCGTGTTGGTAGGCCGCGTTAGTGGTGGCAAAGTGCAGGGCCAGGGCGAAAGGAAGTAAGAAGAAAACAGCGGCGACGGTTGAAAAAATTCTACTCAGTTTCGGCGAATAAGTGCCGGCTAGCGGTAACGATGAGAGGCCAGCGGCGATGGCGACTAACAGCAGCGGCGCGATCATCACCAGATAGCGACCATGTACTTCGTTGCCGAGGACGCTGAGTGCCAACCATAGGCCGGACGTGAGGATCACCACATGCAGAACCAGCCAACGGGCGTTCGCTTTACGCCAGGGAATCAACACCAGGGCAAGAACGAACGCGATACCTGAAAGGGCTACCAGCAGGGGTTCGTGCCCGACCATTGACCATGCGCCTGTCCAAACGGCTTGCCATAAACGGCCGAGTTCATCCAGCGAAAGGGGTGACGTGCTGGTTACGGCGCTGTTGGCATCCGAAAGGCGCAAAAACCGATTCACGAAATAAGGCAGCCACAGCAGTCCGACTGCAATTTGCCCGCAAAACCACCAAACCATGGTGCTGATACGAATTCGGTTACGGCGCTCGATAATTGCATTGATAACCCACGCCACGAGGGTGACGGCATTCAGCCACAGGACGACCACCGGACCCGTGTTGTGGGCATACAGCAAGGCCAGTTCGGATAACCACAGCACAATCCACCAGCGCCATTTATGCGCCTGTAAGCTTTGCGGGATAAGGTTGTGCCATGCTGTAGCGCATAACAGGACCAGCGCCGCCAACAGTGTATACATGCGGGCTTCCTGCGACGCCCACCATAACAGCGGCGAGAAAGCCATCAGCAGCGCGGCCATCAATCCAGCCCGCGTATCAAACAGTTGTTTACCAAGCTGGTAGGCTAAAGCGATCGCAAGTAAGCCAAAGGCCAACGACACCCAGCGCAGGGCAAATTCGCTGTCACCAAAACCCTGCGCGGCGAGATTGACAATGACATAATAGAGTGGCGGATTGGTTTTATCGGAGTCAATAGCGGCTTGAATATTGGGTTGGATAGCAGAATAGGCCGTCCAGCCCTCGTCAAACCAAATACTTTGGGCTTGAATATGGTAGAGGCGGACAGCAGTCACCAGCAAAAATATTATTATGACAAACAAACGTGTATAATGGCGCTTAGGCATTTAAAAAGCCTAGCACGAGGGATAGGTAAAATCAACCTACCACCCCAAAAAATGGGTCATATACTTGCGAGAAGCTGTCATAAGACAGTAGAATAAGCAGATTAATTTTGGGATAACGACTAGAGAAGACTTGTCTTTTATGACCGATCAACCTAAACCGAATCAGCCAACCAACCCTCCGGTTCCGGCACAGCCTGTCCCGAACGAAGCGTCATCTGCGGCTGACAAAGCACCCACATCGCCACCAACCGAGCCGAAAGCGTCGTCGCTCCCGAACGAATCGAAGCCGGATACTACAACCAAACCGGCTGCCGCCGACGCCAAGCCGGAAGCCAAACCCGATGCCGCGCCTGCTGCCAATAGTGCGCCGACCAAGCCAACGAATACCGAAAGTCCTGCGGCGGTGAATGCAGAACCAGCAAAACCAGCCAGCAGCGACAGCAGTGCGCCGCAAGCTGCCCAGCCACCCAAACCAGCCAACACAGATTCGAGTCCGGCGCAAGCGGCGGAACCTGCTAAACCAGCCAGCAGCGAGACTCAGCCGGCACAAACAGCTCAACCGCCGAAACCAGAGAGTGGTGAGACGAGCAAACCACAACCTGCCTCCGTGCCGGATGCTGCACCAGCCAGCGCATCGAGTCCAACCGAAAAGCGGGATATTAGCGAAGATCCCACGATGCCCGGAAAACCCGCCGTGACTGATACGACAGCTAAACCTGCACCGGCACCGCTGCCTTCCAGCACCACAATGCCCATTCCGCCCCTATCATCAATACTGGGCGATAAAGATGACACTATTCCGCCGCTCGGAAGTTCCACCAAAGTGACGCAGCGCTTCACCGAGCCGAGTCAGATCGGGCCAGCCAGTGCCGGTACGATTTGTCCAAGCTGCGGACATCGCAACCGTCCCGGTACGTTGATTTGCGATAACTGCGGCACGAACCTCATGAGTGGTGGCAAATCAACAGTAGGCACGCGTGATCTGGTAGCCGCCACCGAAGCAGCGGCGGCCAGTGAACCGTTGATGAACGTAGCACAATTGCACGCGGTCGAGTCGGCAGGCGGTTCTGTATTCTCGGATGACATGGTGCTGCGGATTGAAATCGAAGGTGGCGCAACCCCGATGCTGGTCTACCCCAAGCAGGAAATTATCCTTGGACGGCGTGACCCGAATACCGGCACGCTGCCCGATGTGGATATGACAGCTTATTCCGGCTACCGCATGGGTGTCAGCCGCACACACGCCTCAATTCATTTGCAGGACAAACAACTTAATCTATCGGATCGCGGCAGCAGCAACGGCACATTCCTTAATGGTACGCGGCTGGTCGCGCATCGTCCCTATCCGATTAAGGATGGCGACGAAATCCGCCTTGGACAAATGGTGCTGAAGATTTACTTCCAGTCGAATAAGACACGGAAATAACCCCTGCAACGTGAGACAATCCAAAGTGATACACAAAAATGACGACTCAGTGAGTCGTCATTTTTATTAGATTTCGAACCGAGATGGGGGACGCACCAGCCCATTCACTCAGCAATGAGTCTTACCCGGTGACCAAACAATTTCTATGTGCGTTCATAAACACTAAATATGACAATGCGCTGAGAGTCAGGTGATGATGATTACTAGTTTCCGGCGCTCTGGATGGCGATAATGAAAATAATCTCTGTCGAGATGGAGATTCATTATCCTCCCCATTCCAGCTTTCCTCATAACAACATTACCCTTTCGTCTCCACTCGGCAGAGGAAATAAATATTATTTCCTCCTCTGAAGAAAAGGTAAATCATGAAAAAGCTCATTTTTAGTATTTTCCTATTGGGGCTGCTGACTCTGACGCCTGCTCCCACCTTGGCTGCTGCTGAGAAAATCCAGCTTCGTGGCATCGGTGTCACCGGTGATGCCTTTTTCACCACCGATAATTGTATCTATACCTTCGTTCTCTTTGCCGCCGAGGAGCGCCGGGATAGTACCGCCGCTGGCAAGCACACCTTTGCCGAAGTCTATTATTGGCGTCAGGATCGGTGCCACCAGGATGATCAGGGCTATCCGATATATCTTCTCAACGCCCATAATAGAGTCGAAATTCCAGATCGCGATTTCAGCGTGAAAAATAATCTGACTTCAGCAACACTGAATACGATTATTCCGGTTATAGACACCGTGCCGGAACCCGACCAAACCTTGAATCTTGTAATTCACATGAAGTGGACCGCCAACGGCAAGCAGGAACGCTATCATAACAACGATCGCTCTACCTATGGCAATATAACGGTCATTTCCCACTCTAATTCCATATACCAACCCGCTAGTGCGTCCGGCAGCGTCTCACTTAATGGCGTCAACCTCATCAAAGGGCAAGCACTCTCGACTTCACCCATCGCCAAGTCATCGAGTGTCACCATTACGGTCACACACTAAGACGAGGACATTTCCTAAGGCGAATGCATAAGCAATAGGGTGACTTAAACAGTCGCCCTATTGTTTTGTATAGTTAAACTTTCAACACAATTTTGCCACGCCGCAGCGCTCGACTTTCGGCAAAGGCATGGGCTTTACTGGCATCGGCGAGGCTGAACGTCTGGGTGACGACCGTCTTTAATTGACCCATTTCAATCAGTTTGGCGATCTCATTCAAGTGGCGCTCGACCGGACGCACCAGAATCGACTCACCTTTGATGTGACGTTTTTCAGCCTCCGCAGAGTCAGGTTTTCCCGCAATCGAAATCAACCGCCCGCCGTCTTTTATCACGGCAAAAGATCGTGTGAGTAGATCGCCACCTACACAGCTCAAAACCATATCCACAGGCGCAACCACATCTTCAAAACGGGTAGTCGAGTAATCAATCACTTCATCTACACCAAGGTCGCGCAAAAAGTCGATATTATTCGTAGAACCTGTGCCGATGACATGAGCGCCCTTCCATCTGGCGAGCTGCACCGCCACATGTCCGACACCGCCTGCCGCTCCCTGAATCAGCAGCCGTTCACCCGCAGTTAGGTTGCCAGCTTCAAAAAGTGCTTGCCACGCGGTTAAGACTGCCAGTGGGAAAGCAGCCGCCTGGGTAAAATCGATGTTCCCGGGTTTGAGCGCCAGATGCGCTTGTGGTGCGGCAACGTACTGTGCATAAGCCGAACCAATGTCGGGGAAGCGCACCATCCCAAAAACCGCATCTCCAATTTTGAATTTGTTAGCATTTTCATCAACTGCCTCCACCACACCGGCAATATCCCAACCGATAATCAGCGGGAAGGCATTACCATACCTGCCGGACATGCCGCTGCCTCCGCGCGTCTTCCAGTCAACAGGGTTGATGCCGGCTGCCTCAACTCTGACCAGCACCTCTCCCCAACCCAGTGCGGGAACTGGCGCATCTTCATAGACTAAAACATCAGGTTTACCGTATTCGTGGATACGGGCTGCTTTCATCGTACGGGACATGTTATTCACTCACTTTCAACTACAAGGACTACACGCCTCTATTTTATCGGCGTAGTGTGACCGTGACCAATCCGTTGGGCAGCGTCTTTGAGATTATGCCTATACTAATGTATTGATTGAGCGAAGGGGTATGGGCATGAGCGTATTCAGCCGGATCAGTCATAACGCGGGATTGATTGGAATGTTTATGGCAGCATTGCTAGTCGTTCCACCTGTGGGCGGGCAGGTCACGTCCGACCAAATTTTATATGCGGTCGGAAATGGAAATGAAAATACCGACATCTACACACTCAACTTGAACAGTGACGTCAAGACTAAAGTGGGCACCGTTCACGCTTTCGGAAGCGATGCAGGGTGGTCACCAAACGGGCAGCTTATCTATCTATTCGACTATGACGGAGCAAATCAGCGGACACTGACTCTCGTTGACGTTGAAACCAATCACCGCCAAACCATCCCCGACCAGTTGGATGGCGACCGATGTTCACTTCCATTTTGGTGGTCACCGGATGGTGAATTATTAGCGTATGCCGCACAAGCCGAACCGCAAGCACTGCTCAAAGTTATCAATATTTCAAATGGTGACATCCAGACTCTGACCAACGCAGATCCTCTCTTTAGTGAGATTAGCTGGTCATATGACGGACATTACTTAGCGTACCGCGTCGATTCCAAATCACCTGATCAGAATTACGATTTCGCAATATGGGATGTCCAGGAGCGAAAAACCGTATTAACGCTGGATGTGGCATCATCAGATGAATTCCCGATGTGGTCACCCACAGAAAATCGTATTGTCTACGGCGCGCCTGATTCTTCATATGACATGATCTACAACCTCACTGATGGAACAAAGCAGCAGTACACATCCGGTCGCCCCGGGCAATGGTCACCTGATGGACACTTCGTAACAATCTATACCGGGGATGCCAATGACAATTCCTTGCTATCAATCATTGATGTGGTCGCCCATACAAGCCTTGCACTTGACGAAGACATTAGCAAAAAAGATGTTGATTTCAAATCTGCATGGTCGTTTGATGGGCGCTATTTAGCATTGGCGACCATTGATCACGCAAACGATTATAAGAAGACGATCTATGTTGTGGATGTTTCGGATGGGAGCAGCAGCCGCTTGACCGCTGATCCTTTATTTTTTGATAATTTCAAATGGTCACCGATGGGTAACGGGCTTGGATTCGCTTCGCACCCGACCAATGGTGACGGAAATATCCCCTTTACGTCGTTATGGTTGTTTGACATAGATCGCAAACTTCAGCAAAAGTTTGAGGTCGAAGCTTCGCCAAATTACTTTAGACCTTCGCTCAACTGGTCAGCCGACGGACGTTACATGCTGGTTTGGACGCCACCAAGCATCGCCCTATTTGACAAAGAGTCGAGTCAGCTTACCCCGATTGCTGAGTCACTTAGCACAATAGCACTAACACGCTGGTCACCGGATGGCACGAAGATTGCGCTGCCTGCCCGCTCGCCCACTTTTTATGACCTGTTTGTTTTCACAACCGAAAATGGCAGTTTGATGAATATCACCAACACGACTGACGAGAATGAAACATTCCTCGGCTGGCGGGGAACGAAACACAATGATAGCCTGATCTTCTGTGGGGAAGGATAATCTCAGTGTGATTGATGTGTTCTGGTAAACGGCTTTAGTAGCCGAGGATTGCCGCCACTTCACTGGCCGCCTTCTTGGTCGCGCCCAGGATATAAGCAAGTCGGGCATCTTTTTCGCAGAGTACAGCTAAGGAGGCACGTCCCGCCGGATAAACCACCATTACGCCGTCTTCGCCTTCCATCAGCAAGCGCTCAAGTTCACCCTGCTGTAAACGTCCCAACGTGCGCTCGGCCAGCCCGATCAATGTGGCGGACATGGCGGCCACCTGCGGGCTGCTGGTCGGATTCTGGTGCGGATTATCCTCATCACCGGGGGGATATGCAGAGACGAGTAGACCATCATTATTAACGACAACGGCCGCTTTAATGCCATCCGCTGCGCCATTAAGTTCTTTCAGGGCGCGTTCAAGCCGGACTTCGCGAGTTTCCTGAACCATAAAAACTGTGCCTTGCTGTTAAGCGATTTTATGCGTGTATAAATATAGTGTATGCGACGATCACCTTAAACAGTATAGCCTAGATTAGCTATCGGCTCAACAAAGGTTACGGGATGAAAAAGAATTGGCCTACCTATTTTTCGCCGCATCTTCGTTGGCGAAGGCTGCCAGCAGATAGCGTTCGTCTTCGCTGAGATCGGCCTTCATCAGTAAATCAGGGCGCTGCTGCCAGGTCCGGCGCAAGCCCTGTTCACGCCGCCACTGTGCCACTTTGGCATGATCGCCCTCTTGTAAGACCTGCGGCACAGTCAGCCCGCGCCATTCAGGCGGACGCGTATAATGCGGCCCTTCCAGGATGCCATCGGCATGGCTGTCTTCATCAGCCGCGCCTTCCGCACCCAGCACACCGGGGATATGCCGGATCACCGCGTCGATAATCACCATTGCTGGCAGTTCGCCGCCGGTCAGGACATAATCACCGATGCTGATTTCGTCGGTCGCAATCAACTGGCGCACCCGGTCGTCAATCCCCTCGTATCGTCCACAGACCATGATAATCTGTTGGTGTTGGGCCAGTTCCTTTGCAATGTCGTGGGAAAACACCCGTCCTTGTGGCGTCATCAGGATAACCGGCGTACCAGCGGGCGCACCCTCCAGAGCCGCCTCGACCGCTTTGGCGATAGGTTCGGCCTTCATAATCATGCCGCCTCCCCCGCCGTAAGGGATGTCATCCGCCGTATTATGCTTATCGGTGGTGTAATCGCGGATGTCATGCAACCGCAAATCAAGCAGGTTGCGGTCGCGGGCTTTCCACAACATACTCTCGGTCATCGGACCTTCAAACATGGCGGGAAACAGGGTCATTACATCAATACGCATGGGTGATTTTTCGGCTCTCGTTGTGCGCTGCTTGCTCAGGTTGATTTGGTTTGCTCCCTCGCTTGCGGGGGATGACTTAAGGAGGGGGTTGGTATTCCCCCACTCTCATTTAGTCTAGCCAACTCCCTCGCCCTACGATAGACCTAGATCACTGATAGGGGGCAGCGCTTTATCGTACAACCAGCGCTGGAAGAAATCTTTGAGATCCTGTCCGCTGATCTTTTCAGCCAGCGCGGTGAAGTCGGCGGTAGTGACGTTTTTGGATGCATACTGGCTGGCATAGGTTTGCAGCACTTTGAAGAACATCTCGTCACCCAATTTGAGGCGTAAGGCTTGCAGCGCCAATCCGCCGCGCTGATACACACTGTTATCAAACATCATGTCGCCCGATTCGACGTCCGCCGGGCCATGCTGCTTCGGCGTGGTTCGGGCTTCAATATCGGCGGGAAGTTGATCGCCAGTAATCAGCGAGTTGACCCGGTAGAAATCGATGGTTTTGAGAACGATTTTCCCCTTGGTCGGAATGGATTGCATCAGCGTCCCCAACTGCGAAACCGGTACGCCGGAAGTCGGCAGCTTGGCGACAACCGCATCAATATCCGCTTTGGTGGCAGCCGAGTCCAAAAACAGATGAAGCAGTTGGCCTATCTTTTCGGATGGCAGCTGCACATCCGGCAGCTGCGCCGACGCCAGCAGTCCGGTGAGTTCATCCTTGGTGAAGTGATAAATGCCCTGCAAATCGTCGTAGCGGTCACTGATGGTTTGATTCAGGGCCGCTTTACCATCGGTGTGTTCCGTCCAAAGCAGTTCCGCGAACGTCGCGAAACCCTCGTTCAACCAGATTTGATCCCACGAGGCCAGACTGACGTTATCACCAAACCACTGATGCGTCAGTTCATGCACGACAATCAGTTCCGAGACATCTGTGCCGTAGGTGGGGCGTGTTTGGTTTTCCAATGCTACGCCCAGCGGCTGATTGATCACCGTACCACCCGCGATGTCAAACGGATACGCGCCAAATTTCTCGCTCAGAAAAGATAAGATTTCCGGCTGACGCGTGAAGGCATTTTGTGTATCTTTGAAATCCGTCGGGAAGTAATTGACGATAGGCAGATTATTGGGGCCGGTTTGCTCAACCGTTTTAAATTGACCGATGTTGACTGTCGCCAGATAAGTCGCCATCGGTTTATTGATAGCGAATTTATAGGTGGTCTGGTCGCCATTCTCAACTGGTTTATCCGCTACGCCGTTGGCCGCGACTTGATAGGCTTTCGGCACAGTAACCTCATAGGTAAAAAGTGCTTTGTCGCTGGGATGGTCATTCGATGGGAACCAACCCTGCGCGCCCACTGGCTCGGATAGAACAATCACACCATCGGGGATTGCGATCCATCCGGTGGTGATGCTGTCTTTAATTTCGGTTGGTTTACCGTTGTAAGCCACCACCGTCTCAAATGATTTGCCTTTGGTCAGCGCGGCATCGACCGTAAGTTCATTATCCTTGCGTGTGTATTTGGCCTCCTGTCCATTTACCGTCAGGCCGGTGATGTCAAAGCCAGCAAAATCCAGATTGAAAGTGCTTAAGTCTTGGGTAGCGATGCTCTTGATCGTCGTTTGGGCATCAATCGCGCCCGTTTTGTTATCCCACGTCAGTTGTAAATCGTACCGCTGCACGTCATATCCGCCATTGCCGCTTTGCGGATACAGTTTATCGCCCACGCCATCCGCACCGGCTTTGGCATCCTGAGCATTGGTAATGCCCAGCGTGAACGAGAAGATACATACGATAATGAGTAAACTGCGCTTAGCCATGAAACCTCCAAAAACAGATAGGTGATAACCTGTTTCCGCGTAAATAAATCACCATGATTGTAGGGATGAGGCCCGCCTCATCCGATGATTGATGACTTCGAGATGATAATGTCAAACCGATGAACCATCTGTATGTTTGTAGGGGAGAGTCTGTGACCTTCCCGCCGTCGAATATCCTAATATCCATTTCTCAACCAACCAATAGCATTATACGCTGAGCGCCACATGAGGCGCATATAGGCTCCCGATTGGTATCATCGCCTATTCGCTTGCGCCCCGCTGCCTTGCACAGCATAATCATCCCTATGAACACACGTTACACTTTTCACCCGCTGACCTTTGAACGCCTGGCCGAAGCCGAACAGCTTACACGTTCACGTCAATTCTTGGAAACCATGCGCTTACGCCGCACCGTCCGCGAGTATTCGACTGAACCTGTTCCCTTTGAGTTGGTCGCCAATGCTATCGCGACTGCCGGGACAGCCCCATCCGGCGCGAACCAGCAGCCCTGGACGTTCGTGGTCGTCAGCAATCCCGACATCAAACGTCAGATTCGCCTTGCAGCCGAGGAAGAAGAAAAGATCAGCTACGAGAGCCGTATGAGTGCCGAATGGTTGTCCGCTTTAGCCCCGTTAGGCACAGATTGGCACAAGCCCCATTTGGAGGACGCCCCTTATCTGATCGTCGTTTTCCGGCAGGCTTATGGCATCGGCCTTGATCCGAAAACCGGTGAGGAAATCAAAATCAAGCATTACTATACCGAGGAATCGGTGGGGATCGCAGTCGGATTGCTGCTGGCGAGTCTGCATCAATCCGGCCTCGCCACCCTGACCCACACACCCAATCCGATGGGCTTCCTGAGCGACATCCTCCAGCGTCCCGCCAACGAACGCGCCTATGTCGTCATTCCTGTAGGCTATCCCGCCGCTGATGCTCAAGTCCCCGCCATCACCAAAAAAACCCTCGATGAGATTATGGTACTGTTTGAATAGTTGTGACCATTTTAACCGCACGGATAAAATGGTCAGCATAATCGAGATCAAATACATAAATTAAGCTGTGATAGATTTATTTAGTTGGCTATCCATGAAAGTTGCGGTCATGAACAAGGCAATTGTGCTGGCAATTATCATGCTGCTGGTGGGGTTTGGGGTGCAAGCAGAGTCGGAAGCAGGAGACTATAAGTTGCATGTGCCCACCGCAGACGAATTTGTAGCGGCAATACCAGACTTCAAAAAACTTCTTGAGAGCAATTATGGTTATCACGCACGGGAAATGCTGCGAGCAACAGAAGCAGAATTCAGAACGCGCTATATGAAAAACGCCGATTATGCGACCTTATCCGCCGCTTTTGACAAGCTCAAAGTACGATTCGTGATTACACCCTCAGGTGGCGAATACCCCGAAATCGATTACAACTTTTGGGTCGCTAAGATTGTGCAAGCTTGGTTGAGCAAATATAACCGATACTTTTCTGATCTCTCCGTTTTGAGATTAGATGATTATGTGATTTCTGGCGAACTTCATGACTTTGACAATGACGGACACGATGACGAGTATTTACTCAATGTCGTCAAACTGGATGAAGATGGCACGATTGAGTACAACAATTATTTGACCGGTTCGGACGGATCTCGAGAAGTTTGGCCTGTTCCTGTGTCCTGGCGCGGCTATGGCTATGATGAAGGCAATACGGCTAGTAGGCCATTGTTTGATAAAGGCTTTGAAGATATTACGGCGGATGGTGTACCAGAATGGATTTTGGAGCAAAATCTCACCTTCAGCCGGGCTGGATTCGATTGGTGGACACATATAACCCATATTCTTGGATGGCAAAACAATCACTTTGTAACATTGCTTGATCTGGATAAAGCGTATGAGCTTAAAAATCTGGATGACGATCCAGCGCTTGAAGTTTCCACCCGCTTTACTCATGCGGATAACTGGTGGTGTGGATACGTAGAAGTGATGACATATCATTGGAACGGTCAAACCTATATCAAGCTGAAACCTCACTTTGAACCGCTGGATTGCACTGCTCGGCAGGCGGAAGAAGCTATGTGGGCGGGTGATTTTCGCGCAGCCCTCAAATTGTACGATCAGTTTATCGCCGATCATACGGCTGAATATGCGGCGTATGATAAATGCCTAAGCGGCCCTGGTGATCCATACTGCGAAGAAACACGCGGTATTCGAATTTTTGATTATTTTTTGTTCCGCAGAGTAGTAGCGTATGCTCTGCTAAATGATGTGGAAGGTATTCAAAAGGCTCTAAAGGACTTGTATCAATATATACCAGTCTACGAAAACACTTTCGGACCCATTCACGAAAAGCCGGAAGCCATCTGCCAAACCGCATACGACCAATGGTCAGGACAATTGAGTTACGGTGATATTCACTATAACTCTGATGGTGTTTTTGTCCCCGGAACCATACTTGAAGATGTCAACAGTGACGATAGGAGTATACCGCGACTGTATGAATCTGTTTTTATCGACCCCATACGCGCTGGTTGTGATATCGGTCGCTTCAACGGCACACCGACATTGGTACCAACCCTAATCCCAACCTTATCCCCGACCACTACGCCAGATAACCGTCCCCAGAGTGAGATTTATATCGACTATCAGGCTATTTATGCTGCTTTTATGAGTGGGGATTATGAAACGGCTCTGAAAATTACCGAACAGGTAACACCTGAAAATGAGATTGATACTGCTCGCTGGCATTATTGGCACGCTTTAGCGTTGGAACTCCTGAAACGACCGGTTGAGGCGCTGGCAGCGTACACCGCTATTTACGAGAGTAACCCGCAGTCGGCATGGGGGAAGATGGCGGGGCTGCATCTGGAAAAATCGAGCTAATCAACACATCATTCGTACCAAAGTTTACTTTTGGCTAATCCAGCATCCAATTCCCTGTATGTCGACTTATTTGACCGACCGATAACCATCTCATCAGGCTTTCAAAATAATGCCACGTTGAGATTAAATTCGTCCAAATAATGCAAAGATATTCAACCTATTCTATTGCGGTTTTTGGGCGAAAATAACGAACGTTTTTCTTGCAATTATGATTCAAGAGCGGAAAGACAAAACCCATCATGGGATAAAAGATGTGTTTACATGATTTGTTTTAACACGAAAATCATACACTTACGGCGAAAATCGACTCTTTTCGTGTGTCACTTCCAAGCTGAGAAAAAGTAAACTTTCCGAGTTTGAAAAGAGAATTTTTTGAATTGGATTGTTTGGAGTGTTGCCGTTCTAAAAGGAGTGAAGGTGTCAAAATGCCGATGGCAAGTAATCATCGGCATCACGGCTATTATTGAAATTGCGAACTACTGACTAAGATAATCTAGGACGATGTGATTAAATTCTTCTGGCTTATACCATGGGGCGAAGTGTCCAATACCCTTTATTAACCGAAGATCGGCGGTCGGGATCATTTGTGCTAACTTCAGGGTGTGTTCTGAATAAATGAGTTCTTCTTGCAGCCCGGCCAAAATCAACACCGGGGCGGTGATACTGCCCAGTTGTTCGGCAGTGAAGTTCGGCTCGTCCCCAAGCGATGCTGTTATTGCAATAAGCGCATCGAAACCGGCTGGATTACCTGACAACCGAGCGTAGGTACTACCTAACAGCCCAATGTATTCTCCACACTGTGGAGTTGGACAGTCGCCAGTGACACCAGCCGGGCTGTAATTCGCTCCGAACGCTACCAATTTCCGCAGCCGTTCTGGATGATCCATGGCGATCTCCAAGCCGATAATACCGCCATCGCTCCAGCCTACAAGATTTACGGAGTCAATCTTTAGATAATCCATTAGAGTGAGCGAGTCCGTTGCCAGAAGGCTATAATTCAATGGCTCTTTACCCATCGTGGAACGTCCTCTTCCCCGACTGTCAAAGGTAACAACGTAATATTTCTTAGCAAAAGCAGGTATCTGATGGATGAATTCATTAGCGCTCCCTGCCTGACCGTGTATTAAAAGGAGAGGTTGATTGTCCGGATCGCCATAAGTAGCATAGTAAATCTGCACATCGTCGATAGGCATCATTCCTGTTTTGACAGGTGATGGAAGCGGCGGTTCAGGTAATCTATCAACTGAGTATAGTAACTTTCTACTCATAAATGTCCTTATAGATAACCGTAGAACGCAAGCATGACGGTGGGACACTGTACACATTTTGCATACCCACTTACTCGCAGATTATACCTGTACCAAGACATATGTGAAACTATTTTAGAAGAGGTGGCAAAGAATTGCAGTGAGATAATTCATGAGGTACAAAGTTGTTTCTAATGATTGGTCAATTTTCCAAAAACAGGTCCTGATAACCCCACTGTACGCGACTTCTTCGTACTTAGGTTTATTTTCGGTTAACCCGACAAACGGTTCACCAACCATTGGCCAACCCCTTTAACAATCCCGTTCCCTCAAAAGGGTTAACGCCGACATCGTGAAAAAGTTACAAAATGGTCTTCCAAAATGTAACCCATTCTTTCTCCAAAACCTCTATCATGGTCATAGGGTCCGTATTCCCCCCTTCCCCGTGCGAAGCCTCCTGTGGCTGATACTTCGGGCGAAGGGTAAGCGCCGACGGAGTGTACTCACGGCAGGCGCTAGGGGGTTAGGAGTCTCACGCACCTTAACAACGCGCACAACCGCCACAAAAATCAGTGATGCCTCTGCCGCTTTTGCTGCATTTGCCGCATAATGCGCATATCGGGATTGTTTCTCCCCTAAAGCACGGATCGTTAACGTGAATTACAATTGCAACATGTGTGGCAATTCTGGCACAAAATGCCATTTTGCCATTGCTGCCTTTGCTGCCAAATTTGCCATCGCTCCACTACTTCGGGTCAACTCCAATATGTCCACCGCTTATCGAACTTGGCACTTTCTAAAGACTATCGACTACGGACGATTGGCTGTCCTTATCCTGTGATGCTGCCGGTACTAATCTGCGGCGGCGTAATCACCCGCTCGGCTTTGAGAACCGTACCGGTACCAGTCGCGCCGACCGTCACCGGAATAGTCACCGTCACGCGGTCGATGAAGCACAGGCTTTCCTTCACCGCCTCGCAGTAGTAAATCGTCAGATCGCCTTTGACGTTGGCTTTACCGTCAGCTAAGGTCACCGGAACAACAATCGGTATCGTCGGCGCAACCACACTTTGCGTCTTATCCGCATCGGCAAAAGTGACCGCCGCGTTGTCTGAAGACCAATCTGCCGAGAAAGGAGCGATACCGTTGAGTTTATAGCCATCCGGCAGCGCCAGATTCAGCACAATTTGACCGCTTCCGGCCTTCACCGTTTGGGCATCCACCGTCACACTCGCGCCAGCCGCCGCGTTGCTGCCCACCACCGTGACTTCATTAGCGATTTGCAGCACTTCCGGGTTCGGGAATGTGACCGTGTTGACCGTCCCTGCTGCTACATCCACCACACGGATCGCATTGTTGTTCGTGTCGGCTACATACAGTTTACCGGCGTTATAAGCCAGTCCACCCGGTTCATCGAACTGGGCATCGGCAGCGTTCCCATCGCGGAAGCCGCCTGTACCACCCAACCCGACCAGCGTTTTAATCTCTTTGGTGGCAGGGGTTAAAACCTTGATCTTGCTGTTATAGGTATCCGCCACGAACAGCTTGCCATTATCACCGAGCGTAAGCGCTAATGTATGCTGCAACCGTGATTCACCGAACTTGCCGTCCACGTCACCAAAATCGAACAGATCATTTTTGGTCGGGCCAGCCAGGGTAATGACTTTGCCCCTGTTAAAATCAGCCATACGGATACTGCTGGATTCGGCATCGGCAAAGTAGAGGATGTTATTATTCCAGTAAAGGCCGCTGGGTTGGGCCAGTTCCGCATTATTCAGATCATCATCCTGCAAACCTTCCCGGCCATCACCGACGATTGGCCCCACCGAGTTGATGTCCAGCGACAGCACCCATATCTGGTGGTCGCCTGCCATCGCGATATACAGATTATTGCGGTCGCCCACCGTGATGTCCCACGGACTGCTCAGATCGGTTTCCAGCGGCAGGCCAGACGTGCGATCATAGCCCTGCTTACCTGTACCGGCGATTGTGCTCACAGTTTGCTTAACCAGATCAACCGCGCGGATAGCATGGTTCTCGGTATCGGCCACGTAAAGAATGTCACCCTTGAGCGCCATCCCCTGCGGCTTGCTGAAAGTGGCTTCGCTGTAGCTGCCATCCTTCAAACCCGCCGTGCCAGTGCCGATCACATCCTTGACTTCGTAGGTGTCCAAATCGGCGATCACCAGCCGGTTATGGCTGCTATCGGCAATGAAGAGCCGCTTTCCTGCTGCGTCTACCGTCACTTTACCGGGGAAGGATAAGGCAGCCGGTGGTTGGGCATCACTTTCCAGTTTGATCGGCAGCGGTTCACGTTTGATCTCACCGAGTTTATCGAACTGCGCGATCATTCCACCGATGACCTGTTCAAAAGCATCCTGTGGAATTTCACCCGCTTGCACCGCAAACATATTGCCGCGCGGATCAATGATAACGAACGTCGGCCACGCATTCACGCCGTAGGGAGCGTAAGCACCCCATACCGTAAATTTGTTGTCATTGATCACCGGATGCTTAAGACCATAACGCTCGATGACCTGGCGGATGTTGCTGGTATCACCTTCATTAGCGAACTTGGCCGAATGCACGCCGATAATCGCCAGCGCGTCCCCGTATTTCTGCTCGAGTTGGCTAAGGATCGGCATCATGTACATACAATTGATGCAGCCGTAGGTCCAAAAGTCGAGAAGCACCACTTTGCCCTTGAGTTGGTCGAGCGTCAGCGGTGCGGCCACGTTCAACCAATCCACACCCGTCGGGATGGCTGGCGCCGGATAAGCTGCGTCACCGATGAAGGACGGTTCGGAGGTCGCGTCCTGTGCGCGGATCACGCTGCCGGTGATCAGTAGGGTTGCAATCAAAGCCATCAGCGCAGCCATTCCAGTAAAGCGTTTGATTTTCATGGTTTTTCCCATTAATAAGCGGATCTATTTACGAATATGGGTTGGTCAATCGTGAGTGTAGCAGGTAAATATAAACAAAGTATGAACAGCCGAACCCCACAAAATACTGATGTAATACTTATGGCATCAGGTATATAAAAGTGCTACAGTGGACTTTCAGTTCTTTAGATGAGGAACGACTATGTTGCAACAACTTGCGGAAGCCAGCCGTCCGGTTTTGGACTTCCCATACATCCGTCGAACCCGCCGCAATCACGGGCTGGAACACGCGACCATCACCGTACTGACGCCACGAGGCTATCGCTTGTCCGGTCGCAGTGACGACAGAGGCTTCGTGCTGTTGGGTGAAGTCCCAACCGAGGCCGTCGAGCAAGCCGCAGCCGAAGCACTGCGACGTATGAAAAGCGGTGAGCATCAGTTAGCGGTACATCCAAACTGTGGAACGAATCTGGTGACAACCGGCTTCTTAGCCACGCTGGTCGCACTGGTGGGTATGGGTGGCAGCAGCCGCAAAGATGCTGTGAACCGTTTCCCTTACGTCAGCACAGCCATGATGGGCGTCATCCTGTTTGGGCCGCTGCTGGGGATGAATCTGCAAAAGCACTTCACCACCGAGGGCGATCCCGGTGATCTGGAAATTGTGAACGTCACCCGTAAGGAAGTCACCGTCCCCTGGGGTGGCAAAATGATCGTCACACGCGTCAATACACGGGCTGGCTAATCAAAACCGAATGTTATTATCAAGGAGGATGCATTACCATGGGACATGACCTCAACAAAGATGAACATATCCGCCGGGAAACGATTATGCATTCGCCGGTGATTGCGATTGTGGGACGTTCCGACGACCACTATTACACCAGTTATCAGGTGGGCGAATATCTCATCAAAGAGGGTTTCACCGTCTATAACGTGAATCCGAATCTGGATGATATTGATGGCGAAGTAGTCTATCGATCGCTCAAGGATATTCCCGAAAAGGTTGATATTGTGGATGTGTTCCGCCGTTCCGATGCGCTGACCGAAGTGGTACAGGAAGCCATCGACATCAGTGCGAAAACCGTCTGGGGTCAGCTTGGTGTGGAAAATGACGACGCCCGTTTGCTGGCATTGGGTGCAGGATTGAATTACGCGGACAATATCTGCTTGAGAACCGAACACGAACGCTTATTCAAAGGCATGAAACAGGGCTAAATATGGCGGCAAAATCCCCTAAAACCTTCTATATCCTACATGGTGATGACGATTTCAGCCTGGAGCAAGAGGTCAGCAATCTGCGTTCCAAAATGGGCGACGACAATGGCGATCTGAACACCAGTGAATTTGAGGGGTCAGAAGCCAGCGCTGCCGAGGTCATCAACGCCGTTAGCTCTTATCCCTTTTTGTCCGATAAACGGCTGGTGATCGTCAAAGGGATGATCAGTTGGATTACACGCAAAGGCGCGGGCGAAACCGGCAAGAAAGCGGTCGAACTTCTGGCAGCGGCTTTGCCTACGCTGCCGGAATGGGCGCGGTTGGTGTTTGTCGAACGGCAGGCGTTACCTGATAGTAACAAGCTGGTGAAATTGGGGCGGGAGCTGGAAAATGGTTTCGAAAAAGCCTTCGGCGCGCCCAAGGACAGCACCGGCTGGATTCTGCGCCGCGCGAAAGATGCCTATAACGCCGAAATTCAACCACCGGCAGCGGCCGCTTTAGCCAGCGTCATCGGAAATGATCTGCGCCGTGCGGATAACGAATTGGTGAAGCTGATTAGTTATGTGGATGGTGCGCGCGCGATTACCGAAGAAGATGTAGCACTGCTGACACCCTATGTGGCCGAAGCCGAAATCTTCAAGATGGTAGACGCCTTGGCCGAAGGTCGCGGTGGCGCGGCGTTGGCGATGCTCCACCGCCTGTTGATGGAGAAGGACAACGATCCCTTCAAGATTTACGGCATGATTGTGCGCCAGTTCCGGCTGCTGCTGACAGCCAAAGAGTTTCTGGTGGGTGGTGGTTATCCCGCTCAGATGGGCGAAGAACTGCACATGAATCCTTTCGTGGCGAAGAAGATGACCCAGCAAGCGCGGGCCTTTACGCTGCCACAGTTGGAACAGATTTATCGGGCACTGCTGGATAACGACATCCGTATGAAAACAGGGCGCATCGAGCCCAAATTGGCGCTGGATTTACTGGTAGCGGGATTAGCACGATGAGCAGTTGGTTGTTAAACGCTGTACGCAAGAATGATGAACGCCGCCAGGTCCGGTTTGCAGAAGGCCAGCGACAGGGAATGCGCTGGATGCTGGAATGCCGTGATATGTGGGATGCCAGCGATGATGATGGTGGCGTGTACTTTAGTCTTTGTGCATCCGAGTCTGACGTCACTGCTATTGCTCAACACCTGAACAGCACGAATACAGATGATCGCCTTTTAGGGATCTTCGATTTGTCTAAACCGCTCATCCCTCAAGGCGCAGGAATCAACCGGTCTGACTGGTTAGCAGGCCACCATTCCCAAATCCAGTTTGATCCCCGCAAAACTGGGGGCTAACTTCTTGTAACTTTTCGCATGCCCGCTGCGTATATATAGATGTAAATATTTCCGAGATAAAGGGGATTAAACGCAATGGGTATCGTGATTTTTTTCATCATCGCTTTTGTAGCTTTGGTGGTCATTTCGAAGCTAATTGGGGTAGCACTGCTATTGCTGCTGCCAGCGCTGCTGTGGATGCTGGCTGGTATGTTCGCCGGACGTATTATGCGCGGTCGTGGCTATGGCCCGATTGTGGACATCATCCTGGGTCTAGCCGGTGGTTTTGTTGGTCGCTGGTTGTTCGGTCTATTGGGCGTCAGCGTCGGCAGTGGCCTGATTGCCAGTCTGGTCGTCGGCACGATTGGCGCGGTGGTGCTGGTCTACCTCGGACGGCTGTTGGGTGGCAATAAGCCCCGACAGATTGCCTAACCTCGCTTATTTTCAGAAGGGGCGCACATCGCGCCTCTTTTGATTCCTGTTCTATGCCAAGGTAAATTTGTGATATACCCCAAGAATGACAATGCTCCGTCAGCAACACCAAAATAGTAACAGTTTCTCAACTTTTGGTGGGCATTTATAACAAAGCTTGTGCTAAGATCGCCAGCCTCAAATCCTAAAAGGAGGCTGTTATGAAACCGAATTCGAGTTCTTTCCTCACCGCCCCATTTGCCTGGATCGATATTCCAAACAAACATTACAGCATTGCTAAATATCCGATAACGAACGCCCAGTACACCCTGTTTGTCGAAGCTGACGGTTACAACCAGCGCCAATGGTGGACGGACGCCGGTTGGGATGCAAAGTTGAATGGCCTGACATTTGATTACAGCCAGGGTGGAGCCGTTGCAACCCACCAACCCTGGGTGGAACCGCGTTATTGGCGAGACAGCCAATGGAACAGCGCGGAACAGCCGGTCGTCGGTGTTACGTGGTATGAGGCGACAGCCTATTGTCGCTGGTTGAGTGATCTTACGGAGGAACAAATTACGCTGCCTACTGATGAACAGTGGCAGTACGCCGCACAAGGCGATGATGGACGCCTTTATCCCTGGGGTAACGAGTGGGACTGTACACGCTGCAACAATTCCGTCAAACCTTGCAAAAGCGAAGGAACGACCCCTGTGACACAGTATGAAGGCAAGGGGGATAGCCCTTTCGGCGTCGTCGATATGTCGGGCAACGTCTGGGAATGGTGTCTGACCACCTATGACACCAAAACAAACGATCTCGAGGGTGATATGGCGCGTGTCATTCGCGGAGGAGGATGGTTCTATTTCAGCACAGCCGACTGCCGAACCAACTTCCCATATTATGACATGCCCTACGGCTGCTACAACTTTCGCGGCTTCCGCATAAGTCGTTCTTAAACCGCCACCGGAATGCTAAAGCTGAAGGTGCTGCCCTTGCCAACCTCACTTTGAATGTGAATGCCATCGCCCATTTGCTCGACCAAGCTGCGGGTGATGGCAAAACCCAGGCCCGTGCCGGGGCGTGAACGGGTAAAATCATCCTCCGCGCGCCAGAACTTGGTGCCGAGCTTGGCGACCGCTTCCGGTGAGAGGCCAATGCCGGTATCGGTGACGCTGAATTCCACGCGTCCGTTATTTTGGCAAACGCGGAAGGTAATCTTACCGCCGTCGGGTGTGTACTTATAGGCGTTGCTAACGAGGTTGGTCAGCACTTGCAGCAAACGATAATAATCCACCTGCATATCGGGCAGATCGGGCTGAACGTCCTCAATATATTCGTGATGATATTCCTGCATCTGCGTCATACTGCCATCGCGTACGGCTTGTACAATATCCGCGACCGGAACACGGGTGTCATTCATGTAGAAGTGGCCGCTTTCGATGCGGCTGACATCCGCTAAATCGGACACCAGTATCACCATGCGTTTAACGGTATCTTTCACTCGCTGCAAGAATTCTTTTTGGCGTTCGGAGAGTTCGCCCATCATCAGCGCCAAATCGGTATAACCTGAGATGCTCGTCATGGGGACTTTGAGGTCATGGGCAACGATGCCCACGAATTCACTCTTGGCGAGGTTGGCAGCCTGCACAGCCGCGTACAAACGCGCATTTTCGATGGCGACAGCCGCGCGAACCACCATACGCTCGATTAAATCTTGCTGTTCAGGCGTGAAGGCTTCCGCGCCCTGCCGCTTGATGACGACGACACCAAAAACGGTATTTTCACGCGAGATGGGAACCATAGACAGGCTGTAATCGCGGTCGGTTGCTTCGCCGCTGACCGTTACCGGTTTTCCAGTGGCAACCACATCCATCAGGTGCGGATACGTTTCATCCAGATAGTCGTGTTCGACAACTTCTTGTCCATAGTGGTGGACAGCCTTAACCCGATCTCCTTCCAACAAACCGAGATGTCCGGTGGTGGCATTGGAAAGGCGACAGGCCCATTCCAGCGTGATCTGCATGGCTTTGTCGGCATCCAAAGTTTCGTTTAGCAGTTGATCGACACGGCGCAGCGTTTGTAATTCTTCAACACGCGCCGATAGTGCCTGATCGGTCGCACTAAACAGACGCGCGTTATCAATGGCGATAGCGGCCTGCCCCGCGAAAGTATCCAGGGCGGCAAGGTCATCATCCATGAATAAACCGGTGGTCATGCGGTTATCCACGTAGACAACCCCGATGACTGTGCCCCGGGCACGCAAGGGAGTCGCCATAATACTGCGGAGGGCTTGACCAATGATGCTGGCCTGACCGGAAAAACGTGGATCTTCAATGGCGTTATTGGTCACAACCGGTTTACCACTATCCAGGACTTGATTGGTAATGGTACGGCTGAATTTGAAATCGTCGCTGCCGAGCGTTTTTTGGTCGAGGTTACGGGCGACCTGTACCGTCATGCCACCATCATCATTACGCAGCATGAGGAAGCCGCGATCCGCGCCCGTGAGGTTGATAATGGCGTCCATCACCTGGTTGAGTACGGTTTGCAAATCCAACGATTCACCGAGTAAGCGGCTGACGTTGTATAAGGCTTGAAAGCGACCTTCCTTCTTGCGCGCCTTACGCTCGGCATCAATACGTGTCAATACGTCGGTTAAGGTTTCGACCTGTTTGAGCAGATACTGCCCATCTACACGCCCACTGTTAATCTGGCTGCGAATCTGGTTAACGTTCTGGCGGATGGAAGCCAATTCACTATCGGTGACGGTAGCGGGAGGCGTCGGATTGGTCGTCATATACGTTTACTTCTTTTTCTTATTAGTTTGGACGCGAAATAAATTGTAGTAATCGCACCATTCGGTGATCGGGCAACGTTCACAATGGGCGACACGGGCGGTGCAGGTTTCCCGACCATGCCGGATAAGGTTGAGATGGAAAGTAAGATGATCTTCGGGCGGGACGATGGCTTCCATTAACGGATGGGCTTTGTCGGCGCTGATACCTTCTGGCAAGAAACCGATGCGCTGCCCGACACGGTGAACATGGGTATCCACAGGAAAGGCAGGACGGTTGAAGCCAAAACACATGACAATAGCGGCTGTTTTGGGGCCAACGCCGTTCAAACTGGTGAGCCAGGCTTTAGCTTCGTCCATCGGCAGCTCACGCAAAAATTCAATACTCATCTCGCCGCGTTCATCATAAATACGGCGCAGAACTTCTTGAATACGCGGCCCTTTCTGATTGCCCAGCCCCGCAACCTTAATGACGTTAATGACGTCTTCGGGCACAGCATCACGAACTTCTTCGTAGGTTTTGAAGCGGGCTTTGAGCGCATCAAAAGCACGATCACGGTTGGTATCGGTGGTGCTCTGGCTGAGAATACAGCTTATCAGTTCATCCAACGGAGGCAACCATTGTCGCCAGGCAGGATAACCATAAACATCGCCAAGTGCTTTAGCGATGGGCGCATACTTAGCCTTACGCCGCTTAAAATCCGGAATGATGCGGTTGTAGTTGGTTGTAGTCATACCTCCATTTTATGCGGGAATAAAAGGCTGGCAAGCGGAAGCAAGTGTTTTCTTAACATTTGCTATAAACCTGAATTCCAGCTGCGCCGATGACACAAAAGCGCGCTATGATAGGAACCATACAAATGGAGACGCTTTTTATGAACCGTCATTTCATGCGCTATCTGGTGATACTGTTGGTGTGTGTGCTAGCTGCTGGAAGCGTTTACGCACAGCAAGCGAGCAGTGACGCGAAGCCGACGAATGCGCTGGCGCAGTTGGATTATGCTCAGGCGCAAAAGGCAGAGAATGCCAGTAATTATGACGAGGCGATCAAATTTTACGGCAGGGTGATTGACCGCGAACCCAGTTTCTGGCAGGCATCCTATAAGCGCGGTGAGGCGTATGCGATCCAGGAAAATTACAAGGCGGCGGTTGCCGATTATAACCGTGTGATCGACCTCCAGCCGGATTATGCACTGGTGTATGTGGCGCGAGCAGTGGCTTATGAGCAACTGGATGAACATGCTAACGCGATTGCTGACTCGAACAAAGCGATTGAACTGAAAGCCACTGACGATTATCTGTATTTCAACCGGGGGTTGGCATACCTCGGACTTAAGGAATACGAGAAGGCGATTACAGACTTTACCCACTGGATTGACCTCAATCCCAAGACGTATCCGGTGGCCTATTTTTATCGCAGCCGCGCCTATTATGCCGTCAGTGATTTGACAGGGATGCTGGGTGACCTCGATATTTTTATTGAGCTTCAGCCGCAATCCGGTACAGTTATTGCGGATCGAGCCTATGTCCACCGGCTGATGGGCCATTATGACAACGCCATTTCGGATTACACCAAGGCGATTGAACTCAAGCCAACCGGACTCGACCGCCTGTATTATGAGCGTGGGCAGACGTACGGCCTACAAGGACAGTATGACAAGATGCTGGAAGACTTACGGGCATATGCCAAACTAGCGGGTACTCAAGCCGAGGCGAGTGTGGTGGATTTGCTCAAAAATCATCAGCAGTAAGAGCCGGTTCAATGTTCAATGCGTTAGGTTAGGCGGTGGGCATAAGTTCGCCGCTTTTTGATTCTGCAAATTCTTTAGATTCAGAACACCGTTTTATGTCGGCGGTGTCAATTGGTTTTTAGTCAAAGCAGCGATGTCTGTTTGTGATGGCAGCGGTAGTGTTGGAGATGATGCTGTTGTTATGACAAGCCGGTTTTTGTAACATTTACAGCATCGGGCATTCCGTTTAAAGAGCGATGGCAAATTTGGCAGCAATGGCAAAATGGCATTTTGTGCCAGAATTGCCACACTGGACTTGCCCCGTTAAAGATTCGTGCTTCGAGGGAGAAAAAATTCCTATGTGCGCAATATGCGGCAAAAGCAGCAAAAGCGGCGGAGGCGGCACTGATTTTTGTGGCGGTTGTGCGCGTTGTTAAGGTGCGTGCGGGAAACCCCTAGCCCCCCGAAGTAACAGAAGAAGGGGAGCAAGACAAGAGACCCAATTCATATTTTAAGGGATATGCGAATGCAATGGGTTACATTTTGGAAGACCATTTTGTAACTCTTTCCAGGCATTGGCGTTAACCATTTTGAGGGAGCAGAATTGTTAAATAGGTTAGGGGATGGTTGAAATACGGTAGGGCAAGTTTTTAAATTTAAACGTAGGGAATAATAATCAGGTTAAAGTGTAAAGGTTGGGCAGTTAGGAGGCGTAAAACTTTGTGCCTCTACGCAAGTTTAATTAGGATGTAGGACGAGTCATTTTAGTCGATTGAGGGAAAACAGGAAGGGTCTGAGACACTTCCCTACGGGAGCGAAACGCATAAGATTGTAAAACTGTCATCTCCTGAACCCGCAAGCGATAGAGGGAACTGAACCAATACGAGCGTCTAGAGGCACACAACTTTCGAGAAATCACTAATGTGGGTTCTCGAAAGAAATCGGAAAACCCCTACCCCAGCCCTCCCCCGTAAACGAGGGAGGAGAGGACATGTTTGAAAATGAGGGAGACCGTAATCAAGAAAATTCAATTCGGGAGCACACATAGGTGCTCCCCTACGGGAAGACTTGTTCTTTAAAAATAACATTCCCGCAAAAGGTATCCTCTCCTCAGCCGTAAACGAGGGAGGGAGCAATTCAAAGACTATTGCTCATTTTCTAGAAACTTTCGAGATTCTACATAAGACATTAACACCAAGGCGTAATGACCCCAAGGCACAGAAGAAATTTAACCGCAGAGAGAACAGAGGGATACCCCACCCCAATGTTGGTTTGGAGAGATGGGTTTGAATGTAATGCGATTTTAACCCTCACCCCTAGCCCCTCTCCCTCAGGGCGAGGGGAAAAGATTCAAACTTTCTGCTCCGATTTAGCACTAACCCTCCCCGTGACAACTTCACGAGACGACAGTTTTGATCGATTGAGGGAAAAGCGGAAGGCTCTTAGAGCCTTCCCTACGGGAGAAAAACACATAAGACTATAAAAGTGTCGTCTCGTGAACTGGTAACAGGGAGGGAATAATGCGAGGGCGGAAACCAAGGTAAAGCGAAGAATTTTTACCACAGAGAAATGCAGAGAAACCAAAACGCGGGAGGCGTTAGGCGAAAGAGATGGAGGGGGCGGAGTAGCGGCAGGCGTGCCAGGCGAGGGCGGTAGCGATAACGAGATCGTCATGGAGGCCAGAGGGGGCGGCGTATCGATAGCCGCCAGCGGGGAGGCGTTCCATGCGGTAGTTGGTGAGCTCATCGAGCAGGGTGTCGTCGGGCAGGAGGGCGAGTTGGCGGCGTTCGATGGCGAG
>JBGAHG010000005.1:0-304341 GCA_044226325.1 Aggregatilineales bacterium
AGCCGTTTATTCGAGGGATTTAGCCAGCCAACGCCGGGAGTCGCACCATTTTTTCATGAGTTTGGTCATCTGCTGGATTATTTCGACGCACATGCTGGAAAGGCATCCTTGAATAGTTCCGGCTGCCTGCCGGGGATGCGTGCGTGGGATGGAAAGATCTTTACGGCAGACGCGCGGACTGCTTTTCTTAAGGGCAAATGTTTAGAGATGGAGCGGTATGAACGGCAGGTCGCCAAGCCAGATGGGACGGAACCGCTGCCCATCGGACATCCATATGTGTTTCAGAATAACTCGGAGTTTATCGCCGGTTATCTGGAAATGTTCTTCCGCAATCCTCACTATTTCGCCGCGCAAAACCCGATGCTGTACAACAGTTTCCATATGTTGTTCCGGCAAGATCCGCGCGACTATTGGGAAGCGGACTTTCCGTTTTATATCCAGCAAAACCGCGCATTTTATCAGAGTGGTCAGCGCCCTCGCGCTCATGGCCTCACACTGGACAGTGCTTAAATCCGGTAGACACGCGCCTCATAGGGGAGCAGCAGCACGTCATTAAGGGCGGCGTTCGGGTCAACCGCACGATTAGCGATCAGCAGTTCGGGATGATTAGGGTAAAGTGCCGGTGGCAGCTTGAACAGCGCGTTACCAGCTGAGAAGTTCAAGATTACCAGCAAGCGGTCATCGGTCAAGGTGCGTGTGAAGGCATAAATCTGCGGATGATCATCCAACAGGAGTTCATACGCGCCATACACCCAAACAGGGTTATCTTTACGCAACCGGATCAGTTTTTGATAATAGTAGAAAACAGAATTCGGATCATTAAGCGCCTGCTGGACGTTGATGGCGCGGTAATTGGGATTCAGCTTAATCCAGGGTGTTCCCGATGTGAAACCCGCGTTGGGGCTGGCGTCCCACTGCATCGGTGTACGAGCGTTATCGCGGCTTTTGGCGTGTAGAACAGCCAATGCTGCCCGGGCATCCATGCCTTTTTCGTTCACCAACTCATGATAGAGATTGCGGGCGGCAATGTCGTTGTAATCGTCGAGCGACTCGAAGGCGACATTGGTCATGCCGATTTCTTCACCCTGATAGATAAAGGGTGTGCCTTCGAGCGTCAGCAGCAGCGTTCCCAGGAGTTTGGCCGAAGCGATACGATGCTGTTGCGTATCATCCCCAAACAGGGAAACCATACGGGGCAAGTCGTGGTTGTTGAAGCCGAGGCCGAGCCATGCTTTGTCGTGCAGGCCGATTTGCCAACGGCTGAGAATGGCTTTTAATTGTTGTAGATTTTTGCCACGATTGATCGTTTCGTTGGTATGTTCGAACAGGAAGGGCATATTTAACTCTTCACGTTCAGGCGCCGAGACTTCAATAGCGCTTTCGACGGTCAAATCGATACATTCGCCTACGGTTACAAGATCATATTTTTTCAAGACAGTCTGGTAGAGTTCGTGCAAATAAGTGTGATAATCCGGCCCATGCATCATGTTCTTCAGGTCGAAGATATACGGATCGGTTCCGATATGATCGGGGAAACCGGGCGCTTTGGAGATAAAGCTAATGGCGTCGAGGCGGAAACCGTCAATGCCTTTTTGCACCCACCAGTCGATCATTTGATGGAGGGCGGCTCGCAGCCTGGGATTCTCCCAATTGAGGTCGGGCTGGTAAGGCGAGAAAGTGTTGAGGTAATACTGACCAGTTAGTTCATCATAAGTCCATGCTGACCCCGCAAAATGTCCTTTCCAGTTATTCGGTTCATGACCGTCTTTGCCATCGCGCCAGATATAGAAATCACGATAGGGATTGTCTTTGGATTTGCGGCTTTCGATAAACCAAGGATGCTGATTGGAGGAATGGTTGATGACTAAATCCATGATGAGCTTGAGGCCGCGCCGGTGCATCTGCTCAAGTAGGTCTTCGAAGTCGGTCATCGTGCCAAATTCGTCCATGATGGCTTGATAGTCGCTAATATCGTAGCCGTTGTCGTAGTTGGGTGATTGGTAGATCGGGGAGAGCCAAATGACATTGACCCCCAAGTCTTTTAAATAATCCAGCTTTGGGATAATCCCGCGTAGATCGCCAATGCCGTCCCCGTTACTATCGCAAAAACTGCGGGGATAGATTTGATAGGCGACACTTTCTTTCCACCAGACCCTATTCATGATGATGCTCACTTGTTGCGGGTTAGCTTGATAAGTGTGATGGCCTTGTCACGGGCATCAGATTTAAAAGGCGACTCAAATTAAGCCTGGCGCAGCATTCCGGCATAGACGCCGGGGGTCGAGTCTTCGATGATGGTTGCACCCACCACCTTCTGATAGAACTCGATAGGGCCGACACCGCCGATGATGGCGTAAGCATAGCCTTGATAATACATCGCGTGTAAACACTGGATGAGCAGCGCCCGACCCGTGTTGCGACCGCGCGCGGCATCACCGACACCAATAGGGCCGAAGAAGCCTTTCGAACTGGTATCATAGCAAGTGAAGCCCACTAATTGCTTATCTTCAACTGCCAACCAGCAGCTTACAGGCTCATGCCCGAAAGCCACGTCTACCTCGCTGGCCCAAAATTCGCTGAAGTGTTTGCTCACCCACTCCTTGACGAAGTGTTTTTCGGGAGGGATGGCGCGGCGGATCGTAATACCGTGCGTCTTTTGCTCCGCGATTTCGGGTTCAAGCGGCGGCAGGTTATAGAGTTTCACCAGCATATCGGTCATAGCGTGTTCCCGTGTGATGAGACAAAAACCCGAAAGCTTTTGTCGAAATTGCGAACTATGATAGCCCTCTTGTGCCCAAGCGTGAAGTCGTCGTGCCACGATCACGATTCAACCACTGATTAGCCGCGTCGACACCCGTCTGCGAGCCAATCTTTTGCAGCATGTCGGCTGCGGCGCGAGAGACAAAGGCATCTTTACCGTTTTTCATGACGTCGATCAAACCCATGACGGCACCAGCGCCCATCCCTTCCAGTGCAGCAGAGGCCGCCTGCCGAACCACATCGTTCTTATCAACCAGGGCTTCGGCCAAACCGGGAACTGCTTCCGGCTCGTGCATACTCCAGAGTGCCTCGGCGGCACTGCGGCGAACCTTCCAGTTTTCATCACGCAGGGCAGCGCACAAACCGGGTACAGCAGAAGGCCCCATTTTGCTGACCGCGCCGGTGGCCTGCCAGCGGATTTGACTGTCGGAATCTTCGACCATCACACGCAGGAGTTCAGCCACCGCCGAGCCGTCACCAATATCGCCCAGTGCTTTGCACGCTGCGGTACGGATGCGCGGATCCTCATCGTTAAGCGCATCGAGCAAACCGGGTACGGCTGCCGCATCTTTATAGTTGGTTTGCTTGGCTAGCAAGAAGGCTGCGTCTACCCGCACATCACGCATGGGGTGTTGAACGGCGCTGACCAAAGCTGCATAAGCAGCAGGATGACTCATCTGTCCGAGAGTCTTCAGGGCGGCACGACGTTCGTCCGCGTTGTGGCTATCGAGTGCGGCAACGGCAGAGATTACGGTGGGGGGTGCATCGCGGGCAACGGTTACGCTGTGCGGTTGATTTTCACCCTGCAATTCCCAGAGCCGACGCAAGAGTTTATCCCACGAAGGACGGGCGCGGTCGGTGAAATCCAGATATTGGAGCATCTCCAACTGAGGATGTAGTTTATCGGTCTGCTTAAGCAGAATGGGTATGACCTTGATGCCTGCACCCTGAGCATAGGCCCATTCGTAGGTCACATATTGCGATGCTCTGGCTTCCGGCGAGATCACCAGAATTAGAGCGAAGGCATCTTTGATGGCGAAGTTGATGGCCTCGCGCCAATTTTCCCCGGCGCGCAGTTGTTCCGTATCCACCCACACCTGGAAACCTGCCGCCTGCAACTGGCGGATAAGCATCTCGACGAAATCCTGCTCCTCATGTTTGTACGAGACAAAAACGTGATTGGTCATGAGATTAGCCCTAACTGTCTAGCACTTTTCATTGCAACCTGACCTGATATTTACTGCTGTATTGTAACGCATTCTGACGGCAGTGCATGAGACGATTTGCCTAATAATAGAATATTAGAACTTGCGAAACCCTATTATCTCGATATGAGTCGCACCTTGCTGGTGGCATTTCATACGCTTTTTGACGTGATATATGTCCTGATGCCTGCCTTGATTGCCCCCCTCAACAGGCGGTATACTGTGGATGCCGTGTTGTATGTTCTGTACAACACTTTTTCGGCAATTTGACCTATTGGAGCAACATTATGGTTATGAACACTACCACCCGTCCCGGCTCAAAGTCGCAGACGATTATTGACCGCGACCTCGCCATTATGAGTGGCGCCATCAGCAACCGCTACCCGTTCGTGATTGAACGCGGGGAAGGCGCGCGCGTCTGGGATGTAGATGGCAACGATTATATTGATTTCGCCGCAGGGATCGCCGTAACCGCTACCGGACATTCGCACCCTAAAGTTGTGGAAGCCATTACCGAGCAAGCTAAAAAATTTATTCATATTGCGGGTACTGATTATTATTATGATGTTCAGGTTAAAGTCGCTGAAAAGCTGGCGTCTATCGCGCCGTTTGCTGCCCCTGCCCGTGTCTTCTTAACTAATTCAGGCACAGAGGCGGTAGAAGGCGCGCTAAAGGTAGCGCGCTGGTACACCGACAAGCCGCAGGTTATTGCTTTCTACGGGGCATTTCATGGGCGGACAATGGGATCATTATCATTGACGGCGAGTAAGGTCGTACAGAAAGACGGTTTCTTCCCGCTTATTCCCGGCGTTCATCACGTTCCGTATAACAATCCTTACCGCTGTATGCATGGGCGCGAGGAAGCAGCCTGTAATGCCCACTGCATATGCGCCGACTTTATTACTGATGTGCTGTTCAAGCGCACCGTTCCAGCGGAAAGTGTCGCGGCTATTATCCTTGAGCCGATACAGGGTGAAGGTGGTTACGTCGTACCAGATACGCGTTTCATCCAGCAAATCCGTGAGATTTGTGATCAATACGGCATTCTGATGATTGCTGACGAGGTACAAAGCGGTATCGGGCGCACTGGTAAATGGTGGGCGATTGAGCATCATAACGTGGAACCAGATATTGTCTGCTCGGCTAAGGGGCTTGCCAGCGGGATGCCGTTGGGTGCGGTCATCGCCCGTGAAGAAATTATGAGCTGGCCTTCGGGCGCGCATGGCAGCACCTTCGCTGGAAATCCGGTATCGTGTGCGGCGGCTCTGGCGACACTCGAATTGGTGGAGAATGGGCTAATGGCAAACGCGACTGAACAGGGCGAGTACATCATGGATGCACTGGAAGAAATGCGGACACATCACCCATCGTTGAAATATGCACGCATTGATGGACAGGGTTTGATGATCGGCGCGGAACTGGTGCTGGATGAAAAGCGTACCCCTGCCAAGGCGCTGCGCGACAGTGTAGAAGATGTTGCCCTCGAAAACGGCCTGCTGATCCTCGGGTGTGGCGAGAGCGGATTGCGATTCTCACCCGCTTTGATGATTGATCGTGTAGCTGTGCAAGAAGGGCTGGAGCGCTTTGACCGTTCGCTGACCCAGGCTGAGCAAGCGGCGGGGCTTCTATAGGGTAGTACGGCGTTCTAAGCGCAAAGTTATTGGAGTAAACAAAAACCCGGCACATGACCGGGTTTTTTGTTTGAAATTAGTGTCAGACGTTATTCAAAGGTTACGCGAATAGCAAGCGCACCCAACAAAAATTCATCGTCGTGGTTTAGTAGGTAGGGTTGTTCCGGTTCAAGGCGTTCGCCACGAATACGCGTGCCATTGGCGCTGTAAAGATCGGTCACATAAAGCTGACCTTCTTCGACATGCAAACGGGCATGGGCACGTGAGACACCACGTTCCTGTGCGCCATAGGCTGTAAGATCAACATCGGGATGGAAACCGCCGGAACGAAAATCTGCCCGTCCCAACAGCGCTACCTGACCTTCTTTGAGGCTTAGCGACTCGGAGATACCCCGTACGATCAAAGCAATTTTGGTCGGTGGAATGCGATCCGCATCTTTGCTGAGGCCGGGAATACCTGCTAACAAGCGCCGCAGTGTTTGATTGCGCGGCATGATATGCGTACGATAAGGATGTTCAACAACTTCATTTGGTGCCGGGGGCAGCAATTGTGTTTTTGAAGCTGGTTTTGGTTCCACGATCATGCATCCTGTCTTTCTGGCTCTACCCACTCGATGAGTTTGGTGTCAGAAATTGTGCCATACCCTTACCCAAGGGCAATAGG
Organism: Aggregatilineales bacterium; assembly: GCA_044226325.1. Lineage (GTDB taxonomy): Bacteria > Chloroflexota > Anaerolineae > Aggregatilineales > Phototrophicaceae > CFX2. The sequence continues at coordinate 6,261 of JBGAHG010000005.1, forward strand.
TCTTTAAGGCTATGAACAGCGCTATTAACGCTCAATGTTTTCAACGAAACATAAAAAACGTAAATATTGCTCCAATCACAATATCACATTTTCCGACAGTTAAGAATTAATTTTTTGGCAAAATTATTACAATTTTGTATCAGGAAAGCGATACAAAAAGGCGACCCTGAGGCCGCCTTTTGACGAAAAAGTAGTTGCTAACAAACGATTAGCGCTTGTTAAAAGGCACGTAGTTGGTGAGCGCACGCATATATTGTGCGCGTTCGAAGGCGCTGGGGTCTTCGGCGTTCATCTGGCTGACCGCGCCGCGCATCTGGTCAACTGATTTGTAATCGTGATCGTTCATCCACTGCTGCAAACCGTGTTCAACGGTGCGGATATGATCGATGCCATTCTTGAGCAAGGCCGAGGTCATCATAGTGACATTGGCACCCGCCAAAATGAGCTTCACGGCATCGTCACTGGTGTGAACACCACTGGTTCCGGCGAGGCTGGCCTTCACGCGTCCGTAGAGGATACCGATCCACGTCAGCGGTAGACGCAGGGCTTGAGGTGTGCTTAAGATGACATGCGGCGTGACTTCCAAAGTTTCAATATCAATATCGGGCTGATAGAAGCGATTGAACATCACCAAAGCGTCCGCGCCAGCAGCATCCAGATCATGCGCCATATGGGCGAAATTGCTAAAGAAGGGGCTGAGCTTCATGGCGACTGGAATTTTTACAGAAGATTTGACCGCTTTGAGAATGTCAATGTAGGTTTGTTCGACCTGCTGGCCGGTGAGATAGACGTCAGTGGGAATATAGTAGACATTCAGTTCAAGTGCGTCCGCGCCGGCTTCTTCCATGCGGCGGGCGAAACCTGTCCAGCCACCAATCGACGAACCGTTTATGCTGGCGATAATCGGAATATTAACAGCTTCTTTGGCACGGCGAATCAACTGGAGGTACTGCTGTGGGCCAGTATGATACTCATCCGGTTCAGGGAAGTAGGAAACTGCTTCAGAGTGACTTTCTGTGCCATAGGTCATGAAATGATGCATGGTTTGGCGCTCCTGGCGAATCTGTTCCTCGAAGAGCGAAAAGAGGACGACCGCGCCAGCTCCAGCATCTTCCATGCGTTTGATGTTGTCGAGACTTTCTGACAAAGGTGAGGCTGACGCGACCAAAGGCGAACGGAGCGTCAGTCCAAGATAGTTCGTAGTAATATTCACGGTTGTCCTCCATGAGGATGAGGGCAGAGCGCACCCTGCCCTTGCTGAAGTAATTGAACGAAATTAATGCGACTTCTCGCCGTTGGTTAGGACGGGACGTGCCGCTAGATATTCATACATAGCCCAACGGGTATCGGCATCTTCTTGCGCGGCGGCAAAGAGTGTCTTAGCGATTTCCGGCTTGCTGAGTTCCAGCATCTTGAAACGGTTTTCCATGCGCATGTACTCTTTGACCGAGATCTTCGCTGCACGCGAGTCCAGCACGAAGGGATTATCACCGTTTCCGGCGCGGTCAGGGTTATAGCGATACAGCGGCCATTGACCGGATTCGACAGCGGCCTTTTGATCACGCATACCTTTGCTCATATCAATGCCATGAGCGATACAATGGCTGTAGGCGATAATCAGAGATGGACCGTTATAGGCTTCGGCCTCTAACAACGCACGCAGGGTTTGTTCATCCTTCGCACCCATCGCAATGCGGGCAACATAGACATTGCCGTAGGTCATAGCAATTAGGCCCAAATCCTTCTTGCCCATCGGCTTACCACCCGCCGCATACTTGGCGACCGCACCACGCGGTGTGGACTTGGACATCTGACCGCCGGTGTTGGAGTAGACTTCGGTGTCCAGTACCAGCACATTAACGTTACGACCACTGGCGAGGACATGATCCAAACCGCCAAAGCCGATGTCATATGCCCATCCGTCACCACCGATAATCCAGACATCCCGTTTGATTAGCGAGTCGGCGGTTTGCAGCAAGCGCTGAGCGTCATCGCTGTTGATGGCTTGGAGCTTGGTCTTGAGCAAGGCAACGCGTTCACGTTGATCGTGAATTTCGGCTTCGGTATGCTGTTCGGCATTGAGCAGTGCTGTTACGAGTTCGCCATCCAACTGCGGAGCGACTCGTGTCAAGAGTTCGACAGCGATTTCGGCCTGTTTGTCGAGCGCGACACGCATCCCCAAACCGAACTCGGCATTGTCTTCAAACAGGGAGTTCGCCCAGGCTGGTCCGCGACCTTCGTTATTCTTCGACCAGGGTGTCGTGGGCAAGTTGCCGCCGTAGATCGATGAGCAGCCAGTGGCATTGGCGATCAGCGAACGATCACCGAACAACTGCGTCACCAGCTTGATATAAGGCGTTTCACCGCAGCCTTCGCAAGCACCGGAGAACTCGAACAGAGGCTGCTGCACCTGCTGTTGGCGGATGCTGCTGACCTTGATGTTGCGCCGGTCAAGTTCAGGCAGCTTGCGGAAGAAGTCCCAATTGGCAACTTCCTGTTCGCGTAGCGGGCGCTGTGGACGCATATTGATGGCTTTGATGTTGACGGCTGATTTGTTCTTAGCCGGGCAGACATCGACGCAGATGCCGCAGCCGGTGCAATCTTCGGGCGCGACCTGAATGCTGTACTTCATGCCTTGCCAATCAGTATCTTTGGCATCCATTGACTTGAATGTCGGAGGTGCTTCGCTCAACAATTCGGCGTCATAGGCTTTGATGCGGATAACGGCGTGCGGGCAGACCATCGCGCACTTGCCGCATTGGATACACAGATCCGATTCCCACACCGGAATTTCTTCGGCGAGGTTACGGCGTTCCCATTGGGTTGTGCCGCTGGGGTAGGTTCCATCGACCGGAATAGCGCTGACGGGCAGCAGATCACCCTTTCCGGCGATCATCATGCCGAGGACATCACGCACAAAGGGCGGTGCGTCAGCCGGAACAACCGCGTTCAATTCAACCGTGCTTGTCACCTGTGCCGGAACCTTGACCTCGAACAGATTGCTAAGGGTACTATCCACCGCGTCGAGGTTCATCTGGACGATTTCTTCGCCCTTCTTGTGGTATGTCTTTTCAATCGACTCCTTGATGGCAGCAATTGCTTCGTCACGCGGGAGGACACCGGAGATGGCGAAGAAGCAGACCTGCATGACGACATTAATACGCCGTCCCATACCTGCATCGCGGGCCACTTTAAGCGCGTCGATCACATAGAACTTGAGGTGCTTGCTGATGATTTGTTCCTGCACCGGACGCGGGAGGGTGTCCCACACTTCATCAGGGCTAAAAGGCGAGTTGAGCAGGAAGACACCATTATCTACGGCTTCGCGCAGCACATCGAAGCGCTGCAAGAAGTTGGGCTGGTGGCAAGCTACAAAGTTAGCCTTGGTCACCAGATAATTGGAATGGATAGGGTTCGGGCCGAAACGCAGATGCGAGGTGGTCATCGAACCGGACTTCTTCGAGTCGAGCACGAAGTAACCCTGCGCATAGTTGTTGGTGTTTTCGCCGATGATCTTGATCGAGTTCTTGTTCGCGCCGACCGTACCATCTGATCCGAGGCCGTAGAAGACAGCGCGTACAACCGAGTCTGGCTCGACCGAGAAATTCGAGTCAAAGTCCAAGCTGGTATGGCTGACATCATCATTGATACCGATGGTGAAATGATTCTTGGGTTTGGGCAGTGTCAGATTTTCATAAATGGCTTTGACCATCGCCGGTGTGAAATCTTTAGAGGACAAGCCATAACGTCCACCGACAATGGCTGGCATGGGGCCGTCGACCCATTCTTCGACCAGGGCCGTTACCACGTCGAGGTACAGCGGTTCACCACCACTGCCCGGTTCTTTCGTGCGGTCGAGTACAGCAATCTTCTTGACCGTCCTGGGCAATGCAGCCACCAGGCGTTTCATATCGAAGGGGCGGTAGAGGCGGATCTTGAGCAGACCGACTTTTTCGCCGTGCGCGTTCATATAATCGACAGTTTCCTGAGCCGCTTCATTGGCAGAAGCCATCGCGATGATCACGCGGTCGGCATCCGGCGCACCGTAATATTCGTAGAGGTGATATTGACGTCCGGTTAAACCTGCAAAGCGATCCATTGCCTTTTGCACGATGTCCGGGCAAGCGGCGTAGAAGGGGTTAACCGTCTCGCGTCCCTGGAAGTAGACATCGGGGTTAGCTGCCGTACCGCGAATGAAGGGGTTTTCCGGCGAAAGGCCGCGCTTGCGGAAGGCGGTGATCAGATCGTTGTTGAGCATAAACCGCAGATCGTCATCGGTCAGCAGTTCAATCTTGGATATTTCGTGCGAGGTGCGGAAACCATCAAAAAAGTGCAGGAAAGGAACCCGCGACTCTAGCGTTGCGGCCTGCGCAATAATCGCGAAATCGTGTGCTTCCTGAGGAGAGGCCGAGGCTAAGAGTGCCCAGCCGGTAGCACGGGTTGCCATCACATCGCTGTGGTCACCAAAGATCGAGAGCGACTGTGCAGCTAAGGAACGTGCGGCGATATGAAAGACAGTCGACGTGAGTTCGCCGGCAATCTTATACATATTGGGGATCATCAACAGCAGCCCTTGTGAGGCTGTAAAAGTTGTCGCCAGTGATCCGGCTTGCAACGCACCGTGAATAGCGCCCGCTGCGCCGCCTTCACTTTGCATCTCGATAACCTGTGGCACGGTATTCCAGATATTCGACTGTTTACCGGAGGCCCATTCATCTGCCCATTCGCCCATAACCGATGATGGCGTGATCGGATAGATGGCGATCACTTCACTGGTTCTATAGGCCACACGTGCTACTGCTTCGTTGGCATCTATCGTTGTAAACAACCGCTCCGTCATATTATCGTTCTCCCATGTGGGTCATTCAATCGCAATTTATTTGTGCCTATTGGGCTTTATAGTCAACCCGTCACTAACCCATGACATATGTCATTGATCAGTAACTAATAATGCACGCCGATGCTGCCTAACGAATAGTGATGTCTGTAATTGCAATTGGGTAGCATTTATCGGTAATTTGTCAGATATGAATAAAAACCAGCCGTTTGTGAAATGACAAACGGCTGGTTATGGAGGTCATATGATGAGGGTGTTTGGTCTTATTGCATAAGTGCGGCGACGATGCTATCGATGTTATAGCGAATCATCTGAAGATAGGTCGGGCATGTGCCATCTGCGGGAGTCAGTGCGTCGCTGCACAGGGGCGCGCCGACTACGACACCCGCTTCCTGTGCTATTTGATTTACGACATCAGCATTCTCGATGTTCTCTGCGAAGATAGCGCGTGCGCCAGTGGTGCGAATATTTTCCACCAGCCTGGCGAGATTGGCAGCTGATCCGTTCGCGCCTTCGGTTGACACCGAACCAAGCGCTGTGCCGACGATTTCTAGCCCGTATCGGCTGGCAAAGTAACCAAAGGCATCGTGATTCGTCACCAATTTGCGCTGGTCAGCAGGCAGCTTTTGAACCTGCTGCAACACATAGGTGTCGATCTCTAGCAGTTGGCTGATGTAGGCGTTGGCATTCAGTTGATAGGTGACGGCATTGTCGGGATCGGCGATAGATAAACTGTCACGTACGAGTTCGGCCACACGGACGTAGTTATAAGGATTTTGCCAGATATGCGGATCTGTTTCGCCAGTTTCATCACCCACACTGATCTTGCCGGGGTTGATGCCCTGGCTGACGACGATACGCTGCGCCTGCCCACCGGCTGCTGTAAACAAATCATCCAGCCACGACTCGAAGCCGAGGCCGTTCTCAAAAATCAGGTTGGCGTTGGTGAGTGCCACACTGTCCTGCGGAACAGGTTCGTAACTGTGCGTATCCCCATCCACGCCCACCAAAACAGTGAGATCGATATTATCTCCGGCGATAGCGTGGACAACATCACCAAGGATGCTGAACGTCGCCACCACTTTGAGTCGCTGTGGTTGTGCCTTGGCTGACGCAGTGCTGACCATCAGCGTGATGAATAACGAGAGCGCAGCAATCAATCGGATACGCATAAATCAATCTCCTACAGTCGATTAATAATCATTTCTTATTGATACCATGTATCAATTAAGATGGCAAGGGAGAAGATTGATTATGCCTTTCACGGATAGGACGGACTATCGCTACTGCTCCGACAAAATCTCTATCGAGAGAATTTTGAAGATCGGCGTATCGGTCTTGCTGCCGGTACTTTCGACGACGCACCCACCTTGATCCACACCGAAGGACTCTTTGTCGAGTGTCTCACGGTTGCGATATTGCATGATGATCAGGCCGGTGCGGCTGCGAATGGCTTGCATTGCAGTGTCACCAATCGCTTTGTCGGTGGTGCAGTAGGCAGCAACATCATCATTTCGCACCCAAATAATATAAGAACCGTTATTGCGTGGCTCGACACTAAAAATGTAATCACGCAAAATCCCCGGATTCCGTTTGCTGATATTTCCAGCTGGACTACAGGCAGCGATCAACCCGACCAATAAGATAGACAAAATCAACAGTTTCTTACTCATGGTGCGATACCTTTCCTATTCGTCAAATGCTTGCGATAAAAGACCAATTTGAGGATGACAGTCTATTCCGGCACATTATCTCAGATGAAGTGACCTTTTCCAGCAGAATATCCGGCTTTCCACTCTATGGAAGTACGACTGCCATCTGTTGAAAATCCTCAATTGTCTGTTCGATTACACTACTTATATTACGCAGCTTGAACGGGCAAAGTCGCGCTTAAGTCTCAACAATCCATTGGCAAAGCAGGGCGAGATAGGATGCGCTATGATTACCGCAAATTTGCATGGCTTTAGGAGTATCGAATGACACGCGTATTAATTACAGGCGGCGCGGGCAGAGTGGGGCGTGCAGTCACCGCCCGTTTTGTGGAACATGGATGGGATGTGCGCGTACTGGGCAACATCCCGGATGTCAGCATCGAAGGCGCGGAATATGTGCTGTGCGACATCGAAAATTATCCGAAGCTGCGCGAACAGGTACGCGGCTGCCAGGCGATTGTCCACCTAGCGGCGATTCCCAGCCCGACGATGGTGACTCATTCCGATATGTATCGCATCAACACGGCAGGCACATTCAATGTATTTGAGGCAGCAGATGCCGAGGGTGTGGGACGCATCGTGCAGGCCAGTTCGATTAACGCTATTGGCTGTGCATGGGGTTTGACTGATGTCGAACCGCAGTATTTCCCGATTGATGAAGCACACCCGTCTGTAACGACTGATCCTTATTCATTTTCCAAAAAGATTGTAGAGGACATCGGTGATTATTACTGGCGGCGCTGCGGTATTTCCAGCGTCGGGCTGCGACTGCCAGCCGTCTATTTCCCCGAAGAAATAAGCAACAAAACCTATTTACAACAGCGGGATCGAATGAAACATCTGTTGAATACACTTGCACAGATGCCGGAACAGGAACGCGCCAGCCGTTTGGCAGCTGTTCGCAAAAGTGTCTTGGAATTTCGCGGTCAACGAAACATGGAATATCCAAATAAGGATATATGGGATGGCATTAGCGAAGATTGGTTGTGGAGAGCCTATCATGGCGATCGCTTCAACTTTTGGGCGTATATCGATAACCGCGATGCCGCCCAGGCCGCCGAAAAAGCCGTAATCGCTGATTTTGAAGGCAGCCATCCCCTGTTTGTGGTCAATGATCACAATTGGTCGGGATACAGCAGCCAAAAGTTGGTAGAACTCTTTTTCCCCAACGTTCCTATAAAAGGCGCATTCGAAGGGGATGATACCCTGATTAGCATCGAGAAAGCTAAATCATTGATTGGTTTTCAGCCGGAATATCCGATACCAGAATAAGGACACAAAATATGTTTAAGATCGCTGAAGTACTACCGCCGGAACGCAGCCCGTTATGGACGATGGTTAAGCAGTGCGGCATTGAAGATGTCGTCGGAACCATGAATTTCAGCAAGGGCTTGAATGTGCCTCCTGATGAACTGCCCTGGAGTTACATGTCGATCGTGCGGCTCAAAAATGCTTATGAGGAGGCTGGCTTCAAGTTTGACGTGCTGGAAAGTCGTCCGCCACTGAATAAGGCCAAGATGGGTTTGCCGGGGCGTGATGAGGAAATTGAAACAGCCTGTGAGTTGATCCGTAATATGGGGGCGCTGGGCATTTCGGTCTGGTGCTACGAGTGGATGCCCTTCTTTAATTGGATGCGTACCTCAACCACCACCCCTACACGCGGCGGCGCGATGGTCACCAGCTACGACAACAGCATGATGAAGGATGCCCCTTTGACCGAATATGGCATCGTGACTGAAGATCAACTGTGGGAAAACCTCGAATATTTTCTTAAGAAAGTGCTGCCAGTCGCGGAAAAAGCCAACGTTAAGCTGGCGATGCATCCGGATGATCCGCCGCTGTCACCGATTCGCGGATTAGGACGCATCATGCGTTCGGTCGATAACTTCCAACGCCTGCTGGATATTGTACCTAGCCCGATGAATGGCATCACGCTGTGTCAAGGCAACTTCACCCTGATGACGGACGATCTACCTTCAGTGATCCGGCATTTTGGAGAGAAGATTTTCTTCGTGCATCTGCGCGATGTGCGCGGCACGCCGGAGAAATTTGCAGAGACTTTCCATGATGATGGTCAAACGGATATGTTGGCTTGCATCAAAGCGTATCGTGACATTGGATTTGAAGGCGTGGCACGACCCGACCATGTGCCGACGATGGAAGGCGACAGCAATGAGCAGGCTGGTTATTCGTCTATCGGGCGGTTGTTCGCCATTGGCTATCTAAAAGGGCTGCGTCAGGCAGTCTATGCGGAGTAAAGGAGCCAGGTAGCCTATTCCAAATGTAGCCATAATGGTGATGTGGTGTAATTTATTGAGTGATAAATTTGGGATAAATTAACCACAATCGGGAAAGCAGGTGTGTGATGGCATGTGCAATCTGTGGAAGGACGCCGCGAGAACTAAAAAATGATTTGTGTTTCCGTTGTTTTGTGATTAGCCGTACCATACGCCTCGAACCGGATTTGCCTCAGACGAATAATCCGATTGAGATTAAGCCGCCTGATGACTTTAAAAAGCATTCTGCCTTTATTCTCAAGCCGTTTGTGACCGATCTGCAATTGGATAAACACGAATAGGGCAATTAGCCGGTCGTCATTGAGTTGAAATATCAAAACGGGAGCAGTGATGCCCCGTTTTTGATTTAGGTAGTGCTTCGCGCGCGTTGATAATGGGTGCGGGCTTTGGAACGGTTGCCACAATCTTTCATGCTGCACCAGCGGCGGCTGTGATTTTTGGAGGTATCCAAAAACAGCCATTCACAATCCTCGGAGGCGCACTCACGTAGATAATGCAGATCGCGGGAGGTCATCAATTCGGCGGCTGACCAAACCACCGGCCAGATCATGGTTTCGAGATCATTTTCGTCCAGCGCACACGTCCAGGAAAAATTGGCGAGCGCCGGAGTCATGTGCAGATGGCTCATGGCCCTGGCGAGAATCTCATTGAAGGCTTGCATTTCTTCGGCGGTTGGTTGGTGATTATCGGCTGCTGCCGCCAGCACACGAAAAAGCGTTTCGCGCACGGAAATGGCAAAACACAGGGCTTCATCTGCTTTATCGGGATATTGTTCGGCTAGTGAAAGCAGAATTTCACCTTGCTCGCTGCTGATCGAGTTGGAGAATACACTCCACTCCACTAAACGCGCGTAGCTGGTTAGCAATTCAGTGTTGGGTTTAGAGGGATGCTGATCTGAGGTGTTGATAAAGTCCAGACAAAGCCGCTCCTTCAAAAGACCGAACGCCTCAATATTTTGAGTATCCACCTTTGACCCTCATTCTAACTACCAAAAGTCACTTGACTGGTTATCAAGGTTTATGGTAATATAACCATCAAAGCAATTATAGCAGGTTAAGTGAAGCCTGTACAGGGAAGTGTGTTATGTTCGAATATCTGAAGTTCGCCACAAAGCTTAAACATTCAGAATTCATCCAAAATCGGGAGCAGCGCCAGCTTATAGAAGAGGCCATGCTCGCTAGAGAAACAATAGAGCCGTTTTATTATGAGGTTTTGGCAGGGGTAGGACGTCAATTGACTGCCTGGGGTGAACGCTTGCAAGAGCGTTACGATCACGCCTCGCAGATGTCGATGGATCTGCCACCGCTTGAAAGTGCCTCGAAATAAGTTTCATATTCCCCCTCACACTGAGGGGGTTTTATTGCTTCTATCATTACACTTCTCAACATTTGAATCCAACATATTGTTCGTAATTTGACAGTCACCGCCATTTGACTTACATTATCTTGCCTACCCATTTTTGCAATTAAAGGGGCAAGTTTATGAAACGACGTTTGATTCTCTTTTCGATCTTCATCATCGGCGCAATGCTGCTAAGCATGGGTGCGACATTGGCACAGGATAACACCCTGATTGTTGCCATGACTATGGATGACATTATTACACTGGATCCCGGCCGTGGGGGTGAATCCACTAATCTCCTTGTGAACCATGCAACCTATGATACGTTATTGGAAATTCATGCGGATGATTTGAACAAAATTGTTCCCGGTGTTGCTGATAGCTACACCGTATCTGACGATGGGCTTGTGTACACCTTTACGCTGCATAAAGATGTGAAGTTTGCGTCTGGCAACCCATTGACAGCCGCAGATGTGAAGTTCTCTTGGATGCGGCTGAAGAACATTAAAGGTAATCCTTCCTTCTATGCCGATCAAATCGCCAGCATCGAAGCCGTGGATGACTTGACAGTCAAAGTCACCCTGACAGCCAAAACACCCGCCTTCGCGACGATTGTTACGGCACCCGCCATGAGCGTTATTGATAGCAAAGTTGCCAAAGAACATGGCGCAACCGATGCGGAAGATGCTGATAAAACGGATACTGCTGACGACTGGCTGACGCAAAATTCTGCCGGATCAGGGCCTTTTATCCTAACGGGCTGGAAAGCTCTGGGCGAAGTGACCATGGTACGCAACGATAATTATTGGCGTGGTCCCGCCAATTTAGCCGGTGTAACACTCATTCACGGTACGGACTCCACCAGCAAGTTGCAACAGTTGGAAAAAGGTGATGTAGATGTCTATCAAAACGTAGATAAAGATCTTGCCGAGCAGATCAAATCGAATGCTGACCTGCAACTGGTCATCGGGCAGACTTTGAACATCACCTATCTGGCGATTTCACCTGCTGATAAGTTCAATGTACCACTGAAAGACGTTAAAGTTCGTCAGGCGATTGCACAGGCTATCGACTACGATGGCATTATCAGCGGTCTCCTTTCGGGTTATGCAGACCGTCCGGCGGCGATGCTGCCGATTGGTATTATTGGCTCAGATCCAACCAAACGCTACGAGCATAATGTCGATGCCGCCAAGAAACTGCTGGCGGATGCGGGTTTTCCTGATGGATTCGAGATAACCTTGTATTCATCCACTGGCGAATCCGGTGGCGTAGCCAATGAAACGCTGGCGGCTAAGATACAATCTGATTTAGCAGAAGTCGGTATTAAAGTCACGATCAATCAACAACCTAACACAGACTTCTTGAAGTCTTATCGGGCACAAGAACTCCCGTTTGTGTTCGCAACGTGGACACCGGATTATCTGGATGCAACCATGTGGTCGGATTATTTCTCGTTCCCGGATGCTGGCCCATCCAAGCGTATCTTGCTGGACTCGAAAGCGATTGTCGATTTGGCAACGGCCGGGGCAAATGAAGGCGATCCTGCTAAACGAGTTGATATTTATGCCCAATATCAGGCGGCCCATATGGCCGAAGCGGCGTTCATTCCGCTGCTGCAACCCCAGGAACTGTATGCCCTGCGTACTAATGTCAAGGGTTTCGTGTTCCATCCCGTTTACTTCATGGACTTCTATCAGATCAGCAAGTCGTAACCGATTATTGAATACTAGAGGGGTGTCTAGCACACCCCTCTTTCATTGAAGGACATTCATGCTCGGGCGTTACATCCTCCAGCGCTTGTTGTTAACCATTCCTATGATGCTGGGCATCACGCTAGTGCTGTTCCTTATTTACAATCTGGTGCAGGTTGATCCGTTGGTGATGATTGTCGGCGAACGGGCGCTGGATAAGCCGGAAATCGTGGCGGCTGCCAAAGCAAAGTGGGGCTTAGACCGTCCAATTTGGGAGCAGTATTTGAGCTACGTCGGGAATATGGCACGCGGGGATTTCGGTAATTCGTTTCTGACCAAGCATCCAGTGTCGACAGATCTCATCACCTTCCTACCCGCGACGGTTGAACTTTCGATTAGTTCATTGATGTTCGCTATTGTGCTCGGTATTCCACTCGGAATCATGGCGGGGGTCAAGTTCCGCAGCCTGTTTGACCGTATCGTATGGTTTGTATCCCTGCTGAATGCTTCTCTGCCCCCGTTCTGGACAGGACTCATCTTCCTGACGATTTTCTACTTCAATCTGGGCATCGCACCGGGGCCGGGGCGGCTTGATCCGCGCATGACCGATCCGGCGCGTGTGACGGGTTTGTTAACCATCGATTCGGTGCTGAGTGGTAACTGGGCAGCCTTAGCGAGCGCCCTGCATCATCTGGTGCTGCCAACGCTGATCCTCGGCGGTTTCACGTTGGCGCTGGTTGTGCGGGTGACGCGGGCGGCCATCATCGAAGAAATGCGGCGGGACTACGTCCGCACGGCACGGGGAAAAGGATTGAGCGAACGCAACGTGATCGTCCGTCATGCGCTGCGAAACGTACTCATACCACTCGTGACGATTTTAGGGCTGGCCTTCGCGGGATTGCTCAGCGGCGCAGTCATGACCGAAACGGTCTTCGATTGGCCGGGACTGGGGCAATATCTGGTGAAAGCGGCAGTTAACCTGGATTATCCGGCGATTCAAGCGGGTACACTGCTGATCGCCTTCATTTATGTGCTGATTAATCTGTTTGTCGATATTTTATACGGGGTGCTTGACCCGCGTGTGCGCTATGAGTAATGTAACTGTTCCGGTGATGGCGGGGCGTGTGCCGCTGGTTCAAGCCAAAATCAGCCGCAGGACTCGCTTGTGGAAGCATATCCGCAAATACCCGGCCTTCTGGGTGGGGCTGATTATTCTGATTTTCTTCGGTCTGGTCATCATCTTTGCAGACCAAATCGCACCGATTGACCCACTGGCGCAGAATCTGGCACAACGGTTGAAACCGCCAACGACCGTACACAGCTTCGGCACAGATGAACTCGGACGCGACATTTTCAGCCGTGTGGTACATGGCGCACGGATCTCACTACCAGCCTCATTCTTCGTGGTGATTGTGTCATCGGTCATGGGATCATTGTTAGGGGCGGTCGCTGGTTTTGTCGGCGGATTTCTCGACGAAGCGATTATGCGAATCGCTGATGTGACGCTGGCGTTTCCTTCGATTGTGCTGGCGCTGGCGATTTCGGCTTTCCTCGGTCCCAGCCTGAACAACGCGATTCTGGCGGCCTGTATCGTGCTGTGGCCGGAATACGCTCGATTGATGCGCTCGCAGGTGATCGTGATCCGCTCGAATGAATATGTGGTAGCCGCACGATCGCTCGGAATGCGCGAACCCTCTATCTTGCTGCGTTATATCCTGCCGAACGCGTGGACACCGCTCATTATCAAAGCGGCCTTAGATGTGGGCAGCATCATTTTGTTAGTGTCCGCCTTGAGTTTCCTCGGTCTGGGCGTAACGCCACCTGCACCGGAATGGGGCGCGATGATCGCGATCGGGCGCACCAAGTTCTATAACTGGTGGCTGGCAACCTTCCCGGGTTTTGCCATTTTGATCGTCATTCTAGCCTCAAACCTGCTCAGCGAAGGCTTACGTGATTGGCTCGACCCGAATTATTAATACGTTTCAATTCCCTGATCGATGCTGAAAGGTTTCAACAGACTGTGCAATATTGCCCACATTTTTCAGATCCAGCAGCCAATGACTACGATATGAAAATCGGCTAATCGACTATCGCGCCACACGAGATATTGACCTCGGTAGACGTGATCGTCCTCGCCAGATCAGAGGCTGCAAAAGCTGCCACGTTGCCCACATCAGCCAGTGTCGCCGCCCGCTTGAGCATGGCATCCTGTTCAATCGATTTGGTTATCTGCTCGCGCATTTTGGCATCGACCCCTTGTATCGACTCCGGTATGCCGCCCGTTTTCAACGTTAGCACACGAATGCCATGCTGCCCTAACTCGATTGCCCACTGCCGCCGCAATCCTTCCAGTGCATCCAGTGAAATTTTGAAGCCACCCAAACCCTGTATTGTTTGTGGGCCACTGCCGCCGAAGGTCAAAATCACGCCTGAACCTTGCTTGATCATATGCTTTGAAGCTGCGCGCGTGGTCAAGAACTGCGTCCGCATAGTAATGGTAATCGGTTGTAGAAAATCGTCGACCGAAATTTCATTCAACGGCTTCTGCACATCCCCAACCGAGATGACATTAAACGAAATATCGATGTGTCCGGCTTGCTTGACCACGCCATCCACAAACTGATTAACCGCCTTCTCGTCCAGCGCATCGACTACGGCTGTTTGTGCCGTGCCGCCCTTCGCACGGATAGCATCGGCTACCCTATCTAGATTACCTTGCGTGCGACCAGCGAGAAACACCTTCGCTCCCTCACGCGCAAACGCATTGGCTACTGCCCCGCCAATCTGCCCGCCTCCACCGTAAATCACTGCGACTTTACTTTCAAGCATCATGTTTGCCTATCCTTTCAGCTACTTTCTTGCAAATCACAAGTCAACAAAAACGATAAGTGTTCTTTGATGATCTGTCAAGAACATTTTTTCTACACTTAGGCTTACACTCCAAACTGTGTTACAGTAGCCCGACTTGAGGTGGAAGGATATGGACTTCACGATTGATTCGGGCTTCCTGGATGCACTTGCAAATCCCGCGCCGACACCGGCTGGAGGTTCGGCTGCGGCTTATGCTGGGGCGATGGCGGCTGCGCTGGTGGCAATGGTCGCCCGGACGACCATTGGCAAGAAAAAGTATGCGGATGTGCAAGCTCGTATGCAGCAGATCATCGATGAGGCGGAGGCCCACCGCGCTGAACTCGAACAGTGCGTCCGCCGCGATGCTGACGCATTTGAACAATTATTAGCTGCCTACCGCGCCGCTAAAGAAATGCCCAACCCCACAGCGATTGAACAAGTCACCCTTCATGTGACGGAGGTCCCCCTGGGTACGGCCAGGACAGCGCTGCATGTGTTGGAACTGGCGGTTGAGGCTGCGGAAACAGCTAATATCAATGCGATAAGTGATGCCTGTTCAGCCGCGTCATTGGCGAACACTACGATATTCGCGTCGGCGCTCAACGTGAAGGTCAACGCGAAAAATCTTGATGCACACAAGGCGGGTGCGTTTCTGGCTCAAATTGGCGCGGTTGAAACGCAAGCACAGGCACTTGTTACGCGGTTACAGAAGACTATTCAGGAGCGTGGTGGGATTGAAGCAACCGGCTGATTTGATCATTCACAGTGCGCGGCAGGTGGTGACGTGTGCTAGTCACGGTAATGTCAAACGCAAGGATGCGCTGCGCGACGTCGGCATCATTGAAAATGGCGCGGTCGTCATCACCAGTCGGCATATTACTGCGGTTGGTTCTACAGCAGATATTTTGAGCGCCTATTCGGCTGACCAGATGATTGATGCCAGTGGCAAAGTGCTGTGTCCGGGGTTTGTGGACTGCCATACCCACACGGTTTTTGCGGGTGATCGCGTCGGAGAGTTTGAGCAGCGTATCGGCGGCGCGGCGTATATGGATATTCTGGCAGCAGGAGGTGGCATCCTCAACACGGTACGGGCGACCCGCGCGGCCTCCGGGGAGCAGTTGGTTGAAGCGGCCTTAGCCCGACTTGATATCATGCTCAGGTTGGGCACGACCACCGTCGAGATCAAAACCGGCTATGGATTGGACACGGCTACCGAACTCAAAATGCTCCATGTGATTGAAGCTTTACAAGAACGCCACACCGTTGATATTGTGCCGACTTTTTTGGGCGCACATGCCGTTCCACCGGACTATAAAGGCCGCGCCAATGACTACGCCGATTTGGTCGCGAAGGAGATGCTGCCCCGGGCGGCAGTGTGGTATCAACAGTCGTTATTCGCTAAGCAGGGACGAATCTTCAGCGTCGACGTGTTCTGTGAAGATGGCGCGTTCGATGTGGTGCAGTCAAAGCAGGTATTGGAAGCGGGACAAGCGTTGGGCATGAGCATGAAGGCGCATGTCGATGAGTTTAAAGCGCTGGGTGGTTTATCGATGGCAGTCGGATTGGGTGCGATGAGTGTCGATCATCTGGACGCCAGCCGCGCCGAGGAAATCGAACGATTGGCACAGTCTACGACCATAGGTGTGATTATGCCAGCGGTCAATTTTCATCTGGGCAGCCTGCATTATGCCAATGCACGGGCCATGATTGACGCGGGGGCAGCGATAGCGCTGGCGACGGACTTAAATCCGGGTTCCGCACCGTGTTTCTCGATACCGCTGGTGATGGCGCTGGCCTGCCGCTATCAAAAGGTGCTGCCTGCCGAGGCGATGAACGCGAGTACGATTAACGCGGCCTATGCGCTGGGCATGGGTGACAGCATCGGTTCGCTGGAAGCCGGCAAAATGGCCGATATATTAATTCTTAATGCGCCCGATTATCGCTACCTGATGTATGAATTGGGGGGGAATCAGGTGGAAACGATTATCAAATGCGGCGAGATTGTATAAACATTGTATTAAAAATAGAAGGAATTTATTGTGGAGTCTGTGGTTCTAGACGGTGAACATCTGACAATTGAGCAAGTGATCCAGGTGGCACAGGGGCAACCGGGAGTGCCGCTGGTTGTATTGAGTGATGTGGCAAAAGAACGCGTTAACCGCAGCGCCGATGCGGTGCAGAAATTACTGGATCGGGGCGAGATTGCCTACGGTATCACCACCGGTTTCGGTGCGTTCAAAGACCGGCTGATTTCGCGTGAGGATGTCGAAAAGTTACAGCGCAATATCCTCATCAGCCATTCGGTTGGCGTGGGCGATGCCTACAATATTCCGACGACACGGGCGATTATCCTGATTCGCGCTAACACGCTGGCACGCGGTTATTCAGGTATCCGGTTAGGCACGCTTCAACGGCTGCTGGATATGCTAAATTTGGGGATTCATCCGGTTATTCCTGAGAAGGGATCGTTGGGGGCAAGTGGCGATCTGGCTCCACTGGCGCATATGGCCTTACCAATCATCGGTGAGGGCGAGGTCCTTTATAACGGGCAGCGAATGTTGAGCAAGGATGCTTTGCGTCAAGCCAGGCTCGAACCCATTACGCTGGCGGCGAAGGAAGGTTTGGCGCTAACCAACGGCACGGCGGTGATGTGCGCGATCGGTGTATTGGAAACGGTACGCGCCGAGCGTATCAGTCATGTAGCAGATATCGCCGGATGTATGAGCCTCGAAGCCTTACACGGTACGCCGATGGCTTTTGACGCGCGTATCCATGCGCTGCGTCCTTTTCCTCGACAGATCGACTGCGCGGCCTATCTGCGGCATCTGCTGGAAGGCAGTCAGTTCACACGCGAGGCGACGCTGAAGGATATTCAAGATGCCTACACGCTGCGCTGCATTCCACAGGTACACGGGGCAGCGCGTGATGCGATTGCCTATTCACGCTGGGTGTTTGAGATCGAACTGAACGCCGTGACGGATAACCCACTGATTTTTATAGATGACCAGACCGAAGAAATTACCGTTATATCAGGCGGAAATTTTCACGGCGAACCACTGGCGATAGCGCTGGATTATCTGGCGATTGGGGTAGCGGAGATCGGCAACATTGCCGAGCGCCGGATTATGCGCTTGACCGACGAAGCCTCCAATACGCAGACGCTTCCGGCTTTTCTGACGCCCAACGGTGGGCTGAATTCGGGCTTTATGATTTTGCAATATACAGCCGCAGCAATGGCTTCCGAGAATAAGGTGCTGGCGCATCCGGCGAGCGTGGATACGATTCCAACTTCGGCCAACGTGGAAGACCACGTCAGCATGGGGGTGACAGCGGCACTCAAACTGCGACAGGTGTTGGAGAATGTCGAACGTATCCTGACGATTGAACTGATGTCAGCCGCACAGGGTATCGATTTTCGCAAAGAGATTGTCGGCGCGGAGGCACGGTTAGGACGGGGGACAGCACCTGTGTATGCCCTGATACGCCAGCAGGTGCCGTTTATCGCGGAGGATACGCTGCTCTATCCATTTATGGAAGCGGTACATCAACTGGTGATCACCGGAGCGATTGACACGGCGGCTAAGAGCGTAGGGGTTGAGTAAGTATGCAGCTTTTTGAGGCAGTACAGCGACCCAATGTGGATTTGTTCTTCCATCGTAACGATGTGAATGACCGGCGGCTGGGGGAGCTGGTGCAGTGGACAGTTGAGCATTACCAGGCAGCGGATGTGGTGATTCTGGGATGTCCACAGGATGAAGGTGTGCGGCGGAATGAAGGGCGCATCGGCGCGGCACAAGCCCCCGACGAAATCCGGCGCTGTTTGTACAAGCTGACGGTCAACGGTATAGAGCATCTCAAGGTGTTTGACATCGGTAACACAGTCATTCAGCCGACGCTGGAAGAAACCCATGCGCTGCATCAACAAATCGTGCGGCAGATCATTCGTGATGGAAAGACATTGATCGTGCTGGGTGGCGGAAATGATGTGTCGTATCCCGATTGCAGCGGGTTGGCACAGGCGGTTGGTGAGGTGCTGGCCTTCAACGTCGATTCGCACTTTGATGTACGGTCGGATGCGGTACGGAACAGCGGCACACCCTATAGGCAGCTACTGGAGGAAGGGTTTATCCAATCGGACGCTTTCTTCGAGATGTGCAACCAGCCTTTCGCCAATTCATCCATATACACCCGTTATTTATTAGAAGAAAAAGGCGCTCACATCATTCCCCTTAAGGAAGTTCGGGCACGTGGTGTGACGCGGACTTTCGAACAAATCATCGATCAAGCACAACCAACGGTCATTTTTTGGGGACTGGATATGGATGTGGTCGGGGCGGCGGACGCTCCCGGTGTGAGCGCACCCAACGCAGGTGGACTCACAGGACGCGAACTGGCAGACATCGCGGAACTAGCCGGAAGCTATGCCCAATCGCGTCTGCTTGAGATTAGTGAGGTTAATCCACAATACGATATTGACCAGCGCACATGCCGGTTAGCAGCCGTTCTTATATATGCTTTTCTTTCAGCGAGGTAACTCATGGTACGAAAAATAGAAGCTCCACGCGGCACGGAATTGACCTGCAAGAATTGGTTGATTGAAGGTGCTTACCGCATGTTGCAAAACAACCTTGATCCGATGGTGGCGTTTGACCCTGACCATCTGATTGTGTACGGCGGACGGGGCAAGGCTGCCCGAAATTGGGAAGCGCTGGACGCGATACTCGAGTCTTTACGGAAGCTCGAGCCGGATGAAACCCTGCTGGTGCAGTCGGGGAAGCCGGTAGCGGTTTTCCGTACACATACCGACGCGCCGAGGGTGTTGATCGCTAACAGCAATATCGTTCCAGCGTGGGCGACACAGGCTAACTTCGACAAATGGGAAGCCGAAGGGCTGATGATGTACGGGCAGATGACGGCGGGTTCGTGGATTTACATCGGGACGCAGGGCATATTGCAAGGCACATACGAAACCTTCGGGGCGCTGGCCCAGCAGCATGGTTGGGGCAGCTTAAAAGGCAAGTTCGTGTTGAGCGCAGGACTGGGCGAGATGGGCGGGGCGCAGCCGTTAGCCGTTACCCTGAACGAAGGCGTAGCTCTGCTGGTGGAGGTGGATCGCTGGCGGGCGGAACGGCGTTTAGCGCTGCGACAGGTCGATGCTATCAGTGACAATCTGGAAGAAGCCATGACATGGGTGGAGGAAGCCGTAGGCAGCGGAACGCCGAAATCCATCGCGCTGATCGGGAACGCATCATCGATCTTCGCGGAACTGCTGGAACGCGGGGTTATGCCGGATGTGATCACCGACCAGACTTCGGCACATGATGTGTTGTACGGCTATATTCCAGCGGGATTATCACTGGAAGCAGCCAGGGCACTGCGGGAAAGCGATCCTGAAGCGTACAAACAAGAGGCGATGGCATCGATGGCAAAACAGGTAGAGTCGATGCTGGCATGGCAGGCCAAGGGAAGCATCGTATTCGATTACGGCAACAATCTGCGGCAGCGGGCGTTCGACTTCGGCGTGAAGAACGCGTTTGATTATCCCGGATTCGTACCCGCGTATATCCGTCCTTTGTTCTGTGAGGGTAAAGGGCCGTTCCGGTGGGTGGCACTGTCGGGTGATCCTGAAGATATTTACGCGACCGACCGCGCGATTATGGAGCTGTTCCCCGAAGATGCGCATCTTAATCGCTGGCTGAAGCTGGCGCGGGAAAAAATCGAATTTCAGGGGCTGCCCGCACGTATTTGCTGGCTGGGTTACGGCGACCGGATGAAGGCCGGACTGCGTTTTAACGAGATGGTGGCGAAGGGCGAGGTGAAAGCGCCGATTGTGATCGGGCGTGATCATCTGGACAGCGGCTCGGTGGCGAGTCCTAACCGTGAAACCGAGGCGATGCGGGATGGGTCGGACGCGATTGCGGATTGGCCGCTGCTGAACGCGCTGGTGAACGCGGTGGGCGGGGCGACGTGGGTGAGCATCCATCATGGGGGCGGTGTGGGCATCGGCTACAGCATCCATGCGGGACAGGTAATTGTGGCGGATGGGACACCGGAAGCGGCGCGGCGTTTGGAGCGGGTGCTGACGATGGACCCCGGTATGGGGGTGGTGCGCCATGCCGACGCGGGATATCCCGAAGCGATTGCGTTTGCGAAGGAGAACGGCGTGAAGATCCCGATGATGAAGGAGTAGGCACAAGTTGCAAGCTACAAGACATAAGAAAAATACGTTTTTACACAAAGACACACAGAACACACTATCCGGTAAATAGCGCACTGGTTCGGCGGATAAGGCACGCTTTGCGAAAACTCATTCAAGGTGTTGGCGGTAGATAGACAGGATTGAGCGGAGTTTTGCTGCCTCCATGCAGGTGACGCTTCAAAATTCACCCATTTTTCTCAACCTGGATGCAACTAGCATCAGTTTCTTAATTCTTTTCGTTTCAACAGTTCGCATCAAATCCTTGTTGTGCGTTAAAAATCGTTTCTTAATGATCAAGGATACGAATACGACTGCCTAATTTCTTACTGACCATTCCTAAATTCAATAATCAAACATTTGATTTAAATTATTCCATCTGAAATTAACAAAACGCCTCCATTTTGAGGGAAATTAAACGCATTTTCCCCTTGTATTCCTCATCTCCGCTTCTATAAATCAACTGTAATAAAAAACGTAATCACATTACGACTGTTGATGAATAATTAAGAATTTCTGAATTGCCATAAAATTAATTGACAATAATTTTCAGTCAGTTGTACATTGAGAATATCAAGGCAGGCAATTAAGCCAATCTCAATTCTAGGAGTAAGTTTCAAATGTACGCTAATCGCTTTATGAACAAAGATGAAAAGGGCCAAACCGCCCTCGAAACCGCCATTATCCTGATCGCCTTCGTCGTGGTTGCTTCTGTGTTCGCCTTCACCATTCTGTCCGCTGGTTCATCGTCAACGGAAAAGGGCAAGCAGGCTATTCAGGCCGGTTTGGAAGGCGTCCAGTCATCCATGAACGTTAAGGGTTCGATCATCGCCGAAGGCAACGCCGGCAACACCGCTGCTAAGAACGCCATCTTCACCCTGTCGCTGGTCGCTGGTGGTTCACCCGTCAACCTGTCCACAAGCGCTAAGGAAGTCGTCATCGGCTACAAGGATCAGAGCCAGTTTAAGAATGATGTCACCTGGACACTCAACTGGATCGTCAGCAAGCAAGCTACCCCTGATGATTTACTGGAAGAGGGCGAATTGGCCGAAATCACCGTCGATCTGACCGGATTGACCACCCCTCTGGGTGCCAACACCGCCTTCAACCTGGAAGTCAAGCCGCCGAAGGGTGCTGTTCTGAACATCAACCGCACCACACCCGCCGCGATCCAACCGGTGATGGACCTGAACTAATCGCACAGCCTGAATGAAATGACAACCAGCACCGGTCTGTAACAAACTCACTGGTGCTGGTTCTCTGTCTCAAAAGTGAAAATAAACTAACTCAGACTTCATACATAGCCATTAAAAAATAGGCGAAAGCAGGAAATGATGTCCGTAAAAGAAACAAATCTACATGCGAATGAAAGTGGACAAGTGGCTTACTCGACACTCTTTATCCTGCTTTCCTTAGTGGTTGCCGGTTCCGTGTTTGCGATAACCTCGGCCAGTTCACAGGCTGACGTGGTACAACAAGTCCTGGTTTCGCTGGCACTGGCATTGTTCCCGATCCTGTTCATTGTAAGCAGCGCACTCTGGTTGTTCGGCAGACCTGCCGACGAAATGCATATCGATACGAACTGATAACCAGAGTCACATTCCATCGGGGGCAATTTGGGAAACCAAAGGCACGGCCGCCATCCCCGATTATAAACCTTGGTCTTAAGGCTCTAACGAGCAAAAGAGACATTTGCCCTACACACTTGGCCGTGCCTGTAGGGCAAATTATTTGTAGACACCGGTCATATTAGGTATTGGAAGGGCAGTAGTAATGGAAGCGGAACAAAGAATTCAAGCCCTCGAACAAGAGGTTCAAATTCTGAAAACCCAGATTCAGTCAATTCTACTGGATATTCAGACACATCTCTTGACGAATGCATACCCTGCTCTGCGCGGTCATCATACGGCCAGCTCCTCCCCGGAGGAAGAAGATGATGATGACGAATATGACCGGGCTGCCCCGGCTGCACCAGCACCCAAAGTCCGTAAGGTTTCATTAAACGGCGCGCCGGCCAAGCCGGAACGTGCTATGCCCCCGGTAGCACCAGCCGAACCGATGATGGCATCTTTGGACGAACAACAATCATGGGTATTGGAAAATATCCAAAACGCGGGCGTCAGCCGCACCCGTGACCTGATCCAGCAATATGCCCAGCAAAGACGCTTTACACCGGAAGTCAGTGATACGCTGATGCGCTTCACCGACATGTATGCCGCAGCCGCTGACGAGCCGACACTGCCTACGCGCCCGTCAGGGATGCCCGTCGTTCCGGTCAATGTTCGATCCGTAGCTGTGCCGCCCGCTCAACCGCCCAAGGCGCGGACGCCTCAACGGGCAACCGCACCGATGCCGGTGGCACAGCCTCCAGTAGTACAGACTCCGGCAGCACCCATGCCGGTTGAAGAACCGATGAAACCACCCCGTAGACCTACTGCCACCACACCGAAGTCGGCTGCGCCCGCTAGACCAGCCGTCGTACAGCAGCAGCCATCTTCGAATAGTGAAGGGGTCGACCAGGGTGATGACCATTCAAATGTTGTCCTGCGTTTGATCGCAGGTGTACAGAATGCAGGCGCCGGTGTGCGCTGGGGAAAGAATAAAGACTAATGGATAAAGCAATAACGACAGCCCTGCTGATTGTCATCAGCATGATCATGTCCGTCCTTCTGTTTAACGCGGCTTACCCGGCGGTCACACGCGGCGGTGAGTCGATTACGAGCATGACCAACAACGTCACGGACCGTATGAAGAGCCAAATTGACATTATCCACGCCGCCGGTGAACTGGATAGCAGCGGCTTCTGGCAAGACAGCAATAGTGACGGCCAATTCGATGTTTACTTCTGGATCAAAAATACAGGTGCTGCACGCATCAACGCGATTGAGCAAACCGATTTCTTCTTCGGGCCAGAAGGTAATTTCGTCCGTATCCCGTATTCCAGCGATGGCAGCGGTGGCTTCCCCTACTGGTCATGGAATTTAGAGAACGCGACCAATTGGGACCCCAATGCTACGCTCAAGATCACTGTTCATTATGGTGTACCGCTAACGTCCGGCCGCTATTACGCGAAGATCAGCACGGTTTCCGACGCTAACGCCGAATATTTCATGGGAATGTAAAACAATGGACTCCGTGATTGCTGCCTTTCTCATGGTCTTTCTTAATCTGTTCGCAGTATTGACGCTGGCTTCATCTTTCCTCTCCAGCCAACAGGCTTATCAGGCCGGGTTGAAGAATATGGAATCGCGCTTGAATGAACAAGTACACACCAGCCTGCAAGAGATTAACGCAAAAACGATCAGCGGCGGCAACGGCATCCAGATGATCTATAAAAATAACGGTAGTGAGAAAGTCGCCAACTTCAAAAATTGGGACGTGATCGTCCAATATTATGATCTTTCCACACCGAGTAAATATTATACGGTTTGGGTTCCTTACGTGGAAAGCAATCCGTCTAACAACGAATGGACCGTCAGCGGGATTTATGCAGATGCCAAACGCGGGATTATGGAGGCGTATGATCCCGGCATTTTGAATCCCGGCGAAGAAATCATGATTGAGGTGCATTTACCGCACACGATTGCACTGGCAAGCCAGATACAGGTTACGCTGGCGGTAAAGAACGGTGCCAATTTATCGACCGTGTTCGTCCGCAATACACCGCCGGAGCTGGTTCTCAATGACGGCATCATTATCCCCAGCGCGACCAGCAAGATTATCAATGAGACCGCCCTAAAGACGACTGACGTAGACAATGATTTGACTGAACTGACTTATACCGTCACCACGCCACCGGCCCAGGGTACGCTTAATCTGGGCGGGACGTTTACCGAATTTGATTTGATGAAAGATCATCTGCGTTACACGCACAGCGGAACCGGATCGGACAGCTTCGGTTTCACGGTCAGCGACGGGCAGGATGTGATCGGCCCCTTCACGATGAATATTACGGTCAGTGTGCCACCTGTTCTGGTTACGAATGCCGGGTTGACGCTGCCCACCAATACCAGCGCGGCGGTCACCAGCGCGATGCTGAACACGACCGATGTAGATAATGCAGCTTCACAGTTGGTTTATACGATTGTTTCGCTGCCAACACAGGGCAGCCTGAGCATGACCACCTGGACACAGGCGGACATCGATAACGGTAACTTCCAGTATACGCATGTTGGCGCAGGCCCGGACAGTTTCACATTTAAGGTGAGCGACGGGGTATCCGAAATCGGCCCCTTCACCTTCAACATAAGCGTCAATTAAGAAAGACAGTGTGTGATGGCTCCTAAAGACAAAAAGAAAAAAGTTATCTCGGCACACAATACCGAACTCGACAGCCGTATGGGCGGTGGCCTGCCGTGTGGTTCGTTGACGATGATTGAAGGCGGCTCCGGCTCTGGAAAATCGGTTTTGTCCCAGCAGATTATGTGGGGCGCACTGCAAGACGGCTTCATCGTCAGCCTGTTTTCGAGCGAGAACAGTGTGAAAAGTCTGGTGACACAGATGAAGAGTATTGATCTGGACATCTATGACTTTTTGCTGATGGGTAAGTTCAAAATGTACCCGATGGAACTTTCACATCTGGGTGAGCAGGCTGTGGCGACCTTGATTGACGCCATGCAAAAAGAAGGGTCGATGGGGCGTGATGTGATGGTGGTGGACTCGTTTACGTCAGCCATTATTCACACCAGCAATGACCAGACTATTCTCAACTTCTTTGAAGAATGCAAACGGCTGTGCACCAAGGGTGTCACTGTTTTGGTGACGATGCACGCCGAGACGATGGATGGCGACATGATCGGTTCCATCCGTTCGATGTGCGATGGACATGTGGTACTGCGTTCGTCACAGGATGGGCAAAAATTAGTGAAGACACTCGAGGTTGCCAAGATTCGCGGCGCGAGCAGCGTCACGGGCGGCATATTTGGTTTCGATGTCGAACCGGGCTGGGGAATGCGCGTCATTCCAATCAGCAAAGCACGGGGATAAACACACATGGCACTCACGGTACTCCCGTTTGAATTTTGCCCTGAGCCGGTTAATACGTGGGAGCAGCTGCAACCGATGCTCTCCCCTGCGCTTCAAGAGGCGTGTATGCAATCGACGTTCTTGATGTCCTATTTGCAACGTATCCCGATTGAGATGTTGGGTGCGCCGGAATATCACGCGAAACCTTCGCGTGCATTGGGCAATATGGAATACAAGAATTTCATCTATCCGATTAAGGAAGGTTTGTTCGTCCATATTTATCCTGACCCCAGCGGTGCGCGTGATCATTATGTTTCTATTGAGCCCTCAATCGTGGTGGATACCGATAAGTTGATGCCGCGTATTGAAGAGAAGTTGGTGTTGTGGGCGGAAGATATTGGTCGGCTGGAAGATGCGAACGAGAAAAAAGAATTCCTGATTCAACTGATCGATACTTTGTGTACAACCTCAAAGAAGGAAGCGGCTAACGGTGCAAAAGGCAAAGCAGAAAAAGTCTATGTGACTGCCGGTGAACTCGAAGCCATCCGTTACCGTGTGCTGCGCGATAAGGTCGGTTTGGGGATTTTGCAGCCCCTTCTATTGGACTCGAACATTGAAGATATTAGTTGCAGCGGTGTCGGCCATATCTTTATCGAACACAAGATATTCAAGAGTGTGCAATCATCAATCACGTTTGTCGACCACGACGATGTGGATGATTTCGCGGTGTGGTTGGGCGAGTGGATCAAGAGTCCGGTGACGGTTCGTAACCCGCTGGTCGATGCTATTTTGCCCGATGGTTCTCGTATCAACATCGTTTATGGGCGTGAAATTTCCAAACGTGGCAGCAACTTCACCATCCGTAAATTTTCTGGCACGCCGACCAGTGTGCTTGAACTGGTCGATTTCGGCAGCTTGAATTACACAATGGCTGCTTATCTGTCGTTGATGCTCGAAAATGGTATGAACTGCTTCGTAGTAGGCTCGACGGCTTCCGGCAAAACAACACTGCTGAACGCGATCACCGCCTTCATCAAAGCGGACTCCAAAATCGTGACGATTGAAGATACGCCGGAAGTTCAAGTACCGCATAAAAACTGGGTACAAGAATCCACCCGCAGCGGCGGCGGTGAGAAAAAAGGCAGCGATGTGGGCATGTTCGAACTTCTACGCGCGGCCCTCCGTCAACGTCCCGAATATATCATCGTCGGTGAAATTCGTAGTATGGAAGCCGTCGTGGCTTTTCAGGCTATGCAGACCGGTCACGGTGTTATGTCCACCTTCCATGCTGCATCGGTCGAAAAGCTGATTCAGCGTTTGACGGGCGATCCGATCAATATTCCGAAAACCTATATTGATAACCTCAATCTAGCAGTTATCCAATCGGCTGTACGATTGGCAGATGGACGTGCAGCAAGGCGCGTGTTGAGTGTCAATGAAATTATCGGTTACGATCCGGTGACGGAAAGCTTCTCGTTCCTGGAAGCCTTCCGCTGGAACTCGACCACAGACGTATTCGAATTTCCGGGTTATATGAACAGCTACCTGCTGGAACAAATCGTCGCGGTTAAGCGTGGTATTCCACCGCATCGCCGTAAAGAGATTTACAACGAAGTTAAACGCCGCGCCAAGATTTTCGAGAAGTTGCACAAAGAGAAAGGCATTACGGATTTCCATGAATTCTTCCAAGTCCTTGCCGAAGCACGCAAGCAAAAACTCTTTTAAGCTTGTTTCGCCCTTCGACATGTTTTATCAATTAACCTATATGTCGGCTATGTCAGCGGCTGGTATTTCGCGCGCCAAGATTTTCGAAATCGCGGCACAATCCAAATCGAACGCGGCTACCTATTTTGCGGCGGTCAACACGTTGGTAGATGAATTCCGTTACGACTATGCAGAAGCCTGCCGTTCGATTGGCTTGCAGTCCAAATCCGAAAATATGAAGACCTTTCTGCTGCGGCTGTCCGACGCGCTGCGTTCCGGTGAACCCTTAGCAGAATACCTGGCGCGTGAAGCCGAAGTCACCAGTGAGGATTATGAAAACGGTTATGAACGTGATCTCGAAGGCTTGAAGCAGTGGTCAAACGCCTTCTCGTCATTAGTGATGTCGGTATCCCTGATCATCATTATTCAGATCGTTTCTGCCATGATTTACTCATTGAATCCGACCATGATGATGGGGCTGGTGGTGACAGGCGTATTCGTAGCCGCATTCGGCGCATGGATTATCATGCGCTCGGCCCCGAAGGAAAACATGATTGTCGCACCGTCAGAAGGCTCACCCGAACAGCAGAAGGCGCTGCGCCTGTCAAAGATGTTGATCCCGGGATCGCTTGTTTTAGGCATAATCCTGAGTGTGGTAGGACTGCCAATAAGCTGGTCAATGATGATTGCGGCAGTCGTTTTGCTTCCGGTGGGCTACATCAGTATGCAAAGCGATAAATTGGTGACCAAAAAGGATATTGAGTTCAGTACCTTCCTACGGTCCCTAGGTGGTATGGCAACTTCCAGCGGTACGACGCTCAAGCAGGCGCTCACCAAAATCGACCTGAGTTCTTTCCCCACTCTGGAACCGGATATTGACCGCTTGAGTACCCGTTTACGCGCATTGGTTGAACCGACGACCTGCTGGCACAAGTTTGGGCTGGAAAGCGGCAGCCGTTTGATTAGCGAAGTGAGCGATATTTTCTACGGCGCGGTCAAAATTGGTGGAGATCCCGAGCGCGTCGGTTACTTATGCTCACTGTTTACGGCCAAAACGACACAGCTTCGCTCCAAGCGCCGTTTAACCGCCGGTACGTTCTCTGGTCTGGCAACCGTCATGCAAGCCGTGGTGACTGGTTTGATGATCTTCGTGCTGTCCATCGTGACCAACTTCGCTTCGATGGTCGCCCAGTTGATGCCTAAGAGTACCGATGCCATGTCGACCGCACCGTCGGCAAGCTTAACTATCGGGCAGTTTTCGGCGGGCGATTTGCAATTCTTGGGCGGTCTTACCCTCGCTATGGTGCTGATATTGGGAATCGTCAGCGCGGCGGCGATGATTTTCTGTGATGGTGGTTACAAACTGAAAGTCACGTTATATCTGGCGATGATTATTTTTATCTCCGGCGTGTGCTTTCTGGTCGTTCCACCGATGGTGGCCGGTATTCTCTCCGGCGCGGCGTAAAGGAGTGCTATGATGCCAATACTTGATGACATTCTGTCACAGCCAGCCATACTCATTAGTATTGGCGTGGCCCTTCTACTCATCGTCGCGGCTATTGTTCTGGCGATCTTGCCACGCATTAAAGCCAGTCGTACCCGTTCCAAGCGCCGCAAAGCGACAGCCGCAGCAGCGCGGGTAAATGCAGCCCAGGTAGTAGAAGATGCTGAAGCGGAAGAAGAAGTTGTCACCATCAGAAAACCGGCGGCGGCTCAAGCTGGCAAGGCACCTACACCTTCAGCACCTGTCGTGTCTGCGCCAGTAGCCGCTAAAACACCGGCTGCTACACCCGGTGCGCCGGTCGTCTCAGCTGGCCCGGCGGCGGCGGCATCGGCTCTAACCGCTGCTTTAACCGGCGGTACGCCCGAGGCCAAAAAAGAAGAAGAAGTTTCGCCGGAAATGCAGGATTTGCTGTCGAGTGTATTTTCGGATGAAGATAATTCTGAACGGCAAGCCATTCTACTTAAAGGTATTGAGCCCGTTTCCATCGATGAATTGTTGATATTGAGCAAGGCCGTAGCTGCCCAACTGCGCGGCGAGCAACCTTCGAATATCGTCCGCGTGAAGGAGAATCAACTCTCATGACGACCGCTAGCGACCATATTAAGAAAGTAACCAGTGAACTCAGTGACGAGTTTCTGCGCGAACAGTTAAACCAGACGCCTGATATTGAGTATCACCCTGTTCCTAAAGGTGCGACCGTTAAAGGCAGAGCAGAGTGGCGAATCCGGCTGGATCTGACCTTTGACTCGCACGTTCAAGTCGGCCTGGATATTTATGACGAAGTCGTCTTAGGCCGCGGGCAGGAAAGCCAGGCCTTTGACGCGGTTTTCAGGGCGTTTGACATCGAACAAATGGGACTTTCGCGCCGTCATGCCGCCTTTCGCCCAACGGATACCCATCTGTATTTTGTAGATTTGGGCAGTACCAACGGCAGCGGCATCAATGGTACGACCATTGGTGTTAATACACCCTATGCCCTTAATCACGGGGATTTGATTCGTCTGGGACGGTTGGAATTTACTGTTTATTTCATCCGTCAGCCGATGGTCAGCCAGCCTGCCAAGAAGCAAAAGGACGTTTTCGACAATATTTCGCAGATCGCCCGCGCCATTTCATCGCAGCTTGATCTTGAGTCGGTTTTGAAACAGTCGATGGAAATGGCGATGTCCTTCATTCCTTCCGATGAAATCAGCATCTGGTTAGCAGATGAACAAAGCGGCGAGTTGTTTCTTGAAGCGGGACGCGGTTTAGAGATCGAACACATTCAGCGTTTATCAGTCGTTGATACGTTGGCCGGACAGGTCATCAGCAGCGGCAAACCGGTGCGTTCTAGTCGTGGCAAAGACGGGGTGCAGGTCAAAATAAAGACCGGCTATCTGGTCGAGTCCGTGATTTATGTGCCATTGATGCTGGCTGGTACACCGTTTGGTGTGCTTTCCGCGGCCAATCGCGAATCCGGCAGCCTCTTTACTGATCGCGATGAAAAAATGCTGCAACTCATTGCAGATCTGACAGCGGTGGGTGTCCACAACGCGCGGCTGCATCAGGCCACACTGCGAGCATCACTGCGCCGATCTAAGATTGTCACGGCACTCAATACTGTTCTCGCGCACGATATGAAAAATATCGTGAAGTCGACCGTTGGCTATGCCAGCCTGTTGGATACTTACGAGTTTCCCTCGGCGGAAATCCCCGAAATAGTAGCACAACTTCGGGAAAACGGCAGTAATATGTCGCAGCTTGTTAACCGCCTGATCGAAGTCACAAATCTGAATGATGAACCCATCCTGAGTCAGCAGCCATTAGATTTGTTAGAGACAGTGAGCATGGCTGTCGAGGAAATGCGGCCACAGGCACAGTCAAAATACATCGAATTGAATTTGGAAGTTATCGGTACACCGTGTTTCATTCAGGGTGATGCCGCGCTGATCTACCGCAGCATGTTGAACCTGCTGGACAACGCCATCAAATACATTCCGTCAGAAGGTTATGTCGCCATCCATGTCATTTTCAACAATCATGAGATTGTAATCCGCATACAGGACAGCGGCCCGGGTATTCCGGACGAAGATCTGCCGTATATCTTCGACCAATACTATCGCGGGTCTTCATCACAGGATGGGCAGCCCGCGATTGGCCTGGGGTTAGAGTTTGTACGGTCGACGATTGAAGCCCATCGTGGACAAATTTTGGTTCGCAATGCCGAGAACGGTGGCGCAGAGTTTATCCTGTCGCTGCCGGGGCGATTACGGATAGTCTAGCTATAGGTGTTATAATGGCAATAGTTGTGTTCATCATTGTGGGTTGGATGGCCGGATGGCTCATTAATAGACTGTCTGATTATCTGCCACGATTTTCCGTCACCGAAAAACCCAAACCTGTCGGCAAGCGTTCGTCGCTGCCTGCCGTGTGGGAATGGGTAAGCGGCAAACAGCCGTTTAAGCCATCATGGTTGTTACTGGATGCGGGTGTCGAGGTGCTGTCCGCATTATTCTTTGCGGTCATGTGGTCACAACTGGGCGCATCGGTCGCTTTGCTATTCGCACTATGCGGGTACAGCTTTTTCCTCTTAATTGCCATCATCGACTTCAAATACCGACTAGTGCTGAATGTTCTGACGTATCCGGCGATTGTGATTCTGCTGGTGCTGAATCTGGTGACGATGCCGCAGCAAACCACCAATATTTTGCTGGGCGGCGCGATGGCGTTCGGGATTTTCTTCCTGACGGCATGGTTACGACCGGGCGAACTGGGTGGTGGTGATGTGAAGCTCGCCACGTTGATCGGGGTGGCGTTCGGGTTCCCGCAAATGCTGTTGGCGCTGCTGGTCGGGGCAGGTATCGGCGGGGTTGTCGTGATATTTTTACTGGTCAGCCGCAAAGCTGGATGGAAAAGCCAGATTGCCTACGCGCCGTTCTTATGTTTGGGAGCGATGTTTTTGTTACTCTCCCATTCAGTGCTGATTTTGCGTTGATCGAAAGGGATTGATTGTGCCACCGGATATTGTGGAAAACGAAGAAGAAATACAAGAAGTTGAAGGCGAAGTCGAAGCACTTTCTGGTGGTTCCAAGCTCGTTATCTGGCTCGTGATTGGCGGGTTAGCTGTGCTTTTCCTGCCGTTATATGTGATATCAACGACCGTCAAAAGCACGAATACCAAGTTGACGACTGAACTGGCTAATATTCAGGCCACACTCTCGGCAACACCGGTGGTTGATCCTGCACAGCAAACGCTCTCGGCGCAGTTTTTGGATATTCAACAACAAAGTAAAGCTGTGGGCAGCATCAGCTCGACACTGATCGCATCCCACATCAACTGGCCGAACGTGATGGCCGCCATTGGCGCTTATGACACCAGCCAGATGACCGTGAATAACGTGTCTCAGATTTCGACAGGCATTCGCATCAGCGGGCAAGCCAAGCAAGAAGTTGTCGCGATGGCCTATGCCGATATGCTGCGCCAATCCGGTTTGTTCGACACGGTGGCTGTCGAGTCCATTAATTTGCAGAGTATTCTAGTTACGACTACACCTGTACCAACCTCTACACCGTCACCAACGCCAACGGTTACACCACCGCCTGCCACTCCCGAGACTGCGGTTCCTGCACCACCGCCGCAGCCCACCGCTAAGACCCAGATGACGGCGACTCCTATACCCACTATCGAAGTTAAGGTCACAGAATTCATCATTTCTGTAACCATCAAGAAAGAGAATGCAGGCGATGGGCGAAGCACCTAGTTCAATCATTGGAAAGTTAAGATCACTTCTGCCGCTGCTGCTCATGTGCATGGTTATGCTAGGGCTGGTCATGTTTGCGGTCGTCAATATTGTCCCGCATTGGAAGACCTATCAGGAGCTTCAAACACAGACCACTGAGGGTAAAAAGGCGCTCGAAGCGCTGGCGGCTCAAGCGGCTGACAGCTCGGACGCAGTGATTTTGAAGCACCGTATTGAAACTACACAATCGAGTCTGGTCAAAGATTCAGCCATATTCATGAGTTCGACGCAGGCCGATGCCATCCTGCAAAAGCTGTATGCCTACGCCAAAGACAGCACCGTTGAAATCAAGAATTTGCAGACCCAGAACAATCTCGACCCTAACGCCCAGACTGCTGATCCTACTGCGCGCCTCAAGCAGCCCAGCGGAAATAATGCCGGTCAGGCAGCCCAGACCCCACCGGACACCTCCAGCGCTTATGGTATCCGCGCCATGCGTATCACGGTTGAAGGCGTTGTGCCGGCTTTAATCCGCTTCATGACACGTATTAAGGAAATCGGTGTGGCGGGTATTTCGATCAATAACTTGACCATCAAAGAAACGGACAATGTCGCCTCTTTGATGATGGACATTTTCATTTACACCTCACCGCTTTCGGATGGCAAGGCTTACGAGAATTTGCCGGAAGTCGTTTTGCCACCAGCGCTGGTTGTCACCTTGGAACCGACAGTTATCCCAACGACGCCTACGCCCCAAACGGTTGCTCCAGCGGCAACGGCAGCCACGCCAGATGCCAGCACCAATGCCACCAGCAGCGTAACCATCATCTCCAAAGACACCATTCCCGCCGAACCGGCCTTAAATCCGGTTTATACGGACAACTTCGACGGCGGTAATCTTGATCATTGGAAATTGGGTGCGGGCTGGATATTGTTCGGGGAGCCGGGAGCCAAATCCTTGCAGACCACCAATGACAGCGGTGATGTCACCTTCGCCTACGATACGCTGAATAATGCCGCGGTCCAGATGCGGGTATTGATGTCATCGAATAACATTAAATTGACGTTCCGCCAAAGCAGCGCCGGCTTTTATGGAGTGGTACTGCAACCTACCGGACAAATTGCTTTATATCGCGGCAGCGTGTTGGTTAAATCCACCACGACCGGTCAATCGTCTATCGGACGGTGGCGTGTGCTGCGCCTGTCGGTGGTCAACGGCATCATCCGTGTTGCGGTCGACGGTGTCGAAGTGTTGACTGCCCGTGACGCATCCGAACTGCCGCCAGGGACATTCGCATTTAGCGCTGTGGGACGCGGCATCATTCGTGTGGATGATGTTCAGGTGTTGAGTTTGGATAGCAACACGCCCTATTAATTCCAGTTCAATCGGATCGACAAAAAAGACCAATCGGCAGCGAAAGGTCTTTTTTATTGCTATTAGCCCACCGGTAGCACTACACTAAACGGTGGACGCTGATTTTGAGATAATATCCACTTAATACTGACCTCTAAAAGCCTTTAAAGCCCCTCCCTGACGCTTCGGGGAGGGGTTGGGGTGGGGTTTTGGCCACCTTCCACCACTTAATGCAGTCCTACACTATTAGCCCACCGTCTACAATTTGTATTCGAGCGCGCGTGCTACCATTTCGGCGCGTGATTTAGCGTTCAGCTTATCAAAGACCCGCCGGATATGGGTGGCGACGGTGCAGGGGCTGATATGCAATCTGCCAGCGATTGTCTTGTTAGGTAAACCTTCAGCAACGAGTTTTACGATTTGCTGCTCGCGTGGGCTAAGCCGATATTTCGCAGTCGGTGTTTCGGCCCACGAGCGGGTAAGGGTGTAGTTAAAACCGTCCATTTCCATCTCGAAAACGGTTTCTTTGACTGATGGTTGACGGCCAATGGTTATTTTCATCAGCGCGTCATGTTTGAGCAATTGCTGGAACAGCGATTCCACACTTTCGAGTGCCGGAACCCCATAAACGAAATCTTCGACGAGCATTTTGCTGTGCATTTTAAGAACCCCTATCACTTGGCCGTCCTATGAAGTGGACTGCTGCAATAATTTCCCTGTCAATGGAATAAAGTCCCTTTTGGGGGTGTTTATCACAATCAGATCCCATTTTCGTCCTCAAACGGATGTCATTCGTTTAGACGACCACAGGAAAGGTGACTATGGGTCAGCCTTTGAATGACGTAAATTGTTTTACACGAAACAAAACGGTCGGGTGTGTGATCCCGCAAAGATCCCACTCATTTTTCTCTGTATTGCATGGATGTGACCTGTTACTGAAATTAGTGAATATGAGGGATTAATAACATGGAGAGTGAAAAACAATTCAGCTATTCGAACGGGCCGATTTACGGCACTATCAAAGGCAGTATTCAAATCCAGCGAAATGAATACGGTGATGATGACGTCCTCGCCTTGCATGGCCTAAAGGTCACACTCCTGGACGCCGACAACCAGTGGGTCAATGAAGATTACACCGATGACAACGGTGAATTCGCCTTCCTGGGTACAAATTTGAAGTCTTATACCATTGTGTTTCCTGAAGCCATCGACTACCGCAATCAAAGATTCCTGCCCGAAAGCAGCGAAGTCCAATATCAGTTCCCGGTCGATCTGACGCCGGAAAAGCCGAGGGTGAACAACCTCCATATGCGTTACGGTCTTCGGCAGACTGGCATGATTGAAGGGTATATGATGAACACGGAAGCTCAATCGATCAGCGCGTAATGAGGGTTCGCGCAATCTGAGGGGGAAACAAAGTGTGGTGAGCGGCTGTTTTTGTCGGGGGACAAAATAGTTTGCTCATCACACTTTGAGTTTGAGTTCAGCTTAAAGCACTCTATTGACTCAAAGCGCCCCAACACGCTGAAAACAAAAAACGAGAGCAAGATCTGCCAGGTCTTGCCTCTCGTGGTGGTTTACACAAGATCAACTTCTTACTTTAGCGATACGCTAGAACCTGCTTTTACCATCAAACCCGTCGGACCTGGCTAGCGATAATTGTCGGGAAATGCTGTTCGTTAGTTTGTGTCTTACTGTTCGGGAAAACTGATTTCATTAAACATAACAACCTGTTCATCGCGGTTAATAACCACAAGACGGATGTTGCAGGTGTGTTCGGCCTTGCATCTAAATACACCTTTGTGATCTACCATCGTAAAGCGCTTGATCCGCCCATCTTGCCAGAGTTCCACCAGTGCATCGTACCAATATGGTAATTCCAGTTCAGATACCATAAATTGACCCGAAAGCGTTATGCCATTCTCATAATTCACCTCAGCCTCTAAAACAATGCTGATTCCCGTTGCCTCCAACGTCACTTTAGATGGTTGTCCAGGGTTATGAATGTTTGGAATATCCAACTGTCTCACTATGATTTCGAGTATTTCTGCATGGGTATCGTCAACCATGCGCTATGAATCACACGTCTGTTGATTAGATAAATGCAGCTGCACGCCATTTATCACAGCGAATTGGCAGACCTTTTATTTTCTAATGTTTATTACGATGGACATTGGGAAGTGTGAAGCAGCAGATCGCTTATTTGAGATGAAACCAGCGTGGCAGGTCTAATACGTCGGGGTTTACCAGCGCGGCAGGACGGTGACCATTGAGGATAGCCGCCACATTTTCGGCAGCTTTGGCTTGTAATTCGGCCAAAGACTCTTCGGAATAGAAGGCCACATGCGGTGTAGCGATCACATTTGGTTGGGCAAACAGGGGATGCTGTGCATCAAGATGTTCCGGCTCAAATACATCCATACCCGCACCAGCGATCCAACCCTGCTGCAAAGCATGGAGCAGCGCTTCATGGTCGATCAATCCGCCGCGCGCGGTGTTAATCAGGAAAGCGGTCGGCTTCATTTGATGCAGCCGTTCGGCATTCATCAGGTGGTGGGTCGCCGGTTTCATCGGCACATGCAGACTCACAAAATCGCCTTGTGCCAGGAGATCATCAAGGCTGACGAGTTCGACATTCAACTGCCGCGCGATGGCTGAGTCAGGATGCGTGGTGTAAGCCATCACGCTTAGGCCGAGGCTGGCTGCTTTGCTTGCCAGCGTTTGCCCGATTTTGCCGAAGCCGATGATGCCCAGCGTTTTGCCCCGAACGCGGAATAGCGGTCGCTGTGCATTGAGCGCCCAATCATCAGTGCGAATAGCATGGTTGTAATGCGGGATGTTTCGGGCACAGGCCAGCATTAAAGCCAGCGCATGTTCCGCCACTTCATCCAAACAGTAAGCCGGAACATTAGTAACAGGGATGCCCAACCGCGTAGCCTCATCGACAGCGATGTTATCGACGCCGATGCCATAGCGTCCAATGACCTGTAGTTTTTCGCCCGCCCGCACCACCGCCGCCGACACCTTCTTAAAACAGGTCAAGATAGCGTCGGCCTGTGGCACAAGGTTCAGCAGGTCATTCTCATCACCGATTTGGGCGATCAACAGCCGCGCATCAGCCGTTTTCAACACGGCTTCTTCAACCACTGTATTCGGCCATGTGTAATCGGTGACGAGAACAACTTTTTCGCTCATAAACGTCTGTTCATCCTTATGTTTCCGCCTTATTCCCTCCCCTGTTGCTGTTCACGAGACGACACTTTTACAGTCTGATGAGTTTTCTCCCGTAGGGAAGGCTCTCAGAGCCTTCCGCTTTTCCCTCAATCGACCAAAACTGTCGTGCCATAAACCTGTTGCTGCGAGACAGGGTTAGGGTGGTGGGCTAATTTCTTTTCAAACAATGCGCTTTAGGGGCTGAGAAACCGCTTATTCAGCTACCACCGGATTGCTCAATGTGCCAAGCCCTTCAATTGTGATATTGACCACGTCGCCCGCCTTCATAAAACGCTTGGGATTACGCGCCATACCCACACCGGGAGGCGTACCTGTGGAAACGATGTCGCCGGGTTCGAGCGTCATCACTTCGCTGATGGCTTCGATCAACTGTTGAACGTTGAAGATCAGCTTGTCAGTATTGGAGTTTTGCAGTGTTTCACCGTTGATCGTCAAGCTGATTTTCAGGCTGTTGGGATTCGGGATTTTGTCGGCGGTCACCAGCGCCGGTCCCATTGGTGCGAAGGTATCGAAGGTCTTACCCATCGTCCATTGGCTGGTGCGGTTTTGATAATCACGCGCGCTGACATCATTAATTGGCATATAGCCAGCCACATAATCCAGAGCATTTGCGGCAGACACATACTTTGCCGTCTTGCCGATGACGAAACCCAGTTCCGCCTCGTAATCTACCTGGTCGGTCACGCGCGGCAGAACGATTTTTTCGCCCGTCGCAATAACGGTGTTGGCATACTTCGAGAAGATAATCGGAAATTTGGGCAGCG
This sequence comes from Aggregatilineales bacterium, assembly GCA_044226325.1. Classification (GTDB taxonomy): domain Bacteria; phylum Chloroflexota; class Anaerolineae; order Aggregatilineales; family Phototrophicaceae; genus CFX2. Next base: position 44,432 of record JBGAHG010000005.1, read on the forward strand.
GTTGTCCGGTTTCGGCGGCGTGGTCGCTGTAATTCAGGCCAATGCAAATGATCTTGCCGGGGCGTGGAATCGGCGCCAGCAGTTTAATCTCGGCCAGCGACAAACTCTCTGACGTACCATCAATGGCCTTCTGTGCTGCCGATTGAGCCGCCTTACCGCCTGCCAGAAATGCGATCATATCTTTAGGCAGGCTGGGATCGGCCTGGTTCAAGTCGATCACACGGTCTTCGCCGGCGCGTGTGACCAATGCACCAATATGTGTTGCGTAATTGTGAACAAAAGACACTAATTTCATCATGAACTCCAATGATTAATTCAATAGCCACAAATAGGGCTGTTCAATAAAACGTTTCACCTGTTGTAAGAAACGGGCCGCAGGTGCGCCATCTACCAACCGGTGATCGAAGGTTAGGCTCAAAAACAACATCTGCCGGATCGCCACTCGCTCAGCTTCCACATCGACCACCACCTGCTTCGGCACAATCCGCCCGACACCGAGTATCGCGCATTGCGGCAGGTTGATAATCGGCGTAAAGGCATCAATTTCGTACATGCCGAGGTTGGTAATCGTAAACGTGCCGCCGCTCAGGTCATCCGGCAGCAGCGAACCATCACGCACCCGCTGCACGAGTGCCGTACCTTCCGCGGCTATTTGGCGGACGCTCTTAGAGAGTATATCGCGCACAACCGGTACGAATAGGCCGCGCTCGGTATCCACCGCGAAGCCCATATTGATGGCACTCGAAGTCACAATCTCATCGCCCTCGATACGCGCGTTCAACTGCGGATGCTCAACCAGGGCCTCCGCCACCAATTTCGCCAGCAAATCGTTGTAGCTGGGAACAGGGCGTGAGTCTGATTGACTGGTGGCCTTTAACCCCTGCCGTAACTTCACCAACTCGGTTGCGTCGACTTCGGTCGTCAATGTGACAGGCGCGGTGGTTTGTGAACTGGCTGACATTCGCTCGGCGATCACCTTGCGCAAACGGGGCATGGCCGTTCGCGTTTCGGGAGAGGCCGTCTGTACAGGTGCAGAAGCCGCAGGTTGAGCAGCCCGTTCGACATGTTCACGCGTAATCCGTTGACCGGGCATCTGTGCGGCGAGGACGTCTACATCGACCCCTAAGTTTTCAGCCGCGCGTTTAGCCACCGGCGATATTTGTGCTGCCGCAGGTGACATAACATTTGCCGCAGCCGCCCGAATATCACGCTCCACAATCCGTCCGGTTCGTCCGCTACCTTTCAAGCTCACCCAGTCCACACCCAACTCATGTGCCACCCGCCGCGCACGTGGGCTGATATTTGGCATCGGGCTTTTCCCATTCTGGGTTCCATTTGTATTACTCCCTCCCCTGTTGCTATGGGGGAGGGTTGGGGTGGGGGTATTTCCTCCCTCGCCTGTGGGCTGTCGGCGGTCTGAGCCTGCGAATGTAGCCGACGTGGATTGAGGAGGAGGTTGAGCCGCCAACGAGGCAGGGGAATTTGCTCCCTCCCCTGTTGCTATGGGGGAGGGTTGGGGTGGGGGTATCTGCTCAAACGGCGCAGCTTCCCCCGGCTTAACGATATACGCCAGCACACTGCCCACCGGCAGCGTCTTACCCAGCACATCCGAATCGGGTGGGATGCGGAAGATACCTTCCTCAAACGACTCCACCTCATTCAGTGCCTTGTCACTTTCGATGGTGAACATAATCTCGCCCGGTTGGATGGTGTCGCCATCGTGCTTGAGCCACTCGACCAGCACGCCTTCTTCCATCGTCCAGCCGAGTTTGGGCATGACAATTTCAATCGCCATAAATATTCCTCATTCCGCCAGCAAGTCGCGGATGGATTGCAGGATTTGATCGGTGTTGGGGATCACAGCCGCCTCTAGCGTGGGGCTGTAGGGCGTTGGCGTATGCAGGCCGTTCAAGCGCTGCACCGGCGCATCCAGATCATCAAAACCCTGCGCCATGACCTGTGCCGCAATTTCCGCACCGATGCCGCACGGCGCGAAAGTCTCATCCACGATTAACAGCCGCCCCGTCTTATGAACCGACTGCAAAATTGTGTTAATGTCCAGCGGTGCGAGTGTGCGTGGATCAATAATCTCGATGCTGACATTTTCTTTCGCCAGTGTGTCCGCTGCGTCCATCGTCTTCTTGACCATCGTGCCGAGTGCCACCACTGTCGCTGATGTACCTTCGCGCACCACTGCCGCCTGCCCGAACGGAATGAAATATTCCTCCTCCGGAACCTGTGCTTTGGTGTTCAACAGTGATTTGTGTTCGAGGAATATCACCGGATCATCCCCACACAGCGCCGTTTTGAACAACCCCTTCGCATCATAAGCATTGCTCGGCAGCACCACCCGAAAGCCCGGAATGTGAGCGAACAGCGGGTAATAATTGCCCGAATGATGGGTCGCCGCCGAGCCGCCGATGCCGATGCACCCGCGTAAAATCAGCGGCATCTTCAGACGCCCACTGCTCATGTACTGCATCTTGGCGATCTGGTTAATCAGTTCGCCCATGCTGTCGAGGATGAAATCGAAAAACATACAGTCCACAATCGGACGCGAACCGGTCATGGCAGCGCCCGCACACATCCCCACGAACCCGCGCTCAACAATCGGCGTATCGCGCAGGCGCATCGGCCCATATTTTTCGTAGAGGCCAACCGTCGTGCCCCAGTTTCCCCCGCGTACGCCGATGCCCTCACCGACCACGAATATCTCCGGCTGTCGTTCCATTTCCTCGGCGAGTGCCTCGCGTGCAGCCGCCGTAAACGTAATTTCTCGCATAGTTTTTCCTTAATTAGAGGCCATCTGAAAATGAAGATGCCATACTGGACGCGATATATCGCATCCCTACAAACATTCTTTTTTCAGACGGATGATCGTGCATCCTGGGTTTTCGTAGGGACGGCATATATGCCGTCCGCCGTACTACACACATCGAGATAAATGCCTACAAGCCGTCATGAACTGTAAATGTACTCAGTCACGGTCGCTGGGTCAGGATACGGACTGTTCTTCGCGAATTCTACCGCCTCATCGACTGTGGCCTTCACTTCAGCCTCAATCTGCTCGAAATCGTTTTCGGTCGCCGCGCCCATTTGCAGCAGCCTCGCGCGGTAATTGCTGATCGGATCACGCAGCTTCCACGCCTCAAGTTCCTCGGCAGTGCGGTAACCCGCGTCACGCATCCCCTCGGCATGGGCGCGGGTGCGGTATGTTTTGCCTTCGATCAGCGTCGGACCATGACCGGCACGGGCGCGGCTCACCGCTTCACCCATCGCGTCATAGACCGCCAGTACATCATTGCCATCCACCGCACAGGCCGCCATCCCATAAGTCTGGGCACGTTCCGCGACTTCGGTGTTGCGTGTGGCATACGAGAAAGCCACTTCGGTCGCGTACATGTTGTTCTCGCACACGAAGATCACTGGCAAATCCCAAATTGCCGCCAGATTTAAGCCTTCGTGGAACGCGCCGTTATTACTCGCGCCATCCCCGAAGAAGGCCACCCCTACTGTCCCATTACCCAGCAGCTTGGAGGTATACCCCGCGCCCGTCGCCTGCAAAATACACGGCCCGACGATGCCGCTGGTTCCCATCATCCCGACTTCCGGCGAGAACAGATGCATACTCCCACCGCGTCCGCGCGATACACCCGTAGCCCGCCCGAATAACTCGGCGATCACTTCACGCGGCGGCACACCTTTCGCCAGCGCATGACCATGCCCGCGATGGGTGCTGAACACCGCATCTTTATGCGTCAGATGGGCGCACACGCCGGTGGCAATCGCCTCCTCGCCCACATAGGTATGACACGCGCCGTGAACCAGACCGGCTTGATGCGACTTCGCCAGCGCTTCCTCCGTCCGGCGGATTTCCAGCATCTGCCGGAACAGCGCCAGATATTGATCTTTACTCAAATGGGGTGCATTGGACATAACTTCTTTAACCTTTGAATAAATACTTCTTGTTTCGCCATTAGAACGATCAAACTTTCTGATACCTAATCATGTAATCGGAATTTACTCCCTCCCCTGTTGCCACGGGGAGGGCTGGGGTGGGGTGGATATACCGGTTTAAATCGCCGTCCGTCCACCATCAATCAACCACGCCACACCATTCACATAATCCGACTCATCCGAAGCCAGAAAAACCACCACCCGCGCAATCTCTTCCGGTTCGCCATACCGTCCCATCGGATTACGACCCGTGTTGAACTTGGCAACCGCCGCCGGATCATCCGGATTAATCATCTTTTCCAGCGAGTGAATCATGCGCGTATTGGTCGGGCCGGGACACACCGCGTTCACCCGCACACCCTGTCTGCCCACCTCTCCGGCAGCCGTGCGCGTCAGCCCGATGATAGCGTGTTTGCTGGCCGAATACGCGGCCATCCCCGGCGAACCAACCGTACCCGCTACCGAAGCCGTATTCACAATCGTCCCTTTTTTCTGGGCGATCATCACCGGCAGCACATATCGCAGCCCTAGAAATGACCCTTTGAGATTGACACCCATCACCCGATCCCAGAGTTCCTCACTGTACTCGGCCAGCGGCGTGATGACTCCCTCGATACCCGCGTTATTGAAAAAACAGTCGATCCGCCCGAAGGTGCTTACCGTATGCGCCACATATGCCTGCACCTGACTCGACTGGCTCACATCCGCTTGGATCGATCCGGCTTCGCCACCCATATCACGGATCGCCGCCGCTGTCTTTTCAGCCGCCGCCGCGTCAATATCCACCACCATGACTTTCGCGCCTTGTCGGGCAAACTCCAGACACACCGCTTGACCGATGCCATTTCCCCCGCCCGTCACCAGCGCGATCTTACCTTCCATCTTCATAGGTTATAGCTTTCTGGTAAAACAATCGGCATACAGTAGCTAGTATTCGTATTGTCTTGAAGCCCCTCTCCCTTGATTTCGGGTTCACGAGACGACACTTTTACAGTTTTATGAGTTTTTCTCCCGTAGGGAAGGCTCTCAGAGCCTTCCGTTTTTCCCTCAATCGACCAAAACTGTCGTGTCGTAAATGATTTCGGGGGTGAGGGAGTCACATACAGCTTCATGGTGTTCCCACCCGCTGATTCTCCACAAATCGCGCCAACTTCGCCTGAAATCGCGGACTATCCAACACCGCTTTATTGATCACAGTCGGCGGCACTTCACCCCGCGCGACCATCAAGATCAACTGTGCCATCTGCAACCCGCCCGCTGTCCAGACATCATAGGTCGCCGGAGCCAGATGCGGTGTCAGCAGCACATTATCCAGTTTCGTCAGCGGATCGTCGGCAGGCAGCGGTTCAACCTCGAACACGTCCAAACCTGCCCCTGCGATACGCCGTTCTTGCAGCGCCGTCACCAATGCCGCTTGATCGACCAGCGCCCCGCGTGCGATGTTCACGAAATAAGCGGTTGGCTTCATCATCGCCAGATGTTCAGCCTTGATCATATGCTTTTTATCCGGCGTCAGATTGGAATGGACGCTGACCACATCCGACTCGCGCATCACCTGTTCCAGTGACGTTAGTTCGACGCCCAGCGCCGCCGCCTGTGCCGCATCAGCATGAGGCGAATAGGCAATCACCCGCATATTAAATGGCGCGATCAGCCGCACCAGCTCACGTCCACTCGCGCCCAGCCCGATAATCCCCAGTGTCTTACGCTCGATCTCGTGTCCCAAAACCTGTGGCTGCAAATCCCAGCGACCTTCCCGCGTGATGCGGTCTTGCGGCATCAGATTTTTTGCCAGCGCAAGGATGAACATCAACGCGCTCGAAGCGGTCGAGTGGTTCAGCACATTCGGCAGATTGAACAGCAGCACATCATGATCGGTGCAGGCTTGCACATCGATCTTGTCGTATCCTGCGCCTGACCGACCGATGACCGTCAGGTTTTCGGCATCCGCAAACGCGTGGGCGCGGATGTATGGTCGCAGCACGATAAGCCCATCCATGCCCCGCACATGTTCCGGCTTCACTTCCATCGAATATAAATTATCCCAATAACGCGGATCATCAGCTTTGGGCGCGTGATCCATGATGTAGTGATGCTCAATGTACGGGCAGGATTCAACGGCGGCATATCCCAAATCGCCGTAGGCGCTCTGCCCCTGAGCGTTCAAAAAATCGCCTGTAATCGCCAGCTTGAATGTCTGCATCAATGTTCCCTTCAATCTATCCCACAAACGTTGTCTTGTTCCCCCTCTCTATGCAATGGTTCACAAGACAACACTTTTACAGTCTTATGCGTTTTCTCCCGTAAGGAAGGCTCTGAGAGCCTTCCGCTTTTCCCTCAATCGACCAAAACTGTCGTCTCCTGAAATGTAATGGAGAGGCGGCTAGGGAGTGAGGATTTCCCAATGTACAGGCAGGACTTCATCGCGCCAAAGCCCAAACACCACATTTCTCCCTCCCCTGTTGCTACGGGGGAGGGCTGGGGCGGAGGTCGCCTACTTCGCCTCACTCACCTCAATATGCACATCAGGACGACTCAGCACTTCCTCGCGCAGTTTCGTACCTAACCCCGGTTTGCCTTCCAGCGAAATCATCCCATCGTGGATCGGAATGCGGTCAGTCACGATGTCGTTGTACCAGCCGTTGGTGTAGGCCCGTACCGTTTCGACGATCATGGCGTTCGGCACATGCAGCATCATATGGACCGCCGACCACAGCGCCACCGGCCCGATGCAGTCGTGGCTGGTCACAGGCAGATAATAAGTGTCCGCCAGTGAACAAATCTTGCGTGTCTCGCTGATGCCACCCGTCCACGCCATATCCGGCATGATGATGTCAGCCGCGTTATCCTCCACCACGCGGTGGAAGCCGAAGCGCGTAAACAACCGTTCACTGACGCACAGTTTGAGCTTGGTTTGCGCCTTCAACCGCGCATAACTTTCGACGTTATCCGGCGGGATGATCTCTTCCAGCCACATGACATCATACGGTTCCAACGCCTGAGCGATCTTCACCGCTTCCGGCAGGTTCCACCGCGCGTGACCCTCAATGGCGATTTCCATCTTGTCGCCGACTGTCTTGCGGATGTCCTCTACATACGACAGCCCTTTTTTGAGGTCATCTTTCGTCAGGAAGTGGCTCACCGGCCCCATCGCATTCGCACCAGCCGTGCCATGTGCCCGCGCCGTTTTTTGATTCGGCCCATCCAGCGTCACTCCGAATTGGTCGAACGGCCAAATCTTCATCGCCTTGATTCCATTTTTCAGCAGATCAGCCGCCAGTTCGCCGGTATGTCCTTCCGCCCACGCCAGATAATCCTGGTGCGGCCCATGACCAACGCAGGTGTTATAGATCATGATCTGGTCACGGCTGCGCCCACCCAGCAGGTTATAAATCGGCTGCCCTGTGTATTGCCCCGCGATGTCCCACAGCGCCACATCCACCGCGCTGATCGCCCGCATTTCCGATCCCGCGAAGCCGAAGAAGTTGACCGTCGAGAACATGTTCTGCCAGTGGTTCTCGATGTCCAACGGATTGCGCCCCAGCAGCAGCTTGGCGAACATATCATGGATCACCGCACTCACCGCGCGCGGGATGTAGTACGTTTCCCCCAGCCCGATCAATCCATCATCGGTATGGATGCGTACCCAGCTTGTCGGCAATAACGTGTCACACCAAATGGTTTCAATCTTCGTAATTTTCATAATGGCTCTTTTTGCTCTAAATCAATTTCTATTTCACGAACCCATCCATCGACTCAAAATTCGATTTCCTGCTTTTACTCCCTCCCTCGTTTACGGGGGAGGGTCGGGGTGGGGGTTCCTCCTTTTGTTCCCCCTCTGCCATGCAATGGAGAAGGGCTAGGGGGTGAGGATTTCCTGCTTTTACTCCCTCCCTCGTATACGGGGGAGGGCTGGGGTGGGGGTTCCTCCTTTTGTTCCCCCTCTGCCATGCAATGGAGAGGGGTTAGGGGTGAGGATTTACCCCCTTCGTCCCCTGCCCCAACCGCTTTTCCCACCCCGCCTGATTGGTATCAAAATACGCCGCCGGATCATACGGATGCTCTTTAATCACCGCTAAATTGAGATCCAAACCCAGCCCCGGCGCGGTTGGCAGGGACAAATGCCCCTTATCATCAATCGTCGGATGCCAGTTGACGATGTCCTGTGTCCAATCCTCATTGAACGGATCGAAATGTTCTTGGATGAGGAAATTGGGGATACACGCCGCCAGTTGCAAACACACCGCTGTCGCCACCGGCCCACCGCTTTGATGGGGTGCGATCCACGCGCCGTTCGCCTCGGCGATATGCGCCACGGCCATCGTGTTCTTGATGCCGCCCAGCGACATCGGTTCGGGCTGCCAGATGCTCAACCCGCCTTCCACCGCCAGCGTGAAAAACTGCCCCACCTTGTCGAATTGTTCACCCGTTGCCACACGGATCAGGCTCTGCCGCGCCACCTCATTCGAGAGGATTTCTCGTTCAGGGCTGGTCGGTTCTTCCCACCAGAACAAATCCAGATCATGCATCGCGCGTGCCACCCTCACACCCTCGGCAGGTGTCAAACGGCTGTGGACATCAATCATGATCTTGAGCGCGGGGCCAAAACGCTCACGGATCGCCTTCAGAATATCGTAGGCTTCGCGCAGTTCTGCTTCGCTGATGAAATGTTTCGCCAGCCCGAATGGGTCGATCTTCAGCGCGGTAAAACCTTTGCCCACGGCATATTCCGCCGCCTCGACAAAATGGTTGGGCGTCCGTTCCGCCCGATACCAACCGTTGGCATAGCCTTCAATGCTCTCGCGCACCTTGCCGCCCAGCAGTTGATAAATCGGCACACCCAGACTTTTTCCCAAAATATCCCAACAGGCCACTTCCACCGCGCCCATCACCATCCGGTGGATATGTCCCGCGTCCTGAATGCTGCCGATAATCTTGTTGGCAATGGCCGTCACTTCAAACGGATCACGCCCGACAGCAAAATGTTTCAACTCATGGACGGCTGCCTCGGTCGTTTTGATAAACCCGTTGATCGTGGCTTCCGCGATGCCGTACACATCGCTGTCCGTCAGCACTTTGATGAACAGCCAGTTCTTCCACCCCGCGCTGACGCTGTACGTTTCAATATCGGTAATCTTCATAAATATGCTTCTTTAATATCTTGGACAAATCGCTTGCTCAATGAAATGACCGTGTTCTTAAACATTCTCTATTTTCGTATTTCACGAGACGACACTTTTACAGTCTTATGAGTTTTCCTCCGTAGGGAAGGCTCTGAGAGCTTTTCCCTCAATCGACCAAAACTGTCGTGTCGTAAAATTTCGTAGGGACGGGATATATCCCGTCCGCCATCTCGCCTAATTCACCGCTTACGCTTTTCAATCACTACTCATGTAGAAGCTCGAAAGTTTCTAGAAAATGAGCAATGGTCTTTGAATTGCTCCCTCCCTCGTTTACGGGGGAGGGCTGGGGTAGGGGTTTTCTCATTTCTTTCGAGAACCCACATCAGCACTATTATCTTCGACGTTTAATTTTCTAAACCTGCTCTACCTGATCCCAACCATTTTCAAACCGCCTTAACAATCTCACTCCCTCAAAACGGTTAGTGCCAACCGCTTTAAAGAGTTACAAAATGGTCTTCCAAAATGTAACCCATTCGCTCCCTATATCGGCTATGCTATTTGTAGGGAAACGGTATGCCGTGTCCGGGCTATTTAACATCTCATCAACTTGGCACAAAACCCACCTTTGCCATTGCCGAAAATGCAACCGAAGGGAGTCCTGTGGGCTGCCAAATTTGCCATATGTCACTGACGACAGAACCGACATTTGCGCTTGTCTCCGTTACCGCCGACATAAAACCGCTTCCGAATTTGCCGCATTTGCTGTATTTGCCGCATTTTCCGCATCTTCGGCATCTTCGGCACGCGCTGCCATCCTTAGAACCCCCACTCGAAGTCGCAGATGATCTCCGGCCCCGACTCATGCACGATTACCGACTTTTCCATGCGCGCGCCGGTATCGCCTTTCTCGCCTTCATAGGCTCCCGGCTCAATCGAAAATACCATTCCCGCTTGGATCGGCGTCTCGTCATAGGGTACCAGTCGCGGCCCTTCGTTCACCGCCACCCCGATCTGATGTCCCGCATAATGACCAATTTTGAGGCCGTATTTCGCAAACGTTGCGTCCGCCGCCAGAAAGGCATCTTTCGCCTGCTTGCCGGGGCGCAGTTGATTAGCCGCCGCATGGAACGCTTCCCTTGCCGCCACTCCATACTTGATTTGTTTGGCCGTCGGTTCGACATCCCCGATCACCATCGTGTTGGTGGCATCCGACCAGTAACCGTTCACACGCGGACTCATGTCCATCAGCGCCAGATCACCGGGTTTCGTAACCACATTCTTCGGCCCACCGGGGTAATTTACCGACTTGCAGCGGCTTCCTGTCACCAGTTCTCCAAACACCATCAGTGGATGACCGGTCTTCTTCTCCATCGCATTGATGATCGCCGCCCACATATCGAACTCGTTTTTACCCGCCTCACGCGTCTGCTTTCGCAGTTCCGTGTGCCCAGCTTTATTAACTTCCGCCGCGAACCGCAGCATCTCCAGTTCATGCGCTGTCTTGATCATACGTGCCGCAGCCAGCGCCTCTCCCCCCTCGATGATCTGCAAGGTTGGGAATTCGTCCTTCATCAGCCGCAGCGCAGCCGCCGAGAGTGTCCGTCCTTCAATCGCCAGTTTTAGACCCGCACGTCCCACATCCAGTTGCTTCAAAGTATTGTGCAATAAGTTGAGCGCGTTGGCTCGACCATCTGTAGGTGTCCACCAATCGACAGGGACATAACTGCTGACTTCAAAACCGCTGCTTTGCTGTTTCGCCGCTCCTTCGTAGGAGTTCGGAATCACCAGCGCCGCCCCTGAATCGTTAACGCCGAATACAGCCAGTGGTGGTGCAAAACTGAGCGTGGAGTTCGCCCCGAAATCCACCGGCACTTCAAAATGGCTGACGTACGTCACATTGTCGCCCGATGACAACAGCGCAAAATCTGCCCCCAGCGTTTTAAGCTCTGCGCGCGCCCGTTCTAACTCTTGATTGCTCATCCTCACCAAATCCTTCTGTAGTTATGCGCCGTTTTCCGTAGGGGAGGGACTATGACCCTCCCGTGTTATTCCCGCTCATTTACGGACTCACGAGCCGACACTTTTACAGTCTTATGAGTTTTTCTCCCGTATGGAAGGCTCTCAGAGCCTTCCGCTTTTCCCTCAATCGACCAAAACTGTCGGCTCCTGAACGTTTACGGAGGAGGGTTCTGCCTTTATCCCTTAACCGCACCGGCGCTCAATCCCGCTACGATATACCGCTGCATCAACATATAAAAGATCACCGGAAAAATCGAGAACACCAACCCGCCCGCCATCAGCTTGTCAATCGGTGTGTCGATCATCGAAATCATTTGCGCCAACCCGACGGGCGCGGGATAAAGCTGCTTATTCGTCAGCAAACTGGCAGCGAATAAATACTCATTCCAGGCGTGGAAAAAAGCCACCACACCCACCGAAACCAGACCCGGTGCGGAAATCGGCAGCATAATCCGCCACAACATGCCGATGCGCGTGCAGCCATCCACCATCGCCGCATCACGGATTTCACCCGGAATCGTGTCGAATACATTCTTTAGAATCCAGATGCAGATTGGTAGCACGAACGCGGTATCAATCAGTGCCAGCATAGGCAGGCTATTTTTGAGCTGCAATTTATCAATGGTCGCGTACAGTGGGATCAGAATCAGCGCCTCCGGCAGCATTTGCGTCATCAGCAGTACGAACCCGAAAATGTTCTGCCCGCGCCAGCGTCGACCAGCTAGCGCGTATGCACCTAGTATGCTCAGCCCTAAACTAAGGATGGTGGTCATACTCGCCAACAAAATCGAGTTGCCGATCCAGATATCAACGCGATCCGGATTATTATCCACCTGGAAAATCTCTGAAAAGGCGTTGGGATTAATCGCCTGCGGGAAAAGTGGCGGTGGATATTGCAAGCTGAGCTTAACCGGCTGTACGACGCTGACGATCATCCAGTAAATGGGAAATGCGGTTACGACCACAAACGCGATCACCAGCAGATACAGGGGTATCCGCCGCGTCCATCTGAAAGGATGGGTATTTTTCTTAGGCATTGTTCTAGACAGTGATGCAGTTGTTTCCATGTTATTTATGTTGCTGCCTCCGCCGCTTGTCGTCGCTGCAAAAATGCAAACAATAGGGTGATTGCAAACACGACCACGAATCCGGCTATACCAATGGTCGAGCCGTAGGAAAAGTCAAACGAATTGAAGGCCGTCTTAAAGACCGAAATTACCAATGTTTCGGTGACGCGTCCGGGGCCACCGCCCGTCGCCAAAAAGATCAGCACGAATTGGCGGAAGGCAAAGATACAGGCCAGCACACCCAGCAGCATCAACGTGGGCAGCAGTGCCGGCAGCGTGATATAGCGGAAGGACTGTCGGGGATTCGCGCCGTCCACCTTGGCGGCCTCGTATAGTTCGTGAGGGATGGATTGCATAGCGGCCAGCGTCACCAACCCGTAAAACGGAAATGCCTTCCACGAGGCGATGGCGACCACCAGCGGCATAGCCAGGTTGATGTCCAGCAGCCAGCGTGGATTTTGCGTCAGCCACGGCAGGAGCGCCCGCGCGAACACGTTCATAACCCCGAAGTTTGGGTTCAGGATCCAGTAGAAAACAAGTACGGTGGGCAGGTCAGGGAAGGCCCACGGCAGTGTAACAATCGTACGGACGATAGAACGCCCGCGAAACTCGCGGTTCATGATAATAGCCGACACCAATCCCGCCCCAACAGCGAGGATCACGGTGGCGAGCATAAAGGTCAATGTGACTTTTAGGGAATTAAAAAACTTGGCATCGTGAAACATGCGGTTATAGTTCGCCAGCCCGACGAACTTGACGGTTCCAATACCAATAACGTCGCTGGTAAAGCTGGAACCGAACTGCTGGACAATCGGGATCAGAATGAAGATGCCCTCATAAATGATGATAGGCAAAGCCAGCATATAAGGTAAATAATCGCGCTTGGGTCGCGCGACAGGTGCGGCTACTTGGGCGCTAAGACCCGCTTGAACAGCCATTCGAGGTGTCTCCTGTAATCAATAACTAAGGCCACAAGCGTTCGTGCCCTTATCCCTTGGAACAGTAGGCTTATGCCGTTCATTAATGGTGTGTTTCAATCTGCGGATGATGTAAACCTTCACCTGATTTATCCCCCTCTCTATACAATGGAGAGGGGTTAGGGGTGAGGATTTCCGCCTGTCAACAATGCCCACTTAGGTCTAAACGGTTAAGCCCACTGTCCCACTGGTACTTCTGAATAACGATTAGGTCGCGAAGACGCGCGTTGCCAATTCTTCAGCTTCGGTTTGGGCGGCGGCCATCGCATCCTCGACCGAGGTGCTGCCTGCCAGCACTTCTTGGAAGTGCGGCACAACGATCTGTCCGAGTTCGTCATTGAACAGAACGAAGTCACCAAGCGTGTCGGGTACGGTGATGGCGTTCGTCGCGTCGTAACCGTCAGCCCATGTCAATGTCTTACGGTATTCTTCACGGATACCACCTTCGATGGCTGGGATAACGTCGAGGCAGCCTTCCAGAAGCTGCTGGTAATTTTCCTTCTTGTACAGCCACGACAGGAATTCCTTGGCAGCGGCTTGTTTTTCCGGCTCAGTGTTGGCGTTGACGCAAATCGGATGAATACGGGTGATACCTTTTCCACCCGGCCAGAAGGGTTTGGCGCTGCGAAGTTTGCCGTACAGATCGGGGTCGTCGGTGCTGTTCTTCCACGAATTGACGGCTGCCGATACGACCAGTTCCTGAGCGATCTGCGAACCGCCGAACATCTTATTGGCGGTACCGATATCCGTCCCTTGCGGCATCCCGATGTCGAACATCTGCTTGAACAACTTCAGACCGTTGATAACCGGATCGGAGGTGAGCAGCGGCTTCTGACCTTCTGCCCAGATACCGTCATACAGAACCGCCCATTGTTGCAGGGTGAACCATGTCGAGAACGGATCGGACGCCACATGCGGCGAGAAGATACCGAACTGGTTGGGTTTATCAGTCAGTGCCTTAACACCTTCTACCCAGTCATCAATACTGGTCGGCTCTTTGATACCGGCTTTGTCATACAAGCCTTTGTTATAGAGTAAACCGAAGCGTACCGTCACGATGTCCAAACCGTTGACTTCGCCATCTTTGCGGAGCATATCCTGGGCTTTGCTCAGCGTGACGCCAGCCTTCTTAACCACATCTTCTAGCGAGATCGTGTGGCCAGCATTCATCAAGCGCAGGAAGCCATCCGGTGTTTCGGTGAACATATCGCCCTCGATCTTGCCCGACTTGGCTTGGATGAGGATTTGCTGGAAGTAGTCGTTTTCGCCGTAACCAGCTTCATTGATGTGGATGTCGCTCTGCGAATCGTGGAACTTCTTGATCATCATGCGCCAGGCATCGCCGCGTCCCGGTTCTTGCCAGAACCATGTCAGGAAGTTTAGTTCCATCTTGGCCTGGCGGATGAAAGTTGGGAAGCTGATTTTGGGCAGCGCGATAGAAGTAGCCGCACCAGCAGCCGCTCCGGTTAGTTTTAGAAAGTCACGGCGGCTGATATTCTTCTTGGCAGCGGTCTTTTTGGGTGTATTAGGATTCGTCATTAGGTTCCTCTTCTAGTTGCAAAAAATATAATCATGCTGAACGATTTTGCTCACATTTTCCTCGACTATTTGCACATCACCTCCTCCAAAGAACTTCTGGCATGGCGACTAACGAATTTTTGCCTCATGTATCCACGTTAAAATCTGCGATGCTTTCTCAGTGATTGCGGCATAGTTGCCTGCCTCTATCCAGTCTTTGCGGATCAGGTCGGAGCCAATACCAATACCTGTGACTCCAGCTTTGAACCATGCGTTGATGTTGTCTTGGGTTGCGGCTACTCCTCCTGTTACCAACGTTCTCGTCCATGGGCATGGGCCTAAAATGGCTTTGATATAATCCGGCCCACCCACCGACTCGCCGGGGAAAACTTTTACGATCTCAGCACCCCATTCTTCGGCCTGCGAGATTTCACCAAGGGTGCTGCAACCGGGGAAATAAGCAATTTTGCGACGGTTACACAGCCGTGCGATTTCCGGATTGAGTACCGGACCCACAATAAAGTTGGCACCGCTGGCGATGTAAAGGGCGGCAGTCGGCGCATCGACGATTGATCCTACGCCCAGCATCACACGGGGATCATGTTCGGCAAAATATTCAGCAGCTTCGGCAAAGACGCGGTGGGCAAAGTCGCCCCGATTGGTAAACTCGATCAGTCGGATACCACCCGCCGCGCAGGCCGCGATAATCTGCTTGGTAATTTCCACGTCACGCTGGTAAAAGATGGGGATAAATCCATCCGCCACCACCGCGTTCCAAACATCCAGTCGGGAATATTTTGCCATCAGGCTACTCGCTCCACGTTGTAAGCCGCTGAGAGCAGGGCGGTCGCTTCACTGACGGTTGATGAGCGTCCGGTAAAGGCCAGTCCCAACACCATCAGCCCCAGCAGTGTATCTTCCTCAGCAGGCGATACACGGTATTTGGCGCCGAATTCGGCACAAATCATCTGGCGCAGCACATCGATCTTTTGGACTAATCCGCCCGAAAATACCAGATTGTTCCAGGCTTTTTCGGTCGAAAGACGCTGTGCAAAACGCAGGTAGTTTTCCGCCATGCTCTTGAAGGCCGCATAGAACACATGCCCGACCGTAAGTTCATCTTCCTGGAGATGAGTCAGCGCTCCTTCATCACCGGATGCGCTGCTGTAAAACGCCAGATTCGCTTTCAGCCTGGGCGATGACACTTTTGCCGCTTGCTGGACAATATAGGCCCACGGATCGGTTAGTTTGATGCCTTGTGCCGTCGCTAATTCGGATAACAATTTGACCAGCGCATTAAGCGCCCGACCCGCTGGAATATGCGTAATCGTGATCGAAAACTGCCCGTCGAAAAATGGACGGGTTTGAAAGTTCCCAAACTCAGCTTTCGGCTTGAGCATACTCACTTGCGAACCCGTCGATATATTCAACGACAGTTCATCGCTTTGTAGAAGTGCGCCAAGAATGGCACATTGATAATCACCAATCGGCGTGTAGCAGGGGATTTGTCGTGTGCCCCAATCTAACCAACCGGTTACCGCGCCGTGTTCTTTGATGGTTGGCAGCCGTAATCGCGTCAACCCCAACTTGCCGATAACTGCTTGATGCCAGTCCAGTGTTTCGAGGTTGAGCAGTCCCAGCGCCATCGCATTTGTGATTTCAGTGGATGGACGTTTACCGCTGAGGTTAGCGATTACAAAGTCGGAAAGTGAGGCCGGGATCAAGCTCTGATCAGGCAAAAGTCCCTGTTCAGCCATCCAAAAAAACAGGCCAATCGGTAAACCGGGACGGAGTTCGTTGCCAAGCTGCCGGATCTCGCTGCCAGTTAACTGTGCTTTCATGACATCGAAATACGTGCCTGTGCCGGAAGGATGTGCTTCGAGTACCCGCTGGTCTTGCCACGTCGTCAGGTTAGAACGTGCTTCGCCCCGCTCGGTGGTAAAGACGACGCCATGCATTTGCGTACACATGACCACGCCTTCGCAGTCCTCCGCATAAGGCGCAATTTCTTTCAGTACAGCCTTCACTGCCGCTAACACACTGTTTGGATCGAACTCGCGGTACAGCGCTGGATACCCCGGCAGCGGGTTCGGAAACGGAACGCGTCGAACCTGCTTCAATTGAAGCGATTCGAGGTCCAGCACCCCTGCCTTGATAAACGACGTACCGAGATCAATCCCAATCAGTGACACCTGTATTCTCCCTGGCTAAGCCTTGGAACTTTTCCTTATGGCCTTAAGCAATCGCTTTTTCGACATCAATCTGTCCGGCAGCGATGGCCTTCTTAAAATGATCAACCGTTTGCTGTACACCTTCAGTGAGCGGTCGCCATGTGATCTTGCCCAGCAGTATTTTCAGCGGTGCGTCTTCTTGCTTCGATGAAACCGGCAGCGGTGTTGGGTTATAGGTAATCTTGCCCGCCATGTCCGGCGCGGCGGCGTTAATCGCGTTCACAATCTCCTCAACCGAAACCGTATTCCCGCCCACATCATAAGCAGCGGCCTGGGTTGGCTTGGCGCGTGAGGCATCAATGAAGACCTGTGCCATATCGTCGGCATGTTCCATCACAATCGTCCCGCCAAATGAAATTTGATAAGGTCGTCCGATGGCGGTTGCTAACATGGCTTTGGTGGGGGTGGAGGTCATGCCTTGGTCGCGCCCCGGCCCATAAACCGTGTGTGGACGCAAGCCTACCGCGTGTAAGCCGTAATCTTGCGAATAAATCCGCGCCATGCCTTCTTTAGCCTGTTTGTGAATCCCATACAGCGACGTCGTCTGGTTGCCCATGCCCGGTGGCCCATAAACGGCTGCCGAACTGGCATAGGCCAAACCTTGTATCTGATCTTTATGCCGCTTAGCGGACTCCAGCACCACCGACATCCCGACCAGATTGACTTTCGCACCTAACACCGGCTCTGCGCGCACAAATGGCACTTGGAAAGCCGCCAAGTGAATGATGTGGGTGATGCCGTTGTCGGCTACCACACGGTCAAAAGCATCGAAATCGGTGATGTCACCCGATACCAGATTGACTTTTGCCAGCGCCTCATCTTCCATAATCAGTTTGAGGCGGTGGTTACTGCTGCCCAGATCATATGTCCAAACCGCCGTGCCTTGATCTACGAGGCGCTTGACCGTCCACGCACCGATGCAGCCCAGCGCGCCCGTTACCAGAAATCGTTCACTTGTCATGATCGTTACGCTTTCTGACCATTCGTAGAAACAAGAAATTTGCGGTTGACGATGGAACGCGGATGTTGTCCCTTAAGGGCAACCACGATGTTTTGCACCACTTCACGCCGTAATTGGACGAACGATTCAGCCGACCAACTGGAAATATGGGGTGTACAAATCACGTTATCGAGTTTCAAAATAGGTTCATCAGCAGGTGGAGGTTCTTGCTCAAATACATCTAAAGCTGCGCCTGCAATCGTCTTATCAACCAGGGCTTGATACAAAGCCGCCTGGTCAACAATCGGGCCGCGTGCCATGTTAATCAGATAAGCGGTCGGCTTCATTAATTTGAGCTGTTCGGTGCTGATGATATGGCGTGTTTCTTCGGTCAATGGGCAGTGAACACTCACAAAATCCGAACGTTGCAGCAAGTCGTTGAGTTCAACTTTTTCCGCGCCACCTTCAGCCGCTTTTTCGGCACTCAGATAGGGATCAAACACCAGCACTTTCAAGCCAAAGGCTTTGGCTTTTTGGACGACCACCCGTCCGATGTTGCCCATACCGATAATGCCCACTGTTTGCGTCGACAAACGGGATGGTGGCACAGGATTCGGTGACCCCCATTTGCCCGCGCGGACATGTTGGTTTTGCGCCCAGATATTGCGGTTCAGCATCAGTATGAAACTGAGTGTATGCGTGCTGACTTCATCGATGCAGTAATCAGGCGTGTTACAAACGGGGATACCGTGTTCACCCGCCGCTGCCAGATCGATCATATCCACGCCGATTCCATAGCGAGAAATCACCTTACACTTTTGCAATGATTGAATGACCTCGCGCGAAATATTCGTCCATTGAACAATTAAACCGTCCGCATCCGCCACATGGGGCAAAAGTTCTTGCGGTGTTTTAGCGTTCAGTCGTACCAGCTCAATATCCAAACCGGAATTGCGTAGTTCGTTGGCCTCAAGCTCGTTTTCGGGTGAACCAAAATCTGTAATGACTACTTTGAATTGCGCCATAATCTGTGTGCGATCCCTTGCGGTTTATAAAAGTATCCGCTAAACGGGTCACACGTCTCCTTTCTGTTGCCCGATAAATAAAATATTTCTTATGCTTTACGTGGACCGGCGGTTCCACCTGCGTTTTGTGCAAGGTTGCCACCGTCCATCGGAATAATTGCCCCAGTGATCCATGAAGATGCGTCCGACGCCAGAAAGATCGCCAGTCCTTTAATATCATCGGGACGACCTAACCGGCCAATCGGGATGCCCCGCAAAAACATCGATTCCAAATCAGGATCGACTTTCATCCGCTCTTCCAAACCCGGATTAATGACCTGGGCGGGCAAAACCGCGTTGACGCGCACTCCGCGTCCGCTCCATTCGGTGCTGAGTTCGCGTGTCATCTGTGCCACGCCGCCCATACCCACGCTGTAAGCAAAATTCCCACGTCCGAGCGCCGTTACGCCGCCAATAGAGGAAAAGTTAATGATGCTGCCTTTTCCCGTCGCCAGCATACGTCGTCCGGCTTCCTGACAGCAGCAGAACCGCGCTACGATCAGGCCATGAATAATTTTGTCCATCACATCAAGGTCAATTTCTTCGGGCTTCCAGAGCTTGGCTGGCCCTGCCACGTTGCCAAGGATGTCAATCTTGCCGTACTCACGGTCTAGCTGGGCGAACATGGCGCGAATTTGTTCGATATTGGTAATGTCGCAGGTCACCGGAACAGCGCGCCGTCCTAATGTTTGGATATGCTCAGCCGTTGCCTGGACGCCTTCGGTGTTAATGTCGCAAATCATCACATCTGCGCCCGCTTCGGCAAACCCAATCGCCATCGCGCGTCCCATGCCCTGTGCTGCGCCTGATACCAGCGCTACCCGCCCCCTTAAGTCAAATAATGGATGCGTCACCCTGATCACTCACTTTCAGTTATCCCTAACAATCTCAAAAGGTAAGGTTTCGATGCCTGCGTCCTGTGCTAAACCCTTGAGGCTATCCACCACGTCGGGTGGCAAAATCATGCCGTGTGCCAATGCTTGTTCGCGTTTCTCCCATTCGATTTCACCGGGCAGATAGATGCGGTTCGCGTCTTTTGCTTTGGGCGAATCGTGTATGTAATCCACTAACCAATCCATGCGCTGATCAAAAATCGCAGGGGATAAGATCGCCCCCGCATCAATCGCAATGAACATCTGCCCCTGGTTAGCTGGCCCCGGCGGATTCCCCGGCATATTTGGTACCCAGCTTGGCTGCTCTTTGGTGAGTGCTGCGCCGGTCATCACGCCTGCCAGTACCTCAACCAGCAGCGCGAACCCATACCCTTTATGTGCGGCCATCGGCATCAGCGCACCACGTTCCGGGAAACCGCTGGGATCGGTCGTTGGCACACCATCGGCATCCACCAACCAGCCTTCGGGAATAGACTCGCCCAACAGTTTGGCGCGGATAACCTTGTTCGCTGCGGCAGCGCTGGTCGCGATGTCGAAGAACACCGGCTTATTTTTTCCAGCCGGTATGGCGTAGGCGATGGGGTTGGTTCCCAGGACTTTGCCACGTGCGCCGGGGATAACCATATTCGGATCTGCGTTACACATAGCCATGCCAATCAGGCCTTGATTGGCTGCCAGCGTCGCGTAATATCCTGCTCCACCGAAGTGGCTGGTATGAACGACGCTGACGTAACCGATGCCAGCGGATTTTGCCTTTTCAATGGCGAGTTCCATCGCACGGTGGGCGGTGACAAACGGTAGTGAATGATGACCGTCAATCTGTGCCCACGCTGCCCCTTCTTTGACGACTTCTGAAACTGCCTCGGCGTCCAGTCGTCCAATCGGAAAGTTCTTTAAGAGCGGCCGCAGTTGGCGTGTGCCATGCGTATGTACACCCCACGTATCGGTCGTCACCAATATTTGTGCCGATAGCTGTGCATCTGCTTCGCGGATACCATAGCAGCGCATGACTTCGACCACAAATGCTTCTAAATCATTAGGAAATACTTTTGCACTATCCATAAAAACAATCTTTCTTAAAAGTGCCGGGATACTATTTATTGACACTGCATATTTTTTAATTTGGGCTATGAACGGCTGCCGACTCAGAAGCAAACTGCTTCACCTTTTTTTGCTGATCGTATGTCAGCGGGCTCATAGGCGAAACAGGCTTGCCCGATCCTATCCCGATATAAGCCAACGCTTGCTTAACACCTGCCACCCAATAGGATCCTGCTAACGGCAGATTTTCACGAAGCACCAAAATCCGCTCATAAGCCTGTTGCAAAGCCTCATCGTTTCCTGCCAGGGCAGCCTGGTAAGCCGCCACGAATGGCTGCGGCTCAAAATTGGCGCAGGATGGCACGATACCGCAAGCGCCCATTTTCAAACCTTCACGCATACTGAATTCGTCGCCCATAAACACTTGTAAGCCACACTCACGCCCTTCAGTGACCAAACGGCGGAAATACTCAAGATTGGCTGAACTTTCTTTGCAATAGCTCACCCAGCCGCGCCGCGCAATCTCAAGCAGTACCTCAATTGGAATTTCGGCTTTCACAATACTCGGCAGGTTGTAAGGAATAAGGTTCATACCGCCATCATGTTCCTTACAGTCTGCAAACAGCTGGAGATGCTCTTCGTTGGTTTTGAGCGGGAAATAGTAGGCAGGTGTGACCACATAATGCGCGTATCCCATTTCTTTGAGCAGCTTAATCTTTTCAGCAATTCGCCGGGATGAGGTTTCCATCACTCCACCGAGCAGCGGTAGGTTGTTGCCCACTTCCTCGCGTGCTATTTGCATCAGGCGTACCCATTCGGAGAGCAGCAGCAGCGGCCCTTCACCTGCCGAACCGCCGATAAAAAGGGCATGTACACCCCCTTCAACCAAATGGCGGAGGAGCTTGCGGAACGCGGCTTCGTCAACACGATCTTCTTTATCAACCGGCGTGATGACAGGAACAACGACACCGGCTAGCTGTTTGTGTTCCATGATTTAGTCTTTAGTTCCTGTGCTGTATATTTTGATAATCCGGTTGTAAGCAAACTGGATATGCTTTTCGATGCATTCCATCGCGCGGGCTTCATCGCCGCTGCGAATAACATCCACAATTTCCTGATGCCGAACCATCTGGACGCGAAAGTCCGAATCCGCCACGTTGCGACTTAATAAGAAAATGTAGATTTGAGGGCGTAAATCGGCCCATACCGACTGGAGGCGTTTATGGCGGCTGGCCTGGTAAATCACATCATGAAATTCCAGGTCCAAATCGGCGGCGTCTTTTTCGTTGAGATTCTTATCGACTTGCTCGGTCATTACATTAACAATTCGCTGCATTTCACCAAGATCAGCCGGGGTTCCATTGCGGATGGTATATTGCATCGCCACCCGTTCCAGCCCGAGGCGCAGGCTGTAGACCTCATCGAAATCTTCGCGGGTGAGGCGGGCGACAATCGTCCGTCCGTTGCGTGGGATGGTCACCAATCCTTCGCGTTCAAGGCGGCTGAAAGCATCCCGAATCGGGCCGCGGCTGATTCCCAACGCTTGTGACAGAGGGACTTCTCGTAGTTGTTCGCCGGGGGCAATCTTTCCACGGAAAATAGCTTCTCTCAGGTAATCGGCAACTTTGTCGGCAAGCGATACTTTGAGCGAGAACATTTCGCCTTCATCGAAGGACGGTTGCTCGCCTTTTTCCATGAATTTCGTCGGCGTAGCGCCATCGGTCTCAACACCTTTTTTCTTCATATTGAACCCCAACCTTTCTCAAATTTGAACAAGAAAAAACTGCTAAAAATGATACAAGCGTTTTCACAATGCCCAAATAGAGAATTCAGTGAGCGGTGGTCAGCCGGAAGAAAAGGGAGTTTTTTCCTCTGTAAACAGAGCAGTACCGCATAAATTTTATGAAAAAGAAACAGCATAAAAATAAACTTTGCAAAAGAAATGATTTGTTTGGAAAAATGTTAACAATTAACATTTGGCATAATGTAGCCACTTTTTAAACATCTGTCAAGTTATTGGAAAAACGGAAGTGGCTGGCAATCTTTTGATAAATCCATAGCGACGGTTTACGCTCTTTTGAAGGCGCTCTCAAAAGATTTGAACGATGCCAAAATTACCTTTGACTGTATGATAGAAGTTTACGAACGCGTACAGTCTACTCGGCGCTTTCCACTTTGATCGGTTTCTTATGGACAGCTGCGCCGATATGATAGCTATTTTGGGACAGCACCATTTGCTCCAATCGCTCAATCCAGCCAACACCGGCTGATCTCCATATCAAAATTTTATTCCATATCGGGTCGAATACCTCGCGGCTTGCCGCGTCTGGACGAATTGCGAAAGATAAAAAGATACCTCGCAGCTTGCTGCGGGGAATTTCATTACCGCGAATGACCGTAGGTGCGGAAGAACAGATTCCGGTTTTCTACATAGACAGTTCCAGATATGCACCGACGCAGCGCTTGACCACCGGACAGTTGCTCGCTTTGTTCAAGCTGACCAACGTCCGAACGTTTAGCATGGAATGACTCCATCTCAAGGTGAATGTTGTCGAACGCTCGATTGACGCACGATCAATTGGATTGGAACCGTAATGGTGAATGCCGATGATTCTTTGTGGCGATTATCGGCTGCGAGAATATCAATGGCATGGAAGCCAATTTGATCGCGCGGTATATCAACGGTTGTCAGACTGGGAATGGTGAACCTTGATAAATCGATATTATCAATACTCGCAACCACAATATCGTCCGGCACAGCGATTTGATTTTCATAGAGATGTTTTAGAATGCCAGTCGCTATTTCATCTGTACCCCCAACGATGGCGTCGGGTAAATAATCGCGCAGCATTTCTTGACAGCGAAAGTAACCATCGGGCATTTCGCTGGCGCTGTAAATTTGCTGCGGTTCAAACGGAATTTGATATTCCGACAGCGCTTGTTGGAAGCCTGCAATACGCTTGTCTTCGGGACCGACATAGACTGCTTTGCGGTGACCTAAAGCGAGAAGATGGCTCGTTGCTTCATATGATGCCTTCTGCAAGTCGAAGCGAATCGAGGGGACACCGGGCCACTCCCACTCTACACAAACCACTCGCTCGACTCGGTCAACAATGGCCTGAATCAACGCATCATTGTCAGCGGTTTTTTGAACCTGGTCTAAACCCAAAAGTATGACACCCGTAATTTCATTGGGGTGGATGAGTTCGTTAAAGAGGGTGGGATTATTGAAATCATCAAATAGACGAATGAATCGTATATGTCGATCTCGCTTATGTGCGTGTTTATGAATGCTGGCGAGGATGTCGCCGTAATATGGCCGCTTGAACATATGGTTTCCGGCCAGGATGATGCCGATGTACTTTTCAGCAATGCTACCGGTCGCACCGGACAGCATCTGGGCATGTTTGTTAGGGCGGTATTCAAGTTCCTTGATGGCTGACAGGACGCGGTTTCGCGTTTCTTCAGAGACTTTGCGAGGGCCATTGTTGATGACATACGAAACAATGGATCGGGTGACACCCGCTCTGCGGGCGACATCTTCCTGCGTAATGATCTTGCTATTGTGTTGGTCGGTCATATCCGGGTTCTTATCGATAAGCTATTAGGCAAATGGACGGAATAACTAAAAGGTGACAGCAGTATTTAACATCTACGCTCATATAGCGTCCAGCGCCATCAATTCGCATGATCAATTCATCAGATTGCTAATTTCTTGGCAGAATTCTAACACTGTTCCGTATGGGCGCTGTGAAATCGGCGCTGGTATCCAATACTACAGTATAGGATTCCGATTCAACTGGATGTATCAGTTGAAAATGGTTTTAGCGAGCCAATGGGTGATAGCCTACAATAGACGATTCTAATGGTTTCAACCAGCACAGAATATATGATGAATATACTTAACTTTGCTTTTGGTGTCATTCTTTGCTTTTGGTGTCATTTAAGGAGATGTGATTGTGACTGCTGAGGTTCATTGTCCAGAGAATGAGATTGCCCATTACACCTGTTATCGTATCAACCAGCCTATCCCTGTAGATGGAAAGCTAGATAAAGCACTGTGGAGCAAAGCGCCCAAATCGCCACGTTTTGTTGATATGGCTTCAGGCGCTCCCGGGTTTTTTGATACGCGCATGGCTGCGCTGTGGGATGACGATAATCTGTATATCAGCTTCTGGGTGGAAGAACCCTTTCTTGAAGCACACTACACTGAACGCGACTCCATCATCTTTCAGGAGAATGATGTCGAAGTTTTTATCGATGGCGGCGACTGCTATTACGAGCTTGAGATCAATGCTTTGGGTACCGTGTACGAGGTTTTCTTTATCTGGCGCGATGCCTATAAAAAGGGCGGTCGCTTCGATGTGCCGGAGTTTGATGTGCATGAACATCAGGCCTTCACCTTCGGTGGCAATTATGACCGTGATCCGCAGTCGTTCTGGAATGGGACACATCCGCGAGGAATACGCTGGGCTTTTACGGACTGGGATTTCCCGGGTTTACAGGTGGCCGCTCAAATCGATGGAACACTGAATGATCACAGCGACATCGACAAAGGGTGGACAGTCGAAATCGCGCTGCCTTGGTCGGGGATGACATGGCTGGCGGATGGGCGCAGTCTTCCGCCACAGAATGGCGATGAGTGGCGCATTTTCGTGGGACGATTTCAAAAATTGCTGAATGCTGGAAAAGAAGTTGAACCGCATCCGGCATGGGTGCTTAATTCCCACGGAACGTATGATACGCACCAGCCGAACTGCTTCCCATATTTTACGTTTTCGACGACCAATGTTGCTGATGTAATCAGCAGCACATAAATTTATAGTGGGGCACATACAGAGGCTCGATTACGCATCTTTCTGGCTGTCGATAAGATATGACGCTGTCATGACATACTTGATGCGTTTATACCGATTCGCGTTCGACCAATGGGCAGTCAATCATATGTTGAATGGGTTCTTGTTGGTTGTCCTTGACCGACATCAGATATTCGACTGCCCACTTGCCCATCTCGTAATGGGGTAATTGTACAGTGGTTAAAGGCGGCCACAACCCATCTGAAATGTCTTTGAAGTTGTCAAATCCAATCACGGCAACATCTTTGGGTATGCGTAAGCCGAGTTCGGAAAGCGCACCGTAGCAGGCCAGGGCCGCCCGGTCATTGCCACAAAAGATAGCGGTAGGCGGGTCAGGCAGACGCATGAGATCGTGCGTTAGCTTGTAGTTTGATTGTGCGGTCTGGTTAGTGTAAAGCAGTAACGCTTCATCAAACGGAATATTGTATTCTGCTAAGGCGCGTTTATAGCCTTCTAGGCGTCCATTTGAGGCCGGCAACGGCGGTGGTGATCCGTCTTCGGTAGCGCCTAAATTAATGAAACCGATTCGCCTGTGTCCCGCTTCTAATACGTGTTTGGTCGCAGCATAACCGCCTGAAACCTCGTCGGGAACGACCGAAGCAAAATCCCTGTCTGCAGAAAAGCAATTCGCCAAAACAATCGGCACGTTAGATGAGTAGGTAGGCACTTCGACCGAATGGTGATACATCGCGGCATAAATAATGCCCTCTACACGGCGTTCCAATAATGCTTCCAGTGAAGTTTCCGTCATATTGGTACCATAGGCGTGCCCCGCGTTAACCACCAGCATGACTTTGCCCATCGCCCACAAGGTTTCCTGTGCGCCCCGAATCATATCAACCGCATAAGGTGTCGTGATCACATCGTCAGCCAGAAAGCCGAAGCCGATAAGATTAGAACTATCGGTACGCATGTGACGTGCGCTGAAGTTCGGTCGATAATTTGATTTTTCGATGGCATCAAGCACTTTCGCACGTGCTTCATCGCTCACAGATGGATGATTATTGAGGACGCGCGAGACTGTGCCTCTACTGACACCGGCTATTTTCGCCACATCTTCAATCGTGTACTTGGATTGCATTGTGCCTGCTTGCAAGGATGATAGACAACTGTTCAACTGTCTATTAAACCACACTGTTTATCTTACGGGTAGGACATTTGCATAATTGCAAACCCCATGTTATATTTTTTTCGTGTCGTGGGATCGATCACACAAAAAAATATTGATTGTGGGATCGATCACAATCGAATTATTTAGTTAGTTTCATGGAAATACTTATGTTAACTGAAACTGCGTTGGACGTTCGTCAGCGTTTTGCTAGCGATCCCCATCGTCCCCAGTACCACTTTCTCCCACCTTCTAATTGGATGAATGATCCTAATGGATTCATTCAATGGCAAGGAAAGTATCACCTCTTTTATCAACACAATCCGAGCGGGCCACTTTGGGGCAATATGAGTTGGGGACATGCCTCTACCGAGGACCTTATCCATTGGACGGATTTGCCAATTGCGATAGTGCCGACTCCCGGCGGCCCGGACGAGGCGGGATGTTTTTCTGGATGTGCTGTCGATAACAACGGTCAACCGACCTTTGTTTATACCGGCACACGCGGTGAAAGGCACCAGATACAAACGCAGTGCCTCGCAACCAGTGATGACTCACTGATAACATGGCACAAAAATGCTAACAATCCGGTACTTTCGGATGTTCCTCCAGTTTCCGGCCAAACCAGCGATTTCCGCGATCCTTATGTTTGGAAAGAAGATGATGCATGGTACATGGTCGTCGGTTCACGGATTAAAGATGTTGGTGGCGCTGTTTTCCTCTACAAATCAACCGATCTTTTGAACTGGGAATATTTACACCCGTTGCTGATTGGTGATAAACAGCTTAACGGGGATATTTGGGAATGCCCGAACTTTTTTAAACTCGGTGACCAATGGGTCTTGCTCGTTTCTGCACATGTCACGATTGCTACCGACACCGTTTTGTATTTTGTCGGCAGTTTCGACAATCATCAATTCACGCCAGTTCATGAAGGTGTTCTCGATTACGGACAGCTTTACGCGCCGCTAACGATTATCGATGACCAAAAACGTCGGTTATTAATCGGCTGGCTGCGCGAGGCTCGTTCTGCTCAGCAGCAGCAGTTGGCGGGTTGGTCTGGTGTGCAATCCATACCACGTGTTTTAACCTTGTCTAACAACCAGTTGCGGATGACACCCATCCCTGCATTAGAGTCCATTCGCGGCACCCGGCACCATTACACCGCTGCAAATTTGCCGGATGATGGCCTGCTCGATGTAAAGGGACTCTCGTTTGATATTCAAGCCGAGTTTGCGGCACAACCCAATAGCGAATGTGGCATCAGTCTGGGTTGTTCCCCCGATGGGCAGGAACGCATAGATATTGTTTACGAGCCAATTAATCAACGCATCATTGTTCGTAACATCTCTTCAGTAGCCGATGCGGGTATCAGCCACGTTGATGGACATCGCAAGGTGAGCGACCAGTTTGGTTTCAAAGAACAAATTGAACACGTGACATCCGGCACGAATCAACCACTGACGGTCATGACGCAATCGGTGCCTCACCAGCTTAATCCGGCTGAAAACTTACGCCTTCGCATACTGCTTGATGGCTCGGTAATTGAAATTATGGCTAATGACCGTACCAGTTTCACCCACCGGATTTACGCGTCAAACGCAGAGCGAAACCAAATCCGACTTTTAGGCGCAAAGGCACTCGTCCGGAACCTCGACATATGGGAAATGCCGTCCATCTGGCAATTAAGCCAGTCATAATTGGGGAGGTTGTTCACGTAAATAGATTACTACCGATTGACCCAATCATATTTTGTTTGTCTGTTTATAGTTCTGGTTTTTTACGGAGGTCATAATGACTATGAAGCTCAGCCGGCGCGAAATGCTGAAACTTGCAGCAGCTAGCGCAGCGGCCGTCGGTGCAGGTTTTATACCGACTATCAAGATTTTTGCGGCACCATCTGGACAGGATACAGTTACGCTGCGTATTCAGCAAAACGAGAAAGAATACGCTGGGGTTACAGCAGCTTTCAAAGAAAAATTTCCCAATATCACCCTTGAATATGTGAATGTGACCGGCGTTGACCACGCCGAGGTCGCTAGCAAGATTATGGCGCAGCTCGCTGCCGGACAGCCTGTTAATATCGGTTATGCAGCTACCGAAGCCACGCAACTGTATGCTGGCGAAGGTTTTGCTTTGCCCCTGAAACAGCGTGTCATGGACTCAAAGGACGAATTGGCTGAGTACTTTGCTGATGTCAGCCCGGTATTGGTCGAAACCGATCTCTACGAAGGTGATCTGTATCAACTTCCGCGTGACTTTAACGCCGCTAACATGTATTTCAACACAGCGCTGTTGAAAGAAGCTGGCTTGGAAGTTCCCAAGGAAGATTGGACCAAGGATGATTTTGTTGAATATGCCAAGGCCATGACCGGCATCGGCGCAGGTAAAGATTCGTTCGGCTATGCTTGGATTAACCGTCTCTGGGGTAGCTGGACACCGTGGTTCTTCGTTAATGACACCAACTTCTTGACCGAAGAAAAAGCGCCGGGTGGCGAATGGCTGTGGGACACCTTCTACAAGGACGATCCGAATGCCAAGGGGCGTGGTGGTGGATACCGTTGGCCCAAACCACAGGCCAACAACCCCAAGATGCTTGAGGCGCTAGAATTTGTTGTGTCCTTGACGACACAGAAGCTAACCCCGGCCATCGATGCTGGCGGTGGAAGCACGTTGCAGGGTTTCTTCACCAGCGGCAAGCTCGGTATGACTCCCGCGGGTGGCTTCTGGTCGGGCGGCTTGATCAGCGCCGGTATGAAGATGGGTGACTTCGATGTTCAATTCTGGCCGAAGTGGGTCACACAACGCCATCAATTGGGTGTCGGTGCCGCCTGGATTTTGAACGGTGCCGAGCATGAGGATGAATCGTGGGAATTCGTCAAGTTCTCGACCAAGAAGGAAATCATGGAAATGATGACATTCTTCGGCGAATTGACCGGCACGACCCCGGTTCGTCGCTCGATGAATGACGAGAAGCGCTATTCGAAGTCTGGCCCGGCGAACTGGCATGTGTTCTATGACACCGTTGACAAGCGCCCGGACACGGGACCTATTCCCGCGCCGAAGTTCTCGGTTGAAGAAACGGATATTTATGTCCGTTACACCGCCCTTGCGACCAGCGGCGAAAAGTCGCCCAAGGATGCACTTGACGGGATGCAGACTGAACTCGAGGCCTTGTACGCACGTAACGCTTAGCGCAATCACGTAAAAAAGGTTAGCGTAAGTCTAGTAGATATGCGGGGATCCGCTACGAGGCTCCCCGCTCAAATCAAGGAGGTAGCTGCGTGACTAGTTACACAATCCCCAAAGCTGAGAAACCAAAACGAAATAGGATCTCCCAATGGCTGGCCGCCGACACAATCGGGGGCATCAAACGGCAGCGTGCAATCATGGGCTATCTCTTTCTTGCCCCAACCATGATTGGATTGCTGATATTCGTTGTTGGCCCGATGATTGGTGCCTTTGGTCTGAGTTTCTATAAATGGAACGTGTTTCGCCCGCCGGAATTTATTGGATTAGCGAACTTTAGTCGGATGTTCGCAGATCCACGCATTTTGGTCAGTTACAAAAATACGATCATTCTGGTTGTCATGACGGTTGCCCTCTTGGAAGCGTTGGCATTTTCATTGGCCTTCGCTGTCTACCGGCTGGCTAACCGTGCCTTGGCTACGTTTTATCGTACCGCCTATTTCTTGCCAGTTTTGTTGTCTGGGGCAGCGGTCGCCGTGACACTAGGGTATTTATTTCATAAGGATTTCGGTGTCATAAATTATTATTTAGGGCTTTTAGGTATACAGAAAATATCGTGGCTCACATCCAGTGATGTTGTTTTATTCACTATTGCTTTGACCACTGTTTGGCGTAATGTGGGTTTTACATTCATCATTTATTTGGGTGGCCTTAGCAGTTTGCCCACTGAAGTCCTCGAAGCGGCTGAAGTCGATGGTGCGATGGGCTGGCAAAAGGTTTCACGGATTATTATTCCCCTTCTAAGTCCCACCATTTTGTTTGCGGCGGTGACCGACATCATCAAGATGCTGCAATTCTTCGACGAACCTTTCATTATGACGCGTGGTGGCCCGGGTGATGCCAGCCGCACCGTTGTGATGATGATGTACGAGAACGCCTTCGGCAATCTTAATTTCGGTTATGGATCTGCCATTGCCCTGTCCCTGTTCGTGGTCATCATGGCCATTACAGGACTCCAATTCTATTTGAGCCGACGATGGGTATTCTATAGTTAAGCGAGGGGGATGCGAATCATGGCTTCAACAACGCTCAAAACAGCGGATAACACAAAAATCAAGGCAACTTCCGATCGCCCACGACGTGGATTGCCGATTAATCTGAGTAAATGGATTTCGATCATATTCTTATCAATCTTTGCGATTCTGACACTCATGCCGTTCGTATGGGTTGTTTCAACATCGCTGCGTAATTCCGTACAATCCTTCACCGTTCCGCCGCAGTGGATTCCGGTAGATATGGATTTCAGCAATTACACACGAGTCTTCACTGAAATTCCGTTTTGGAATCAGATGGCAAACAGCTTCATCATCACGCTGTCAGTGGTTGCCGGTCAATTGATATCGGCATCGCTGGCAGGCTATGCCTTTGCGCGTCTCAAGTTCAAAGGGCGTAATACACTTTTCTGGATCGTACTCGCGACGATGATGATCCCCGGTCAAGCGACCATTATCCCCGTGTTCATTATCATTTCGCGGTTCTTCCACCTGAATGATACGCTTTACGCACTCATCATTCCAGGGCTTGCGACTGCTTTTGGTACGTTCTTGCTGCGCCAGTATTTCCTCGGCATTCCTGACGACTTTGAGGAAGCTGCTCTGGTTGAAGGCGCTAATCAGTGGCAAATTTTCAGCAGAATCTATTTTCCTCTGGCGTCTCCCGGCCTCGCGATTCTGGCAATATTGACCTTTAACGCCAAGTGGAACGACTATTTCAGCCCGCTGATTTTTATGAACACTAAAGAACGCTTTCCGATCACCCTCGGTATTGTTGATCTTCAGGGTTACATGGCGACTGGCAGTATTTCAGTGGTATTGGCAGGCATTGTACTATCCACCATACCGGTGATCATTATTTACATCTTGGGACAGCGCTACTTGATCGAAGGTCTTATGGCGGGTGGTCTAAAGGGTTAAGAGGTAATCGTTAATGAAGGCCAAACAGAAGCCTGGGGTTGTCTTTCAACCCCAGGTCCATCGCACCTTACAGCGCGGCATCGATCAGATGGTTAACGCCATAAGCCCCACCTTGGGGCCTTTGGCGAGTGGCGTCGCTGTTGACCGTCAGAACAGTAGTAACCATGTACCCGAGTTTTTAGATGATGGCGGTGTCATCGCTCGGCGCATTATTGAGCTGCCCGACCGCAATGAAGACATGGGCGCGATGCTCGTGCGCGCCATGATTATTCGCCAGCATGAACGCGTAGGCGATGGTACTGCTACCACCGCCGTACTCTTTAAAGCCATATTTGACGCCGGATTGCGTTATATCGCGGCTGGCGGTAATGCCATGCTGCTGCGCCGCCATCTCGAAAATATCATCCCCTGTATTTTCGAGGAATTGGATCGCATGGTTTACAAGTTGGAAGGCGAACATGCGCTAGCCAGAATGGCGATGTCCGTATGTCATGATGAAGCCATGTCCGCACTCTTGGGCGAAGCTTTTGATCTGATTGGCGAGTTTGGCCGCTTGGATATTCGAGAAGACTACGGGCGGGTGCTGGAACGCGAATATGTGGAAGGCAGTTATTTTCACACCGGATTGCTTTCACGGACGCATTTGCCCGAAGATTCCTCGGCTAAGCTGACCTTTGAAAATGCCTCTATCTTCCTGAGTGATTTTGAAATTGATGACCACCGCGAATTGTTTCCTGTTTTACAGGCGGCAAACGAGGCCAAAGTCGAGGCACTCATTATTGTTGTTCGCAGCTTGTCCGAGAAAGCGATTTCGCTGCTGGTGACGCATAACAACATGAACAAGTTTAAGGTGGCTGCCATCAAGTTGCCGGGTATGAATCCTGATGATCGTATGTTTGCCATTGATGACTTAAGCCGTCTGACGGGCGCAGTCCCCTATCTGAACATTATGGGCAATCGCCTTGAGCAAGTGACAGCCAAAGATTTTGGCAAGGCACGCCGTGTATGGGCCAATATGCGCTCATTCGGTTTGGTAGGGGGTGGCGGTAATCCGGCTAAACTGCGCGAACATATCCGCATTTTGAAGTCCTACTATCGCAACACGCAGGATAAGGACGACCGTAAAAAGATACAGGAACGTATCGGTAACCTGATGGGCGGGGCAATGACACTGCGGATAGGTGGCTTTACCGAGCCGGAAATCAAAACCCGTAAGAGTTTAGCCGAACGTACCGCCTTGGCACTGCGATCAGCCATTCAGGAAGGTGTTGTGCCGGGTGGCGGAATCGGGCTGTTAAACTGCCGCACCATACTCCAAAAACAGCAGTCATATATGCAAGATAGCGATGAACGCGCGGCCTATCGGATCCTTATCGAAGCCTTAGCCGCTCCCGCACGAGCCATCTTCAAAAATGGTGGTTTTGATCCTAGCGAAGTCATGGCGAAACTCTACCATGAATATCCCGACATGGGCTTTGATGTGACGACAAATCAGGTCGTTAATGTTCGTGAGGCCGGTATATTGGATAGCGTACTCGTACTTAAAGCCAGTTTACGCAACGCCATTAGCACAGCCGCGATGGCCCTAACAATCGACTCGTTGGTGCATCTGGCGAATCTTGAAATGGTAGGAAAGCCACAATGATGTTTGCGCCTGATTTAGTAACAGACATCCTACAAAAAGATATTGTTTACGCGCTGGCGACTGCCGATCGCGCCCTTTACGCCGCGCGCCAATCCGGTTTATATCGTTCGCACGACGCTGGTATTACATGGGTTGATGCCTTAAACGCCCTTCCAGCGTCATCGTCATTGACGGCTACCGCGATTGCTGCTCAAGGCAAGACTGTGTTTGTCGGTGTCAAAGGCGCAGTAATCTGCTCCCATGATGCGGGTGAAACTTGGAAAATTGTTGGACTCGCTTCGCCGCCGCCCAACGTAGTAGCCTTAGCCTTATCTCCAAATTATGTCGAAGATGGGGTAGTGGTGGCTGGCACATCTGATGATGGGGTGTTCGTTTCGACGGATCGTGGTGCAAGCTGGGTCGCTTGGAATTTCGGATTGATTGACGCCCACGTTTTTACACTCGCGTTTTCCCCCGCCTATAGGACTGATCGCACGCTGTTTGCTGGCACTGAAAGTGGCCTATTCGTCAGTAAAAATGGTGGACGCGGATGGAGCGAAATTGATTTTCCGGTAGATGCCGCACCGGTGCTGAGTTTGGCCTTTTCGCCAACTTTCGCAGCCGATGGTTTGATTTATGCGGGGACTGAAGCCAATGGCTTATTCATGTCCGATGATAGCGGCAAGACATGGCGACCCACTGAAAATGCGCTCATATCAGGTGGAGTCAATGCCATTCTGGTTCGCGAGCAGCCTGCACAGGAAATTTGGTTGCTGCTAGAAGATAATGTGGTGTTTTCAGCCGATAAGGGCCGGTCATGGCAGTCGTCCAGTATTCGTATCCTACCGAATAAAATGCCGATGACCATCAGCTTACACCCTACTGTATCAGCGATGTTGATGCTGGGTTTTGCCGACGGCGAGATAATACCGGTCTACTGACTCTGGATACTCAATTTTTAGTAACCTTGATCTAAGCACCTCAATCCACACGGGGCAGCTTGTTTAGAATTTGCTGATAGCCGCGCATTGAAATGATGGTTTCGGAAGTGTGCCAAAGTGTTAACCGTTCAAACGCTCATCAAAAGAATGCTTGTGGTTGTTTTATTCACCCTATTGTTCATGGGATGTGTCACGATGGCTCAAGACAATAACCTCTATCACGAACCCTACCGGCCTCAATTTCACTACAGCCCACCCTGTGGATGGATGAATGATCCTAACGGGATGGTTTATTACGAGGGCGAGTATCATCTGTTTTACCAGTACAACCCCGACGACATCGTTTGGGGGCCGATGCATTGGGGGCACGCCATAAGCCCGGATTTGGTTCATTGGCAGATACAACCGATTGCCCTCTTTCCTGATGCTATCGGCACTATTTTTTCGGGCAGCGTGGTCGTAGATGCACAAAATACCAGCGGCCTTGTTGCGGGTGGTGGGTTGGTTGCGGTTTATTCCTACCAGAATCAATCTCAGGGAGTTGCCTACAGCACCGACAAAGGGAGAACTTGGACGAAATACAGTGGCAATCCGGTTATTGGCGCGCTGGCAAAAGACTTTCGTGATCCGAAGGTATTCTGGTACGAGCCGGCCAAACACTGGGTCATGGTGATCGCTGCCGGACTGCATCTTCAGATTTTTACGTCGCCCAATCTCTTGCAGTGGGAATTGGCTAGCCAGTTGTCCGGCGGGCTTGCTGGAGGTGTATGGGAAGTGCCAGATTTGTTCCCACTCGAATTTGAGGGCCAAACAAAGTGGGTACTGTTAGGCAGTGTCAGTCAAATGGCTCCTGCGGGTGGGGGTGGTGTTCGTTATTTCATTGGTGATTTTGATGGGCATACCTTTACCTATAACGAATCAGATCCTCTCCTCTGGCTGGATTATGGGCCGGACAATTATGCCGGAACCACATGGAGTGATATGCCAGCCGATAAACGGACGTACATCGGTTGGATGAGCAATTGGCAGTATGCCGCGAATACACCGACCACCCGTTGGCGTGGTGCGACAACCCTGCCGCGTGAATTCCATCTGGTGCGGACTGAAGAAGGCATCCGTTTGGCACAAACGCCAGTCGCGGCACTCAATCAACTACGGCAGCTGCTTGGCACGTGGGATAATCTGACGGTTGACGGTGAAATGGTACTCGACAAGGTTGAGGGCCGCACCTTGGAGATTATCGCTGAATTTGAACCTGCTGCCGTTGCAAATTTTGGTATCGACGTCCAACGCGGCTCGGATCAAAAGACCCATATTGTCTATAACCACCAACAATCCAGGCTGTTTGTCGGACGCACGGATAAAACTGATGCTGGCATGATCAACGCGTTTACCCCTGCCTTTGGCGCACCCATTTCTTTGAATAATGTTCCCTTGCGACTCCATATTTTTGTAGACGAATCCTCGGTTGAGGTATTCGCACAGGATGGATTGTTCTCGCTGACGAGCCAAACGTTCGTCAATCCTGCTGATAAAGGTGTGGCACTGTTTGCGGAAAAGGGTGCTGTAAAAGTATCCCATCTTGAGGTTTACGCGCTCAGCAGTATCTGGCCGTCTGATAAAAGTCTTGCGCCGAAACTGGCTGACTTCAACTTTTGTCCGTAGTCGAAATGAGCATTCCTTTTGTCAATTGTGATATCACCCCGCTAAACTGTCGAAATTGGGTTGTAATCAAATGCAGCATAATGAGCTTTAAACGCCTTTGAAGCCCCCTCTGCTATGAAATTTCACGAGACGACACTTTTACAGGCTTATGCGTTTTTCTCCCGTAGGGAAAGCTCTCAGAGCCTTCCGCTTTTCCCTCAATCGACCAAAACTGTCGTGTCGTAAAGCCATGAAATGGAGAGGGGGTTGGGGGTGAGGATTAGGGCAATCTTGTTCTTCAACTAAATCATTTTTTCTTGTGCAAAAGGCACGCCTCATCCGCTTAATCTGCACTTCGTAAATCCTATTTCAATTGATCCTCTCGTACTTTGAAAAATTATAATTTGTAGTTTATCATTTATACCTGTTTTCCAGAACCAAAAAGGATGAATATGGCTTCACATGTCACCGACTCGATATTCTTTAAAGACCTGTACGGTTCTGCCGAAATGCGCGCCGTTTTTGACGACCATACCCTGCTTCAAAAATGGCTCGATTATGAAGCCGCGCTGGCACGGGCAGAAGCCTCGCTCGGACTCGTTCCCACCGAAGCTGCTGCCGAAATATCGCGTAAGGCTCGTGCCGAATTGATGGATACGGATGCCATCAAGCAGGGCGTCGACAAAACCGTTCATCCCCTGGTTTCCCTTATCTGGCAGTTGTCAGAACACTGCGAAGGGGAAGCCGGACGCTATGTCCACTGGGGCGCGACGACCCAGGATGTGATGGATACCGCCATCGTTCTACAGTTGAAAGACGCCTACCCGCTTTTTGAAAATGCACTCGACCAGCTTACTTTAGCCGCCAGTGATCTGGCCCGTAAATATCGGGACACGGTGATGGCCGGGCGGACACATGGGCAGCAAGCGCTTCCCATTACCTTCGGCTTCAAAGTCGCCGTGTGGGTATCAGAACTCAAACGCCACCGCACACGCCTATCGGCTTGCAAAGAACGTGTTTTAACCGGTGAATTCGGTGGCGCGGTCGGCACGCTCGCCAGCGTCTCCGAACAGGGCATCGAGATTAACGCTAGACTGATGCAGGAATTGGGGCTGAGTGTACCGGAAATCGCATGGCACACCGCGCGCGATAATTTCGCCGAGTTTTCAACCATTTTGTCGATGGTAGCGGCGACACTGGGCAAGATCGCCCACGAAATTATTGATCTGCAAAAACTTGAATTCGGCGAAGTCGAAGAACCGTTTGAGATGGGCAAGGTAGGCAGCAGTACCATGCCCCAAAAGCGCAATCCCATGATTTGCGAGGCCATTCTGGCGCTGGCACGCTTGGTACGAACCCAGGCGACGACCGCCGTTGATGCCATGATGCACGAACATGAGCGCGACTGGTCGAGCTTCCAGATGGAGTGGGCGTATATCCCTGAACTGTGTGTGATGGTACATGGTGCGCTTCAACTCAGCCTGCGCGTATTAAGCGGTTTGATTGTCTATCCCGAAAATATGACACGCAATTTGGATGTGACACGCGGCTCACTGTTGGCAGAACGGGTAATGCTGACGCTGGGTAAATTTGTTGGTCGCCAGCACGCCCACGACATTATCTATGAAGCGGCGATGGAGTCTTTTGAAAAGCGAACATCCTTTGCTGACGTTCTCAAGCGCAATCCGGCGGTGACCGCTCATTTGAGTAACGAAACGATTGACTCGCTCCTTGATCCTGCCGAATACACCGGCTTGGCTGGCGTATTTGTGGATCGGGTGCTTGGCACTTAAGCCATTTTGCGAACGGTTTCACGAGACGACACTTTTGCAGTCTAATGAGTTTTTCTCCCGTAGGGAAGGCTCTCAGAGCCTTCCGCTTTTCCCTCAATCGACCAAAACTGTCGTGTCGTAAAACTAAACGGTGGAGATGATGTTGACGCTGAAACGCGACGAACATTTTCCCTCAAACGTGGTCTTGCTCCCCTTCGCCATGAGGGAGAAGGGGTTGGGGGATGAGGGTTTAATTCACCCTTCACCACTTAACGCAGCCCTACCCTTTGTGCGGTCTTGCGTTTATTTAGATTACATGTTGTGGGCGATCCTATTTCATATGGACGTCCACTGTAACTTTATTATGCCCTACGTTTAATTTTTCAAATATGCTCTACCCAATTCCAACGATCTACTAACCTTCTTAACCATGTATTTCCCTCAAAATGGTTAACGCCGAACCTGCGAAAGTGTTACAAAATGTTCTTCCAAAATGTAACCAATTGCTTCTGCACATCGCATATCATATCTATGGGGGCTTCTGCCTTGCTCCCCTCGCCCTGAGGGAGAGGGGCTGGGGGTGAGGGTTCTCCACGCACCTTAACAACCATATACGCGCACAACCGGCATAAAACCGCACTTTGCCATTGCTGCTTTTGCCGCATTTGCTGCCGAATTTGCCAACAACAGCAGCCGCATCATTGCTGCCATACAAGGATCAAATCT
Source organism: Aggregatilineales bacterium (assembly GCA_044226325.1). GTDB lineage: Bacteria > Chloroflexota > Anaerolineae > Aggregatilineales > Phototrophicaceae > CFX2. Next base: position 83,095 of record JBGAHG010000005.1, read on the forward strand.
CAGGACGACTGTGACCGAAGGAAGTCCTTGAATGCGAATCAAACTGATTCTGCATTCCTCTTTTCATTTTGTGTGGCCTATCCCAGCGGCAGCCCCAGCGACTTGATCTTTGTGGTCAAATTCTGTTTTGCGAGGGCAATCAAGTTAATTGGCAGGTGTTCGATGACCACATAGCCATCCGGCTTGACCTGGTTAACACGCTGCAAAATGGTATCAAAGTCCATCATCCCTGTGCCGATGACCGTTTCGGCAATGTGGACAACGAAACGGTCTTCCGTGTAGTAATCCTTCAGGTGAACCGTCGCGATGTACTCTTCCAGCACGTCAAAAATGTGGTGCAGCATCGGTGTGGGATTACAGGCAATTTGCAGGTCACCCACAAAATTACAGGGATCAAGATTGATCTTGAGGCGTTTTGAACCGGTACGCTCAATGATTTTGCGGATATTCTCCGCAGTATTCAGGGTGGTGGTTACGTGTGTCTCAAGCACCACATCAATATCGAGGTCTTCAGCCGTCTCCAAAATCTCAACAAGACTCTTAACAAGGCGATCCTGCGTTTCCGGTTTGTAATTATCAGGATGCACGCAATAATCCCCACGTGGGTTGAGGCTGGTCGCCCGCACGCCGGATTCTTTCACACCCATTTTTGCGGCGAGTTTGACGATATCACGTGCCCCTTCGACACCGGATTTACGAATATCCTCATCCGGCGAGATGATACACGGATATGGCCCCCAAATTTGTAGAAAGGGCATTTTTTGATCGTCATAAACGGATTTCACGTGGGCGGCGAGTTCATCGGTGATGGTGTTGGCCGGAACCGTGAGGTGTGCGCCCACCCCATGAAAACCCAGCTCTGCCGCATAGCGAATTTTGTTGTAGTTCACGTCCGTCCAGTCGCTCCAGACGAGACCGAGAAGACCTATTTTCATGATGTATCCTTCGATTAAGTGGTCTGTTAAATGTTTCAGGTTGCGGATCGAACGTCACTTTAACCCTTAACGGCTCCGAACGTCAGGCCGCGCATCATATTACGCTGGGCTAGCGCGACGAATATCAGCGCAGGGATCATCATCAATGAGGATAGTGCTGCCATACCGCGCCAATCACTGGTAAAGGTTTGGATGAAGCCTAGCAGTCCAATGGTGAAGGTTTTGCCTTCAGGGCTGCGCGAAATGACACTCACAATTTGGAATTCGTTCCAACTGGCGAGGAAGGCAAAGACCGCCGCCGCCGCCATGCCTGAACGGGCTAACGGTAAGTTAATCATCCAGAAGGCTTGCCAATGACTCGCCCCATCAATATAAGCCGACTCGTCCAAATCAACTGGAATCGTGCGGAAGAAACCATCCATCAACCACGCGGTAAATGGGATATTCAGGGCGATATTGATGATGATGAGTGTGGATAATTGGTTCAACAGCCCGATACTTGAAAAGAGCACAAACAGAGGCAAGCCCAAAGCAATGCCCGGAACCGCGCGTGCCAGCATCATCCCCAGAAAAATAGGCGTATGCCCGCGAAAGCGAAAGCGTGAGAAAGCATACCCCGCAGCCGTCCCCAGAATGACCGCGAAGGTCGTGCTAAACAGGGAAACAATCACTGAATTCAAGGCGTAGCGAGGGATCGGCGCTTGCGTCACCATATCGGGATTGCCCCCGAACATATTGACGTAAGCATCCAGCGTCACATCGCGCGGAATCCAGACGACCGGACTGGCGTTAATCTCGCTGTACTGACGAAACGACGTTAATACGACCCAGACGGCAGGAAACAACATCACCAGCATAATCGCCCATGCCAGAATGTTGAGCAGCGTCTGGTTTAATTTCTTATGCGGATTTACACCAGCGACCATCATGTATTCCTTAGAAAAACGGTACCAAGCTGAATCCGCTTGAACCCGCTCCGGTCAATAAATAACGCGGCTCTTCACCAACTGCCGGAAGAAATAGAGGGTAAAAATGAGTGTCACGATCACTGTCACAAACGACATAGCCGAACCAAGACCAAAGTTGCGCCCATCAAGTGCCAGACGGTTGATATACGTCCATGCCAGTTCGGTGCGGTTGGCTGGTCCACCGCCGGTCATAATCATGGCGATGTCAAAGGCGCGCGCCATGTCGAGTGATCGAATAGTCAACGCAATGGTGATAAACGGGCCGAGCATGGGATAGGCAATGAAGCGGAATTTTTGCCATGCACTCGCGCCATCGACTTCAGCCGCCTCGAAAGGCTCGCTCGGCAGGGAGAGTGTACCCGCCAGCAGAATGATGGCGACAACCGGTGTACTCATCCAAATATCCGCAATCATGATCGAAATCATGCCCAGCGGCACATCGACCAACCAATTGATCGGTTGTTGGATGATGTGCAAGTCCCGAAGTGCGCCGTTCACGACGCCGACCGTGGCGTTGAAGAACCAACCAAATTGGAAGCCTACTAAAATGGGGGCAAACATCATGGGAACCATGAGCATCGTGCGTAAGATGCTCTGTCCCTGTGTAACCCGTGCCAATAATTGGGCAATAAACATGCCGAAAATCAATTCTAGATTGACGGTCACGGTGACGTAAATAAGCGTGTTGCCAAAGGCTTTCCAGAAAACGGTATCTTCGGCTAGTTTTCGATAATTACGAAACAGGTCATCCCATCGGATGGCAAGTGTATCCGGTTTTAGCAGTTTATATGGGGTAAAACTTAAGTAGAAAGAATAGAGTAACGGGAACAAAACCACAAACAAAATGATTACGATGCTGGGTGCGATGAGAAAATAGGGAAACCAGCGTCCACTTTTCATATCGCGACGCGATTTGCTGCTTTTCTTGGAAATTTTGGTGACCGAATCAAGCGTGTCAACTGACATTATTGAGCAACCATCACTCTTTATGCGATCAGTTCAATACCGTCAAGGTGCAGCCGCTTAGGTTGCACCTTTTTTGCATGAGGAGGCACACTGATATGTACCTCCCTTGTGTTTTAGGATGTGGTCAGACTACTTCTTGTAATAGCCTGCATCATCCAACATGGACTCAACATCTGCTGCAGCCTTATCCAGACGTGCTTTGACATCGATGTCTTTGGTAATGATGATCTCCTGCAATGCCGGGAACACGATATTGGACGTATTAATCCAGTCGGCAATCAGCGGAGGAGCCGTGAAGTCTTCATTCAACTGGGTTTGGGCAATTTCCAAACGATCCTTATCCAATTGAACCGTAGATGACGAGGCATCCGCCTTAATAGTTGCCCATACATCATTGCGGACAGGGAGTGCGCCCTGACGTGATTCCGCAGTCAACACATATTCGGAAGTCAGGAATTTAATGAGTTGAGCGGCAGCTTCCTTATTCTTGCTGGATGCAGGAATAGAGTAGCCGTGTGCGCCTGCCCAACCCGAGTGACGGTTGGCATCATCACCGACGGGAGCGCGAACCAGACCAAATTTACCTGCAACAGCCGGGCAGCTCTTGGGATCTTGGAAGTAGCTGTACCAGCCGTACCATTCGGTATAAACCGCGATCTGACCCTTGCAGAAGTTATTGGCGACTTCCGGCCACAGGTAGTTAGTCATATCGGGTGGCAAGACGCCTGCCTGATACAGATCGTGCATCCATGTAGCGACCTTGACACCGACTTCGTTATTGAAGATTGGCTTCAAGTCTTTGTCGAGGATGTCGCCACCGTTAGCTTGCAGCAATTCCATGAAGCGACCGTTTAAGGCTTCGTCCTTGCCTGCCCACTGCGTACCCCAGAAATTTTCGCTGGGTTTGGCAAAGAAAGTGGCTTGGTCGCCCAATTCCTTCCATGTAGTGGGAGCAGCTAGATCGTAACCGAACTTTTCCTTGAAGGCTTTCTGGTTGGCTGCATCGCCATACAGGTCCGTGCGATAGTGGACGACGCTAATGTCGGCATGACGTGGGATCATATATAGATGCCCATCTTTGGTGGCAGCTTTAATGATCGCAGGGCTGAACTGAGCTAAATCGTCGGCGCTAAAATAGCTATCCAACGGTTCGAGGTAAGGAACATAAGCTGAATAGAAGCTGGTGTGATCCCAGGCCACATCATAGTCTGCTGCGCCGGTAGCGTAGTCTTGTGTAAGCTTCTTGTCGATCTGGAAACCGTCACCTTTAAAGACAATTTCCACTTTCGCGCCAGTGGCTTTTTCAAATTCCGGGATAAGCGTATAGGCCAATTCATAGGGCGCGTTACCGATAGTCGCCATACGAATAGTGATGCCATCGAGCTTCTTATCCACACCGGCCGTTGCACCGTTGGGTTTGGCGTCTTGTGCAGTTGCCAAATTGAGACTGAGTAGGGCGGTTAACGCCATTAAAATAAAGGCAATAAAACGTTTACGCATTGCAAATCTCCTCTTTACACACAACTTAAGCAATTTTCAAAACTATCGTGGCACACCTGCATAGTTGAAATGATGCGCGCATCTCCTTTCGGTCATGAGGGAATATCCTCAGGTTTGATAAGCCCGGTGCGCGGGTAATGGTAATCCCGCGTTTGTTTTTCATCTTTGTAGACATACCATACGCAGGGTGCATTGTGGTCAAGGGTATGGTCGAGTGGGCGCAGCGGGTGTCCGCGCTTGCGTCCGGGCAGCCATTCCATCGCAATAGCACAGTGCGAGCAGTACCAATGCACACCTGTTTTTTGCCAGGTCCATAGGTGTGGTTCTTGGTTGACACCATGTTCAGCAATGGGATAAGGTGCGCGTCCGGTTTCGGGATCACCGCGACGGAGGACACCACCACTGCCACAGGGATCAAAGCTGATGACGAAACGGTCATCTTCTTCGCTAACCTCTACATCACCGCGCCGCCGCGCCCCGCTGAAATGTCCACCGCGCATTCCTTCGACCGTCAGCGCGACTTTCTCCCAAGCTGTCATTTGATCCCAGGCGGCGTAACGATCACCCCAGATGGATTGATGGGTATGAAGAATGGTTTCTAACACCGCATCTTCGCCCCATGTCGTCGCGCAATAGGTGAGTAAATCTTGCACCCAGGGCACCATAATCTCGTGTGGATTTTTGAATTCCAGCCGCATCTTGTCCAGCCAATCGATAGCGGCCTGTTGGTCACCTGCTTGCAAAGCTTCGAGACAGCGATCACGGGGTGCAAGACCCAGTTCAACTGCGCCCAATACCCGCGTGATACCGGCTGCACCGGCCACATCCATGCCGGGTTGTGCGCCCGATTTTTCCATGATATAGCGAACGATATCCTGGATCCATGTACTCAAAATGACGTGCATGATCTGCATTTCGCGCAGGAAGTAGTTGATGACGGTTACAGCTTCTTCGTTGCGACCGGCTAGAATGGCTTCTTCCGCCAGTGTCTGTGAGGACACGCCGATGGTATCGATGTCGTCTAGTCGCAGGTCACGACCGATGACAGCCGAACGGGTGTAATTAAGTGGCATCTATTCTGCCCCCAACTCCTGCCGGACGAGTTTTGTCCCAGCAACCATCGCCTTTAATTTTTCACGGGCGACCCAGCGAGCGGTCATGCTGAATCCGCAATCCGCAGAGATCCAGACACGTTGAGGATCGTTATGGTCGAGAATATTGTGAATGCGCTCTGCGACGATTTCCGGTTTCTCGATGGCACGGGCTTTCACATCAATGACACCGGCGGCGAGGAATTGGTCGTCACGGGCGTGTTTGGCAAACATATCCGACTGCCACATACCGCGATTCGCGAACTCCAGATGAATAATGTCTACATGCAGCTTTTTAAAGATGGGGGCGATATGTTCATAAGTGCGGTGCGCCACAGCCGGACGACCGAGAAAATTACCAAAACAAATGTGTAAGCCGATGGTCGCATTTACACCAGCAACCATCGCGTTAATCATGTCTACAAATTCGTCGACCGCGACAAAATCGTCAATGGCCGACGGTTCATCAATCTGGATATGGGTTGCGCCAGCAGCCACAACATCTTTAAGTTCCTGGTTCAGCAGCGGCACGAGCGCCCAGGCCACTTCCCGCTTATCTTTGTAAACTGTGCCGGGGTCGATGCGGAAAGCGAAAGTCACTGGCCCACCCAGTGGTGTCACCAGAGGTTTATCGGTGCGCGTTCGGGCATACTTGATTTCTTCAACGAGGCCCAGGCCCTTGGGAGTCGTAAACTTATCGACTGCTTTGAAAGCGTTGATCATATCCGGGCCGGGATAACCAAGTTGTCGCTCCCAGGGGATTTTTTGAACGCCCTGAATGTAGTCATAGAAGCCGACTAGAAAGTTAAAACGGCGCATCTCGCCATCCGAGATGACATCCACACCGGCTTCTTCCATTTCCATAATGGCGAGATTGGTAGCGTCATCAAAGGCTTCGGCAATATCAACCGGCCCCATTTTGTCGCCAGCCTTCATAGCATCGCGCACAACATAAAGCCAGCCAGGTGTCCCGTAGCTTCCGATCACTTGAGTAGGCAGTAAGGGTATATTTTTGTAGTGATACATTGTTTAATCTTTTGCTGTTGGTCAATAATTAAATATCTTGCAGTGTCATTTCAGTCATTCGATTTCAGTGTCACAGGGGTCAAGCATTGGTCAATTCATCTCGATACCACCATCCACGTTTAGTGCTTGACCGGTAATATAATCGGAATCATCCGAACACAGGAACGAAACCGCTGCCGCAATATCTTCTGGTGCTGCTGGGCGTTTAAGAGGAATACTCTCAATCGATTTTTGCATCCACTCCCCCGGTTGCATCCCTTGGCGTTGTTGACCTTGCACTTTATCAATGTTGTCCCACATGGGCGTGGGTACAAGGCCGGGGCAAACGGCATTGACGTTGATGTTATAAGGGGCTAGATAGGAAGCTGCGCTCTGGGTAATGCTAATGACGCCCCACTTGGTTGCAGAGTAAGCTGCATCATAAGGGCGACCGGAACGACCGGCCACCGACGAAAAGTTGACGATTTTGCCGTAACTGTGCGGTGCGCGTCCGGCTTGCTTAACGTCATCGGGAATTTGGGAAACCATCTGTTTGGCGACAGCTTGCAGGGTGAAGAATAAGCCGTTGAGGTTGACCTTGATAATCGGTTCCCATGATTCGGGCGTGAGGTCAAACAATGGCATGGGGCGGCTGAGACCGGCGTTATTCACCAGAATGTCGATATGCTCGAATTTCGCGACAATATCCACAATCATTTTTTGCACGAGCCCGGTATCGCTGATGTCTACCGGATAGGCTAAGGCTTCTACACCCAACGCTGAAAGTTCATGGGCGACTTCTTCAGCGTTCGTTTTATTGAACTCTGCAATAACAACATGCGCGCCTTCTTGCGCAAATCGTTTCGCTATACCGCGTCCGATACCTTGCCCCGCTCCTGTAATGATGGCGACTTTACCAGCGTGACGTCCCGAAATAGGGGTTGGCATTTACTTCACCTCTTCAGGCCTTACAGATCGATTTTCGTCGGCTGAAATGTAGGCAGCGAAGACCACGCGCAGCGTGTTCAAATTATCTTCAGTACTGTTATCGATTGGTGAGTGGTCGTTTTCAATTGCTTCCATAAGCGAAGCCATTGTGCCCACGAAGGCATCTGGTATCCACATGTCCTCAATCGTCGGGGTGATTTTCACGCCCTTGCCAAATTGGCTGGAGGTAATTTCGAGGGTATCCGGTCGTCCGGCAGGGTAGTTGTACATCAGCCCGATTGTGCCATCGATGGCGCCTTCGGTGCCGATGAAACGGAAGGTGGCAAATGGGTCGGCCCATTCATTATAGTGATTAACGGCCACCAGCCCTTGCAGGCCGCTCGCGTAATCCATGACCGTAACTGTCTTTGTTTCACCGACAACCGCGCCTTGCTTGGCATAGCGCGCATGACGACTGGTTACCCACTCAGGATCACCGAACAGATAACGAAGCGCGTCGATGTAATGAATACTGTGGAAGTTGACTTCGAGATGCGGCACGGCAGCGAGCCAGGGCCACATGTGCCAGGGCGTCATACAACTGACCTGTATTTGCACATCGGTTGGCTGACCGATAATCCCGGCCTCGATGAGATGTTTGCTGGCATGGATACCCGCGTCCCAGCGCATCTGATGGTTAATGGCCTGTTTTACACCGGCATGTTTAGCGAGCTGAACGATTTTGCTGGCATCCGCAAAATTGTCCGATAAGGGTTTCTGGCAAAGCATGTGCTTTCGACCAGCAGCAACCTGCTCGACGACCTTCAATTGTTCCCAGGGTGGAACGGCAATGTCGACAATTTCTACTGTTGGGTCGGCAAGCAGTTCGTCTAGAGTGGCATAAACATTCGGAATGCCCTGTTGTTCCGCTAACTTGCGAGCGGTCTCAATATTGCGGTCATAACAGCCCACAATTTTGAAGCCTGCTTTTTTGTAGGCTGGAATATGGGCGTACTGAACAATGCCGCCTGTTCCAACAAATGCAATTCCGTAATCCGTTTTTTTGCCAAGATGGGGGCGATATTCGACTTCAAATGGCAGTTGATATTTCATAATTGAATGTCTTTGCAAAAATGGGCAACCGCATACATTTGGCGCTGGACGATATATAAATTATAATTTATATACTAACACGCCGCATTCGATTGTGCAATACGTTAAGTTACGGCACTTTGCAAGAGAATACGGCGTACAATACGTGCAAAACTGTTCAACATATTGTTTTTAAGGACTATTTATGAAAATCGATACCCATCAACATTTTTGGAAGTTGTCAGAAGTTGAATACCCCTGGTTGATACCAGCCTATGGCCCCATTTATGACACCTTTGGGCCTAATCAGCTTGAACCGTTCGTTCGTGCATCAGGCATCGACAAAACGGTCGTCGTGCAAAGCGCAAACTCCTACGAAGATACAGCCTCAATGCTGGTACATGCCGATTACAATGATTGGATCGGGGCGGTTGTCGGCTGGGTTGACTTGCTCGACCCCGAAGCAACCAACAAACGCCTGGAACAATATAAGCAGCATCCTAAGTTTCGCGGGATGCGCCATCTGATACACGAGGAAAAAAATCCGGACTGGGTTATACAGGATGTGGTGATTGAGTCACTCAAGGTATTGGCAAGTCACAATATGATTTTCGAGGTAGTGGCTGTTTTCCCCAACCATCTGAAACATGTACCAACACTTTCGGCAAAAGTACCGAACTTAAAAATGGCGATTGATCACCTGGCAAAGCCACCAATTAAAGATAAGGGCATGTCACCCTGGTCAGACCAGATGAAAGCGGCCGCAGAAAACCCGAATGTATATGCTAAGGTCTCTGGCCTTAACACGGCAGCGGCGGCTGATTGGTCGGCACGCGATTTGAAACCTTATATTGATTTTGCTGTCGAATGTTTCAGCCCCAAGCGGCTGATGTTTGGGAGTGATTGGCCGGTGTGCATCCTGGCTGGTGATTATAACCAGGTGTGGACACAAACCAACAAGGCCATTGAAGGGTATTCTCAGTCCGATAAGGATGCCATGTTGGGCGATACGGCTGCGGAATTCTACACGCTATAATGCCGCGATTCGTCCTCAGAATAGCACTGGTTTTAGTGGTCATTTTGTCGTGTACGGCAATGTCGGCTTATGGTTTGGCCCATGCGGGAGGGGATTTTAGCAGCGTTCGCGATTTTTTATCTCCAGTCGAAGGCTGTTCCCTTCCCTGTTGGCAAGGTATACGACCCGGCATTACCGACAGCTTGGACGCGGTAGATCGGCTGCGTGCCATGCCCTGGGTGACAAATCTGTATGCTATTCAGGGGATTGTCATTAACGATAGCTATATCAGTTGGAAGTGGGACGGATCGCCACCTGATGTCGTCGATCCTAAGCGCGACGGACGGATGTGGTTTCACAATGGATTAGTCTATTCTATTGAAATCCCTTTGGAGATTCCATTTAGTAGTATTTGGGGCGCTTTTGGCGCACCAGAAGGCGAAACAATGTTGAAAGCGCCTTTGAATCCCCCGCAAGTTTTCTACATCGCCACATATCTAAGTGGCACAATTGCCTTCAAAAGCACCGTGATTTGTCCACCAAGCGCCTTTAATATACTTGCTGCACAGGTTGATGCCAATTTTGCGGTGACACAACTCTTTGATAACCCTCCTACAGAGAATACTCGAGTTGGCTGTAAAAATAGTCGCCGTTAGTATTGGGATTTGTCAGGCGGATTTTCTTACGACCAGACGGGTTGGCGTCAGCGTTTTTACAGCGATTTGCTGGCTCGGCGCGCTAATCTGGCGGTGGAGAATATCAACAGCGGTACTGCCCAATTCGCGTTTATAGACATCAACCGTAGTCAAGGGTGGCGACGTATGGCTGGACTGCGATACATTGTCGAAACTCAATAATGCCACATCGTTAGGGACACGAATGTGTGCCTCGCGCAAAGCCTCTAACGCCCCTAATGCTGTACGGTCAGTCACACAAAAGATTGCATCAAAAGCCACCTGACGCTCAAGAAGTACCTTCATCTCAAGATAGCCTTTATTGGGCAGTCCACTTGATATCGAAGCCTGGATGAGCATAGGATCGAGCGTGATACCTGCATCCACCAGCGCACAAATATAACCGTGAAATCGTTCGACCAGACTGTGATATTTAGTAGGTCCCTGAATGAAGGCAATCCGTTGATGGCCTTTATCGATAAGATAACGGGTAGCGTCATAAGCACCATGCAAATAATCCGGCATAACGCTTGGCAGCATCGACAAATGAGTATCCGTATCAACCAGTACAGTTGGGAGTTCCTCAGACAGCACATTATCAATAATGTCGGTGCTAATATCCCCTACGCCCAGGACGACCAGCCCAGCGAGACTACCGTTATGCTGCTCGAATAACTGCGCCAAACTTGGCCGACCTTCCAAGGTCATTAATGCGACGTTGTAGCCCAAAGTGCGCGCCTGTAATTCGATCCCTTGAATGACATCGCCGTAAAACATATCCGCAAAAGGAGATAGTGGCAGCCGTTCAATCAGAAGGCCGATAAAGTTGGATTTAATAAGTTTTGGGGTAGGTGTTCGTGGTACATAACCCAGCCGTTCAACCGCTTCGGCAATCCGCGTGCGCGTGGCGTCCGATAACCCTGCACGATTGTTCAAATAAAAGGATACAGCCGTCAGCGATACGTTCGCTGCCTCAGCGACGTCACGTAGAGTGATGCGTTGCGCCGTCATCGAGCCACCTTATTGTTGGATTATGCATTCTCATTAATTCTAATTCGAGAACTGAACAAAATCTATTTTACTAAACATTTGACTAAAACACAAAAAGAATTACACTTAATTTAAGTAAATTTTTTAGCAAGAGAGTTTAGATGACTTTTCCAGATTGGTATTCTCAAAATACAAGACGCTTATTTTTTGACATGCATCTGCCCGATTGGACACAGCCCGGACAGTCGGCTGGCGACCAACACGCGCTTCGGGAGATCGGTACCCGCTTTGAGCCAGAACAACTGGTTAAGGAATTTGTCCGCGCGCGCATCAATGTGGCGGTTATATTTGCCAAATGCCAGTACGGTAATTTTTACTACAACACGAAAATCGGTCACAAACATACAGGATTAGGCGACCTCGACTTTCTGGGCGAGATGATCAAACATGCGCACCGGAATAACATTCGGGTGATTGGCTATTATTCCAACATGTGGGATACCGAGGCAGCCCGCCTCCATCCTGATTGGATGGCTGAAGAAGCTGATGGACGTTACTCTTACAACCGCTGGCCGACGATGAGCCTCCTCAGTCCTTACCGCGATCTGGTGCACTCGCATCTTACTGAACTGACTACCAACTATGAGATAGACGGTATTTGGAGCGACATCCTCAGCGATCTGCCGACCTTTGATCGCTACACCCGCGAACGGTACGAGCGCGACTGTGGCGAACCGATGCCGCGTTCATCTCAAGATGCGGGTTGGATTAAGATGGTGCGCTGGCAGCAGGACATGCTCTATGAGTATCTGGAAGGCTGCTACAAGTTGGTCAAAAGCATTCGACCAGAAGCGGCTTACATTATCAATTTCTTTGGTACACCCTATGCCATGCCAAGTCAGGGATTGTCATTCAAGCACCTGAAGTTGTCAGACATGGGTTCGACCGAAGGTTACACCGAATGGCATGGGTTGATATTCCCCAGCTTTGCGGCACGCTATATGCGCTCGGGTATGGATGGCCGCCCGTTTGAGGTACTCACTGGCCGTTTCGTTCACACATGGGATTTTACACTGCGACCACGCGCCCAAATGCGCTTTGAGGCTTTCAGTGTAGTCGCCAATGGCGGGGCAGTGTGTATTGACGACGAACCGTATCAAGACGGTCAACTCGAACCGACCGTTTACGATACTATCGAGAATGTCTATTCCGAGATTGAACGGCGTGAAAGTGTGCTTCACGGTGCTGAACCCGTGCGATACGCAGCGCTGTATGTTTCGCAGAAAGTACGCGAACTCGATGAAGTGCTGAACCGTGCGAAAGTTCCAACAGTCGCGCTGACACCCGAAAGCAACCTTAATCCATCCGACTCTGATTTGCTTCCGGCATGGATGGGGACATTCAAGGCACTTACCGAAGCGCATATTCCCGTTGAAATCGTGGATGATCGCCCCGAAAGTCTAGCGACACTCAGCCGCTACAAAGTGGTTTATCTTTCCAATATCCTGACGCTTTCGGCGGTAGAGATTGATGCGCTGCGGACGTACGTAGCAAACGGTGGTGCGTTGATCGCGACTGGAGCCACTTCACTTTACGACGATCAAGGAAACCATTTGCCGAATTACGCACTTGCGGATGTATTCGGTGTGGATTTTGTCAAACGTGGCGCGTTCACCTTCCCTTATCTGCAATTCCATGACAGCCCGTTTAGTGATGGGTTAATCCGGCGACCGCTGCCACATTATATGGCTATGTGGGAAGTACGGATCAATGCTGATGGTGTGCAGGTGGCTGCCACCCGTCGCAATCCGATGATCGAAACCAGCGGTCAAACCTATTATCACAATAACCAACCGCCGCCGGATGCCGATACAGGTGAGCCAGTAGTGATATACCACACCTATGGAAAAGGGCGGGTCGTTTACTGTGCGGCACTGCCGGAAAGCAATTATGCCCGCCTCGGTCATGAACCTTACCGCCGCTTGATCGCCAATATGGTGACATGGGCTGCCGGAGCGCTGCCACTGGTTCGTGCCGAAGGACTGCTGAACACTGAGATTATCACCAACCGATTGGGCAAGGATTTGATTGTTCATCTGGTGACCGGTTTTCCCCAGCGTTCAGTGCGTTTCGGGCAGCACCGTACTTCCGATACGATTGAGGAATCAGTTGTTATTCCCAATGTGCACTTAATTATTCCGCCGACGGTGTCGGCCGTTTATCGTGTTCCAAGCGGTGAGTCGTTACACATCGATCACGCTTCATCTGGCTCCAGCATCACAATCCCATATCTTGAAGATTGGGAAACGCTGCGCCTTGTGGGCAATTTTGAATAGAGAGGAGGGCTAGAAATATTCACTAACACTGTCGAGGTTAAACTAGGTTTCATGAAGATTTTCGCCAATTGCTTAAAGAGGTCATATTTAAAATGCGACATAAACTAATCACTCGAATCCTCATTTTGTGTATGTTGTTGGTCTTAGCTGTCGGTGCTGTAAACGCACAAGACAATAAAGGAATAACTTTCGTCTTTTGGAATTCAGGGCCAGAGGCTCAACCGGGCTGGGAAAAGATCGTTGCTGAATTCAACAAGCAATATCCTGACATCAAGGTCAAACTCTTACCCGTTGAAGGGACCAATTGGGGTTCATACCTTGATGGTGTAGCCACTACTATCGCGGGTGGCGAAAAACCGGATGTGATGTGGGTGGCGACAGAGGGTGTCCAACTGTTGGTCAACGAGCTTAAACTCGCAACACCATTGGACAGCTACATTGAGAAGGACAAGGCAGAACTTCAACCGTTTTTGGATGATGTGACGCCAGCCATGTTGGACGCCTTCAAAGTCGATGGCAAACAGTATATGCTGCCCTATAGCTGGAACAACATGGTGATTTATTACAATACAGCACGCTTTAAGGAAGCGGGTCTCGAAGCTCCGAAGGCCGATTGGACTCGCGCACAATTCCTTGAGACGGCTAAGAAGCTGACTGTCGATAGCAACAACGATGGTACCCCAGAACGCTACGGCTTCGCCTGGGATAACGGCGGTATGTTTACCTCGGCTATGCCCTGGATTTATGCCAATGGCGGCGACATTCTTAAAGACAATATGTGCGGTATCGATGTTACTGCACCAGCCGTAACCGATGCGCTGCAATTCATGCACGACATGGTATATGTCGACAAAGTTGCTCCCTCACCTACCGGTTACGGTGATCTCTACAACTTGTTCCAAAATGGGGATGTCGCCATGTTTGGTGCAGGCCGCTGGCCGCTGACGGCTTTTGTCCCCGCTGGGTTCAAAGATTTTGATGTTCAACTGTGGCCGGGTAATCCGGACCGCATTACCGAATTCGGTATTGATGGATTCCCGATCCTCACCACCGCACAGAATCCGGATGCTGCCTGGCAGTTCGTCAAGTTTATGACGGGCGCTGAAGTGCAAAGTCGTCTGGTCGGTACCAAGGATTCGCCAGTTTCCAATATTCCGGCACGACGCAGTGTTGCCGACGGCATGAAGGATTTCCTGCCGACCAATTCGGCTATCTTCTACGGTTCGCTCGAAGGTTCGGCAAAACTCGTGCCAGCGCCGCGCCGCTTTAGCCAGATGGAAAGCACATTCCTGCGTTATACTGGTTTGATTTTCGCAGATGAAATGAGCGTCAAAGACGCTATGGATGCTGCCCAAACCGAACTTGCAACGATTGTCACCTGCAAGTAATTCAGGACTGCAACAATGGGTGTGGATTTCGTGTCCACACCCACGAAAATTATTCATGAGAAAATAGTATGGTTGCAAAAACACCCCGCAATCCGCAAATTCGCCAGAAGACGATCACCGCTTACGCTTTTTTATCTCCCACACTCGTCGGATTTCTCATTTTCGTGATTGGCCCGATGGTGGCGGCTATTGGCCTGAGTCTGTATCAATGGAATTTAATTCAACCACCGGTCTATGTGGGTCTTGGTAACTATCAAGCACTTTTCGCAGATGTGCGTTTAGGTAAGATCTACATTACCACTTTTGTCATGGCTTTCATGATCGTTTTCAGCCAAATGGTGTTGGGGTTGGGGATAGCTGTCCTGCTCGATCTTAAGATGCCTGCGTTGTTAAAACAATTTTTCCGCATGGCCTATTTTTTCCCGTTCGTGGTATCGGTCACAGCGGTAGCACTAATATGGTCATTTTTACTCAATAAAGATCTCGGTCTGGTAAATTATTATTTGGGTTTGTTGGGCGTACGCCGGATCGCATGGTTGAATTCATCGCAGTGGTCACCCGTAGCGGTCGTCATCACTGACGTGTGGAAAAACTTAGGCTTTTACGTACTCGTTTATCTGGGTGGCTTGCAGGGTATTTCAACTGATTACTACGAAGCGGCTGAAGTCGATGGGGCAAACGCCTGGAATAAGTTCTGGAATATCACCCTGCCACTGCTTTCACCGACTACGCTTTTTCTTGGGGTTATCGGGCTGATTAACGCGCTGCAAATCTTCGTGCAGCCTCGCATTTTGACCGAAGGTGGCCCCGGTGATGCCACGCGTACGGTAGTGATGTACATCTACGAACAGGGCTTCCGATTCTTCAACATGGGATACGCTTCGACTGTTGCTTTGTCGCTGTTCGTGCTGATTTTATTACTCACTTTTCTCCAATTTCGGCTGACCAGACGCTATGTATTTTACCAATGAAAGATAACATCTTGGTCAATGTGCAAACGCTTGACAAGCCACTCAGGGCGACTAACCGTGTAAGGCATCCGCTTCCGTGGGGACGAATTTTAGCCGTCGCTATACTATTATTCGGCGTCGTTTTGATGATCGCGCCTTTCCTGTGGATCTTTCAAGCCTCGTTCGGTGCGTCAGCCGCAGCATATAAGCTGCCACCACGCTGGTGGCCCGAAAATCCTACCCTCGATAACTTTGGGAATGTGTTCCAACAGGTTCCCTTTCAGCGTTTTTTCATCAACAGCCTGTTCGTGGCGACTTCGATCACCGTTGGGCAGCTTATAACCTGTTCAACGGCGGCCTTTGCCTTCGCCCGCTTAGAATTTCGTGGTAAAAATATACTATTCCTCATTTTGTTGTCATCGTTGATGATACCGATTCAGGTGACAGTTGTGCCGTTGTTTATTTTCATGCGGCAGCTTAATCTGTATAACACGCATTGGGCGCTGATTTTGCCACCGTTGATTAGCCCGTTCGGTGTTTTCTTACTACGACAGTATTTCCTGACGATACCGAAAGAGCTGGAAGAAGCCGCTGTGATTGATGGAGCTAACACGTGGGTTATTTTTACGCGCATCATTTTACCGTTGGCTGGTCCTGCTTTAACCACGCTGGGGATTGTGACCTTTGTTTACTGGTGGAACGATTTTCTACTGCCAGTCATCATGATTAATGATCCCAATCTGCAAACATTACCGGTGGGTTTGACCTTATTACGCGGACGTTATGCTGCCGGAGCGGTCGGCACGATTGCGGCAGGGATTACGATGGCGATTGTGCCGGTACTGTTCGTTTTCGTATTTTTGCAGCGCTATATCATCCGCAGCATAGCCACGACAGGGTTAAAAGGATGAAACGTAGTTACCTTGTACTTTTAATGGTCATGATGTTCATGAGCTGGCAGGGTGCGAGCGCCGATACGAGCTGGCAGGGTGTGCCACCGGATGGTGCAGGGGTACTCGATTTAAGCGGCACGTGGCGCATGAGTACCGTTACGTTTCTGAATGCCGATGTCACAGCTGAACAATTTGACGACAGCAGTTGGGCGGAGGTTACTGTTCCGGCTCGTTGGAGTGATCAAGGTATCGAGGCGTCAGTTGGTATTCCTACCGTAGCCGTCTACCGCCGGACTTTCCCCACACAAGCCGAATGGAAAGATAAAAAAGTTGGGTTGGCGGCGTGGCTTTTCCCGACGCACAGCCACGTCTTTTTAAATGGTACAGAGCTTGAGCCAGCGGGTGAATTCCCATATTTATACGCAGATGTGACCGCCCTGCTCAAAGCCAGCGGGGATAATGTGCTGGCCGTTACCAGCCAATTCGATGGCATCTACGAAACGGCATTTCCGAATCCGCCGCGCGTGGGTGTAATCGGAAATTGGGATATTCCCGAAATTGTAGAGACCGCAGTTCAATTTGCAGTAGGCGACAAAACTATAGACGCAACGGCCTACAGCCTCGCCGGAACGAAACCACACTTCGGCATTCTGATGATCGGTACGGGTTCGCACGGGCTAGGCTTTACCGAGCCGTTTATTCCACTGGCGCGAGAATTGGCCTACGCGGGATATGTGGCGCTCCCCATGACTTTGCCTGCCCAAACGCCCGAATTTATCAACCCGGCGCTGGCGGCTTTGCGTGATATGCCAGCGTTTGGTATCGACAGTGTAGGTGTGATCGCGGCGGTTTCGAGTGCGACCAACATCCTACAAACAGGTATTGACCGTACCGAAATGCAAGTGCTGGTGACGCTGGCAGCGGGAAATGCTAAGGTTGAAGATGGTCTATCCATACCCACGTTGTTGGTGGCTTCGACGCAAGACCCGAATGGGCCAGCTTCAGTATATGCCAGCAAGATTGCAAAGAAACTCGGTGGGCCGAGCCAGGTTTTGATCCTGCCGAGTAATCAATCTGGTTTAGCCCTATTGGATGAACATTGGAATCCGATTCGCGAAGCCCTATTGAAGTGGTTCAGTGAGTATAATCAGAAACCTACATGAAATAGTGGTGGGTGGAATACTCATGGCTTCGCGCTTCGACGAGATTTTGCGGACAACAATACCATTTGCGATGGGGTTATCGAGATGATCAAAGCGATACTCGAAACTCCTATCGGGCGTGCCTTTCGGATCTTTTGGGACGATTTGCTGATGTGGGTGGTGGGCAATATCTTGTTCGCCAGCAGCCTTGTGCCGGGGGCGCTCGCTTTCTTTTCCGATAACTGGCTGTTGATGGTTCTACTCAGCATTCTGCCGATTTTTGTGCTGGCTAGTGTGGCGGCCGCGATGTCCAAACCGGTACTAGAGAAGGCGCCCCGCTGGTCTGATATGCAAGATGTGAACTACAAAGCGGTCCTTGCGGTATGGCTGGCGGTGGTTGTGAGCGGCGGATTGTTCGCCATCCCCGGTATCGTAGTGCAATCGATAGTGGCTATACTGGTTATTATCCTGGCGCCTATCATGCTGTGCCTACCAATCCTTCACCCGATGACTTTCCGATCCATCTGGCGTAATGCGTTTGTGATTGCGGTTCATTTCCCCATCTATGCACTCGGTTTTCCGGCACTAGCCGTTATTTTCGGCTGGTTGATTTCGGTGACCGGTGGCGCGTCACTGATCGTACTGCCGACGTTGTGGTTGGCGATAGTGATGGTTAGCCTGCAAGAAATAACCAAACAAATACTAAATGTGACTTCAGCCGAGAAGTGAACTGTACGGGACTCTCTACGAGAAACAATGTTTGATCGCTTCGATTCCACCAAATGTTGCTGTTGTTACTGCATTTGTCGCATATTGCACTGGCTCAGAGTGGGATGCTAGCGCCATCTAGTTTTGACACACCGTGGGCAAAGCTAGACTCTTCAAGCGAGGCTCATTTATGGCATTGGCATCAATGCCGCCACTGCCGCCATAAACAGGAATCCGGTTTAGCTAAAAGCAAATCGCCAAAAGCCCTTGTCTGCCGACGACATCACTGCCAATGAGTGACTAGCTAACCCGACTCAATATCTGTAAACTCTAGGAAAAGAAATCCATCTTGTAATGAACGGGTAATCGCCTATGAAACGCTGGCTCGACCCCACTCCCCTCACCATCCCCGACGATCTACTACAGGCTGTTGGAGGGCATCCGGTTGTCGCGCAGCGTCTCGTCCGGCAGGGCATCACCACCCCGCAGGCCGCCGACTATTTTCTTTCGCCAGCCGCCTATATTCCGGCTTCACCCTACGAACTGCCGGATATGGATCGCGCCGTGTCTCGCCTTCAAAAAGCCATCGCGAATCACGAAAATATCCTCGTCTGGGGGGATTTTGATGTCGATGGACAAACCTCGACGGCCTTACTGGTCTCAGCCTTGCGTGATCTCGGGGCGCAGGTCGCCTACCATATTCCCAACCGATTCACCGAGGGGCACGGTATCCACTTACCCACGCTGACCATCTTGCTGAGTGGTATTGATCTGCTCCTCACCTGTGACACCGGCATCACAGCCAATTCAGCCATCTTTCTCGCCCACATGCATGATGTCGAGGTCATTATTACGGATCATCATGCCTTGCCCTTTATCTTGCCCGAAGCCGAAGCTGTGATTAACCCCATGTTGCTCCACGCCGGACATCCTCTGCGTGAGCTTCCCGGTGTTGGTACGGCCTATCAACTTGTCCGCGCCCTCTACGGGGAAACACCTTCCGACCACTTGCTCGATCTGGTCGCCCTCGGCATCGTTGCTGATGTCATGGTTCAGGTGGATGACACCCGCTACTGGCTCCAACGCGGCCTTGAAGTCCTGCGTAATGCGCCGCGTCCCGGCATTCAGTCCATCCTCGAACGCGCTGAAATTAATCCCGCTGATCTCACCGAAAGTGACATTGGTTTCTCGCTCGGCCCGCGTCTCAATGCCCTCGGACGTTTGGCTGACGCGAATCCCGCTGTCGAACTGCTCACCACCTCGGATAAATCCATCATCACCGAGCGCGTTAATGAACTCGAAGGGCTTAATCAGAAGCGCCGTTTCCTCACCCGTCAGGTCTACGAAGGCGCACAGCAAAAAATCGAGGCTGATGACTCGCTCCTCAAGTACGCTGCTCTGGTCGTTTCCGGTGAAGGTTGGCATAGTGGGGTCGTCGGTATTGTCGCCAGCCGCTTAGCCGAAGATTACGCCTGTCCGGTGATTCTGTTCTCGGAAAACGAAGGCTTGCTCAGTGGATCAGCCCGTTCTGTAGCAGGTTGTAATATCATCGAGGCCATCGCGTCCCAATCATCCCTGCTCAAAACCTTCGGTGGACACAATATGGCCGCAGGTCTTAGCCTCTCCACCGAGAACTTATTCGAGTTCCGGCGTGGCTTATCGAGCTTCGTCCGTGAATCGCTCGGCACAGCGTCAGTCGAACCACAGCTCATCATCGACGCCTATCTCGATCTGCCCGAAATCAATCTGCCTTTTGCTGGGGACATCGGACGCCTCGCGCCTTTCGGGAATGGAAATCCACCCCTCACGCTGGCGACCCGCAATCTGCATGTCAAAAACCGTCGCACCCTCGGCAGCCGCGGAGATCATCTCGAACTACGCCTCGCCGATGATGATGGAAACGAACAGCGTGTCATCTGGTGGTTCGGGGATATGACGGCTGTACCTGAAGGCAAGTTTGATCTGGCCTACACGGTGCGCCCCAACATCTTTAATGGCAAGCGTGAAGCCCTTATCGAATGGTTGGATGTGCGTCCAGCCGAAGGCGCACTTACGCTTGAAGAAAAACCAGCTTTCACGGTGCTGGATTATCGCCGTGAAGCCGAGCCATTAGCCCTGCTTGCCCGGGTGCAGTCCACGTATTCTGATGCGCTCATCTGGCGTGAAGGCACCAAAGAGGTGGAAGGCGTAGATCGCTTCAACCTGTGTGAAGCACAAACCTTGGTCGTGTGGTCAGCTCCACCGGATCCGCTGGTCTGGCATACGGCTCTCTCAACAGTCCAACCGCAGACCTTGGTGCTGTTCGGTCAAAACACCCCGTTTGATACACCCAAAGCGCTGCTTGCTCAACTGGCTGGCCTGCTCAAATACGCGCTCAATCACAAAGAAGCTATGGTGACGGCCAGCGAATTGGCTGCTCTCACCGGGCAAACGGATCTGATGATTCGTGCGTGCCTGCGCTGGTTCAATCTACATACCGAGTTCGCCATTACGCCCTTTTCGGAGGATATGATTCAGATAGCCACTCGTCCATCACCGGCTTCATCACCCGAAAGCGCCTACACCGAACGCCTCAAAGTTCTCGCAACCGAAACCAATGCCTACCGTCGCTACTGGCGCACCCTCAACTTCACCAGCATCCCTGATTAAGCTCGGCGTTCTTGGCGTCTCAGCAGTTCAATGGCATTTTGATTTTCACTTCAAGTATCCGTAACTTCGCGCCAGCGCAATCGCCTCCGGCATTTTACCATTCGGCACACGCTTCCCGCCTGCTTCCAATATCCAGATGCCGTTTGCCAGATGAAGCGTCTCATCCACCCAGTCGTACATCGAAATGGCTGGCGCCCATGTAAACACTAGAACATCCGCCCCGGCTTGGTTCGCTAACCGGACTTCAGCCATCATCCACCAGAACCACTCTTCCTGCTTCCAGCCAACGGGTGGCCCTGACGTTTCGGTGAACCACAAGGGTTTATCCGGCCAGCGGTTCTTAGCATTGAGGATCAGCTTATGGAACGGAGGCAGAGTCGAGTCGCGGTAGTGATTCAACCCGATCACCGTCACCAGTTCACTGCTCCCACCCAATTCTGGGTCGCGTCGTCCCAACACCGTATCGATGACAGCCGCTTGCCAGTCTTCGGAATTCACATCGGTCGCGTGCCAGGGTTCCGGTAGAATGAGCTTGGCATCGGGTCTTACCTTTAACACAGCCTGTGAGGCCGCGATGATACACCGGCAAATCTGCTGTCTGAAAGCAGTTGGATCTTTCTGTTGAAGGAAAGGCTGCCATTCCCCAAGTTGACCACCACGCTCCACTAGCAAAGTCGGCTCGTTCGCGATGCACCAGTACAGGATGCTCGGATAACGCCGCGCGATTTGCTCCGCGAATTCTGCGAAGTGCGCGGGAGCATCAGCGCTGGTGATGTCCAGCCAATCGGGATAGCCGTAATGCCATAGGTCGAGGTACAACGTCAGCTTAAACTTCTCAGCAGCCGTGACCACGCGGTCGAGCCACGTCCAGTCGAACATGTGTGGCTTGGGATGCGAGACATACCAGCGTGCCGCATCGCGGATGCCCACGCAGCCAATATCCACCATGAGTTGATAATCCGTTTCGAGGAATTCATCATGGCGGATCAGCTTGACTTCATCCTGTCGGTAAAGCGCACCTGCTTTACGCCGTAGAAAATCAGAGTTTTCCAAAAAACCCCATAATTCCATCATTTGTTCGGCCATCAAAAACCTTTCGACTAAGTAAAGGGCGTCACGCATGGGGATTGTAGCGCGCGGCCCAAGCCTATTCTATCGCCATCTGGTAAACCATAGACCAAAGGGGTTTATTACAAGCGGTTTCACGCTATCATGGTAGCCATGTTGATCGTCTAGGTTATTTTGAAAGAGGAACACCAACAATGGCTAAAATTGATCCCATTTATGTAGGCACGGATGCGACAGCAAAACTGCTGGAGTATGTGGCCGCCAAAGGCTTAAAGCGTTTTGCGATTGTCTCAGATACCAACACCTACAAAGCACTCGGTCAACATGCCGGGGCCGCCCTCAAAGGCAAGGGCTATGATGTCACCACCATTGTCCTTGATGATGCCGAAATTCATGCCGATGAGCATCAACTAATCAAAACCTTGATCGCAGCCCCCTTGGGCGAGTTGACCTTTGTGGCCGTCGGTTCAGGATCAATCACCGACATTACCCGCTTTGTTAGCTATCGCACCGGTCGTTCCTTCATTGGGATGCCCACCGCGCCCTCGGTGGATGGCTTCACCTCCATTGGTGCGCCTATTATTCTTGCGGGAGTTAAGACCACTCTCATCTGCCAGGCACCCATCGCGGTCTTCGCTGATATTGATGTACTCGCCAACGCACCCCAGCGCCTCATCGCTGCTGGCTTTGGTGATATGATCGGCAAGTACACCTCGCTCTCGGATTGGAAAATAGGCAGCCTCGTTTGGGACGAACCCTACGACGAAGTCATTGCCAAACGCACACAAGCCGCCATCGACAGCGCAGTTCAACAGGCCGACGCCATTGGAAAGCACACCCCCGAAGGTGTACGTGCCTTGATGGATGCCCTCATCGAATCCGGTTTATGTATGCTGGATTTCGGTGCATCACGTCCGGCTTCTGGTGCCGAGCATCACGCTTCACATTATTGGGAGATGCAGCGCATCAAGAAACATGGTCAATCGATGCTGCACGGCGCACAGGTTGGTTATGCATTATCGCTGGTAGCCGAACAGTACGCCAAAATTCGAGGATTAAGCCGCCCGGAAGTCATGAACCGTCTGGAAGGTGCGACGCTGCCCAATCGCGCTGATGAAGTTAAAAATATCCAGGCTGGTTATGGCGATATGGCCGCTGATATTGTCAAAGAACATGCCGCTTTCCTCGATCTGACCGAAGCCGATTTCGATGTCCTTAAACATCGCATTGCTGATCATTGGGACGAAATCGAAGCTGCAGCCGCCAGTGTGCCAGCGCCGGAAGTCATTCGCGGTTATTTACGGCAGGTGGGTGCGCCAGCCTCGGCTGATGAACTGGGTCTTGCGCCAGCCGAAGTCAGTCCCGGCTTCCAATTCGGACATTACCTCCGCAACCGCTTCAGCGTCGTCAAGTTGAGTCGTATTCTGGATGTACCACTCATCTAAAAACAGGTTCTCAATCATGTTATGAAAATAAATATGGCAGGCCATATAAGCCTGCCATATTTATTTTCTAGACAACATGCTCCTAAACCCGAACACGCTCCTCTGCTTAATAAGAGTAATGATGTGATATAGGTAAGTTAATCCCATGAAGAATGTAACCAAACAATTGAGAATTTGTACCTACAATTATCGTAAGGGCTTCTAAGGAGCTTTTGGCTTATAATGTAACAACAGGCACTAATGATCATCGGTACACGTAATAAGACTCGTAGGGCAGCAATGATATCGGATTGAACACAGAACGCCCCCTAATGAAACCAAAAATAAAAGATTGAGGCCAGTATGATGAACACGCAAATCATACAAAAGTTTAATGTACACACGGTTGGAAATGGCGACCAAACGTTGGTTATGGGACACGGTTTTGGCTCCGACCAAACAGCCTGGCGTTACCAGATTGCCGCAATTGGCTCCAAATACCGTATCGTGCTTTTTGATTATTTGGGCTGTGGTCAAGCCGACATCAGCGACTACAATCCCTACCATTACAACTCTGTCGAAAGCTACCGCGATGATGTGTTAAAAATTTATGAGGCATTAGACTTATCCAAAACCATCTTTATTGGTCATTCCGTAAGCGCTATGGTGGGGATGCTGGTTGCACTTGCACGACCTGAACTCATCACGAAATTGGTTTTTGTAGGCGCGTCCCCGCGTTATTTAAATGATAAGGGTTATATTGGTGGATTTGAGCAATCTGATTTAGATACCCTGTATCAAACGATGGCCGCTAATTATTTAGGATGGAGCAATGGCTTTGCACCTGCGGCAATTGCCAACGCTGAACGACCAGAATTGGGGAGAGAGTTCGCGGGTACACTTTCCGCTATGCGTCCTGACATTGCTCAATCCACAGCGCGTATCATATTCGAGCTAGATTTACGCAGTCAATTAAAACTCGTTCAGCAACCCGTACTCATTCTACAATCGAGTCAGGATATCGTTGTACCACAAGCAGTTGGTGACTATTTGGCTTCCCAGATACCTCACAATAAACTTGTGTCATTGAATGCCAAAGGGCATCTCCCGCATTTAAGTTCACCCGATGAAGTTTCAGCTCCCATTAAACAGTTCATTTCCGATCCCGCGATTTAATTAGGCTGACCTATATGTTAAGTCCAGAAGTACGTACCGCGTTACAGTTATTGCTCTTCGATCCACTTCTTGCATATCAAAAACCACTTCTAGAGACATTACAGGATGCGGCGCAGATTGAATCTGCCGTTACAACTGGTGATTTTGAAACCGCGCTGTACGCATCGAGATGGAATGCTGTACTGATTGTCTACACATCTGACGAATCGTTAAAATTAGCCGAACTTGCTGCACCACAAGCACCTGTCATCTTTTTGTGTGAGACTCCAGCCGAAGCCGAAACCATTATTGAATTAACGACACCGATCATAGCCGATGTAGTCATCCATGAACAACTTAAACGTTTGCCGTTCATCTTACGACGTGAAGTAAGTCATATCACCCAATCCAATACCAACCAGCAGATAGATATTGCCGCCTCATTAGCCCGTAGTGAATTGCGCTTCCGTTACGTCATCGAAGGCTTTAATGATCTAATTCTGTTTGTCGATCAATATCAATTCATTCGTTACGCCAATTGGGATGCACTAACCCGTAACCTGGGCTTTCAACCCTCTGATGTCATCAGTAAACCCTTGGCTGCATTGCTACATGCCGATGAAAAAATGTTGGTTGAAGAAAAATTAACCACACTATTGCAAACGATAAATTCGCGGCAATCCTTTGAGTGTCAAGTTCGGCGCGTCGATGGTGTTTGGGAAACTGTCGAAATGACAGGTCATAGTATGAGCGATCCAGCCGGTCAGCCTACGCTCACCTTGCACATTCGTATTGTTTCCCAACAAAAACGCGCCATTGAAAAAATTCACAGCCTAAATCGTACCCTGGCGCTCCTAAGTGATATTAATCAAGCGATCGTGCGCACCCGCGATGTACAAACGTTGTTCGACGAAGCCTGTAATATCGCCGTTGAAAAAGGCGCTTTCCGCATGGCGTGGATTGGATTGCTTGACCCCCAGACACAAGCAGCCAATCCTGTGGCACAGGCTGGCGTAGTCGAAGATTATTTGGACAGTGCCTTGAAGGCTGGTCCGGTTAATTATGGACCAACCGCGATCGCTCTGAAAACACGTAAACATGTCGTCATGAATGATATAGAGCATGATCCCATCATGCAGCGTCTACCGTGGCGTGACAATGCCTTACGCTTGGGATATCGGGCTTCAGTAGTCTTACCCCTTGTGGTCAAAGGTGAATCGCGCGCCGTCTATCATTTATATTCCGACACGGTTGGTTTCTTTGATGACCAGGAATTGAAGCTGCTCGATGAACTATCGGGGGACTTATCCTTCGCGATGGAATTCGCCGAGCAGGAAGCCCAGCATAAACAGGCCGAAGAACAGGTCAAACGACTTTACCGCACCCTGAATGTACTGAGTGATGTTAATCAAGCGATTGTTCGCACCCGCAATATGCAGACCTTATTCACGGAAGCCTGCAAGATTGCGGTTGAAAAAGGTACTTTCCGCATGGCATGGATCGGCCTGCTCGACCCACAAACGCGCAAAGTTATGCCTGTTGGTCATGCAGGCATAACCGAAGACTATCTTGATAAACTGAATATTTCGCTCGATGACGAAGTACGTGGACGCGGTCCTACAGGAACGGCACTCCGGTCAGGGCAACGAGTCGTTATCAACGATGTGCAAACAAATCCCCTTATGCTGCCTTGGCGTACAGATGCTCTGCGGCTTGGCTACAATTCAACTGCTGCCTTACCACTGATTATCAACGGTGAAGCGCGTGGACTAATTGCGCTTTATGCCGACGAAGTGGGATTTTTTGACGATCAAGAATTAAAACTGCTTGATGAAATGGCCAGCGACTTAGCCTTCGCGATGGAATTCGCCGAAAAAGAAGAACTTCGGCAGCGAGGAGAAATTGCGCTCCAGCGTTACGCCAAACGCATGTCAATCCTGCATCAAATTGACTCGGAATTGCTTAAGGGTGGCTCAATTCAAGCGCTCATTCGAACGACGCTTAAGCATCTGCGGCAGATTATTCCCTGTCAAGCGGCTAATGTGACGATGATTGACCACGAGACGCATGAAGGACAGATTTTTGCTTTGGACTTTAGTAACGATAACGACACCTTTTTTACAGAGGGCGTTCGCTTTCCGTTACCAGCCGATGTTTTTGACGGCTATGACGCAAGAGGTGTTCGGCTCTTTGACGATATTCGCTCATTACAAGAGTCAAGCCCGCGTGTCAAACAGCTTGTCGACGAGGGGATGGTTTCTCTACTCAGTGTGTTTCTAATCCATCAGGATAAACCTATTGGATCTTTGGTTTTAGTGGCGAATGCCGCCCATTTTTTCAATGCTGAATATCAGGAAATCGCGGTCGATCTCGCCAATCAGCTTGCCATTGCAATCCGTCAAATGCAGTTATCGGATCAGATACGCCAAAGCGAAGGCCAGTATCGCCTGCTTGCCGAAAATATGGCCGATGTGATCTGGATGTTGGATGCCGTCACAGGGCGGTTTACCTATGTGAGTCCGTCCGTCCAACAGCTGCGCGGCTATACCCCTCAAGAGGTGTTAACCCAAACCCTCGCCGAAGCGCTCACGCCCGCTTCACTGGAAATGATTACAGATACTTTGCCTGAGCGTATTGAAGCCTATGTTGCGGGTGATCCGACCGCAATTTCCCAAACCCATGAAGTTGAACAACCGCGCAAAGATGGTTCAACAGTGTGGACGGAAGTGGTCACGACCTTATTGAAGGATGACAACAATGCGATTGGTGTATTAGGTGTAACCCGCGACATTACAGACCGCAAACGGGCCGAAGCCGAACTGCACGAACGGGAAGAATGGATACGGCTTTCGATGGAAGCCAGCGATCTCGGCAAATGGCGCTTTGACATTCAAACCGGTATCCTTCGTTTTGATGAACGTGCGCGCATTCATTATGGTTTTGACCATAATACAGTCCCCGTTACTGAAGTACTTGCTCATATTCACCCTGATGATATCGAACGTTTTCAACGCGAACTTGCTGCCTCCACCGACCCATCTGGCAATCCCAAGGCCGCAATGGAATATCGTGTTATCGACTCTGATGGTTCAGAGCGATGGCTGTCTGCCTTATCCCATATCTATTTCGAAGGTCACGCTGATGAACGTCGTCCTGTTTATGGTTTTGGGACAAGTCAGGATATTACCGGGCGCAAACAAGCTGAAGAGTCCTTACGTCGCTCGGAAGAACGCTATCGCAGCTTAATTAATAGTTCTGAAGCCTCTATTTCAATGGTAGATAATGATGGCCGTTACCTATTCTTAAACGCCATCGCTGCCACCCCATTCAAGGTGCCGCCTTCAGACTTAATCGGCAAAACCGTCCACGACCTTTTCATACCACAACAAGCAAATCAGATCGTGGCTGATGTTCGAAAAGTTATCGAACAAAGCGAAGGTCTTATTTTAGAACCAGAAGTGGTTATCAACGGGGAAAAATGCTGGTTTCGTACCAGTATTCAACCCGTTCGTGATGGTTCGGGCAAGGCCTATGCAGCGCTGATTTATTCGACTGAAACCACCGAACAGAAACAAGCCCAATTAGCACTGATTAAAAGCGAATCACGCCAACGCGCCATGCTGTCGGCTATCCCGGATTTGATGTTCCGTTATAGTGCTGATGGCACATTCCTGGAATATCACGCCCCTGATTCGGATCTGTTGGCTGTTTCACCCGAAATGTTTTTGGGCAAAAAAGCAACGGATTTGTTTCCACCGGAATTGTCTGAACAGGTATTGGAGCAAATCAAACAGGTTATCACCACCAAAGAACCTGTATCATCGGAGTACAAGCTGAATGTTCCATCTGGCTTGCGTGACTTTGAATCACGCTTGGTTCCTGTTGGTGAAGATAAAGTTCTATCCATTGTACGCGATGTCACCGAAAGAAAGCTCGCTGAGAGAGAACTTCAATCACTTTATAACGCCACCTCCTATTTGTTCAAAGCAGATAGTTTATTGGCGCTGGGACGACAAATTGTTGCGGCAGTAGTACGTGAATTCGAACATGCCGACTGCGGCCTCATGCTGCTGGATAAATCCAAGAATAATATCCTCCGCTTAGCGCGTACCGGCCAATCAGACATCCGCCCTGATACACCACTCAGCTTGAGTGGAAAAGGTTTAGTTCCCCTCGCCATGCGAACAGGTGAAGTCATCTATGTATCAGATGTAACCCAAAATAACGACTATATCGCCAACGAAGCCACCACCCAATCGGAATTTGTTATCCCTCTGAAAACATCCAACGGCATCGTCGGTGCTTTGGATATGCAGCGCCCCCAAACGAATGCCTTCAGCGAACGGGATCGCCGTATTCTAACGGCCTACGCTGAACGGGCGGCTCCGGCCATTGAAATCATGCAGCTTTACGAAGAGTTAAACCGCCACGCTGCCGACTTGGAATGGCGTGTAGCACAGCGTACCGTCGAACTCAACTATGCTAAAGAACGTGCTGAAGCCATTTTGAACCACAGTGCTGATGGAATTATCCTGCTTAGCTCCAAAATGGCCGTCGAACAAACCAACTCGGCATTTAATGAAATTTTTACCGCGTGGGAGGATGCCTACTTCGAGCAACCGCTTACCGAACTGCTTATAGATGAAGAAAAGGAACGCATTAACAACATCCTGCAAGAAGTCAGTATTGATAAGAAAGGGCTGCGGATAGAAACACATGCCCGCCGCAAGGATGGCAGTGTTTTTGATGCCGAACTAGGTATCGGCGTGATCAAGAAAAGTGGCTATGTCTGTATCATCCGCGACATCAGTGAAAGAAAACGCGCAGAAAAAGCGATTGCCGAAGAACGTAATCTGCTGCGTACACTCATCGACTCGCTCCCCGACTACATTTACGTCAAAGATACCAACCATAAAACGCTTCTCAGCAATTTGGCACGCGCACATTCCTTTGGTTTGGAATCAGCAGAGGAAACAATTGGCAAAGATGATTACGCCTATGTTCCAGCCGACATGGCCGCTAAATTCCATGCTGATGAAGACCGGCTGTTCAAAACACTCGAACCACTGATTGATCTCGAAGAACATACTATTGGCCCTAAAGGCGATGTGATCTGGGCAGCCACCACCAAAGTGCCGCTGCATAACTTGAATGGTGAACTCATCGGCCTGGTCGGCGTCACACGTGACATCAGCGAACGGAAGTTGCGTGAACAGCAGTTGCGGTTCAGCGAAGAACAACTTCGAGAATCGCAAAAAATGTTGCAGTTGGTACTCGACACTATTCCAGTACGGGTTTTCTGGAAAGATCGCAATTCCGTCTTGCTGGGCTGCAATCGCCTATTTGCACAGGACGCCGGTTTCGAAAATGTACAGGATTTGCTAACAAAACCGCCTGATGAAATGAAGACTATTGCCTCAGAAGAGGACACCTTCCGTGCTGATGAGATCAGCATCATGGAAACGGGTATTCCCAAACTCGACTATGAGGAAACACTAACCCCTCAAGGTCAAGAAAAGCTGAATATTCAAACCAGTAAATTGCCACTGCGAAACGATCGTGGTGATGTGATCGGCATTATCGGAGTCTACTCCGACATCACCATACGCAAAAAAGCGGAACAGGCGCTAAGCCAAAGCGAACAATTGCTGCGAACCGTCTTGAATATGCTGCCAGTTGGTGTATGGATATTAGATAAAGCCGGAACGATTACTTACGGCAACCCCGCAGTCCAACAGATTTGGTCAGGGGCACAGTATGTCGGCGTCGAGAAGTATGGTGTTTTCAAGGCATGGTGGGCCGACACCGGTAAACCCATTGAACCCCATGAATGGGGTGCGGCGCGTGCCATCGCGACTGGCGAAACATCACTTAACGAAGAAGTTGAAATCGAATCCTTCGATCAAACACACAAAATCATCCTCAATTCGGCTATCCCGTTGCGCGATGATGAAGGGGAAATCATTGGCGGAGTGGTGCTTAATCAGGATATCACCGAACGCAAAAAGGCTGAACAAACACTCCGTGAAAGTGAGACTCGCTTCCGTTCCTTGTTTGCATCAGCGCCTATAGCAACCATCATCACCAATCAGATCGGACAAATTACCCTTATCAATGAACAAGCAGGGCATGTATTTGGCTATTCCACTGATGAATTAATCGGGCAGCCAGTAGAGATGCTTATACCGGCCTCCGCCCGAAATGCTCACCCTGATCATCGTGCCGACTACATTGCAGAGCCGCGTGTTCGTCGCATGAGTGCCTTAAAAGAATTGAACGCGCTGCGCAAAGATGGCACTGAATTCCCTGCAGAGATCGAGTTGAGCTATGTAAATACCCGGGACGGGTTGCTGGTGATGAGTTTCGTAATGGATATTACCGAACGCAAAAAAGCCGAACAGGCTCTGCGCGAAAGCGAAATGCGTTTTGGGTTACTGGTTAATGGCGTTCGTGATTACGCCATCTACTTAATTGACGCCAGGGGAAATATCGTCACCTGGAATCAAGGTGCTGAACGTATCAAGGGTTACACCGCCCAAGAAATTATTGGTGACAATATAGCGCGCTTCTATACGCCGGAGGATGTGGCAAGAGGTGAACCGGAGCGCACCTTAAAATTCGCTGAAACAGAGGGGCATTTCACCACAGAAGGACAGCGTGTCCGCAAAGACGGAAGCGTGTTCTGGGCAGAAGTAGCCGTCACAGCACTAAAGGACAGCACAGGACGTCTCTTTGGTTATGCCAAAGTCACGCATGATCTAACCGAGCGTCGGAAAGCACAGGAAACGCTGCGCCTGAGCGAAGAACGATACCGCCTGCTAGCAGAAAATATCACGGATATTATTTCCCGTGTATCGCCGGACGGCGTTTATATTGATGTGTCTTCTTCAAGCAAGCATGTATTAGGTTACACGTCTGAAGAGATGATCGGTAAACATGGAGCGGATTTTATCCACCCTGATGATAGAGTTGCCCTATTGCAAAAACGCGAAAATGCCTCGCGGGAACGCAATGAAACACCTTTAACTTGCAGATTCCGTCATCGTGACGGTCATTACCTTTGGCTGGAAGTCGCCCGCAAATATATCTTGTCTCCCGAAACAAACACGATCAAGGAATATGTTACATCTTCGCGGGATATTACGATCCGTAAGCGCGCCGAAGAAGCCCTCAAGAACGCCTTGGAAAAAGAAAAAGAACTTGGCGAACTGAAGTCGCGTTTTGTTTCGATGGCCTCGCACGAATTCCGTACTCCGCTCGCGACAATCTTGGCAACGGCAGAAACCTTAAGCGCCTATCGCAGCAAATTGAGCGAAAATCAAATAAAGGAAAAGCTGGATAAGATTGGTGATCAGGTTACGTATTTAAAATCGATCATTGAAGATACCCTACAGGTTGCACGCTTGCAGGATCCCAAAGCCAAGTATGAACCTGTTAGTCTTGATCTGGATGCCGTATGCCGGAGTGCCATAGATGAATTTGAGAGTCGCCCCGAGGTGACTCAACGCTTTGTCTACACCTGTGATGCTGAACTGCGGCAGGTGTGGTTGGATAGAAAGCTGATCCGGCAAATGATGAGTAATCTGCTCTCAAATGCTGTCAAATATTCGGCGGCAAATTCCACCATTACTGTTACGCTGGAGTACTCCGAAGAGGCGCTTACACTTAATGTGCAGGATGAAGGCATTGGTATCCCTGAAGCTGATTTGAAACATCTTTTCGAGCCTTTCCATCGGGCAATCAACGTTGGCACAATCCCCGGCACAGGATTGGGACTTGTCATCGCGAAAGAGTCTGTCGAGTTGCATGGTGGTTTGATGACGGTTGAAAGTAAAGTGGGTGTAGGAACCACATTCACCATTATAATCCCCTTTGGAGTTGCAGGAGGACACCAGCATGACGAAAATTCTGCTGATTGAAGACGAAGCCCCACTTCGCAGCGAAGTGGCCGAGTGGTTAACCTTTGAAGGCTATGATGTCATTGAGGCCGAAGACGGTATAGAGGGTTCGGAAGCCGTTTTTAAACACTTACCGGACTTAATTTTATGTGACATCATGATGCCCCGCATGGATGGGTACGGGGTACTGCTGGAAACCAACGCTAATCGGGCGACTTTGGCAACACCGTTTATTTTTATGACAGCCAGAGCCTCACATGATGATCTTCGCGAAGGCATGACGGCAGGTGCTGATGATTACATAACAAAACCGTTCACACGGCAGGAATTGCTCTACGCCATTCAAAAGCAATTAGATAAACGCACTGCCCGTGAACAATACCATGAAAATCAAATCCAACAGGTGCAGCAGGCGCTTGCTCATGAACACGAACAGCGCCTCATAAAAGCCAAATTGGTTGGCATGTTTTCACACGATTTCCGCAATCCCTTATCCACTATTTTGTCATCCAATAGTTTGCTGCGTGATTATGCTGACCGTCTGGATGAACAAAGACGCTTAACGCACTTAAACCGTATTGATGCGTCCGTCCACCAACTGCTTCAAATGTTGGATGACATGCTTATCGTCACCCAGATGGAAACAGGTAGTCTTCAATTTAAGCCGGAACCCGTGAATATCAACCGTGCTATTCAGAATTTGGTTGAAGAATTTCAGACCATCAACAGCGAAGTGTGTACCATCATTTATGAGAGCGTGGTGACGTCGATTGTCATGGCGGACTCACGCTTAATCCGGCAAATTGCCTCGAATATCATCTCTAATGCCATAAAGTACTCTCCACTCGGCGGCGAAGTCCGTATTACGTTGGAAGAACACGGCAGCGATTATGTTTTCACCGTACAGGATCATGGAATTGGTATTGATACGGACGACCAGCAGCATTTGTTTAACGCTTTCACACGCGGATCAAATGTGGGCAAAATTTCTGGTACTGGATTGGGTTTGGCAATTGTGAAAGAAGCAGTATCGATACATAACGGCTTCGTGCATCTCGAAAGTGTCATAGGCAAAGGAACGAAAGTGACTGTGGGTATACCAGCCCCCCGCGTCAACTCCGAAAAAAACGCGACCTATTAATAGTGGTCGCGTTCTGGATCGATAATTAAAAACGAAATCATCACGCGGTTTGTGTTGCTCTCACATTGAATAACAAACTATCCAGAATACATGGAATGGTTAGGGGCACATTACCTGACCTCAAACCGCTGTTTATGTCAGCACCCGCAGTTGATATTTGTGATGCCCGCCACCGCAACCATTAAGGAATTGAAATATAAACGTATCTAACGTGTGTTTAGGTTTAAACTAAAACAAGTATTTGTAATTTGATATGCTTTGTAAGCATTGAATCGCTTAAGGATTTAAGTTCATGATGAGGAACGAGTCGGAATTACTCATCGCATTGGAAAAAGCACGTCAGGATTTTGCAGCGATTCAAGCTTTACTAGGGCATCAAAAAGCCGCAGCAGCCAATCTGCAAGCCTTATCAGCTAAACCATACTACGCTGCTATCGATCAAAATCCGGACATTGAAATCCAGGTTTCCGCTAAATTATCAGCTCTTAACCACCAACTGGAATTAGCTGACCAATTAGTGCGCCAAAATAATGAATGCTCGGACGCTACCTCCAAATCTTTACAAAACGAAAACCGCTATAAGCAAATTGTTGAAGACCAGATCGATCTTATATGTCGCTATCAGGCTGATTTCACACTGACATTTGTGAACGAAGCTTATGCCGCAATGTACCAAAAACGCCCCGAAGAACTCATTGGTACAAACTTCTTTGATTTAATGTCCCCCGAAGACTGCGAGAATTCCCTTGTCTATCTCTCCAAATTAAGCCCTGACAATCCCGTTGCATCATCTGAACATCGGTCCTTATTACCGGACGGCACTGTACGCTGGTTACAATGGACGGATCGCGTCATCATGGACGCAAACCAACAAATAATTGAATTTCAAGGTGTTGGTCGTGATATTACGGATCGCGTCGTCGCTGAGCAAGCTGCACAGGAGCAGCGACGTTACGCGGATGCCTTGCAAGAGAGTCTAGTCGTACTGACTTCTTCGCTCGATGTAGATACCGTCATGGAACATATTCTAGAATATGCTGCGCATGTCGTACCTTGCGATGCTGCAAATATCATGAAATACGATAACGGTATAGGTTCCGTGGCTTATACTCGGGGCTATTCCACTGAAGCACAAGTGTATTTTAAAGAGGGCCGTTATGCTATCCAAAACTCCCCCTATGTACGCGCTGGCAAATCTTACCTGATTACAGACACACAAACGGAGCAGGACTGGATTCACATCCCAACAACAGAATGGATACGCTCCTGCATTGGCGTCCCCATTGTCATGCAGGATGAAGTAATGGGGTTGCTGTCGGTGGATAGCGCGCTGCCTAATCGATATACTCATTCCGACCTGGAACACCTGGAGGTATTTGCCCGCTACGCAGCTTTAGCACTAAAAAATGCTTATGAGGCATCCAGGCTTGAAGAAAAAGTAGCCGAACAAACAGCTAATCTGACTCAGGCTAAGAATCGTGTTGAAGCCATCTTGAACAATAGCATGGATGGCATTTTGTTGGCGTATATCGACACAGGTATCAGCCAGACCAACACCACGTTTAACACGCTCTTTAGGTCCCGGGAAGCAGACTATCAAAACAAGCCGCTGACCTCCCTGGTATGCGCCGAACATCAAGACCTCGTCACAGCCACATTACAATCAGTTTTTTCAGGTCAGCAAGGAAAAACGATAGAAGTGCGAAGTTGCCGACCTGACGGGGCAACTTTTGATGCTGAGCTTGGAATTGGGTTTTTGGGCGCTGAAGACCAAGGAAAAGTAGGCTTCGTCTGCACGATACGCGACATATCCGCACGCAAGATACAGGAGCGTGAACTGCGCTATTATGCCAGCCTGCAAGCCAGTGTCAGCGACGCCGTAATCGTTTCAGATATAGATTTGAACATTCTCACGTGGAATAAAGCGGCTGAACAGATTTACGGCTGGCAGGCCGAAGAAATCATTGGTAAATCTCGTCACGAAGTTTTACAACCAGAATTTCCCGACGTGCAATCCAAAAATTTAGCAGAAACCCTCGTTAGGGATGGATTTTGGTCTGGGGAGCTGAAACACCACCGCAAGGATGGTACTGAAATCCATGTTCTGGTGAATGCTACCCTCCTCAAAGATGAGAATGGTATTCCCTTTGGCATTGTAAGCGTCAACCACGATATTACCGAACGTAAACATGCCGAAATTGAACTGGCTGAAGAACGCAACCGCCTCCGCACCTTAATCGACAGCGTTCCTGATCACATTTATGTCAAAGATTTGCAGCATCGCTTTGTTCTGAGTAATCAATCGCTTGCGCTAAATTACCAATTTCAATCACCTGAAGAAATGATTGGGAAAACCGATTTCGACTTATTTCCCGCTGCAATTGCACAGGGATTCAAAGAGGAAGAAGCCAAAATCCTGGCAGGCGGTGACCCTGAGATTTCTCGGGTCCTGCAAGTCTACGGTTTTAAAAATAAAAGGGCATGGTATTCGATTACCAAAGTTCCGCTGCGTAATCTTCAGGGTGAAATTGTTGGGCTGGTAGGTATCGCGCACGATGTCTCTGAACAAAGAAAAGTCGAACAGGCCATTGAAGAAAACGCGAGAGAAATTTATGACCTATACAACCATGCCCCCTGTGGTTATCACTCGCTAAACAGTGAGGGTGTATTTGTTCAAATCAATGAAATGGAATTGAACTGGATTGGTTACACCTACGAGGAAGTGATTGGCAAACTAAAGTTTACAGATATCTTGACTGATAAAGGCAAAGAGTATTTCGCTGTCAATTTCCCTCTATTTAAACAAAGAGGTTGGATTAAAGACGCGGAGTTTGACATCGTCTGTAAAGATGGTTCCTACAAGACCGTTTTACTAAATGCGGTTGTAGTGCGCGATGAAAACAACGACTATCTTATGAGCCGTACCACGCTCCACGATATTACCCAACTCAAGCAGACCGAACATGCCCTGCGTGAAAGTGAAGAAAAGTTCCGGTTGATAATCGAATCAGCCCCTGTGCCGATTGTGATATCTGATCACACAGGCCAAATAACGCTCATTAATAAGCAGTCGGAAATACTTTTTGGCTACCGACAAGATGAGCTGATCGGTCAATCTATCGAAATATTACTACCCGAGGATATGCGTCACAAACATGTTGGTAAACGAAACGCCTACCATATGTCTGCACCTGCACACACTATTCATGTAGGGCGTGACTTTATTGCTCGCCGCAAAGATGGGTCTACCTGCCCGGTCGAAATTGATCTCAGTAATATTGAAACACCTGGTGGCAAGCTTGTTATCAGCTTTATTGTGGATATAAGTGATCGCAAAGAGCGTGAACGTCAACTGCGTTTCAATGCCAGTCTACAGAATAATGTGACTGATGCTGTTATTGCTACCGATATGAATTTTAGCATCCAAAGTTGGAATGGCGCAGCCGAACGCATTTACGGCTGGCACACCGACGAAGCTATCGGCCAAAATTCGGGCAAATTATTCAAAACCCGATTTGCGCCGGGAGAAAACTTAGAAAGTTTTCAACAAGCATTGTTCACTAACGGAAAGTGGCAGAGCGAAGTCGTGCAGGTTCGCAAGGATGGCAGCGAAGTTCACATCTTGTCCTCGATTAGCATTTTTAAAGATGAACAGGACAATCCGCTTGGCGTGGTCGGGGTCAACCATGACATTACTGAACGCAAAGAACGTGAGCGCCAACTCCGTTTTAACGCCAGTCTGCAAGAAAATGTGACCGAAGCCGTCATTGCCACTGATCTAAAATATAATATCCAGACTTGGAATCGGGCAGCAGAAAGCATTTATGGCTGGACTGCTGATGAAGTTGTCGGCAAATCGGTCTCGATCTTAAAAACCCAATTTAAGTCGGGGGAAAGTCTCGAACGTATTGAGCGCGAATTTCGGGAAAATGGCTATTGGACAGATGAAGTCATTCAACATGGCAAGCACGGTGTACCTATCGATATTTTGAGTTCGGTTGTCCTTTTCAGAGACGAGAATGGAGATCCGCTCGGCGTCGTCTCGGTTAACCATGATATCACCGCCCGTAAACAGGCCGATGAAGCTCTACAACTGAAAATCGAGTCTGAATTAGAGTTCCAAATCTACCTTAAGGCACTTCATGACATCACGATTGAACTGACACAAATTGACCGGGTGGATGATTTTTACAAGCACGTCGTAGAACTTGGTCTAGAACGATTAGGCTTTGAGCGCCTGGCGCTGTTCCTCTATGATAAAGAAACCGGTGAAGCTGTTGGTACTTATGGAACGAGTCCCGAAGGTTCATTAACAAATGAACACGACCTGCATTGGACTCCTGATCCAGACGGCGCCATGATGCGTGCATTCCAGCGAGATGAACGATTTTGTTTTGATGAAGACATAACACTATATCAGGAATTAGTGCCCATTGGCAAAGGATGGAATGCCTCAGCAGCGCTCTGGGATGGTACAAAGAGTATTGGCTGGCTTGTCGCAGATAACTTTATTCATAGGCAGCCCGCCTCTAAAGCCTTGTTAGATACGCTCGCTTTATATGCCATGACCGTTGGCACATTATTAGCCCGCAAACAAACCGATGCTGCCTTGCGTGAAAGTGAAACCCGCTACCGGCTGCTGGCAGAAAACATCAGCGATGTAATCATCCGTCTGAATCCGGTCGGTGAAATTTTGTATGCTTCACCTTCCAGCTTAGCGATGCTGGGCTATCATCCCGAAGAAATGCTTGGGCGAGCTGGTTTAGAATTTGTTAATTCAGAAGACGTTGCGGAAATAATCTCTCGTATAAATCATGCAACGGATGGTACAGCACCAACAACCTCGATAGTATTCCGCTTTTACCATAAACAAAGACATATGATTTGGCTGGAAGCAACCGGGCAGCTCATTACATCCTCCGCAACCGGTGAGGTGATCGAGTTCATCGCTTCATTGCGGGATATTAGCGAACGCAAACGTGCTGAAGAAGCCATTAAACAAGCCCTCGAAAAAGAGAAAGAACTGGGCGAACTCAAATCACGTTTTGTCTCGATGACCTCGCACGAGTTTCGGACCCCGCTTGCCAATATCATGGCGACAACCGAAACGCTCAGCACCTATCGCCAAAAAATGACGGATCAACAAATCGAGCAGCGCTTTTCGAATATTCGCGGTCAGGTTGACCATTTAAAAGACATCATTGATGATGTTTTGCAATTCACGCGCATCGACCTACAATTTGTCGAATATAATCCTCAGCCATCTAGTTTGGATGCGCTTTGTCAAGAAATTGTGGGCGAATTCGATAGTCGTGCGGATGTACCACACCAACTTATCTATACTGCCGAAAATATGCCGCTCACGATGGATTTTGATAAAAAACTCATGCGTCAGATCATCAATAACTTGATCTCGAATGCAATCAAGTATTCACCATCTGATAAACCGGTTAAGGTGAGCCTGGTATGTAAGGATAGCGTTT
The DNA here is from genome assembly GCA_044226325.1 of Aggregatilineales bacterium. Classification (GTDB taxonomy): domain Bacteria; phylum Chloroflexota; class Anaerolineae; order Aggregatilineales; family Phototrophicaceae; genus CFX2. Next base: position 122,493 of record JBGAHG010000005.1, read on the forward strand.
GTATCGTGACGGTTGCCGACCAGGGCATCGGAATTCCCGAAGCCGATCTCAAACATATGTATGAACCATTCCACCGTGCGACCAATGTCGGTACTATTTCAGGAACAGGTCTTGGTTTGATTATTACCCGCAAAGCCGTAGAACTACACGGCGGCACAATTGCTATTCACAGCAAAGTTGGCATTGGGACAACAATCACGCTAGAAATACCGGTTGTTACCCAAAAGGAAAATCCTCGTGACTAAAGTTCTGGTGATCGACGACGAATCAATCTTACGTACTGAAATGATGGATTGGCTAACCTTTGAAGGCTATGAAGTCATGGGAGCCGAAAACGGTCTCACTGGCGTAAAACAGGCCGCTCAATGGGCGCCGGATTTGATTGTCTGTGATGTCACCATGCCTTACCTGGATGGGTTTGGCGTGTTATATGAGGTTCATTCAAACGCTGCGACCACCCACATTCCCTTTATATTTGTGACCGCCAGAGCCACCCATGAGGATATTCGCTACGGCATGAATCTCGGTGCGGATGATTACATCACCAAACCATTCACACGCTTACAGTTGTTAGAAGCGGTTCAAATCCAATTAGCCAAATATGCCACACGTGAACATATCTACCAGCAAGATTTGATTCAGTTGCAACAGGCATTGACGCAAGAACAAGAACAACGCCTGCTGAAAGCACGGCTGGTCGCCATGTTCTCCCATGATTTCCGCAACCCCTTGTCGACCATTTTGTCATCCAAAAATCTATTGACCGATTACGCCGACAAGATGGATGCCGAACGGCAGCGAACACACTACAATCGCATCGAAGCCTCAGTACGACAGCTTGTTCAAATGCTTGACGATATGCTGATCGTATCCCAGATGGAAACCGGCAATCTGAACTTCAAGCCCGAAAGTGTGGACGTGAGCGCATTTTTCCAACATATGGTTGAAGAATTTCAGGCAACCAATAGTGAAACTCACAATTTTGTATTTGATAATCACGTCACAGCCTACTCAGTAGCGGATACCCGTTTGCTGCGTCAAATTGGATCAAATCTCATTTCAAATGCCATTAAATATTCACCTCATGGCAGCACCATCCGTGTGACGCTGAACATAGAAGAAAAAAACTATGTACTGGTGGTTGAAGATCAAGGCATTGGCATTTCAGAAGATGACCAGAAGCGTTTGTTTGAGGCCTTTACACGGGGAAGGAACGTGGGCGAAGTTTCTGGTACAGGTTTAGGATTGGCAATTGTCAAACGCGCGGTTGAACTCTATGGCGGTTCTATTCGTATGGAAAGCGCCCTCAATCAGGGCACATCGATGATTGTATCCTTTCCAGTACATCCCACTTTCCCGGACGACAAAACTGCTTAGGTCATGTCCGGTAAATGTTCCGCTAACGCCTCATAGGTCGTGTATGACCGTAACGCCTTAACCACTTCAGGCATGGGATCAGCCCAAATCATCGGGGAATCCTTCTCGCCTTGAAGGCTTGGGTGAAAAGCCAACTGCTCTACCGGCGGGACGAACTGTGCGTTGACGTTTGCCTTATTCCCGCGTGCATCCACCCGATACCAGCCGAACTCCGGCAAATAAATACTGTTCAACCCGTGCAGGCAAAACGACAATCCGTCATCATCGAGGCTTAGCCGCTGGTAACAGAATCCGGTTGGGATGCCATTCGCTCGCAGCAGCGCCGCCAGCAAATGACTCTTGGCATAACAATAACCGGTATGCGCTTCCAACACATCCGACGCCCTACAGGTCACCGGATTCATTTTGTAATCCATGCTGTGCCGTATTTCATCCCGCACCCATTCAAAACAGCGTTGGGCAACTTCCATTTTTGACCCTACGCCGAGTTCTTGTGCCAATTGAAGTAGTGTTGGATGATCCCAATTAATCACATCCGTTGACCGCAAATATTCTTCCATATCACCTCTATCAAACGCGAAAGATTCTCGCATTGTATCTCCTCCCTCGTTTACGGGAGAGGATTAAGGAGGGGGTTCGTAATACTTTAAGGTTTCCCGCGCCACTCTTTAAACGTCCCACCATCCGTGAATGGCAGCGGTAAAAACGCACCCAGTGTGAACACCACGAAATTATCCAAAAACAGGAAAACGACCATTTCCAGTACCAGACCGCCCACAGGAATCAACAGCAGCCCGAGTACCCCTAGCACGCCCGACAAAATCCCGCTGGCAATCGGCCCACCTTTCGCCCGTTGAATATGAACCTTGCCCGACAAACGAGGCTCATTCGGCGGATAAATCGACCGCGTCAGCAGCAGCCAGTAATGCATACCGGTCATCTCGTATTTGGTTTGTGCCGCCGCAATCGCATGTCCAAATTGGTGGACGAATCCTGATCCGTAATGCAGCAGTACCAACAAACCGCCACCCACCACCACGTCCGGCCCCGTGAGGGCAAAAAACGTTTTCCCGATGACGGCTAATATCGCCCACAGCACAAATGCCGCCACGAAAGCGGATGTTTCCGCAGTGATTTTTAGCCCTAGCACCTTACCTAATACATAGGTACGGTTCCATTGACCACCCGGCAGTAATGGCGTCGGTTTGTTATTATCGAACATGAATAACCTTAGCGAGTTGCTAACTATTTCTGATGATGCGCGTCTACCGTCAGGGCAATGCCACCGCGCACGGCAAATGCCCCTGTGACATGACATTCAATCGGGTCAAGTGCTGCGACCAGATCATCGAGTATCCGGTTAGTCACATGCTCATGGAACACACCTTCATTCCGGTATGACCACAGATATAACTTGAGTGACTTCGACTCTACAATTTTCTGGTCAGGCACGTAACGAATGGTAATGGTGGCGAAATCCGGTTGTCCAGTCATCGGGCAGACGCATGTGAATTCAGGACACACCAGTGTCACCGTATACTGCCGCCCCGGGTGCTGGTTAGGGAATGTTTCAAGCAGTTTAGAGGGATGATTAATCGTTTGTCCCAGTAACGTCAGGCCAGCGGTAGGGTTTGACGATTGGTTAGGTTGCTCTGTCATTATATCCTCACTTATTCCATAATCAGCGATATTATACCTAAAGTCCGCAGGAGTTTGATGTGACGAAAATATATGTCGCCGGACCGCTGTTCAATACTCACGAACGCTGGTACTTGGAACAAATCGCGGCTGCCCTTGAAGCTGCTGGCTACAGCACTTTCTTACCCCACCGTGACGCGGGTGATCTCGGCAAACCGACCTTCGAAGCACGTGATCGCGTTTTCCATGCTGATCTGGCTGCCCTGGATGAATGTACCGCTTGTGTGGCGCTCCTCACTGGCCCTGATCACGACTCCGGTACCTGTGTCGAATTGGGTTATATGTTTGCCCATCACAAACCCTGTTTCGGCTTGACCGATGACCGCCGTTGGTTGAACAATATGGTCTGGGGCGTTTGCAACGATGGCGCAACTATTGTGACCAGCATCGAAGCCTTAATCCCACTCGTCCAACAGGAATTGAAAGGGTAAGCCACTCTATGCGCTACTTCATCATCGGGGATATACACGGTTGCTATGACGAACTGCAAGAACTGCTGGCAAAAGCTGCCCTCAACAGTGACGACCAAATCATCTCGATTGGAGATATGGTCGATCGCGGTCTCGATTCGGCCAGCGTCATCGAGTTCTTCCGTGATACACCGAACGCCGACTCCATCATGGGCAACCATGAGCGCAAGCACGTTCGCTGGTTTGATGATCAGGTCGAACCTGCTGCCTCGCAAATCATTACCCGCAAGCAAATCACCGAAGATATTTACCCCGAAGTCATCGGCTTCATGAGCGACTTACCCCATTACATCGATTTGCCCGATGCACTGCTGGTTCACGGTTTTTATGAGCCGGGTGTGGCACTTGAAGATCAGCGCGAAAGCGTCATTGTCGGCACTTTAAGTGGTGAGGAATATCTGCGAAAACGCTGGTCGTGGCCGTGGTACGAACGCTATGACGGCTCAAAGCCGCTTATCATGGGGCATCGCGATTACACCGATAAGATGCAGGTACTCAACTACAAAGATCGCGTCTGGGGCATTGATACGCGCTGCGTCTACGGTGGATCACTCACGGGTCTGATGCTCCCCGGTTTCGACATCACCAGTGTACCCAGTCGCGGTGATCACTGGGCAGATCTTCAACGTCAATATGCCGATGTCATTCGGGGTTACGACGCGAAGTAAAAGCACACCCCTAACCCCAGCCCTTCCCCCGAAGCATCAGGGGAAGGGAGCAATAGGGCATCTCTTATTGTGAAAGCGCCGTTACTTCTGGCTCTTGCGCCACTCTTGATATTCAGCCTGTGCGTCTTCACGCAGCGGGTAATACTTCCGCAGATCGCCGCCCTGGGACAATTTCATCTTGGAGAATTCTTCCCATTCGTGATGTTCGCTGGCCTTAGCGAGCAGTTCTGGAGCCAGCTTGATAGGGACGACCACCACGCCATCGTCATCCGCAATGATGATGTCACCCGGCATAACCAGCGTATCGCCGCAGGCCACTGGCACATTGACCGCGAAGGGCATAAGCGTGGTCTGCGTGTGAAAATTAGGTGTCACACCCTTCAGCCACAGGCCGAGGCCAATGTCTTTGGCTTTGGGATAATCGCGGATGCAGCCGTCAATCACCACGCCCGCGCCACCTTTACCGTGGAAGTAGGTCAGCATCATCTCACCAAAGATGCCACTGTTCATACTGCCGCGCCCATCTACAACAACAATGTCGCCGGGTTGAGTATGATAGAGTACATGGCGGTGAAGCTGCTTTTCGGGATCGGTATATTCACTTTCGCCGTACAGGTCTTCACGCTTGGGCATGAACTGTAACGTCAGCGCCGGACCAACGGCGGTCTTGCCGGGAGTCCATGACTTCGGCCCCATAATCTGCGCGTTACGAACGCCCAGCCGGTTGAGTTCGCCGGTAGCCGTGGCGCTGCTGATGTGTTTTAAACCTTCAATGAGTTCTTTGGACGGACGCACAATATCGTTTGTTTCAGGCATTGTAAAAACCCTCTATTCAAATAAGTGGCAGTGTCGGGCAATTCTAAACCACGCCGCGCTGTTTTGCATGAGGCCATCGCATTTCATCAAAAGCTGATTGGCAATCTTGTCAATTTATATGGCGAAAACCCGACTTTTGACATCGAATTGACACATTTTCAGCGGATCGTTCGGCTGATTTCGCGGCGAAGTTGGTGAAGGAGTGTCTGACGCCAACTTTGCCATATAAAAAACTTAACGCAAAGGCGCAAGGAAAAGACAAAAGCAATTGAACCGCCAAGACGCAAAGAACGCCAAGAGTTTCACCAGAATAAATTAGAGGTAGATATTGTTCGATTTTAGAACAAAAGTTCATAAAACGCAAGCGAATTTTGTTCGAGTTTACAAACTTTTGGGGTGGCGAACTTATTGGCTGTTCTTGTCAATATCTTGAAGATTTTTGAGTTGTTTTATCACATTAACAGTATTCGTCATAAAGGCGAGAAGATCATTATATGTCAGTAGTTGAACAGGACTATGGCTATATGCTCGCTTATCGTCAATCATTTTCTTTTGAGCATCAGAGAAATTGTATCCGAGAATTAAAAAACATTTGGGATTATCAAAGTAGAGTCCTTTATTGCGTAGATAATCCTTGTTTTGGGTAGCAAATTGTAGATACTTTTCTGCTTGCGTCCAATAATCATGAAATTCTTTTCGGAAATCTGTTCCACTTTTGTTAAAAAGCTCTGTAAAGGGAGGCTTTATTTCAATAATATCCCGATAGTTATCCGTTGTTCGAATACAGGTAAAATCCGGGATGTGTTTATCATCCATTTGGGTATGACGTTGAATTTGCGTGTACTGCATCCCAAATATCCAAGGATAATGATGCAATAATTCTTGATACATTGATTCATCATTATCTCGGTTATCTAGTAATTGTTTTAGTTTTGTAATTGGTTCATCCAAACAATTTATCTGATCTAAGGGGATTTGCTTATGATTCTGCTTGAACGCTTCGACTGAAACAAACTCGAAATCTTTTTGACCTAAGATTTCACCGCCTCTAGCATCTCTCGTATAAATTGCTACATATGATTTTCCATCACCTTTATAGAGCCCCAAACTGCCTTCAAGTCGTTTTGGTCCTTCTAAATACATTACCCCATCTTCCGCCCACTGAATTGCAGTTGGTGAAACATACCCTTTGTTGCCATCTTTACTTGTAACTTCAAAGCTGTAGTTCTGTGACAAAGCGAAAATAAGTTGCCCGATAAAACTCCATCTGTGCTTATTAACCAACAAAAATTCGGCTATTGATGGATATTTGACAGCATCAGAAGGGTTTAGGATCGAAGTGAAGAGATTTGCTACGGAGGCTTCCATTACTTCCCGCACTTCTTCATCCTTTAATTCCTTCAGTAGTTTTGTTAGCTCAGCGACAATTTCCTTGCTTTGGTCAGTTTTTTCACTCATATCTATTACCTTAAATTAACACTGCCTCGAAAATTTACTTAAATAACAGTTTTTGAAAATTGTCAACTGGTTGGCACATTACATGACAACCGTGATGACCTACCAGCCAGCAGCTTCTCATTATTCGCTTAGGAACAAATCGCGTTTATTTCCCGTATCCTTTTGGCAACGCAAATTAAGAAGGAGGCCGCTTGATGAAAACAAAACTTGTTGGATTATTGTTTATTGTATTGGCCCTCGCTGGACTTCTACCCTTCGCCAGCGCACAGGAGGCCGAGGTGCAGTCCGGTGACATCGATGTGACCAGCGCCGACAAAGCCTATAAATCGTATTTAGCCGCGCCGACCAGCACCGGCCCACATCCCGCCATTGTCCTCATACATTCCTTTCGCGGATTGGAACAAGGCTATAAGACGTTGGTTGACCAACTGGCCGCACGTGGCTTCGTGACGCTGGCGGTCGGCTGGCAAACCTTCGAGCAAGCGCCATCCGACGATGTGGTCAAACAGCTCGTCAACGACAGCATCGCTTTGCTCAGCGCCCGTGACGATGTGGATAAAGCCCGTATCGGTCTAACCGGCTTCTGCGCGGGTGGACGTTATACCATGCTTTTCCTACCGCAAATCGACACCTTCAAAGCGGGTGTCGCCTGGTACGGTTTCCCTGATCGGGCTGGTGAAGGTGGCAAAGCGCCCAAAGATTTGATTAGCGATCTCAAAACACCGATGCTCATCATTCACGGCACCGAAGATCAAGCCAGCCCGATTGCCGGTATCTTCGATTACGCCACGGCTCTCAAAAGTGCCAAGGCTTCTTTTGAAATGAAAATCTACGCGGGTGAGCCGCACGGTTTCATGCTCCAAAATGGTCAATTGCGGCAGGATGACGTGGGCAAGGATGCCTTCAACGAAATGGCCGATTACTTCGACCGCAAGCTGGTCGCGTAAATTCTGTACTTAAGTAAATTATCAAAAAGGATTGGCATTTACCCCCACCCTAACCCTCCCCCGCAAGCGATGGAGGGAACCAAGGCAAAAGGGGACGGGATTACTAAAGGTTTTCGATAGCTCACTTAATCGCGCGGGATAGGACTTGGCCCGATCGCGCGTTATACTCAGGCATAATGTCGTCCGTTTACAAGGAATAGCACCTTATGCCTGACCAAACCCACCGCATTCCCGGCATCGTCATGACCGACCACCGCTTCGATGTTCCACTGGACTATAGCCAGCCGGATGGCGCACAGATTAGCATCTTTGCGCGCGAGTTGATCGCGCCGGGATGGGAGCATGACAATCTGCCGATGCTGGTCTTTTTTCAGGGCGGCCCCGGTTCGCCTGCACCGCGGCCTGCTGATGCGGGTGGCTGGATCGGGCGCGCACTCAAAGAATATCGGGTCTTGCTGCTCGATCAGCGCGGTACGGGTTTGAGTACCCCCGTTAACCATCAGACGCTTGCCCGCTTCAAAACTGCCCGCGAGCAGGCTGATTATTTGAAATTTTTCCGTGCTGATAGTATCGTGCGCGATGCCGAATTCATCCGCACAGAGTTACTCGGCGCAGGCGTGAAGTGGAGCGCACTCGGTCAAAGTTACGGCGGCTTCTGCATCACCACCTATCTCTCATTTGCCCCCGAGGGTCTGCGGGAGGCTTTTATCACGGGGGGCCTTCCGCCTGCACTCCGTAGCGCTGATGAAGTTTACCGTGCCACCTATAAGCGCGTGCTGGATAAAAACCATCTCTATTTCCAACGCTATCCGGATGACGTAGAGCGTGTCCGCCAGATCGTGGACGTGCTCCAGAATGAAACCGTCTGTCTGCCGCAGGGTGACCGGTTAACGGCGCGGCGCTTCCAGCAGCTTGGTTTGGCCTTTGGCGCCAGCAATGGCTTTGAGGAAGTTCATTATTTGCTGGAACAGGCCTTTGTCGATGGCTCTGCCGGACGGGAATTAGGCTACGGCTTCCTGTGGGGTGTCGAGGAACAAACCGACTATGCCGCGCATCCCATTTTTGCCATCCTCCACGAGTCTATCTACGGACAGGGATCGGCCACCCATTGGGCAGCCGAACGTGTCCGCGCTGAATATCCGGCCTTTGCCATCGCGCCCGATCAACCCGTTCTCTTCACGGGTGAGATGATCTACTCATGGATGTTTGACGATTATCGCTACTTGCAGCCCCTGAAAGCCGCCGCTGAACTGCTCGCGGCTGATGCCACCTGGTCGCCGCTTTATGATGTCCCGGTGCTGGAAAATAATACCGTTCCAGTGGCCGCCACCGCCTATTACAACGATATGTACGTCGAACGCCAGTTTGCCGAAGAAACCGCCCAACATATTAAAGGGATCCGCCTGTGGATCACCAACCAGTACGAGCATAACGCCCTGCGTGCCGACGGCGACCGTGTGCTGGATCGCCTGATCGGCATGGTGCGCGGCGAGGCATAACGAACCCATTGCTCCCTTCCCCTGTCGCTACGGGTTTCACAAGACGACACTTTTGGTCGATTGAGGGAAAAGCGGAAGGCTCTCAGAGCCTTCCCTACGGGAGAGAAACGCATGAGACTGTAAAAATGTCGTCTCCTGAATGCTACGGGGGAAGGGTTGGGGTTAGGGGTACTTCAGCCCGTGTCCGTCCCGTTTATTTACGAGCCGACTCGAAAACCAAACCCCGATGCGACGCGATTTTCTGGCATGTTTTCCAGTCGGGTGAGCCAGTAATGGGCATCGAAATTCTCGTCGCCCGTCAAGAAGCGCCAGAACTTGATGCGGTTCAGGATTTCCAGCCGCTTCGTACCTTCCTCAAACCACGGTTCAGTGCTGTTCAGGATGGCCTGAATATCATCCTTGGGTGTTTCCCTGGTGAAGATCGGATGATGCTTACCCACATTCTCATCCAGATCGTCCGTGTTCCACAGGCGCAGCTGGCGCACAGCCGGATTCAAACGCACCTTAAACATATAGCGCCGTTTATCGCTCTTGTTCTGTCGTCCACAGTGCCAGATACCATGATGCAGCACCAGAATCGTACCTGCCTTGCACACCATTGATATTTGCCCGACGATATTCTGATAACGGGCGATGTCCATTTCATTGATGCGTCGGAACTGGCTGCCGGGAACCAGCAGGGTACCACCCATTTCAATCGGGACATCGTGCGGGAAATACATTAGTTGAATATCGAAGTGCATCCGCAAATCAATAGTCGAGTCACCATGCATATGCTGCGCCGAGTCTTCGTTCGGTTCGCGCACATGCACCGCTTGATGATCAAACAGCGGATCAGGCCCAACCAAACTGTAGATAATGCCTTCAATTTCGGGTGACCGCAGAATCTCGCCCAAGACCGAAGGCGCGGGATAACATTGGGAAAGTGGTGTACCTGCCGCAGCCGCACCGACACCCGCATCAATCTCACGCATGGCGCGTTCATTGACTTCCTTTGGAATAAGCTCATCGAAGCGTAGGAAACCCCGCGAGACAAACGAAGCCATTTGTTTCGAGTTCAGTAAATACTTTTTATCCACCATGAGCTTCCTCCAATTGTTCAAAGATAAATTCATGTTTGTTAAAAGAAGTAGCGAATTCTGCTCCGGGATACGGCGGGATCAACTGGGGAAATTGAATGACTCGCCAGCCTGCTTTCAGGGCATCCATACCGGTTTTATAGGGCGGTGTATCGCTGTCGCCCGTGGTGTGGTTTTCGCGTCCGGTTCCGTCATAAATCGTCCAACCGATTACTTTACTGTCCAGCGCCGAGTCTGCTAAATAAAGAATAAGGATTTTTTGTCTCAAGTTGGGCATAGCGTCTCCATAAAGTTAAATTTGCAGATATCACGATTGAGGGAATGCTGCGCGATGTTACCCTACTCAGCCTAACAATGAAAACGGAAAGCGGTATGATGGTTATGAGACCATTTAGGGGCGTATCCCGGTTCAACAGCAGCAGGTCGATGATGAGTTTAGTTCCACCGGTTTTGAGCCACTATTACGAAAAAGCGTCCGGCCCTTTTCGCAACCTTTCGGATTTGCCGCATGAACAAGCCGAGCAGGTGATGACGACTATCCGTGCTTCTGGAACGATTTTCGCCAGTAAACGCAGCCCCGATTATTTAGTGATTCGTGATGAGTTGGAAGCACGCATCCGCCGCTTATTCATCGCAAAAGGCGGTCAGCCACAGCGGTCGCGCCCCCATTCGATGATTCTGGGGACATCAGCGTGGCTCAAGAGTTGGTATCAGGATGGGCAGGAGCTTTGCATTCCGCTGGCCGAGTTTAGTCCCACCAGTGTCAGTTTCACCTATGGCGATTTGTTCCCCGCCATGCGCTATCAGGATGGCAAACCTTATCGTAGGCAGGTCTATCTCATGACCGAGTTAGAATCCCTCATTCAGCAATTTGGTCTGCCTCAAACTGTCAATCCCGATGGACATTTTGGGCCGGATCGTTATATTGAAGCCCAAATTTGGGATGACACACCGCTGCTTCCCTATTACACTATTGGCAAATAAACTGCTCTGTTGGATGAAAACATGCCTCTATTAACCTTACGTGACGCGACCCTCGAAGATGCTACCCTGATGACCGAACTCATTCTCGCGGCCTTTGAAGACCATCGCGGCAAAATCACACCTCCATCCGGCGCGCACAACGAAACGCCGGATAAAGTACGCGCCAAACTCAAGACAGGTGGCGGGATTATTGCGTACATCAGCGAATCGGCTGCGGGCTGCGTGGTCTATTACCCCGAAAATCAGGATGAGATGTACTTAGGGCGGTTGGCTGTGCTGCCAGCTTTCCGTCAGCATGGCGTAGGGCAGGCTTTGGTTGCAGCGGTCGAAAACAAAGCCCAGATGAAAGGTTATGCCCGTATGACCTTAGCCGTACGTATCGCCCTCCCGCGCAACCGTGCCTTTTTTGAACGCCTCGGCTACACCGTCACAGGTTACGAGAGTCATCCCGGTTACAACGAACCAACCTTCATGCATCTCATGAAACCGCTGACCTGATGGGTCTTTACCATATAATGACCGCTTCGGCACATCTTCATTTAAAACAGTCGTAAAAGGTTAGGCATATGAGCAGTAAAAATGAACTTGATCCTCTGGATGCGCTGATTGTTTCAGCCAATCATCACCGCTTATTGATGGAAAATGACAGGGTGCGCGTGATCGAAACTCTCATTCCAGCAGGGGAACGGACGACCGTTCATACGCACCAATGGGCGGGCGTGCTGCATGTGATGAGTTGGAGTCATTTCGTGCGGCGGGATGACAAAGATAATATTCTGGTGGATTCGCGTACGGTCGAGTCGCTTCAGAATCCGCCCGAAGCCATGTGGGGCGCGGCACTGCCTCCCCATTCATTGGAAAACGTCGGCGGAAATACCCTGCGAATCGTGGCAGTCGAGTTAAAGGAATAGTTCAGCCCAGTTTGTAACCCAACACGACCAGCAGCAAAAACGTCAACCCGTAAGCGATCTCCTGCATTCCGATAATCCTGGGTGGGCGTGGTTTACGAAGTGATGATAGCCCCACAGCAGCGCGTAGGGTCAAGATGCCCATCGCCAGTGGTGACGTCCAGCGAATGATGCCGTAGGCCGCAGCCATCACCAGCAAAATAATCGCAGCGACATGGGCAGTCAATGTCAGGCGTATTCCCGCTGATTTCTCGCGTTCGAGGCGCAAACGTGAGCGCACATATAACACAGCCGTTATGGCCTTGGTTGCCATGATGAACCATATGCCAAGGGCTGGAATGAGCGACCACCCTTGCAGCATGACAATAGACGAGGCAATCGCGCCGGTTGCCACCGTTCCAGCGATTTCGGCAGTCAGACTGCGACTCTGGTTACGAAGATCGAATATCAATTGCAGCATAAAAAAGGGCAAAGCGAGTAATAGAGGTAGAAATGCATCCACCGACGGAAGCAGCACCAGAGTCGCCAGTGCGGCGATGAGCATCACCCCACCGTAAATAAGAATGAATCGACGTGCCGTGTAGGTGCGCGCTACCAATCGTTGGCTGCGTACATCCTTAAGATACACCTTGAGCGGTTGGCGCAGCAGAAAAGCCCCGACGGTGGCAATACCTAAGCTCAGCCCACTTAAACCGGGAGCCAGCAGCAGCCCTAAGAGCAGCGGTTCACCGACAAATGCCCAGCTTCCATGTTCCATCGGCAGGGCGACAGATCGCCAGCGCACGCTTGTTGAACGATTTTGTGGAACTTCCAAAAACGATCCTTCTCATCGGATTGTGATGTACAGATACCCCCTTATGCTAGCACAGGCCCGTCCTGCCGGTTAACAGGCCCACACCAAGATATGAAGAATGTCACCGTTTATGGAATGTTTTCTGACGCAGACAGCAGGCGCGAGGAATTTTTCGATGCGCCTGCTGTCTGTAATGGGTTAGCTTAAACCAGGTTGTATAACCAGCGGAAGATTGTGCGGAAAAGTACTGCGCGGCGGGACATAAGCCGCATTTTCGATCATCATTTCGACACCATAACCCGCGCAATCTTCATCCGGTAAATAATTGGGGATGATGTGCATCGGCTTGAAGCCCATCTTAATTTGCTTGGTAAGGTTATTGTCGAAGCGGCGACCAGCGATCACATCTGCGACGTATTCCTCAACCGGCACTGTGTCAGCAACTTTGTGGTAGCTGACAATCGCGCTGCCCGCCACCATACCGCGCAGATTTAAGCGGCTCATGGTTTCCAGACGGGCATTGGTCAACTGCTTACCGATGCCCTTGCCCTGATAATCAGGATGCACTGCCGACTCGACCCCATACAGCCATTCGCCGTTAGGCTTGTGTGTGGTCAACCGACCCTCTCCGATCAGTTCCCACCACGACATCAACATCGGTTCGTTTGGGTTAAAGTGAATCCGCATACTGACGGTGAAGCCGACAACAGTATCGGTTGTGGTATCGACGGCTGCAAATTGACCTTCGGGAAATGTGGCGAAGTGCTGGCGGAAATGGGCCTCATTAAAAAGGCCGTCTTCTTCATTGTGCGGATCGAGGTTATAAATGCTCGCCATCAGAGTCTCCAGTTTCAGGGCATACTGCTCACTGCTGGGGACGATCTGAATGGCGCTCTTACTGGCAGGTTCTTCTTTGTTCACCATGAGTCTTTTCCTTAATTATTCGGTCAGTCAAAAATAGTAATTGGCGGAAGGGCTCGCCACTGGCAAGCCCTACAATTCAGTTTATGTGAGCAGCTAGATGGCGCGTGGCATCAACGGCGCTGGCATCTGCCGTATCACCGGGATACGTGCCGATACAGCAGCCGGATAGAAACGACGCTGTGGGCGATAATCGGGATTATCCCAAACGATCTCCACACCGTAGCCACCGCAGTTTTGCTCGGTTGTGTAATTCGGAATCAGGCCGTGAACTTTAAAGCCTTTCCGAAGTTGTTTGCTCAGGTTGGTATCAAACCGCGTTCCGGCAATCACGTCGCGAACATATTGTTCAATAGATACGTGGTCAGCGACTTTACTAAAGTCAATTGGAAGGCTGCCCGCCGCAAGACCGCGCAAATTGAATCTGCGGATTACGTCGTAGCGCGCATCAATTAACATGCCGCCGACACCCTGGCTGCGATATTCCGAGAGGACTACCGAGTCCACCCCGTACAGCCATTCGCCGTTTGGGTTATGAGTCGTCAGTCAGCCGTCGTTGGTCAGCTCCGCCCACGACTTGGCAGCATCGTGTGCGTTGAGGTTTGTACGCATACTGGAGGTCAAACCCACCACGCGGTTGGTTCGCTTGTCCAGTGCCACAAATTGCCCTTCGGGGAAAATCTCAATATGTTGGCGGAACTTTTCCGCCGTAACAGCCTCGGCATCTATTTCGGACGCGGTAGCATCCACGGTATAGCCGTAAGCCAGTTGGTGGCACATTTCCATCTGCCCTAGATATTTCACAGAACTCGGGACGACAGCAATCTGTGTGTCCCGGTTCTGTCTGGGCCTTGTCTGGTATGTGCTGTTCAGGTTGGCGTTCATCATTGTCCTCTTTCGATAAAAATTACGGTATTGTCGATCATGCCTTAATAGGCAGATGTGACTTCTTGAGTTGTACACACATCATGCGCGTAACCATGAGCGCTATGTTTGGCGATCTGTGCAGCTTGCATCAGGCAAAGCGAAACATCCGTCGTGCGGATAAGTGAGTCATCAATTTTAGGCCGTTCGAGGGTATGAAGTCCGAATTTGCGGACGAACAGTCAGGTCGGAGCCAGCTCACCTTCAATGAATTGGGCACCGTACTCAACGGGGATACCTGCGAAGTTGTGGTTAAGAACGAACCACGAACCATCTTGACGACGCGCTTTCAACACAACAACCGCTTGCTTATCACAAGCTGTAGCTGATGGGGTCATGCCAGCGTCTTTAACGGGGGTAGACATCAAACACCTATATGGAATTACGCTAATCGCGTACAACAAATCCAATATAACATGCCTTCTTACGGCTGTCCAGTCGCCTACCCCCCAATTCTTAGAGCTTTCTTACAGTCAGTAGGTTGTCCTTAGTGACTAGCACTGCTGACGTGACCAGAATTCATGTAATAAATGTCGTTATGATCACGTCTATAAGCTATATGGAAAGAGACTATTTTTCACCCTGCCTATTATCTCCCCGATTAGAACATCTCGCTTGATCTTTGCAAACAAATGTTCTACAATAAGTCCTGAGTCGACATTTGTGGTATTATTTCATCATGGAGAAATGTCGATAAAAGCTGTTCAGACCTCGCAGCAATGTGCAGGTAAGGGAACATCGGTGTATCTATACGCCTGTGCATCCCCGAAATAGTTTGTTCCCAGATCGTCGAATAAGTTTTGAACAGGTGAGCCACTATGCGTTACGTAGGCGGCGATTACGATCAATTTGATGACGATGATGAAGAAGAAGTCGAAGACGACGATGATCAACGTGACGACGACGAAGAAAGTAGTTCTTCCTCATCCCAATCACGCGTAAATCCTTTTGGCGGTTCGACCAGTGGTCTCGGCAACCGTCCGACCTCTAATTTACCCGGCGCCGGGGGACGGACGAGTCCACCCCCTAGCAGCACAGCTTCGTCTGCCGCGCGACCTTCAACCGTGTCACCCGGCGGCAATCGTCCCAACACACCGGGAGGATCAAGCCCATCCAGCGGTGGATCATCACCTTTTGGTGGTAACCGTCCGGCAGGCAACAGCCCCACTTCTCCCGGCGGCGCTTCAGGCGGTAACTTTGGCGGCAGCCGTCCGGCAACCCCGGGCGGGTCATCCTTCGGTGGATCAAGCGGCGGTTCCGGTTCGGGTGGATCATCACCTTTTGGTGGCAGCCGGCCCGCAGGCAGCAGCCCCACTTCTCCCGGCGGTGGTTCGGGCAGTTCCCCCACAGGTAACCGTCCGGCGACCCAGGGCGGGTCATCCTATGGCGGTGGATCGAGCAGCGGTGGTTCAGGCGGATCATCCCAATTTGGCGGCAATCGGCCTGCCGCCAGTTCTGCACCTCCTGCCGGTGGCAGCAAACCGGCTAGCAGCCCCGCTAAACAAGATGACAAAAAAGCGGGTGGCGTATTGGGAGGAATCACCAGCCGCTTCGGCGGTGGTGGGACCAAAGCTGCCGATAAACCAGCCACTCCTAAAGCCAGCAGCGGTGGCGGCGGTTTAGGTGGTATCACCAGCAGCCTGGGAGGAATCACCAGCCGCTTCGGCGGTGGTGGAACCAAAGCTGCCGATAAACCGGCCACTCCTAAAGCCAGCAGCAGCGGTGGTGGTCGTTTAGGCGGCATCACCAGCGGCTTAAGCGGTCTTACCAGTCGTTTTGGCGGTGGTGCCAAAACAGCCGACAAAAAGCCTACGACAACCGGCAGTTCATCGCCGTTTGGCGGTACACGCTCAACCGGAACCAATCCGGCTGTTGGCGGTGCTAAACCGGCGGCATCCAGCACCGGCGGTTCCTCACCTTTTGGGCGTCTCGGTGGAAATACAGCACCCGGCGCAAAACCAGCCGCATCCGGCAGCAAAGGTGGCGCAAAAACCGGCTTTAGTCGATTCTTGCCTTCCTTCCTCAGTGGCGATTCATCAGCCAAGCCAGCACCCAAAACTCGTACCAGTAAAGCCCCAACGCTGGATGATGGAGCCGGTTTATCGCTCGATACCAAGCTCGACATCTTAGGCGTGGCGCTGCTCCTCAGTTCATTGGCGTTGATCTTCAGCCGCCTGTCAACCACCGAAGGCAAGCTCACGCAGGCCATCAACGGCTTCTTGATCGATCTGGCTGGATGGGGATCGATTGCTATTCCGGTCGCCATGCTGCTCGTCGGCGTTTGGTTGATCGCGCGGCACTTTGGCGAAAGCGCGCCGGTTATCCCACGCAAGCGGATTATCGGCATCGTTATCGGCTATCTCGCTGTCCTGACGTTGATGAGCTACATCGATACCTTTAACTTTGTCGGGACACGTGCGGTTCACAACTTCCAGGAACTTGCCCTCCAGATGCAAACGTCGCTGCTCTATAAAACGGGCGGTGGACGCATTGGCTGGGAAACCTATTATTTCCTCGTGTCGAACGTCACCGAAGCCGGGGCGTTCTTTATGATCGTGCTTTTGCTCATTATCAGCAGCATGTTCACCCTGGACATTGGCGCGGCTGAACTGGCAATGATCGTTATCAGCAACGTACGAACTTTTCAGGATACACGCCAGCGACGGGCACAGCAGCGTCAGGCCGCAGCCGCATCACTCGAGCAGTTGACGGCCCAGACTGCCGCGACGGCGGTTAGTGTGGCGAAAGAATCAGCACCGGCCTTACCCGCCGCCCCACCTGTGGCTGCATTACCACCGGTCAACGAGGCCGCGGCTTTGCCAGCAGGTGAACCGGTTCGCGCCGAACGGCCCATTTCCATCAATATTGGTGGCAAGAAAGAGTTGGGCGGCTTTGGTGCAGCCGAGATGGTTCCGGTCGAACGTGATAATCTGGCTGCATCGGCCAGACCGGCCAACGCGCCCACACCCTCACCGGCAGCAGGCATCGCCGGACGTTTCGGCAGTATGCTTCCGGGGCGTAAATCGCCGGAACCGGCAGTCGCAAAAGCCGAATCAGCACCAAATACAGCCGCTAAACCGTCGATGGCTACCACTGCCGCCGCCGCGACAGCAGGTGCAGTAGCTGGCGGTATTGGTCGCTTATTCAATCGTGGCGGTAAAGACGACAGCGCTAAGCCAGCCGATAAACCGGCAGCGCCCGTTAATCAACCCGCCGCCGCAACCATCAACGCCACCGCTTCCGCAGCCATAAGTGCTGCCCCCGCACCTGTGCGTTCGCCAGTGCCGCCGCCATCAACTCCACCGGCAGCTCCTAATAAACAGGAACCGCCACCGACCCGTTTGGGCGAATTGATGAAACCTGCTGCCAGCCCATCATCCCCGACTTCACCAGCCAGCACATCAGGCTTTGGCGCGTCAAATAATCCGGCACGTCCGTCATTCTCGTCGGGTGCAGCACCCACAGGATCAAGTGCGACACCTCCGGCACGTACTTTCGGCAGTGACGCTGCCAAACCCTTTGGTACGTCGAGCGCTGCTCCCTCAAACACGCCTGCCTTCGCAGCCAAACCACCTGTTCCCGCATCTCCGGTGAAATCCGCTTTCGCTCGACCGGAAGATACGGATCTGGATGATGTGGACGACGAAATCGATGATGAAGATATAGATGAATTGGACGACAGCCAGGAACTTTCCAAGCTGCCACCAGCCCAGCCCAAAGGTTTCGGTGAACCAGCCCCACGTGCCCAAACCAGCCGCTTTGGAGCATCAACCTTTGGTTCCAGCAAACCGGCTGATGGGCCTTCACCGGATCGTATGGGGCGCTTGAACGAAATCCGGCAGGGTGGCACGCCTGTCCCTGCACCTGCATCCGCCAAACCCAATGAACAACCGGCCAACAAACCGGCAGCGCCGATCAACCAACCCGCAGCGGCCTCGGCTGTACCGCCAACCCCTGTCGGCGGCTCGGTGACGATGAGTCCGTTTGGAAAACCGGGTGGACCGCCTTCAGGCAGTACCAGCAGCGCTTTCGGGAAACCGGCTGCGCCACCACCGGCCACACCCATCAAACCGCCTGTTCCGGCAGCTGATAGCAAAGCGCCACAGCCAGCCGCCGCCTTCTGGAAAGATACGCCTGCGACGGCTTCGGCCACACCCGCGAAGACCTATGAACCGGAAAAATCAGAAACCCCGCGCGCGAAAGTGGAACCCGCCGCACCATCTTATGGCAAACCACCTGATCCGGCTGGTGTGACGATTAATCCCGGTGGACGCGATGGCATGGCAAGCGCAGCACTGACATCACCGCCGCCGCCACCAGCCCATACCGCTGCCGCCGCCGTACCCGACGCAACCCCCATCGGACGTTCAGCCGAGATCCCGCTGCGCCAGCCCGGTGTAGGTACAACCGCACCGGTAAATGTGCCGCGTAAGCGCAAAGAATGGCGTATGCCGAGCATCTCACAGGTTTTGATGCCCGGTTCGGAAAATGACTTTGACCGGACTGAACTCCTGCGCCGCGCCCATACCATTGAGGAAACGCTGCAAAGCTTTGGCGCTCCCGGTAAGGTCGTCGAAGTGAATACCGGCCCTGTGATTACCCAGTTCGGCGTCGAACCGGATTATCTGGTGACGCGCAGCGGCAAGAAAAACCGCGTCAAGGTCGGTGCCATTGCCCAGTTGGATAAAGACTTGCAGTTGGCCCTGGGCGCGAAGTCCATCCGTATTGAGGCACCTGTACCGGGTAAAGGCTACGTCGGTATTGAAGTGCCAAATGATCAGGCATCGCTGGTTAGCTTGCGCGATGTGATGGAATCAGACCAGTTCAAGAAGCTGTTCAATAAATCACCGCTGGCGATTGCGCTGGGACAAAGTGTTGACGGTACGCCGATTTCGGCTGATCTGGGCTCGATGCCTCACTTGCTGATCGCCGGTACGACCGGTTCTGGTAAATCGGTATGCGTCAACGCCATCATCACCAGTCTGATCGCCATGAACCCGCCTGATAAGGTCAAGTTCATCATGGTCGACCCGAAGCGCGTCGAATTGACGGGTTATAACGGCATTCCGCATCTGGTCGCGCCGGTCGTGGTTGAACTGGAACGTATCGTCGGCGTGTTGAAGTGGGTCACGCGCGAAATGGATGAGCGCTATAAGAAGTTCAGTTTGGCGGGCGCTCGTAATATCGAAGACTTCAATAAGCATCTGCAACCGGAAGCCGAACAGATGCCCTACATCGTGGTCATCATCGACGAGTTAGCCGACTTGATGATGCTCGCCCCCGATGAAACCGAACGTGTCATCACCCGTATCGCCGCACTCGCCCGCGCCACCGGTATCCATCTGGTGATCGCTACCCAGCGTCCATCGGTCGATGTCGTTACCGGTTTGATCAAAGCCAACTTCCCGGCACGTATCGCCTTCGCGGTAGCCGGTGGTGTGGACAGCCGCGTTATCCTCGACCAACCCGGCGCTGAACGGCTGCTGGGTAAGGGCGATATGCTCTATATGAGCGGTGATGCTCCGGCAGCTCTGCGTTTGCAGGGTGTGTATGTCTCCGATCAGGAAATCCAGAACATCACCCGTTATTGGAAATCGCAAATCACCGCTGAAGACGCGGCGGCACGACCGATTAATGCCCTGGTGGTAGATAACACGGTGGCGGAACCGTCCCGCTCAGTGGTCGAAGGCAACGAACGCGCACAGGCGCAGCAGGCCTTCTGGGATACCGATATGAAACAGGGTTCCGGTGGAAATGGCAGCGGTTCTAGCCGCGAAGATGAGGTTTCGGACGATCAGGAAGACGTGTTGTACGAGGAAGCAGTGGATATGGTGCGGCGTCTTGGCAAAGCCTCCGTATCGCTCCTCCAACGCCGCTTACGCATCGGCTACACCCGTTCCGCCCGTCTCATCGACCGCATGGAAGAAGAGGGCATCATCGGGCCAGCCGTCGAAGGTGCCAAACCGCGCGAAGTCCTACCGCTCAAATAAAAATCATGCGACTTTATAAGGGAGGCTCTCTGATCCTCCCTTCTCACGCGCCCCATCACGACCGCCAGTACAACCCAATCTTCTGAATGTGCAGAATTTTCCGCAGCGGTGCGTTTGGTACTACGAATGTACAAACATCGTCGGCATCGCAAACCGCAGATTAGCGATGATCACATCCGCGTACTGACGCGCACCCGCCGGATTAGGATGCCCGACCGAGGCACGCGGCCCCGCGATTTTCTCGATAGTATTCAAGCGGTCAGCATGTTCCGCACAGGCTTTCGCCCGCGCGATTGCAATCTCGTCAGGGTCTTCCGGCGAAAGATCAGGATCAAGCCCGTACAAAAAGGTTTGCGAGGCACCTATGGCGTTCTCATCCTTAAACCTGGGATCAGCAAAAAAGATCCGTTCTTTGGCCTCTGGTATCGTGCCGACGAAATCAACAATCGTCTCGCGGATACAATCGTGGGCGGCGTCCCGAAAGAAGGTGAGTCGTTCGATCAGCGCTTTTGTCAGGCGTGGACCGAGAACTTCCAGCACCAATTCACCCACTGGAGTAGGAAGCAGCGGCACGGTAAAACCAATGCCTTTAAGAACATTGAGCATAATATTGCGCTCGGACTCTTCACTGAACACTTTATAATAACCGGCGACCATGATGATGGCGTTCGGAAAGCAGTGGTAAACACGCTCAATCAGCAGTTTCAGCTTACGGTAAAAAGTATCTTCGATATATTTTTCTAAACCATGATCACGCAAATTCAAGACTCGCGTGATGTCCACATCATTCACACCAGCGCAGATCATCACCAGCTTAACCTCTTCATCGGGTGCATTGTCCTCTAGAACGGCGTCTATCTGTTCAAATACCGTTGGCTCACTGACCGGTACTTCGCCGTCAATCGGCGGCTTATGGGTCACAACGTCTGGTTCTCCGATAATCGCGCCCGAATGTGCTTTCAGAACGGTGTGGACGATGAAACCAGACGATGCGAGTTCGGCTGCCACCAATGTGTGAATCTTTTGATGCTCGAACAAGCCCTGTCCCCACATGACACTGTCACCTAAAACAACGATTTTGAAGCTGGCATCAAGTGCCGTCATCATGTTTTGTCCTATTTGACCTATGAACCCGTAACCTATGCGATTATAACGCTATATACCCGGACTGGTGATTGGCTAGTAGGACATAATTTGTAGGATAACTGGACTTTACCGTTTATGATCAGGCGGACTTTCAAAGGGTTTTATGTCATACCAGCAAGCAACTTCCCAAAGTGATGACAGCGCCGGAGTGCGCTAGAAGCGAGAAATCGAATGAGTGACCACGAAATCCTGCAAGGTGGCAATAGTAATCGCGTGATAAAGGAAGCAAATACGGTTGTCCGCAACATGGGAGCATGGTCTCCTTTTGTTCACGCGCTCCTAAAATATTTGACCGCTGCCGGCTTCAAAGAATCGCCTGTGCTAATCGAAACGATAGGGGATAAGGAGAGACTGACCTATTTTGATGGAGATGTTGGAAACTATCCGCTGAAACCGTATATGCAGTCTGATACTATCCTCATTGAATCGGCTCAACTCCTGCGCAGATTTCACGATTTAACCCAAAATTTTGTATTTCCGGTCGGGATAGCATTACAACCGCCGCTTAAATCAATGCCTGCACCTGAAGTGATTTGTCACAATGACTTTGCACCTTACAACTGTATATTTCAATCCGGTCATCTGGTCGGAATTATTGACTTTGATACGGCTGCACCGGGCAGCCGTCTTTGGGATCTAGCCTATGCAGCCTACCGATTTGTTCCACTAACTAATGATAGTCATTCTCTCGATTGTGGTTGGAATCCCATTCCAGATAGAGCGTCGAGATTAAAGCTGTTTTGTGACTCTTATGGGCTTGAGCCTGATGATCGAGATAAACTGATTAGCATGGTTCGAGATCGGCTTCAATCGCTGGTTGAATACATGACAAAAACCGCTTCAAATCCAGAACATATACCGCTTTATATGGATGATTTGGACTATATCGCGGATAATCAAACGCGTTTCACCGATGCAATCAAAGGATAAGTTTGTCGGCGCAGCCGGACGACATCAGCACAAAATGGCATACCAACGCGCAGCCTTTCAAATTGATGACACCGCATTCGCGCGTATCTGGCACGCACAGGGCTTAGGCAGCGTCCGCAGTGTCGATTGGGCGGGTACAGGTGTCAACAATCCGGCCTTTGTCATCAATAACAGCTATGTTCTGCGCTTCGATGGCCTTATCAACCGGGGACTCTCCCGTTTTCACGGCGAACACATCGCCTACAATCATGTGCGAAAACTGGGTATCCCCTGTCCACAAATAATCGCTATTGATGACAGCCAAACACTCGTCCCCTACGACTACATGATTATGACCCGCGTTGAAGGGAGGCCGCTCCTGGACAGTTGGCCGGATCTCACATCCGCTCAACAGCAGGCGGTTGCCTCCGAAGCCGGACACGTACTCGCGCTGATGCACACCATCAGTCTGCCGCAGTTCGGACGTTTGTATGGCACCGAGCAGGTCTTCGGAACCTGGTATGCCTATATCACGGACAAATTTGAGCGTGATGCTCAAGAGGCTGTAACCGGCGGCTTACTCACATCAGCCGTCTCTGACCGGATGCGAACCGTCTTGCAAAACTATCGTCCCGTTTTCGATAGCGTACAACAACCGCGCCTCGTTCATTGGGATTATCACTTTGGTAATCTGCTCCAGCAGGACGGCAAAATCACTGCTGTGCTGGATTTCGAGTGGGCCCTGGGTGGTGATCCTGCCCACGATTTCAACCGCCGCAGTGAATGGGAGGAACAGTGTCCCGACAGTTCAGCATGGATCTACTCCGGCTATACAAGGTTGAGTCCTTTAACAGCAGATCATGAAACGCGCGTATCCCTTTACGAAATGCTCTGGTTTTTGGATTGCGTAATCGATGCGCCTCATGTGACCGAAGCTGACGTGATGCGCAGCAAACTGGTCAACCGCCTCACGTGGCTGGAGGAGAACCACTGACATCTCAGTTATAATGAAACAATCGTATCAAGCGTTTCTTCTTTCTTTGTGCCTTTGGTTAAATATCCCCTATGACTTCAGCCGAAACGATTCCTCCATCCACCTCTATATCTAGCAGCGAAGCCCGACGCGCCGCCCGTAATGCTGGGGCGATTGCGGCTGCTACGCTCCTCAGTCGTGGGATGCAGTTTGCGTGGCAGTTATTTTTTAGTGCCGCCCTCGGCCCGGCCATTCTGGGCATTTATGGCACAGTTAGCAGCTTCGTACAGATTGGCACGGCTATTTCGGCATTCGGCATGTCCCCCTTCGTGATACGGGATGTGGCACAAAACCCGCAAAAAGCCGGAAAATATCTCACCACTACCTTATTCGTCCAAACACTCTTGGCGCTGGCATCCTATGTTATCTTGAATGTCGCTGCGGCGGTGGGTGGTTACAGCGAAGTTGTACGGGTTTTCCTTGCATTCTCGGCTATCAATCTGATCATCGACACCATCGGCAATATGTGCTTCGATTTACTACTCGCGCGCGAAAAAATGATCACAACATCGGTCGTCAGCATCGCCCACGTCATGATCTTGATTGTGTTGGCAGGGTTGGGATTGCTCGGCGGTTACAGCCTATTCGGGATATATGCCGGCGTGACGGTCGCGGGCGTTCTGCGCTCGACAGCTTTGTGGGTGCTGGCATGGCGCGCGGGAATTCGTCCGGTGTGGCCCTTTGATTGGTCGCTCGCCAAACCCCTGATCATCAACAGCGCACCTTTAGCACTCTCGGCCTTTATCTCGCTGGCTTATCAACAGGTCGATAAACTGATCACCAATCGCCTCATCGGAGATAGCGAAACGGGCTATCTGGTGGCGGCCTTCGTCATCTTTTTCGGCGTGGTCGAGCTGCTGAATACCACCATACTCACAGCCTTTTATCCACTGATGGCACGTTCTTACGGCGACGGCAAGAATGACCAATTTGGCTTCATAGTGGAAAAGTTAGCTTTCTTCACTTTGCTCATATGTCTGCCCATCACACTCGTGGTTTCGCTTTTCAGCCATTGGTTGACCATGCCCATCTGGCGCGAGAATTTGCGTCCTGCCGCCGATGTGTTGAGTATCCTCATCTGGTATGCGCTGGTGATGATGGTCGGCAACAATCTATCGCAGGCCATGTTGGTACAAAACCGTCAGCGGCGCTTGCTCTTTATCCGCCTCTGCGGCTTAGGCATCAACCTCGTTTTGCTGGCGATATTGCTGCCCCGTTTAGGTGTACATGGTGCGCCGTTAGCTTCCCTCATTGCGGAAAGCAGTGTGTTCGTTCTGATCTTGATGAACTTTCACGCGGTAGGTTGGGATGTGCGCCGGATTGCTCCGCGTGTTCTACGCTTGATATTGGTCGGCGTGGTGACAGGCGCTGTCATGCTGGTGCTGCGTGACGCAAGCTGGATTCTAGCGCTGATCGGGGGGTTGGTCATTTATACCGCAGGCATATTAAGCTTACGTGTCCTCGCGGCAGACGATTGGGATTTACTCTACCGGTTGTCGGCAGCGCTCCCCGGTGGCAAGTTCATCCTGCGCTACTGGAAGCGGGATGTCAATGTGAACTGGTGAGAGAAGTCACCGACATGAGTAAACAAAACGACCTAGACAGTCAGCTTGTATATGTAATGCCTGCGGTCAATAACCGTTACGATATATTCCGCTACGATTTCAATTCAAATACCGCGACCAACTTGACAGCCTCAATTGATACTGTAATAGCAAACTTCCATCCTTCATGCTCTCTTGACGGTCAACAAATTGCGTGGTCTGCGCAACAGGGTTCAAACCGCCAACTCTGGATTATGGATGCCGATGGTCAAAACGCGCATCACATCGCGGCTAAAGGGGATGTAGAAAAACCAAAATGGTCGCCGGACGGCAGCAAAATTGCTTATACGATTGCCAACAAAGTGAATTTGTATGACTTAAAAACAGGCATCACAACCTGTTTGGACCATACGAGCACCTTCTCATATGGTTTTATGTGGTCGTCGGATAGCCAAACAATTGCCTATATTACGCCCACCGAGGATGTAATTTATCTCAGTATCGCGTCAATCGATAACAAGACTACGCAGCAGATAGGGAAAGGCGATATCAATGATCTTATATGGGCTCCGAACAACACATTTTACTTTACTGGTGTAAGTTCATGGCAGCCACTAAGATTTTCCGTATCCAGTTTGTCACTGAATGGACAATTAAAATTACTCATGCCTCTCGACTCAGTGCGACACAACTTTCCCACCCTTTCGCCTGATGGTGAACGTATGGCCTATTTCACCTATATACCGATTACTTATGATGAGTTCGCCAATAATCCCGATCTTAAAGCCAGCCTTCATATCGTCGATATTGATGGGGGAAATTCAAAACAAATCATTCCAGATGCGATTCCCGGTCAAATTCGGTGGGCCTGTCATCAAACAAAACTTGCCTGGGGAACCAGTATAGCAAGACGGATTTATACGGTTGATCTTGTGAGCCGTGAAACAAGGTTAATAGGCGAACGCTGTAGTGATGCCGTTTGGCGGCCTTAGCAAAGCGCGATGTCAACGTGAACTGGTGAGACTTCGAAAGAGGCTTGCCAGCGATACTTCTGCCTGCACCGCTGGCACGGATTTCACTGCGATTTATCATCAATAAGGGTCGTATTTTCTTCAGTTGGACAGCATCAGTAAAAAATTTTGATTGGTTGTGCCATTATTATTTACGAAGACGGCATCAACGGTTAGGCTGAAACTGCTGTCCTAACTGTTCGTCTGGCGCTCGCATTAAGCCGCATTGGGCATCAATTGGCCCACGACATCCAGCAAACGTTCCGGCGTAAACGGCTTGGCAATGAAGGCCGAGCAGCCAAAACTTTGCGCCAGCTTCATTTCCATGCTGCCGGTACGGGCTGTAACCGCGACAATCGGCGGCGCATTGATCCCGCCCAGCTGCTTCTTGAGTGCCAAAATCAGATTACGTCCATCCACATCCGGTAGATCGAAATCCATTAGAATGAGCGACGGTTTGTTTTGGCGAGCATATTTTGCGCCATCCAACCCCCTGATGAAATGGGTAACCTCGAAGCCCGCTGTGGTCAATATATGGATGACCATATCGGCGTTTTGTTGGTTGTCTTCAACAAGCAATATGTAGGACATGATGACCTCTTTCTACGCGTTGGTTTTGACTTGCTTTAAGGCACGTAATGCCTTTTCAACCTGATTAAGAAGCGCTTCCGGCGTGGCCGGTTTGCGCAAGTAATAGCTGGGATACAAATCATCAGCCGGAGTGCGGTCTTCGTCGGCTGTGCATACCACCACCGGAATAATCGCTGTCTCGGGATTCTGCTTGAGCATCTGTAACACATCCCAACCGCTGATGTCCGGCAGATACACATCCAGGATAATCGCGGCAGGCAGCAGCCCACCAGCCAGATCGAGCGCTTCTTCGCCGGTATTGGTATCCACCACCACGTAATTAGCCTGTTCCAGAATGGTACGCAGCAGACGGCGGGTGTTCATATCATCTTCGACCAGCAAGATCATTTCTTGTTCCGATTCGGTGGCCGATTCAAAGATCTGCATTTCCGCATCCAGACGGGGTGTAGAAACATGATCGGTTGCGACATTTTCTGCCGCAATCGGTAATGTCACCATAAAGCTGCTGCCGCGTCCAACCTCGCTGGTTACGGTCAAGTTACCGCCATGCATCAGGCTAAGCTGTTTGCTGATGTCCAGGCCCAGACCAGTGCCGCCGTATTTCTTGTCCGTATCATTTTCAGCTTGCTCGAAGCGGTCAA
This sequence comes from Aggregatilineales bacterium, assembly GCA_044226325.1. Classification (GTDB taxonomy): domain Bacteria; phylum Chloroflexota; class Anaerolineae; order Aggregatilineales; family Phototrophicaceae; genus CFX2. The sequence goes on from JBGAHG010000005.1 coordinate 149,899, forward strand.
AGATCACCGCCAGTGCCGACTCAGGAATACCGATACCCGTATCCACCACTGAAATACTGACCATGTCGCCGTAAGCCCGCGCCATAAGGGTTACGCTGCCACTTTCGGTAAATTTGAGCGCATTCGACATCAGGTTCAGAATAATCTGGCGCACGCGCATCGGGTCTGCCCAGATGATCGGCAAATCTTCAGGGAAGTCCGAGCGCAGTTGTATCGGTTTACCTTTAAGCAAACCGACCGATGTCGCCAGCACACCCCGGAAAAGTGACGGCAGCTCGGTTGCCTCGCGATGCAGTTCCAGCTTACCGGCCTCGATCTTGCCCAGATCCAGCACATCGCTGATTAAGCCCACCAGATAGTGTCCATTTTCCTCAATCAACTGCACGTAAGGCTTGTAGACTTCGGCCAGCGTCGTATTCTGAAACATCTTGGGCATGTTCAGCATCGAGTTTGAATACCCGATAATGACATTCAATGGTGTACGCAGTTCGTGGCTCATATTAGAAAGGAAAGTCGATTTGGCTTTGCTGGCTTGCTCCGCCCGTTTCTGGGCTTCGGCCAGTTGCTTATTAACCAATTCCAGCTTGGAACTGTAATGCTGCACTTCCAGATAGGCTTTTTGAAGTTGTTCGCTCTGGTCATAAAACATTTCGGCGCGGCGGTTATCTTTACGCTGGTTATCAAGTGTCCAGCGGATGCGCTCGTTTGATTGGAAATTCTTGACATAAAATATCAATGCTACAGCCGCGTAAACAGCGATAGGAATAAGGGCGGGAATGATAGCCGGGCCGAAGCCAATCGCAAAACTAGGGAACACAACTGCTGCAATTGAAACCAGAGTTGCTACTGTAGATAATTCAGAGTGTTCAAGTATCAGGCCGGCAGCACCAATGGGCAGGATCAGCAGCATATAAGCCAAAGCATTGGGACCTACAAATGACAATTGAAGCCCGAAACACACTGTTAGCCCGATAATGTAGGTGTAAGCCGCCACATTGACGTGTTTGGCTTTAAGTAGAATGTAACTAATGGCTGTACATACCCCGAGGATGGCAAAACCCTTTGGTTCAATAGTACCGCCCCTGGCTTGATCGAATTGGCTGAGTGAAACGTACAGAAGTACCGATAAGATACCCGATATGAGGTGAAGAATGCCTAAATAATCTGCGCGTTCGTCGCGCAAATCCTCATTCAAATCGACCGGAAGAACGGATTGAGTATGTTTCATAAATGTCAACCTGACCCTCTGATAGGTAGTTAATGAAATCATAATGGTGCAATACATGTCGAAATACTTGAGGATTTTGAAGTTCGTAAATCTTTGTTAAATTCTTAATGGAGCCTGTCTGATTGACTTAGAGGATTTATTCTGCTATCCTACATTTGTGAAACGGTGCAAATGTCCCCCGTCTTTTTTGGCAATTTTCATCTTTCCCACATCTGATAAACCACAGTAAGAAATGTAGAAGACAATGCAATTTGACGATCTAAAGTTAATCGAACCCCTGCTGCGGGCTGTCCGCGCCGAGGGTTACTCGACTCCTACCCCCATACAAGAGCAGGCTATCCCTCATGTGCTGGAAGGCCGTGACTTGCTGGGTGTTGCCCAAACAGGCACAGGTAAAACCGCAGCTTTCGCGCTGCCCATTCTCCAACATCTGGCGCAGAAACCGCGTCAAGGTCATCACATCCGCGTCCTCGTGCTTGCACCCACCCGCGAACTTGCCAGCCAAATTGGTGATAGTTTCCGTACTTATGGGCGCAACACGGGCGTGAAACAAGTCACCATCTTTGGTGGTGTCGGTCAGCAGCCGCAGGTTGATAAGCTGCGAAACGGCCCCGATGTGGTGGTCGCTGCGCCCGGACGCTTGCTTGACCTCATGAATCAAGGTCATGTGCGCCTTGATAAGATTGAAGTATTCGTTTTGGACGAAGCCGACCGGATGCTCGACATGGGTTTTATCCATGACGTGCGCCGCATCATCTCGGCATTGCCCAAACAGCGCCAAACCTTGCTCTTCTCGGCCACCATGCCCGAAGAAATTCAGGATTTAGCCCACAACATCTTGATCGATCCGGTGAAGGTCGAGGTCACACCGGTGGCTTCCACCGTCGAAAAGATCGAGCAGAAGATTTTCTTCGTCGAGAAAAAAGACAAGCCAGCCCTGCTCGAACATCTCTTGCAGGACAAGGCGATCAGCCGTGTACTGGTCTTCACCCGTACCAAGCATGGTGCGAATAAGGTGGTGCAGCGTCTCGAAGCCGCGCGTATCCACGCCGAGGCTATTCATGGGAATAAGTCGCAAACAGCACGTGAAGCCGCACTGAAAAATTTCAAAGCAGGCCGGACGCGTGTGCTGGTAGCCACCGACATTGCCGCCCGCGGTTTGGATGTGGATGAAATCAGCCACATTATCAACTATGATCTGCCCAATGAACCGGAAACCTACGTGCATCGCATCGGTCGTACGGCCCGTGCGGGTGCATCCGGTATCGCTTTCTCGTTTTGTGATGTCGAGGAACGCGCTTTCCTGCGTGACATTGAACGCTTGATTAAGCTGCATGTGCCGGTGGTCGAAGATCATCCCTTCCTTTCCAACCTGCCAACGCCACAGCCCACCGACTTCAACCGTCGTGGTGGCCCGCGCGCGCAAGCCCCCCGTCCGCAAAATGGCGAACGCCAGCAGCAGGGACAGGGTAACGGACGCCCGCAGGGGCAGCGTCCGCGCAGTGGAAATGGTCGCAATGAACCCCGGCCCCAAACTGGTCAGGGTGAACGACGCAGTAATCCGCGTCCGCAGCAGGCACAGGGCCAACCGCCGCAGCCTCAAAACGGCGCACCCCGTCCACAGGCGGCTCAACCGGCTCGTGAGAATCGTCCGCAGGGTGATCGGCCTTATGCTGAACGCCGTAACGATCAACCGCGTGACAACCGCAATCAAGGTGAACGTCCCAAGTTCGGTAACGGCAGCTTTAATCCGCAGAGCGTACATCCCCGTGATGACAGCCAACCACAAACCAGCCGTCCGGTTGGAGAATCGCGTAACGGACAATCACGCGACAACCGTTCGCAGGGCAGTCGGCCTTCCGGTCAGCGTCCGCATGGTAGCGGCGCTCCACAGGGAAATGGCGAACGCCGCAATGACTCGCGTCCACAATACAACAGTGCGCGTCCGCAGCGGGATAATGCGGCACCGTCGGATGCACCAGCTTTGCCCACCACGCCGGTACGCCGTAAGCGTCCACTGCCACCACCGGATCAACGTGAGCAGCCCGTGTTGACCGACCGCTTTGGTAATCCACTGCCGATGAAACCCAAGCCAGTGACGACATCGGGCGAAGAATAAGCAGTACGAAGTAAAGAGTGTTTTAGGGCAAGCGGCCAGCTTGCCCTTTTTATTTTCCCTACACCCTTCCCTCAATCAATTGACCGTCCGACAAGGTACAGGCCGCTGGCTTTTCTGCCAGATGACTTATCATGAGACGCACCACGAAATGCCCCCAATAGGGCAAGGCTATTCAACCGATTCTTTTGCAATTTTGTTTTGAAATAAATTCCTCAAAACAATTTAAGTTCTCTATCCAGGGCATAGTTTCACCGCTGTTCTTCAATTCGCTCTCTAGGTTTTCTCATAAAGAGAGTGGGGGATCTTGTGGCACACGTCGAATTCACCCCGGACGCACGGTTTTGACTGCCGTAACTTCCAGAGGTATAGTAACCTTTATCCTTATGCTCTGAACGTTGAACAGGCTGGTGATTATGCGTGCTCAAGATACCATGCAACCTATTAAGCCCAAGACTGTTACCTATGGGGAAATGGGGGCGAAAAACTGGTTCTGGATGTCTATGAGCCAACTGCCAATGACACACCGCGTCCTGCCGTCATCGTCATTCATGGCGGCGCAGGGAGTTTTGGTGACCGCACTGAAATGGCCGAATACTCCCAGTCTCTTGCCGCTGCTGGTTATGTAACCTTCAACATTGATTACCGGCTTTTGCAAGGCGGAAAAAACCCGCGGCCGACCCAATTTGACGACGCTCAACTAGCGGTGCGTTGGGTGCGGGATAACGCTGCACTCTACAATGTAGACCCTGACCGTATCTGCTCTCTCGGTCACTCCTTTGGGGGCCAGTTAGCGGCACTTCTCGGTGAGCGGGATACGCCCGATACGGGTGATTTACCGTTATCAAAGTATTCTAGCCGTGTCACTTGTGCCATTGCTATCGCTGCTTCACTTGATCCATCTCAACCGCTGAAAGATGTAGGTGCTGGACTGGATGTTGCCCTTATGGGTGGGACACCTAAAGAGAAGCCTGAACTGTACAAAGATGCCTCAGCTCTGGCTAACGTTGATAACAAGACCGTTCCTTTTCTCATCTTGCACGGCACTGATGATGAGCAAGTACCGGTCGAGGAGGCTCGGCTGCTGGTTAATGCGCTTCATGAAGCTGGCGTTGAAGTGACCTATACAGAATATCCTCATGCTAAACACTTCTATTGGCTGAACTTCTTTGAGCCTGGCAACAGATGGAATAAGGTCGATTTAGAAATACTGGCTTTCTTAGATCGCCATTTGCATCCTGCGAACTAAGAATGTTCTGGGTCGCCGTACAGAGATCATGTAAGACATTTGGCATAATCTCTGTGATGTATAGCCTAGCGGTATATACTTCATTGCGTAATTTTAATTCCCATCCAAATAAGCTCGTTGGTGTCAAAAGTTGGTGCATTTAGGAACAATTTCCGGCAAAAGTAAGCCGCGATAACCCCGCTTCACAGGACTTAATCAGAAAACACCGCGCACCGCATAGGATTTATTCGTAAACAGGTTTACTTTCGGTTTACCCGATAAACCCCTTTCCAACCATCCACCAACCGCCTTAACAGTCTGGCTCCCTCAAAACCGTTAGCGCCAACACCTTGAAAGAGTTACAAAATGGTCTTCCAAATGGTAACCCATTCCCTTTCCACATCGAATAAAATATTCATTGGAGCACCTGTATCGCTCCCTCCATCGCTTGCGGGGGAGGGCTGGGGTGGGGGTTCCCCCACGCGCACCTTAACAACCACATACGCACACAACCGGCACAAAATCAGTGCCGCCAATTGCCGCTTTTGCTGCATTTGCCGCATATCTCGCTCATTCAGCGATAGTCGCCCTCAAATCCGCCAATCATTATAAATGTTACGAAACCGACCTTTGCCATTGCCGAAATTGCGACCGAAGGGAGTCCTGTGGGCTGCCAAATTTGCCAATCGGCACATGGGCATCTTCAGAACCGTCATTAAAAGCCTTCCCAACAGATTCACATTCTGCATTTTGTGAAGTTTGCGACCAAAAGTAAAAATGCTGAATGCGTTATGCTTAGCCCTTTGGGATAAATGGTATGGTTTGTGTTCACCAGTTTATAGGATGGGAGAAACACGGATGTCACACCTCACAATATTCACAACCAGTCGCAGCCCATTTCATCAAAAACGCGCTTTGGATGCAGCCCCGCCCGAACTCAGTGTCACCATGCTCACCAATCCGGGTTACGCCGAATTACTGCCTCACCTGGCAAATGCTGAGTACCTTATCTCGGAACGCACTGGGGTAATCGACGCGAAAATAATGAAGGCTGCTCCCAATCTCAAATTGATTTTGCGGCTCGGCTCGATGACCTACGATATTGATTTGATCGCTGCCCGACAAGCAGGGGTAATCGTCTGCAAATGGCCCGACATCGGAGCAGTTGGCGTAGCTGAACATACGGTGATGCAAATGCTGGCGCTGACCAGGAAGCTGCGCGAGGTGCAGGCGGTCGCGCTAGAAGCCAGTCCGCAGTGGGGTACAAGTAGACGAACGGATGAAAACACTTTTTCCTATAATTGGTCGGGGCGTAAGCAAATCAATACCCTGCACGGGCAAACGGTCGGCATCCTCGGCTTTGGTGAGATCGGCTCGGAGGTTGTACACCGATTAAAAAATTGGGGATGTACGCTGCTTTACAGCAAACGTTCTCGATTATCCGCTCAAGTCGAGGCCGAATTAGGGCTAACCTATGCGGATAACGATATGCTCTGTAGCGAAAGTGATATGCTGGTTAATCTGCTCCCATACTCATCCGAAACGGTTAGCCTGATCAATGCTGACTGGCTCGCGAAGATGAAAACAGGCGCTATGATCGTTAGCTGCGGGAGCGGTGGAACAATTGATGAGCAGGCGTTAGCCGATGCGATTCGCAGTGGGCATATCGCGGGGGCAGCGATGGACAGCTACAGCAGTGAGCCTTTGCAGGTGGATAATCCGCTGGTGGCGCTGGCACGAGCAGGGGCTAATATCCTGCTCACACCCCACACAGCAGCCGGTAACGCATGGTCACGCACAATCGAGTACACCAACATTTTGCGTCACCTGCATGGTGAACCAATCCTGAACAGACTGGTATAAGGCTAACGTGCTTCTTAGGTTCAGAAGGTAGAATTAACCCGAAAGTTTACGGACACGATATATCGTGTCTCTACAAAAAACAGGCGTGGTTTGAACCCGCCTGATGGTACGTTATAGGACACATTATAGACATGGATATTACCCTTGATACCCCACCAGCCTTATTGGCTGACCGATTTAAAACCCTGCGTTACGACGAGGACGAGAAGGCTGTTATTGTCCTGAACCGGCGTAAATACCCCTTCCAGACCGAGTTCGTGACCCTGCGAACGGTCGAGGAGGTGGCACAGTCGATTGAGGATATGACGGTGCAGGGTGGCCCACCTTTGGCCTACGTAGCCGGATTAGGTTTGGCGATGGCAGCGCGCGGTTTGGAAGCATCACCGACACGGCAGGCAGTCTATCTAGAGCAGGTGGCGAAACGCCTGTTAGCCACCCGTCCCACAGCCGACGACCTGAACCATATTATTCCGGCAGCGCTGGAAGTCGCACACACGGCACTGCGCGAACAGCGTGATCCGTTCCGCGCAACGTTGGATTATGTCAACGGCCAGATCGAACGCGGGAACGAAGTCAGCCGGAAGTGCGGGCAATACGCAGCACGATTAGTGAACGATGGTGACCAAATCCTCACCCACTGCATCGCAGGTGCGGCTCTGTGCTGGATGCTCTGGACGGCCAAACAGCAGGGCAAGGCCATCACGCTGGTGGGGTGCGAAACCCGACCGTATTTCCAGGGAGCGCGTTTGACAGCCGCCAGCGCGCAGGAGATGGGCATTCCTTTCAAGCTGATAACCGATGGCATGAGCGCACACCTGATGAGCGTGGGCAAGCTGGACAAGTTCATCTGTGCAGCCGACCGCATAACGCTCGATGGGCATATCACGAACAAGATTGGGACGCTCCAACATGCGATTAGCGCCCACCACTTCGGGAAACCGTTTTATGTGCTGGGCTACGACGGGCCTGATCCGAAAACGGAGACGGGCAAGGATATCCCGATTGAGTGGCGCGACGCGGAAGAGATTTTCCACGCGCGTGGTGAAAACGGGTCGGTGCGGACAGCCATTCACGGCATTGAGGGTTATTATCCGGCGTTCGATGTCACGCCGCCCCATCTGATCAGCGCGATTTGTACGGATCGGGGCATCTTCGCGCCTCATGCTGTGCGGGAATACTTCAATATTGACAGTTGAATCACACCGGGGCAAGCAGATCCAGGTTCAACACTGTAATCATGAGTGTATGGAGTTTTGTTTATGGATAACCTTTCCTTACCTGAGGGATGGATTACGGAACCAAGCGAAAAACCGGATGTGCGCTGTTATTTTTGGAAAGAATTTCCAGACGGCATGGTGGTGGATGTGCATATCATTGTCTTCCGCGGTCAGTATCGTGTGACGACCCAACCGTGGCACCGCACGACAGATACCCAAAAATCAGTAATTGCAACCGTAAACACTTTGGATGAAGCGTTGACGATTGCTTACAAAAAATGCAACGATTGGGATGACTATGGCGCAAAAATCGAGCGCGAGTACAGGACCAAACACAAACCCTACTGACGGAGTAGGGATATAAAGGGGTAACAATCGCTTGTTTGGTACGGCCTATTTAAAGCTAAGCATTTAGTGGCAGGTGTTCGAACCCGCATCAGTGAACGTCTTACCGGCTATGGGGACGAACTGCCAGTCATAGCTGCCGGAATGCAGGGTTAACTTGAGCGCGCCGAATGTGTCGACATTTCGGACTTCACTATTGGGCTGGACTACTACAATTGAAGTGTGATTTGCTCCACCCGTACCCACAATAAACTCGCGAACACCACGCAGTGTGTCGGCCTGACCACTTGGATTTTGAGGCGCAAACCGTTCATAAATATGGTCATGACCGTCCAGGACTATATCGACATTATTGTTATACAACAGGGTAAATATCTGCACCATATTGGTGGCTGCTCTACCGCCCGATGAAAACACCGGAATGTGGTAGTAAGCCAGCGTACAATAATTACGGTGATCGGTTAAATCCTGCTTCAGCCAGGTGTACTGCGGACTGGTGGAACCACATCCACCTGCGCTACTGCATTGGGAATTAAGGGCAATAATATGCCATGTACCGATGTCAAAACTATAATAACCCTGGCTCCGATTGCCGGCAGGACCGTTAGCATTGCCGACCCCGTTCCAGTAATCAAAATAATAAACTGCACCAGCAACTTTATACTCATGGTTACCCGTCACAGGAAACGTAATTGGAAATAATCTTCCCCATGAAGGGTTATAGTAATTGTCAAAACAGTTGACTGATGGTGTATGACAAAGATCTCCAACCAGTAAAACTGCATTCGGTTTTTGATCGACGACAATCTGTGATGCTGCCATTTGTTGACAGCCGATTGAGGTGGTATTTAGGGAGTCACAGATAATATCAGAAGCCGCAAAAACAATCGGGTCCGATCCCGTGCTTATAGGTGTTGGAGAAGCCGTCAACGTGGGCACGGGTGTGTTGGTCGGTATGAAGGTATTCGTTAGTGTAGCGGTTGCCGTGAGCGTCGGTGTTCTCGTAGGCGTAGGGCTTAATACAACGGTCGGCACTCTGGTCGGCGTGGCAGTTGCCGTGACAATGATCGATCCTCCCGTAATGACGATCAAGCGCGGCGGATTGGCACCTTCCCGACTGGAGAAACTGGTCGCCGTGTTGCTGGTAGTGTCGATTACAAAGTTATACTGCCCCGCCCCGGTAACAAGTGCGGTCACATCCACCTGCGTCCAACTGTTAGCGGTGATCGCTCCCGAATTGCCCACCCCATTACCATATGCCGGAGCATTGCTATAGGTGAGGGTCGTCTCGCCCCAATCGCCAGTCGTGAGGTGGACAGTGTAGCCCACGCTCACTGCCGAATTAGCATAGATCTGAAGTGTGGCTTTGCTGATCGCGGACAGCGCTGGCACATCAAACCGCAAATAGCTGCGCTGGATAGGTGAAGCATCCGTCCTCAAGGTGGTGCTGACCCCAAAATTAATACCCGGACTGCTGTAACTGACATAGCTGTCAGCCGCCGCTGTCAGTGTTACCGTTTGTTCACTGACGGGCGTGGGTGTGGGCGACAGTGTCGGTGTAGGACTTGATACTGTCGTGGGTGTGGGCGACAGTGTCAACGTATTCGTTAATGTAGCGGTTGTCGTGTTGGTAGCAGTCGGGCTTAGCTCCGCAGTCGGCGTGGCCGTAGACGTCGGTGTAGGCGTTTCTGCCGCTGTGGGTGTGAAGCTGCTGGTTGGTGTGCTGGTGAGTGTTGGCAAGTCCGTCGGCGTGGCAGTTGCCGTGACAATGATCGATCCTCCCGTAATGACGATCAAGCGCGGCGAATTGGCACCTTCCCGACTGGAGAAACTGGTTGCTGTGTTGCTGGTGGTGTCGATTACAAAATTGTACTGCCCCGCCCCGGTAACAAGTGTGGTCACATCCACCTGTGTCCAGCTGTTAGCAGTAATCGCTCCCGAACTGCCCACCCCATTACTATATGCCGGAGCATTAGTAAAGTTGATGGTCGTCTCACCCCAATCGCCAGTCGTGAGGTGGACAGTGTAGCCGACGCTCACCGCCGAATTGGCATAGATCTGAAGCGTGGCTTTACTGATTGCGGACAGCGCTGGCACATCAAAACGCAAATAACTGCGCTGAATGGGTGAACCATCCGTCCTCAAGGTGGTGCTGACCCCAAAATTGATGCCCGGACTGCTGTAACTGACATAGCTGTCAGCTGCCGCAGTCAGTGTTACCGATTGTTCACTGACGGGCGTGGGTGTGGGCGATAGTGTCAATGTATCGACTAATGGGGCTGCCGCAGTCAGCATAAGGGTAGCCGCTGCACCTGCCAGGGCCGCTGGTGTAGCGGAAGCTGTCACCGTTGGGATGCTGGTGAAGGTAGCGACTGGCAGCGCGGTTGGTGTATTAGACGCTGTGACCGTCGGAACATTCGTGAGGGTAGCACTTGATGTGATGGTTGGTATATCGGAGGCTGTCGCCAGCGGGATGTTCGTGTCGGTAGCGGTTGGCGTATTTATGACTTCATCAGTTGACATGTCCGTTGGTAAGTCCGTTGGCGTTTCATTCGGTGTCGGTGATAAAGTCTCCAATACAATTTCGGTTGACGCTTGAGGTACCGCAGGTGGTGGTAAAGTAGCTGCAATAATTTCAGTTGGCGTGATAATAGTCGGAACTGGAGAAAGGGTATCTATTGGTGTCGCTACATTAACTTCCGAAGCGGGTGTCTGATTAGGATCGTCCAAGAGCGGGTTCTGTGAGGGGACTGCTGTGAAACTCGCTGCTAAACCAAAGAACATCACTGACAAAACAATCAAGCGCATCCGAACTACAAGGACGCTTTCATGCAATAACAAATAACTAATGTTATTGTAGTCCACTCAAACATCCTAAGTCAGGAAGAACCTTACTGATTCCGGGTTACAACAGTCATATTCCAGAGCCTACGGAAACGCGATCATTTCTTCCCATAAATACTCCAAATATCCCTACCCAATTTGCATATTTCACGGTGTATAAGGGGCGAAATTCGCTCGTTTAGTGCTGTCGAGTTACAGCGCAGCACTGAACCTCATACCTTTAAACAGGATAAAGGAATGTCTACCAAAACTGCTGCGTCTTCCGCCACGCCCTCGTTCATTAAGCGTTATCAAATTCCCATCTTTTTCATACTGCTTTTGCTTTATCGTGGCTGGTATGGGGAACCTATATCGCAGAGCAGCGGGGGCTGATTCATTTCCATTTACCAGAGGCATTCTTCGCCTATTTCGCACTGACGTTGGCTGTAATTATTATGGCACTGGCAGTCGGTGGACGTGCGGTGTTGATGGATATTGTGCATCGAATTTTGCACTGGCGTGCGGGCATTCTGTGGTATGTACAAGCTTTTTTGATACCACCCGTGCTGTGTGTAATTTGTGTGCTGGTCTACCGCGCATTTGGCGGAAATGTGGTGATGGGGATAGAAGTCCCTTTGGGCGCAGCAATCGCCTATTTCTTTATGTTCGGCGCAAAGGCGTGGATCACTGAGGAAGCCGCATGGCGCGGATTTGTGCTACCGAGACTTCAAGCCAGCTATAGCGCGTTGGCCGCCAGCTTGATTCTCGGTCTATTCTGGGGAATATGGCATACGCCGCTGTTTCTGATTAACGGCACAGGACAATCCCATTGGCCGTATATAGGCTTCTTGATTTTCGCGATGGCCGAAAGTGTGCTGACCTCGTGGATTTACAACAACACCGGCGAAAGTGTACTGTTGGCGACCATCTTCCACACCTCGACCGATGCAGCGCTCTCATATTCCGGTTTACTTTCGGGTGATACCAACGCTTTTTGGCTGACAGTGGTTATTTACGGCCTCTTTGCAGCCGGTGTGGTGGTCTTTTCAGGTCCAGCGCGGCTGGTGCGCGGACAAAAAGAACCGAAGACGGTAGCTATACCACCGGGGTATGTCGCAACGTAGTGTGCGATGAGATCCATTTTGAAGGGCGTGTTGCTGGTGTCAACACGCCTTTTTGTTTAGCGCTGGCGTTTGAGTACATCCTGCCCGAAGAGCATTGCTATGCCGATGACGATCAAAATCAGCGGCCAGAGGCTACCGATGTCACCAAAGACGCCGCGCAGGGCAAACAGCAGTCCAATCAGGATGGCAATAATGCCGGGGGCGAAATGACTCATCGTTTTGTCGGTCATATAGGCACGCACCAGTAAGGCCGCGCCAATGACGAACATAATCCCCGGCCACCAATAGTTCAGGAGGGCAATGACGCCCATCCCGATCAGAAAAACTGCTCCGCTAATCTGATTAATACGCTGATGATCGACCATTTTTACACCTCCAACGTCAATATTAAGAATGTATTCGCAGCCGCAGCGATTATAACGCGGTGACTGAACGGGGGTAAGTCGTTGAGGAGGATTAATATCCTAAAACAGTTCGAATGTTATACCTCCGTCGAAAGTCTGAAATGGCAAATCCCTCGCAATGCCGAGCGAATTTCATCAGGCGGATGGACGATTCAAGTGGGGCTTCACGGTTTAATTACAGCAACAAAGTTCTATTCAGTTTTAAAGAGAAAATACCGTGAAACTATTGCATCGCCTTTCCCTATTGATCATTGTGACGCTGGTTGCGCTGCCGCTGGTCATCATGGCACAGGACAACAGCCAACCTCAACCACCGGCAACGCTCGACATTCAACCGGCACGAACGGCGACTTTGGAACTGCTGGAGTATCCGACACCGACACTCGATATTCGTCCGGCGCAAACAGCGACGCTCGAACTCATTGAATATCCCACTGCGGATACCGGAACGGTAACTTTCCCATTGGATACCTGTGGGAATGATGATCCCAACACCCTATTTATACCTGTGTGTCCGCCAACCAAAACCCCGACACCCCGTCCGACCCCTCAACCGACGACCGCGATTGTCAACGGCTTGTGGGTGCTCGATCCCAAGGGTTCGACTTACACATCCAACGGACAGTGCCAGATTGAAGGCGGCGATAACGGCGGTCCTGATGGGAACGGTGACAGCATCGAAGACCTGCCGAAAGTGCCGGTTTGCATGACGAGTGATAACCAATGGTTGACAGTTGATAACGGCGGCACGTATCCACTGGTCATCGCCAATTACTATTCACAGCAAGAAATGTCACGCGAGCTGACCTACAGTGGTGGCAAAACCAACGGCAGCGTGAACATTAATACCACGCGGCAGTATCATGTTATCAGCCCGACCGAGATTGAGTTCTCATACATTCGACATGAAGAAGGCGGCTGTACCACCAACAGTTCGGTGCGGTATAAGCTGGTGGAAGCTAATGATCTGGTGTGTAAGGGTGCAATGATCACACCGGATTACACGGCTGTACCAACCCAGATGCCGACTGCCCAACCCGGTGAAACACAGCAGCCCCCCATTACACCCGAACCACCGATCCAGATTGGCGACTACACCATCCAACTGCCGCCAGTGGATGCAACCTGCAAAGCCGACCAGATGCCATCATCGGATCAGTTGAATGTGAGCTACGACAATAACCAGAATCTATTCATCAACTTTGGTAGTGGATCATACACGCTGTACTGGAATGGCAGTGACTATTACAGCTACTCGGAAGGCAACCGGTTTGATATTTCGGTGTCTACCTATCCGGGTGGGGCGTCGTTCACGTGGAGCAAAGACGGATGCTTTATCAATAGTCCGTTGAGCGGTGCAGGCTTCCCGGCGACGGCGACGCCTGAGGCGGTTGAACCTACCCTTGAACCGACAATGGATGTGGCCTCGATTGCAGGCAGCACGTACAGCGTCAAAGCCGATGCACCTGTTTATTTGTGCGCGGCGGAAAACAAGTCGATGTTACCTGACCTGAGCGGAGCGACCTTAACCGCACAGGCCGACAACACCATGACATTTTCGGTGGGCGGCACGGATTACGCCTTAACCAGCATGAGCGGTGTTCTGGCTTATGTCCAAACGAATGCGGACGGATCGATACTGACGATTTCGATGAACGGTTTTAGTGATGGGGTCGGTTCAGGCGCGTTTATGGTGATGGCCGGTGACGGCAGTAAATCGTGCATCGCACAACTGACCTTCACACCTAAGGGGTAAAGGCATCCTCACCTCCTTGCCTGTTCAACCATTTCACAGCAAGAGGGCATCCAGAAATGCTATGCGCGAAAACGCGGAGACTGTTGGTACAATCCCCGCGTTTTGTTTGAGAACATACGCGATGACACAGGCAGGTTATAATCAAAGCGCATTTTGACAAATGATCTTTCAGGAGTGAGCAGCATTCATGCGTTATGTGACCGTCGATGAATTGGTATATATCAACCAGCAGGTGGTGACGGGTGAAGCGATCCACAGCATTGTGGAAGGCAAGCGGGCGGTGCGGGATATGGGTCTGCTGGAGTCGGCTGCCGCGCGTCCGATGGCGAGTGCCTTCGGTGAAGATGCCTATCTCACATTGGGCGAGAAAGCGGCAGTGCTGCTGCATTCAGTGGCACGTAATCATGCTTTTGCGGATGGCAACAAACGTACAGCGACAGTCGCGGCTTTGTTTATGCTGGCGGTTAACGGGCAGCAGGTGACGTGGGACGATAACGAAGCGCTGTCGTGGATCATCGCGATAGCCGAGGGCAAGCAGACACCGGAAGCCTTCGCCGCATGGCTCCCTACCTTGCCCGGTGATCCTACGCCCGAACCGGATGCTGCGCGTGACAGTGAATTATTGGCGCGGTTGATTAAGATGCATGATGCGCTGTTGGCAGAGTTGGCCGGACGCTGACCCGATCCCCCGGTAAACGCCGCGCGATTAATTATGACGAACCGCCTGATGCGGGTTGTTCCAAAGTTGGTTGATCCGATGGAGTCTCAACAGTCGGCGTTTGAGCTTTGCTTTGCTCGCAATCGAGCATACAGGTTTCCGGCGTTTCGCCAATATCACAGGTTGAATTGCCACAGCTTGATGTTGATGGCTCCTCTGCCGTCGCTTCAACCTGTGCCTGTGGTACAGGATCACAGAACAGATCAGTGCAAGCCGACTCCACACCACCCCCTGGCGGCTCATCCGTAAGCGGTGGACAGACATCATCCGGACAGGTAGTAAAGTTGAGTCCGGCTTTCAATTCAGGGTCGGCACATTCATCGGCATTTGCCGGATCAGCGCAATACTCATCCAACGACTTCCATCGGCTTGTATCAGGCACGGTAACGTCAGTTTCGGTGATGCCATCGGTAGCCGTATCGAGTGCTTGCCATTCGGCACTATCGAGCAAATAGGCGGTAGAGGGGGCCGCTTCAGGCGTTAATCCATCATCTCCACCGAGGGCAACACTGGTTTCAAAACCCTGTGGAATAATCTGTCGTTTCCCTTTGTAGCCCGCGTAAGCCTTACCTTCGATAGTAGTAATGGTCATGCGCTTGCCACGCTGCGCTGTGAATGCCACAGTTGAGCCAACGTCCAGATCCATGCCATTGGCATTGAGCGTCACACGGTAGCCTTTGGGGCTTTGGATAACCAGCGAATCGGCAGGGGCTTGCTTGCAGCCCGGTTTGAAGGGACTGGTGGTGAAATAAAACGCTTGCATCGGGGCGAGCTGGGGTGTACCACTGCCAGAAGCATTCTTTACAGCCACATCACCATAAAGGATAAACTTAATCCCTTGTCCGGGCAGTGTATCCGGCAAATTGGCGAGGACATTCATAACCACGATGCCCCACGTGCCAGCCTTCTCGTCCAGGCCAAAGGTACGAATCGTACGGATGTCACCCACAGCGACTTTGTCAGCCGGTTTGCCGAACGGTGTGGTGTCCTGCAATTCGGCCTGCAAACGGTCGTTGCCGTAGCAAGCTTCGTTACGTCCCAGGGTGGTGCATACGTTCGCGACGGCGGTCAAAGCCCGTTTGACCAATTCCGGACAATCTACCGCTTGTGCGCTCACTGCTCCTATGGAAAGTAACAACAGTAACACCCCAAAAATGGGGACTGACATCCGGTGTTTCATGCCGTAACCTTATATCAATTGCTCGTGCAAAATGTTTACCGTATGATAAACCACAGGCGCAATACGGGCAAATTCAGGAGGTAGGTCAATGTTCAAGCGATTACTATTGGTGGCCGCAGCAGTTGTGTCATTAATGGGATGTTCGGTAGTTCCGAGTACAGGGGATAAAAGCACGGATGCAGCGGCAGCACAGCGGTTCGTGCCGCAAAGCATTCCCGGTTACGACGCGACCGATGCTGCGAGCGTAACGGATGCCCTGTCCAAAGTTGGGGCGGCAGGGTCATTGTTGACAGGTAATATCGTGTCGGCCGGAGCCATTGCCAAGCTGGATAATATGATTGCCTGTTATCAGAGTGTAGGCGCGGTAGCAGCGCGGGTGTACATCGACAAGAATATCGCAGTTAATCCCAGTGCTCCGAAAGTTGGTGCGTTAGCGGTCGTCAATACCACGCGTATTCAACGCAATTTTCTGAGTTGTGTCGTGAATACGGGTGGCGCTTCGGCACAGGCCGTTAATGAGATTCAACCATGCGGCGGCAGTGGGGACAAAGTGGTTAATGGCGAAACATTAAGCTATGTCTATGCCGCAACCACGCCGGAGTTATGCTCGATCTTCCAGGGACAGTTCAAGTAATTCCATCAGGTGCAGTAAACAAAAAACCGCTTCTTTGTGAGGCGGTTTTTTATTGTCTAACTTATAATATGCGACGCTTATTTTGGCTCGGTGACTTCGGTGGCCTTGGGTTCGGCTTCCGGCGCTTCTACCGTTTCATCGGAATCTTCCCAGCTAATAATCCACACACAGGCACCCGCCACCAGGACAGTCGCAACGACCAGCGCCAACCATTGAGTCGCCAGCAGGCCGACATCCCTGGCTTCGACCACCAGCAGGATCACCATGCCGAGTGATAGTACGATCCAAGCGGCCAAACGTGGATGATGCATCGCCCATTGTACGGGAGGAATTTTAGCAAGTTGGTTCATTGTCGTCACTCACCATTGAAAATGATTATCTGTAATGATAACTGATCTGGTGAGAATTGAACACGGTCGTTCATGAGAAGCACATCAAAATAAAAACGGGGTGGTGAGTTCATCCCACCACCCCGCTAACCCATAGACTGGGGCACCTGCCCCCCTGCGGGATTAGTTCTTAGACGACAGCTGCTTATGACCGTTCACTTTTACCGAGATTTGCTTCGGCTGCGCTTCCGGCAGTTTCGGCAGTGTCAGATTCAGGACGCCGTTATCATAGGTCGCTTCGACTTTACCAGTGTCTACACTCTGTGGGAGGGTGACACTGCGGCTGAATTTGCCGTAATAACGTTCCTGCACCACCACCTTGCGATTCTCTTCAACCTTAGGTTGTGGTAGTTCACCGCTAATGGTCAGGGTGCCGTTCTGCATCTTGACGTTGATGTCCTCGGGATTAACACCCGGCAGCGGCACCGCTACTTCATAAGCGGCATCCGTTTCATGAATGTCCAGTGCGGGGCTATCCATGCCTGCCCAACCCGATGTGGTCGGCCAGTTGCCACGCCAGGCATCTTCAAAAATTCGATCCATTGCACTTTGCATATTTGCCATTTCGCGGAATGGATTCCAGCGAACGATGTTGGTAGCCATTTGCTTCCTCCATAAAAATCCAACGATTGATTATGTTATACGGCGCAAATGTCAGAGTTTTATATGCAAAATATCGGAAAATTGTTAGAACGATAATGAAGATTGGAAGTGCCTATTTTGAGGGAAAGAGGGACATTTTAGGAGGCAATGTCCCTCTTGAAAACGCGTGTTTATTCTTTATAGTTGGCTTGGGCTTGTTCGAGGGCGCTGCGCTCTCCATCCAGCATGTCGGCGTTGCGGAGTAACTGCGCCATCAGAATACAGTAAGCGTTGTTATCCATGCGTTCAACCGCATCAAAAGCGGCATCCAAATCCTTGCCCATGACGAACAAGCCATGCCAGGGCGCGATCACACCTGCTGCCTGTTTGCGAATGCGTGACTCATTGCCGCGAATCCCGCCGGATACACTCTCAGCCAGACCATTGCCATGTGCAGGGGCATAGGGGACAACCGGCACCGTACCAAACTTCTGAGTGGCTTCCAACACGGGTGGCATGGGGCGGTTCATGGCAGCGAACACCAGGATATTGCGGGCATGAGCATGAATCACACCCGTTCCATGTTCACCAAATTCGCGGTGCAGGCGAAAGTGAACTTTGGATTCGCGCGAGATTTCGCCTGTGCCGTCCAGAATGTTCATATCCATGTCGGCAATCAGCACTTCTTCAGGTTTGAGCTGCCATTGGCGTGAACTGCCACTGTAACGTGGGCTGATGCATACATATTCACCCACACGGGCGCTGATGTTGCCACCGGCTGCATCGGTCAAGCGGCGGTCATAGAGGAGCGCACCAAAGCGGCAAATCTTAGCACGCATAGCATTTAATTGCGGGTTAGCACGTATCGAGTCCTGTAATTCGGGGTTGGTCGACATGAATTTAGTTTCCTTAAGGTTTTCTGATCATGGTTTGATTATAATCGCGCACGGAGGGACTGCCCATAACCGCTTTCAAGAAAAGTATATTGATTGCGTCTTAATGTTTGTAAAGAAAATTCCCTCTATAATTTTACTTGGGGAAGAGTGTTACAAAAACTATGTCGTACGTGACAGATAGTGATTCTCGATACTAAATTTTAGACCTAAATCGTAACGTTAGTCTCAATTTGCGTAACAAAACATGATGGATGTTATACGCTGCATAGTATTTTCGTATAAATGAGGAAATAATTCCGATCCACTTAATGTAATTCGTATTGAAATAGTTTACAATTTCTATTAGCACTTCCTCAGTCAATTTGTGGCAACCGAATTTTCGGACGTTCTCGAGGTGTAAATGTTTATGGCTGATGTAATCGATTCAACGCCCAACCCGTCCGAGAATCAGGAAATTGATTATCTGCAAACCTTTTACCACAATTTGGTTGAAGCATCCGGTAACGTCTTTTTTGTAACAGACGATGCCGGTTATTTTGTGTATGTAAACTCCGCTGTCGAAACAGTATTAGGCTTTAAACCCTCCCAAATTATTGGTAACCATTTCACCACAATGGTTGCAGACTCGTGGCAAGAACAGGTTGTGGCGTTTTACGTCGGGCAGTTCAAAAAATTTATATCCGAAACCACAATGGAATTTGAAGTGCTCGCCTCAAACGGTGAACTGCGTTGGGTCGAACAAATCGTACGGCTGATGATCGTTGGCGGAAAGGTCATGGGTTGTAACGGCTTGCTGCACGACATTACCCGTCGCAAACGCGCAGAAATGGAACGACAGGCTCTTGAGACCACCTACATGTTGGCCTCTGAAAATAGCGGCTCAATCGTGTTTTTGGTTAGCCGGGATGGAACGCTTGTCTACACCAATCCCGCTATGGAACTGGCTACCGGATATTGTCGTAATGAACTGACCGGCATGAATGTCCTCAAACTCATTCACCCCGATCATCATGCCGGATTGGGCGAGTTCATCCAGATGAAAGCCAATGGACAATCCTTAAATCCGCGCAGTGAGATACGCCTCATCAGAAAAGATGGAACAATTTGCTGGCTGGATATTGTTGCCAATTGGGGCGACATCGATGGCGATTCGGTTATCCTCGGATCAGCATTAGACATTACTGAACGAAAGAGTATCGAACAGCAATTACAGGAAAGCCAATTCTTTATCGAACAAATTAACAAAACCATCCCTGATGTGGTTTATGTGTTTGATCTGGAAGATTGGCGCACGGTGTATAGCAATAAGTCATTTGGTGGCTTACTTGGTTACACCGATGATGAAGTTGTTGCTATGGGCAGAACAGCACTTACGGACATGATGCATCTCGATGATCATGACCGGTATCATGAGCGTATCGAGTCTCTCCGGCGATTGAACCTGGGCGAATTACAGGAAGCCACCTATCGGATGGTACACAAAAACGGCAGCACCCGTTGGCTGCATTTGCGTAACATCGCTTTCGAACTGGGCAGCGACGGATTGGTCAAACGAATCCTGGGGCTAACCCGTGACGTTACCGACCAGGTGGAAGCACAGCAAGTTATACACGACAGCGAAGAACAACTTCGCATATCGTTGCAATATCAGCGGGCGCTCAATGAAATCAATTTTGAACTGGGTGACATTAATTCGTTTGAGGGCATGTGCAGACGAGCCGTTGAATTGGGTCAATCCAAATTAGGTTTTGACCGCATCGGGTTGTTGTTATTCGACCACAAAACTGAAACCATCATGGGCTGTTTCGGTGTGGATGCTCAAGGCAACGTCCGTGACGAGCGTGGAATTCGTCATCCGCTGGCGGAAGGCTTACGCTGGGTAAACAAGTCCATGCGTGACAAACAACGTGTTCGCGTCCGCCATGATGTCGATTTATACGACAACTGGCAAGTTGTGGGACACGGTTGGAACGCGATGGCCTTGATGTGGAAAAATGACCGCGTCATCGGCTGGTTGGCTGCCGATAACCTGTTACGCCACAAACCGCTGCAAGAATATCAACTTGAAGTGCTGGGAATGCTTGCCATCTCGCTGGAACACTTCTGTGTGCAAAAGGAAGCCGAAGCGAAGCTGCGCGAGAGCAACCGCCGGTATGATCAACTGGTTGCCAATTTGCCTGGTTTGGTTTACCGGCGGCGGCAGGACAAAGGGCAAGGAAAAGCCTATTTTGAATACCTCAGCCCCCGCTGCAAAGATGTAACCGGTTTAGAACCCGAAGCGGTGATGGCAGATGCCAATCTGCTCCTCGACCAGATGGTGCCAGAAGACCGTGTCAGATACGAGGCAATGGTGCAAATCAACCTGAAAGAACCGCAGGTTTTCCATTGGGAAGGGGCAGTCATCATCAACGGTGAACGGCGCTGGCGGCGCATTGAGTCGCGCCCCTTTGAGTTGACGGATGGCAGCGTTGTTTGGGATGGCATTATGTCCGATGTCACCGAAAGTCATCGGGCCGAAGAAGCGCTGCGCCAATCCGAAGAACGTTACCGGACAATGGTCGAAGAACACTCAGAATTGATTACGCGCTATACGATTGACGGCAAGCTGACCTTTGTGAATGAATCGTTGTGCCGTTACTTTGGCCTATCGCGTGAGTATTTGATTGGCCGCAATTTTCTGGATGATACGCCAGAAGAATTTCATGCGCCTATTTTGCAGCGGATTGAACAATCTCGCATTACAGGCAAGCCTTTCCAATACGAGCATCCGGTTAGGATGTCAAATGGATCGCTGCGCTGGTTCGAGTGGACAGATACCCCCATTTTTGATGCCAAAGGCGAAGTTATTAAGTTCCAGTCGGTCGGACGGGATATTGATGTCCGCAAACGGACGGAAGCGGATCGCGACGATTACATTAACCGCTTGGAAATCATCCGGCGGGTCGACATGGACTTGACGGAAAGCCTGAACTTCGACCACGTGTTACAGATCGCGCTGACTGCGGCCATACGCATCAGTCAGGGCAGCGCCGGCGTTATTCATCTACTGGAAAATAATCATCTGCGAGTTGCTCATATCGTCGGCAACTTCCCGGATTCGATAATTGGAACATCAATACCACTCACCAAAGGCATCGTGGGACGGGTCGCCCGCCGCGCCATCCCCGAATTGATTACGGATGTCAACCTTGACCCCGATTATGTACCGAATGTAGTCGAAACACGGGCGCAAATAACCCTGCCGTTAATGTCCCAGGACCGGCTCATTGGTGTCATCAACGTCCAAACGCCCCAGTCAGACGTATTCACGCGGCCCATGTTCGACTTTCTTAAAGTGCTAACCGTTCGTATTGCCTCGGCGCTGGATAATGCCCGCTTATACTCGATTACTGAACATCATCTATCCGAAATTACTGATTTGTACCAGCAGGTCAGGGAGCTGGAGCAGCTCAAGACGCAGATGATCCGCATTTCGGCGCATGACCTCCGTAATCCACTCGGTGTAATTTCCGGTTATGTGCAAATGCTGTCTGACGAGATGGACGAGCATCTGTCTGAAAACAATAAAGAACAAATACGTACCATCAAAGATTCGATCAACCGCATTGACAAAATTACGCGCGATATTTTAACGCTGGAACGGATCGCTGCCGGTCGTGAAATGATAGCGGATCGGGTCGATTTGACTGCGATGGTCGTAGATGCCTACAACCAGATTAAACCGCAGGCCGACTTAAAGAAGCAAACTTTCGCTCTCGATAAACCGGATAGTTCGTTGTTTGTGAAAGCTGACCGTTTTCTGCTGCCGGAAACCATCATTAACTTGCTCACCAATGCCGTCAAGTACACGCCCGACGGTGGACACATCTACATCCAACTCAAAGCGAAAGACAATCAGGCAGCGGTGACAGTGAAGGATGATGGTTACGGCATTCCAGACTCACAACAAGAGGGTTTATTCCAGGCGTTTTACCGCGTAAAGACCAAAGAAACACGCGGCATCAACGGCACAGGACTCGGGCTGCATCTCGTCAAGAGCATCATCGAGCGTCACAAAGGCCAGATGTACTTCCAGAGCGAGTACGGACGGGGCAGCACCTTTGGCTTTGAACTGCCATTGGCGGAAGCAGTCGCACAGCGCAACCGGCGGAAAGCCAACGTCGCGAAATAAACCGGTCGTCTGCACACTTGTACAAACTCAAGGTCGCCACAATCCAAATTGGGCGTAAGATAAAATCAGTGTCCGCTATGAGTGTTGAGTGCAAATGATGCAGCGACCCAAACAGAATTTTCTAACCAGTCAACAATGGTTTTTGATCATCGTCGGGGTAGCCGGTATTTTCCTGCTGCTGGTAGCCTTGCGCCCCGATGTCGTCCCGGCATGGGTAGGTTATGCCCTCGTCTGCGTTTTAGGCGCAGTCGCTTTGTGGCGCACCGCTCAACCCGCGAAAACCGAAACGATAGTCGTCACTACCGCCCAGCCCGACCAGAAACCAGCATCCCCTATACCTGTGACTCCCGGTGACCAACTACGAGAAACGATTACCCAACAAGAAGCCAATGTACAGGAACAGCTTACTCTGGCCGAGCAAACCAACAATTTGCTGGGTAAATTTATTGCGACCGGCGAGCAGATGCAGGTTCAAACCCGTACCATGAACCACACCACCCGCGAAGCCACAGCCAACGTCACCAACGGCGGCGTGGCCTTGCAGCAGGTGATGGACGAAATGGCAGGCATCCGCGAAAAGGTCATGATCGTCGCCCAGAGCATCCGCACTTTGGCACAATTCGCCCAACGCATTGATAACATCATCGGCTCGGTCAGCGAGATTGCTACCCAATCCAATTTACTGGCGATTAACGCCTCGATTGAAGCGGCACGCGCCGGTGTGCATGGACGCGGCTTCGCAGTCGTCGCGGATGAAGTACGGTCGCTGTCGCATCAATCGACACAGGCTGCTGGTCAGGTACGCGCCATCCTCGAAGAAATTCAAGCCGCCATGAAGCACGCCATCCGCGCCACCGATGAAGGACTAGAACAGGTCGATGCGGGTGTGAGCGTAGCAACCGAAGCCGACAGCGTGATGCACCATCTGATGGAACAGGTCAATGCGGCACAGGAGGCGGTTGCCTCTGTCCATGAAATTATCCGTCAACAGGTGGATGGCCTTGATGAGATGAGTATCGGTGTGGAACGCATGGAACGTGTGGCACGCAACACCTTGCTCCAAACACAAACCATCAGCCAGCAGTTGATCCAGTTGGCCGAAGCGCTGCCCGCCGCGCCTAAAGAAAACAGCAGTACCCGTTTGGAAATGAGTCCAGCAGTGTAGTGTTACTTCGTCTTTCACGGGGGAGCATAAGCATGGCACAGGTCAAAGGTATTGGCGGCGTTTTCTTCAAAGCGAAAGATCCGGCCAAACTACAGGCATGGTATCGTGAACATCTGGGCATCATTCCCGAAACGGACGGTTATGTGTCCTTCTGGTGGAAGCAGGTCGATAATCCCCAGGATCAGTACACAGTCTGGAGTCCCTTCCCACAGGACACGCGCTATTTTGAACCCTCCAGTGCGCCTTTCATGATCAATTACATCGTGGATGATCTGGATGCGCTGCTAGCGGAACTCCGCGCCAAAGGCGTCCCCGTGGACGACACCGTTGAAGAGATGGAATATGGCCGCTTCGGTTGGGCGACTGATCCCGAAGGCAACCGCTTCGAACTATGGCAGCCCAAAAAACAGCCTTAAGCAGTCCCACGACAAACCCGTTGACGAAATTTCCCGCAGCCTGTAAAGTAAACATCATGTTTAACAAGAGCGCACAACAGGTGCAAGTCCTCTAAGCCAGGAACCATAAAACCTGGCACCCCTTTTTGTACACACCAGCGTAAGGCTGGCGATGTCGTGTTTCGTTCACCTAAACCTTCAACTAAAAAACTAATGTTCTCGATAGTCGAGGACAATTTCGCGTTCGCGAAAGGTAACTATCACCGTGTTAACACAATCAACCGCTTTTAGCCGATCCCTGGACAACGGATTAATCCTAAAATCCATGTGCGATGAGACAGATGTGGAGCGAATTACTGCCTTTAATGACCAGATTTTCGGATCGACTGAAGCGCAAATGACCCGCTCGCTGATTCTGAAACACCCCCATACGCGTCCTGAACATTGGCTGTATATACAAGACGAATCGACCGGACAAATCGTCTCATCCTTAGCGCTTATTCCCTGGGTGTGGCGTTATGAAGACGTGCTGCTCAAATCCGGCGAGATGGGCATCGTCGGTACATTGGAAGCCTACCGCAATCGTGGGCTTATCCGGTCGCTGGTGACTCGTTTTAAAGAATTGCTGCATGATGAAAACTACGATCTGAGCAATATACAGGGCATACCCTACTTTTACAGGCAGTTCGGTTACGAGTACGCTATGCCTTTGGAAGCCCATTGGCATGTTGAACTCCACAATCTGCCCGATAAACCATCCGGAGCCGCCGCTCACTATCATTGTCGCCGCGCCTCCGTCGATGATATTCCCGTGCTGATGCAGTTGTATGACGAAGCCGCCAAGACACTCGATATTTGTGCTGTGCGCGATGCTGAGACATGGCACTATCTGATCGAAGACACCCGGGGAAGCGCGACCGAAAGCGAGTTCTGGTTACTGTTCGACAAGGCAGGGAAACCCGCTGGATACTGGCGAATCGCGCTGCATGGCTTTGGCAAAGGTCTGATTGTCAGCGAGGCCTCACGGCTGAGCGAAGCCGCCACAGAAGCCTTGCTGCTTAAGGTCAAGACCATCGCGCTTGAACGCAATAAACCGGACATCAGACTCAGCTTGCCTGCTAACAGCGATCTTGTTCACTTTGCAAAAAACTGGAACACTCATGACGATGGTTCATATGCGTGGCAGATTCATCTCGTCGATGTGGCACGCCTATTGCGTAAGCTGACGCCTGTTCTCGAACGCCGTATCGCTAGCAGTGCGTTCAACGGATTGAATGAGCATGTCATCATCAACCTCTATCGAGAAGCGTTCGACCTGCACTTTGATCAGGGCAAACTGCTTGCGGTCAAGTCTATCGGCTTCAGCGACGGGGGCACGATACGAATGCCGCCGTTACTGTTCGCGCCGCTGCTGCTCGGCTATCGAAGTCGTGAAGCGCTGTCCGGAATGTATCCCGATGTGGGCTGCTGGGGACGATCACAATATCTGGTAGATGTATTGTTCCCAAAGCTGGACTCGTTCATCTTCTCAGGTTATTAACCACAGCGGTAGTTTGCCTGATGCTTACAAGGGTCAGGCAAACACCAATAGAACTTATTCAGCCGCGTAGAAAAAGGGTAACGATGGTATACCCAATACGTCCACCAATCCCGGCTCAATTAAGCGCATCTCCAGCCTGAACACTTCCTCGGGAGTGCAAGGCATATCGTTATCAATCCACCAGATCATGATGGACAAAAAAGCGCTGACCGTCGTTTGTGATACGGCCTCTAGTTCGTAATCGGTCAGTGGCGCTTTGGCAACACGCTTGAATATCGCGCGGGCGTATTTCAAGAGATATTCACGCTGATAATTCAGATGATTACCACCGCTGTGCTTGCCTAACAAGGCTTTGAACAGGCGGTGTTCATGCTCCACATACTTGAGCATCATCATCGGCAAATTGGTGACGTGCTGCGGTTCCAGCGGGTCGGATGACTGATGCTCCAGCACAAGGCGGGCGTGTTCTTCAAAGGCCTGTTGCAGTGCTTGAAAGCGGCTCATCAATAAGTCTTCTTTGTCGCGGTAATGCACATAAAATGTCGAGCGGCCCACGTTGGCCCGATCCAGAATATCCTGTATGGTGACGGCTTCGTAGCCCTTTTCCAGTATCAGCGCAATACAGGCTTCTTCCAATAAATGTTTGGTGCGTTGAACCTGCCGGGTGCCCCGTTTGCTCTCCATAATGCGGTTTCTTTCCGTACAAAATCCGATTTTTGTTCAGGGCTGAACAAAGCGCAAAAGCTGCTTGTTGACCCTTAATGCTCATGTGAATTATAACAAGATCGAACACAGCGTTCAATCTTGAATAAGCTGTTTCATCTTCCAACGCACATAGAGGAGTGAATATCAAAATGACTACCGCACATGAACACGGACATGACCACAACACCATGCACGATCACGGACATGGGCCAATCGCCCATATTCGCAACTTTATCCATGAAGCGCCGATGGTCAGCAATTATCAATGGCAGGTGCCCTCATCCGTAAAGCATATGTCACTGGTGGGAATCATCGCACTGGCAATCGCCATGATTTTGACGCATCTTGGCATCACTTACGCGCTCGGCATCGGTGTAGGAGTGGCGCTGCTGCTGCACATCCCCATCATCGGTTTGACCGCCGTTGGCATCATACTACGCCGCGCCCGCACCGGCTTTATCAAAACGGTGGTCGATCTCATCCCGTGGAAAGGTGATGAAGAAGTATTAGACGTAGGCTGCGGTTCTGGCATCCTCTTGTTCGCTTGCGTTAAAGCATCACCCACTGCTAAAGGCACAGGCATCGACATTTACGATCCCTATTCCTTTGGTGGATCAGCCGGTGTATTTTGGAAAAATGCCGAAATCGAAGGGGTGAAAAGCCGCATCGACTTACAGCAGGTCGACGCCCGTACCATGCCATTTGCCAGTGAACGCTTTAACGTGATCGTCTCCAGCCTCGCCATGCACCATGTCGGCGATGGCCCGGATCAAGAGAAGGCCACCCGCGAAATTATTCGGACGCTC
The DNA here is from genome assembly GCA_044226325.1 of Aggregatilineales bacterium. GTDB lineage: Bacteria > Chloroflexota > Anaerolineae > Aggregatilineales > Phototrophicaceae > CFX2. The sequence goes on from JBGAHG010000005.1 coordinate 177,184, forward strand.
AAACCCGGCGGAAGACTCGTAATCTGTGATGTGGGGCGTGCCTTGAATGCTCCCGAAAAAGCACTGCGTTCGGCAGGCTTGACCAATATACGCCGCAGCGGTCACCTCTTCCAGATTTTGAGCGCCGAGAAACGCTAAGCAGCATGAGTAACCCGGCAGCCCATACCCACGATGATCATTCCCATACACATGACCACGATCACGACCATGAACACGGGTTGTTGGCGGGGATTGCATCAACGCTGCATATCCCCGTCTTTAGCCACGATCACGGCACCCTGGAAGCCGGTATCTTTGACAACGAGGTCGCCATCCGCACCGTCAAATGGGCGTTCGTCTTTCTCAGTGTGACGACAATCCTGCAAGTAATTGTCTATCTCGCCAGCGGGAGTGTGGCACTGCTCGGTGATACGGTGCATAACCTCGGTGACGCGCTTAACTCTATACCGCTGTGGATTGCCTTCATGCTGGGGCGGCGACCTGCCAACAAACGCTACACCTATGGCTACGGACGGGCGGAGGACATTGCCGGATTGCTGATCGTAGTCTCGATTGGCTTCAGCGCGGTTTATATTCTGGCCGAGTCGATCCAGAAGTTGCAGAACCCGCAGCCGCCTCAACAGTTGGGTTGGCTCGCATTGGCGGCGATCATCGGTTTCATCGGCAACGAAGCGGTGGCACTGTTACAAATCCGCGTCGGCAAGCGTATCCAATCGGCAGCGATGATTGCCGATGGACTCCACGCCCGCGCTGACGGTTGGACGTCCTTGGCGGTTTTGGTGGTGGCAGGTGGCGCGGCACTGGGTTTTCCCATCATTGATCCACTCATCGGTATCTTCATGGGTATTCTGATCCTGTTCATCACATGGGGCGCAGCCCGTTCCATGTGGTATCGCCTGATGGATGCGGTCGATCCCAAACTCACAGAACAGGTCGAAATCAGGCTGCATGATTATCCGACGGTGGAGCGGGTAGACGCGGTGCATCTGCGCTATGTCGGGCACCAACTACGGGCGGAGATTCAGATCGCTGTCGCCCCCACGTTGACAGTCGCGGACACATCCAGCATGACCGACCAAATCCGCCACGATCTGTTTCATCTACTGCCCACACTGGCTGACGTAACCATTGGGCTTTCGTCATCAAATAGTGGAGTTCAAGCAGGGCACCATCATTAGGTGGCAATAAAATGGGTAGGCCTTGACCTACCCATATCTACAATAGCAAAGGGCTACGGGTGTGGGTTGCCCCCTGCGGTGCGAACTTGCTGCTCATGTTGAAGGCGCTTGTGTTCGCGGCGGTTCTTACTCAGATGTTCCGCCCAGAAGTAACTGCCCACCACAAAACAGGCGGCAGCTAGTTGTAAGACCAGTCCTTGCCATGTGGGATACACGCCGAGCCAGTCTTCCAGCCATCGGGGAATATAGACCAATCCAATCGGTGAGATCGGCATCCAGTTCACGATTTGGAAAGCGTACACGGTCTTGCCAACCATATTGACCAGAACCAGTACCATCAGGACTGCCGTTAAGATCAACATATATTTATAAGGCAGCCGCTGGTTCAACGCGAAAATGAGCACACCGACCATCAGCAGGGCGACCAAACCGAATATTAATCCCAACAGCATCAGTTGGCTTCCCGCCGTCAAAGTCAGCGGTTGTAAGAACAACGCCGTTTCAAAAGCCTCGCGGTACACGCTGATGAACCCTAATGTCAATATCCCGGCCGTGCTGCCGACCGCCAACGAGCGTGCTTTGCGGGTATGCAGAATCGAGAGGTGGCGCGTCCAATAAACCCGATGGAAAAACCAGTTCATAATCAACAGCATGACCAACACTGCCAGCAGAGACACCACCGCCACCAGCTGATTTTGCTGGCTGACAAACGCGTTCAAAACACGGGTGACCAGCCAACCGGTTAAGGCCGCTGCCACACAGGCTAATATCGCCCCGATCAATAAGGCATAACGGATGCGATGCGCGGAGGCCGCTCGCAAATTACCCAGCAGCGCCACCAATATCAGGATCGCTTCTAAGCCTTCACGGAACACGATAATCGCCGTGTTGCCGAGGACAACTTGCGGTGAGCTTGTCCCACTGAGTACAAATTCGGCCTCATCTAAAACTGCATTTAGCCGTCCGATTTCCTGCTCAATTTCGCCTACACCCGACTTGCTGGCAATCAGTACCGCCAACCCCGGTCGGCCCGGTTCACCCTGCCACAGCAGCGCATCCAACTTGAGTGCGATATCCGGCGCGAACGCCAGTAATTTTTGACCGAGTGTTTGTTGCAGCACCCCATAAGCACCCACGCAGCTTGCCAGCGCGGCCTCATATTCACCCGAGCGCACACTGACTTGCACCTGATCCAGCACGACCCGTATCGCCTGTATATCACTCGTGCTGTTGACCGAACGCCATTTGAGGGGCAGCATATCGCCCACTTTTAAGGTCAAATTGAAAACGCTGTTTTGTATGTCTTCAACTGCGGCATAGTTCTGTATTTGTTGATCAAGCTGATCAAAATCCGCTGAAAGCGCCTTCTTTTGGGTGTCCGAAAGTCGGGCTTCTACCGTCGGCTGCACCAGACCAAAGCTCACCCGCGATTGCTGCAAATAAACAACAGCCTGCTGGTAATCGCTGTCGCTGATGACCTCACCATCTTTGACACTCTCGGTATATTCCACTGGAATGAGCGTCAGATAGCGCATCATCAGGCCTGCGCTGCGGCTGAGTTCCAGATCGGTATACGGTGCGGCCACAAAGCCTTTTAAGCCGTTAGTAATCAATTGACGTGTAGCCACATAGGACGAACGATCACCGGCTAAGGCGGCGTGTGTCAGCTTAACAAAATCAGTTTGCATTTCGGATAAAGCCGCTTCCCCACGCTGTTCCGCGAAGCTCGAGGCGACAATGCCAAAGTATCCGCTGGCGAGTGCCGCTTGTTCGACCCATGAAGCACTGGCATTATCCCATACCAACCCATCAGCTTTGGTCAACGCCTCGTTCAATTTCTCCTGATAGGCATCGAACAGTTCGGCATGTACCCCGTTGTAGACCTCCACCGGATCACGCCGCTTCCCCATCAGCGCGTATATTTCCGCCGATGCGTCCAGACGCGAACCCGTTTTGCTATCAGCCGAGCGCGGTTCACGCAGCAGCAGCCAGTCGGAGGCGCTGCGGGCGTCGTTGCGTTGAATAGTTAAAAACGTCATATCTGTAGCCGCTTGCAGAAAGTGTGTCCACAAGCTGCTGGTGGACTGTGCGAGTCCAAGGGCATCAGCCGCCTTGATCTGGTCACGAGCCGCTGCAAAATCCGCGTCGAGGGCGGTTACCAGATTAGACAAATCCGGCTGCAAGAGGGGGCGTAGAGTCTGTTCGTAATAACTAAAAGCCGTCGCCAGATGATCTTGCGCGCCCTGGGTGTCATGTCCGGCGATGGCCCACTGCACACCTAATAATTCTATGCGCATATTCTTGCCCGCGTCCCAACGATCCCAACCGGTGTCGGATTGCGCGGCTGCCACCGAAAATCCGCTCCCGCCGAAGACGAGCAACACGAGTGCGATGATAAGATATTTCAAGCTAGATCGGTATCGATCCTTGGGTTTCATTAACTTACTTTCGGCTACACTATCAAACATGGGTTTCCAATGCAGGTTGGGCAGCTTCTTGACGCTGTTTGCCCATTTGCTCCCGCCGCCGGTGGTTGAAATATTCCGTCCAGACATAACTACCGATGACAAAAACGCCCACTGCTATTTGCATAATTATACCCTGCCATGTCGGATAGACGCCGAACCACTCCTCAAGCCAGCGGGGAATAAACACCAGTCCCACCGGACTGATCGGCATCCAACTGACAATTTGGAACGCATAGACTGTCTTTCCAACCATGCTGACCAAAACCAGCACCATCAGCACACCGGTTAAAATCAACATGTACTTGTAGGGCAGCCGCTTATTCAACGCAAAAAACAGCCCGCCCACGATCAACAGCGCCATCAAACCGATTCCTAATCCCAACAGCATCAAACCGTTACCGGCCGTTAATGCCAGCGGTTGCAGGAACAGGGCTGTTTCAAAAGCCTCGCGGTACACGCTGATGAAGCCCAGCACCAATATGCCGATGGTGCTGCCGAGCGCCAACGTCTGTGCTTTCTGCGTATGCAGGCTGGCAAGGTGACGCGTCCAGTAAATGCGGTGGAAGAACCAATTGGTAATGAGCAGCATCACCACTACCGTCACCAATGATACCAGCGCCACCAACTGATTTTGCTGGCTGACGAAAGCATTCAACACGCGGCTGACCAGCCAACCGCTCAAAGCCGCCAGTACGCAGGCCAGCAGCGCACCCAACAGCAGTCCGTTTCGCACGCGGCTTGCATGGGCAATCCGTAGATTGCCGATCAGCGCCACAAGGATCAGAATCGCTTCCAATCCTTCGCGGAAAACGATAATCGCCGTATTGCTCAGAACGACTTCTGGCGAGCTTGAACCACTGAGCGCAAATTCGGCCTCATCCAACACGGCGTTCAGCCGTCCAATTTCCTGTTCAATTTCACCCGCGCCTGCACCGCTGGCAATCAGCAGCGCCAATCCCGAGCTGCCCGGTTCACCCTGCCATAACAGCGTATCCAGTTTCAGGGCAATATCCGGCGCAAAGGCCAGCAATTTTTGACCAAGTGTTTGTTGCAGCACACCGTAAGCGCCCACGCAGCTTGCCAATGCCGCGTCATACTCGCCCGAACGCACATTGGTTCGCACTTGTTCGAGTACAACCCGTATCGCCTGTATATCACCCATACTGTTGACCGAGCGCCACTTGACCGGAAGCATGTCACCAATGGCTTGTGTCAGCGCCAAAACGCTCACCTGTAAATCCTGGGGCGCAACCCGCGCCCGTATTTGCTGCTCAAGCCCCTCAAACTGCGTCGTCAGCGCATCCTTATTAGCAGCTTGAAAGCCCGTCGCCCACGTCGGCTGGAGCTGCACAAAGCCTGTGCGGGCTTGCTGCAAATAATCCACCGCTTCCTGATAATCGGTCACATTGACGACTTCGCCGTTGCTCACGCCCTTGGTGTATTCCACTGGAATCAGTGTCAGGAAACGCATCATGAAACCCGCGATTCGGCTGAGTTCCACATCGGTCATCGGCGCAGCTACAAAACTGCTCAATCCGCTGTCAATGGTTTCACGTGCTGCCCTATAAGCAGCTTTGTCGCCACCAATAGCGGCCTGAGTCAACCTATCAAAGTGGGTTTGCATATCGCTTAAAGCCGTTTGCCCGCGCTGTTCGCCATAACTCGGATTAATGATGGCAAAGTATCCGGCAGCCAGCACCGTTTGCTCGGCCCACATCGCGCTGTCACTCGTTTCCGAAGCAGCATCAGCTTTCACGAGAGAGTCATTCAGGCGCGCCTGATAAGCATCATAAAGTTCGGCCCGTACCGAGTTGTAAACATCAGCCGGATCACGCCGCTTCCCCATCAGCGCATATATCTCCGCTGATGCATCCAGACGCGAACTGCTTTTGCCGTCAGATGGACGCGGTTCGCGCAGTAGCAGCCAATCAGATGCGCTCCTTGCATCGTTACGCTGAATAGATAAAAGTGTCATTTGGGTAGCGGCTTGCAAAAAATGTGTCCACAGGCTGCTGGTGGACTCGGCCAATCCCACAGCATTGGTGGCTTTGATCTGGTCACGAGCCGCCGCGAAATCAGCATCGATAGCCGTAACCAGCGTGGGCAAATCGGGCTGTAGCAGTGGACGCACAACCTGTTCATAATAACTTGAAGCGGTATCCAGATTGTCTTGAGCGCTCTGAATATCATGCTCAGTAATGGCCCATTGAACGCCCAGCAAAGCAATGTGCAAACCATTGCCCGCGTCCCAACGATCCCAGCCGCTGTCGGACTGTGCCACTGTCACCAATGGCCTAACCCCGCCAGACATCCAAAAAATCACTAAAACAGCCGCGAATTTCAGGCCAGTTAAATGTTTGCTCTTGAGTCTCATAGCCTCGCTTTTCGAATACACTATGAAACGCGGGTTTCCAACGTAGCCTGCGATACGCCTTTGCGTTGTTCGTCCGCGTTCGCTTTCCTGCGGTGGTTTAGACGTTCCGCCAGAAAATAACTGCCGATCACAAAAGCGCCTGCCGCCCCTTGCAGCACAATACCCTGCCACGTGGCGAACAAACCAAGCCATTGGCCCAACCACAGCGGCAAATTCAAACCTATAATCGGGGTAATCGGCAGCCAGCCCACTACCTGTAAAACGTGAACCGTATTGCCCACCATCGTCAGCAGTACGAAGCCAATCATCACGCCGGTCACGACCAGCATCTTCTTATAAGGCAATTTGCGTTGCAGCGTGAAGGTGATCATGCCGACGATTGCCACACCTACCAGACCTAACACCACACCTTGCAGCACGATTCCCAGCCCCGCCTCCAACACCAACGACTGCATGAACAAAACACTCTCAAAACCTTCGCGGTAAACACTGGTGAAGCCTAATATGATCAATCCCAGTGTTTGACCGATGGTGATCGCCGCCACTCCGCCGATCAAGGTGCGCTTCTTGCTGTGGAAACCCGCCATCCACCCCGTCCAATAAACCTTGTGGAAGAACCAGTTGGTGATGACCAGCAGCACCCCGATTGCGATCAAAGATACGATAGCCTCCAAACGTTCGCCTAACGGAAGCATGGTTTGTAACAACGCATTCGCTGCCCACCATGTTAGGCCGGTTGCCACGAAAGCCAGCGCTGCGCCCATCACAATCGGGCGGCGGAACTTGCGCTCCTCTAACGTCCGCAAACTCGCCAGCAGCGAGGCCAAAATCAGTACCGCTTCCAAACCCTCACGGAAAACGATGATGGCCGAATTGCTGATCACAATCGTCGGAGTGGATTTACCAGCATCGATAATGGCTTGACCATTTGCCAGCGCCGTCCGAATTGCGCCCAATGTGATTTTGACTTCTTCAATTGATGCCCGCGTCGCCACCAGATCCGCTAACCCGCGCAGCGTCGTTTGGCTGTCTGTCCCATTGGAAGCCGTGGGAGCGCTGCCTCCTTGCCAGAATAAGCCTTCAATATTGTTCGCCATATCCGGTGCGAAGCCGCGCAGCCGTTGTTCCATACCCAATTCCATCAGCCCGTAGGCCTCCAACCGTGCTGACTCGGCCAAATCGTATTGATTCTCCTTAATCGCGACCGGAATTTGATCCAGCACCGACAGCACGACATCCATATCCGAGGCATTCGCCACCTGCTGCCATTGCGCCGGTAGAACTGCCTTGAGCAGTCCTTGAATGCTGTTGCCGTTGGCTTCCAAAGCCGCCGGATCAGCCGTTGTTTCGATTTGGGTCTTCATCTCGGACAGCAGTGAAGCCACTTGATTCGTTTTATCGGCATCGACTTTTTCGAGCGTCAGCGAAATATCATTAAAAGCCGCCGTTGACGCTTCGAGGAAGGTGTTCGCTTCCTGAATTTCGATCCCTTTCACCACCACACCGTTGCGGATGCCCCGCTTGTATTCCATCGACACCAGATCAACGAAGCGGATGAGTTGTCCCGCCCGCCGTGTTTGATCCTTTTCGCTCAGTGGCGCAGCCCGAAACCCTTTCAATCCCGCGTTGATTAAGGACATCACATTTTCATATTCATTTTGGTCGCCAGTCGCCGTAACCTGTGACAGTGCATCGAACGCCGAGGCCGTTTGCCGGAGGCTCGTTGCGCCGCGTTGTTCACCATACTTGCTGCCGATGATAGTAAAGTATCCGGCAGCCAACCCCACTTCTTCTGCCTGCCGCAGCGTAAATCCGTTGTGACGGGCATCGTCCGCATTGGCTAAGCTGCTGGTCAACTGTGCCTGATAACTATCCAGTAAATCATTTTGGATGGCAGTAATCGTATCGTCCGCATTAGCCATACCGGCGGCGAAGGCTTGCACCGCTTTAGTCGCATCGGCGTTCGGTCGGCTGAACTTGGTCGATGCGGTAAATTCGCGCAGCAGCAGCCATTCACCCGCGCGTTGACCATCATTGGCTTGAACTGCCTGGATAGCGAGCTGACTGCTGGCATTGAGGAAACTCGTCCAGATCGCCCCGCGCACAATCGCCAGCGTCACCTGGTTATGGGCGTCAACCGCTTTGCTGGCCTGTGTGAAGGCTTTGTCCAATGACGTCGCGATGTCCGGCACAGCTTTACTAAAAATCGGTTCTAAGCTCGCTTGATACAAGGTGTCGGCATCGGCCATCGCTTTGACCGCCGCCGCTTGGTCCCCTAGGAGCAATTTGCTCTGGGCGCTGAACAACTGCTGCCGAATACGTTCTGCATCAGCCTGCGGAGTATCATTTTGTGCTACGACCGGTAAAGCAAAAAGAACCAGCGTACAGGCCACTACTAATCCCACGATCCAACGCATCCGCTTCATGATGTTATTCCTCGTTGCCTATCTTCAAACCAAACGGATGTGTGACAATTGGTCACACATCCGCAGTCTAATCGGGTAAATAAATGGCCTACTGTTGAATGCTGATGTCGAGCAGTGCCGCCGCCTGTGTGATCTGGCCGGTGATGGTCTGGGCGCGGTCTTGGGCTTCTGTACCAAACAGGTCAGCCTCTTCTGGCTTAAAGCGTTTGCCATCCTGCTCCTGTTGGAAGATGTCTTCCACAAACGACTTCAAATCGACCAAACCCTGATTGATTTGCTGGTGCTGCTGCGGACTTTTAGCGTCGATCATCGGGCTGACGCCATCATAAATAACCTGCAAACTCGAAAGGATGTCTTTAATATCCGAGAGGCGCGAAATCACGCTGAAGTTTTTGCCTGTCGCGGCATCGCCTTCCACAAAACGTGAGGTCTTCCACGACCCGAAATACTCGCTCATCGTCGGCACCATCACCACCAGCGCGGTAAAAGCGTCCGACTCATTCGGTTCCCATGCTTGCGCGGCCTTTAACAAATCCGCTGCGTAGCGTGCCAGCGCGTCCGCCGCACCTTTAACCACATTGGCATCCGGCAGTTCATCACCGAATCCAATCGTGCCGTCACCATCGAGATCAACTCTGGCATCGCTTACATACCGGGGTTCAGTTCCCCACAGTGTCACTTCCAACAAATTGAACAGCGCACCGGGTTTTTCTAGCTTATCGCCGCTCGGCAGTTCGATGCTGAAATCTGCGGCATTTTCGGGATCTTCTTCACCCGATGGGGACGCATCGATAATCGCGTCGAAGTGGCTCAGGCTGGGCACACCCGCCACAATCCCTTCCATTTGTTCGTAAAACGGGCTGATGACGACCCATTGTTTCTTGGCGGCATCCAGTGTCTCCGCCACAACTTTCTGTTTGTCCTGCCACATCTGCGCGTAATCAAAATGGGCAGCCTTCGCCAGTTCGTAATAAGCATCGGTGCTTGTGGTCAAGGTTTTAGACCCATCAACCAGATCAGTCGCTTTACCCAACAAATAAGTTTTAACGGCATCCAGATTGGCTTGATTATCCGTAGCCAACATGCGGCTGAATGGCACCACCAATACGCTCAACAGGACCATCAACAGGATCGCTTTATGCTTCATTGTTACCCCTAACTCACACTGCTATTTTCCAAATGGAAGCGATGGAGCTAAGAGTACAGATTTTTGCATTGCTAATCTACAAGACTGGTAAAGCGCTAAATTTCACAAAAAGTATTTAGCGACGCTAAGGGGTTAATCCATTACTATGTTCGAGGTGGTTGCAAAACTTGATCGGGGTTTAACATGAAGTCATCGACCTGCATAGACGGTATCGATACCACATTAAAAAGAAACCAAACGCTCCGTTTGAGCTCTATATCTCTGTGGTTAAATCCTATGTAGGTTTGGCCTTCTTACCGTGTGTAACTGCCATCGTTGAAGATCCCGCTCGGATGGCATCCACGATTAGCCGCTGCCGCCTGTTTTTCCAGCGACACAAACTCGTCATAATGGGCGCGGTCGGGGTCATAAACCACCGCTTCGGCATACCCTTGCTCGACCATCGCGCGGTTGACGAATAAATCCCCAACGTACACGTAGCGCAGCAAACGCCCATATTGGTCACGGTCGCTGATGTCTTTGACCAGCCGTACTGATTTGCCCTGCACGAAGATGGCGTTGGCCTGTGTCGCCTCGTTGTAGCATACTTCATCGCGTTCGGGCGTATTCATGCCCACGTAGCGCACACGCTCGGTCGTCCCGTCTGCCATTTTCACGTCAATCGTGTCGCCGTCAATAATCCGTGTAACCTGTGCCGTATCACCACCTTGATCGACGCTGCCGCCCGTACTGCCATTCCCGCCGCTGGTTATCGGCGCGGCATTCGGGTCGAATCCGAAAGTACAGCCAGCCAATAAGACCGTGACAATAAAAATGCAGAATAGAAGCTCAAGTGTTGGGGTGGGGTGAGGAAATGTAGTGTGTTTCATAATGAGGTAGTCTACTGTGACCGCTTGGAAGATACAAGCGCCTGCCGATTACCTGCTTGACACGTCCACTTAAATCATGCTATTCTATAAACAAGTGAACGTGTTCACTAATTTTTATCGTTACAGAAATGAACATGTTCATCTAATGAACAGCACGATACGGTAGGCGTTAATTAATAGGAATCGTTCGGTCACTACATAGGATTCAATATGAATGGCTGGTCTTTGTTCCGTTGGGTTTTATGGCGCGGTTTTCTGAGTGGCGTAATCTTAGGCGTTTTGTATGCCGAAACGATCTTCAGCATCTATGCTGTCAGCGGCTACATAGCAATCTGCTTCCTCAGTCTAATCGTTGGGGCAATACTTGGCGGCCTATTAGGCAGCATCCTTGGCATCGTCAATGGATTGGCGCTGGTCATCCTAACCCGTTTCTTCTCCACGCCGATTCACAACCATCGCCTTTATCGTTTGAGCGCCTTACTGCTCACCACATTTTTTACGGTGGCAGGTTGTATTCTCGCGGCGCATATCGTCTTTGATGACGTGATCTATGTCCTTGTTCCGGTCACTATTCTGGCGACCATCGCCAGTGGTTTCTTCGCGTGGCGCTTGCCGGATGTGCTTACGCCGACTGAGGTCAGCACCCGCCCCGCAAACGCCGTTTTGTTTTACATCGAAAAGTGAACATGTTCATCTCGTAAATAGAAAGGGTAATATCATGGTCTGTGTACGCATCGTCTGGTGGATTTTCTGGCGTGGGATTGTTTGGGGTGCGCTCTTGGGTGCGGCCTTCGGCACATTCATCGTGCCCTTAATCGGTACGGCTTTTGGTGGGTTTTATGGTGCGATCATTGGTGTCATCATGGGCGCGGTGGATGCCTTCGCGTTAGGTGCGACCGCCCATTTCTTCATGGATATGGCACATCCGTCACGCATTGTCCCCTGGCTGCGGTTGATCGGCATAACCCTCAATTTAATGGGAGTCGGGCTGTATATGGTGATCCTGTTTGGTTCGTCCCTTATGTTTTCGCAACCGCTGTTTATGATCATCCCGCCTGTGCTGGCGGCTGGCGCAGTCACCTATCTCTGTCCTCGCTTCGTGGCTTATGCGGTACGCATCCAACAATACCCAATTGATGAGATCGAAAATAGGGTGGTGCAAACTCAAACCAAACTGGCTCAATAGATTGGAGGTCAAATCATGATCTGGTTACGATTAATCTGGTGGATGACACAGCGGGGAGCAACTCATGGTGCGGGCTTAGGCGCACTTTTAGGGGTTTTTGCATTTGTTGTTGGTGTAGTTTACGGATTTGTATATGGTGCGATTGTAGGTATATCTACAGGCATGATCAGTGGAGTTGCATTAGCCATCCTAACATGGTGGCGATTTTTGCCTCCCCAAAACTCTCTCACTTTCCGGCTGAGTGCTGCTGCCTTAACCATCATATGCACGGCGGTAACAAGTCTATTGGTCATGAAATTGATGGATGCTCGAGTAACATGGATTGCCCTTGCAGTCACAGTCGCAACTATAAGAGCAGCGTTCGTCGCTTGGCGTTTTCCCGAATATGCCGCTAGCGAGTTTTCAGCACAGATACCCTCTCGCAAGCCGCCCGTGAACGTGTTATCGTAGGTTGATAACTGAACATGTTCACTGGAGACACGATGACCGCCGAACAGCCAACCCTTACGCCCAAAGCGCAGGAAACCCGCCAGCGCATCTTTGATACCGCCGTCAAACTCTTCATGGAAAAGGGTTACGAAGAAACCACCATGCGCGACATTGCCGCCGAAGCGGGCTGCTCATTAGGCTTGGCTTACCGTTACTTCGAGTCGAAGGAAGTGGTGGTCGTCGAGTTGTATCGTCACCTTGCCACCAACACCACCACCCGCATTGACGCGCTGCCTGCGGTGCCTATTGCCGACCGCTTTCATCAGGTCATGACCGAAGTGCTGCAAACGGTAACGCCTTTTCGTCCCGTCTGGCAGGGCACTTTCAGCGGTGCGCTCAACCCCAACTCGCGTTATGGCGTATTGGGCGAATCCACTGCCGATATTCGTACCGAGATGAAAAGTGTCTTCCAGCGACTGGTGACCGAAGCCAGCGATGCACCCAAAAAGCCTGAACAGATCGCAGCCATGGGAATGCTTCTCTATGTCGCCTACCTGATGACTCTCTTGTTCTGGATTAGCGACCGTTCGGCTGATTACAAAACCACCTATCAACTGATGGACTTCAGCCGCGACACCCTTACGCTCATTCGCGGGGCGCTCGTCTTGCCGCCTGTCACCAAGGGCATGATGCGCCTCGCCGGAATCGTTGAGCAGGTCTTTGGCGGGTAATATCAACCAACCTTCGAAACCGAATGAAAAGTCTGTATCCTCAAAAAACGGACGCCATCTATCTCGCTCTTTCGTACGGACATGGCATGCCGTGTCCGTCACCTAATAACTGTACTCATCTGCACCATATACCCTACACAAATGCCTAAATACGCTTCAGATAGCATCACACTAAACGGTGGAGATATTTGCTAGCCCCAAAAGAGCCATTTTTGTATCTGAATTTTGCATTTTCTCCCCTGCCTAATGCTTTGGTTCACGAGACGACACTTTTACAGTCTTATGAGTTTTTCTCCCGTAGGGAAGGCTCTAAGAGCCTTCCGCATTTTCCCTCAATCGACCAAAACTGTCCTGTCGTAAACTCGCTTAGGGAGGAGGACTTAAGGAGGGGGTTCGTATTATTCTCCTCCTCGCTGTGCCTCTGTGGTGAACAGCCTTTGCCCTTTTAGCGGATTGCCAATTCCGCTTACATTTTCCGTAATAGCAATCGTAAACGGCATCGTCGCTGGATCAGTCAACGCCCGGTCTTCACCCGTTTGCAGGTCATAATAATGCATCACTTGTACCCCGTTCACCGGATCAAACGGAATGTAATACAAACTCGCCGCATCCCGCCAACGCCATCCACCAAACCACGCCAATTTTTGTGGTTGTGCACCTGCTTGCGTATTCAAAACGTAAATCGCATTTGCATTCGTGTCCTCCAAAAACGCTTGGTAGAACATAATCCGTTCACCACCCGGTGACACGCTGATCCCGCGCATCTTGTTCCATGTTCCCAGTTGAAAGCTTGAACCATCGACCACATTAACCACTTCTAAAGTCGTCAAAGTTCGGTCACTGGTAGATACCAATAAACGGGAACCATCCAACCATCGTGCAGAGATGTCCGGTTTCGCCAGAATCTGCCTGGCATCCGTCCCATCAATGTTGCTCACCCAGATTTCTACCTTTGGTGGTGTTGCTCCCGGTACAGCCTGACCGTATTGCACTTCCCATAGCAAATGGCTGTTATCAGGACTGATGCTCGGTGGAAAGCCGCTCGTTTGTACCGTATAATCGGTATTGTTGCTCAGTTGCCGCACCGTCACCTGCCCGCCACCCCGTATAACACGGTACGATCCGTCAGGCGAAAGCATCATCGGCGGCACATTTTGGACTACGCCCGTCATATTCTTTGCCGTCACATCCCACTCAAAAATCCCCGCTAACTGCCCCGGCGAACCATCAATTACATAAAGCAGATTCGGATTCGTCGCGTTCCACCAGTGAACCGCGCAGCACCCATCCATCGTCAACGGTTGTAATCCCCATGTCCCCGCAGCCAACGGCGCATAAGGACGCATAGACGGCGTATTCTGCGGCGGTGTATCTTCGTTCTTCGGCGGCCAGCTTTCAGCGTAAGCATTCAACCGCCGCCCACCAAACTGCACTGGCGGTTGGTCATACAAGCTCATCCATTGACGTGCGTTATTAAAATCCATCTCGAATAAACTGCGGCTGTATGAACCAATACCCGCCAGTGCATCCCACGGCGCATTAATATAATCAACTGGATTATAAGCAGTCTGGTAATCCAACGAACGCACTTCAAAGTGCAAATGGGGTCGCGAATCACAGGTGACGTCAGGATCGCCCGAAAGCCCCACCACATCCCCTTGCTTGACCGTTTGATACTGCTGCACCGAAGGCCGTTCGAGCAGATGCCCGTAAAGCGTCGTTACACCCGCGTCCTTATGCCGCAGAATCAGGTTATGTGGCCCTGCGCCGAAGGTCAGATTATCCACATAAATAACCTCGGCATCAGCCACTGCGACCACTGGTGTCCTGCACGGCATCGTAATATCGACACCAAAGTGTAAGCCTTGTCCTGCGCTGTACCATGCCGTCCCGAAGTTAAAAGCACCGGTTGTATTCCCGTATGGTCCACCGAAAAGCCATGTAGAGGCACTGGCAGGTTGGGCCACCGGCATGATGAACGGCTTCGGATTGGGTTTATCTTGGGCACCGATCACGCCTGCATGGAGTGATAAAAGCAGACAGGTTGCTAGGCTGGCGAACAGTCGCTTCAATCGCATAACGTATCCTCCGACTCAAACTTTTGCCCACAGTATAAAGGCAGCCGGTTGTCTCAAAGCGCTTTTCACATCAACATTTAAGCCAACACCCATTTTATGAGAAATAAAAACAGCGCCTCGGAAACCCGGACGCTGCCATGATCTTATAATCCAAAATCAGCTTGGGAAAAGACGTGCTTTCCCTACTTCAGACCTATTGGTCGCATAAAGAGCTTAGCGCAAAACTTGTGTATACGTCAGTTCTTCCGGCGTAATATCAACTGCCGTCACCACATACCCCTTATAGCGCTTGGGCATCCGTGCATCCAGCATATTATGGACGCGCCGACTCCAGGTTGTGAATAAGACAGGTGTCATCGGCTGGCCGTCAATCGTCATGTCCGTCACTATCCATGTGACCTTACCCACCACCTCAACGAACTGCGGCACTGCCACCGCATTAAACTGTTGTTTGGTGAAGTTCGGCCCGATCCCTTCAAAATCGACAAACACCTGTCCATCGCCCAACGTGACTACCACGTTCAACAGTGCTGTACTGTAGACCGGCGTAAATACAGTGTTGATGTCGTCTTGAGTCAGTGTCGTCACAATCGGCGCTCTTGTCGGTGCAATAGTCGGTGTAGAGGTCGGTACCGGTGTATGCGGTGGTTGGTTCTGGGCACCTACGGGCAAAACGAACAGCCCAATTGCCATCACGCCCATCAGCAACACCATCATTTTTCGCGCGTTATTCATTGAATAATCTCCTTTTCGATGACCCTCTCAATAGGTCGGTATCAGACTACCGTGATTATGGTGACTCTTCAAGAGTTGACTGTGATCGTATGGCAATCGCCCGATAACGACTGCCTACAAATCCAGGAAATCCACCACCTTATCCGCCACCTGTACAGCGGCTTCAGGCGTCAGATGCAATCCATCAAACGAATAGGTATAACCGCCGCGTTCACGCTCAAGTGCATAATCCTTCCACCCACTCTTCACACGCTGTCCGATCAAGTTGATTGTCGCTTGTGATAGCGCTGGCCGTTCGGGTATCTGCGCTGGATTAAACGCCGTCATCAGGTCGAGTATTGGCACATTTAAGCTGCCAGATACTTCCGCTGCAATCTGGTTGTACTGCTGCATGGTCGCGGCTGTCGCCGGGTTGTACTCCATCGGCGCTAACCCTACAGATGCCACCGTCTGCGCCAATTGGATGCGCGTCAAAAGGTCACGAAAGTGGCTGCGAAATTGATCTGGTGTCACGACGCCATCCGGCACTTTCATCACCCGTTCGTAATAACGGCGTGTTTCCGGTTGGCTAAAACTGATTGCATCATTCCCACCACAAAATACAAACACGAGGTCTGGCTCTTGCGCCAGCAAATCGTCTAGACGTGCAAGCAGGTTAAAGATGGTGTTACCGTTCTGTCCGGCGTTGATAATGGTGTGTTGGGGCAGCCGCGCTGCAACCTGCGCCACAAAGTTCCCACCGTAGCTGCCCTCAACCAGGCTGTTGCCCAGGAATGCGATTTTCACGGAGTCGTTCTAAAAACCTTTGTACCCGTTATCTGCCGCATCAAAGCGCGAACGACGCGTCACTTCGGTTTCTTCGATCATCTTGGCGAGTTCTTTGTAAAATGGCTCATCACCCAGCTTGGCCTTTCGCAGCGCTTCGAGCAATTCTTTCCCCAGCCGTTCAAGATCCATAAGCTGTTTGTTATTAACTTCTTCAAAGTTCATACGGGTTGACTTTCACTAGGCGGCGCTGTTGGCTGCCCCGCTGATAATTAATCGTTACCCTATAAGGATAACGCCGAATGCCCTTATCACGCCACATCATCCGCTTTGAGGAACAGAATAATCAGGTGTATTCGTTCTATGCGCTGTCGTCCATTAGATCTTTACCGTTGAAATATCATGCCCACAATTTCTAAATTCCGGGTCAGTTTTTAAGCGGCTCGCAATGACTTAATCACTTCATCGAAGTTCATACCCTCTCCGTAAGCTACCACACCCACTGTATGCCCGTTGACTCGCGTGTATAACACCTGCGCTGTTCCACCTAAACGTCCCTGAATTACATAGTAATAGGCCACTGAGCCATCAGGAGCTGCGCGTGTTTCTTCCTTCTCAATAACTGCCATGCCGCTGTCAACGTCGGCTTGTACGGTACGGCGGGCACTATCCGGTGTTTCATCGGCACCATAAAAACTAATGTCGATTTTCGTTTGCCCGGACGGCAAGCCATTCTGACTTGCGCTAGAGGGGTTGCTTAAATCGTAGGATGCGACCGAATAGGTGTAGATCACGCCATCGTCGGCGGACGGTTCTAGCAGTGTCCAATTGACAGGATAGTCAAAGGCGATGCCGGATCGCGAGTCGACAACCGTTTTGGTAGATATGAATCCCCCAACGGTCGCTTCGGCAGTCGCCGATTGAGTTTTGATTGCTTGGGAAACGATCTCGGCACCGACGCCGGTTGGAGCCGGGCCGCAACCTGCTGTTACCAACAGCAGAGCTAGTATCAAAATGATTTGGTGTTTCATGTTTTACCTCACAGGCGAAGAAACAAAAGGACGAATTCGCCTCGCCCTTATTTATGCTCCATCAAGGCAAAACTTACCATCCTGGACTTGTTTTGCTTGTACTCAGTAGAGTGTAAAGGATTAACGGCCTCTCACGCCGCCCGTAAGGACTTCACCACATCCTTAAAATTAGCCCCTTCACCATAGGCTACCACGCTTACTGTATGTCCATGAACGCGGGTTTGATACAACTCCGCTGTACCTTCGAACATCCCTTCAATCTGGTAATAGTAAGCAACAGTACCATCGGGTGCGGTACGGATTTTAGCGGTGCCGCTTGTCACATCAGCCTGTAAATCACCCCGTATGCTATCTACGGTTTCATCCGCAGGGTGAAAATTAACCTGAATTTCTGTCTCACCGGATGGTAAGCCCTGCTGGCATTTACCGGGTGTAATCGGTGGATTAGCAAGATCAAAGGTGGCGATGGAATAGCTACCAGGAGGCCAAGCTGCTTTTTCACAATTGACCTCACTGATTAGGAAACAAGAGGGCGAGTTGACCTCACCCTACATTACGTTTCTTATGACCTACTCTATGAGATATGTGTTGTCTGTTCTTGACGTTTGACCTGTGCGCGACCTACGTCCTAGCGCAATCAGCTAGCGATTCCGGCCTCAGTGATGGTAGAAAACTTCAGCTTCGGATTCTTCTCGATACAGTATTTCATATCCCAACTGGTAAGGAACAGAATCACAGTCCGCTTATATTGGTCGAGTGTCCGCTGACTTTGGAAGGATATATACATGTTGTTGATGTCGGCCTCAGCCCCGCTCACCCAGCGTGCCTCGGTGTAACTCGCCCGTTCAATAGACGTTTCGACGTTATATTCAGCCGACAAACGCGATACCACGACCTCGAACTGCAAATCACCAACCGCCCCTAGAATCGGTTCGCGCTGCCCATTGATATACAGGACTTGCACGACACCTTCTTCCATAAGCTGTTCCAAACCTTTATTGAACTGCTTATATTTCTCCATCGTCAGGTTTCGCAGGGTGGCAAAGACTTCCGGTTGGAAGGGCGGGATAGGGTCGTATTGAAAAGTACCCGCTTCACAAACGGTATCCCCGATTCTGAATATGCCAGGGTTACTAAAGCCGATGACATCACCCGGGTAGGCTTCCTCGACGGTTTCACGATCCCGCGCGAACAAACGGTGCGGACGACTCATACGCACTTTGCGTCCCAAGCGTGGATGATGCACCATCATGTCTTTCTCAAAGTGTCCTGAACAGACCCGTAAGAAAGCCATTGTGTCGCGATGCTGCGGATCCATATTAGCTTGAATTTTGAAAACGATGCCGCTGAAGGTTTCGTTGGTCGGGGCAATCAGGCCGTTGCTGCTTTCACGTGGGCGCGGTGATGGTGCCAGCTTAATGAGTGCCTCAAGAAACGGTTCGATACCAAAATTATTCAACGCGCTTCCAAAGAACACGGGCGTCAGCGTTCCGTTCAGGAAATCGTTCCAATCAAACGGTGCCCCTGCACCCGCTAACAATTCTGCATCCGAACGAAGCTGTTGATGTGCCCGCGAACCGATTGTTTCTTCGAGCAGCGGATCATAAAGATCGGTTACTTGAACGGGGGCGCGGAACTTGCCCCGCACAGTGCGTTCAAACAGCAGCACTTGATGATTTTGGAGATCGTACACCCCTTGAAAATCACCACCCGCGCCAATCGGCCAGTTCATCGGTGAAACACTCATGGATAGCATCTGTTCGATTTCATCCAGCAATTCCAGTGGTTCACGTCCGGGGTGATCCATCTTGTTGATGAACGTTAGAATCGGCATATTGCGCTGGCGACAAACTTCGAACAATTTTCGTGTTTGGGTTTCAATACCTTTGGCGCTGTCCAACACCATGATCGCACTGTCAGCCGCCATGAGTGTGCGATAGGTATCTTCGCTGAAATCGCGATGGCCGGGGGTATCTAGCAGATTGAAAATGCAGCCTTCATACTCGAATTGAATCACCGTTGAGGTGATCGAGATACCACGCTGCTGTTCCATTGCCATCCAGTCGGAAGTAGCACTGCGCTGATTTTTACCCGCGCGTACCGAACCTGCCTGATTAACTGCCCCTGCGTACAGCAGCAGTTTTTCAGTGAGCGTGGTTTTACCGGCGTCAGGATGCGAAATGATAGCGAAGGTGCGGCGGCGACCCACTTCGTAGTCAAGTTGTTGAACAGTCTTTGCTGTTGAAAGGGATTCCATCTTTAAATAGTTCCTCTGTCTGTAATGATCAGGAAAGGGCTGAAGCGCGAAAAATCGGTTTCGGTGTCGAATAGGTTAAAGGGTTGAACTCAATCCGCGCGCACAGTCATTTCCTAATTCTTCTGACAGAGCCAGAGGCTAATGAACGTTTCAGAGGTTTAACAGTTTTGCTAATGAAGAATGAGCGAAGAATATCGAAACGATACCAAACCATATATTGAAATTATAGCGGTCTATAGGATCAAATACCAGACCAAACACGACTATGCCATGAATAATTGAGACAACAAAACGGATGCGATTGCTCACATCCGTTAGATTTATTCATCTGTAAATGGCTGTCTACGCCATCTCAGGTTCGTTCTGCCAGAATTCTGCATCATAGGCAGGTAGTTCACAGCGTAGCGGTTTATCCTCGCGGAAGCCAAAGGCATAATCGGCCTGCATTAATTGGTGGATTTCACTCGTACCTTCGTAAATCACGCCGCCCTTGCTGTTTCGCAGATAACGCTCCACCGGATACTCGTCGCTAAAACCATAGGCACCGTGTACCTGCACTGCTTCCAATGCCGCCTGCACACTGTGATCAGTGGCATACCACTTGGCGACACTGGTTTCCCGCGTGTTGCGGATACCCTGATTCTTTAGCCAGCCGACACGCATGTTGAGCAGGAAAGCCGCATCATACCACTGCTGCATAAAAGCGATCTTCTGCTTCACCAATTGGTGCTGCGAAATCGGCACGCCGAAGGTCACGCGCTGCTCGGCATATTTAATACTCTCTTCCAAACAGGCGCGGATCAAACCGGTCGCGCCCGAGCCAACGGTATAACGTCCGTTATCGAGGCAGGACATAGCGATTTTGAAGCCTTCGCCTTCTTCACCTAACCGATTGGCCGCCGTCAGTTCTACGTCGTCACACTTGACCCAACCTGTCGAACCTGCGCGTACACCCAGCTTACCGTGAATGTCGCCGGTGGTCACGCCCGCCATATCGCGTGTGACGATAAAGGCAGTAATGCCCTTTGCACCCACTGACGGATTGGTCTTGGCGAAGAACAGGAAATGATGTGCTTTGGTGGCAAGACTGATCCACATTTTCTCGCCGTTGAGGATATACTTATCGCCCACTTTTTTGGCGGTCGAGTTCATATTTTGCACGTCACTACCCACGCCCGGTTCTGTCAGGCAGAAGGCCGCGTACTTTTCGCCCTTGGCCTGTGGAGTCAGGAACTTTTGCTTTTGTTCCTCGGTTCCCCATTGCAGCAGCGCCATGCTGTTCAAGCCCATGTGTACCGACATCACGACTCGCAGCGTCGTATCAGCGCGTTCCAATTCTTCGCACACCAAACCCAGTGTGACATAATCAAAACCCTGACCACCGTAACGTACCGGGATATTAATACCCAATATGCCCAGTTCTGCCATGCGTGGCAAAAAGGCCGGATTCATTTCCTGTTTGCGATCCCACTCGCTAATAACCGGAATGACTTCTTTCTGGGCGAAGTCGCGTACCATCTTCCGTGCTTGAAGTTGTTCTTCGTTCAGCGAAAAATCCATGTTTAATACCTTTTTACACTAATGGAGTTCAGTCTAGATAATAGTTCATTTACAGCCTGAAAAAGAAACATTTTTCGTGTATTATACCACTCCGGTTACACGTCTCTTATAGCCGGAGCAAATAAAGATGACCGATGCCCAATTCACATCCCCGGACGTACTGATAACAACCTATCTCGAAATGACGGACACGGCCCAGTTCCGCCCCGATTTCGTCGAGCATCCCCACATGCAAATTATCCCTCTGGAGCGCACCGATCTGGCTTTTTATCGCTTTTTGTATAGTGAGGTTGGTGGCGTGTGGCATTGGCGGGATCGTCTTATCATGAGCGAGGCTGAACTACGGCGGACTATTTCACAGCCGGGAGTAAGCATTCACGTTCTATATCTGCAAGGCGCACCAGCCGGTTATGTCGAACTGGCGCAGCAGGGTGACTCGACTGAAATCGCCTACTTCGGCTTGCGTCCCGACTATATGGGCATGGGCTTAGGCAAACATCTTTTGAGCTATGGCATCCAACTGGCATGGGCAGGTGGCGCAAAACGCGTTTGGGTTCATACCTGCAACCTCGATGGCCCATATGCGCTCGATAACTACACTAAGCGCGGTTTCAGTATCTATAAGACCGAAGAAGAACCGATGCCACAGCGCTACATGGAATAAATAACAGAATCAAAAACGGAGCATCACTTGATGATGCTCCGTTCGCTTGTTCTGAACCCGCCCATTGTCCGACAGTGTTAATCAGCAACGAGGGCAAACACATCATCCGCGATAGTGGGATTAGCGGCTGCATCCATCGGCTCAATCTCAAAGTACGACTGGTTACTCCAAAAAGCGCTGATCTTGCTCGGCAAAATCAGATCGCCAAACGAAACCAGTTCATCGGAAAGTCGTAATGTAAAAATCTCGCGTGTGTCCGTATCGGGATTGAGGCAGGTTGTCTCCACATAATCCAATGTCTGATCAGCCCGCAGGTGCAAATTGACAGCACTATCGAAGCGCGTGTTACAGGCTTCTAATTGATCGATGGCGTTGGCCTTGAGCTTGACAAACATTTCTCCCAGGGGCGTCAACATAACCGCCGCAATCGCCCACAAACGGTGCTGCATGGATTCTACCCACTGTTGGTCATCCTCTGTTTTGGACTTGCGACTGTTATGGTAGGTCGTTCCGTCGAAGGCTTCTGTGCCGCTGTTGAGTTGTACACCCACCGCTTTCACCACAAAATCCCAGCGCATTTTATCAGGGAAGTTAAAGCGGCCTGTCGCCTCGACTGGAACCCACATATTAACCGGCCCCAGCTTGGCACGAACACGTCCTTTGAAGGTGATGTGCAAACTTTCGAGCGCGGGTGGGCGTAATCCGTAGCGGGCTTGGATGGCTTTCCGAAGCAGATCTTTGGCTTGCGGATCGCCCTGGGCTAACAATAAAACCGGCATTATATCTCCCTAACACATACTGCTAACATCATTAATAAATTAAATATTTACGCAACCACACTAATCAGATCACTATCAATGATATGCACCTAAGCGTAATTTTGACGAGATGACAAGCGTTACTTTCTGATATTTATCTATGAATACGATTCTAACATGCTTTGGTGACAGGCCGAATTGGGATTGTAACAATTGTTTAATAACCCCAATCAAGTTTGAAACCTAATCAGCCAATCGAATATCTGTTATCATCGACCTATGAGAATTCTGCACCTCACTCCTTATTACGCTCCAGCCTATGCCTTCGGTGGCGTTGTCCGTTCGGCAGAAGGCATGGCACGGGCGCAAGCGCGGCGTGGGCATACCGTCACTGTTTTGACCACCGATGCGCTGGATCATCAATCGCGTTACACCGGCGATTTAGACTCGCTACAAGATGGTGTACAGGTGTTGAGGGTTCCCAATCTGCTGCCCTCATTGCGTGGGCGTTACAACCTATCGACACCCAACACGATGGCAAAACGTGCCGCCGATCTTTTACCACAGGTCGATGTGGTTCACTGTCATGAATTTCGCACCGTTGAAAATTTACTGGTTACGCCTATCGCTGCCCGCTTGGGCAAGCTGTTAATTCTCTCACCACATGGCACGTTAGCGCTCCATACCGGACGAAGCACTCTCAAACGTGTGTGGGATCGACTGCTCAGTTCAGCCGTAGCCTTGCGTTTCAGTCATGTGATAGCTTTGTCACAGCCGGAACTCGCTGATGTTCAAATGCTGTGGCCGACATTTGGCCGAAGGCGCATCCCCACGACCTTCAGCGTTATTCCCAACGGCGTCGATCCGGCTGACTTTGCGAACTTATCAGGTCGCGACACATTTCGCGCCACATATGGCCTGGGTGATTCAACCGTGTGTTTATTCATGGCAAGGCTTCATCCGCGCAAAAGGGTTGGTCTGTTAGTCGAAGCCTTCAAAGCTGCCAACATACCAAATGCGCGTTTAGTAATTGTCGGTCCCGATGAAGGGATGCTCAATACACTGCACTCCTTATTGGACGAACGCATCGTCGTCACCGGTTATCTAGGCGGCGCTGACCGTCTGGCAGCTTTTGCGGCTGCTGATCTGCTGGCGCTGCCTGCGGTTGGCGAAGGCCTACCAATGGTCGTGCTAGAAGCCATGGCGGCTGGTCTGCCTGTGATTGTCTCACCGGGATGTAACCTACCTGAAGTCAGCCAATATAACGCTGGCTTGGAAGTCGAAGCGCTTGTCGAACCTTTAGCCAATGCCCTCCGTGTCCTGCTTCCGGATACTGTCCGCCGAGCAGCGATGAGCCAGGCTGCTCGTACTTTAGTGAACCAACACTTCACATGGGATTCGATTGCTGTCCAACTCGAATCGCTCTACCAATCATTGCTCCCTTAAGCGAACAATCGACAGAACGCCTATACTCAGATAAGCAAAATAGGAGGTCACATTATGAAATCAGCGTCAGAAAACGCATTCAATAATGCAACTGCTTATAACGGGTATATCGGTCGATGGAGCCGCTTGGTTGCAGAACAATTCATCGATTGGCTGAAAATATCACCCGAACAAATCTGGTTAGATGTCGGTGTCGGAACCGGCGTTTTAACACAGGTTATACTCCGTCACACATCGCCCAAGAAAGTCGTTGGAATCGACTTATCAGAAAGCTATATTGCCCTCGCCCGTCAGGATATTATTGATGAGCGGGTTGAATTCAAGGTGGGGGATGCCAGCAGTATGACTTTTGAGTCACCTGAATTTGATATTGCGGTTTCGGGATTGG
Source organism: Aggregatilineales bacterium (assembly GCA_044226325.1). Classification (GTDB taxonomy): domain Bacteria; phylum Chloroflexota; class Anaerolineae; order Aggregatilineales; family Phototrophicaceae; genus CFX2. The sequence goes on from JBGAHG010000005.1 coordinate 201,674, forward strand.
TTTTAAACTTCGTTCCATCCCCGCAACAGATGGCTCTAGGTATGAAGCGAGCGGTTAAATCAGGCGGGACAGCTGCCTTATATGTATGGGATTACGCGGGTCGAATGGAGATTATGAGGCAATTCTGGGAGGCAGCGATCACAGTTGATCCGTCTGCGGCAGAGTTCGATTCTGGAAACCAGTTTCCCGTTTGTAATCCTGACAATTTACAATCACTTTTTGCAGCGACCGCTCTCACAAATATTGAGATTACTCCCATTGATATTCAAGCTAGGTTTAAAGATTTTGACGACTATTGGCTTCCATTTTTGGGCGCTCAGGGTTCGGTTTCCAAATATTTGCTCTCATTGGATGCCCGGGCGAAAAATGCTTTGACGGATCAACTTCGAAAGCAGCTGCCCTTCAATGCTGATGGATCGATCGATCTCATTGCACGTGCCTGGGCCATTAAGGGAATAGCCTGAGAAGATACGCTGCAATTCAATCGCATTCATACCTGACGATCTATAAATGTCTCGGCAAACTGCATGTATGTGTACACATCCGCGAAAGTTGTGACCAAACCAATCGAAGCCCGCAGCGCCCCCGTCGTCTTGCCTTCTATAACCGCTAAGAACTGCTCAAATCTCAGGTTGTCCTTGTTACTGAAACATGGCAGCAGATCATCTTTTGTGAAACCCAACGCGATTTCACGCGCTCCTGGATTACAGTGACAGCCTGCCCGCAGCGAAATTCGTCGTTCGTTCGCCATGGCCTCTACAGTATTGCAGTCAACCATCGTGCCATCGGGATTAAAGAAATTGACCTGAACAGTACCTCCCCGTAATTGCGTATGGGCTGGACCGTACAAGCGAATCACCGGACGGGCATTACTGTGACGCAGCTTGAGCAATTGGTCGATCAGCCAACCCGTTAAGCACATGACCCGTGTGTGAATAACATCAATCCCGATCGTCTCAATGTGTTTGAGTCCCATCTCGACCGCAGGCAAGCCGAGATAATTAACTGTGCCATCTTCAAAACCTGCCGCGCCGGGTGTCAAATAATGTCCGTCACCTACGACAGACGAGAAGGTAATCGTACCACCTGCGTACCAGGGACGTTGCAGCTTCTCAAAAGCAGGTTTGCGAGCAATCAGACAGCCAATACCCGTTGGATAGCCAAACATTTTATAGAATGAAATGTCCACAAAATCTGGATGCCACCGGCTGAGATCAAGCCGGTTCGCAGGCACGAACGCCGCCGCATCCAGCAGCACATCCCAACCTTTTGCTTGAGCCTGCTCAATCCATTCCAACGGATGCTGAACACCGGAAAAGTTCGACTGAGCGGGGTAAGCAAATAGATTATTCGCACCGGATTGAGCGACGTCCAGACCTTTCGCTAGTTCGTCAGGATCAACGCGTAAATCTGGCGCTACCATCGGGATATAAGTCACGGACGCGCCCTTTGAACGGGCAAACTCGCGGATGCCATTCACCGAGTTATGGTTATCGAACGTCAGTAAATAATGATCGCCCGACTTAAAAGGGTACGACTCACCCACCAGTTTAAGTGCGCCGGTCGAGTTTTGCGTAAAAATAACGACATATTCATCAGGTGAGGCATTGAAATATTTCAATACTGCGCTGCGGGCCTGCTCAACGCGCTCAGTCATCGCCATTGAAGTCAAATTCTTGGAGTGTGGATTGCCGAATACTTCTCCGCTCAGCAGTGCCATATGTTCCCGTAGTTGAGATTCGGCATACAATCCGCCGCCTGTATAATCTAAATACACTTGCCGTTCCCGATCCAAACGGGCATATTCAGTCGCGCGCAGCACATCCAGTTCTTGCGTCGAATCGAAGGCTGGATACCGGCTCCGAAACACACTGAATGCGAGATCCATTTTATTCAGCTTAAGGGTAGTTGCCTGTGTTAGCTGCATAATAATGCCTCCTCAATTCGTTCCAATCAGTGCAGGTTCGGTCGCAAAGGAAAGTTTTAGCGTAATATGAGAATATGGGTTTAATGTGACGAAAGCGTGACAGAAACATAACGGCTCATACAGTAATCTTCGTATACAAAAGAACGCCAGTTAAATGGTTTTCATTTTAATGTCGGAATAGTCCACTTCATCTACATAATCGATCATGATTCGGTAATATAAACGCAACTATATTGATTTTGCCCACCAGCTAGGATACTTATGACTCTGGAAGCCTTCGCTCTCGCCCTGCTGATATTCGGCCTACGCATTTTTAATAACGCCATTGGAACCGTACGTGTGGTGATGATTACCCGTGACATGCGCTTTTGGGCGGCAGTCTTTGGCTTTATCGAAGCCCTAACCTTCGTGGTGGTGATCGCTGGTGTGGCCAAAGACCTGAGCAACCTCCCCAATTTGATGGCCTATTGCCTCGGCTATGCCGTTGGCGGTTACATCGGTATGGCGATTGAGGCGCGGTTTATTGTGAGCTATCTGGAGGCGACAGTCATCAGTGTCAAACAGGGTCACGAATTAGCCATTGGTTTGCGTGAACGCGGCTACGGCGTAACAGAAGCCACAGGTTCGGGTCGCGATGGCGAAGTGCTGATTATCCGCAGCGTCATTCAGCGTCGGGATGCTGGTGATTTCTCGAAAATTATTCACTCGATAACCCCCACAGCCTTTGTCTCGATGGTTGAAGCCCGTGCTGTTGAGCGCGGCTGGCTGCGTCAAATGCGGTAGGACAGTCGATTAGAAACTCATATTTCCTAAAAGGAAACGGCTTTGGAACTTTTTGTATGCTTGAGTCGTCTTAGTATATGAGCGATAGAATACTACTCGTTGGGAGTAGGGAATATAGTAGGAGGACTACAACATCATGCAAAATCAATTTGCGCTCAATCGAAACACTCTTTTTCGTCTAACAACAGTCATGGCTTTGGCCGCGCTGTTGGTCGGTGTGCTGGCTTTTTCCACGCGTCCCGTGGGCGCACAGGATACTTCGGCACCCACCAAAACCATCAGCGTAACGGGTTCCGGCGAAGTATTCGGCAAACCGGACGTAGCCTATATCAGCCTCGGCGTCGACCAGTCGGATAAGGATGCCAGCAAGGCGATTGACAGCGCCAACACGACCTTGACCGCTATTGTCAAGGCGCTGAGCGATGCCGGTGTGAAGGATGAAGACATCCAGACCACCAGCTACAATATTTATCCTGAAGATCCGACCGATCCTCAGACCGGGCAGCCCACAGGTGATCGTATTTATCACGTCACCCTTGCCGTTACCGTCACCATTCGCGACATCAACAAAGTTGGTGCAGTCATTACCGCTGGTTTAAATGCCGGTGCAAATACCATCAACAACCTGAGCTTCGGTATCGCGGATGCCAAGACATTAGAGGCCGATGCCCGTAAGGCTGCTGTTGCCGATGCTGCCGACCGTGCCAAGCAGTTGGCTGAAGCCGCCGGTGTTACCCTCGGAACACCCATCGCCATCAGCGAATCAATTGGCAGTGTGCCAGTGCCCATGTTTAACCGTGTTGCCGATAGCTTTGCTGCCGCAGCTCCACCTCAGATTAATGGTGGTCAGTTGAGCGTGAGTATCACTGTCAACATCACCTACAGTATTCAGTAACAAGTTTAGTCTGTAAGTCTTGGAAGGGAGCATCTCGTATGCTCTCTTTCATTTAGCCTTCCAATGCCAACTCGGCCAGCAGCGGCAGGTGATCAGAGCCCGTTTCCGCGCCCTGCCACGCATGGATCGTTTGCAATCCGTCGCTGTGCCAGATGTAATCGATGCGGATTAACGGTGGCAGCCACGCAGGTAAGCCACGCGCGCGGGCGACAGGCCAGCTTCCACCTAAACCTTGACCGCCTTCCGCAAACGAATCATGCATCGCAGCCGCCAGCTTGTTATAGGTGACACTCGAATCACTGGTATTGAAATCACCCGCCACAATATAGGGATACGGCTCTGTTTTCAGATACTCTAGAAAGGCATCAATCTGTTGATTACGCACAGTATCATCAAAACCGAGTGCCACTTGTGCATAAAATCCCAGCCCGCTTACCGTAATCGCCTCATCATCCACAGGCCATGCCAGATGCGTTGTATACACTGCCACATACTGTCCACCCACATTGATGACAACGCGTACCGGCGCAGGCACATCAGGGACACCCAATTCGACATACTCACTGCTGACAATCGGATAACGGGATAGTGTAAAGTTATCACCTGCACGGGTTGTGTCCGCTTGAATGGATTGATAAGGATACAAATCTTCGAGATGTGATAACCGGTTAACCGCGAAATCCGGCGTCAGTTCCTCCAGGCACAATATATCTGCACCTGATTCCCGCAAGCGCGTTTCTAGGGTTTCAGGATGAGGGTTACGTGACCATGTATTGGCTGTAAAAACCCGAATGGTTCTCCCACCCGCCGACACGATTGGTTTGGGTATGAAGCGTGGGCCAATCCATACGAGAAATACCGCCACTATGGGTAATAAGCGCAGCAGTGCCAGGCGACTGCGGACAAATAACCCCATAACCAGCAGTACAGGCAGCGGCAGAAATAAAAAGTAAGCGAAGTTGTTGACCAACGAAAGTCTTGGATTACCATCACCGATAATCAGCCGCAGCACCAGATAGAGCGCTATCAACAGCAAATAAGCTAAACACAAGCCGGTGATGAAAGCCTTAAGAATCGAGGTACGGCTATGGATTGCTTCGGTCATTCCAACTCCTTTTTGCGTCCAGACTGAGCCTGACTTATAATAAATATTCATTAATTTGGGTTACATAACAATTTCATTGCTGTTATCTCTTTACGAGTGTTTAATTATCCGGAGTGAATTACTAACTATGTCTCGCATTACTTCACTTTCCGCTATTGAAATACTTGATAGTCGTGGACGTCCCACCATCAAGGCTTACTGCACACTCGCCAGTGGAGTACGAGCCGAGGCATCCGTGCCTTCTGGTGCATCCACAGGTACAGCAGAAGCACTCGAACTGCGTGATGGTGATCCACTCCGCTATCATGGCTTGGGCTGTAGAAATGCTGTCGAAAATATCCGCACCACCATAAACTATGCCCTCAATGGACGTGACTTCACCACGCAATCTGCGTTGGACTCGGCGCTCATCGAGCTTGATGGTACACCCAACAAAGCCCATCTCGGTGCAAACGCCATTTTAGCAGTATCGTTGGCATTTGCTCGTGCGCGCTCTCTCGAAGCCAATGTGCCGCTGTATCAACACTTTGCCGCCATGAATAATCCGGCTCCACGTCTACCGATGCCTACCATTAATCTCTTCAGTGGTGGCAAGCACGCCGGTCAACAGGTGCCTATACAGGATGTGCTTATCGTTCCAGTCGCCGCCCATACAATGGATGCTGCATTAGCGATAGCCTATGATGTTTATCAAGCGGCTATCCAACTGATTGGCGAAAAATACAACATGCGTCCCCTCAAAGCCGACGAAGGCGGTCTCGCGCCACCATTTCCTTATGCCGAAGCGATGCTGGCTGACGCAGTCACAGCCATCAAAAACGCCGGTTACGCACCCGGTCAAGAGGTCGCGTTGGCTGTCGATGTAGCCTCCAGCCACTTCTACAATGAGGGTTGCTACCACATCAATGACCAGGCGCTCGATAGTTCGGGCATGGTGGCGCTGCTTATGGATTGGCTAAGTCGCTTCCCCATTATCAGTGTTGAAGATGGACTGGCCGAGGACGATTGGGCGGGCTGGCAAGCGTTTTATCAGGCTGTACAGGACAAGGCCCTGATACTGGGTGATGATCTACTCTGCACGAACCCCACCCGCATTCATCATGCCGTAGAGTCTCAATCTGCCAACAGTCTTTTGCTCAAGGTCAATCAAATCGGCACGCTCACCGAAGCCTTGCAAGCGTATCGCGTGGCCCGGGCAGCCGGTTGGCACGTTGTCGTTAGCGCCCGCAGTGGCGAAACCGAGGACAATTGGTTGGCAGATTTAGCTGTCGGTTGGGCAGGTGACTATATTAAAGTCGGTTCAATCATGCAGTCTGAACGCCTAGCCAAGTATAACCGTTTGCTCGAAATCGAAACGCTGGATGGTATTGGGATGAATATGATGCGAGGCTAAACTATCAAATCCAAGCTAAAAAAGATAAAACATTAAAGGTATACTCCTACCTTGTTCTTGGCACAATCATGTCTTTTTTATATTGGAAATCATCCGACCTATGAAAGTGATGACCGTCCTCGGCACACGTCCTGAAATCATTCGGCTGTCACTGGTTATAAAACAGCTCGACCAACACAGCGAGCATTTGCTGGTTCATACAGGCCAAAATTATGATCCGAACTTGAACGAGATTTTCTTTCAAGAACTCGGGGTGCGCGCGCCGAATGTGTACCTCGGCATTCGTGCCAACACCATTGGCGAACAAATTGGCCGTATCCTAATGGAAACCGAAAAGGAAATTCTGCGTTTTCAGCCAGATCGCATTTTGATTCTGGGTGATACCAACAGCGGTTTGGTCAGCATTATCGCTAAACGGATGGGTATCCCCGTTTTTCACATGGAAGCCGGTAACCGTGCCCATGATCCCCGTATGCCGGAAGAAGCCAACCGCAAAATCATTGACCATACCAGCAAAGTACTGCTGCCTTATACCCAAAAAAGCCGCGATAATCTCCTCAACGAAGGCATCCCATCACGCTTTATTTATGTGACAGGCAACCCGATTTATGAAGTCATCGAAGCCTTCAAACTCAGGCTCGACGCACTTGATACTTTTATCCGTTACAACGTCGAACCACAGAAATATTTCCTCGTAACAGCGCACCGCGAAGAAAATGTGGATAACGAAGCCCGCCTTCGTAATATCTTCACCGCACTCGATCAAATTCAGAAGCAGTATGGCTATCCGGTGCTGTACAGTTTGCATCCGCGCACACGCGACAAGATGAAAAAGTTCGGCATCGAGATCATCAATCCCGATGTGCGCTTGCATGAACCAATGGGATTCTTCGATTTCATCAAACTGGAACTAAATGCGCTGTGCGTGCTGACCGACAGTGGCACAGTCCAGGAGGAGTGTTGTATTTATCGTGTGCGGAATGTGACGCTGCGTGATAATACAGAACGTCCCGAAACGATTGACTGCGGCAGCAATATTCTGGCTGGCACGGATACTGAAAGCATTCTACGAACCGTCAAAATCGTGCTGGACAATGACACCTCATGGAGTATTCCGCCGGAATACGTCGAGCCTGAGGTTGCCCAAAAGGTCGCGCGGATTGTCCTTAGCTATCTGCATCAAGGATTATCACTATGAAGATCCTGATTGTCGGCGGCACAGGGATGCTCGGGCATCGCCTATGGATGGATTTAAGTGCAGCACATGATGTTTGGGGAACGGTGCGTGGAACAGCAGACAGTCTGCCAGCCCTACATGGAATAGTCCGCGCCAATATTTGTGAACATGTGGATGCTCTCCACTTTGAAACCATTCAGCATGTCGTCGAAACGATCAATCCGGATGTGGTCATCAACTGCGTTGGCCTCATCAAGCAGCGTGAAAACGCCAAAGAACCCATCCTGGCAATCGACATTAATACGCGTTTCCCGCATTTACTTGCTGCCTTCTGTAAACAACGGGATTGCCGACTGATTCACATCAGCACCGATTGTGTCTTCAGCGGCAAAAAAGGCATGTATACCGAAACGGATCCCACCGATGCGCGGGACCTTTATGGACGCACCAAAGCGCTCGGTGAAGTCGATTATCTTGACTATGGGCTGACGATTCGCACCTCATTGATCGGGCGCGAAATTAATACCCGCTACAGCTTATTGGAATGGTTTCTCTCACAAAATGGCACGGTAAAGGGCTTCCAGAAAGCCATCTTTAGCGGCTTTCCAACGGGTGTTGTTTCACAACTGCTGCATGATGTCATCCTACCACGCACCGATCTGCATGGCCTGTATCATGTCGCGGCGGAACCCATCAACAAATACGATTTACTGCTGCTGTTTAATAAGGCGTATAACCGCCACATTACGATTGAGCCTGACACTGTTATGACCATTGACCGCAGCCTCGATTCAAGCCGTTTTCGCGCACAAACCGGCTTCGTTCCCACACCGTGGCCGGAAATGATCACACAAATGGCAGCCGACACCACACCTTACGAAAGTTGGAAGTAGACTCAGATTATGAACAACGCTCACGTTCTCGAAAACAAACGCATTCTTATCACCGGTGGCACGGGCTCACTCGGGAAAGTGCTGGTGCGTCGATTACTCTCTGGCGAATTGGGCCGCCCTAAACAAATCATCGTATTCTCACGGGATGAAGCCAAGCAGCATTACATGCGTATGGAATATATGCAGCGGGCAGTCACCACCGATGAGGTCATTTACCAGAACTTCCGCGAACTGCTGACCTTCCGCATTGGTGATGTGCGCGATTTTCACAGTGTCAGTGCCGCTCTACAAGAAGCGGATTTAGTCTTTAATGCCGCTGCGTTGAAGCAGGTTCCCACCTGTGAATATTTCCCATATGAAGCCGTACAAACCAACATCACCGGCCCTGAAAATATCATCCGTGCCATCCGCGAACTACGCTTGCCGATTGAAACCGTCGTCGGTGTGTCTACTGATAAAGCCTGTAAACCGGTAAATGTCATGGGCATGACCAAAGCTTTGCAGGAACGCCTATTTATCAGTGCCAATCTCTACAGTCCCGATACGCGATTTGTCTGTGTGCGTTATGGCAACGTGTTGGCTTCGCGTGGCTCGGTCATTCCCCTGTTCCACGACCAAATTCGAAATGGTGGGCCAGTGACGATTACCACCACCGACATGACACGCTTTTTACTAAGTTTGGATGATGCTGTTGATGTTATTTTCGCAGCGGTCAAAACAGCCAATCGTGGCGAAACCTATATCCCGCGCGTGCCTGCCGCCAGGGTAACGGATATTGCCGAAATCCTCATCGGAGATCGCCCCATCAAGACTGAAATCGTAGGCATACGACCAGGCGAGAAAATTCACGAAATATTGGTGTCAGAAGAAGAAGCCTACCGGACACTTGAACAAAGCAGTCAGTATTACACCATCCTGCCGATGCTGCCCGAACTGGTGACCAATACAACCGAAAAACCTGCTTTGAAGGGTGAGTATAGTTCCGCCAACAGTGTGATGTCACCGGCTGAATTAGCGAAGATGTTGAAGCAGCGGTCGCTGATGCTGGATCAGGTTTCGCCAAGCGACGGCGAATTTTTGCGATAATCGCAGCGTGTTAGGTGGGCTTGGCTTCACCCTCAAGTTGTTCGGTGTGCCATGCCAGCTTGGGACGGACAGTGCCTAACCACACCCCCATGAATTCACCGCGCATCTCGCCAGTTTCGCGTACTGTAAATGACAGAATATTGGGCTTTGCCATTTCCATAAAATTCGACTCACTGGTAATGATATACAGACTGATGCTGTAGTTACCATCATTCATAAAGTTGCCCGGTACAGTGCAGGTCGTTTTGTACACACCTTCAGGATAATTTTTACCGGCCCATTCATCCGGGATCAGGTTAGCTGATCTAAAATTAACTGAATTAAAAACAATCACACCTTCGGTATTGATAACATGAAAGCGCACGTACAAAGGACTACCGGATTTGAGCATAGTGTAATCTATCTCAATTTGAAACGCTTTGTCGATGTCCACCACACCGGTCGTTTTCCCCTGCGCGATGACGCGAATACTGTTCACACGAATCAGTGGTGTAGCTGGTGCAGAAGCTGGATCGCGCCAGACGATTTCGCCTGCGTTTGCATCGCCAGATTCAAGCTCGTTCATATAGGTTAGAACTGTTTCCCGCGCCGGGCCTTCCGCGATTTTTTGCCCCTTCGACAGCAGCACACAGCGATCACAGATATTGGCAATCAGCGCGAGCTGGTGGCTGACAAATAACAGGGTGCGTCCCTGAGACGTCGACTCCTGCATTTTGGCGATACATTTCTTCTGGAACTGCGCATCACCGACCGCCAACACCTCATCTACGATCAATATATCTGTTTTGGCGAAGGCTGAAACCGCAAACGCCAGTCGCATATACATACCGGACGAATAATGTTTGACCGGCGTATCAATGAAGGTTTCGACGCCTGAAAAATCGACAATTTCATCAAAAAGTGATGTGATCGTCCGACGATTCATCCCTTGAATCGTACCGCTCAAATAAACATTCTGGCGTCCGGTCAATTCTGGATGGAAACCGGTGCCAACCTCCAGCAGACTACCAATCGTGCCGTTAATTTCGATTCGACCAGTGGTAGGGGCAGTGATGCTCGAAATGATCTTGAGCAGCGTACTTTTACCCGCACCGTTTCGCCCGACAATGCCGAGGCTTTCGCCTTCTTTCACATCAAAATCAATGTCACGTAAGGCCCAAATATGCGCTTTTTCATTAGTAGATTCGCGCCGCAGCATTGATTTGACGTTATCCAGCATTTTGATACTGAGTTTGTTTTGCTTTAGTTTGGCGCCGATGTTGTATCGCTTGGATACACCGCGCACTTTTATGGCTATATCACTCATTAGATTTCATCAACAAAGGTAAATTCGGCACGTTTGAAAAACGCCAAACCACCGAGGAAAATGATACCGGACAAAATAAGGCCAATAATGGCGGGTACAAGATTCGGGGGCGAACTATCAGCAAGAAAACACCAGCGGAAACCCTGCACCACCGTTGTCATGGGGTTCAAGCTGTAAAGCCAGCGCACCGACTCCGGTATGAGGGTAATCGGGTAAAAAACAGGTGACACATACATGCTGATCTGCACGATGAAGGGCAGGATATGAGTGATGTCACGGTAGCGGATATTAAGCGGTGCCAGCCATACACAGAAGGCTAAAGCAGTCAGCACGGCCAAAAAGGCATACAGTGGCAGCAGCAGCAAATGCCATGTGAAACCAATACCGTAAAAAACCAGCACGACGAGCAGCACCAGCACTGCAAACAAGAAATCGATCACCACCGCTAAAATCGTGGCGATGACAATCACCAGCCGCGGAAAATAGACTTTTTCGATAATGCGGACGTTACTGGTCAGGCTCAAGCTGCCACGGCTGATGCCATCCGCCATCAAACGCCACACGATTAACGCTGGGAATAAGTAAACCACATACGGGTATTTTTCCGATGGCGCGCGCAGCAGTAGACCGAAGACCAGCGAAAAGATGATGATGTTGATGACCGGTTGGATGACCACCCACATTACACCCAGTAAGGTTTGCTGGTATCGAATGGTGATCTCACGCCAGGTGAGCATCACGAGGAGGCTGCGGGAACCCCACAGCTCGCCCAACTTCAGATCAAATAAGCGGTGATAGGGTTCGATAACTGTATGACGTTTGAGGCTCAACTTGGGGTAATTCCACACTACGTTACATAGTCACAATTGTACAAAATATCGCGGTTATAATAGCCCTAACCAATCAAAAAGAACAGGTTGCACGAATGAATTGAATTGGGGTATACATCCTTTTTTCTCGCGGGTAGAGTTAATATGGACGGGATTAAATCGTCATAAACTTATACTGAAGGTTACCATCACGGTAGATTTGAGATTGCGTAATGATTATTGAACGTCTTCGGAGATTGTGGCATTTTAGTCAGCGCAATCGCGAGCCTTACAAGACAAAATGGCAAATTAATGAAGTCCTTCGCAAGAAACCGCATTTAGTACCGGGCAGCATTCTAATTGGCAATCATAACATTGAATATCTTGATGCTCATGCTCTAGCCTCAATGTGGGAACTCCAATTTTTCAAGCGCTACAATGATTTCTACACGTTAAACCCCACTCCACGTATTTTGGATTGCGGTTCTAACATAGGTGTGAGTGTCCTCCGTTATAAAGAGCTGTTCCCCGATGCGCACATCACTGCCTTCGAGCCTGACCCTAATATCTATGCTGTACTGCTTCGCAATATCAGCGCCAACGCTTTAAAAAATGTGGATGTCGTGCAGGCCGCTGTATGGTCAAAAGTGACTGAATTAACATTTCTTCCAGACCGTATCAGTGATACGCAGGGTGGTCGCCTAAATATCAATTCGGGTGACAAACCACAGCCCGAACAAATAGTCGTCAAAACCATATGGTTAGGTGATTATCTTCAAACGCCTGTTGATTTCCTGAAATTAGATATTGAAGGGGCTGAACTGGATACGCTAAAAAGCGTCCAACACCTTCTAAAAAATGTTCGGCAAATGATGGTTGAAGTCCATTACCAGGTAGAGCATCCAGAGGTCTTAACGCAAATCTTGGCAATCCTCAAAGACGTGGGTTTTAAGATTGCGCTCTACCAGTACTTTCAAGATCCTGCGCCCTTCGTTCCCTATGTACACGCTGCCAATGTCAAGTGGGATCAATTTCCTGTCCTTTGGGCATGGAAGGAGTAATCAAAAATAGGGTGGATTATGCACTGCCTATACACTTTTAGCTGGGATGTGTATACTTGCCTACCACAAACTATCTGAATAAGTCCACTTCGCATACCTGTTTATCACTTGTTCTGCTGGTGTCGCGGCTGTTGGCAGCACGCTTGAAATACGAACTATCTATGGAGTGAAGTAATCCGAAAATGCCATCTGCCACCTATCAATTAACTGATAAAGATTTGCTCTATTACTTACATATTCCCAAAACGGCGGGCATGTCTTTTACCGATGTTTTGAAAGCACATTTTAAAGCAGATGAATCAAGCTTTTTGGAGTACATTGGTGATCTGGTAAATCGTCCCCCTTCGTCGATGGACAAGCTCAAAGCGATTTCTGGACATCATTTCTACAATATCGACACTTTTACACATCGTGTTCCCGTTTACATAACCATGCTGCGCGATCCAGTCGAACGTACAATTTCCTATTACGCCTTTATTCGGCGTATCCCGGAAAATCGATCGCATCCTATCGTCAAATCAATGTCCCTGCTTGAATTTGTCACCGACAAACGCACTCAGCATCTATACGTCAACGCACAGACCCGCTTTCTCGCGGCTGATCCCAACACGGTCGAAATGGCCAAAAATCTCAAACACAATCCAGAAGAACCTTTTGAGCTGTTTGAGCAAATGCAGCTTTACGCACCTACCGGCTACCATGATCCGGTGCTGCTTTCGCGCGCGCAAGCGAGACTTCAAAAATTTGCCTTCGTGGGTTTGGCCGAACAATTTGACCAATCCGTAGAATTGTTATGCTATACCTTTGGCTGGCCTGTCCCACCCGCACCTAGAGTGTTGAATGTTAGTCCTAATCGCCCCGCGCCGGACGCTATTCCGCAAGAAGTGATCGACATCATCCACGAAAATACACGTCTGGATGCTGCCCTCTACGAGACTGGCAAAGCAATTTTCACAGCCAACTACGACCAAATGCTTAAGGATCATCCCGAAAAAAACCAATCAACACTGGTTGTGGAAACCGATAACATCGCCGCAATGCAGCGCCAGATTGATTTTCAAAAGCGCCACATTGATACTCTGCAAGAAGAGAAGTTGCAGCTTGAGGAGCAAATCCGAACCATCCAGAAAAGTTATCAGAATAGTTTCGGTTGGCGTTTCATTTTGCGCGTGAACAAAGTGCGACTCAAACTCATCCCGCACGGATCAGCGCTTGAGAAAATTTATCTGAAGTTTCGCGGTCAATAATCTCATCATCAATGCAAACCGTTGTCAGACGGTGAGACATCATTGCCTATGAAAATTCTCTTTGTTGCCATGTCGGAAAGCATTCATACCGTCCGCTGGATTAACCAGGTCACGGATTTAGGTTGGGATGTTCGTCTATTTGATAGTACAGATAGTGGTTACATCAATCCAAAGCTTCGCCGGGCGACCGTTTACCATTCGATGTACGGTACGCAGCCCACACTGGATCCAACCGTTAAGCGCAAGGGTCTGTGGCTGCCAACCGGTCGAACCTATGCCAAACGGTTACTTAATCGCATACAGCCCAAATATCGTGTTCGGCGTTTGGGACAGCTTATTCAACAATTTAAACCGGATATTATTCATTCATTGGAATTTCAGCACAGCAGTTATCTGGTGCTTGAAACACGACAATGGCTAGAAAGCCAGGGTACAAAAGACTTTCCTAAATGGATGATTTTTAGTTGGGGTAGTGATATTTATTTATTCAATCGCATGGCTGAGCACAAACAGCGAATATTTCAACTGCTGCAGCAAGCTGATTATTATCAAGGTGATTGTGAACGCGATGGAAAAATTGCACAATCGATTGGGCTGAAAGCCCGGTTGCTTCCATCAATGCCTGCTTCGGGGGGATTAGATCTCGAACAAGCGGCAGCATTGCGTCTTAATAAACCCTCCACGCGGCGCATCATCGCTTTGAAAGGCTATCAAGGCTGGGCTGGTCGTGCCTTATTTGGTCTGCGGGCGCTGGAAATGTGTGCCGAAATCCTGCAAGATTATAAGGTCGTGATTTATATCGGCATACCGGAAGAAGATATACGAATCGCAGCAATTTTGTTTTCCCAAAACACGGGTATATCCGTGGAAATAGCCCCATTGAACCAGCCATATAACAAGATATTGGAGTTATTCGCGAGCGCCCGTATCTTCATTGGCCTCAGTATTTCAGATGGCTCTAGTATCTCGATGTTGGAGGCCATGTCGCTTGGAGCATTCCCTATACAATCTGGCACATCATGTGTCGACGAATGGCTGACGGACGGAGAAAGTGGGTTTATAGTGCCACCGGAAGACCCACAGGCCATCGCAGATGCCATCCGGCGCGCAGTAACTGATGACAAATTGGTCGATCAAGCGGCTGATCTGAACACAAGAACCTGCACCGAGCGCTTGGATGCAGGAAAAATCCGGAAGCAAGTGATCGACATGTATCAAGCGATTGCAGAAAATCGCCTATGACACCGCTCGTCTCATTCATAACCGCGACCTACAACACTGCGTCTTATCTGCGTGAAACCATCGACAGTATCTTGGCGCAGACTTACCCGAACATCGAATACATCGTGCTGGATGACGGCTCGACCGATAACACGGTCGAGATATTGAAGAGCTACGGCAGTCGCATCCGATGGGACAGCCACCCGAATATGGGCGAGACGCGCTCGGTCAACAAAGGCCTTGGTCTAGCGAAAGGTGATTACATCATCGTCGTCAGTGCGGATGATCCGGTGAAACCCAATCTCGCTGAAGTCGGTGTCGAATGGATGGAAAAACATCCTGAAGCATTAATCGGTTATCCTGATTGGGAAACCATCGACTCGGCTGGCAATGTGCTCAAAACCCATAAGCTGCTGGATTATGATTACGACATTATGACACGGATGCATTACTGCTTGCCGAACGCCGGGACGATTATTCGGCGGCACGCAGTGGAACTCGAAACAGGGCGTGACTCGACCTTTCGCTATGTGGGCGATTATGAGTTCTTTCTACGCATTGGCTTACATGGGCCATTCGTCCATATTCCGCAAACATTGGCGACATGGCGAACCCATTCCGGTTCGACCAGCGTGAATTCAAAAAACGAAGCGATGGCGCAGGAAAATGTCCGGGCGATCAAGCAGTTATTCGAGCGTCCAGATATGCCGGAAGCTGTGAAAAAGGCCAGGGCAGAAGCGTTGAGCAGCGCTTATTATGTAGGAGGGTTGATTTTGATTCCGGACTTCGCGGCTGCCCGTCCGTATTTCCTGCAATCGATCAAGCATTACCCGTTCGCGCCACACGCCTATCCCACTGGACTGATGCGCTCGCGTAAATATCTATTGTGTGCCCTAATGCCCTTTTTAAGCCGCTTCCTACTTTAAGCGCAGTTACCCGCAAACGTTTTCCAATCAAGCCCGACAATCTGGTCAGCCAGACCAACACGCAAAATGCCATCAGCGCCGAAATCGTACCAGAGCGTGCTGCGACGGTCACCATACATGTGCAGTTGATTACAAATCATGCCGGTAGCAGCTTGAAGCGTCAGCAAGTCACCGCCGGTCGTCAGCAGCACCAACGCTTTATCCTTGGCAATCAGTTGAGCGCGACCTGTCACATCTGCTAAAGCAACCTGCCATAAAGTCTTCCCCTGATAATCAGTTGCAGTCAAGTTGGGCATTTCCCCGCCAGCCAGGAAATAGCGACTGCCATCGGCTGTGGCGATGAGCGCGCTGCTGGCACTATCAGCGGCTAGATTTTCGGTGATTTTCGTCCATGTGCCAGAACTATCCACCTCGGAAAGTGTGTTTTGGGCATATACCCATAAGTTGCCATCGGGTGCGGTCGTCATAAATGGGGTGTCAGTGAGTTGTGTTGTGTTGATTAGCTGTCCCTGTGGCGACACACTGATGAGCGCATTATCCTCGGTCAGCAATCCAATTACATTGGGTGAAACGACGGCTTGCACAAATGATGGAACATTTTCCAACCGCCACGTAACCGAATGTCGATCCGCACTGATTGCCACCAGTGCGTTATCAGGCGTGTGAAACACCAGCAGATCACCCACCATCAGTGGCGCACCATCCAGATTAACGCGAGTCGTCCAGCGTTCACCCAGAGTCGCATCCAGGTTGACAATCTGCATACTGCCATCGACATAGGTCAGCACCGGATGCGCGTCATAACCGCTGATAGCTACGGCGGGCTGTGGCAGGATGATGCGCCACAGGATACGCCCATCGGGGGATGAAAAACGGATGCGGTCAGTGGTCAGCACCAGCATACTGCCATCATTGAGTATTAAGGGCGGTGCATTCGGACGCTGATCGTTGGGGAGTTGTAGATGCCATTTATGTGCCGGACTGAGCCACACCTGCCAATCCAGGATGAATTTGGTAGGCTGCAAATCACCGATTTCAGTGGGAGGTTGGATGGAGTAACCAGCGCCCGGGGTATCGGGATTATTGGTACGGATTTCAAGATGGACATGCGGTGCGGGCCGAATATCGCCTACTGCACCCACCACATCACCGGCGCGGACACAGGCAAATTTCTGCGGGAAAGGGTGGGCATCGGTACTCTGCATATGTCCGTACATGCTATACGCAATCGTGCCGTCAGGGAAAGTATGCTCGATAATCAGCACACCCCCGTCGCGGCCCCAGCCGGTCGGCGCGGAATAGGTTACCCGTCCATCGGCTATGGCTGAAACGGGCTGACCGAAACTGGTGCCACGCCCACCATAATAATCCTCACCGGTGTGGTAGCGCCCTTGATAACGGAAGCTGGGTACGCCGAAATCCTGCATCACATGGAACTGATCGCGCGATACTGGAAAGTTGATACTGTTGACAATGCCGCAGTCGCCCTGTGCAGAAACAGGCATGAAGACGCTTCCGGGTAAGCCAAAGCATAGGAGTAATAATACGAAAGGGTTTAAGAGGCGATGCAGGATGCTCTGAAATATTCCCCTACGGCAAAACTTTTTAGCCACAACGAATGTTATCAAGCGACGGTACAAATTAAGAGTCATGGTCATCCAAATATCGCTATGTCATCAAAAAGCCCGAGTTTTAGAAGTACGAGAAATCATAACATAAATAAAATAGAGCGTGGCCGTGTGACACGACCACGCTCTACCTTAGGAGGGAGTTTGCCAGTGTACGATGCCACTGGCAGCGGGGCAAGCAATTATGCAGTTGCGCGGGCTGGATGGCTGTCCACCTGCTTGGCGACTTCGACGCGCTTCTTGATTTCACGCATCATCTTGCGCTCCATGACGAAGGCAATCGGTTCGGTCAGCGCGCGCCAGATCAACCAATGCTTCCAACTATTCGGTTCATAATCCAACCAACCGCGCACCAACAAACGTGTCGAATGCGATGTGATGGGATTGAGATAGAAAACCCAATTCGATAATGTATATTCTTCAGGCAGCGGATTGGGCAGCTTCTGGTCATGCGGTTCAGGGATGACATCAGCAGCGGCCAAAACCAACGCTTCTTGCGGATGCACACCGAGAACTGTGAATGCCGGATAACCTTTTGGCCCTAATTTAACCTGATCGCCAACCTTAATATTCTGGAACTGCGGCAGGATTCGGTCAGTATTGTGAATATCACAACCTGCCAAATTCTCGAGCTGTTCGTAACTGTATAAGCCACCCTTACCTTGCCCAATCTGAACCAACCACGGCCAGATTCGTTCGGGCGTTGCTTCAATGGTGATGCCACGCGTGTACTTTACGCGAGGATGTGGAACCAATTCGTCACCCGGCAGCAAACGTGCCGCTTCCGACTCGGTCGCACCCCAGTGCAAATACCAACTGCGTAACAAAGGTCTGAAAATGACCAGAATTGCAATGGATAAGGCGGCAGTGATCGATTCGAGAACTGTACTCAAACGAAGTTTATTATTAATCATCACTGACCTCCTCTCGCAGGTTTCAACACACCGCGATTGATTGACATTTAGCTGTATCTCTATTGTCGGGGTTTTGGTTGTTTGGGGGGAGTGAGCTAACTCACGTAAACCACGTTATCTTTGGCTAGAACAAAAGAAACAGGCCTTACCCCCTTCAAACACATGATAACCACATCTAGATGGTCACGAGGTCGGTTTGACCGATATTGAATGAAGCGGGGTAGTAGGACTCCATGCCCGCTTGGATGCGTTTGATAGCAGGCTGCCAATCGTCTCCATACTCGCTGATCGACTTCACCCAACTGATGAAGTTCAACCAGCCAGTTTGCAGGCCGCCGGTATCCTGATCAGGCGCAAAACCGCTGTGTACGAAGGTTAGGCGAGTCTTTCCGCCGGAACCTTCGAGTGTCCAGGTCACGACGGTATTCTCGTAGCTGTCGTGGCTTAGTTTTTCACCCGGTACAATTTCCAGAATTTTGTGGCTGCTCCAGCCCGTATTGTATTCACCACCTTTGCGCGCTTCGACAGTCGCCTGGCTGGCGATCCAGCGTTGAAGTTGTTCCGGCTTAATCAGCACCTCGAACACTGTTTCGGGAGGCGCATCAATTTCAACTGTGTGCTGAATATCGCCCAGCATCGAACGGGTGTAATCACAGCGCACCGGCGCTTTCCCGTCGAGGTGACGGCGCAAATTTTCGAGCGAAAGAAACCAGAAATCTTCGTCGGTGCAAACGCCGATGTCAGGCGATGGATTGGTGGGATTTCCCTGCTGGACGACGACGGTGTTTCCCCCATCGCGCGGGATGATCTGAATGTCTACGGTGCTGTCGAATTTGGGGGAACGCCATTCAAAATTGAGATGTTTTCCCGCTTCATAGGCCAGCAGGGGATGACGGCCTTCTTCACGGGTTGGCGTCCCGGGTGTAAAACGTCCCCAGAAATCATACCGTTTTTCGGCTGTGGATACGTCGGTATATTCCGCGAACCAATCCGCCAGATGATCAGTCAACGCTCGATAGATGGCCTCCGGTTGGGCCTTCAAGGCAATCTGGACGTGCAAAAGCTCGGTCATATTGATCTCCTTCGTTTGCGGTCAATAGGTCGAATTAGTCCTTCGGGTAAACGGCCAGAATCAGGCGGAAGGCTTTACCGATGAGTTCGGCGTCCATCTCGTCTGGTGGAATACCATATTTGGTGGCGAGTTTTTGGAAAACCTCTTGCACATCGGCCAAAAATGCCGCGCGCCGATCTCCATCTGGAAGGTAAATATGCGCCGACAAACCCAGTGATGGCACATTCGCCCCCGCTTCAGATTGCTGGCCGAGCCGCCCGATGTCATCATGGATTTCTTCGGCCAGATTGAGAAGAAAACGCAGGCTGGTTTGATCCTGAGCAGCACGACCGCCGCCGATTTGCCCGACCAGATGCGGCGCAAGCCAATAGGAACGTGCCTTTGCCTGATAGTAGCCTTCAACCACGCCACGCACGCGCCGTTCTTCAACTTTTTCGATCAAACCTGCCTTTTCCAGCGCCTTAACGTGGTAGTAGATTTTCTGGGGTGTCGAACCGAACATCTCGGCCAATTCCGGGCAGGTGCGCGGTTGCTCCATATGCTGGAGCAGTTCCATTCGCTGCGGATGGAGCAGGATTGCAGCCTGTTCGACTTCCTCAATGTACAGTACGTCTTGCATCAATAGCCTACTTATCACCATTGTAAAAATTAATTTTATTGTAAAAACATTTTTGTTCAATGTCAAGCACGAACGTTCTGATTCGTTTTTGGTTAAGGCAGCAAGGCACATGAGGCCTGAAGAACACTGAAATTGCATTGGGAATAAAAAGAGGCACATCGCTTAGCGTGTGCCTCAATCAATTTGACTATTTAAAGCTGAAGTTATGCCCGTTTGCGAAGGACGATTTCGCCATCATCATCGAGGTAATACTGAGGTTCGGTTGTCTCGACTGTTTCAAGGCGGCTGAAGTCCCGTTTGCGTTTGCCGCTGGGGATCAGAATGCCAGGGAATTTATGCAACCCGACTGCGACACCATGCAGTAGGCGCACACTTGCCAGCCGCATATCAATCCCCAACGGGCCAAGGATCAACATCTCGAAGCCGAGAAATGGTAGAATGCAGATGGCGGCGGTGATCGCTGCGATGCCCACCGGAAACTTGAGCGCCAGATAAAATAAGCTGCGCCATGTGGTCAGGCTGCCGAGATACATGCCCATGCGTTCACCGAGGTTCGCTCCCTGTGTATCGACATCATCAGCGAATTTTGGTGCAGGGCGATCTAGGATAGCCGCAAACAGGCGTTGATCCATTGCAGCGACGGCGCGGGTCGAGGCCAACGTGAACAGCAGCAGCGGAATACCGATCAGGATGACAGACAGGCCGATGCTCATGACGTAGGCGAAGATGAAGAATGAAATGTACGTCATGCCCAGCGCGAAATGCGCGATCAGCGAAAACCAATCCCTGATGATTTGACCATCCGTCATCGCGTCCAACCACGAACGGCTTGAGTTCATACTTCGCCTTTCTTAATCAAAACCAAATCCCTCCTCGGTATCTCAGCACAAGGAGGGATTTCCTATTTTTACCTGTCGCTTATTTAGCTACGGGCAGCGTTGAATCGCGCCAGATCGGGCAGCTAAAGTTGATGTTGAGGGTTTGACCGGGCATCAGCAGCGATACGCCGCCAAGCTGCGGATTGGCATCCTTCAGGCATTGAAGATCGACGTTGAAATCGCAGGCGATGAAATCCAACGAGTCGCCTGTTTGTACAGTATAACGGTCGTTCGGCGCAACACGTCCCGAATTCCGATCAAACTGGCAAGCCTGTGGATCAAACACACTGCTCACGTTGTTATTGTTACTGACAACCCCACCACCCGAACCACCGGTGCAGTTGGCGCTGATCCGCAGTTGTTGGCCGACATAAATCAGATCAGGGTTGGAAATGCTGTTGGCGTTGGCGACACACGCTACTGTCAGACCAAACTTCTCGGCAATCTTGGCGAGGCGATCCCCATAAACCACCGTATAAGTCTGGTCAGCCACAGGCGTTACCACGAGCGTAGCGGTCATAATAGCCGATGGTGTGGCTGTGTTTTTGGGCTGCGCCGTAGCAGCACCGGCAATCGGTGTAAAGGTTGCCGTGGTCAGCGAATTTGCCGTTTCAGGCGTAGGGGTTGCGGCGGTAATCGAGGCCAATACGGCGTTGCAATCGGTCGGGATGAGGATGGTCGTCATTCCGGTCAGCGAGAAGTTGGTCAAGTCCAGCTTATTGGCCTTCTGCAAACAGGCCACCGGTTTACCAAAGCGTGCAGCTAATCCGTCCAGTGTATCGGTTCTTTGAAGTTGTATAGTTTGTCCAGCAGGTTGAGCATTCGGATCAGTTTGGGCAAAAACCATTTGCAGACTGAATAAAGCGAGGGCGACCACAACGGCAAGCATGATGTAGAAAGGAAGCCAGCGGCGCATAAAGAACTCCTATTAGTGAATTTTTATCTCTATTTGCCGAGTGTAGCACACAACGCCTTAGCCTTGCACGAAGTAACTGCGCGCGGCAGAGCGTGTCCCTACCCGTGTCATAATCGCAGCACCGAGGCCAACCGCGCCCATCAACAGCACCATCAAGCCGCTAAGGACAGGGCCAAAGGGCAAAATTCCTAACAGCGTCCAGATAAAAAACAGGCCGAGTGATCCGGCAATCACCGTCAACATGGGTGGCGTGGTACGCCGTGCAAACCGCCGTAATAACCAATCACCGGCCAACAAAGCCATCGTCATCCAGCCAATGACGAATAAAATACCGAGCGGCAGCAGCACCAGCGCCAGAACCGGCAGCAGGATTAGTCCCAACGGGGGCAAAACAGCGATCAGTATTCCCAGACCGGCTATCAAGGCCAACGCCAACGCCTGCGTCAAACAACCAATACGCGATACCCTTGCGGGCAAGCTGCGGACAGCCTGTGTCATCTGCCCGAAACGGTGCGGGAAAATGGTGACGATCAAGCCGGAAAACGCAGCTAAAGCCAGTGCTAAAATGCCAGTGAAAGCGAAACTCGCGGCTGAAAATCCGCCGGAGAAAGGCTTCGCCGCAAACATGCCAGCCCGTAAGGATTGCCAACCTGTCAATTCATTGGCACCGCACTTACGAACCGCAACGGCAGCATCACCACTTTGTTCATTGATGAAGTGTGTAGCACACAAATCAAGCGTGCCATCCAACTGTGTGCCGGGGTTGATGGTCAGGTTTTCCGCCACAATGTTCAAGTCGCCAGTGATGTGTCCCGCGAGTGTTACGCTGTTACCGATCAGGGAAGCGTCACCTGTGATCAGTGCCTCTTTGCCCAGGTTAATAGCGCCACCCATGACCGTCAGGTCGCCGTCAATTTGTCCATCAATCTTGACACCGCTGCGACCAATCAGTGAGGCGTCAGCTTCGACATGGCTGCCAGCAAGCAAATGTGCCGTGTCTGCAAGCACAAACAGATCATCAGTTTTGGTGGAATTGAGGGTATAGCTTGAAGTGAAAACAGGGGCATCAGCATTAGCATTGGCGCGGTTTAGCACGGCACGGCTGGCAGCACCCCCGACGATGAATACAACAATGATCACAGCAGCGAGAACCAGCAGCTTACGCACCTTGGAACATGACCTCTACATACGCTTCCACAAATACATGGTCGCGACGATACCTAAAACGATAATGACCAACGATTGGAGAACACCCAGCGTGTACATCAGGCCATTAGGGTTCAGGATGAGCAAAAGGATAAAGGCTAAAATGACGCCTAGAGCAAGTGTCCGATTGTTTAGCTTCACGGCTAGCTCCCTTTTTCTTCATTTTCTTTATCGCCCTCAACCGCTTTCAGCAGCCAGTAGAGAATGATCGGAGCAACCGTCAGGATCAACAGCGGAGCCTGCGGATAGCTCTTAAGTACGGATTGAGCGCCTTCAACCAAAGCATCTAACATGCCGACGACCAGCGCCAACAGGTTAGCAATCTGTTGAAGGATGGCGTTCAGAGCCGCAGCACTCCCCATCGCCGATAAGAACAGACTGATTGCTACCGTGAGTACCGGCAGCGCCACCATCACTACCATCGCCAGACCGAGCGCGACAGCCGCGCTGGATGAGGTTGATAGCTGGCGTGGGTTCATGGTTTGCGCGAGCTTCGCCATAATGCCCAGGGCGAGGCGGGCCGGTGCGCGTTCGTGGGGAGCAGCCCGCAGCATATCATCCACGCGCTTGAGGCGGTTGAACTGCTGGCTGCCCTGCGGATCGTTATCCAGTTGTTCGCGTAACTTTTCGAGCAGTTCCGGCGCAAGACTCTGGTCAAGCGCTTCCTGCATCAATTGCCTTTGTCGTTCGTCAGCCATTTACAATCCCTCCATTAAGGGATCACCCAGCCGTGCAGCCGAGTCAGAACCTAACTTATCGGCTAATGCCTGCCGGGCACGGAATAAGCGGCTCTTCACCGCACTTTCGGTGGTGTCCATAATGTCCGCTATCTCCGCGTAAGAATAGTCATACCAGTAACGCAGCACCACCACCGCCCGATAATCCGGGCTCAGTTCGTTCAGCAGTGCTTGAATAGCGATGCTCTGTTCTTTGTTGAGCGTCGCCGGTTCGGGTTCAGGGTCATCACTATGCAGTGCCAGCCGGTCAGCAACAGGCTCATCATCGAGCGACATCCATTGCAAGCGGCGGCGGCGCAGACGGTCAATACAATAATTGGACGCAATACTTAATAACCAGGTTTTAAACGAACGGGCAGAGTCATAGCGAGTAAGGTTTAAATAGGCACGCAGGAAAGCCTCCTGCGCCGCATCTTCAGCCTCACTCCGTTCGCCCAGCATCCGGTAACACAGGTTATAAACAGAATCCTGATATGCGGAAACAATATCCGCAAATGCGTCCTGATTGCCCTCAAGGGCTGCATTCACCCATTCTAATGTGGTCGGATCAGACATGCTTCTCGTCCCAAGGATCTGCCGCGCAGTGTAAACCGCAAAGCGCGGTATCTAATAGGGCTATACGCACAGGCGATAGAAAAGGTTGCATCGGCAGCAGTGACCGAACAACACTCATCCCCAACTGAGAATAATTTGCCGCGGGAAGTCGATGGTCAATGGCATGAAAACTGCAATGCTTCTAACCGCAAACAAACCTTACAGGGAAGATAATACTATATCTTCGTCTATATCCCTACGCTAAAGTATTAACAGAAAATTGCCATCAGGCTTTATTTTAACCCTTATTTATGGTTTGGGGGACTTATATGTTACGACGCAGTTGGGCACTTATCGGGGGGATGATGTTAGTCGTCCTGCTGGCTGGGCTGCGGCAGCCGGGTGCTGTGCAGGCCAATGTGAAGGCACCGGTTGATCAGGCTGCCGCCGCAGCCGGAACGACCTTAACAGTCGTGGTGACACCAAACAGTGGATTGGTTGGCTCGACGGTGAGTGCCGCATTTAACCTGAGCAATGCCGCTAATCTCTACGGTTTACAGATCGATTGTACGGTCAACCCTGCCGTATTGACGGGACAAACACGTACAGACGGTACGGTCTTTACCAGCGTCAACAGTTTCATTCTGGATGGCAGTCCACAGCCGACCGGAAAATGGTCACTGACCGGCAGCTTGCTCAATCCGGCACCGGCTTTCAACGGGAATGCGACCGTTTTCACCTTGAACTACAAAGTCGTCGGCCTAGGATCTACGACCATAGCCTGTGTTCCGATGGCGGTTGATCTGGCTGGCAATATCGTGACGGTAACGGCTGTGAATGGTAATTTTGTCGGCACTGTGCCAACTGCGACAGCACCTCCGGCAACTGCTACGGCGACCGCAACCGGAACCTCCATCCCGCCGACGGCCACTGCCACAGCAACCGCTACATTAACACCCACACCCAGGACACCGACGCCTACTCCCTCGCCCACGGCTAAACCGCCGACCGCAACACCTGTACCGGCGACCACGACGCCCGGCGTTGGAACCATTAACGGAACGGTCAAATACGAGAAGCGTACGAGTCAGGCGGGTATTTTGGTGACGCTGTTAGCAGGTGGGCCAACCGGCGCGAATGTGGCCCAAAAAACTACGGCTGCTGATGGTGTCTTCCAATTTGCGAATGTGGCAGCCGGTAATTATGCGATTATAGTATCAGCCAGCGGCTATCTTGGCGCAGTGTATACCTTCGGCGTTAACGCAGCGGGTATCACCCTGAACACGGTGACGCTGTTGGCCGGTAACGCCGATGGTAACGGCGCGATTGATCTGGTTGACGCGGGAATGATCGGCGCGAACTACAAATTGACCGTACCACCCGGCCCGGCCAGCGCGGACTTCAACGGCGATGGCGCAATCAATCTGGTTGATCTGGTGATGGTCGGCAAGAATTTTGGCAGCACCACCCAGACGATCACCGGACCAACCGTCAGCGCCAGCAGTGGGCCGACTATCGCCAATTGCCCTGTATTTCCGGCGGATAATCCCTGGAATCAGGTGGTGAGCGGTTTGGCTGTTCATCCCAACTCAGCCAACTTCATCGCCAGCATCAACTCGACCAAACAATTCCTGCATGCTGACTTCGGTTCTGACCCGACCTATGGCATTCCTTATGTGGTGGTGAACGGTTCACAACCTAAAGTGCCGATTACCTTTACGGCCTATGGTGACGAGAGCGACCCCGGCCCCTATCCTATTCCGGCCAATGCACCGGTCGAAGCAGGTGGTGACCGGCATGTTCTGACCATCGACGGTGACAACTGCATGTTGTACGAAATGTTCGGCGCGGCCTATAACGGAAGCGGTTGGAATGCGGATTCAGGCGCGGTGTTCAACTTCCGCTCGAATGCGCTCCGCACACTCGGTTGGACGAGCGCCGACGCCGCCGGCTTGCCAATTTTCCCCGGACTGGTGCGCTATGACGAAATTCAGGCAGGTGTGATTAACCATGCCCTGCGCTTCACAGTACAAGACTCACAGCACGCCTATATTTTGCCAGCCACACATTTCGCCTCCAGCAGCACTAACCCGAACCTGCCACCGATGGGCTTGCGCGTGCGCTTGAAAGCCAGCTTCGACATCAGTGGTTATACGGGCGCATCAAAGATCATTCTGCAAGCGCTCAAAACCTACGGCATGATCGTGGCCGATAACGGGTCGAGTTGGTTTATCAGCGGCGCGACCGACAGCCGGTGGAACGACACCGATTTGAACCAGCTCAAAGGGGTACCGGGCAGTGCATTCGAGGCGGTCAATACCGGCAGCCTTGTCACGCAATAACGGATCATCAGGTAGGGAAATGGTGCGTCTTTTCCCTACCTGACAGGCTGTGGGTGCATTGATTACGTGAAACAGGTTTGAGCCTTACAATAAAAAGACGACGCTCGTTAGACATGGCACAATCGGCGTCGATCACTTCGTCACAAGGGGCTGAACTTAAATGGACAAACGACGCTTGTTGGGAATTTCAGGGATATTTGGTGTGATGCTCACGCTGCTAGTAGTGCTTTCTAGTCAGATAGTGAATGCCGCCCCGCCAGTGGTAAGTGGTTGCTCGATTTTTCCGGCGGATAATCCCTGGAATCAGGATGTAAGTAGTTTGCCGGTTATGGCAAATTCGCCCAACTATATCGCCAGCATCAACTCGACTAAACAATTCCTCCATCCCGACTTTGGGTCGAACCTCACCTACGGCATTCCCTATATCGTGGTCGATGGTTCCGTATCAACCCCGATTAATTTCGTTGATTACGGTGACGAGAGCGACCCCGGCCCTTATCCAATCCCACTGAATGCGCCCATTGAAGGCGGTGGAACCGGTGGTGACCAGCATGTTCTGGCCGTTAACAGTACCAATTGCAAATTATATGAACTCTATAACGCCAGCGTCAACAACAGCCATACCGGTTGGAACGCATCTTCGGGCGCAATCTTCGACCTTAGTTCGAATTTGCTGCGACCATTGGGGTGGACGAGTGCAGATGCTGCCGGTTTACCGATTTTCCCGGGCTTAGCCCGTTATGACGAAGTTCAATCCGGTGTGATTACCCATGCACTGCGCTTCACGGTGCAAGCCTCACAGAAAGCCTACATCCTGCCTGCGACGCATTTTGCATCCAGCAGCACCAACCCCAGCCTGCCGCCGATGGGTTTGCGGCTGCGCTTGAAAGCCAGCTTCGACATTAGCGGTTATACAGGCGCATCGAAGGTCATTCTACAGGCGCTCAAAACCTACGGCATGATCGTGGCCGATAACGGTTCCAGTTGGTACATCAGTGGTGCGACTGACGGCCGTTGGAATGATAATGATTTGAACCAGCTCAAAGGGGTACCGGGCAGCGAATTTGAAGCGGTTTATACCGGCCCGCTCGTCACCCATTTGAGCGATCCGCCTGCAACGCCGCAAGCGAGCGCTTCACCATCACGTAATTATTTCACCATCGCTAAACCGACTTTGACGTGGAACCGTGTCAATTCGGCACTTCGATACGATATAGAGGTCGCTAACAATTCTAGTTTTAGCGGTGCGATTGCTTACGACGCGGGCAACAATTTATCCTTTACATGGCCGCTGCCGTGGGCTAATGGGCTCTACTTCTGGCACACACGCGCCTGTACAGGCGCGGCCTCAACCACCTGCGGCACATGGAGTGCTTATGACACCTTTGTGGTAGCTGTGCCATGACCTATTAACCAGTGGTGCAAGTGTGAGTTGTGATCTTTTGTATCCCTCTCTGCACACTGTTTTTCGCCCAAAAAGAGTGTCCTAAAGCCCTTCTCCCTTGCGTGCGGGGGAGAAGGGTTGGGATGAGGGGGTTAGACTTGCACCATGACCTATTAACGCTTTACAAGTCTCGAAGATATTAAAACCATGCGTAGATGAGTGCACACCATAATGCGCCCGACATGCGACATGGACTAACCAAAACTAATTGAGGTTCACGATGGATAAAAGACGCTTGTTGGGAACACTAGCAGTTGTATTTGTCATGCTTGTTATGACCTTACTCATATCGGGCGGGGTGGTGAATGCCGCTGCCCCGTTGCCAGTATTCGGTGATGGGTTGGATGCCGGTTGGACGAACTGGTCGTGGTCAACGACCATTAACTTCGCCGCGACGACTCCGGTACATGGTGGTAGCAAGTCGCTTTCAGCCAAATTTGATGCGGCCTGGGCAGGGGTTTATCTGCGTTCGAACGCGGCAGTCGCAGCCGGTTATGATACGCTCCGTTTCTGGATCAACGGCGGAACCGGCACCCCCAAGATTGGCATATCTTTCTTTGACGTGAACAGCAATTCAGTTCAAGCACAGACGGTTCAAGCCGCGGCCAACACCTGGACACAGGTCGATGTACCGCTGGCAGTGTTCGGGCCGAGCAGTAATTTATGGGGTATCGTCTTTCAGGAAAACACCGGTGCGGCCCAACCTGTTTTCTACCTGGATGACATCCAACTGCTGACGCTCAATGCCAATGCCACAGCCGTACCGCCTTCATCCGGGCCAGTGCTGCGCGTCGATGCAGCGGCAGGACGACACGCCATCAGCCCCTATATTTACGGGCTAAACTTCGCGGATGCGACTTTGGCAGCCGACATCAAACTGCCCGTCAACCGCTGGGGCGGCAATTCGACGACCCGCTACAACTTTAAACTGGATACCAGCAACCGCGCTTCGGATTGGTACTTCGAGAATATCCCCGATGATAATGCCAACCCCGGTGTGTTACCCAACGGTTCGGGCGCGGATAACTTTGTCTCGGCCAATAAGGGACGCGGCACCGATACCATCATGACAGTGCCCTTAATCGGTTGGACACCAAAGACCCGCGCTTATGCTTGCGGTTTCAGTGTGGCGAAATATGGCGCACAGCAGTCGGTTGATCCCTATCGACCGGATTGCGGTAATGGTGTTCGTACCAACGGCACCACCATAACCGGCAATGATCCCACCGATACCAGCCTCGCGATTACGCCAGCCTTTGTGCAGGAGTGGATGAACCATCTTAAAGGTTTGTATGGCGCGGCGGGCGCGGGTGGGGTGCGCTTTTATAACCTCGACAATGAACCGATGTTGTGGAACTCGACTCACCGTGATGTGCATCCTGCTCCCTTGAGCTATGACGAACTGCGCGACCGCACCTATCAATATGCGGCAGCCATCAAGGCGGCTGATCCGGCAGCGCAAACGCTGGGGCCGGTCGAATGGGGTTGGACGGGGTACTTCTACTCAGCATTGGACGCTGCACTCGGTGGTTCGTGGTGGAATAATCCGGCTGACCGGAACACACACGGCGGCATGGAACTGCCGCCGTGGTATCTCGACCAGATGAAGAAATACGAGCAGGCGCATGGTGTCCGCATTCTCGATTACCTTGACCTGCATTATTATCCACAGGCAGGCGGCGTAGCATTGAGCGGTGCGGGTGGACAGGCCACACAGGATTTACGCTTGCGTTCGACCCGTTCACTGTGGGATGCAACCTATGTCGACGAAAGCTGGATCAACGACAAAATTCGCATGATCCCGCGTATGCGCGATTGGGTCAACACCTACTATCCCGGTACGAAGCTGGCACTAACCGAGTATAACTTCGGCGGGCTGGAACATATCAACGGCGCGGTGACGGAAGCTGATGTGCTCGGCATCTTCGGGCGCGAAGGACTGGATCTGGCGACAATGTGGGGGCCACCGACCGCCACCCAACCGGCGGCCTATGCCTTCCGCATGTACCGGAATTATGACGGTCAGGGGCATATGTTCGGTGAAACAGGCGTACAGGCCAGCAGCGACGACCAGAGTAAATTGGCAGTCTACGCGGCGCAGCGGGCAGACGGCGTGATGACCATCATGGTGATCAACAAGACGACCAGCGGTCAAACCAGTACGCTTAATCTGTCGAATTTTAGCGGCGGTGTGGCACAGGTTTACAGCTACAGCGCGGCTAACCTCAGTCAGATTGTGCGCGGGGCGGATGTTCCGGTAACGGCTGGCGCGATCAATACCACCTACGCGGCACAGTCGATCACCTTGCTCGTCATTCCGGCAGGCGGATCAGCGCCGAGTCCCACACCTTCGTCCATTCCGGCAACAGCGACTAAGGTGAATACATCAACGCCAACTGCGACCACTACTGTAGCCGCCAGTCCATCACCAACGGTCACAAAAACACCGACCAATACCGCTACCTCAACCCAAACATCGACTCTACCGCCAACCTGGACACCGACCTTTACCGCAACCAGTGTGCCACCCACCGCGACACCCATACCACCCACCTTTACGGCAACCAGCGTACCGCCGAGTAGTACGCCCATACCGCCGCCTGCGACACCTACCCCCAATGGGCCAACGCTGACAATCGAAATGAATCCGGCGAGTGCGGTCAGTGGCTCACCCGTGAGCGCGTTACTGAAGTTAACCAGCATCAGCAGCCTTTACGGTTTACAAGCCGAGTGCAAGGTTGATCCCAACATCCTCAAAGGCATCGGCCACACGGAAGGCACGGTCTTTACCAGCGCCAACAGCTTTATGGTCGATAGTGGTTATCAGGTTGATGGTAAGTGGTCGGTGGCAGGGAGTTTGCTGAATCCCGCACCGGCTTTCAATGGCAGCGGCACCGCCTTTATCCTGAACTACACGGTGATGAACCCCGGTCATACGACAGTGGAATGTACCGTACTGGCTGTGGATGCCGATGGTAATGTGCTGCCCGTTGCAGTGGTGAATGGCACTTTTGATGGGACGCAGGCGCCGGTGATCACTTCAACACCAACCAGTGTCGCGCCGAGCGCTACACCTGCGCCACCGACAACCACACCGACGCCCACTTTCACGCCGACTGTCGCGCCCACATTAACCCCGATGCCGGGAGCGATCAGCGGCGTTGTAACCTATGAAAAGCGTACGGATCAGACAGGAATCACGGTGAAGGTGTTGAGCAACGGTGCGCCATTTGCCGATGGGAAGAGCGCTGTGGATGGCAGTTTCCAGTTTGACAATGTTCCGGCAGGTCAATATGTGCTTCAGTTCAGCGCACCGGGGAGTTTGAGCGCAAGCACCACGCTGGATGTTCAGGCCGGACAGGGCGCGACCGTTCAGATGACCTTGTTAGCAGGTGATATTGATGGCAATGGCGCGATTGACTTAACCGATGCCGGTTTCGTCGGCGCGAATTATCGGCTCCAGTCGCCACCTGCACCCGCCGAAGCCGACTTGAATGGCGACGGGTTCATCAACCTTGTGGATTTGGTGTTGGTGGGCAAGAATTTCGGAAAGTCCGCACCGTAAATCATTAGTACGAGGCTCGAATAGGGCGGATGTACGTTACATTCGCCCTTATGCATGACATAAACTAAGCGGGATGGTTAACGGTTCGCAACTGTGGCACAAAATGCGTCGCCAGATTTTGAGCGACCTGACCGGGTGTTCCTTCAGGAACCCAAAGGATGAGTTGCCGCCCATCACCAATGGATTCGATCACTTTGGCATAACCATCCGTCTTCACGGGGCGCTTATCGACCAGCTTGATTTCATATTCCCCATTGTTGTTATAGGCAATGGCATTTACATCGATCAATTCGTCTTTCATGGTGCAAACCCTTTCAATTAAGACAGTTGCCATGCTCATTGTACGTCCGCTTCGCGCCAATCTTGTAGGCCAGTCGGCTATTTCATGGCTGCTTAAGGTGCTTCATAATCAAATGCAGAAAGTCAGGGTGAGTAGGCCTACCTGTACGATAGAGCAGGTTCTCGTAATGCAAGCCTCGCACTACGCGTCAGATAGACACCAACGTTTAATATTAACTATCCACACTTCTATTGCTGCAATCTGAAGGAGAAAGCGCCTGTGACTGACTTGACATCACCTGTTGAAAATCGACCATTTGAAATTGGTCTTTATTCGTTTGTAGATCACACCCCCGACCCGCACACCGGCAAAAAGATTAGCGCTGCCGAACGTGTCCATGACCTGCTGGAAGAGATCGAACTCGCTGACAAGGTTGGCCTCGATGTCTTTGGATTAGGCGAACATCATCGCGAAGATTTTGTGTCGTCCGCGCCGGAGGTGATACTGGCAGCGGCCGCCTCCCGTACCAAGAACATCCGCTTGACCAGTGCCGTGACCGTACTCAGTTCTGATGATCCGGTGCGCGTGTTTCAACGCTTCGCCAGCCTCGATCTTGTATCCAATGGACGCGCTGAAATCATCGCCGGACGCGGCTCGTTCATCGAGTCCTTTCCGTTGTTTGGGTATGACCTCCACGACTATGACGACTTGTTCTCCGAAAAGCTCGACCTGCTGCTGAAGATACGCGAAAACGTCAAGGTCACATGGCGCGGTGAGCATCGTGCGCCCTTGGACAATTTGGCTGTGTATCCGCGTCCGGTGCAGGAGCAGTTGCCGATATGGGTAGGCGTCGGCGGCACGCCCGAATCAGTCGTTCGGGCGGCGAGTCGCGGTCTGCCGATGGCGCTGGCGATTATCGGCGGGATGCCCGAACAATTTGCGCCTTTTGTCGAGCTTTATCGTCAATCAGCAGATGAATATCACCACGATCCGGCCACGCTGCCCCTGAGCATCAACTCTCACGGCTTCATCGCGGATACCCGTCAGGAAGCCATTGATGCCTCCTTCCCGGCTGTGCAAATTGCCATGAACAAAATCGGGCGTGAACGCGGCTGGTCACCCATGCGCCGTGAACAGTATGAAGCCTTGGCCGGTTTGCGTGGAGCCAATTTCGTCGGCAGTCCTGATGACATCATCGAGAAAATCTTGTTCCAACATTCGATCTTCAAGCATCAACGGCTGCTGCTGCAGCTCAGCGTAGGCACAGTGCCGCACGACAAGATGATGCACGCCATCGAACTGCTCGGGACGAAGGTTGCTCCTGCCGTGCGCGAAGCCATTGGACAGCGCACCGCCGCGCCCAATCCGCAGTAAATAATCAGTGGTGAAGTCTGATCTTTGGTAACCCGCTCTGCGCCGTGTTTTTCGCTCAAAAAGCCTCTTAAAGCCCTTCTCCTTTGTTTGCAGGGAGAAGGGATGACACTTTTAAATGAATACCGAATTTTTCTCGTAGGGAAGGGTCTAAGACCCTTCCGCTTTTCCCTCAATCGAGCAAAACTGTCGTGTCGTAAAGCGTACGGGGAAAAGGGTTGGTATAAGGGGTTAGATCCGTAAACCGCCATTTGCGTCCGGCTGACGACTGCGTTACGTTTGTGCCGCAGCCGTTATGGTTTGGCAAAGCGAATCTGCCTGAAGGACTCATATGGCGTTTCTGACAATTGATATTGGCAGTTCATCGGTACGGGCCATGCTGTTTGACGAGCAGCCAACCGTCATCGAAGGTGCAGCAGCCTCGCGCAAATACAGCTTCGATGTGACGCCCGATGGTGGTTCAACCGTCGATGCCAATTTCCTGCGTGGATTGGTCGAAGAGTGCCTTGATCAAGTGCTGAAACATCCCGATGCCAGCCGTATTCGCGCGGTTGGTATGGATACCTTTGTCGGAAATGTAATGGGTGTCAGGCGTGATGGCAAACCGCTGACGCCCATTTATACCTATGCCGACACCCGCAGCAGTCAGGATATGGCACAGCTCTCAAAAATGGTGGACACAGCCGCCGCCCATCAGCGTACTGGCTGCCGCCTGCATACCGCTTATCATCCCGCGCGCTTGCATTGGCTGAAACGGTCACAACCTGAAATGTTTAGCGCTGTCCATCAGTGGATAGATTTTGGCAGCTATTTGTATGCGGGCTGGTTTGGTAAATCAGTTTGCAGCTATTCAGTAGCCTCGTGGAGTGGGTTACTCAACCGGCAGGCGCTCACATGGGATACCGGCTGGTTGAACCTGCTGGGACTCGATGATAACCAATTTCCTCTGCTGGCGGATTTTACCGCCGCACAGATCGGTCTATCGCGTGAATATGCTGCCCGTTGGCCGCTGTTGAGCCAGGTGCCATTTTATCCGGCAGTGGGCGATGGAGCAGCGGCTAATGTGGGCATTGGAGCCAGTACCAGCGACCGATTGGCGGTCACCCTCGGCACGACAGCCGCCCTCCGCATTTTACACAGGCAGGTGGATAGCGTCCCGCCCGTACCCGAAGGCTTATGGTCATACCGCTTAGCCAAAGACCAGCACTTAACCGGAGGGGCGACCACCGAAGGTGGAAATACCTTTCAATGGCTTCGAACACTGTTTCCGTCGTTGGATTTTGAGCGTGAAGAAACCGCGATTATGCAGCGTCCGGCTGATTCTCATGGCTTAACCTGTCTGCCGCTGTTTGCGGGCGAACGTAGTCCCGGTTGGAACAGCACCGCTGCTGGCACGATACATGGACTGCGACTTTCCACAACACCCACCGACATCGTTCAGGCCACGTTGGAGGGTGTCGCGCTGCGTATGGCGCTGATTGCCGGACAACTGCCCACACTCCCCGCAACCATTTATGTGGGCGGCGGCGCGGCCATGTCCTCACACCTATGGGTACAAATGATTTGCAACGCCCTCAATCGTCCGGTGCAGTTGGTGTCAGTCATGGAAACAACCGCACAGGGCGTCGCGCTGCTGCTGGCCTATGCGCTGGATCACAAACCGCTGGACGCCTATACACCGGCTGCCGAACTCACCTTCACACCCCAACCGGAAAATGTTGCGCGTATGCAAGCTGCCAGTGATCGTCAGCGTGATTTGTACCACCGTCTTTATCATTAACGGTCACTTCACTATTTTCACCTGAAAAGTGTGTCTTAAAGCGCTTCTTGCTTGGGATCGGGTCACGATCATCCTCCATTTAATGCAGTCCTATCCAGACTTACACAGTTAGTTAAACCGCCTTCACTTGTGCAAAATGGACGAAATTGGATCACGCCTGCCACCATTCCTCCCTATCCATCTCCCGCTTATCGAAAACACATTTGTCGCACATAAAGAATGGTTGACAGCCCTCTAAAAAAGGGCTATCCTAAATGGTGTTGATTATATTTTCTTGATTGAATAATTATTCAGGGTAAATCAAAGATGGCTTTTTCGGTTTGTTCCACCACGGATAAAATGCTATGGCGTTAGTCGAAGAACTGCGCCTGATGGCGAAGACCGCCCGGCTTTACTACGAACGCGGCTTGAGTCAAGCCGAGATCGCTGCTCAATTGGATTTGTCACAGGCCACTGTTTCGCGGCTGCTTAAACGGGCATTGGAACAGAAGATTGTCCAAATCTCTGTCACGCTGCCGTCCGGTTTCCACGCTGACCTTGAAGACGAACTTCAGCGCAAATACAACCTCAAGGAAGCGATTGTTGTAGATGCTTCATCGGATGATGATGACGACCAGATTCAACGGGCGCTCGGAATCGCGGCCGCGTTTTATCTGCAAAGCACCCTCAAGCAGCGCGAGATTATCGGCCTGTCCTCATGGAGTTCCACCTTATTAGCGACCGTCGATAACATGCGTCCGCTGCCCCATCCCATTGATGCACAGGTGCTGCAAATTCTGGGTGGTATCGGCAATCCGGGAACTGGTTTCCATGCCAACCGCTTAACCGAACGTTTCGCCCGCCTTGTACATGGGCACGCAGTTTTCTTGCCAGCCCCGGGTGTTGTCGGTTCCGAAGAAACACTCAACGTCATGCTGCAAGACCAATTTGTGTCGGAAGTTTTGGCCCTGTTTGATCAGGTGACGCTGGCCCTGGTCGGCATTGGTGATATCGAACCCTCCAAATTATTAGCAACCAGCGGCAATCGCTTCTCGTCGGAAGAACTGGACGTACTGCGGGCTAAAGGCGCGGTCGGTGATATTTGCTTGCGTTTCTTTGACAAAGATGGTGTACCAGTCGAATCCCCACTCAATAATCGGGTGATCGGCATGTCGTTAGCCCAATTACGAAAGGTCAAACGCACCATCGGTATCGCTGGCGGCAGGCGTAAATTGACCGCCATTCGCGGCGCGCTGGTTGGCAGTTGGGTGAACGTGTTAATTACAGATCGGATCGTTGCAGAGGCGTTGGTAAGCTGATCGTTCAGCAGCCAGCGTCTTTTTAGAAAAGTCGAGTTGAATGATGCGTTTTTTAAGACGATTAGTGTTTAGTCACGGTTTGATAGTTTTGTTGATCGGTCTGTTGGCCTCCGGTTGTACCTTGGCGACCACCCGCCCGCTTGACCCCACCACTGGCAAAGCCATTATTGGCAACGAGAGCCAGCAGTTTAATGCTTCCAATTTAGCCGGTGCGATGTGGGACAGCCAGATGATCCCCACGCTGCAAAAGAGCGCCACCGCCATCGACACGGTACTGGCCGCGCTGCGCCAGAACGCGGCGACCGCTTCCGAAAAATATGGACATCGCCCCGGCAAAGAACAGCCCTACAGCTTCATGGTCACCGGTTCGGGCAAAGTGCTGACCGTCAACACCGAATCCCGCGCGGGCTTGGCGCAGGTCGATTTGAACGCCGATGGCAAAGCCGACGCCACCCTGGCACTTGGGCCGGTCATACGTGGTACCGCCCTGCGGGATGCCGCCCCCTTCATTGACTTCAACCAGTTCACCAATCAAATGGAATACGCGGCAGTTTCCAACGAATTAAACGCGTTGGTCAACAGCAAAGTGCTGACGCCGCTCGGTGATCTGCACAGCTTGGAAGGCAAAACCGTAACCTTCTTCGGTGCCTTCACCATCGGCACGACGCTGGACGCCGACAAGGTGATCGTGACGCCCGCTATTCTAACGGTGGCCTCGTAACCCGAATGACCAACACACCCGACGAAATCATCCTCAGCGCCGAGCAGATTACCAAGGTTTACCCCGGAACCGTCGCGCTGCAAGATGTCAACATGAAAATCTATCGGGGCAAAGTCAACGTGCTGATCGGTGAAAACGGCGCGGGCAAAAGCACCTTGATGAAAATCCTCGCTGGCGTCGAAACAGCCACCAGCGGACAGTTTTTGCTCAACGGGCAGCAAATCACCGTCCACTCGCCGCGCGATGCAGCCAAACACGGCATCGGCATCATCTATCAGGAACTCAACCTCTATAGCAATCTGAGCGTAGCCGAAAACATCTTCATGGCGCGTGAGATGACCACATCGCTCTGGACGATCAAAGAAGCCGAACAGCGCGAAATCGCCGCCCAATTGATGAAACGCCTCGAACAAGATATCGATCCCAGGACCATCGTTGGCGATCTACGTATCGGCCAGCAGCAAATCATTGAGATTGCCAAAGCCTTGGCGCGTAACGTCCGCATCTTGATTATGGACGAACCGACCTCCGCGCTCAGCAACACCGAAGTACAAATTCTCTTCCGCATCATCCGTGAGCTTAAGGCGCAGGATGTAGCCATCGTTTACATCTCGCACAAGCTGGATGAACTGCTGCAAATTGGTGATTACTTCACCGTCTTGCGGGATGGTCATCTGGTCGGGGAAGCCCCCGCTGCCGACGTCAACCTCAACTGGATTATTGAAAAAATGGTCGGTCGCCGCCCCGAATCCTTGTTCACGCGTGACGAACACGACGCCAAAGAAGAACTGCTGCGCGTCGAGGATATGTCCTTACCGCGTGCCGGTGGCGGTTATGTCGTTGATCATGTCAGCTTCACCCTGCGTGGTGGCGAAATCCTCGGCATCTACGGTCTGATGGGCGCTGGTCGCACCGAACTTCTCGAAAGTTTGATGGGCTTGAACGCCGACGCCCACGGGAAAATCTGGCTTTCTGGCAACAGCCTGGACAAGAAAGACATTCGCGCCCGTATCGCCCTCGGCCTTTCGCTAATCCCCGAAGACCGCCAGTTGAAAGGGCTGATCCAAAAACTCTCGGTTGCTCACAACATCACCCTTGCCAGCCTCCAGCAGTATCTCACCCGCTTCTTCCTCTCCAACAAGAAAGAACGCGACAGTATCAAGCAGGAAATCAGCGATTTACGTATCAAGGTCGCTAATCCCGACAATCTGGTGACCTCGCTCAGCGGCGGCAACCAGCAAAAAGTAGTCGTGGGTAAAAGTCTATTGACCGCGCCCAAAGTGTTGATGATGGACGAACCCACACGCGGCATTGACGTAGCGGCCAAAGGTGAAATCTTTGAAATTATGAATCAACTCGCCCTACGCGGACTGGGCGTTGTTTTTGTGTCGTCCGAGTTGAAAGAAGTGCTGGCGATGGCCGACCGCGTTCTGGTCATGGCA
Source organism: Aggregatilineales bacterium (assembly GCA_044226325.1). GTDB lineage: Bacteria > Chloroflexota > Anaerolineae > Aggregatilineales > Phototrophicaceae > CFX2. The sequence goes on from JBGAHG010000005.1 coordinate 240,250, forward strand.
AAAGGACGCATCACCGCCGAATTCCAGCGTTCCGAAATTACACAAGAAGCATTAGTAGCTGCGTCGGTAGCGATGTCTGACGTAGCCCAAAAAGGGGTTTCTGTATGAGCAGTCAGGCGAATATTTCGCTTCCACAGTCGACTTCGGCCAAACCGAATGTCCGGCGCGATCCGCGTATGTTGTTTTTACAACTCCGCACCTTGATCGCCCTGTTTATTCTGGTCATTATTTTCTCGTTCACTGCGCCATCCTTTTTGACGACCGGCAATATCGTCATCATGGTCAAACAGGTTGCCATCAACGCCATCCTCGGCGTCGGCATGACCTTCGTGATTTTGACAGGTGGCATTGATCTTTCCGTCGGCTCAATCGTCGGCTTGGCGGGCATGGTAGCGGGCGGACTCATTAATGAAGGCTTGCTGCTGCCGATGTTAGGCATATCAGTCTTCTTTAATATCCCGATTGTGATCATCATTACGCTGGCGGTCGGCGCGCTCATCGGCATGTTGAACGGGCTGGTCATCACCAAATTCAACGTCACACCCTTTATCGCCACACTCGGTATGCTCTATCTGGCACGTGGTGCGGCACTGCTGCGCTCGAATGGTGCCACCTTTCCCAACCTCGTTGGTAATGATCTGCTCGGCAACACCGGCTTCCCGCTGATCGGATCTGGCACACTCCTCGGTCTGCCTTATCCCATCTGGATCATGGTGATCTTTGCCCTCATCGCTACCTTCATCGCCACCAAAACACCCTTTGGCCGACAGGTTTATGCGGTCGGCGGCAACGAACGCGCGGCTGAACTGTCCGGCGTCCGTACCACATGGATCAAAGTCATCGTTTACATGATTTCCGGCTTCTGCGCGGCAGTCGTCGGTTTAATTATCACCTCCCAGTTGGTCGCGGCGCATCCCGCCACCGGTACCAGCTACGAACTCAACGCCATCGCCGTCGTTGTACTCGGCGGCACATCACTCAGTGGTGGGCGTGGTTCGATCTTCGGCACGATTATTGGCGCGTTTGTGATCGGCGTCCTCAATAACGGCATGGTCTTAATCGGCTTGTCCGACTTTGTGCAGACCGCGATTACCGGCTTTGTCATTGTCGCCGCAGTCGTGATTGATCAGTTCCAACAGCGCTTACAGCGCCAGCTCGTCTTGCAGCAGGCAACCTCACAGGTTGTAGAGCAAGCTCAGACCAAGGGGGGTGATGTTTAGCTTAGAACAGTTTGGGTCTAGGTTTTGTGAAAGTCAGCTATTACTGAATATGTGGAGATAACATGTTACATAAATTGAACTTAAAGCGTATCCTGCTTCCGTTGTTCTTAGTCCTCAGTTTGGGTCTGATCGCGGTTGTACCGGCAATGGCACAAAGCGCCGACATTCCGCATGGGAACGACGAACTGATCGTAATCATCACCCCCGCGCATGACAATCCCTTCTTCAAAGCGGAAGCCGATGCTGCCGACGCTCATGCTAAAGAACTGGGTTACACCACTCTCTTGCTCGAACACAACGACGATGCCGCCCTGCAAGACCAACATTTTGATACGGCCATCGCTCGTAAAGCCGCTGCCATCATCCTCGACAATGCCGGTGCCGATGCCAGCATCGCCGCTATCCAGAAGGCCAAAGATGCCGGTATTCCCACCTTCTTGATCGACCGTGAAGTCAATGCCACCGGTGTCGCTTTGGCGCAGATCGTCTCGGATAACTATCAGGGTGCCACCCTCGGCGCGGAACAGTTCGTCAAGCTCATGGGCGAAAAGGGTACTTACGTTGAATTGCTCGGTAAAGAAACCGACACCAACGCCCACATTCGTTCACAGGGTTACAACGACATCATCAGCCAGTACCCCGACATGAAGCAGGTTGCTCAGCAGTCGGCCAACTGGTCACAGACTGAAGCCTTCGATGTCATGCAGACCATCATCCAGGCTCATCCCGACATCACCGGCGTCATTTCCGGTAATGACACCATGGCCCTCGGTGCTTCAGCCGCCCTCGTCGCCGCTGGCAAGGGTGATGTGATTGTCGTCGGTTTCGACGGCAGCCCTGATGTCATTCAGTCCATCAAGCAGGGTGCCATCAAGGCCACTGTCCTCCAACCAGCTGCCCTCTTGGCGACCACCGCTGTCGATCAGGCCAGCGTCTACATCCAGACCAAAGTTGCCCCCAAGGAAGAAAAACAATCTATTCCTTGTGAACTCGTCACCCCCGACAACGCAGCCGAATACGGTGTCTTTGCTCGCCTTCCTGCAACCGCAGCGCCCGAAGCAACACCCGCCGTCTCCGACATTCCGCATGGGAACGACGAACTGATCGTGATCATCACCCCTGCGCATGACAATCCCTTCTTCAAAGCGGAAGCCGATGCTGCTGATGCGCATGCTAAAGAACTGGGTTACACCACCCTCTTGCTCGAACACAACGACGATGCCGCCCTGCAAGACCAACATTTTGATACGGCTATCGCCCGTAAGGCCGCCGCCATCATCCTCGACAATGCCGGTGCCGATGCCAGCATCGCCGCTATCCAGAAGGCCAAGGATGCCGGTATCCCCACCTTCTTGATCGACCGTGAAGTCAATGCCACCGGTGTCGCCCTAGCGCAGATCGTCTCGGATAACTATCAGGGTGCCACCCTCGGTGCGGAGCAGTTCGTCAAGCTCATGGGCGAAAAGGGTACTTACGTTGAACTCCTCGGTAAAGAAACCGACACCAACGCTCACATCCGCTCACAGGGTTACAACGACATCATCAGCCAGTACCCCGACATGAAGCAGGTTGCTCAGCAGTCGGCCAACTGGTCACAGACCGAAGCCTTTGACGTCATGCAGACCATCATCCAGGCTCATCCCGACATCACCGGCGTCATTTCCGGTAATGATACGATGGCTCTCGGTGCTTCAGCCGCCCTCGTCGCCGCTGGCAAGTCAGACGTCATCGTCGTCGGTTTCGACGGCAGTCCGGATGTCATTCAGTCGATTAAGCAAGGCGCGATCAAGGCCACCGTTCTCCAACCCGCCGCCCTCTTGGCGACCACTGCTGTCGATCAGGCCAGCGTCTACATCCAGACCAAAGTCGCCCCCAAGGAAGAAAAGCAGTCCATCCCTTGTGAACTCGTCACCCCCGACAACGCCAATGACTACGGCGTATTCGCCAAGTTAGTCAAGTAAGTTCACCTCACCAAACGGAGTGCTTATCCCATAAGCATTCCGTCTTCATTCTGTAGGGGAGAGCCTATGTGCTCTCCCCCTATGTGTGCTCCCTGAATTTCCTCTGTTCCTAGACAACTTGTGGCATATTTCGTGACTTGATCTGCTTGCGTGACGTAAGTCAGTGTTTCCATAAATCATTCCTGCTAATCAATATCTTCATTCGAAGACGACTTACCACTTTATTATGCCTTATGTTTAAATCTACAAACCCGCTCTACTGAAACCCAACCATTTCCCAACTCGCTTAACAATCCTGCTCCCTCAAAATGGTTAACGCCAACCCTCGCAAACAGTTACAAAATGGTCTTCCAAAATGTAACCCTAATCCTCTCAGAATCGGTTACGATGACTATGGCGTTTGTGGTTTCAATCGCCGCGCACCTTAAAATTGGTAAATGCCTCATGGATTTGGCTGACACGCGCTTGGCAAATTTGGCACATAAAATGTTGCCGCTTTTGCTGCATTTGCTGCTTTTTACGCCGATTCAGCGGATTGCTCTCTGGATAGCGCCATAGACGACCACCGATTGCAACTGCAACAGATACTGTTGGCGAATCGTTTTTTCAGGCTTCAGCGTTTGCATTTTTCTCCCCTCTGCCATGAAATGGAGAGGGGCCAGGGGTGAGGATTTGAATTCGCCAACAGCAACTGCAATATTTCTAACATTTGCAACATTTACTACATTTCAGTCATGCCGCCGCCATAAACACCCCGAATGATCGCATATTGCGAGTCACCTTATGGTCTTTGACTTTTTAATGCGGTAAACACTAATCAAATGTATTCTGTAGGGCTGAGGCGTGTGTCACGCGACGTAGGGTTATACCCCATGATTTGCGACAAGCAGTTTGACCCATTCGAGCGAGGCGATTTTGAACCGCCATGTGAAATCGGCAATATGAGCGAGGTTTTTTGTCGACCTGTCGAACATGGACATTCATTTCGGTCACATCGCTCTCCTATATGGGTATAACCCTATGTCGTAATTTGGGGCCAAACCCTACAGCGTGTAACACACGCCTCAGCCGCTGACTAAATACCACTCTAATTAGTAATTTGCCATTATCCTGTGGCAATAATGCCCAAGGGCAGTATTGGCGTCGCCGACATAAAATGCACAGTGAATGTGAAGAATTTTGTGAATCAAGAGGGGCAAACGGTGTAGGGAGGAGGCCTGCCTCCTCCGCTTACGATAATCACACCGCGAACCATCAAGCGTGGTAATACGTATCCCAGCCGAAATAGGTGGTAAAGGCTTCGTTCAACACCGCCGCCGTATAGCTGTTGGTCATCGCCGCATGATGCTCGAAACCGTTCTTGCAGATGTGATGCATCAACCGTTGCAGCTCTGGCACTTGCACCACCGCGCGGCTGCCAAAAGTCTCTACCGGATCGTCCAAAAACGCACCATCGCCCACATAGGCTTTGATGCACCCGTTACGGTCATCGGTCGTCACGCGCGCGTAGCTAAATGGCCCTGCCGGGGTCTTACCCTCGACCGTGCCATAGGTATTTTCAACGCCCACGGTCGTGCCCAAAATCGGCGCATTGTACATACGGGCTTCACTGCCGAGGAAGCTTTTCGCCCAATTACCGCAGTGGAACAGCACACACTTATTCGGATCATCGCCGTAGTTGTTGTTCCAGTCCACCAATGCGCTCGGCGTCAGATTCGCCAGTTGCAGTGCAAACATCGAGGTCACGCCTGTGACATCCACTTCGCAAGCGCTCGGCATCATGGCTTCGCTCATCATGCTCATGATCGTACACACGTTGACGCCGTAATTCGCTTGCAAAGACGTCCAGCATTGGATAGCCGAGGCTGTAATATCGTATTCCTTCATCCAGGCGTCAATCACCACCGCCAGCTTAGCCTGTTTAACAACAGCAGCGGCAGGCACCGAGTCTGTGCGGATATAAGCACCAATCCGCTCCAAACTCTCGCGAACGCGGCCATCACCATCTTCGAGCTTGTTAGCACGTCCAAAGATTTCGGACAGGTCAACCGTACTGACGCTGATGCCGAAGGCTTGAAGCAGCTTTTCACTGTAGCGCGTGGTGTTAAAAGCGTTCGGTCGCGCCCCAATCGCCCCTAAACGCGCGCTGCGGAGATATCTCACCACACGGCATATGCCGGTAAACTGGCGCAAATCCGCTTTGAACGAATCCGTCTTGGGATGGACTGTATGCAGCTTAGTCAGTGTGTAAGGGATGCCATATTGATACAGGTTGTTACACACCGAAATCTTGCCGCAGAAGGAGTCACGCCGTCGTTCCACAAACAGTTTATCCAACTCGTCGGGGTAAGCCTGTATCAGCACCGGCACGTTTAATCCCGAGAGTTTAATCGCGTCAGCCACGCCTTTTTCGTCACCAAAGTTAGGGAGTGTTACCAGAATGCCATCAATCGTGTCCGCGTGTTTCTTGAACAACTCTGCGCAAGCTTTAGCATTCTGCCACGTTTCAACCGCCCCGAGCTTGGTGGCGTTCTCATCCAGAATAACCGTTTCGATACCCAACTCTGCCAGAACTTCGAGGATGTCCTGTCGGCCTTCCGAAATCAGCCGGTCAGGGAAAAAGTCACGGTTGCCAACAATCACGCCTAAAGTCATTTTTTCGAACATTTTTAAGCCTTTCAAATTCGTATTTCTTAAAAGACGCGTTTTACCGCTGCCTGCCATTCTTCGTATAAGCGTTTTATCAACTCTAAATCGGCGGCTGGTTTGTAATCCACATAATCTTGCGCCAACGCCTCTAGCTCAGCTAATGTTTGGTAAACCTTCATGCCGAGTGCGCCCGAAAGCACCGCCCCCAGAGCCGAAAGTTCCGGTAATGCCGAAGCCCGCACCACAAAGCGTGTCATATCGGCGCAGAACTGCATGAGAAAGCCATTGTTGACCATCCCACCGTCCGCCTGAATTTGCTGCATGGCGATACCTGCCTCGCCGCTCATCAAATCCAGTACATCTTTGACCTGATAAGCAATCGACTCCAGCGCGGCGCGCACGACATGGTTTTTGTTGGAGGCCGGTGTTAATCCGACGATGGCGGCTTTGGCGTTAGGCTTCCAATAGGGGGCGCTCAGCCCGACGAACGCCGGAACCAGATACACCCCACCGTTATCGGGAACCGCTTCAGCCAGTGCTTGTGTTTCGCGCGGGTCGTTAATCAGTTGCAGTTGGTCAACCAACCATGCAATCGTACCCCCCGTCAAGTTTATGAGTCCCTCAAAGGCGTAGGTTGTAACCCCTTCGTATCGCCACCCGATCGTGGTGACAACGCCATTGGATGATAAGCGTATTTCGTGCCCAATATTCAGCAGCACCGACGAACCCGTTCCGAAGGTGACCTTCGCCATGCCCGGTTGGAAGCAGCGTTCCGCGAAGAGTGCCGCCTGCGAGTCGCCCATCACCCCGCAAATCGGGATTGGCGTTTCGAGCAGCCCATTGAGGTCGGTTGTCCCAAAGTTCGCACTACTCTCGCGGACTTCAGCCAGAGCTTGCATGGGCACACCGAAAATATCACACAAGTTCTCGCTCCACTCTAACCGCCCGATGTCATAAAGCAGTGTGCGGCTGGCGTTGGTGTGATCGGTAGCAAAAGTTTGACCGTGTGTCAGGCGATAAATCAGATAGGTGTCGATGGTGCCGATCAGGGCATCCCCCGACAGCAGCTTAATCTTGAGGTCAGATACATTCTGGCACAACCATGTGATCTTTGAAGCCGGGAAGTAGGTGTCAATCTTGAGGCCGGTCAGCGCCTGTACTTCTTCGCTGTGGCCCGCGTGTATCAAACGCTCACAGATCGGTTCGCCGCGTCGACACTGCCAGACTATGGCGTTGTACAGCGGTTTGCCTGTTCCACGCTCAAACACGACAATAGTTTCCCGTTGGTTGGTAATGCTCAAACACAGAAGATCATTTTTGAAGTTGGGGTTTTTATCGAGTAGTGCGCGGAGAGATTGAAGCGTATTCTGGTATATTTCCTCAGCGTCATGTTCGACCCATCCCGGTCTGGGATAATGCTGGTGATGTTCGAGTGAAGTACGGTCGAGCAGGTGACCTTCGGTATCAAAGAGCATGGCTTTGGTAGCCGAGGTGCTCTGATCAATGGCGAGGATAGCGCTCATCTATTGAATTCCGGCACAAGAAGCTGTCGTGCGGTTTGTGCCAATCCTTCCGCAGAAATACCATAATGTTTGAAGATTTCCATCTGGCTGCCCGTAACCGTATGCTCGTCGGGGAAGCCGACGATTTTGAACGGTAAATGAACACCGTTCTCCATCAATAATGAGGCACACCGTTCCCCCAAACCGCCATAGACGCTGTGTTCTTCGACCGTGATTAAAGCGCGCGTATTTCTTGCCGCTTGGAGCAGCGCCTCCGAGTCAAACGGTTTGATGGTGTGCATACTGATAATACCGCACGACATTCCGGCTTGCTCTAAAAGCGCAGCGGCCTTTACCACCTGTATCAACGGCTCTCCGGTGGCGATAAAGGTAACATCTTTGCCCTGCTTCAGGACGATAGCTTTGCCGATTTCAAAGGCTGTGTCCGGCGCATGAACCGTTTCGATGGCACCTTTGCCCAGCCGCATATACATCGGACGCGGATGATTAACCGATGCTTCTACCGCTTTGCGGGTTTCAAAGTTGTCCGCCGGAGCGATGATGTCAATATTGTTGATGGTTCGCAGCACAGCGTAATCATGCAGCGAATGATGGGTTGACCCTAAAGCGCCATAGCTCACACCCGCACTAATGCCGATTACTTTGACAGGGCGATCAGAGTAGGCCACGTCATTCTTGACTTGTTCCAGTGAACGGGCTGTTACGAAACACGCTGGAGAAACGGCGTAAACATGCTTTCCGGCTGATGCCAAACCGGCTGCCACGCCAACTAAATTTTGTTCCGCGATACCGACTTCAATAATCTGGTCAGGTAATACTTCCCCATATTTCACCAGCTTGCCTGAACCGCGCGAGTCGCTGGTGACGACCAATATATCGTGGTTATGTCGTGCCAGTTCTAGCAACGTTTCCGAAAAAACATCTTGATTCGGTCGATTAGAGGCCATGAGCTTTTAGTTCCGCTTCCGCCCGTTCGAATTCTTGGAGGGCAAGTGCATACTCGGCATCAGTGGGTACTTTATGATGCCACGGTACGGCATTCTCCATGTAACTAACCCCTTTGCCTTTAACTGTATGGGCAATAACCAGATTGGGTTTGCCTGCTTCGAACGGCACTTGATCAAAAATCGTTGTCAGTTCGTCAATATTGTTTCCATCACATTCGCACACTGCCATGCCAAAAGCACGAAACTTATCTGGCAGTGGTTCAATAGCATTCACTTTATCGGTAGGGCCAGTAATCTGGAGTTTATTGCGGTCAATGATGATTATCAGATTATCCAGCTTGTAGTGAGAAGCAGTCATGAGTGCTTCCCAGTTCGAACCTTCCGAGAGTTCGCCATCACCAAGCAGGGTAAAAACACGGTACGAACGTTTATCCAGTTTGGCAGCCAACGCCATACCGACGGCGACCGCCAGCCCGTGTCCTAGCGCACCGGTATTCTGCTCGATACCGTTTATATCCCGTGTTGGATGCCCGATATAAGGCGATTGGTAGCGCTCGACCGTCTTCAAGGCTTCGCGTGGGAAGAACCCCTTGTCCGCCAGAACCACGTACAGCGCTTCAACACTATGCCCCTTACTTTGGACATAGCGATCACGATCAGGAGAATAAAAAGTCTCGGGTGAAACATTGAGCGTATGATTGTAGAGGACATTTAAAATATCAACACAGGATAAACTGCCGCCTGTGTGGCCTGCCCCTGTATTTTTGATGAGGTCAACAACAGCTCTGCGATATTGGATCGATTTCAGTTGCAATTCAGCAGCTTGCATATCCTAACCAGCACCTATTGAATAATTATTCAATATATATATTTTTATTCAGGTTACTCTAACTATAACCAGCATCAGGCGATTTGTCAATAACATACGCGGCAGTACTCAAATTATCACGATATTGATTTTATAATCACGAAACAACGCCTCAAAAGCGCTTAATAGACGTAATGATCTCAGCAAACGTAATCCTCAAAATGGGGAAACATACAGTGGACGAATCGCGATAAACAAGAAAGATTTCAATCTCTCCCATATAACCAGGCAGCACCCCGAAATTCCTCTCAATTTTACTAGAAAAATATGGTTTATTCAGCTTGTCTGCATACTCGACGTCCCATAATCCACCATGAGGATGATGAGAAATCATTCTCTGGATGGACGGTTTTTAGGCCCCCTAGCAGGAAAATGATAGTCAGAGTGAATTTGTTTTTGCACGTTTTTTATTTGGGATCGATTGACCGGAGGAAAGAGAGGACGCTATGAAAAAAGCCCGACTTATGGCTACAGTCGGCGTCCTGTTATTGATGGCAGGTATGACACTACTGCTTCAATCACAGGTACTCGCACAAGAGGCCACTCCAGAAGCTACACCAGAACCGTATCAGGGAATGGGTACCCCCATATCAGGTGATCCGCAGTATTTGGCGGACATCTACAATGCGTGGGCAGGATCGGCACATGCTGATGTTTCTAAGGAAGCATTCAAGCATTGGGACAAAGAGGGAGCCATCCCTGAATCCTGCGCTCGTTGTCACTCGACACCGGGCTACATCGATTTCGTCGGTGGTGACGGATCGACTGCTTTCAAAGTGGACGCTAAAGCTCCTATTGGTACGGTTATCACCTGTGATGCCTGCCATAACAGCGCTGCTTCACAGTTGACGAGCGTCACATTCCCGTCAGGGGTGACGATTGATAACGTGGGCAAATCCGCGCGGTGTATGCAGTGCCATCAAGGCCGTGCATCAACCGACTCGGTGAATGCCGCAATTGAGAAGGCTGGCTTGACGGATGACGGCAACAAGGTCAGCGCAGACCTTGGCTTCATCAACATCCATTACTTCGCAGCCGCCGCCACTTTGTATGGTGGTGAGGCCCGTGGTGGTTACCAGTATCCGGACAAGTATTACCAACAGCGGAATATGCACGCTGAAGGTCTAAATACCTGCGCCGACTGCCACAACCAGCACACGCTCGAAGTGAAGGTTGATCTGTGCGCGACTTGCCATGAAGACGTTAAGACCAAAGACGATCTGAAGAACATTCGTATGAATGGTTCAGGCGAGGATTATGATGGCGACGGTGATACGCTTGAAGGTATTGCTGGCGAAATCCAGGGTCTGCAAGAATTAACGCTTCAGGCCATGCAAGCCTATGCCAGGGAAGTTTCCGGTACATCTATTGCCTATTCGCCCGATGCTTATCCGTACTTCTTCGTTGACACCAATGACAACGGTGAAGTGGATGCAGACGAAGCGAAGGCAGACAATGGTTACAAGGCCTTTACAGCGAATTTGCTGGAAGCGGCCTACAACTATCAGGTATCCGTGAAAGATCCGGGCTCGTTTGCTCACAATCCGAAGTACATCATTGAGTTGTTATACGACTCGACTGAATCGTTGAACGCCAGCCTTAAAGAAGCTGTTGATCTGACGACCGCCAGCCGTGATGACGCAGGTCACTTCTCCGTCGTTTCAGAACCGTTCCGTCATTGGGACGCTGAAGGCGAAGTACCCGCAACTTGTACACGCTGCCATACAGCCGGGGGCTTGCCCTTCTATCTGGAAAACGGCGTGAACATCAAGTCGGCACCGTCACAATCGTTGGCTTGCTCGACCTGCCATGATGTGAAGAATGACTTCGAGAGACTTAAGGTTGATCAGGTTACATTCCCCAGCGGCGCGAAGGTGTCGTTCGGTGAGGGTGAAGACAGCAATTTGTGTATCTCGTGCCATCAAGGGCGTGAGTCGACCGTTAGCGTAAATGCTGCGATCACCAAGTCCAAGGCAGGCGCGGATGACGTTACACCAGATTTGGCCTTCAGAAACGTTCACTACTTTGCGGCCGGTGCCACTTTGTTTGGCACGGAAGCGAAGGGTGCTTACGAATATGACGGCAAGGAATACAACGGGCGCTATATGCACGTTGAGGACTTCCAAAAATGTACTGACTGCCATGAAACACATACCGGCGCGTTGATGGTTGATAAGTGCGCGGATTGTCATGATGGGGTTGAGTCACAGGAAGATCTGAAGACGATCCGTACAGAGCCGGACGGTGTGGATGCAGTTGACTACAACGGTAATGGTGATACAACCGAGCCGATAGCCGACGAAATTGCAACCTTCCAGGAGACTTTGTTGGCAAGTATTCAGAAGTACGCAGTTGATAAGGCTGGATCACCCATTGCCTACTCGTCGTCTGCTTACCCGTACTTCTTCATCGACACCAACAAGAACGGCACTGTCGACGCAGATGAAGCTAATGCCAAGAACGGTTATGCTTCCTGGACGCCGAACTTGCTCCGTGCAGCCTATGACTACCAGTATTCTGTAAAAGATCCGGGTGTGTTTGCCCACAACGCAGATTACATCCTACAGGTGTTGTACGATAGCATCGAAGCAGTTGGCGGTAAGGATGCGGTTGCGAAATTCACTCGTCCACCCGTAGTTCCACCAGCAGCTAAGTAAGTCGATCTGAGACTCAGTAGTTTAAAATCGGTCGGGGTAATACCTGACCGATTTTATTTTGGGTGCTGATAGCCAGTTCCTTATTACCTGTGCTGTAGATATTGCTGCACAAATTGTAATATCCCCGCCCACAGAACTCCCTTCAGTCGCTGAAATGACAGGCGGAAACATGGGAGAAGATGTAAAGTGGGTTAACTATAGAGCTTTTGGTACATCCCCGGATGCTCGAGCAGTTCGTTGTGGGTGCCCGATTCAACGATGCTCCCATTTTCGAGAACGAAGATGCGGTCGGCATTCTCGATGGTACTCAGCCGGTGGGCGATGATAAAAGTCGTCCGTCCCTGCATCAGCCGTTCGAGCGCCTGCTTGACCAACCGTTCGCTGACCGAATCAAGGGCGCTGGTGGCTTCATCCAGAATGAGCACTTTAGGGTCTTTGAGAAAGGCACGGGCAATCGTCACACGCTGTTTTTGACCGCCCGACAGGAAATTACCGCCTTCACCGACTTCACTCTCGAATTGTTTAGGCAGTTTCGCGATAAAATCGTAAGCATTCGCCGCCTTACAAGCCTCCACAACTTCGCTCATGGTGGCGTCCGGTTTACCATAGCGGATATTGTCCAGAATCGTGCCGCTAAACAAAATCGGATTTTGCAGTACCATACCGATGTTACGCCGCAGCGAATTGACCGTTATGTCGCGTACATCATGTCCATCAATCTTGACGCTGCCGTAATCCACATCGTAAAAACGCGGGATCAAACTCACTACGGTACTTTTACCGCTGCCGCTCGGCCCGACCAACGCCACCCGTTCCCCCGGCTGAACTACGAAACTCATGTCGCGCAGCACCGGCCCCGGTTCGGTTACGGTCGCCTGTGGATAAGCAAATCCCACATGATCGAACGCAATCGTGCCTTTCACATCGCGCAGCACCATCGCGCCGGGACGATCACGAATTTCCGGCTTCTCGTCCATGATCTCGAAAATACGGTCAACGGCAGCCATAGAATTAGCGAAGACCAAATTGAGCTGTGAGAAACGCTGCATCGGGGTGTAAAGGGGCGTTAGATACATGGTCACGGCGACCAGTTCACCGATACTTAGGTTGCCACTGATAACGCGCGAACCGCCATAAAGCAGGACAATCAGCGGCGCGATCTGGGTTAGCACACCGGTTGTAGTGATGTTCACACTCTGCAAGTAGGCACGGAACATGGTGATTGAAAAAAGACTTTGCGAATCGCGCAAGAAAACCGACTCCTCGGTTTTTTCCTGCGTGAAGGTGTGGACGACCCGACTGCCAGCGATGCGTTCCTGCACATGACCGGACATGGCGGCGATTTCTTCCTGTACCTTAAGGCTGGAGTCGCGAATATCGGTCTGCGATTTACGGAAGAAATACAAATAAAGTGGAAATGTCACCAGCGCCGAAATGGTTACCGGCACATCGATCTGTAACAGAAAAAAGAGAATGACGACCAGCGCAACGAAATCCATCCATGTGTCGGTGAGGGCGCTGCCAACCAGATTCTGGGCCTGTTCGATGTCACCGATTAAGCGCGAGACGATAGCACCAGACTTGTTGCTGTCAAAGAAGGAAGCGGACATGCGCAAGATACGGTAATACAACTCGACGCGCAGGTCGAATACCGCGCGATAGCTGGCTTTGCTGGCAAAGTAATGGCGCACATAGGTAAAGGGTGACCAGATGAACACGAACGCCGCGATCATGCCACCGACCGTGAGCAGCAGTTCGTTGAGCTTCTGTGGATTGGTCATAGCGGCGTTGGGGAAGACCTCGTCCAACAGATGACGCGTGATCTGTGGCACGAGGAGGGGCAGCGTAAATTTGACAATACCGCCGATTATCGCGATCACCATATCGCGTTTATAGGGGGCGACATAAGAGACAAAACGCCAAAAGTTACCATATTTCGCGGGCTGTTCGGAAAAAGTATGTTCGGTCTGTGATGTGGTGGTCATGAGCATAAATCCAAACAGGATGAGATTGACAATGGATGTGCTGTGTCTAGCATTTTCCGATTATGCGCCTTTTCTACAGGGCAATGCAACTTACAGTCTATAACCACCGGCTTGAGTTGAAGGCAAGTTTATTGGCGCATCTCTGCCCAAACACATGCGCTATTCAGGCTGTTTGACAAAATCCATAAGGCTTATTATTATCTGTGTATGGTACGCATACCATAGCAATAAAGAAGATTGTTCCTTGATAAATTACGATCATCCCACTTCGTTTTTTAGGTTGCCACACGCTACCGATGGCAGCGGAATTCACATTCCACGCCGGGTATTGCCTATACCGATTAGAACAAAGATGGCTGGACGAATTATTCATATTCGACCAATGGAACCAGGGCTATTTTGGCCAGACCGAAGCGAAAAATTACTGAGCGATGTACCATCTAATCGCATTGTCCAAATCACTTATCCGAACAATGTACAACTCATAACTGCCAAGGAAAATTTCCCATGAAATATGAAGCGACTTTTGACTCGATCAAGCAGCATCCTGTACCGGAATGGTTTCATGATGCCAAACTCGGCATTTTCATTCACTGGGGTCTGTACTCGGTTCCGGGTTGGGCACCCGAAGGCGCGGATATTAATCAGCAGGTGGTCGAAAAAGGGTGGGAGGCGATGTTCGCCAACAATCCTTATGCCGAATGGTATCTGAACACGCTCAGAGTAGGCGATACCCAAACCCGCCGCCACCATACCGCCACTTACGGCGAGAACTTCAGCTACGATGATTTCGCGCCGATGTTCAATCAGGCGGTCGAAAAATGGAATCCTGACGAATGGGCGGAACTCTTTCAAAAGGTTGGTGCCCGTTATATCGTTTTGACGACCAAACATCATGACGGCTTTTTACTATGGCCGAGCGAACACACCAGCCCGAACAAACCTGGCAAATTTGCGACCACCCGTGACCTTGTAGGCGAACTGACCAACTCGATCCGCAAACACAACATGCGCATGGGGTTATATTACTCCGGCGGGCTGGATTGGTCATTCGAGGAGAAACCGGTACTCACCTTAACTGATGTTTATGGCACGATTGTGCAAAGCCCTGATTTTGTTGAATATTCGCACGCGCACTTCCATGAACTGATTGACCGCTATGCACCATCCATCCTGTGGAACGATATTGGTTATCCATCAGCGGCGGATGTACCCGAGCTGTTCGCCTATTATTACAACACGGTACCTGAAGGCGTAGTTGATGATCGTTGGAGCCAGGAACCGCTCATCGTTCCGGACGATGCAACCCAATTCATTCCACCGCCCTCTTCACCGCATTCGGATTTCACGACACCGGAATATGCCGCCTACAAAGAGATTGTCGAGAAGAAATGGGAAGCCACGCGCGGTATCGGTCACTCCTTCGGTTACAACCAGAATGAAGGACCGAATGATTACCTTTCGGTTGAAGAACTCGTCCGCAGCTTTGTTGATATTGTCAGCAAAAACGGCAACCTGCTGTTAGACGTCGGGCCGATGGCGGATGGCACCATCCCCACACTGCAGCGTGAACGGCTGTTAGGGCTGGGTGCATGGTTGGATGTCAACGGCGAGGCGATTTTCGGCACACGCCCCTGGCTCACAGCCGAGGGAACGACCAGTGAAGGAATTGGCGTTCGGTTTACCCAAAAAGACGGCTCATTGTATGCCACGCTGCTTGATACGCCCAAAGCCGGAAAAATCACCTTAGAGAAATTAGGGGCCGCGGATGGCACAAGCATCTCACTGTGCGGCGACTCATCTACGTTGAGTTGGACGCAGCAGGACAGTAACCTGACCGTTGCGCTGCCCCCGCTGGAAAACGCTCCGGCGTATGTACTCAAAATTACGCCCGCGCCGCAGCTTATGAAATAGAAGCAAGCAGCATTACCAAACTACGATTATTCAAAGGAGCTTCTAAAATGACACAAAATACATCCGCACAGGGGCCGTTCGAGCCGACATGGGAGTCGCTCAAGCAAGTTCAAATCCCGGATTGGTACATCAATGGCAAGTTCGGCATCTTTATCCATTGGGGGCTGTATTCCGTTCCGGCTTTTAGCAACGAATGGTATCCGCGCAACATGTACCGCGAAGGTACGCCGGAGTTTGAACATCATGTCAAGACCTATGGGCCGCATACCGAATTCGGGTATAAGGATTTTATCCCGCAGTTGACCGCCGAAAAGTTTAATGCGGATGAATGGGTACAGTTGTTCAAAGACGCAGGTGCGCGTTTCGTCGTGCCTGTCGCTGAACATCATGACGGATTCCCGATGTACGACTGCTCGTTCTCCGACTGGACAGCTGCCAAAATGGGGCCAAAGCGGGACATCGTGGGCGAACTCGCCGAGGCCACCCGCAAGCACGGGATGGTCTTTGGCGCGTCCAGCCACCGCATTGAACATTGGTGGTTCATGGATGGCGGACGCAAGTTTCCATCCGACGTGCAAGACCCGGCCTTTGATGGCTTCTATGGTCCGGCAGTCACCGCTTCACCCCCTTCATTTGATGTCCCTGAATGGACGAGCCATGACTGGCAGCCCCGTCCCGATGCCAAATTCCTTGAAGATTGGCTGGCGCGAACCTGTGAGATTGTGGATAAGTATAAGCCGCAGTTGATCTGGTTCGACTGGTGGATTGAACAAACCATCATGAAGCCTTATTTGCAGCGCTTCGCCGCCTATTACTACAATCGTGCGGCGGAATGGGGACTCGGCGCGGCCATCAATTACAAACATGATGCCTTCGCGGAAGGTTCAGCCGTGTATGATGTCGAACGTGGACAGTTCAAGGGTATTTCGCCCCGCTTCTGGCAGAACGACACCTCGGTATCAAAGAACTCATGGGGCTATATCCAGAACCACGATTACAAGAAAGCTGGCGACATCATTGGCGATCTGATCGATGTGGTCAGCAAGAATGGTGCGCTGTTGTTGAATGTCGGCCCCCGGCCAGATGGCTCCATCCCCGAACCTGAAGTCGAAATGCTGCGTGCCATCGGTCGCTGGTTAGCTGTTAACGGTGAAGCCATCTATGACACCCGCCCTGCACCGATTTTTGGCGAAGGCCCGACCGAGGTTGCCGAAGGTCAATTTACGGATACCCATCGCACCTCGTTTACCGGTCAGGATTTCCGCTTCACTACCCATGGAAAGACCCTATACGCCGTCGCTCTGGCATGGCCGGGTGAGGAAGCCGTTATCACGAGTCTGGCGAAGGGTTCTTCGCTGCAAATGGGCGAAATCACTGCAATCAGTATGTTAGGCGCAGGTGAATTACAATGGACGCAGGACAGCGCAGGCTTGCACATCAAGACACCCGCCCAAAAGCCCTGTGATGATGCCTTCAGCTTCAAAATTCAGTTTACTTAAGTCTTAAGCCTTTAAAATTAAGCGGTTAGTGGTGAACGCTTTAAAGTGCTTCACCACTAACCACAGAAGAACTCTGAACAAAGGACGTATCTATGGTAGAAAAACGCGACATTCAACAGTTTATACCAGCCAGTGGCGCTGTTGACCCCACCACGGTCCCGTATAAAACCCTCTCCACTGGCGCGAAAATGCCGGTGGTCGGACTGGGTACATTTGGCTCGGATCGCTTCTCCGGCGAGGCGGTCGCTCAAGCGGTGAAGGATGCCATCGCCCTCGGTTATCGCCATATTGATTGTGCTGCTGTTTACGGTAATGAACATCTCATTGGTCAATCGCTGCGCGATGTGCAGGCGCAGGGTCTTAAACGTGAAAACCTGTGGATTACCTCCAAGCTCTGGAATGACATGCACGACGAGAACAAGGTGATCGCCGCCTGCGAGAAATCCCTAAAAGATTTGCAGTTGGATTACCTCGACCTGTACCTGATTCACTGGCCTTTCCCGAATTTCCATGCCCCGGGTGTGGACGTATCCTCGCGTGATCCTCATGCGAAGCCCTATATCCACGAAAACTATATGAAAACGTGGCGGCAGTTGGAAAAACTGGTCGAGCGTGGCCTGGTCAAACACATCGGCACCTCCAATATGACCATTCCCAAACTCAAGCTGCTGCTGCGGGATGCTGCAATCAAACCGGTCTGCAACGAGATGGAGATTCACCCACATTTTCAGCAGTCAGAATTATTTCAGTTTGTGGTCAATAACGGCATGGTGGCAATTGGCTTTTCACCGATTGGCTCACCGGCTCGTCCTGACCGCGACCGCACCGCAGACGATACAGTTGATATTGAAGATCCGGTCATCATCGAAATTGCCCGACGACATGGTGTTCATCCAGCGGTCATCTGCGTTAAATGGGCAGTACAGCGCGGACAGGTGCCTATCCCATTCTCGACCCGCCGCAGCAGTTACCTCGGTAACTTGCAAGCAGTCGTCACTGATCCACTGACATCCGACGAAATGCAAGCCATCGCCAAAATCGACAAAAACTGCCGCCTGATTAAAGGGCAGGTCTTTCTGTGGAAAGATGGTCAAACGTGGGAAGACCTCTGGGATCTCAACGGGGAAGTTACCCCGCCCTAAGCGGACATTACCATGACAGCACACTACATCATCACCCTTGATGTCGGCACCTCCAGCACCAAAACCGCCCTATGGGATGAGGCCGGTCATACCCTTGCCGAAGCATCAGCCAGCTATGCGCTTGATCGCCCCGGCCCATTGTGGGCGGAGATTGATGCCAACCTGTGGTGGCGCGCTATCTGTGATACGACCCGCGAGGTGTTGGCTAAAAGTCATATCAGTCCGGCTGATGTCGCTGCTATCGGTGTGGATGGTGTTGGCTGGACGCTGGTGCCGGTCGACTACAATGCCGAACCGATGTCACCTGCTATGATCTGGTTGGATCGGCGTGCCCAGGCGGAGACTGATTGGCTCAATGCTTTGCCGGATGCGAGACACTTGATCGAGTTGGATGCCAATCCTATTGATCCGGCTTACATCACACCCAAATTACTCTGGTTGAAACAGCATCAGCCGGACGTTTTTGACGATACCTATCGCTTCCTGACAGCCTCTGGTTTCATCGCTGCCCGTTTAACGGATGAATTTACCTGTGATTACACCCAGGCTTATGGCTACCATTTCTTCGACATTGCCCATGAGCGCTGGGATGCTGTAACCGCCCATCAAATCGGCATCCCGCTGGAAAAGATGCCGCGCCTGTGTGCCTGCACCGAAGTGATCGGAGGGATCACTGAACACGCTGCGCGGGAACTCGGTTTACGAGCCGGTATTCCCGTGATTGCAGGCGCCCTGGATGCGGCAGTGGGCGCTTTGGGCGCAGGGGTCACGCGTCTCGGCCAAACCAACGATCAAGGCGGGCAAGCCGGTGGTTTCGCCGTGAGTGTCGATCACGTCATTGTTGAGCCGCAGTTGATTTTCTCGCATCATGTCCTGCCGCATCAATATCTTCTACAGGCTGGAACGGTCGGCGGCGGATCACTCGGCTGGTTCCGCCAAATTTTGGGCGACGACCAGACCATATCCTTCGAGGCGCTCAGCCAGCAGGCCGCGCAAAGCACATCCGGTTCGCACGGTCTGCTCTTTCTACCCTATATGGCCGGTGAGCGAACCCCTTTGTGGAGCAGCGATGCGCGTGGTGTCTTTCTAGGTTTGTCCTATAAAACCTCGCGCGCCGATATGATCCGCGCCCTGATGGAAGGCTGTGCTTTTGCTGTGCGCGATAATCTCGCTATCGCCGAAGCAAAGGGCGCTGTCGTCACCGAATATCTGGCCTCCGGTGGCGCGACTCAAAGCGCTGTGTGGTGCCAGATTAAAGCCGATATTTATGGCAAGCCGTTGATTGTCGCCCGCCGTCCGGATGGTGGCGAAGGTGGGCATAACCTCGGCCTCTACGCCCTTACCGCTTATGCCATCGGGCAGGTCGATGATATTGGCGCATGTGTCGAACGCTTATTACCCAACCGCCACGTGTATGAGCCATCATCCCGGCGTCACGCCCTGTACGAAGACCTATTCGGCCTGTATCGTGACCTATCTCGCAAACTCTTAACGGACTTTGAGCATCTCGCCGCCCTTAACCGCAAACATAACCTTGAATGAGGTCTTTCATGAAAGCAGTCATACTCGAAAATAAAGGTTCGATGGTCTACCAGGATCTCCCACAGCCCACGCCCCGGGCGGGACACATCCTATTACACGTCAAAGCCGCCTCGATTTGTGGCTCGGACATCAGCCGCTTCGCCAAAGGACACCGTATGTATCCGCTGGTGTTGGGGCATGAAGCCGCCGGCATCATCAACGCGGTTGGTGAAGGTGTCAGCGCCGATCTGATCGGCAAACATGCCGCCATCATTCCGCTTGTCCCCTGCTTCCACTGCGAAGAATGTCAGCGCGGTTATTATTCTGCCTGCCACACCTATTCCTTCATCGGATCACGTCAAGCGGGTGGTTTTGCCGATTACGTGGAAATCCCTGAACGTAACGCGCTGATCGTGCCGGACGATCTGCCCTTTGAAGCCGCCGCACTGATCGAACCATCAACAGTCGCCCGTCACATTCTTGACCTCGGCGGTTTTCAGAGTGGACAAAGTGCCGTCGTTTTCGGTGCGGGTTCCATTGGCTTGATGGTCGTCCAATGGCTGCGCATCCTCAAAGCGTCGCTGATCATTTGCACTGATATATCCGAAACCAATCTTGCCATCGCGCGCAAACTTGGCGCACATGTCACCCTCAATCCGGGCAAGGTGGATGTCAAGGAAGAAGTCAAAAAGCTGGCAGGTGACGGCGTGGATGTCGCCATTGAGGCCGCAGGTGCGCCCCAGGCCCTTCTGCAAACCATTCAGGTCACACGTCCGCGTGGTTCGGTCGTTTTTGGCGGCAACCAACCGCTCGACCAGAGTCTACCGATGACCTTCATCGAAGATGTCATGCGGAAGGAACTGCGCTTGAACGGCTGCTTCATGTCCTATTCCGCGCCCTTTCCCGGCCACGAATGGACGGACACGGTGCAGGCTATCCGTGACGGCGAAATGGACATCGACACCATGATCTCGCATCACTTCCCGCTTTCGGCAGCGCCGGACATATTCGGGCAAATCGCAGCCCATCAACTGCCGCACCAGAAGATCATTCTGCACCCTGAAAGCTGACATGAATCCGGTCATCCTACGATCAAAGTGAGGAATAAAGGATGTAGTCGAGTGTCGAAGTGGCTCTTCGCAGCAATATCATCACTTCCCATTCAGGTATTACCGCACCAGTTGATATAATTGAACGGTTTGCAATTGTAATTGGATTGTTGAGGATTACCATTTGTCTACCATACGCGATGTTGCCAAACTGGCTGGTGTAGCGCCTATAACTGTTTCCCGCGTCATCAACAATGATGGCTACTTTAGCGAGGAAACGCGCCGTAAGGTTGAAGCCGCTGTACTTGAGCTGGACTACATTCCTAATTCACTTGGGCCGAGTTTGCGCTCCAAGCGCACACAAACCCTGGCATTGGTGCTTTCGGACATCACCAATCCCTTTTGGACGACCGTCGCGCGCGGCGTTGAAGATGCCGCCAATAAACGTGGTTACCACATCATCATCGGCAACACCGACGAATCTGCTGAAAAACAGGAAGAATACCTGGTCTTCTTAATGAAGAAACAGGTCGATGGCTTTTTATTTGTTCCCGCATCTTACAATGGTTCAAATACGCTCCAAAAGCGCAGAGTTCCTTTCGTCGTTCTCGATCGCCGCTTCCCGTCCGATCAAGTTGATTCGGTGCGCTGTGATTCGGTTGGTGGTGCATATGCCTTGACCAGGCATCTTATCGAACTCGGTCACCGCCGTATCGCCGTCATTACCGGCAGGCAAGATCATACCACCGCCATCGACCGCGTAGACGGTTATCGGCAAGCCCTCAAACAGGCGGATATAAACGATGACCAACATATCTATTGGGGCGAATATACCCAGCAGGCGGGCTATGACAACACCGTTCAAGTTCTACAGACCCATCCGCGCCCGACAGCCATTTTTGCAACCAATAACTTTATCGCCATTGGCGTGATGCGCGCCTTACGCGATGCTGGTTTACACGTACCGGACGACATTTCAGTGGTGGCTTTCGATGATCTTCCCGAAGCCATTACCATCGACCCCTTTTTTACAGTGGCGGCTCAGCCAGCTTATGAAATGGGGCAGCGCGCAACCGAGTTATTATTATCCCGCTTAGCTGGCGACGGCCCTCAAGAACCGCAGGAAATCGTGCTGCCGGTCGAGATCATCGTCCGTAAATCCAGCGCAAAACTCTAGGAAAACAATCATTCCCTTTTTAACGCTGTAAGAAAGGTTTCGGTGGGCTGAACAATCTAAATAATAGGCATCAACGATTTATTGTAAAGAGGTGTAAACATGCCTGTATTTAATACGCCCATCACAACCGACGATACCAATCTGGCGAAGGTGCTGGGGCAGCCTTTGCCGGTCGCTTTATATCTGTATGACAGCCGCCGAAATCCAGATCGAACACTCGACGAGGCCATTAGCAAGGCCGCTAAGCAGTACGCGGGACAAGTGTTAATCGTGCGCCTCGATGTGTCCGCTAATCCGCAAGCCCAACGTGAGTACGGCAATTTGGCGATACCGGCACTCGTAACACTCGCTAAAGATGCAGGTGGTCGCAAGGTCAAATCACAGGCCAACAGCATCAACCCCGCTGATGTGCAAACCCATATCGACTTTTTACTTGGTAAAGGCCCTGCGCCCAAACAAGCCGCCCCCGCTGCCAATACATCAACCACATCCGCGAATGGTACGAGCAGCAGTACCAAACCGCTGGTCGTGACTGATGCAACCTTTGACCGTGAAGTGGTCAAGAGTACCATGCCGGTGCTTGTCGATTTCTGGGCGCCGTGGTGCGGCCCCTGCCGATCCATCGCGCCTGTGGTCGAGCAGATGGCGCAAAAATATGCTGGACGCGCCAAGGTCGTCAAGGTCAACGTGGATGACAACCCGCGCATCGCACAGCAGTTCCAAATCCTCTCGATCCCCACGCTGATGGTCTTCAAGAACGGCACAACCTTCAGGCGGCAGGTCGGCGCAAACCCCGGCATCATCCCCGGTATGATTGAAGACGCTTTGCGCTAGTGGCAAACTCTAGCAATTATAGCAAGCCTTCAAAGGAGAGGCTTAAATGCCTCTTCTCCGATCAACTTCTCCAGTGGTTCAGAATGCGTCCCGATTCTTGCCATCCACCAACGATGCGAGTATAAACTCCCGTTTGCCCATATCCCATCAAATGACCGAGCTGTGCGCCGTTATACACGACCACTTCTTGTTTGCCGATGCTTGGTCGCTCAACCACAACTGCCATGTAAGGATAGGAAGGTCGTTCATTAGCATAGTGTAAAAAGGCTAAAGCAAATAATGTTGTGTTGGGTAATGGTCGCAGTTGATCATCGATTTTTCCGTCCACATCCACATCGTGACATGTGCCTGTTTTGAGTGTTTTTTCATCCACGCGTTCAAAGCACCATCCCTCGATGGGTTGAAGTTTCATCTGTGTTTGATCGTCGAACATACCTACGCCGAAGCGCAATCCTTCAACGTTAATTTTCGCGTCATCTGGCAACGGCCAGTAAGTGGAAATAACTGCCGCCCACAAAGTCGCATCATCCTCCGGCGTGAGCATATCTGCAAGACCATAGTTTCGCAGGAGTGCCAACGCGTCCTCAGGCTTAATCTGAATTGCTGGAGAGGGAGGCACACGGCTCTCTACTTCGGTGATATTGTGCGCTTTGCGATATAAAGCGCCTGCGGGTTGTTGACGGAACCAATGCGGATTTGGGCGGTTCTCATATGCAGATTGCGAGAGCAGGTATTCCTTCAACGTCTGCTTGTTTTCATTCTTAACAGAAAGTGGATTTCGAAAGGAACCAAGTAATCGAGCCAACCATCCCTTGAATCCTGTTCCTCTGCCAGACTTATTTTTCATCGCCTCTCTCCGTGAACACTTTCTAAAAGTGTACACCATTCACGCGATGATTAGCTTTTACAGTAGCGTTTGTCGAGCAACCGTTGGCGCAGGGGATCATTCGGATAGGCGGATTCGTATTCAGTGCGGGCTTCGGCAGCCAATTGACGTTGCCGGACTACGTACGCATCCACGTCTTGCCGATTTTCGAGATAATAGCCGATCACCAAATAAACTTGGGATAACGTCAGTACCGGATAGTGATGCACGATTTCTTCGGGTGAAGCACCGCGATGAAAATCCGCGATCACCGTTTGCAGTGTGACACGTGTTTGTCCAATTCGCATCACGCCGTCTTCATCCGTTCGTAGGGGAACATCGATTGCTAGAATCATCTAACAACCTTTCTTCCATACGCCTATTCTAGACCACAATCCGATGCTTTGGAACATGTTGCCAAAATGAAAATAAATTTGTGGAGTTGATATATTTTATCTTATTCGTCGTGAGGTTTATTTTCGGTTAACCCGATAAACGGTTCTCAAACCCTCCATCAACCTGCTTAACAATTTCACTCCCTCAGAATAGTTAGCGCCGGAATCTCGAAAGAGTTACAAAATGTTCTTCCAAAATGTAACCCATTCGTAGAAAGGATGTGCTATTGTGGATAACAAAATGAACAGAGGTAGCACCACACTAAACGGTGGAGATATTTTCTAGCCGAAAAGCAGTCATTTTTGCACCCGAATTTTGCATTTTCTCCCCTCCCTGACGCTTCGGGGAGGGGGTGGGGGTGGGGTTTTGACTGCTGTCCACCACTTAATGCAGCCCTACCTGAACAGAGGTAGATACCGTCTTGAAAGTCAAGAGATTGGAAGTTGGTGATCAAGAAAATGAGGATCAAAGGGTTGCCCAGACTTGAGAATGCCAAAGACGAGATGCAAAAGTTTACGCATGACGGCAGCGACGACTTGCATTTTGGATTTGCCAGCACGCTGAGCAAAGGTATGGAGAATAGGGTTGTGGCGTTGAGCAACAATAGCGGGGAAATAAATGTTAGTATAAGCGGGTGCGCGGGCAGCCACGCCAGGACAAGCGAGAACGTCCGCGAACCGAAGAGCCAGAACGGCGTTCACGGGAGTAAGACCGGCGCAAAAGCACATAGTTGCCGGGTAGACGAAGGCATGGACATCGACAATCCCAGCCAGTAGTTTGAAAGCGGTGAGATCACCAATGCCGGAATGGAAGTCAGCAAATATGTTGCTGACGCAGGTGAGGATGACGCTCAATATGATCACGGATGAGACGGCAGCCGCGTTTGCTGTTTATAAGGCGATGTGTTCATCGAGCGTTTTCAAAAAGGGTTTCAGAAGGGATGCCGGCTTGACGACGATTGGCTTCAAGTTGCGCATGTCTTGCAGGTTTTCCAAATGACGCACCAAGGCTTGCAAACTCGCGCTGCTCAGGGGGTATAGTGTCCATAGCTCTGTTGTTGAGTACGGCAGAAATCGGCAATCAGGGCGGCATCACCTGCGTCCGTTTTGGTGCGACCAACTGGCTTTCAGCATAGGTTTTGATCCGAGCCGGATTGACCACACTAACGACATAACCCGCCTCATGCAAAAACAAAGCCACTTCCAGCCCATAAGAACCGGTTTGCCTCCAAACAAGCGTGCAGCATTTTGACCTTGCGCTTCTGAGAAAATGGTGCAACCGACCAAATCCTTCGGCTATTGTCAAACTGTCCCTTCGGCTGGCGGCAAGCGCAGCAGCAGCACATCCAACCACGCTTTTACTCACATCAATCCCCAGATAACTGATCACGATTCATCTCCATTTAGGCTCATCGTCCTGTTGGTTATCCTTGGCAAGTGGGACAGCCTTGTACATGCAAGCTCGTAGTTGATACCGTTCGACCTCAAGGCCCAACGAAAAATGAGAAATGGGACTAATCTACCTACCAGACTTGTCCGTCTGAGCACCACAACAGTCTCTCATTTCTCTTTTCCAACAGGTTGCTGTATTTCCAGCTTACCTTAATTTCTAAGATACAAGCACCACACTAAACGGTGGACAGAGTATTGGCCTTATTAAGACGGCTTTTAAGAGGTCTTTAAAATCCCCTCTGCCATGAAATGGAGAGGGGATTTAGGGGTGAGGATTTTGGAAACAGGCCTTCCACCACTTAATGCCTTCCTACCTGAGCAGAAAGAGGCTATCGTTCCATGCCGCGCCACTATACAGCACAACAAAAATCAGACACTTTACAACTACTCGATTCACTTTATGGGGATATTGCCCTCACCAGCGACCGCACCGGAATACCCGAACGGACTCTGCGCGATTGGAGGCGAGAACGCGAACGCTCATCGCCGCCATCGCCGCCGCCGTTTTCTGCACCGCCGCCACCGCCGAATAAACCACCGCAGTTTGAAGAGGATTTGGATGCCTTAATCTATATCCGCGAACAAATTATGGCTGAACTCCTCAATATTTCAGCCAATATGCACGACACGTTTGCTCAAACAGCGCCTCATAAGCGGTTGCGCGTTCTCACCGAACTCTTGGATCGGCTCATGGATATTGATGCAGCTGTCGAACCCTATCAACCTGCGGGGTGGATTCGTATCGCTTGGGAAACAGGCTTGTATGTCCGCACCCGAACCGAGCGTCATGGCCCATTTACGCCTGAAAATCTCCCTAAAAAATGGCGGGAGGTTTTTGGCGAAGAACCATTGCTCGAAATCTATTGGGGCGGCAACGAAATGACACCCATTCCCGAAGGCCCATTTATGGATCAGGTTTTACAGACTTACACGGTCGATGACAATAAGGCCATTCCGCGCTTCAACACCTTTGTTGACGATTATTGGGATTATCCCGGCTGGCGGGATCGTACCGTAGATTACACCCTCGATGATGGGATCTTAAAACCTCGGAACGAGTTTTCTCAGGACTAACATTCTAAACTTCAGGCAAGCGCCTAATCAGGTAGCACCACACTAAACGGTGGAAACATTTCCTGGCCGAAAAACAGTCATTTTCGCTCTCGAATTTTGCATTTTCTCCCTTCCCTGACGCTTCGGCTATCAGCAGAGTGAGCCTGCGAACGTTGCTGATGCGGGTTGGGGGTGGGGTACATTCAGCAAATCGTTTCGACCACCACTTATCGTAGTCCTACCAGTTCTTTTATCCCCCTCGCTGTACACAGTTCACGAGACGACACTTTTACAGTCTTGTGCGTTTTTCTCCCGTAGGGAAGGCTCTGAGAGCCTTCCGCTTTTCCCTCAATCGACCAAAACTGTCGTGTCGTAAACTGTACACGGTTAGGGATGAGGTTCTGAGCGAGGTTTCTACGAGTAGCAATCAGGCTAGAGACTAAATCGGCTGACAGCCCCGATATGATCGAAGAAACACTTCGGACAGACAAATCATCATCCAATGGCAGGACGTGGCTTCCACATAGTGAATAACCCAACGGCCACCAGCGCCGTGATGATGCCGAAAACCACCGGATCAAAGAACGAGCCGTTAACCGGATAAAGCTGCCACACGACATTGCTCATCATATGGTACAGCACCATCAGGAATATGCTTCTACCACTGCGGTTGTAGAGCCACACCATAATCATGCGGGCAGAAATCGTCCACAGCGACCACCACGCCACCCACACAGCCGAACGGTGTTCCTGCGCTAACGGAATATAATGCCAGACTGCCCAGACGACACCCAGTATCAAACCTGCACGCAGCACTCCCCAACAGGCTTGCAAAAGATCAAGCGCATACCCCGACCAACCGAGTTCCTCACCAATTGCGCTGACAAAAAACACAATGAACAACATCACAGTCGGCATCAGCTTGATTTGTAAGTCGGGAACCGGCGTTCCAGTCGCGCGTTGAACGATGAACGCCAGTCCGGTTATTACAGGTGTTAGCAGCAGCGGCGCTAAATACCACCAGCCATTTTGGACGCGCTTGAAATCGAATGACCGTTTGAGCAGCGCTTTAACACCATTCATCTTGTTCTGACGATAGACGAGAATCAGGGCACCGATTACCGGACAAACGACCGCCAGCGCCGCAATCGGCAGCCCCGGCAGCAGATCAATGCCCGTCAGTGCGCCGAGTACCAAAAACGGAATAGTCAGAATAAAAACCAGCAGAAAATATTGGAGAGGCATTGGTAAACCTTTTTCACTTTAAGGTGAGTTGTCCACCCATTTCACATGCTCTTATTTACGGGCAGGCAGACCAGCGGTTTTACCGACCGTTTCGATTATGGATGATGATCATGTCAACGATATGACAAATAAAAAGCGACCCTAAGATCGCCTTTGTATGGTGAGTCAGCTACCGCTTAGCCTGATGCAGCCTGTGAGGCGACCTTGAACACTTTGACGTTCCCCTCATCATAAACCGGCTGCAAATAGCTGGCTGTCGATGGATCGAACTTGCCGAGCTGGGCTTCTTCGGGGCTGTAGATGAGATACGTCACTTTGTAGGTGTCGAGTAAGGATTGGCGGTCGGCATCCGATGTCGCTTCATTATAGAAGCTCTGCACCATCGCGAACTTATCTTTGAACTTAAGCGTCTGCGCCCAATGACCGATGAACGTGCGTGCGCCCGTCAAGGCTGGCACGAACTGTCCCAGGCCCAGGTTGGCGAACACCACATCATCGCCTTTGACCTGTGTTTCCAGATACTTGAGCGCATCGTACTCGCCGTTGCTCAGGAAGTAGCGGTTATCCGAAGCGCTGGGACTGGTCGGATTGTCAGATATTTCGGCCTGATCCGCCGCACGTTTCAAATCAAGGAAGCGCTGACCCAGCAGGTACAAATTCGTCGGAATCACCAGCAGCAGCAGCACAACCGTCGCGATCAGGGCCAACCGGGCAGGCGGCGTATTCTTGAACCAGCGCTGCATCAGCGGCAGCACACGGCTGTACAAACCAATCGTCGCCAGCACACCGATCACAACTTGCCATCCGCTGAGCAGATGGATTTGGAAGTTGAGCGGCAGATAGATCAAAATGATATGCGATACGAACCACGCCAGCAGGAACAAATGCGTGTCGTCACGGTCTTTCCAGGGCATACGAATTTTGATCGACCAGATCGCCAGCAGCCACGCGATACCCATCAAAATTGGCAGTAGATAGGGCGCGGGCGTCCATGCACCCGCATTATCAAACTGCGACAGCACACCCTTCCACACCGCATCCGCCGTAGTGATATAGAAGGCTTGCAGCGCGGGCCACACCGCCACGATCACAATAATGATACCCACTTTGAGGATGTACAGCGGGAACTTACGGTCGCGTATCCACAGGAACAGCCCGTACATGGCAATCACGCCGCAAATGGTGAAAAAGTCATAGGAGTGTTGCAGCGTCAGAATCAGACAGATAATCGCACCGTACCACG
Organism: Aggregatilineales bacterium; assembly: GCA_044226325.1. Taxonomy (GTDB): domain Bacteria; phylum Chloroflexota; class Anaerolineae; order Aggregatilineales; family Phototrophicaceae; genus CFX2. The sequence goes on from JBGAHG010000005.1 coordinate 269,449, forward strand.
CGTAACGCAGCTTTTGCGTACGCTGAGCCAGCAGCACCATGCCGAATACCAGCGTAATCAAAGCGGTCGCCAGTGTAAAATGGGGGAACGACATCACCGTAAAGAAGCTGTTCGGCTCGGACGTATAAATCGTGAATGGGAAGGGCGCGTCGGCAGCTTTTGTCAGCGTCTTAACGACGATCATGACCCAACCGAGTCCGGAAGCCAGCATCGCCAGCAGGAAAGCCGTCCAACGTTTAGCGCGGTTGTTGAAGATCAAGCCGCAGAACCAGAACACCGAAAACGCGGCGAATGCTCCGGCTGCCAGACGCGTAAGCTGGTACAGATTGGCATATCCCAAATGCGTTACACTGTCGATGCGTCCCAGCACCCACCACAGCAGATTGAAAAGCAGCGGGGTACTGTACTCCGGTGTCAGTTGGTTGGGAACCAGAAATTTATCCCGCGACTCGCGCATCCACGAGAAATATTGGAAGTGGTCGGGGATATTAAACACGATCCCCATAAAGTGTTTATCTGTGCCGGCTAACCGTTGGGCATAGAAATAGGGAATCGCTGTAATCGCCAGCAGCACGACGATAAAGATACCCAGGTAAAGCCAATCGCGTCGGCTGGTAGTGGATCGAGAAGCCTCGTTAATCATGTTTTCCTCAGTTTATGCCAAAAATAGTATCTGCCGTACCGCTCAGGCTTTCAGTTGATGGCCTTTGGTCAGCGTCGCTTCAACCAGATCAACGAGGCGGCTTGCTAATGCGCCCCAGTCATAATCACGCTCGACCAGCGCACGTCCCGCCACTGCCAGTTGGTTTCGCAGTGCGGCATCTTCAAACAAGCGGCTGATCGCATCCGCGAAAGCCTGTGGTGTGTCCGCAATCAGGATGTTTTCCCCGTTGTGAACATCCAACCCTTCCGCGCCCTTGCTGGTGGCGATCACTGGTGTACCAAGTGCCATCGCTTCTAAAATTTTAAGCCGTGTTCCGCCGCCCACGCGTAAAGGTGCGACAACTGCCCATTGTTGTCGCACCGCATCCGCCACTGACGGCAAATAACCGCTGAAGGTTACGCCCGACACAGCCGCTAAGCCCGACACATCTACCTGACCTGTGCCACCTGTAACGGTGAACGTTGCCTGCGGATAACGTGCGCGCACCAGCGGCCAGATCTCGCGGACAAAATAGGCAACCGCATCATGATTGGCGTTGTAGGTGACAGCACCCGTATAAATCAAACTGTAGGGCGTGGGTTGAACCGATGCGTCTGGCCGGTTAGCCATCGTATCGACACCATTCGGCACAACCTCAACATGCGCCGAGGGTATGACCCGTTGGAGATAAGCCGCCTCGGCTGTCGAGACAACCGTACAAGCCGCACCGTTTTTCATCAAATGTTGGATCGATTGCTGGAACTTGGTGAGTGTTAATTGGACGCGCAAACGTTGTGGCGTGCTGCTGGCTTGTTCAACGGCATTGTGAAAGCCTGTGATTTCCAACTCTTCCAACACAGATGGCACATCCGGCAGCAGTTCGAGGTAGCGCATGGTCTGGAACTGAGACGCGATTAAAATATCAATGGGCTGTGTGCGGTTTAGCTGTGTGGCGCGTTCCGCCATATCCGTACTGTAAACATCCACCAGCGAACGCGGCCAGCGTGATAAATATCCCAAAGTGGATTTAAGCGCACTTGGGTTATAGTGCGGCTTAGCCACCGCTTCGACATGGCTGCAAAAGCCGTTGAGGTGAGCGATTTGCTCCGGTGTGGCTTCATCGGCTTCGGCAAACGAAAGCAGCGTCACACGATAATGCTGGCTCAGATGCCGCAGCAGGTTGTAAATACGAATTTTCGCCCCATTGTTGGCAGGATAAGGCCACCACCATGACAGGAAAAGCAAATGTTTCAAATTGATTGCCAGCCTACGCCATGAGCTGACCAAAACGTCCGAGCGAATAATCCTTGAAGGCTTGCACCATCGTACCGCGCAGATGCCGCCGATCCTGCCACTTGGAACGCAGAGTCCAACTCATATATGTCCGCACGTATTCGAATACGATGTAAGCCCATGTTTGATAACCAGCGCCGGTTTTGTTCAAGAACAACAGACGGTTGCGTACCATATAGTAGTAGGTGCGGGGTGAGGCGGCGCGTTCTTCTATCGAGATTTTGTGCCAGATCATTGCCATCGGAACCAGCGCGATCTTAAATCCGGCGCGGGTCGCACGGACGCACCATTCAGTCTCTTCGTAGTACATAAAGAACTTGTCATCCAACACGCCGATTTGCTCCCACACGTTCCGGCGGGCCAGCAGCGCACAGCCGCTGACGAAATCGACGGTCGTCGGGCTGAGTCCGAACTGCGACACATCCATCTGATTCAGGCCGATCATACTCGTGGTGCCGCGCTTCCAATCAATCGTACCGCCAGCCGTCCAGATAGTTTCGGGGTTGTTGTGATAATAGATCATCGGGCCGGTCACACCGATAGTGGGGTCTTGTTCCATCACCTCGACCATGACGTTCAAAAAGTCTGGCGCAACGATGGTGTCGTTATTGAGCAGCAGCACGTAATCCGCACCGTTCTCGAGCGCATACTTAATGGCGACGTTGTTCCCGCCTGTGAAGCCGAGGTTCGCGCCCGTCTCCATCACCTTAACGTTGGGATATGCCTGACGTACCGCATCGGCTGTGCCATCGGTCGAGTCATTATCCACCAATATAGTGGAAGCACGGCTGTAAGTCAGATGCTCCAGTGAGCGCAAACAGGCCATCGTATCTTGGCGACCGTTGTAGTTTAGAACGATGATGCTGACAGCGGGTTGCATAATAACCTCTATTTTTTGCAAATTGTCGTCGGTACGAATTAGGGTGTGCGTTCAGATGTTTGTATGGTAGTCAGTGCGACCTTACAGGTGGCTAAACAACGCGGAGTAAAAAGCGCTGCCCAATTGGATACGGACAACCTGTGTTAAGCAGCGCCGGGTATTGCTTCCTGCTGCTTACAGATACACTTTAACATGCGTAACGGCTTAAAAATGTTGAGATAATCTCATCCAGCAAGTAGTCCGCATTTTTCAAGTTTGCGCCGTCTGTGAACAAAGCAGACCATGTCAGACACCCCTCAACCATTCCGTAATATATTCGAGCAGTAAGCTCCGGAGACTTAAAACTCAGCTTTTGATCCTCTTTGGCCGCGTTGAGCCAGCTAATAAAGGCTTTATGTGGCTCAAAATGACTTCGCGTTTCAGTTCCAAAGGCAATATTCATTAAAAAAACAGAGGTCAGTAATTTGGATAAACCTCGGCGTACAGGATCATTAATCAAATACAGTTCAGCTTCGGCAAATTTCCTTAGCTGTTCCTCCAGAGACATCTCTTTAGAGTACTCAATCGGCTTAATTTCGTCGCGCTCATGCAGGAAGTCTTCGACGATGGCCTGAAAAAGACTCTCTTTACTTTGAAAGTGGTTATAAACCGTACGTTTGGATACATCCGCAACTTCAGCGATTTTGTCCATGCTCGAAGCATCAAAGCCTTTTTCGGTGAACACTTTGACAGCCCCTTCCAGGATAATTTTGCGCTTCTGGCTGGTATCTCTTTTCTTTCTGCTCTTTTGACTCTCTGACATAGTTCAACCCCTCAACTAAATTACACCTATCAGTGTAACTTACTGTTGACAAAAATTTAATTACACCATACAGTGTAATTAAAAGCGGTAAAAACGCAAGTATTGTTCAAGGATGTAAATGATGAAAACCTTAAATAACCGGTTTACCGTCGCTTTGGGTCTAGCGCTGCTTTTGCAGGCCACGACCTCTTTAGTTAGCGGAGGCATCTTATTCGCCCCATTGGTCGACAAAACCGATATCGCAGCCACCATGACCAATATCGCCCAAAATCAGTTTAAAGCCGATCTTTCGATATTTTTAGACATTGTTACAGCGCTGGGTATCGTGTGGCTGGCAGTACTGCTGTTTAGCTTACTGCGAAAGATCAATCCGGTTTGGGCAACAACTGCCTTGGCGTTATACATTTTGGAAGCATCTATACTCGTTATGAGCAAATTTGCTGGATATGCTCTGATTCAGGTCAGCAGCATGTATTCAATCAGTGGAGACAGTTCGCTTCAAGTGACCGGTCGGCTGCTGCTTCAGGTAAAGGATTTTGCATACAACCTGCATATGCTGCCTTGCGGAATAGGTGCGATCCTTTTCTACTATTTGCTGATCAAAAGCCGAACACTCCCGTCATGGATTCCAATTTGGGGTCTGGTGACAATCATACCGGTACTTGTAGGTACCCTTTTAAGGACATATGGTGTCGAGGTACCGATCGCCGTCATGCTTCCTTATGTACCGTTTGAGTTTTTTACGGGTGCGTTTATTCTGATACGTGGCTTATCAGACAAGGCGCTTACCGAACAGTCCGTTATTCCTCCTAATTACGCGCTAGGGAGATCCTAGTCATTATCGTCAAACCACCACCAGCATTCATGTATAGGCATCTTTACAGGCACTCGAAATATGAATGCTGGTGGTATGAGCTAAAGTTTCCCCTGATGATCCATGCCACTTATCCCAAGTTTTATCACAACTCTTAAAAGCGAATTCATGTTCTTAACACTTTATTTCCCAAATCGTATGGGATATATGACCGACAGATGACAATATCCCAACAGAACAAACTACCGGATAACCCTTATTTATCCAAACAGAACAAGAGTCCATACTGCTCCTGTTCATAACCTGTTGAAAACATTACCCAAATTGTCCATAACCTGTTGAAAAGCCGGACTCGCCTGTTCAAAACATTTCCCAAGTATCCCAAGGCAGAAAATCATATATCGCAGAAGTTATGAACAGTTTGAACAGCCTGTCGAAACTGTTCATAACTCTCGCAAGTTATCAACAGGGGCTGTTGATAACTTTAAACCCACATTATCCCGATTTAACATTCGGGTAGGGATAAATCTGCGTTATACGAAGCTTATTCGGTATTGACTTGCGATAAATATCCCACTGTTAAAGGTGTAACAAAAAGTTATGAACAGTTTCGACACCCCTACTAAGACTACTATCTTTAATTAAACAAAATACAAGGGAAGATTCTTCTTAGAAAAGACGTAAGCGGTTTCTTGTGTCGATAACCCAAACTGATGCTACACTGAGAGAAGACTTATCCACAGGACACTTATATGACGCAATCCGATTTGCAGGAACGCAACCAATACCTTGAGCGTAAGGTCAACGTATTAAACCGTTTGGCAGATGTCAGTATTCTGCTGAACACCACTTACGAATTGGATTCGCTGTTGACCTATTTAATGGACGCCGCCGCTGCTATTACGGATTGTGAGGCTGCATCAGTACTATTATGGGATGAGCAGCAGCATAACCTGCGCTTTGCCGCCACCACCACCTTGCAAACCGGATTGGATCTCATCGGCAAGTCGGTTCCGTTGCAAGGCAGTTTAGCTGGAACCTGCCTCACCGAAGGCCGTGTCATTCAGGTTGATGATACGCTGCACGATCCTCGTCACTATTCCAAATTGGACGAAGAAAAACAGTTCGAAACCCGTTCCCTGCTAATCGCCCCCATGCGTCAGGAAGATAAGATTATTGGCGTATTAGAAGTGGTGAATAAAAAGCATCTCCCTTGGACGGAAGACGACCATGACCATCTGATGGTATTGGTATCACAGGCCTCGGTGGCTATTGACCGTGTGCAGATGGTTACAGCACTGCAAAAAGCCCATCAGGAACTCAGTGAACTCGACAAACTGAAAAGCGATTTTATCGCCATCGCCTCCCACGAACTGCGGACGCCACTAGCGGTAATTTTGGGATATGCCAGCTTCCTTAAGGAAGAGGCGCAGGGCAAGCTCAGCCAACATGCCGATAAGGTCATCGAAAGCGGGCTGCAACTGCGGCACATCATCGAAGACCTGATGAACCTGCGTTACTTACAGCAGAATGCCTCGGAAATGACCCTGCAACCGACGCCGCTTTCATCGGTGGTCGGCGACGCCATGCAGGACGTTCAAAACCTCTTGGAAGCCAACGGCCATAAACTGACCGTCACCGTTCCCGATGGGGTGATGGTACAGGTCGATGGTATTTTGACGACGATGGGCTTGACCAACATCCTCAACAACGCTGTGCGTTTTACCCCGCCTGGGGGACATATCAGCGTCGAAGCAGCAGTACACGACGACCACGAAGCGTGGGTCAAAATCAGCGACGATGGCATCGGTGTCGAAGCCGGACAGTTGGAGCGCATCTTCGAGAAGTTTTATCAGATCGAAGATCACATGACGCGCAAACATGGCGGCCTGGGCGTTGGCTTAAGCATTACCAAAGCGCTGGTGGAGGCCGAAGGCGGACGTGTCTGGGCCAGCAGTGATGGCCTCGGCAAAGGTACGACCATTACCGTAGTGCTGCCCTTGGCGGAATGACCACATCATCGTTAGCAAAAGTAGAAGATTAATAGTGCTTCCTCTGGAACATTTTTCGCTTCAACTGGCCTATGCCCGAAAAGCAGCAGAAATTTCAAACATTTCTTTGCCCCAGGCCTTAATGGAGTTTACCCAGTATTGGGCCAGGGTTAATGCGTGGCCTTTTTTGATCGAAAATAATCTGGAATGGTCTTTCGAACCGTCGACTCTCGATTGGCAGGAATTATGTGCGCGAATTAAAAACGCCGAAAAACCCGATCGCGCTGCCTATGATTTATACAAACGAAACGATCAGCAAACCGATGACGGTATGACCTACTTCGGATGTTTTAGATTTGATTTTCATACCGGGTTTCAAGGCGATACGAGCGTAATAAAACTGCATTTTCATAATCGGGACTATTCCGGTTACGGGCCTTTATCCAGGGAAAGACAAGCCGAAAGAATTAAAGACCTAAACAATATGTTCATCTCAATTAAGCAGAACTACCCGGACGCCAGAGTCGTACGCGGTGGCTCATGGTTATATAACATTCAGGCTTATAAACGGCTGTTCCCGCCTTCTTCCGTCACCAATATGGCCGTAGAAGCGATACCTTTTCCGCGAACATCAGGCATCTGGGGACAGTTCCTAAACAGTGAGGGCGAGGTCAAACGTGAAATGGCAGATGGATTCTTAACGAAGGTCAATCATGCTAGGACGATAGACCAGTTATTGCAATGTTTTGACTTTAGAATTTTATACCCGTCCGCAAAAGTGGAAGACTTTTACGCTCACTTTCAGCTTGGCTAGCCTCAACCGCTTGATCTACAAATTGGAGAAGCGATAACCCACACCCGGTTCGCTGTAGATGTAATGCGGTGTTTGGCTCGTGGCGACATCATCCTTCAGCTTTTTGCGGATATTATTAACGAGAACATGGACGTTATGCCTCGGCTTAGGCACATCACTGGTTCCCCAGACTTCCTCAAGCAGCATGTGAAACGTCAGGACACGCCCCGGATGCCGGATGAGAAGCCGCAGTAATTCGTACTCTTTAGGGGTTAAATGAACGTATTCGCCTGCTAATGTAACTTGCCGTGCCTCTAAATCCATCTCTAATTCGTGAACACTAATTTTTTGATGGTATGTGGTGGGCATATCCTCTCCACTACGCCGCAAAACGGCACGAATGCGCGCCTCCAACTCATCCATATCAAATGGCTTTGTGACATAATCATCGACGCCGACATTCAGGGCCGCCAATCGGGTCGACTTTTCAGCCCGCTCAGTGAGCATAATAATCGGCGTTTTATTCCACTTGCGCAGGTCGCGGCAAACATCTAATCCGTCGAGCGGCGCTTCCAAACTGACATCCATCAGAATCATGCTGGGGTGCTGCTGGATAACCGTCGCCAACCCCTCTTTTGCATTACTTTTGGTTGTTACCTCGTATCCATAACTGGATAAACCAATTTCTAAAAGTTTCCGGATTGGCAGTTCCTTGTCGACCACCAACACCTTTGTTTTAGACATGATTGTTGCCTGACCACATAACCCAACCTGCGATAAAAACGGATCTTGTACCGGCAAATACGGGTTGAAATCCTACTTTTTCTGATTTGACGTGTGCCTAATTTGCCGCAAAAGGACGCCAGTTAATGTCTCGGCGTCCCTGATAAATAGCCATTACGCAGGCTGATTCGCGTGTCCGTCTTCCTCATTGTGATGGTCAGCGACATGCTCAAAGGTCACTTTGAAATCCGGCGGTAGGGGCAGATTATCAATATCGATTTCTTTGATACTCAGCGCCACGTCATCAATGCCCATCAAAGCATCGCGTAGGAAGCGATCCGTTGACATATGCAGCATATTGAACGGGAAGCGGGTTCGCAAAGCGCCGATGTAGATCTCGAAATAGGTATCCGGATAACGCTTACGCAGATCGGATAGGATGCTGGCGACACTGTTGTACAAATCGCGGTAAGGGTCTTCGATCACCTCGATCATACCTTCTGGCCAGCTATTCAGCGCAATTATTTCTTTTGAGCGCTTAACGAAAGCAGTAGCACGCTTGGCATCAATATCGACGTGAATGATTTTGACGGGCAGTCCGCGCTTCAATATGGCCGAGACAACCGTCACCGACAATTTCGACCACGTGTCACAGAAGTACACGGCCAACTCTTGGTTGACAGTCTGATCGAATGTGATCGGCTTGTATTCAAACACCGGTACATCCTCCAGATGAAGGCGCGCGGCTGTCTCCTTATAGTGGCGGTGAATTCTAAAGAACACCCACACCAACGTCGGGATCAACAGCACGATGAACCACGCGCCGCTGCTGAACTTGGTGATGATGAAGACAATCATCACGATAAAGGTCACAATCGCCCCTAAGCCGGACACAATCAACTTGAACGTCCAGCGGGGATCGTAGGTGATTTTTGTCTCCAGCCCATAGGTGAATTCACCCGGCTTGAGCTGTCCTGCACGCCAGAAGCGCCGTGCCATACCCGTTTGGCTGATGGTGAAACCGAGGAACACTCCGATGGCATACAGCGGGATCAGGTTGGTGACTATCGCGCCGGTTATCATAACCAGTATAATCGCGCTAAAAGATAACGTCAGCACACCCCATGTAAACACTAAGCGTCGGCCACGATAGGTCAGTTGGCGGGGCAAAAATCCGTCACCACTGTGCAGAGCGGCCAACTGTGGGAAGTCCGCGAACGGTGTGTTAGCCGCCATGAACAGCACTGCGAACGCCCCTACGATGGTCAGGATATAACCGACATAACCCAGACCGTTTTGCCCGTAAACCGTGCGGGCAAGCTGGCTGATAATGGTTTCCTCATGCGATGGCACAGCATGGATAGCATTCGCCAGTACCGTGATGCTGATGAAGAATGTAATCAGGATGGTGCTCATCACGATCAAGGTGTTGGCTGCGTTTTTCGCTCTGGGTTGGCGGAACAACTGCGTATCGTTCGAGATCGCCTCGATCCCTGTCAGCGCCGTACAACCGGATGAGAATGCTCTCAGCAGCAGCAAAACCGTGATCGGCTCCAGCACGTCATGTTGAATAGCCGTAACGTTCGTCACCACACCCAGATTGCCACCCAGCAGCTTGATAAAACCGATGAGCAGTGTCATCCCCATCGTAAAGAGGAAGAAATAGGTTGGTATCGAAAACAGTCGCGAGCTTTCCTTGACACCGCGCAAGTTAATCAGTGTCATGATCGCGATAATCCCAACCGTGATTTCTACACGGAAGGGCGCAATCCCCGGAATGACGCTGACGACGTTGGCGACACCAGCGCTGATGCTCACGGCTACCGTTAAGATGTAATCGGTAAGCAGGGCCGCGCCGGTCACCTGCGCCATTTCTTCACCAAGGTTTTCTTTTGCCACACGATACCCGCCGCCGCCCGCCGGATTGGAGAAAATAGTTTGGCGGTATGAAATGGTGACAATCCCGATTAGTAAAGCGATAGCAATCGCTATCGGGATGGAAATGGCGTTACCCTGAAAGCCCAACAAACCAAAGCCGCCGATGGCAGCCATATTCAAGATAATCAGGATTTCTTCGGTTGCATAAGCAACAGAGGACATTGCATCACTTGCCAGGACAGCCAGAGCGATAAAATTGGGTGCGGTCTGGTGGGCAATATCGGCACTACTAAGCCGTTTACCCAGCACTGTATCTGCAAAGCGATCTCGGACATCACGTATAGCCATAAATAATCTGCTCCCTGACAATTGCGATAAAATCAATTCTAGATCAACAAGGGGTGTCCAAAAATCAGGAGTGCGTCAGGATTGCCGGGGTAATAGTAAAGAAAAAATCAATATTCAGCGGATTAGCGTCAAAACGCATCAGAAAAATATCAGGGCTAACCATAGCGGTAGTGCTGCACTAAACGGTGGAGATTAATTTCTGTGATGTTTAAAACTCGTAGTAACTTCTAGAAGTTTTTAAAGTCCCGTCTCTGACGCTTCTTCACGAGACGACACTTTTACAGCCTTATGCTTTTTTCTCCCGTAGGGAAGGCTCTTAGAGCCTTCCGCTTTTCCCTCAATCGATCAAAACTGTCGTGTCGTAAAATCGCTCTGCCTTGATCTCTGCGTTCTCTGCGCCTCTGCGGTTCAACTGTATTGTATTTCCGTTGTCGGTGTAGTTGGTGACCCTCATCAAACGTCTTATAATATTGGTTTACTTTCGGTTAACCCGACAAATGCTTTTCCAACCATCCACCAACCCGCTTAACAATCTTGCTCCCTCAAAACCGTTAACGCCAACCCCTTGAAAGAGTTACAAAATGGTCTTCCAAAATGTAACCCATTCCTTCCCCACATCAAATAAAATATTCATTGGGGGCTTCTGTATTTCTCCCTTCCCCTGATGCTTTGGGGTTCACGAGATGACACTTTTATAGTCTTATGTATTTTTCTCCCGTAGGGAAGGCTCTTAGAGCCTTCCGCTTTTCCCTCAATCGACCAAAACAGTCGTGTCGTAAACGCTTTGGGGGAAGGGTTGGGGTTAGGGGTTTCCCAACCGCACCTTAACAACCGCCAACGCGCACAACCGGCACAAAATCAGGGTCGCCAATTGCTGCTTTTGCCGCATTTGCCGCATATCTTGCTCATTCAGCGATGACCGCCCTCAAATCCGCCAATCGTTGTGAATGTCACGAAATGGACGTGTTAACCAGTGGTGCAAGTGTGAGTTGTGATCTTTTGTAACCCTCTCTGCACACGTTTTTCGCCCAAAAAGAGTGTCCTAAAGCCCTTCTCCCTTGCGTGCGGGGGAGAAGGGTTGGGATGAGGGGGTTAGGCTTTCACCATTAGTTATTACAACTGCAATATTTCGAATAGGTATAACTGTGGTGGCAAATTCGGCACAAAATCGACCTTTGCCATTGCTGCTTTTGCTGCTAAATTTGCCAATAGCAACACCAGCATCGTTTCTGGCATTAACATCAATGCCGCCATAAACCGCAAGCCCTGTATGGGCGAAACGCTAATCGCCAACTGTCATTTGTAAATCAAAAAGGAGTGCTTTCGCACTCCTTCATCCATCAGTCTTTGTCTTAGCGAACGACTAATCGCTGATCGCCGAATCTACGACCCGCCGCCGAGGAACGCGCCAAACAGTGACTTAAGGCTGGGGTCAGCTATCGTGGCACAGTTGACCAGCTTCAACTGGTTTTTCTGGTCTTCCGGTGGCAGGTTGGTTGTACATTCAGTGAAGGCCTTGACATAGGTTTCGGCAGTTGCCAGATCGGTCGCCAGGTCACCATCATGCAGCACATAGTTATCGAAGGCCTTATCAATCCACCGCTCGATCAGAAAAGTCGAGGGGGATGCTTCTGAAAGCAGTGATGGGAAAGCAATCGTATTCGGGTCTTGCAGCAGTGCCGCAAACTGCTTATAGAAGGCCGTTTCGTCCGGTTTTTGGGTCGCCAGCACTGCCGGATCATCCAGCAGCGACAGACGTGCGGGCATCCCTGTAAACAGTTCCGGATGCCGCGAGAGTGTACTCAACCAGCGGTAGCAGCCTTCGGGGTTCTGTGAGGTCGCGCTGACGTAAGCCGTAGCAATCGAATAGGTCGCGCCGTTGTAGGTGCTGCCGGTCGGATACGTGGTCAAATGGTAGGTGTTGTTTTCTGCCTGGGCAGCCGCGCCAAATTGGAAACCATTCAGTGACGCGGTGTAGATTGGGGCAGTATCGCCACCGCCGCCAATACTAAAGGAAGCCAGACCGTTACCGGCCAGCTCACCATATTTGATGTAGCCGTTTTTGGCGAGATCCAACACCTGTTGCAGTGCGGTTATGGCGTTAGGATCGGTGAAGTTGAAGGTCGGCGGGCTGGTACGGTAATCCACTGGCAGACCGCCGAAGGCCGCCGTCAGCAGCAGCAAATAAGTCCCGCCCACACCTTGCGGTTGGAAGGGTGGCTTATCCGGTGTGACATCCTTCAAGGTTTTCAGCGCGTCGGTGAAGCTGTTGATCGTCCAGCCATTTTCCGGCGTAGGAATACCCGCCTTTTGGAAAGCGTCGGCGTCATACTTCATCCCGTCCGGTTGGATAACAATCGGCAGCGCCCATGTCTTATCATCGCGCTGAACTTGTGCCAGTACACCATTAATGACGTCGTTGCGGTCAAATGTCGGGTCGGCATCAATGAACGGATCGAGGTTCAAAATCGTCGTCGGATCAATTTGCGGTACATAATTCAACGGCAGATAGAAACAATCAAACTTCTTAGCCGATTGCGCCGGTTGGTTGAGTCCCGTATCCAGTTTGATCTCACCCACCTGTGGATCACTCGCGACAAAATCCTGAATAACTTGATCCCATTGGGCTTTGTTGGGCAAAGGTGTCGCAAACGATAGCATACCGAACTTCAGGCTGACCTTACCCGCGTCCAAAATCGTTTCGGGTATCGGTGTGGCGACGCTCACAATCAGGTTACTGTGTTTATCGTCCGCCGCCTTTTGATTTTCGATAGCCAGTGCTTCCGCGTTTTGCAGGGCGGTGCGCGCATCAAGGCTGTCACTGATCATCTTGGTGATGGCCCCTGCCACATAGTCCCCGTAACGCATTTCGGAGGTCGGGAGCGCGTTGGCTAAGCCTTCCTCAAGGGCGGCTTGTAATTCTGGCGTGCTGGGACGCACAATCGCCACAGCGCCGCTGTCACCGGATGGCGTCGGTGCTTTAACGCCTACCAGACTTTGACGGGCGGGTGTCGCACTCAGGAAGTTATTGGCTGCGGCAGGGCTAAAGCTCAGGAACTTCGCCAGCGCATAAGCTTGTTCAGGGTAAATTGTACCGGAGCTAATAGCGAAGCCCTGCGCCTCTAAACCGGCTTTACCACCCGGCAAGAGCGATGCCCCCGGTTTGGTTTCATTCAGGCTCGGGGTTAGTAGGTTGAAGCTGCTTGCAATCTGCATGGCAACTTCCGATGGATCACCGTCGTAGCTTGTACTAACGATTCCATCTTGGTTGAGCTTGGCGAGTGTCGTCAGGATAGGATCAAGCGCCGTATTGCTGAACGAAGGCGCATTGGGTGTCACACTGGTATCGTAAAAACCTGCCCCCAACAAACTCCGGATCAATAGGCCGACATAATCGCTTGTGATGACCATCCCCGGTTTGGTGACCTTGCCACTGGCATCTTTTTCCGCCAGCGCTCGTGCTGCCTTATCCAGATCATCCACGGTCCATTGTCCGGCTGGATAAGCGATTCCTGCCTTATCAAATAGGTCTTTGTTGTAGATCATCGCCACCAGATCAGCCGAAACCGGTATCATCCACACCTTGCCGTCCCACTGAACCGACTGCCAGATATCAGGGTAGAAATCATCGGTGTTGAGAGATGTATCGGTAGCAGTTAACGGTGACAGGTCGAGGAAGTAACCCGCCTGAGCGGCTTCAGGCGAAAGGTTAGCAGCCCCCATAAATACCACATCCGCCGCGCTCATATATTTCTCGACCTCGGTGAAGTGGTCGGTTACGCTCGTGGTTGGAGACGGGAAGGCCGGGAAACCGGTAGCGACCGTCTGTACTTTGATGCCGGGATTCTGTTCTTCAAATTGGGCAAGCAGTTCCGGCGTAATAATTGTTTCGACGAACTGCGGCAGCGACAGGGTAATCGTCACCCTATCCTGCGCCTGTAACACAGCGATAGGCGCGGTCAGCAGTCCCAGCAATATCACAAATACAATCCCGCGTATGGTAAATCGGGATTGAACACTTCCAGGTAAATTGTTTAAACGCATGGCTATTTTCCTTAATCAATCGGGAATCCTAAAGAGGTATGAGTTCATTCTATAAGCTGTTTACGTATGGGCGAGGGTTTTGGTCGCGCTGTAGCAAATCAAAACATGTGCATCTCTTCTTGCAATCTATTCGATTAGTGCTGAGCAAATGTTACAACAATATCGACCGCAGTGATCTCCCTACGTCACCAATGTGTCTATTCTTTTCTCGGATTTCTGAAAGGCTCCATTAACATTGGCTGCTAGCTAGTCAATACGGCCAGTTGCGGTAGCGGAGTTTTTCTTTGAGTGTGGCGAGGAGCGTGGGCAAGTCGGTTAAATGCGCGGCATGGATTTCCAGCACCTTGCGCCCCTGTTGATCCCAGATGGTGATCAATCGGCGCTGTGGACGGTTATCCAGATACCAGTTATCCAACTCGTCAAAAGCGTGGTATCGCCAGCCATGCAAACGGATGTGTAAACCTTCGGGCACGACATCCACCCCCTCGCGCCAGATGTAAAGCGCGGGCAGTGCCATCACAACCAGCGGCAGCAGGAGTCGCGGATCAATCAGATGCAGGCTGATTCCCCGCCCAATGATCAAACTGCTAAGTAAGATGATAGCGGGCGCTACCCACAGCGCAGCCAGTAGGTAACGGTAGGGGCTGGGCAAACGGTGACGGCTGAGGACAGGCTGTTGCGGCATGGCTCATACTCCGAAACGGTCTCGCTGATGATTTTTCATGGTGGAATGGGCGACTTCCAGAAACCCGCCGACGTTATCCACCGTATGCATATTATAAGTCTTTACCTTTTGAAAGTTGCCGGATTGGGCGCGTTGAAACACCACCAACTGCTTGCCCATTAGCCGTACATCGACCTTCGACCACGGAATTTCTTTCTTGTCCACTTCGATTCCACCCGGCCAAACCGTCAGCTTGGGATGCAAAACTACGGGACGATCCTCGCGGATAGCGCGGGCGATATAGACGCCGGTCACACGGGCGGCGTATTGTCGGATTCGTTCGGCCCAGCGTGGCAGATCGCCATACCGGCTGTCGATATTGATGACCTGGCCATTTTGCATGGTCAAACGCAGCGCGCGGCTGCCTTCACGGTAAGTATGCAGCGATCCCCAACCGTATTTAATGGTATCTTTGCCGCGTGTGAGGACGATACCCTGATTGTACAGTTTGAGCGTTTCGTTTTTAGTACGCAGCCATCGGACGAAATTGATAATCGCCCGAATGAGGAACAGCAAACCGAGCAAGGCCACCGCAATCGTCAACGGCAGCCACGAGTTATTGGGCAGCTTGCCCTGATTATTGGCTTCATTGAGAAGCCACACGCCCATTAAAGCCGTGATCAGCCCCACGATGGATAACCATGCTTTACGGAAATAAGGTCGGCGGCTGATGGTGGCTTCCATCAACAGTCTCGGCGGTTGAGGTGTTCCTTTGGTTGGCATGGCTTTATTTAACCTTCCGCCCCGGTTTTCACAGCTAAAATGACAGTGCTATTGTTTTGATCACGCGCGATCAGATAAATACCATCGGCGCTAAATGTGAGCTCGCTAACCGAAATGGTATTCAGGGCAGTTGTTGAAATCACTTTACCGGTGTTGGCATTCCAGATGCGAAGCGTTTTATCTACACCAGCGCTGGCGATAAGTGTGCCATCCGGGCTAAATGCAACCGCACTGACTGCGCCCGTATGCCCTGTCAGCACCTGTAGGCGCGCGTTAGAACCCGATTTAAGATCGAATGTCTGTATCTCACCATTTACCATTCCAGCAGCTAAGACCGTGCCAGCCGCATTGAACGCCAGGCTGGTGGCCTTTATGCCGTTTTCAGCGTAGGTTGCTGCCTGGGCCTGTGTATTGATATTGGCGACTGTAATAGCGCTCTCATTGGTTGATGCGTACAGCGTTCCGTCTGGCGAAATGGCAAGTGGACCGTTGGTCGTGATAAAAATGCCCAACCCGCTGGCATTATCGGTTGAAATAACCACATTGTCAGGCGCGGGTTCGGTCGGCGTCAGGCCAATATCGGTCGGTTCTAGCCAGTAGGTGCCGTCCTGTCCTTCACCCGTCCAGCCGATGAGGTTGTTGTAATTGATCTGCCACCAGACGATTTTATCGAGCAGGGTACAGCGTGGCCCATCGATCACGACAAAGGGATCACCCGCTGGAATTTGACCGAGTAACTTGCTGCTGCTGCCCGGTTGTTCGCGGATAACATTAGGCAGGCCAGCGGCGACCACTCGCGCTTGAACACCTTTTGTGAGTCGCGGCGTAATGAAGGCAGAATCATTCGGTGGCGGACACGGTGGCACGGAAGCAGGCGCGGGCGCAGTACCACACAGCACCACGATACTTTTATCATCCGACACGCGATAATCGTAAACCGTCCCGTCATAGGTGATGATAAATTGGAATCCGCCCGTAAGAACATCGGTGTAGGAAATACCCGGTTGTGGGCATCCCAGCGCCGGTGAGGGATAAACACTTTGCTGGAAGTTCCACTCGGTCACCTGTGTCAGTGTCACGGTGCGACCGAGCCGGTTGCTCAGGTCTGCCAGCGCCGAATTGATCGGATCAGGCGCAGGCTGAGCCAGCGCGGGAACCGACGCGAACATCACCAAAAACACAATGAATATGCGTTTGAACATAAACAATCCTCGATAAATCACGATGCACGACATAGCGCGATTTTAACACTAAATGACACAACCAGTGCAGCAAGGGTTCTAGACAGGCCGTGTATATATCTGGCAGCGGGCGAGAATATGTGCATAATCGCTGTGATCCATTTATAGGGGATTGAAATGAATAAACAAGATGCACAGCGCCTATTTGAGTACAATTTTTGGGCAGACCATAAGGTGTGGGATTTCGTAGTGGCGTTGAGTGAAGAACAGTTCAAACATCCGAGTGACTATTCGATTGGATCAGTCCACAGGCAAATCGTTCATCTGATGGATGCCGAAGCGGTTTGGTTAGCCCGTGTGAAGGGGACAACGCCGGAAATATTCCACGATGCGGATGTCTTTCCAACGCGTGAGTCGATCCGTGCGCGTTGGGACGCTGTGGAAGTGGCCTGGCGGACCTATTTGAATGATCTACCCGATGGAGACATTCAGGGCATCGCCGTCTACATCAGCCGCACCGATGGACGGCAGTATCGTACCCCCGTGTGGGAGTCCTTGATGCAAATTATCAACCACAGTACCGATCACCGTTCTCAGATTTTGGCGCTTATTCATCAGCTCGGCGGGAAAACAGGCGCACACGATTTCATCTACTATACGTGGGAAAACCCCGCAGAATCTTAACTGACTCTACTGCTTCCAGACATACAGTAGAAGCTGGTTGATGAGCACCACAACCATAAAAATGACGCCCAACGTGGTTTGACCGGCAGCGACCAGTGCCAACGCGGACAGTCCGAACATCACCACTTCGAGGATGGTACGCGGGGTTTGTGGAAGTCGGCGTTTAGACTGCGGCGCATTGAAGATGCTCCAAATAGTGATGGCGATTGCTGGTACACCCAGCCCTAATATCCAATGAACGACTGTAGACGTGCCGGTGTTAAATCCCCAATATCCGAAGGCGACTAACATCACCAGTTCGAGTAGAAAGGCCAGCGCCAGATTAATGCCTTTGAGTACGACCATTATTCCAATCTCCTGTTTGATGCCTGATTATACGGGTATCAGGCGGCGAGGGTAGCGAAAATTTAACAGAAATATGGTATTGTCATCCAATTGTCGCTTAGCCCATTGGCCTTCAATATTCACAGGTAAACGATTTTATGGATGCCCCTTCGCCCGAACTCACCCCTTTATCGGCAACCGTGTTGATTTACTGCCCCGACCGTAAAGGCTTGGTGGCAGCAGTGACCGACTTTATCTCGCGGCATGATGGTAATATTTTGCACCTCGACCAGCATGTAGACGTTCAGGAGAATGTGTTCTTCATGCGTGTCGAGTGGGATCTGGCTCACTTCCAGATCAAACGGCAAGACATCATCACACGCTTCGGTGAGATTGCCACCTCCTTTGGTATGACATGGCAGCTGCATTTCTCGGATCAGATTCCGCGAATGGCGATCTTTGTCTCTAAAGAAGCCCACTGCTTATATGACATTCTTTATCGTCACCAATCGGGCGAGTGGCAGGTCGAAATCCCAGTCATCATCAGCAATCATCCCGACATGGGAGATTTAGCCGCCAAGTTCGGTATCCCTTACCGCGTTGTGCCTGTCAGTAAGGATACCAAGGCTGAAGCCGAGCAAGCACAATTAGCCTTGCTGGATGAATTCAAAGTCGACTTCGTGGTGCTGGCACGCTATATGCAGATCATTTCGGAGAATTTTGTCAGCCATTACCCGAACCGGATTATCAACATTCATCACTCGTTCTTACCTGCCTTTGCTGGAGCCAAACCCTATCATCGGGCGCATGGACGCGGTGTGAAAATTATTGGCGCGAGCAGTCATTACGTGACCGCCGAACTGGATGCGGGGCCAATTATCGAGCAGGACATTATGCGCGTGAATCACCGTGACTCGGTTGAGGATTTGGTACGCAAAGGCAAGGACGTCGAGAAGCTGGTGCTGTCGCGGGCAGTGCGCTATCACCTCAATCATCAAGTGCTGGTCTACAACAACAAAACCGTCATTTTCGCGTGAGGCGGTCGGTATCATGCGGGATTTTTTCAATGCTTCCACCTGACATCCTTTTATAATAAGGGGCGCAAGTGTTGAAGGAACTTGAAACATGCTTTATGAGTTGTACGAACCGTTGCCCGAACTGAAGCCGTATGTAGCGGCTTTTTGGGCGCAAGAGAAGCCATCCGCCAGTTTTGCCAGCCAAATTCTGCTGCCCGACTCGTATTTCGAGTTGATTATTGCGCTCGGCCCCTCACCCATGTGGGAACTGGAAAGCGGCGAACGGATTAATGTACCCTCGGCTAATATCGTGCGTGTGCAGCGCGAACCGATCCGGGTGCGGGCGATGCAGGATTTCCGCGCCATCGGCATTCATCTCCATGCATGGGGCGCACATCCTTTAATCGGTAAGCAAATTACTGTTGATATGCCCTGTATTCCGTTGGACGAATCGTGGCAGCACTTTGCCCTCGAATTGGATTGGATTGTGAGACGACATGGCTATGCTCCGGCGATTGCCTGTTTGCAGCAGTTCGTGGCAGATATTTACCGTCGAACGAGTCTCGACCTGACACCCGTTCGTAACGCTGGAACGCTATTGCAAGCCTCACACGGTCAGCTCGGCATTTATGATTTGGCGGACCAATGCTTCATTTCACCGAGTCAGTTGCAGCGCCAATTCAAGGAATATGTGGGCTTATCTCCCAAAACCTACGCCCGGATTATCCGTTTTGAGGCCGTGCGTGATCGTTTGCTAACCAACCCTGCTTATCCCACACTGGATATTGTGAATGAATTTGGCTATGCCGACCAGGCCCATTTCATCCGCGATTTCAAAACGTTTAGTACCCAAACCCCGCGCGAGTTCGCTGCTTATGCCGCCTTGAGAGCCGAATACCGGCAGGATGCTGCATTTCTTCAATCTTATTAACCCTCACTGACCTAAACTCCATGTATTCGCAAAGCTTAAAAGGTGAAGCACATGGAAAAGGTTCAAGGAATCAATCGCAACGCGCTTGTCTTTATCATGATGACGACCTTTCTCGGCGCGATGGGACTCGGCATCATTACTCCTATCGCACCGTATCTGGTTACGCGCTATGTTCAGAACTCGGAAGGCATCGGTGCAATTGTTGGCCTGTTGACGGCGATTTATGCCGTTTGCCAGTTTATAGCCGCACCCGCTTTAGGGGCGCTCAGTGACCGCTTTGGACGGCGCTCTATTTTGCTGATTTGTTTGCTCGGTTCGGCGGTCGGTTATTTGCTGTTGGGATTAGGCGGTGCGCTGTGGGTGTTGTTCCTCGGACGCATTATCGATGGCTTAACCGGAGCCAACAATGGCATCATCAACGCTTGCATCGCGGACATTATTCCGCCGGACGAACGCGGCAAATACTTCGGTTGGACGGGCGCGGCAATGGGGGTCGGTTTTATTTTAGGACCAGCGATTGGCGGTTTGCTGGCGAAGTTCGGTTATGAAGTGCCGTTTTATGTAGCAGCGGTTATTACGTTTATCAACGTCATTTATGGCTTCTTGTTTATGCCAGAAACCTTGCCTGCTGTCGCTCGTGTGCGCTCGATCAAAGCCTCACAGTTGAATCCGGTTAGCACGCTCGGCAAAGTGATGGGAATGCCTTATCTACGCTGGCTGCTGGTCGCCATGTTCATTTATGTACTGCCTTTCTCGGCGCTGCAAGCCAACCTCAGTTTATTGGTGAAAGACAGCTTCAATTGGGATGCGGATACAACGGGTGTGGTCGTATCCGTGTTTGGTATCATGAGCATTTTCGTACAGGCCGTGCTGCTTCAATGGTTGCTCAGACGGTTGAGTGAATACAAAGTCGCCATTATGGGGGCAGCTTTTACGCTGGTGGCTTTCTTACTGCTGGCATCTATTGTGATCTTCCGTTCACCCATTCCGTTTATGTTAGGATTGATTGTGTTCGCTGTGGGCGAAGGTTTTCTCAATCCGGCTTTGGGTGGCATGATTTCGGGATCGACCGGTGCCCAATCGCAAGGGGAAGTACAGGGTGGTATGCAGTCCATCATATCGCTGGCGGGGATTGCTGGCCCGTTGATCGGTGGCGAATTATATGACCGTTTAGGACACGCGTCATCGTATTTAGGTGGTGTCGTTCTATGCTTGCTGACGCTTTGGGTGCTGGTTCAATTTGGTAGTGCTTCGGCCACACAAAACGCACTTGCCGAAAAGGAAGTGCCTGCCTGACTGGATGACGCGAATGATCGGTGTGGGGTATGAATGAGCTTATGCCCTGCGTAAACGGGCGATGAGGCGCTGCACCATACTCCGGTCGGGCGCGGGTTTGCGTTGTGCAGCCTGGTCACGGGCCAGTTGATTTAAGCGGGCGACTTCGCTAAAAAGTGTCATACGGTGTACCGTTTCACCGTTGACGGTATACCACTCGGCAAACATATGGACGACCTGTGCGTCGCGTCCGTAAACCTTACGATAGGCAGCCTGAAAACCATCAATAATGTGTCGAGGAGTTAAGGTAGCGCCATCATAATTTTGTTCCATAACCGCTGCATGTGCTTCCAATTCATTAAGGCCAGTATGAGAGAGTGTGTTGCACGATTGCAATCAACTTCTTCTACCATCATAATGCATATTACAATCGTACAAACCATTGAGATAGGGATTAGCTGCCTTTTTTTACGATGTTCACATTCTTAATTCGTTTTGGTTTGCGGCTGTCGCTGGTCATCACTATAACTGTTGTTGGATTTACACTGGCGCAGCGTGGTGTACAGGCCGCATATCCCCCAATTTTGTACAGCGAAACCAGCAACCTTAGCCTCTATTCGATGACCATTGCCTGTCCCTCGGTCTGGACAGGCTGTAAGCGCAGTGAGCAGCAGCTTTTAGAAGGCATGTATTCGATTCCCGTTGCCGAATGGTCACCCAATGGTCGCTACATCGCGGCACATCTGAACGATGGCTGGTTGATTTATCCGACTGAGTGTTTATTTGTGCTAAAAACCTGTGATCCTGTACCCGTCAAACCAGCCCTGCAAGACATTCGCCTGGCGTGGGGGCCGGATGGAACAACCCTTGCCTCCTATGCCTCGACGCGCACTGTTAGCACGACCATCCAAACCAGTGGCTGCTGGCAGGCTGATAGTCCCTGCTTAGAGAATAAAATCACACTGACCGATTATTACCTGCTGACCGAATTGGCCTGGTCAGCCGATGGCAGCCGGATGGCATTTTCTGATTATATTCAAACGGGACTCGTTTGGTTGGATACCAGCTGCTTTGATAAACCCGATGGCTGTACGACCGATTTGCACACGATTCCAGTAGGTTCGAACCGCATTTCATGGCCGTCGTTTTCACATGACGGTCGTGCGGTATTGTTGATGATGGATACCAGTGGCAGCGGCACCTCCCGGCAGCTATTCGTGGTGGATTTGGACAGCGGTGCTCAACGGCAACTAACCGCGCGTCCTGGAACAGCGCAGTATCCGGATTGGTCGGCGGATGAGCGTTATGTGTTGTTTTCGGGGTTCGCGAATGCCCGCGCTGGTGACTTACAAATTTACCTGATGGATCTGAATCGCCATATCACATTGCCATTGGTCACACACAACGGGCGTGATTTAGCCTTCGCCAGTTGGGGATATTTTCCACGTTAGAATACGTTTTTCCCTTCCTCTTACGACCCTCATCCCCAAATTGAACTAACGAAATGAACCTGCATATTCACAGGCTTTTCTTAGGATACGGCATGTCGTGTCCTACGCTGACCTAAGGTTCAGGTCACTTTCAGCAGCGTTACGCTAACGTCATCAATTGAATTCTGTTATACTCATAAAAAGTGAAAGGTGAAACCGGTGTTTGTCCAAAAACAAATGACACCTGAAGAATTTTTGGTATTTGCTGATCAACACCCGGATAAACGGTTTGACTTCATGGACGGGGAGATTGTTGAAGTGTCGCCAAAGCCCGTTCATGGGCGCAAACAAACCTTATTTGCCGTTGCACTTGAAGCCTATACCGCACAAAATCCAGTTGGGCTGGTTTATACAGAAGTTCTGCACGTATTAGATGGTGAAAAATTTATGCCAGATGTGTGCGTAAATGTTGCCAGTGATGAGGACTATCTGACTACACCGCCCTTATTTGCCGTTGAAGTCCGCTCGGATAGCCAGAGTCGCGAATCCCAACGACGCAAAATGCGTGCTTACATTCAACATGGGGTCAAGATGGGCATCTTAGTGCTGCCCGGCGAAGCAGTTGAAGTCTATGAATCGGGCAAAGAAACCCGCGTTTTGACCACTAATGACATCCTTGATGGTGGTGATGCGCTGCCTGGTTTCAGATTACCACTCAACCGCATCCTGCCTTAGCTTTCCCTTCTTGCCTGCTTCCGACACTGACCCTCACCCCCGACTTGAAATGAACGAAAAGAACCTGCGATTTCACAGGCTCTTCCACGTTCGCTAGGCTAATCTCATAGCTCACGCCGCTTGCGGCTTAGGGTCGTAAAGGTGAAGAGGTGAATCATACTTAAGATAACAGACTGGATTGTTAATCAAAAGTCTTCCGGAAGAAGTCCCATTAGTTTAAGTCTATCTGCTATCTCATTAAAACATTCTCCGCCCCATGAGATAGTATAGGTTGCATTTCCGATCGTATGATGAAAGAAATCTACGATTTCATCAACGCTAATGAAGCCAGCACTTTTCAATTTATTTCGGCATTCTTCACTAACATCCAGTTCTTCAATTTTCATATTACACTGCCCTTATTTTGGCATAGCCTCAGACTGTCTATGAGGCAACAAGAGTTTTGAAGCTGCTTGAGCAAGTTTGTCTGATTTTTAGCTAGGGCGCTTTAGCCCTCAGCGGCAAAATGTTATCTCTCTACCTTGATTTTGGCGTTCTCTGCGTCTTGGCGGTTCAACTGCATTTGCATTTCCTTTGTTGGTGTAGTTAGCGACCATTATCAAGCTTCTTATAACATCGATTTACTTTCGGTTAACCCGACAAATTCTTTTCCAACCACCTTAATAATCCCGTCAAATGCTGTAAGTGTGATAAGAATCAGCCTTGTCGCAACAACATCCACAGCATTAATTTCTGCCACTGTCGCCTCAAACACCCATTACAGCGCATGTGGCATTTGAATTGAACTCAGGATTGAGCACTTCATTTTCCGACACTCACGACAACGACGACATAAAATCGTATCTAACCGCCAACAGCCAAAACAGCCGACTTTAACGCCGCCGCGCCAATCTTCCAATACGCATAGCCACCGCCAGCCTGACGCTCATCATGAGGCCCGCGCACCCACTTGCGAATCCTCCTATAATAAGGGCATATTCAACAACAGATAGATGTGCGTCTACAAAAATGGGCGCACTGCATAAGGAGTGTGGGACTATGTCTCGCAAATCGCTATGGTTCATTATGGGGCTGCTGGCAGTGATGACTGTATCCATTGTGCCGGTAGCAGCGCAATCCGGTATCGTTTGGAACACCGAGTTTTTCAACAACAACATTCTCTATGGCAAGTCGGTTGCCCAGCGGCAGGATAATGCGGTGTCTTTCGACTGGGGCAATGGGTCGCCGCAGTCGGGTATCAACGCCGATAACTTCAGCGTCCGCTTCGGCACCGATCCGTTCTTTACTCAGGGAACTTACCGTTTCTGGGCATTGGCGGATGATCAAGTTCGCGTCTGGGTAGATTACAACCGCGTCCCATTGATTGACACCTTCACCAATGCGTCGGTGGCGAAGATTGTCTCGGCGGACATTCAAATGGCGCAAGGCGTCCATCATATTCAGGTAGATTATGCTGAACAAGCCGGTAACGCTTATGTCTTCGTGACATGGGCCAATCTGGCAAATAATCCCAGCGGCCCGAACTTCCCACCGCTGAACAACTCCAATCCAGTTCCGGTTAGCGGCCCCTGGACAGCACAGTATTTCGCCAATCCCAGCTTGTTTGGTTCGCCCACGCTGATCCAGAGTGAGGCCAGCCCCAGCCACGATTGGGGTTATGGTTCACCAACCGCCAGCATTCCGGCGGATAACTTCTCGGCCCGTTGGACGAGTGTGCAAACACTTTCTGCTGGAACCTATCAACTAACCGTCAAAGCGGATGATGGTGTGCGGGTAGCAGTCGATAATATCTACTACCTGAACGAGTGGCATTCAGCCGTTGCGCAAACCTACAACATAACCGTCCCATTGAACGCGGGTCAGCATACCTTCCTGATCGAGTTCTACGAAGCGACCGGTGTGGCCTTTATGAACTTCAACTTCGCACTCCTGGGTGCAGGTGGTGGAGTGGCAACACCTGTGCCCACCATCCCGAGTGTGCCGATTGGCGCTTATGTGACGGTGACTGGTGCCTATAAGCTCAATGTTCGCGCCATCCCTGATCCGATTAACGGCGCGATTTTGACCAAGATCAACCGCCTGGAATCGTATAACATCGTAGGGCGCAATTCCAACACGACCTGGTGGCAGATCAATGTCAACGGCATCATCGGTTGGGTCAATGCCCGCTTCGTGACAGCCTTCAATGCGTCGGGTGTGCCGATTAGTAATGGGGGCGTCGTTGTGCCAACCAACACACCGCCTGTGTCCCTCAACTGCTCGACGGCTCCTGCACCCCGCTTGGCCGCAGGACGTTATGCCCGTGTAACCCCCGGCTTGCCCAACAACATCCGCACCCAACCGGATAGCAACGCCGCACTCATCGGGCAAATCCCGCCCGGAGCGATCTTCGCGGTGTTGAGCAACGCCACCTGCGCCAGCGGTCTGTACTGGTATCAGGTCAACTATGGTGGTGTCGTCGGTTGGACACCCGAAGGTGGCAGCGGTCAGTATTGGGTCGAACCATTGTAAAGATCTAAGCTAGATAACTGAACGACAAAACAATCAAGGACATGGCACGGCTGTGTCCTTGTACGTCATGGCAATAAACGGATATTTGCGGACGTTGATTAGCGTCTACAATGAGCATCATGGGGCGGTAAGCAACCGCCTCTTTTTATTCGGTTTGCGAGTGTTCGGAGTTTGCGTGACATCATTGACGATTGCTAAAGCCCCTGCCAAAGATTGGCGTTTGATCGGAGCCTTCGCGGCGGTCTACATCATTTGGGGATCAACTTACCTTGCCATCCGCTTTGCAGTCGATACCATGCCCCCATTTTTGATGGCGGGTGTGCGCTTCCTGATTGCCGGCGGGATACTTTATACCCTGATGGCTTCCCGTGGGACACCAGCCCCCAAACGCATCCATTGGCGCTCGACCTTGATCATCGGGGCGCTGCTGCTGCTGGCAGGTAACGGCGGTGTCGTCTGGGCGGAACAGCGTGTGCCCTCTGGTATCGCGTCGCTGCTGGTAGCGATTGTGCCACTATGGATTGTGCTGATCGACTGGCTGCGTCCTGGCGGCTCGCGTCCCGGTCTGCCAGTGATGGTGGGTGTGCTGGTGGGGTTAGCAGGGATTGGCCTGCTGGTGATTGGTGGCGATGAAACCAGCAAACCGGTTGATATTCTGGGCATTATCTCAATTTTGATAGCCAGCATATGCTGGGCCATCGGCACCTTTTACGCGCGCCGTGCAACTCTCTCGTCCAGTTCTTTACAAACCACTGCTATGGAAATGTTGTGCGGCGGGGCGCTCTTGCTGCTCGTGGGCACGGTCACAGGCGAGTGGGGGCGTCTGGATGTGGCGAAAATCTCACTGACTTCAGTGCTGGCGGTGATCTACCTGATCGTCTTTGGTGCGCTGGTAGCCTACACCGCCTACACATACCTCATCAACCATGCGCCACCCGCCCGCGCGGCGACCTATGCTTATGTCAATCCGGTTGTAGCGGTATTCCTTGGATGGTTATTTCGCGGCGAACCCTTGACCATTCGCACTGTGATTGCAGCAGCCATTATTGTTGGCTCGGTAGTCATCATCACCACTTACAATGCCTCACGATCATCCAGTGGTGCAGCGGTTGTGCCACCTTCTGAAGTGTAATCCAGAAGATGCTGTTCACATGAAGGATATCAACAAGGTCATCGTTATTGGGCTGGGTGCTATTGGCAGTATCTACGCGGCTAAGCTCAGGCAGTATGACCCGCGCTGCGTTCGTGTACTGGTCGATAAGCAGCGCCTCGAACGATACCGAACTGAAGGTATCGTTTTAAATGGCGTCCGGCAAGACTTCGAGTATGTGCTGCCTGAAGCCAATCCTGAGAAGGCTGATTTGATTCTGATTGCCACCAAAGCCGATGCCCTGCAGGACGCTATTAGCGCGATTGAAGGCTTCGTGCATGACGAAACCATCATCCTGGCACTGCTCAACGGCATTACCAGTGAGGCGAAGATTGCTGAGCGCTATGGTTGGGATAAAGTACTACATTCATATTTTATTGGTCACGGCAGCACACGCTCGGGCAATGTCATTACGTTTGACGGAGTGGGCAGTATCGTTTTGGGTGAAGCGAACGCCCTCACGCGAACACCAAAAGTGGATGCTGTGAGTCAATTTTTTGACCGCGCAGACATTGACTATCAGGTGCCTGGCGACATCCTGTTTTCCATGTGGTGTAAATTCGTCGTCAATGTAGGGATCAATCAAGCCTCGGCGGTGCTTCGTGCCAGTTATGGAGATTTTCAGCGCAGTGAAAAAGCCTATGCCTTCGTACTCGAATTGATGCGAGAAGCGGTATTAATCGCCCGAAAAGTGGGCATCCATAACGTTGATGCGCTTCTGCCCTGGGGTGAAAATTTCATTCGCAACATGCCGCCCGCTTTTAAATCGTCCATGTTGCAAGACATTGAAGCGGGGAAGAAGACCGAGGTGGATCTGTTTGGTGGTACGGTCTGCGCGCTTGGACAACAATATGGTGTTCCAACTCCCCAAAACGCCATCTTCTTGAGACTCATCAAAGCTTTAGAAGAAACGGCCTCGTAAATTTATGCACTTCGTTACAATGTGGACTTAATCGATCAACGGCCAGGTCTGTTAGAATGAAAGGAGTTATTTGCGCAGCCTAAGGACTTTCATTCATGTCTGTTCCCCGCCCGTCCGCACCCCTCTGGCGTGTGATTATTTCGTTCATCGCGATCTATTTCTTGTGGGGTGGCAGCTTCCTTGCGATCCGTTTTTCGCTAGAAACTATCCCGCCCCTGATGATTTCATTCGTCCGCTTCACCTGCGCCGGCATTATCTTGATGACAGTAGCGTGGCGCAGTGGGGCGAAAAAGCCAACGTGGGCACAGTGGCGCTCGGCAGCTATTCTCGGCTTTTTGATGTTTTTCGCGGCTAACAGCACCTTAGTGTTGGGCGAAAAAACGGTCCCATCGGGATTGGCGGCGACTTTATATGCCACCTTACCCTTGTGGATGGCGCTGTTGAGTTGGCTCTGGCAGGGGGAGCAGCGTCCGGCAGGGCGTTCATTAGTGGGCTTGGTGTTGGGCTTCGTCGGCGTGGTGTTGATGTTCGGCGCGGGCAGCAGCGGTATTGATCTTTTTGGCGGTTTGCTGGTACTCGGGTCGGCCATCTTTTGGGCAGTCGGATCATTACTTTCGCGGCGGGTGGATAAACCGGAATCGTCGGCGTTGGCTTCTGGCATGAACCTGTTTTGCAGCGGTATGATGTTCCTCATTATGAGTGTGATTTCAGGCGAACCCGGCCAATTCAGTCTTGCGGCGGTTTCGTGGACATCGGCCCTTTCACTGGTTTATTTGATCGTCGGTTCATCGGTGATCGCCTTTAGTTGTTATATGTGGTTGTTAAGCGTGAGTTCGCCCAACCGTGTTTCGACTTACGCTTACGTCAATCCGGTGGTGGCTCTGTTTATCGGGGCGGTGGCGGGTGAGACGCTGAACCCACGCGAAATCGTAGCGGCACTGGTGATCGTGGTGGCAGTGGCCTTAATTACCAGCGCACATGCCAAATCGACGGCCGAGGACAGCCCGATTGCAGAGGCTGGTGTACGTTCCAGGCTGAAGGCGTTAGCCGGTTGGGGGCGGACAAATTGACCTCCGGTTATTCGGGTAAGCCACTGGTGAGCAAGATGGGCATCAAATCCGGTCAGCGTATCATTATTTTGAATGCGCCGGAGGGTTATGAAGCGACCTTAGGCACACTGCCTGACGCGGTGGAAGTTGTCCACGAACTTGTTGGCACATTCGACCTGATTCAGTATTTTACGACCGAGCGCGCGGCTTATGAGCGTGATTTCCCTCTTTTGAGAGATACTTTGACGACCGCTGGCATGTTGTGGGTATCATGGCCCAAAAAAGCGGCAAAGATGAAAACCGATTTGGATGAGA
The DNA here is from genome assembly GCA_044226325.1 of Aggregatilineales bacterium. Classification (GTDB taxonomy): domain Bacteria; phylum Chloroflexota; class Anaerolineae; order Aggregatilineales; family Phototrophicaceae; genus CFX2. Next base: position 298,628 of record JBGAHG010000005.1, read on the forward strand.
ATTTAATCCGTGATATTGGCCTCGCGAACGGGTTAGTGGATGTGAAAGTCATCGCGGTGGATGAGCGCTGGTCGGGCTTAAAGTTTGTGCAGCGGGTGAAGGACCGATAGTCATTAGTCCATCGTTTTTAGCAGCGAGAACAAGCCAACAATTGTAATCATGTGATGGCGAAAGATTGGCAAATTTGGCAGAATTGACGCTTATGTTTGTGGCTCAAGCCTTCGTTTGAGGGAGCAAATGACATTGGTTTCTGGCAATTTCGGCAATGGGATGTCCGACGCCAACTTTGCCAATTAGTCTTCACTTTACCGCCACGGGGCATCCGTTAAAGCTGAGATATAAGCCGCTGGAATTGACCAAATCCACACCCCTTCAATCGACAATATTCACAGGACAACACTCTTTTCACCCTGTAAAGACATTTTATTTTAGAACAAAAAAGCTACTTTGGTCAAGCGCGGTGCGTCCGAGTTCACGGTAGTGCACCTGTAGGGAGTTGATGAGATCGTTTGAAAAGAGTGATTCATTCCATGCAGGGCGGGTCAGAGACACCACCCCTACGGAAAAACCTATGCCTATTTTGAATGTGTGCTGCACCACTATGATTTTTCAAACAGCTTCATAGAAGCAATTTTGAGCGAAAACCCCGGGGCAAACTTACGGTCACCAACTTACCAGAGGGGCACCACCGCGCATATCGCGGTCAAACATAATGACGCCGGTATTGGGCATATGGGTTGTAAGGAGCAGGTGTAATTCTTCGCTTTAACGCAGTGCTTTCTCGGCTGGTAGACGTGCCGTGATGTCTTGAACAATGGCGTACAGAAACCGTTTATCGTCAATGTCCAGCAGTCCGGTGAAGACTTCAACATCGCATATTTCGCCGGAAGCCAGACGATGCCGCGTTTGAAAAGTAGTGGCCTGTTCCGCAATAACACGCTGCATGATATTACGGATTTCCGGCCCGGAAAGCGGGTTGAGGTCGGTCAGATGCAGCGACAGCATTTGTTCGGTGGTGTAGCCATAAAAAGCAAAGGCCGCTTGATTAGCATTAACGATGCGCATCGTTAATGGATCTATAAGCAGTTTGACCGCACGGTTGCGTTCGAACATCTGCCGATAAAGGGTCGTATCGTTATTCAGGCTCTTTTCGGGGCTGTCGATGACGGATTGCTTGAACAGGCGATACTGGCGTTTTGTGATACGGAGCCCCACACGACGATTTTGGGTAGACATGCTTCCTGACCTCATGTAGTCAATGGTTTGATTTGTTTGTTTTCGGCGGGGTGGTTTATTGCAATGTATTACCAATAATACACAAAGTATAGCGACTGCTCATTAACAGAGTAAATTGGATTAAAGGCGTTTGGCAGCGAAGATTCCTGCGGCATCTAGACCGGAATGTTGATCGTAACGGTCGTGCCTTCGCCTACGACACTTTCGACGCGGATTGTTCCGTCGTGGGCGTCGACAGCCGCCCGGGCAATCGTCAACCCAATCCCCAACCCGCTAATCTCACTGATGTTACTCCCCCGGAAAAACGGGTCGAAGATGCGCGGGAGTTCTTCGGGCAGGATGCCGATGCCGGTGTCGGTTATTCGCAGTTGGATGTTGTTTTCGTCAGATGTTAAGCTGATCTTTACGATGCCGGAGGGCTTCGAAAAACGGGCCGCATTACGCATGATATGCAGAATGGCATTTCGTAAGACCTGTCCATCAACTGAGGCGGTGGCACTTTCGGGAATATCCAACGCAAATTTACCAGGTAGGTTAACCTGCCGTTCTAATTGCCCTGCCATTTGCTGGCATAAGAGGCCGAGATCAGTGGTTGTTGGGTGAACATGCAGCGGTGTGAAACTGCCGTTCATCACCAGTGAGATTTCGTCTAGCATGTCGGTCAGCCGTTGGATTTGCCCCTTTATCACGACCTCTTTGCTATCTTTTTGAGCAGTTGTCAAACGGTCAAAATAATGGGTGAGGGTTTCGGTAGAGGCTTGAATGACTGTCAACGGTGTGCGGAATTCGTGGGCGATGCGGCTCATCATACGCGTTTTGAGGTCGTTCAGTTCCAGTTCTTTTCCTAACGCGGTCTGCAATTTTTCTTTTTCCAGCAGAAGATTTTGCATACGCTTTCGTTCGCTGACGTCGCGGCTGATAAATACGCCGCTGACGAAATTGTTCGCGTCATCAAACAGGAGCTTGCCCACGACTTCGAAATCGATGTAGTGTCCATCAGCGTGACGCAGGCGAAATTCTCCGGTAATTTGGTGATTCGCTAAAGCGGCGGCTTTGAGGAATGATTCGGACATCGATTCAATGTCTTCGGGGTGAACCCATGCGAGTGCCGGTGTGCCCACTAAGGATTCGGCGCTGTAACCCAATAAAGTTTGAGCGGAAGGACTGACAAAGGTATAGTAACCACTCGCGTCACTCTGGGTGATCAAGTCGGGGAAATTATCGGTGATGATGCGCAGTCGTTCTTCGTTTCGGCGCAGTTCTTCCTCTAAGCGCTTGCGCTCGGTGATGTCGCGCGTAATGAGCACGGTGCCGATATATTTGGATTGGTCGTCAAGAAGAAGGGTTCCTTCTGTCCCGGTATCAATATAGTGACCGTCGGCATGACGCAGACGTCCCTCGCCTGAAACATGTGTCCCACCTGTTTTCAGAGCAACCTGACGCGAGGCGGTCATGTTTACACGATCATCCGGGTGAACGAATTCCTGCCTGAGTTTGCCGATCATTTCCTGCGGTTCATAACCCAGCATCGTCCGCGATGAGGGACTCATATATACAATGCGTCCTTCGGTGTCACTTTGTATGACGAGATCCTGAATATTGTCTGTAATCAGGCGCAGGCGTTCTTCGTTCTGGCGTAGTTCCGCTTCCAAGCGCTTACGCTCGGTGATGTCAGTCATAGCTATGATATAACCGGTGAGGTCACCATCCGGGTCGAATACAGGGCGTGAGCTGTCTGAAACCCAAACGACTTGTCCATCGGGGTGTATAAATCGATATTCAAGGTTATCCACCAAGCCAGTGGTTTCCACCATCTTCTGATTGACCGCCTGGGTTTTAGGCAAGTCATCAGGGTGGATGGTTGTCGAGCCGTTATCGACCAACCTATCCTGTAAGTTTAGCCCCGACAACGCATACCACTGTGCATTAGCCAGGATAATCGACCCATGTGGGTCTGTTTCGACAATACCGACAGGCGCGAGATCAACCAGTGTACGGAAACGAAGTTCACTGGTGAGCAGCGCTTCTTCCAACTGTTTACGTTCGGTAATATCACGGCTGATGCCAATCAGCCCCAATACCTTACCGCTGGAATCCTGCCAGGGGATTTTGGTCGTGAGTACGGTCTTGCGATTGCCCTGAGCATCCACCGTTGTGCGCTCGGCATTAATCAACGCTGTCCCGGAGTGCATAATGGCCTGATCATCAGCATAAAATTGACGAGCCAGATCCGATGAAAATACATCAAAGGCTGTTTTCCCGATCATGGCGGAAGGTGGCGTAATACCGCCTGCTGCGGCATGAGCCTCATTTGTCAAAACGAAGCGACCTTCCGCATCTTTTAAGAAGATATAATCCGGCATGTGGTCGATCAACGTTCGCATTAAGTCGCGTTCCTGGCGTAATTTCTCCTGTGTATTTCGACTCTCGGTAATGTCGGTTACGCTGCCGATATAACCGGTAATCTCATGGTGTGCATCGTAGAGCGGACGGCCATTGCCCGAAACCCAAACTGTAGATTTATCGGGGCGCTGGTAACGAAAGACCGCATTTTCAAAAGGAAGATGTGTTGCCATCATGTTAGCCCAGACATGGGAAGCATAATCCAGATCCGGCGGGTAGATGGTTTCGTAATGTGTATCGCCCAGGGCTTGTTCGAGGGTGATACCGGTCATTTCACACCAGCGCGAATTACAGAAGACTCGTTTACCTCGTGTATCCGTCTGGATAATGCCTACTGGCGCGAGATCAACCAGCGAATGGAAACGGTCTTCACTGGCACGGAGTTCGTCCTCCAACGCTTTGCGGGGGCTAATATCCGCAGCCACGCCAATGAAGCTGGTGACGTTACCTTGCTCATCAAAAATGGGCTTGGCATTGCCTAAGCTCCAAAAAACCGAATCATCCGGGCGTTTATAACGGATAACGAGATTGGTTATGGGTTGTGATGTGTCAAACATTTTATGTAGGGCGGCAACGTAATCCGACACATCATCAGGGTGTACTGGCTCGAAGTCGGTGGCAAGTGCTTGTTCCAGCGTTAAGCCAACCATATCGGCCCAGTATTTGTTACAGAATATGCGCTTTCCCTGAGCATCGTTTTGAATAATGCCGACCGGTGCCAGATCGACCAGCGAACGGAAACGGGCTTCGCTTTCACGCAGCGCATCCTCAGCCAGCTTGCGTTCGGTGATGTCAATCATCGTAACGACAGCCGCATAAGGACGTTGTTCATCGGGATGCAATAAGGGGCGCGAATTAATCGAAATCCAGACCAGCGAGTCGTCCGGTTTATGCACACCCATAATCACGGCATTCTGCGGCTCTCCGGTTTGTCGTGTGATCATTGCCGGATGCGTTTCGCCGGGGAAAGGCGAGCCATCTTCATGAATGGCACGCCAGCGCGGGTCTATTGATGTGCGCCCCATCATCTGGTCAATCGTCAATCCAAGCATACGTTCAGCCGACGTATTAGCCGTTTGTATCGTGCCATCTTTGTTGTGGACGATTACGCCTTCCGACATGGTGGTTACAACCGATTGATAGCGGGTTTCACTCTCGTGTAGGGCTTGCTCGGCATTTTTATGTTCGGTGATGTCTTGACTAAGGATCATGCCGCCGATGATTTTGCCCTTGTCGTCGCGAACCGGCGTGACATAGGCTTGATAGGCATATTCGGGAAGCACACGTTCATAGGTAAAGGCTTCACCATTCAGTGCCCGCTGATGAATGGGGACGAGGACATCAAGCGCGGCCTGTGGTAAAGTCTCTTGAAGGAGTTTGCCTACGATGCCGTCGTAGAATGATCCAAAACGTTTGAGAAACGGGCCGTCGGCAATCTTATAACGCATGTCCTGGTCGAACATAAAGACGCTGCTGTTGGGCATATGCTGGATAAGCAACCGGTGTAGTTCTTCGCTTTCGCGCAGTGCTTTCTCTGCTCGTTTGTGTTCGGTGATGTCCTGAATGATGGCATACAGATAATGTTTACCATTGACCTCAATTGCGCCTGAGAAAATTTCAACATCGCGAATTTCTCCCGATGCCATGCGGTGACGGGCTTCAAATGTTTTGCCTTTATCGACGAGGGTACGCTGTATATCAGCAGCGAGTTCGTCTTTCGATATGACGCTGATGTCGGTAATGCGCAGCGACGTCATTTGTTCGTGGCTGTAGCCGTAGAAATTGCAAGCTGCTTGATTGGCTTTAATGATTTGTGCGGTTGCAGGGTCAACGACCATTTTTACAGCACGGTTACTCTCGAACATCTGCTGGTAGAAGGCTTCACTTTCGCGCAGCGCAATTTCTGTCAGGTTGTGTTCACTCCGGTCAGAGGGCGTGGGGGCATTACGAAGAGCCGTTTTTAACTGGCTGTAGGTATGTTTGGTCAGTTTGATACGTGGTGGTCGGACGTGAGACATCACTTTTGACTTTCAATAGCTTACATTCTGATTATAAGTCATCTCGTTATGACACAT
>JBGAHG010000006.1:0-295985 GCA_044226325.1 Aggregatilineales bacterium
TCTTCACGATCTGTTTCAGATATTCTTTCTCTTCTTCCCTCAAGTACACATGATATTTTTTGTAGCGCATCGCTTGATCTCTTCTTACTTTTTGTCCTTTCTATCTTACCTCCCCTTTTTATCTATGACTAAACAGTATGATGCTTGTAGAGGCAGGACTAATCTTGCCCGCGCATCTTAACATCTCCCGATATGCACAATCAGCACAAAAATGGACGTGTGCATTTGCTGTATTCGCCGCATTTGCTGCATGTTCTGCATTTTGTGCGTTTGGTCCCTTGTCCTGTGGCAATCTTGGCACAAAAACCATCTTTGCCATTGCCGAAATTGCGACCGAAGGGAGTCCTGTGGGCTGCCAATTTTGCCAGGTTCACCATTAAGCCGATTGACATTTAGCTTTTAACCTTGAGCCGTGTCCAAGATTGACGACTGTGAGTGCGAAGCCTCCCTTTAGGGATGACATGTGAAATCAGCGCAACAATCCCTTTAGGGGCAAATCGATGAATTGTCAACAGCAACACTATCACTCTAGTGACATGGATTACCTTCGACGACACCGATGCGTAAAGCAATCACATCAAACGTAATTCAAAATTGCACCAGTGAAGAATCTTGTGACCCTAAAGAGTCTTGCGGACGAATCGAAAACGGGCACTGTATGTTGATCCAGCACCCGTCGATAACTTGAATTTTAGGCCTTAATTACGCCGTAATCTCGCTAATCTTCACTGGACGCTGTTCCAGATGCGACTTCTTTGCAGCCATCCCAATGACGACTGGCGCACGTCCATCTGCCCCTGTAACCGGAACCGGCTTATTATTCACGACCGCATCTACAAACGCCTGCATTTCGGACGCGTACGATTGGGTGTAACGCTCCATAAAAAAGTTCAGCGGTAAATCGCGCCGAATATTTTGCCCTGTGCTGATTGTCGCTGCATTCGGGTAAATATTCTCGGTCGAAATCGCCCCGCCGCTCCCAAACGCTTCTACACGTTGGTCGTATCCATAAACGGCCTTCCGGCTGTTATCAATTGTGACCGTTGCACCGTTGGCAAACTTCATGACCACAAAGGCTGTATCCACGTCACCCGCCTCGCCAATCGCTGGATCGACCTTAACGCTGGCAACTGTATAAACTTCAAGTGCTTCGCTGCCGGTCAAAAAGCGCGCCATGTCAAAATCGTGGATCGACATGTCCATAAAAATCCCGCCCGATACTTTCACATAGCTAATCGGTGGCGGTGCAGGGTCGCGGCTAATAATATGAACCATATGGAGTTCGCCAATTTCGCCTGTGCTAATTGCCTGCCGAACTCGAGCATAGTTCGCGTCAAAGCGCCGGTTGAAGCCTATCTGAAGTTTGACTCCGGCCTTTGCGACTGCGGCCAACGCGGCATCAATCCGTTTCAAGTCAAGGTCAACCGGTTTCTCACAAAAAATATGTTTACCTGCTGCTGCCGCTTCAGTAATAATTTGCGAATGAGTATCTGTTGCAGAACAAATCGCAATCGCGTCGATAGTCTTATCGGCCAGTATCTCCTGATAATTGGCTGTCGCTTTTGCGATATGCAGACGCTCGGCTAACTCTTGCGCGGCTGCTGGCACGACATCTGCCACAGCTGAAACTTCAGCGTTTGGTACGCGCTGCACCAACGTTTCCGCGTGAACCTTGCCAATGCGCCCTGCACCAATTACGCCTATTTTCAATGCCATTTCGTTATTGTCCTTTAGTGTGAAAGCATCATAATTGCTTATTGAATATTGGAAATCTCAATCAAGTTGCCGTCCGGGTCGCGAAAATAAACCGACTCCAGGTTACCCGCTGCACCCATTCTCGGCACCGGCCCTAAGATAATTTCGATCTGCTCCCTTGCCAGATGTTGAATTACCTCGCTTATCGGCGTCGAGGCGATAAAGCACAAATCAGCCGAACCGGGTGTGGGAACGATTGCTTTTGGTTCGAATTCTTTACCACGTTCGTGTAAATTGATTCGTTGTTGACCGAATACCAACGTTTTTCGCCCCGATCCAAATGTGACTACCTGCATCCCCATCACACGGGTATAAAACGCACAGGTGGCTTCCATGTCTGCTACCGTTATCACAAGATGATCAAGACGCTCGATTTGCATTGTACTTCTCGTTCCGCCAGCAGAACTATAAGTAATGCTGTTCCTTTGTTTTTGCCTGTTCGAAATCCTTTCGTGCCTGTTGGACCGCAGGATTTTCCGAAACCTCAGCGACAGCTACATCCCACCATGACTCATAGCCACCTACCCGTTGTCTGCGATCCGTTTCGACAACAATGCACACAGTTTCTCTCATGCCCTGTGCCTTTTGAACGGCATCTGCCAGTTCATCCCGGTTCGCGGCCCTAATAACATATGCACCTAAGCTGCCCGCGTTTGCCCCATAATCCACGGGCAGCGGTTCGCCATCAAGTTGCCCGGATTCGCTCCGAAAACGGTATTTCGTTCCAAACCCGTCACTGCCAATTGACTTTGACAGCCCGCCGATGCTCGCAAAACCGTGATTGTCAACCAGTATAATGATCAGTTTCACGCCTTCTTGCACGGCTGTTACAATCTCTGAATTCATCATCAGGTAAGAAGCGTCACCTACCATCACAAATACCTCGCGTGATGGGTCAGCCATTTTCACACCCAATCCGCCTGCGATTTCATATCCCATAGTCGAGTTACCATATTCCATGTGGTAGCCCTTCGGGTTACGTGTACGCCACAGCTTGTGCAAGTCACCCGGCATACTCCCGGCCGCATTTAGGACTACATCCTCAGGCTTCGAGAGCGTGTTAATCACACCAATCACCTCGCCCTGGCTCATGAGTGGCCCATGCTCCAAATTGTAGATACGGCTGACTTCCGCATCCCATTCTGCGTTGTACTGCCGGGCGCGGTCTTGATATGTCTTATTGGTTTGATAACCTGACAATGCGACCAATAATTCATCGAGAGTTGCTCGTGCATCACCCAACAATGGAAGTGCATTGTGCTTATATGCATCGAACTCTGCAACGTTTATATTGATGAATTTGACATCCTCACGTTGGAAGGCCGTTTTTGACGCGCTGGTGAAATCGCTGTAGCGCGTTCCAATTCCGATTACCAGATCCGCCTCACGCGCTAAAATGTTTGCTCCCAGTGTTCCGGTGACTCCAATAGCTCCTAAATTGAGCTTGTGATCATAAGAGAGTGAGCCTTTTCCAGCCATCGTTTCACCGACCGGAATGCCCGTTTGCTCCACAAACTTCCTAAGCGAGTCGGTTGCCTCGCTGTAAATAGCCCCGCCGCCCGCCACAATAATCGGTTGCTTACTTTGTTTGATCCATTCAACTGCCTGCTGTAAACGACTCAAATCAGGTCGGTTACGTGGGATATGCCACACACGCTTATCAAATAAGCCAACCGGGTAATCAAAGGCCATCGCCTGCACATCTTGAGGTAATGCTAGCGTAACAGCGCCCGTTTCCGCTGGTGAGGTTAGTACACGCATAACTTCTGGCAGCGAGGCTATAATTTGCTCCGGACGGTTGATCCGATCCCAATACCGCGATACAGGCTTGAAGCAATCATTGACAGAAAAATCCTGAGAATGTTCCCACTCAACCTGTTGCAAGACTGGCGCTTGCGCTCGCTCCGCAAATATGTCACCGGGTAATAACAATACTGGTAATCGGTTGATAGTGGCTACCGCCGCCCCTGTAATCATATTGGTCGCACCCGGCCCAATTGATGAAGTACAAGCAAAAGTCTGTAACCGATTCTTCATCTTGGTATAGGCCGATGCAGCATGAACCATAGCCTGCTCGTTACGTGCTTGATAGTAACGGAAGCTGGTGGAATACTGTTGCAAAGCTTGACCAATACCCGCTACATTCCCGTGCCCGAAGATGCCCCAGCATCCCGCAAAAAACGTGTTTTTTTTGCCGTCTCGCTCAACATATTGGTTTTGTAAGAATAAGATGATGGCTTGTGCCATCGTTAATCGTTTTGTTATCATCACTAATCCCTTGGTTTGAAGGTGAGCTAGTTAAACTCTGCCACCTAAAATTGACTTTAACAAGCATGTGTTAGTACAGTGACCCTGGTTTTTGTGGGTAAAGTATCTTTGGTTATCGCAATTTCCGTGTCGCAAGCAAAATCGATATCGTCTGGACGGTAGTAATTTAAGAAGGATTGAATCCAGAAGGTGTTGCGCGGCCTATAACGCAGGGTACGGAAGTGCATCGGTATAACCAGCTTAGGCTGTGTGCGTTCAATAACGGTGTTCAAATCGTCAAGGTTAATGGTAGGATGCCCACCCGCTAGAGCCAACAGCACTTCGACACCAGCGAAAAACTGCATTTGCTCCTCGCTGAGTGGATTCCCAATATCACCCATATGGCCCACACTCACGCCATCCACTACAAAACGATACATCCCATTCTGATCAGGATCATGGAATTGATGGTCGAGCGCTTCCATGGCCGCTATGGCTTGTATGGCAATACCCTGTTCATTAAGCTGCCCACCTTTTTGTGCCAGTTCTAGCGCATTAATAATAATTGGTTTTCCTGATATTAAATCCGCCCGGCAATGAAACGAATCATTGTCTGAGGAGACAATTACAATATCGGGTGCATCCGGAATAGGCTTGTAACCACTGGTTTCAGGTGTATACGGGTCGGTAATAATTTGTCTGCCATTGTCACCCGTAATTAAAAAACTTGCATGACCATACCATTTAATTTTCATGCGACTTCCTGTAGATAATACTCATTAAAATACCTTACTATTTTACAATCGGCAGTCGTGGGTCTATTCCTGTCCAGGTTTCTTTTACCCAAGCGTATGCTGGATCATCCGCATTCGCCAGCGATTGCGCTGAACCTGCCAGAAAATTGAGATAATAAGTCGTATAGCCGTGTGCGCTTACTACAGGATGATAGCCTTCTGGAACCAGAACCATATCATGATTTTGAGCCATCATCACTGCGTCGATATGCCGATCATCGGTATAAACCCGTTGGTATGCATAGCCTTCCGGTTTATCCAGTTTGTAGAAATATATCTCTTCTAAATCGGCCTCCAGAACTTTGCCATTTTCATCAACACGGTGAATATCATGTTTGTGAGGTGGATAGCTTGACCAGTTTCCGCCCGGTGTATAAACCTCAACCACAACTAAGCGCTGGCAATCAAAACCCGGTGGCAGAATACTATTGATTTGACGGGAAGCGTTGTCTCCACCTCGTAACTCGACCGCACTCGATTCTGGTGTGACTAGTTGGGCCGGATGATCTTCTTCAGTTTTAACCCAACAGCTTGCTACTTCGAATCCATCCGAGAGGGCCTCTATTTCAAACTCAGTATTTCGCGAGAGATAAACTGCATAGGGTTTTCCGGCAAAAACATTCACTCTCTGACCAATATTTAGGAAATCTCCAGCACTGGAGCGAATATGGCATTTCCCCCCAAAAATAACATGCACGTATTCATTGTTGCCTGTATTGCCTTGCCATTTTTCCTCGGCATTCATCCGGCGGGCGGCCATATTCAGCCATTCCCATCCAGCCTGGGCAATCGAGACTTCCGCAAAAACACCTGCTTTACCATTATCTTTAGAGCGAATAAGCATGTTTTCGGCTGTATATTTCATATGGGAACTGCTTTCTCCTACTCGCGCAACGGTTTTATGACTACATCTTACAATGCAACCGAGCGTAAATCCGTTTTTATAATGCCAGATTATAGCACGCAGATTTGAGCCGCAATAATCCAATACACTCAGCTTTGATAGGGTTATTATTTTAACAATTGTATGAACACTATTTCCTCGCCCAGATGGTATCGATAATTCTGACTAGAACTTGACGATTGTTGCTAGATTGGGTAATCTTTGTAAGCGCTTACAGAAAACGCTTACATCATTAAACTGGAACCTAACATATTTAACTGTATATGAGTGATTATTCGCGTGCCACTATTGACGATGTTGCTGAAAAAGCAGGTGTCTCAATTGCGACCGTCAGCCGGGTCATCAATAAAACAGGACAAGTCGCCGACGCAACGGCTACACGTGTATGGGATGCAATCAGAGCCTTAAATTATTCACCACATTCCGCCGCTCGCGGGTTAGCTAGCCGTAGAACGAATACTATTGGCTTGATTTTGCGCGATATTAGCGGCGAGTTCTTTAGCCCCATGCTTCGAGGAATTGAGGCGGGTACGCGAGAGTACGGTTTTGATTTACTAATACATTGTACACATGCGGCCGACGACACAGGGACTAGAGTTCATTATCCACTAGGCGAGCATAATGCGGATGGGATTATCATATTTAACGAGAGTTTAGTGGAGAGTGAAATTGCCAGGTTATATCATATGCAGTTTCCAGTTGTCTTGTTACACCGCTCTCCACCAGAAGGTTTAGAAATTCCATATGTCGGATTTCAAAACAAATCGGGCGCCCGGAAACTGGTAGATTACCTGATTGATGAAAGAGGTTACCGGAAGATTGCTTTTTTACGCGGACCTGATGGCAGCCAAGACTCATATTGGCGCGAAATGGGTTACAGAGAGTCTTTGGCAGCACATCATATTGAGTTCGATTCAAGTTTGGTAGCCACGGGCGGATTTAATGAATATCAAGGTCAGGTAGCAGTTGCCCAATTGTTGAGCCGCGGAACACGGTTTGAAGCCATTTTTGCAGCAGATGATGATTCGGCAATCGGGGCACTAACTGGACTTAATGAAGCTGGCTTAAGAGTGCCAGAGGATGTGGCACTGGTTGGGTTTGACGATATTCGTCCATCACATTACCTGAGACCTGCCCTGACTACAGTTCGTGCGCCAATTGAACAGGCTGGAAGAGAAGCCGTAAATCAGCTCGTTAGCCTAATTCAAACGGGCAAATCAGAACGCGAAATCCTATTGCCAACTGAACTCGTCATTCGCCGTTCATGTGGAGCATCTGTGTAGTTTCGGACAGCTTATTATGAAATATAGTTGGGGAGCAAGTCGATCAATATGAAGGTTGCAGTGATTGGTGGTGGATCGTCATATACACCGGAACTCATAAACGGATTTCTAGAACGGCAGGATAGTTTTCCGATGACCGAACTCTGGCTCATGGACATTCTGCCAGAACGTTTGGAAGTGGTTGGGAAGTTTGCTCAACGCATGGCGAAAGCGGCTGGTGCCAAGTTCGAAGTTTACTTGACTACCGATCAGCGTGAGGCGGTTAAAGATGCGCAGTACGTGACTACACAACTGCGGGTGGGGTGGATGGCGGCGCGCCGCGAGGATGAGTATCTCGGTATGCGGCACGGCTTGATCGGTCAGGAAACTACAGGCGTAGGCGGTATGGCTAAAGCGCTCCGCACCATACCAGTGGTGTTAAAGATTGCGGCGGATATGCGCGAATTGGCTCCTGATGCTTTGCTGGTCAATTTTACTAATCCAGCGGGTTTAGTGACCGAAGCTCTATCACGATATGCATCCGATGTAGCATCAGTCGGGGTTTGCAATGTTCCGATTACAACTAAGATGCACATGTTGAACGATTTAGGGATTAAAGCAAAATCGACTGATGCTCAGTTGGACACGCTGGGTCTCAATCATTTAACGTGGCATCGCGGGTTAAAACTGGAAGGCGAAGATTTGTGGCCCCAAGTTTTTGAGCAGTATGTTCAAAAATTGCGCTCAGAGACTGACCCTGACTGGGATGTCAAAACTATTGAGTCCTTGCAAATGATCCCGAACTCCTACATCCAGTACTTCTACTATACCGGCCACAAATTTGAAGCGCAGCAGAAATGGCCGCCTTCGCGTGCGGAAGCCGTGATGAAAATCGAGGATGAGCTTTTCAAGCAGTATGCCGAAGCTGACCGTACAATTCCGCCTGAAGGGTTGATGAAGCGGGGTGGAGCGTATTACTCGACGTTAGCCACACAGCTTCTAAACGCCCATTACAACGATTTAGGTGAAACCCATGAGGTCAACGTGCCACATCGCGGGGCGGTAAAAGGTTGGCCGGAAGATTGGGTGTTGGAGCTGCCCTGCAAAGTCGATGCCAAGGGCATTCATCCTTTACCAACTAAGCCTTTGCCCTTGTCCGCATTTGGTCTGATTTCACAGATCAAAGCTTATGAACTCCTAACAGTTGAGGCAGCGGTACATGGTGACCGGAATGCTGCATATCAAGCATTGCTGACTCATCCACTAGGGCCATCAGCGGATAAAGTCGAAGTGGTCTTAAATGATTTGCTGCAAACCAACAAGAAGTATTTACCTCAATTCTTAATTGACTAAAACGTAAACAGAAAGTTCTCATGATGAAACCGAATCCAGTACTCAAAAAACTTGGTCTCAGTGATAATGACCGTGCGGTTATTCTCCATGTTGATGATGTGGGAATGTGCCAAGCAACGCTCTCAGCATTCGATGATTTGATGGATTTTGGCCTTATTTCCTCGGCAGCAGTAATGGTTCCATGCCCCTGGTTTCCCCAAACGGCGGATTACTGCCGTAAACATCCTGAAGTTGATATGGGAGTACATCTGACCTTAAACAGCGAATGGAATGGCTATCGCTGGGGGCCAATCTCCACGCAAGATACTGAAAGCGGATTGTTGGATGACGAAGGCTATTTTTATCGTCGGCAACCGCCTGTTCAGGCACACGCAGTCACCAACGCCGTAAAAAACGAGATGAAGGCGCAGATAGACCGTGCATTAGCTGCCGGGATTGACGCCACACATATGGATAGCCATATGGGCACAATCGCCCATGAGAAATTTTTGTCGGGTTATGTTTATCTGGCGCAGGAATATCAACTGCCCCCAACTAACTTATTTAGAGGGGATAAGGTAGGGTTTCTTTCAAGTGGATTGGGTGATGCGTTAAGTAATATGGCGGTAGAGCTGAATGAGCAAATGGAAAGTTTGGGCGTTCCTCTGCTCGATCATGTAGTGGGAATGCCACTTGATAACCCTGCTGACCGGGTGGGGCAAGCCAAACACCTCCTTGAAAATTTGCCGGTTGGGATAACACATTTCTATATGCACGCAGCACAGGATACACCGGAATTACGAGCGATTGCGCCAGATTGGGAGTGCCGAGTCGCCGATTATCAAGCGTTTTTAAGTACGGAAGTGCGCGAGTTTATTCGTAATAAGGGCATTCATGTGATTGGCAACCGCGTATTACGCGATTTGATGCGGCAGTGAGCAATGAAACAATATTATCTGGGTGTCGATATTGGTGGGACAAAGTCCCATGCTGTAATTAGCGACGAAACAGGACAGGTTCTCGGATTTGGCGCTGGTGGTACAGGTAACCATGAAGCTGTAGGCTTTGAAGGGTTTTCATCTGTACTGGATGCAATGACCCAGCAAGCTTTATCAATGGCAAAGCTACAACACAAGCAACTGACAGCGATTGGAATGGGAATTGCAGGGCTTGATTGGCCGACTGATGAACCACTACACCGCGCGGTTATTGGAAAGCTGGGGTTTCATTCTCCGATGGAACTGGTGAATGATGCTGTAATTGGTTTGATCGCTGGCTCACATAGTGGATGGGGCATCAGTGTCGTAGCGGGAACGGGAAGCAACTGCCGAGGACGTGATTCGAATGGACGCGAAGGACGGGTGTCGGGTGTAGGGCATTGGTCGGGTGAATACGGTGGTGGCGGCGATCTGGTTCGTCGGGCGATGCACAGTGTAACAAAGGCATGGACAAGCCGAGGTCCTGAAACTGTTTTGAGCCAGAAATTCGTTAACTATGTTGGCGCACACTCAGTAGAAGATATGCTCGAAGGGCTGTCCCGAGGGCGGTATCATCTTAGCGGATCCGCGGCGATGGTGGTGTTTGATGCTGCTCGCGAGCAAGATCCGGTTGCTTTAGATGCTATACGCTGGTTGGGTTGTGAGCTAGGCAGTCTGGCAGTAGGCGTAATCCGGCAACTGCATTTTGAGGAAGTGGCGTTTGATCTGGTGCTCACTGGCAGCGTTTACAAGGGAAGCCCTCTGGTTGCAGATAGCCTGAGAGCAACCGTACATGAAGTTGCTCCATTCGCCTCCCTTGTAAGTTTGACTGCACCTCCGGTTGTGGGAGCAGTGATGTTAGCAATGGAGCAAGTCGGGGTTAATCACGTTCCACTACGCGAGCAATTAATCCAATCTACAAACCGCATGTTGGCACATGAAGGAAAAGCGGCTGAAACAAGTGAACAGTGACAAGCAAATTATTACTCATTCTAAGGGCAGCTTTCGCTGCTCTTTTTTTATTGGCTAATCGCCAGGGTGATATAGATTTACCATGTGATTTTGTGCCCCAAAGTAGTTAGTTTGGTTATCAGCAGTGGCGGCAACGCAGATCTACCACCATAAAGTAATACTGTTGTTGCAGTTGAGAATCGATCGATTTGCCCTAAAGGGATTGCTGCGCTGATTTCAAATGTCATCACAGTCGTCAATCTCGGACATGGCTAAAGGGTAAAAGCTAAAGGCCAATTGATTTAATGGTGAACCTGGCAAAATTGGCAGCAATTTCGGCAATGGCAAAGATAGTTTTTGTGCCAAGATTGCCACAGGACAAGGAACCAAATGCACAAAATGCAGCAAATGCGGCGAATACAGCAAACGCACACGTCCATTCTTGTGCTGATTGTGCATATCGGTAGATGTTAAGATGCGCGGACAAGATTAGTCCTGCCTCTACAAGCATCATACAGGAAGTCGAAGGCGAATGGGTTACATTTTGGAAGACCATTTTGTAACTCTTTGAGGGCTCTAACACCAACTTTTCAAGCGAGGAATTAAGGCAGAACGTTATAAGCATGTTAGCAAATGGTTTGCCGACAAACTTAAACTAAACTTTTGGCATAATAAGTTGGTGTTATCAACGCATGGTAAAACAAAGTCGACAACAATTCAGCAATGCAATTCATTCAGGAATACGCCACGGATCAAGCGTCTGCGACCAAATGTTCACAGAGCGATACTTGTGGATATTAGACAATAATCCCCTCTCGTATTTTTCATAGAGGAATCTATTCTTTTGAGTAAGGCGAATGTCGCGATTTCAAGTAATGGCATCTACTTACATCGTAAAAGGTAGAGGGGATATTGCAGCAATCCGCTTAATGTTACCGGATTTTTCAGGCCCCTTCTTAACGGCGGCGCTGTGCGATTAGCCCTTTATAATACGCGAAAAGCTCAGTATCCTGATCGTCACCCCAGAGCATGGGCACACGACCAACATGAGTTCCGCCTTCTTGTGCGCTTACCGCCTGAGTAACACCGACTTCTGTACCGTAGTAGATAACGGGTGGATTAGGCAAACTCATTTGGGTGGCAGCAGCCCGTCGCAACGCATCTTTATCACCATTGGCCTGAAACAAGAAACGATTTAGGTCATGATTATCGATGAAGCTCGGCATTAGAAAATCGGTTGGAAAAGCCTGTGCGTGACGCGAGCGAAAACGCTCAAAATCGGCTTCAGACCACTGATGCTGTGCAAAGGTACGACGAAAGGCATCACAGAGATGAAAATCCAACAAGCCATCCAGGCGACCAACATAGTGCTGCTGCATATCGGGCGCATCAACGACTTCGCCAAAGCAGAAACAATCGGCCTTTTCAGCCTTAGCAGCGGGCCAAAAGTAAGACCAGAAATCAGGGCCGGGGCCATCAGCAACATCCAAACGGAAACCGTCAATATCGTATTCTCGCAACCAGAAACGAGCGATTTCAATGAGCCACTGACGCGCTGTGGGGTTTGCCACGTTCATCTGTGGCATAGATGCCACGCCAAAAAATGAACGATACCCGACTTCAGAGTCATCGAAGGTGAACCAATCACGATGGCTACTGTCCGGATTAGTGCGAGCATCTACAAAATAGGGATGCTGATCGGAAATGTGATTAAGTGCAATATCGAGAATAACGCGAATGCCACGAGCATGGGCTTCCGCGACCACATGGTGCAATGCTTCATCACCACCAAGACGCGGTTCAACACGTACATAGTCGGTCACATCATAACCGTGGTGCGAATCACTACAAAAGATTGGGCTAAGCCAAATGGTATTCGCACCCAGTTCAGCAATATAATCCAATTTTTCGGCAACCCCCCAAAGTGTACCGCCGACAAAACCATTCAGGTCATCCGTTTGTAACCAGCCATTGCCCTGCCCCGGAAAAAAGCGATCCACAAATATATGATAGATGATGGCATCACGCGCCCAACGCGGAGGCTTAAATTGGTCTATAGAGAGGGCGAAGGTATAGGGTTTTGACGTATCACCGGCGGTAATCTTCCCGGAAACCGATTCGCCGCGAAAAAATGCGGAAGCGGCAAGCTCGCCAAGATGTTTGACATTGGGCCAATCGGCAAAGGTTTCTACGCCATCCGCTGCCCATGCTCCAATTTGATAACGCAAATAACATTGTTGGGTTTGTGCAGGAATAGTGGCAACCCAGCGTTGTTGATAACCCCAAGAAAGCGTATCCCAGACGACGTCTTCCAGTTGAAAATGAACCACATCCCCACTGTGCGCGACACCTTTTTCGCCAACGGGTTGGGTACCGTTATTGGTGTAATAACATACAATTTGATCAACCGAGGCGTCGACACCCACGTGTAGGGTTAGCGTGATCGGCTGACCGAGTTCAGGATCACGAGGGGAAACCTGATGGGCGTGCTGCAAGCCAAGATGTCTGGCTCGATGATTGATAAGTTTAAGCTGATCGTTGGCAAGTGTGCCAAAAATAAATTCTTCCATGATTCCCTTCAATGAAACCTTAAACTACGCGAATATTGATTCCGTTTTGGTGTCAATTTGATTGCGATGACAACATTACCCCTAGACCTTGTTTGGCGTCAATATTCGTTCGTGCAAATAAATAAAAAGGACACTCTTGTGAGTGCCCTTAATACAAGAATCGATGATAGCTACTTGCTAGAAACAACTTCCGGCTTCGTCGGAATAAAATCCAAACGTTCCCCAACAAGTTTGAAAGCACGCAACGCACGATCAAGATGCTCTCTGCGGTGGGTCGCCGTGTAACTCGTACGCAAAAGGCCACCATTAGGCGGCGTAGCAGGCGGTACAACCGGATTGGTATATACACCCTCCTCGATTAAGGCGTTCCACGCAAGAGCAACATGGAAATCATCGCCTAGAATTACAGGGATAATGGGTGTGTTACTGCTGGCGGTGTTATAACCCATTTCCTTGAAACCGTGGCGCATGTACTCCGCATTGTCCCAAAGATTTTCAACGTGTTCAGGTTCAGATTCGATAATATCGAGAGCAGCTAATACGGCTGCGGTTTGGGGAGCTGGCAAAGCCGCAGAAAAAATGAGCGAACGGGCTTTGTGCTGAATGTAATATATGACTTCGGCACTACCAGCAATAAACCCGCCAATAGAAGCAAAGCTTTTACTGAATGTGCCCATCATCAAATCAACTTGATCGGTAAGCCCAAAGTGCACGGCTGTACCGCGTCCGTTACCCGTTACGCCAAGGCCATGTGCGTCATCAACCATAATACGAGCGCCATATTTCTTGCTGATGGCAACCAACTCCGGCAGCGGGGCAATATCGCCACCCATACTGTAGACACCATCGACGATTACCAGCTTACCCGCTTCTTCGGGCAATTTGGATAAGACGGTATCGAGGCTATCAAGGCTGTTGTGACGGAAGCGTTTCATTTCGCCTTGAGACATGGTTACGCCGTCAACAATGCTTGCATGGTCATCTTTGTCCAGAATAACGTAATCACCCTGCCCCACAATGGCAGAAATCGCGCCGACATTACTTTGATAGCCAGTCGAGAAAACCACCGCGGCTTCCATACCAACGAACTTGGCAAGGCGGCGTTCCAATTCCAAATGTAGTTCAAGTGTACCGTTCAGGAAACGGGAACCCGTCACACTTGTACCATAATGTTTAATCGCGTCGATAGCGGCCTGCTTAACGCGCTGATCGGTCGTCAAACCCAAGTAGTTGTTTGAGCCAAGCATCACTACTTCTTTGCCTTCAAACGTCGCTGTTACACCTTCGGAATGGCTCAACGCACGGAAATAGGGGTACATCCCAATTTCGCTTGCTTCCTTAGCACGCTTGATGAGTTCATCATTGCGCATTTTGTCGAATAAATCAGCCATGCAAAATCCCCTTGTGAAAACCGTAACAATTACCAGTTTAGCTGAACTGCTGTACGATGTAAATGTGATAACACTAGACTTGACAGTAGGATATGTTTATCAGTTGAAGTTTTGCAACTTTAACAATGTTTTGAACGATTCGCAAACTTCATATGTCCAAATCAAGTTGTGTCAAGTAATGGATAAGACTTGCACAGGTGGCTATTGGCGGGTTAGAATTAAATTTATTGAGGAAAATGACTTCAACGGGAGAAAGTTATGTCATCGCTGAATGTTAGGCGTTTGATTGTTTGGTTGGTTTCTTTAGTGCTGGGCTTTGTGCTTACTTATCTGCTGGTAACGGTCGGTTTTCCACTGGTCAAACCGGAAGCTGCCGGAATCACTCTGGCTAAGTATGGTTTTGGATACTTTATTGTGACCTATATCCCTATCGTACTGATCTGCGTGACGTGGCTGGATGCCTTCATGGGCACCAAAATTTTACCCGATTAATTTCGCTGATTTCATGTTTACTATGTTGACCCGTCGTAACCGGCGGGTTTTTCGTTTTCTATCCATGACGAAGCACTGAAGCTAAGGCTGCGACACTGATGTTGCCCGCAACACGTAAACGTGGAAGATGTAGACGGCTCGAGGTCGTTTCGGCATCCCCATTAGCGGTAGACACACCTATCCAAACATCCAGCTCTTTGGCGACGTGGAGCGTTGCTGCATCGTAATGACCAACCGGATAGTCAAAGATGTGCGGTGTGCGTCCTGTATATGCTGCAAGACTCTCGATACTTCCTTTCATCTGATAGACCAAGAAATCATGGTCACGCTGGCGTAAATCGACATGGTCTTTGGTGTGAGGTTCCATGCTCATACCCGCATTCGACATTTCGACGATTTGCGGCCATGACATATACACTGGATCGTTGGCATCCGGTCGCGAAGTGATGATAAAGAAGGTTCCAATAAAACCAAACTGTTTTAAGACCGGAAAAACGTTGGTGTATGCATCACGATAGCCATCGTCAAAGGTGAGGATGATGGATTTAAGCGGAAGTGGCACACCTTTGGTAAGCGCATCATTCAAGTCATAAAGCGAAATCGTGGTATAGCCTTGATCGTGCAAATACTGCATATGCGCTTTAAAGATTTCGGGCGTGACAGTCAATCCACGACGAATATCATCCGCTCCCGGTGGCAGTTCACTAACATAGTGATACATCAGAATTGGCACTCGCAAGCGGCGTAAAGTGGGTTGTGCCTGTTTATCCATCTCTGATGCAAATGTTGGCGCTCCGGTTGAAAACGCAATTCCAGTTAACAGCATCAAGGCGACGATATATTTCATAATCTTTATGATTTCTGCGCCAAAGTGGGTTTACAAAATTAAGAAGGCAAAATGCCACACCACCTGGAGCGTACTTCTATCATTCTAGACGTATTTATCATGTGAGGAGTGATAGCGTTTCCTTAGCGGAGGTTAAGCGCATCTTTGGTGTAAAAGACTATCAAAGTCTATCTAAAGTCCGCAACTTTTCAGATGGATTGTGCTGTTTTTCACTAAGTTGATAGGTTTTGAAAGTTCGCAACTGATAGACTGCCAAGGATCATCTTTAAAGAAAGTGTTGGATTCATGACTCGTTCATCGCGTATTTCCGGGTTTTATAAACGATCGCTTATCGAACGCAGCCAAGTGGTCGGCGAATGGGCAAACCTAAGCCCTGCCGAACAAGATGTGCTTCAAGGTTTAAGCGGACTCAATGCGGGACAGGCTGAACACATGATCGAGAACGCGATCGGTGTGTATGCCCTGCCCCTCGGGATCGCCACGAACTTTATGGTGAACGGTAAAGACTATCTGATTCCCATGGTGATCGAAGAGCCGTCAGTGGTGGCCGCGGTTAGTAATGCAGCGCGCCTGTTCCGTGAAGGCGGCGGTTTTATTACATCGAGTGACGAGCCAGTGATGATCGGGCAAATTCAAGTGCTGGATTTAGAAGATGTGGAGACTGCGGCTGAAATTGTCCTGTCGCACAAAGCAGAATTGATGGCCGAGGCTGATAAAGTTGGTGGCAGCATCGTGCGTCACGGAGGAGGAGCGCGCGACATCCAAGTGCGACCGATTATGAACAGTTCGGTTGGGCCTATGTTGATTGTGCATCTGTTATACGATACGCAGGATGCCATGGGGGCCAATGCGATCAACACAGCGGTTGAACATCTGGCACCCGAGATTGAGGCGCTGACTGGTGGACGCGTTAATTTGCGTATTTTGAGCAATCTCACTGACCAACGTAAAGCGCGAGCAGAAGGCATGATTCCGGCACGGGAACTCGCTTCTGACCACATGAGTGGCGAAGAAGCGGTAAGATCCATTGTGGAGGCCGGTGTTTTCGCAGAAGTTGACCCCTATCGCGCCACTACGCATAACAAGGGGATTATGAATGGGATTGATGCGGTCGTTATCGCTACCGGTAATGATTGGCGCGCAATCGAATCTGGCGCACACGCTTATGCAGCACGGAACGGGCAATACACGAGCCTAAGCAAGTGGTGGCAGGATACGGATGGCAACCTGCGTGGGTCGATTGAACTACCGCTGGCACTCGGAACAGTGGGCGGTGCTACTAAAGTTCATCCAGCCGCCGGGCTGGCGCTTAAGATTTTAGGAACACAATCCGCGCGCGAACTTTCTGAGATTACGGCATCCGTCGGCTTAGCTCAAAATCTCGCAGCGATTAAAGCGCTAGCAACCGAAGGTATCCAACGTGGGCATATGCGTATGCACGCTCGTCAATTAGCGGTTGCGGCGGGTGCCAGCGGCGAGATGGTCGGGCGCGTGGTGCAAGCCATGGTGAAAGAAGGCAATATCCGACTGGAACGGGCAAAGTCCCTGGTCGTTGAACTCACGTCAGCCCCTGTCTATAACCCCGCAGCAGGTGCCGATTAGCTATACGATTTTCATGTGAAATTTATATTTTTGGGAATTTATTACGTACATATACCCTCAGTATGGTATTAAGCTAAGTGTTGAGGATATGTGCTAATGCGATTTTAGAACGCCCATTTGAGCAATTTATCGCACCCGACATTCACTAATATTGGCACAACACCGACAAGCAATAGGACAAACCAATGACAGCAAACGACATGAATATTACCCCCTCACATATTATGCATCCTGACCGCAAAGTTGGTATTGTGGGTTATGGCGCGTACGTTCCCCGCTACCGCTTACCGGGAACAGAAGTAGCTCGTATATGGACGAACGGATTAGGCGGCAGCCCGATTACAGAAAAAGCAGTAGCAGGATTGGATGAAGATGTCACTACTATGTCCATTGAGGCTGCGCGAAACGCAATAGCACGGGCTGCAATTGATCCACAACTTATCCGCGCTGTGTGGGTCGGGAGTGAAAGTCACCCTTATGCAGTAAAGCCTACCAGCACAATCGTAGCAGAAAGTATTGGGGCATCAGCCAATATCCAAGCAGCCGATTGGGAGTTCGCGTGTAAAGCAGGTACAGAAGCGGTGCAAGCTTCGATCGGCATGATCGGCAGCGGCATGGTCGCTTATACTCTTAGTATCGGCATGGATACGGCGCAAGGTCGTCCAGGTGACGCTTTGGAATATACGGCGGCATCCGGTGGCGCGGCATTTTTGCTGGGACCAGCCGAAGAATCTTGTGCGGTTTACCAGGGCAGCTATAGTTTTGTGACCGATACACCTGACTTCTGGCGACGTTCGGGCGAACATTATCCGAGTCACGGCGACCGATTTACCGGTGAGCCTGCATACTTCAACCACGTGACGTCAGCGGCACAAGCGCTCATGGACATGATGGAAACAAAAGCCAGCGACTATACATACGCCGTTTTCCATCAGCCTAACGTCAAATTTCCCAGTCGTGTGGCAGAAATGCTAGGCTTTAATGATGAGCAAATCCGCTATGGCCTATTGGCGGGGATGGTCGGTAACGTCTATTCGGGTTCTTGTATGCTGGGTCTAACTGCCACGTTAGATATGGCAAAAGCTGGTGATCGAATTCTTATGGTGAGCTACGGCAGTGGCGCGGGTTCGGATGCGTTTGATTTGACGGTCACAGATCATATTGAGACAGTCAAGAATCGCGCTCCGTCTACACAGGATTACATCAAACGCCGTACTCAAATTGACTACGCAACCTACTGCCGGTATCGCGGCAAGCTGAAAGACTAAGGCGACATAATGCGTGACGTGGCGATTATCGGTATCGGGCAAATCCCAGTGGGCGAGCATTGGGACAGCAGTTTAAGAATGTTAGCGGCAGAAGCGATTCAATTATCGTTAGAAGATGCAGGAATCGAACAAATTGATGCCCTATATGTGGGCAACGCATACGGCGGAACGGTCAGCAGCCAAACGCAGCTAGGGGCGTTGATTGCCGATTATGCAGGATTAAGCAATGTTGAAGCTTACACAACCGAAGCAGCGGAAGCGTCCGGTGCAGCGGCATTGCGTACTGCCTATTTAGCAGTAGCGTCTGGCGCTATAGAAACGGCGGCAGTAGTCGGTGTTGAAAAATCGACTGATATGCTGGCGAATGCGCGTGTGCAGGCGAGAAATGTGAGTTTGGATGCTGATTACGAGTCGGCGCATGGTGCAACACTGACGGCATTAGCAGCGCTGCTGATGCGACGGTACATGTATGAATATGATGTTGATCTCAGTGCATTCGAGGGGTTTAGCATTAACGCACATGCTAATGGTGGGTTGAATGACTATGCGATGTTCAAGAACAGCATTAAGCCGGGTCGATTTGCAAAAGCGCCGATGATTGCTGATCCTGTAAGTTTGTTTGATAATGCACCAGATGCGGATGGCGCGGCAGCAGTTATTATCACCAGTGCTAATCGGGCTGTAGACATGGTTCCACAACCCGTGCGAATTACGGGTAGTGCTGCGGCAACCGACACACTCACACTTCACGACCGAAGTGATTTGCTTTATCTAAAGGCAGCGAATATATCCGCCCACAAAGCATATGCCCGTGCAGGGATCACTGCAAAAGAAGTCGATCTATTTGAACTGCACGACGCCTACACCATACTGAGTACGCTGACTTTAGAAGCAACCGGATTTGCTGCACGTGGTGAAGGTTGGAAATTAGCACAGAGCAACTTCATTGGGCTAAAAGGATCACTGCCTATTAGTACATTTGGCGGGTTGAAAGCGCGTGGTAATCCAGTTGGCGCAACTGGAATATATCAGGCAGTCGAAGCCTGTTTGCAACTTCGAGGTAAAGCCAATGCAAACCAAGTTGCTGACGCAAAAACTGCGCTGATCCAAAATTTGGGTGGATTGGGAAGTACGGCCATAGCGCATATTTTACAAATTTAGGATAGGCAATTTTTTCCCGTGAAAAGGGTAAAAAATCAGGCTTGTGATAGCTATCACAAAGGATTTGATAGGTTTTGATAGGTACATCAATGTAGTATTCGAGCAATCTCGTGCAAAAATGCACAATATCAGTCGATGACTTTGAGGAGCGAGATGATCATGCAAATTTCTAGACACTGGCGCTTAAACGCACAACGCTATCGGTTACAAGGTGTGCGCTACGAAAATGGGGAAACAAGCCTGCAAAATCGCCCTGCCCCGATCACAGTTTCTGAACCCGTACAAAAAGCACAGGTCGATAGCCCAAAGAAAATGCTGAAGGCTGCTAGCTAGGACACTCTGAATGACAACTCGCAAAGAGGTAGAAGTTCAACGTGAGCAGTACACGTTCGCCGGTACTGGCGAAGTCTACAGCTTTACAACATTGCAGGAAACCCCAGAAGGTTTTGATGAACAAGCGCCTTATATGTTGGCGCTCGTGAAACTGGATGAAGGCCCGATTATTACCGCGCAAATCACAGATGTTGATGAACCGGTATCGATTGGTGACAAAGTGGAGATGGTAACGCGCAAACTCACGACTGAAGGCGCGCGTGGAATGATTGTCTATGGATACAAATTCCGCAAGGTTCTGAAACGCGGCTAGTTTTATACAGACTGCAATTATTATAAACGCCCTCATTCAGGGCGTTTTTATTTTTATGCGATTAATTCCTTAAGAAGCCATTTGAATAATGCCAATGCTCCCCTATCTCCCCAACCCTCTTTCCCCATTGCATGAAGAAAGAGGGAGCAAAACAACATCCCGTGAGAGATAATGTGATATAGAGAATGTTGCAATCCGAATATTCAAATGGCTTTTACGTTATTTAAGAAGAGTTCAAGCAGTTTATTGACCATTTCAGGTTCTTCGATAGGAGACGAATGACCTGCACCGGGAATTACGGCTAGCTTAGAACCGGGAATTTTCGAAGCAATTCGCTTCGATTTTTCGGTGATGGTAGCGATATCTTCATCCCCGACCATGATTAAGGTCGGTAGATGAATATTACTCAACTCTTCATATACGCTATGGCGATTAATTACCCCTAAGACAGCGCGCGGTGTACTGATGCGATTGAGCGACGATATTTGACGTTTCATTTCCTCGCGCTGAGCAACACGAGTAGAATCGTTCAAAAACTTTTGACCAAAAAGCGTATTCAGTGTAGGCCCTATAACCCATCGTGGACCGAACCAGCGAAAGACCTGATTTAAGAGTTTGTAACGGGGTATGTTTTGTTCAGGTTCGCGATCGGCTGATGTTTCGATTAACGTCAGTGATTGTAGAAGCTTAGGCTGCCGGGCAGCAATGCGAATCCCCACAAAACCGCCCATCGACACACCAACAAAGTGACATGGTACCGCATCCAACGCACGAAGCAATTGGGCGGCATCCTCATAGACCGTTTCCATGTCATAGCCGGAGGGCGTTGCCTCACTCTGCCCTTGTCCACGATGATCATAAGTAATACAACGAAACCGACTACTCAAGGCAGCAACCTGGGCATCAAACATTCTGCAATTCAACAATAAACCATGTGAAAAGACAATGACTTCTTTGCCGATTCCGCCTGTGTCCTCATAATATAATTCCACCCCATTAACCTTAATTTTTGGCATGAGTAGATCCTCGCGTATGTGAAGCAAGCAGAAGTTAGTACCCAGATTATAGGTATACTACAATCCACA
Organism: Aggregatilineales bacterium; assembly: GCA_044226325.1. Lineage (GTDB taxonomy): Bacteria > Chloroflexota > Anaerolineae > Aggregatilineales > Phototrophicaceae > CFX2. Next base: position 21,285 of record JBGAHG010000006.1, read on the forward strand.
ATAAATTGCGTTCCCAAAGTGAAATTTTACCCTATTGTTTCCCGTAAATCTCCAATTTTGACATACGCTCCACAAGTACGATAAACTCCGACTATCTTTTATGTTAGCAAGTTGGGGGAAATCATATCGCTGTACTACAACAATGACTAAATTCAGAGCCCATTAATTATATGTTATGTTGACGGAGTAATTTGAAACATGCGTGAATTGAATTCTACGGAAAATATACTCATCATTATCGTTCTGGGCATTGCCGTCGCAGGGTTAATATACGCGGGTTTACTGGCTCGCCAAATCCTCGCCGAAGGTAAGGGTTCCCAGAAAATGCAAGAAGTGTGGGGGTTCATCCGCACTGGCGCAAATGCTTACTTGAGTTCACAGCTTCGCATCATCGCGGCGCTGGTTCTGATATTGGTTTTTGTGTTATTTTTTAGTGTGTATGTGGTCAATCCAACGCCCTATGCAATTGAACATTTTTGTCCTGACATTGCCCAAGCAGCGCGAGCAAGCGTCACTGGAAATGTCGCAAAAATCAAAAGCGATATTGCGGCAGCTAACCCTGACATTGCTGCCACTGAATTGACACTGCTTCAGGAAAATGCAGTGGTCTACCAAGAAGAAGCCCAAATTGTGCAACAGGGTACTGCCACCTGTACAACAGCACGCCTGAGCATCGCACTAGGTCGCGCTGGCGCGTTCCTCATGGGTGCGGTCTTCTCGGCAGCAGTAGGCTTCGTCGGTATGAATATGGCGGTACAAGGTAACGTACGCGTGGCAGCAGCAGCCGTTGATCCCAAACGCGGTTACGCTGACGCAGTCCGTATCGCGTACCGTTCAGGAACAATCACCGGAATGCTAACGGACGGCTTAGGGCTATTCGGCGGTACGATTATCTTTATTATCTTCGGCATCGCGTCGCCAGATGCACTACTGGGCTTCGGTTTCGGTGGTACGTTACTGGCACTGTTTATGCGCGTGGGTGGCGGTATCTTTACGAAGGCGGCAGATGTTGGTGCTGACCTCGTTGGTAAAGTAGAAGCTGACTTACCAGAAGACGATCCACGTAATGCGGCGGTCATCGCTGATCTGGTTGGAGATAATGTCGGTGACTGCGCGGGTATGGCAGCCGATATTTTCGAAAGCTACGAAGTGACGATTGTTTCCGGCCTGATCCTCGGTCTGGCACTTTCGACCGTTACACGCAGCCCCATCTGGATTATTTTCCCATTGGTCGTACGCGGTATCGGCGTATTATCGTCGATTATCAGCACCAATTTGGTTAAGTCCACAGGTGATAAAGACGCTCTGCATGTTATCACACGCGGTTTTTATGTGGCGGCAGCGTTGAGCGCAGTGTTGTTCGGATTGTTCACCTTGATCTACATGCGGGATCCGAATATCAATAGCGGGAACGTTATCTGGCAACCTCTTGCGGCGGTACTGATCGGTGTCGTACTGGCAATCGTCATCGACAAGGTGACGGCTTACTTCACCGACACGGAACATGGCCCTGTACAAGACATTGCACGTAACACACAGACCGGCCCTGCTACAACCATCCTCAGCGGCTTAGCAAGTGGTATGGAAAGCAGCGTGTGGGCAGTAATCGTAATCGCGGGCAGCATCCTCGCAAGCGTTATTGTTTTCGGACTGTTCCCGATAACCAATGCCAACGGCGCACAGGTTGTTGATACATTTACCGCAGTGTTATACGGTGTGGCTATGACGGGTATCGGCATGTTGACCCTGACCGGTAACAATGTGGCGATGGATGCCTTCGGCCCAATCTCTGATAACGCTCAAGGCGTTGCAGAGCTGGCTGGCGAAAGCAGCGGCCCAGGTGGCGAAATTCTCAACCAATTAGACGCAGTAGGTAATACAACCAAGGCTATCACCAAGGGTGTAGCTATCGGTTCAGCCGTTATCGCAGCGGTATCACTGTTCGGTTCGTTCCTGACCGATACACGGGTGGTGCAGCTTGGTCTTGGCGTTCCACTCAATCGGACACTATTTGGTACGGGTATTAACATTGCCCAACCAATTGTGTTTATCGGCTTCTTGATTGGCGGCGGATTGATCTTCCTGTTCAGCAGTTTGCTGATCCGTTCTGTCAACCGTGCTGCATTCCAAATGATCGGTGTTGTACGGCGGCAACTCCGTATTCCGGGCATTATGGAAGGTACAAAGACACCCGACTATGCCGAATGCGTGGCGGTTTCTACTAAGGCGGCACAACGTGAATTGACGCCGATTGGTATCATCGCGGTTCTGACGCCGATTATCGTCGGTTTCCTGTTGGGAGCAGCGGCATTAGGTGGGTTCTTGGCCGGTATCATCCTTGCTGGGCAATTGATGGCTGTGTTCATGAGTAACGCGGGTGGCGCGTGGGACAATGCCAAGAAGTATATTGAAGAAGGTCACTACGGTGGCAAACGATCTGACCCACATAAAGCTGCGGTGGTCGGTGACACTGTTGGCGATCCATTCAAAGATACAGCAGGTCCAGCCTTGAACCCGATGATTAAGGTGGTTAACCTTGTGGCGTTACTGGTCGCGCCACTGGTGGTGACCGCTGCTGCACCGGGATATGAATCAAGTCGTCCAGTGATCATTATCGTCATGTTTGTGTTACTGGGTGTCATCCTTTGGGCGATTTCGCGGAGCAAGCGGACTGATCCGGAAACACAGACTATGGTGGAGGCTGTTGCCAAGAGCGGCGCGGATTAATTTCGCCCGATTGGCAAACCAAATTGTATGAAGAGAATCCCCACAGTTTTGTTAGACCGTGGGGATTTTTGTTACATAGGCTGTGTTACACTATAGATGTGATTTCCAACATAAATTCACATGATTTTATTTTAGCAAAACCACTTTTTGTAACTAACACGATGAAATCTTCTAAGCCCACCCAACCTTTTGGACGATACGGTGAACAACTTGCTATGAAGTATTTGCAGGCAGCAGGATATGAGATTATTACTACCAATTGGCGCTGTTCTCATGGTGAAATTGACATTATCGCAAAAAAAGACAATGCCATCATTTTCGTAGAGGTTCGTTCCCGGCACGCGGAAAATACTGAAGCATCGTTTGAAAGTGTCAATAAACGTAAACAAATAAAGTTAGCAGCGTTAGCAAACGACTATATCGACGCTCACAATCTAGATAACATGATTTGGCGTATCGATGTGATTGGCGTAGCCATTCCACGTTCAGGCGATGCCATTATTGAACACGTTGAGGATGCTCTTGACTGGTAAACCGCTGGTTATCATCCTTGGGCCGACAGCAGTCGGTAAAACCGGCTTAGCGATTGAAGTTGCTAAGCGTATTCACGGTGAAATCATCAGTGCTGACAGCCGGCAGATTTATCGATATATGGATATTGGGACGGCAAAACCGACGGCAGAGCAACAGACAGCCGTTCGACACCATCTAATTGATGTGGTTAATCCAGACGAAAATTTGTCACTGGCAGATTATCAGAAATTAGCAGGAGCGGCTATTGATAGCATTCATGCTAAGGGGTTAGTACCCTTGTTAGTAGGCGGAACAGGTCAATATATCACCGCTTTGGTTGAGGGCTGGTCTATTCCCAAAGTCGCGCCAAATGAAGTTTTACGGGCTGAACTCGAAGCATATGCTGAACGAGAGGGCGCGGCAGTTTTACATAAACGCCTAGAGGCACTTGATTCGACTGCGGCATCAAAAATTGATTATCGAAATGTGCGGCGTGTTATTCGTGCGCTAGAAGTTTGCATCATTGCAGGTCAACCTATAAGTGAACTCCAGCGCAAACAACTTCCCGATTATGCTATGCTGCATATTGGACTGACACTTGAGCGCGATCAACTTTATCAGCAAGCGGACAAACGTGTGGATATGATGATGACAGATGGTTTTTTGAAAGAGGTCAAATGCCTATTAAATGCTGGCTACAACCGGAAATTGCCCTCTATGAGCGGATTAGGTTACGCAGAATTAACATCCCACTTGCTAGATGATTTACCACTAGAAGAAGCAATTACACGTACCAAGAACAATACACATGATTTTATCCGACGGCAATATACATGGTTCAGGGGTCACGATCAAGGAATTTTGTGGCACAATATAAGTACCCACAATTTTGAATTAGTTTTCAAGATTGTTGATAATTGGCTAGAGGAATCCGGCTGAAAATGCGTTATTTCCGTCGTGCAGGTAATCCAAATGCGCTGGTGGGCATATTCTTACTAGTTTTGCTGGCGATTTTTGCTGGTCCTGGTATGCTCCCTAATCTGCTACCATCACTCATCCCCGGCGCAGACGAAAGCATCATGTGCGCGTGGCTGCGAACAGGTTCAGAACGCGCACAACATCAATCGCTGATCGGGCGCGAAGCTGTTAATCCGATTAGTCTAAAAGTGCGGACAAGTGCATTGCCGACGCAACCTGGACAAACACTCACTGTGAGTATTGTCATTACCAACAACTCGCTTGGCACTGTCGCCATTTACTATAATCCTGCTCAAGTGCGTTACGGAGATGACGGTGTTACAAGTGGCCTGGGATTAATTCCGAACTCAAACAGTGTTATCCCGCGCGGACAAAATCAAGGTGGATCAGTCCCCGAGGCAGACATCCGTTTGCTGGGACCTCGCCAAAGCTGCATACATCATACAGCCTGGACTTTTCAGCAAATCGCATCGCTTGGATTGACCCAAGGCATTAATACCTTTAAAGCCTATTACCGCAATACGTCGCCCGGTGTTGCACAGGTGACTACAGGTGACACACAGGCTGTTTATTCAGATCAGGGATTATGGGTTGGCATCGTCGAATCTGATCCGGTGACTATTCCTGCAGCTAGCGGCTAAATCGTTATGCTATTATCATGTTTAGTAGTTGTATGTGCGCCATCCATTTCTTGAGGAGTTAACGTTTCATGTCGAGAATTGATACAGACCAGCCAATCCTCATTATTCAGGATGAAAACCAGCCCATACGGCACTGGCCTGTTGAAAAAGATGATGTCATCCTTGGGCGTGATGAAGAGTGTGATTTGACGCTGCCAGACCGACAAGTCTCGCGCCAGCATATCCGCATTTATAAACAGGGTGATACGTATTTTATTCAAGATCTAGATAGTAAGAATGGTACCTGGGTAAATGGCCTGCAATTGAAGGGTACCCGCGAACTGCATGATGGTGACGAAATTCATGTCGCACTGGCGGTTCGTTTGAAGTTTATTGACTCGGATGCTACCAGTCCACTAGCGAGTGAACCACCCGCATTTATTACAGGAAAGCTGCGACTTGATCCAGAAGCGCGACGTGTTTTCGTGCGCGGAGTGGAACTCAATCCGCCACTCAGCCTACCCCAATATCGTTTGCTTGAGCTGCTATTTGTGAATGCGGGACGCATTTGCACACGCGATCATGTGATCGAAACAGTGTGGCCGGAAGCCATGGGCGAAGGTGTAAGTGAACAGGCGATTGACGCGCTCATCCGACGTTTGCGTGATAGGCTAGCCGAGGTCGATCCTGAAGGCCAGTATATCGTTACAGTACGCGGACACGGTTTCCGACTCGAAAATCCTGCGGGATAATTCTAGCGTTTTTAAAAGCAGATTTTTCTCGCTATCACAAGCAACCAGAAACCAGCTTATTCCTGCTGCTATGCAGCAGCCTAAAACGAAAATGGTTTAGAGTTTTTTATGCTGCGTCACATTTTCACGCGTGAGAACCTATTTGCATTGGGCTTATGCGTCATAGTCATTTTGCTGATTATTGTCACAACAGAGTCAACACCACAGTGGATTTATCAGGGATTTTGAGGCGTGGAACTCGGTCAAATTGCAGCCTTTGTCATAGCTGGCCTCATTTATCTGCTGATACTCCCCCCACGATGGCGTAAATGGACGCTGCTAGTTGGCAGTGTCATTGCCATTTACTGGCTGCAACCCACACTTAATATTCGCTGGCTTGACTATAGTTTGCCAACAGTAACACTGGGAATCAGTATTATATGTTGGGTCATTACACGACCTGCAAATGCTGACCATCCGAGATTGAATCGCGAGGATTGGATCACACTGATTGTAGTCGTAGCAATTGCGCTCCTCTTAACGATTAGCCGATATGTCGAATTACCGTTTGAACTAACTTCACGTCCTCCGGAAACGTGGCACGTAGCACTCGGATTACTGGTGTTGTTTGGCGTCATATTTGCTTTACGAAATCATTCACCCAACAACATCCTCATTTGCATCACGATTGTATTCATCGTTGGCTTGTTCCTTATATTGAAAACAGAGCCATTAACGACTGCATTGGGGCGATTTTTACGCACACAAACAGGGCAAGATCTAAATCTCGCTACCCCAGTTGATATTCAGTGGCTCGGCTTTTCCTACGTAGCTTTTCGACTCATTCACACACTCCGCGATAGACAAAATGGACTGCTACCTGAACTCGAGCTGCGTGAGTACCTCACTTATGTGATCTTCTTCCCAGCTTATGCGGCTGGACCGATTGATCGAGCTGAGCGTTTTGCGGCTGATTACCAAGCATTAACTGTAACGATTGAGCGTGACGCAAATCGGACATCAATCGCTTTGACCAGAATTGGTGTAGGGCTATTCAAAAAGTTCGTTATTGCCGACGGGCTGGCTTATTTCAGCTTAGGCTCCACGAATTTTACACAGGCGAATTCGGCAGCTGCGCTATGGGTATTACTCTACGGTTATGGAATCCGTTTGTACTTTGATTTCAGCGGCTACAGTGATATTGCGATAGGGATCGGTATGTTATTTGGAATTCAACTGCCGGAAAATTTTGATCAGCCCTATTTAAAAAACAATATCACAACATTCTGGCAAAGCTGGCATATGACGTTAAGTAATTGGGTACGCTCATACGTGTATTCGCCGCTATCACGTATGCTTTTACGACGCAAAAATAAACCATCCAACACCTTCATAATCCTTATTTGTACGCTTTCAACTATGGTGGTCATTGGGCTGTGGCACGGCGTGACGCTCCCATTTGTAGTATGGGGATTATGGCACGGTTTCGGATTATTTTTACACAAGCTGTGGAGTGATAGGACACGCAGTTGGTATCGTGGTTTGAAGCAACGACCTTTCCAACAGCGCTTATGGTATGGTGTTGGGGTAATAGTAACATTTCACTTTGTCCTTTTGGGTTGGATATGGTTCGCGATGCCTGATATAAGTTCGGCTACACACGTTTTCAGTGGTTTGATGGGATTATCTCGATGAATGGCTGGCATTGGCTCACAGGATATAGCTATTCGTGGCGATTTATGGCTCGTGTATTAATTAAGGCGCTGGTTTTATTTGCAGCTATCAATGTACTTTTTGCCCTTAGTGACCCATTACCTTTACTTGGGCGGCTTTCGATTTATAACTGGCTTGTGCCGGGACGTGATCGATTACCTTACTGGGAAAGTAATGAGTCTTATAATCTGGGGGTCAATAGCCTTGAAGCAATGTTCAGCTCGCACAAGGTTTCACAGCCCAAACGCAGGGATGAGTATCGAGTGCTTGTTATAGGCGACTCATCTGTATGGGGTATATTGCTCGATAATCGAGATACATTGACCGGAAATCTAAATAAGGCAAAGGTCAAAATCGATGACAAAACGCTGGTCGCGTACAACATCGGACATCCGATTATGTCGATCACTAAAGATCTAATGCTATTGGAATATGCGCTCAATTACCAACCTGATCTCATCGTGTGGCCTGTAACCTTAGAAGCGATGCCCTACCCCAAACAACTTGACGCGCCCTTAGCTCAAAATAACGCGACTCGAATCCGCAATTTGATCAGCCATTTTGGTTTGCATCTCGATCCACATGATTCACGGTTCGTGGATGCCGATTTTTGGGGGCGAACGATTATAGGGCAGCGGCGACCGCTAGCCGATTGGTGGCGTTTACAACTTTATGGCATTGATTGGGCGGCAACGGGAATTGATCAGGTTAATGGAGCGTATAAACCACGTAGTAATGATCTGGAAGCTAATGTTACATGGCAAGGGTTTACGCCGGACAAATCATTCCAAATAGATGATATCGCTATTGATGTTCTCAGCGCGGGGCATAAATTGGCGAATAATATTCCTATGATACTCATTAATGAACCGATTTTTGTAGCGGATGGACTAAATAGTGACATCCGCTACAATTTCTGGTATCCGAAATGGGCGTATGATCACTATCGTGATTTATTGGCACAAACGGCACAGCGTGAAAACTGGAACTACGTCGATTTGTGGGATAGGATAACATCCGAGGATTTTACGGATAGTCCAGTTCATCTGAATCCTCAAGGATCGCAACAGTTCAGTGTGTTGGTCGGTAGAGCAATCAGTGACTATTTGCAGCCCAAGCAATGACTACATAAAGGAAGATCATGGATGAAAAAAACGTACACGACAAGCTGCGTGCATTTATTCTGAAAGACCTTATCCGCGATACAAAGTATGATCTAGCAGACGATGAGGGCATTATTACGGGCGGCATGATTGATTCATTCTCATTGGCACAAATTGGCGTTTTTGCTGAACAAGAATTTAACGTTTATATACCTGACCCCGATTTGACTGTTACCAAAATGGATAGCCTCACGCAAATGGTTGCCCGAATTATGCGCGATATCAAGTAACTTCTATGCTAAGTCTGACAACTCGCAATACGTACACCACATTGCTCGACGCGGCTGTTTTGCGCGAGACTGACAGTGACATTCCTGCTATTATCTACGTGTCCACTGAAGCTGAACCCATTAATGTTAGCAGACTGTTATTTCGCAAAACAGCACTGCAATATGCGACGATATTAAAACGCCTCGGTATCGGTCATGGTGATTTGGTCATCATCGCCCATACACAAAATCTGGAAAGCATCTATGCATTTTGGGGCGCAATGATGTTGGGGGCGATTCCGTCGATGTTCCCAACGTTAACCGAGAAGCTTGATCCTGAAATTTACATGCGGGATATGAGCGAACTGGTACAGCGGTCATCAGCAAAAGTTATTTTGACGACCGATGGCTTTGCCCCAACGCTTGCAAACCGAGTTGGATGTCCAGTAATTGGATCGCAGATGCTTCGCGAACACCATATCTTAGGCGACACACAACTTTCAATAGAACAGTGTCCTGTTTTTACAACCGCATTTTTACAGCATTCAAGTGGGACGACCGGCATTCAGAAAGGAGTAGCACTTTCTCACGCGGCGGTATTAAATCAGCTTGCAAGTTATAGGGATGCGCTCGAATTGAATGAGAATGACATCATTGCTAGTTGGCTGCCGTTGTATCATGACATGGGTTTAATCGCAGGATTTATTCAGCCTCTGGTACAAGGTGTACCGCTCGTGCTCATGTCACCGTTCGACTGGGTGCGGCACCCAGCAATGCTGCTTAAGGCGATTCACGATTACAAAGCAACCCTATGCTGGTTGCCCAACTTTGCTTATAACCATCTTGCTAGGACGGTAAGGCAACGTGATAGCGAAGGCATCGATCTATCAAGCATACGAGCGTTTATTAATTGTTCTGAGCCAGTTCGATATGACAGTCATGCCCTATTTGCAGAGCGGTTCGCGGTCAACCGAATTAGGGTGCAGCAACTCAGCGTCAGTTATGCGATGGCTGAAAATACGTTTGCAGTGACCCAAACGCCTGTGGGAGAAGCGCCCAACATAGACAGTGTAAACCGATTGCTGCTGCAACATGAGTTAAAGGCTGTAGTGAATACCGATGAAGAAAAATCCGAAAAGATTGTTTCTTGTGGCAAACCAATCAACGGTACCTCGGTAAAAGTGATCAATGATCAAGGCGATTTGCTGCCAGAACGCCAGGTAGGAGAACTATTAGTTAGAAGCAATTGTATGCTGACAGACTATTATAAACGCGAGGATCTACAACCGTTTGATGCGGAAGGTTGGTATCGCACCGGCGATAAGGGATATGTTGCAGACGGAGAAGTCTACATCGTTGGACGAAGTAAAGATTTGATTATTAACGCGGGTAAGAATGTATATCCGCAGGATATTGAGGCAATCGTCAGTTCGGTTGCAGGGGTACATCCCGGGCGAGCAGTAGCGTTTGGTGTGCCCGATGAACGTGAAGGCACTGAGCTGATTGCGGTTGTGGCTGAAGCAGATGTAAATGATGCGGCAACGCTGAAACACCTCACCCAAACTATCCGGCAACAGGTAGGACGACAAAGCGATATTACCCTAAACTTCGTCACGCTGGTGGATAAAGGCTGGCTTATCAAGACTTCTAGCGGCAAAATTGCTCGTAGTAAGAACCGTGATAAATGGCTCGCCGAGCGTCAATCTCAATAGTCATTAACGGCTAATTGGGGATTGTCCATCGTTAAAGTGATGAAAGTACTTTTCTCTATGAAATGGCTTTTCTATTATGCAGTGGTTTTTCTCGCTGCAGTTATATCGCGCCCGTTACAGGCTCCCGCAGCTTTGCCTCAAACGACAGCATTTCAGGTTGTGGTTGTATATGCTGGTCCCGGTGATACGTATCAGCAATTGGGCAAGCTGAATCCGGGATTGCCCATTACTATTACGGAGCGAAACCATACAGGTATCTGGGTGCATTTTATCCGCAAAACAGACGACGGCAGTGTCGTACAAGAGGGGTGGGTCATTTCAGGGTTTCTGAACCGTGATGACAGCTTGCACTTCGGTGAGCTCCCGATCAACACGACCTTAGTGGATGCCGACATTACAACTGTTAACAGCAAATCGATGGCGCGTTTGTACAGCATTCCGATTATTCCAGTTATAAGCGACACGATGGTCAAGGTCTATCAACAGGGCCAACAATTGGGGAATGTCAGCAATGTGATTACCAAAGTTGGCGACAGTTTGGTCGCTAATGTTCAATACCTGATACCAATGAGCAACAGCCGTAGAGCGATGGGACCCTATGATTATTTGACCGATACAATAAAATACTATGGGGCGTCGATAGCCACTGACAGTGTAGCCGCCCGTCTGGGAATGAGTACTTACGGAATCGTCGATCCATTTTGGGCGGACAAGACAAAATGTAACCCCGCAGAAACCCCGCTTGATTGCGAGTACAGAATCAAGAAACCCAGTGTGGCATTCATTATGTTTGGGCCAAATGACGTCCGCAGTATGACAGAAGATAAATACGCCGGACAAATGCGACAAATTATCGAGGACAGCCTGAAACACGGTGTTATTCCTGTGATTTCAACCTTTAGCACACATCCGGAAGAGGAATTCTTCTGGCAATCGATTAACTTTAATTTACAATTGGTAGCGTTGGCGCAAGAGTATCAATTGCCGTTGATTAACCTATGGGCAGCGGCACGCGTGTTACCAGAATATGGTCTCGACCAAGACAAAGTGCATCTCAAGGTTAGCGGACTGGATTATTTGAAATACGATACCGGGTATGAGGCATTTTATGGGGTGAGCCTCCACAATTTACTTGCGATATGTACGCTTGATGACATCCGACATAAACTAGGAATTGAGGTTCAAAAGTGAAGCGACTTTGTATTGCTATCATCGTTATAACAGGGTTAATCCTCACAGGGTGTGGTGGGGGAACAGGAACAACAAACAGTGACGATGCGGCAGCGAATGTTGTGCTTCAGTACATGCAAGCTAAGATTGACGGTAAGAAAGATACGTTACAAGGTCTACTGTGCGCGTCGCAAGAAGCCAACCTTGACCGTGAAACCCAATCATTCAGCGGTATAAAAGCACATCTGGATAACGCGGTCTGCAAAAAAGATGCAAACGCTAATACGGTGACATGTAGTGGAGCAATTGTGGCGGAATATAATGGCGAAAATACTAGCTTCCCGCTCACAAAATATAATGTAATCCAAGAGGATGGGCAATGGAAATGGTGCGGTGAAGCAGGATAAGTACTTCCAAACTATAATTGGATCACTGCTTAAATATTAGGTGCGCTTCATGCCAATGTCACAGTCATTTAAAGAGCGTTTGTATCCGATACTGCCGGACATTGCCGCCTATTTTGGCACGCCGTTTCATATCTATGATGAGATTGGAATACGCGAAACCGGCAAAAGGCTTAGATCGGCTTTCGCTAAAACAAAAGGTTTTCAAGAATATTTTGCGGTCAAGGCTTTACCCAACCCGCATATTCTTAATATTATCCATGATATGAGGTTTGGATTCGATTGCAGTTCCATAGCCGAACTTGTCCTTAGTCGGCAGGTAGGGGCGTGTGGCGATGATATCATGTTTACCTCGAACAATACCAGTCAAGCGGATTTTGAGGCAGCATTGGCTGACGGTGGTTGCATACTGAACCTAGACGATATTTCTTTCCTGGAAAAATTGCCTCATGTACCCGAGCGCATATGTTTTCGCTACAATCCGGGGGCGCAACGAACAGGCAATGCTATTATTGGTAATCCGATCGAAGCCAAATACGGCATCAGTCACAACCAGTTTATCGAGGCGTATAAACGCGCCAAAGGGATGGGAATCAAACGCTTCGGATTGCACACCATGTTGGTATCCAATGAACGCAATTATCACTATATGATAGATACGGTTAAAATGCTGCTCAGTCTAATTGAGACAGCGCATAAATCACTTGGCATCGTGTTTGATTTCATCAACATTGGCGGCGGTCTTGGTATCCCTTACCGACCAGATGACCTGGCGCTTGAAATTGAGTCGATGGGAAATGAAGTCGCCAGTGTGCTCAATGATTTCAATGACAGAAACGGATATAAACCCGATTTGCACATGGAGAGCGGGCGTTATATCACAGGACCACATGGAGTATTGGTTACAAAAGCAATCAATCACAAGGATACATATCGGCACTATATTGGCGTTGATGCATCCATGTCAGCCCTAATGCGACCGGGGATGTATGGCGCATATCACCACATTGATATTTATGGAAAAGAAACATCACAAACGCAAGCAATAGTTGATGTTGTAGGCGCTTTATGCGAAAATAACGATAAGTTTGCGGTTCAACGATCATTACCGCAGATTGAAGATGGGGACCTGCTCATCATTCAGGACACTGGCGCACACGGTCATGCCATGGGGTTTAACTATAACGGCAGGTTACGTCCACAAGAATTACTATTGCGCGAGAATGGTCGTGTAGACCGTATCCGCAGAGCCGAAACCCTAGATGACTATTTTGCCACACTGCAGTTTCCAGCCCAAAGCTTTACTCCCGTCCAATCTGAAAAATCAACAGTGCAATAACTAATGCCTAAACTTGAACCTTCGCCAGAGATCATTGAGAGTATTTTATCGCGCGTACCGGAAGGATTTATCCGGTACGATATGCTGTGCCAGAGAGTCGCACTTCACCGAGATATGCTGGCAACACTTATCAACGATAAGGTGGGACGTGACGGTGATTGGTGGTATGACAATACCCGTTTAACCCGCGATGAAATGCATGAAAGGCGCAAATGGGCGAAACCATATTTCCCTGAAATAAAGGCGGGGGAATTCACGGAGGCGCCTATTGGGGAGCGTACTGCCGAACGACAAAAACGCATTGAGCAATTTGATGGCGTGGCACGGCGCATGTTTGAGGTATTGGCACCAACAAATGGTTACATACGCAAAAATGATCTTTGCATTGGAGCCAATGACGACATTACGCTCAACACATTGCTAGAGAATAATGATTTAGCGCTGTTTGAAGGGTTGGTTTACGACCCATTACGATTAAGCAACCGTTCCATGAGGCAGATTGCCGCACAGGAGAAACTTGCACCAGTTCGACAAGCTGTGACCGATTTCTTGATGGGACAGGCTGGACAAGTTGCCCTAGAGTCAGAACTCATAGAAAAATTCAGTGCTTACTCGATTGATGCATTGCTCTCATTTGACGTGCTTAAGACCTTACAGGTGATGAATGCCCAGCATCAAGGGGTCACATGGATTCGATTGGCAAGTGCAGATCACGAAATTGCACGAACGATTGCGACTGAAAGCACTGAATCGTCGTGGAAGAATCTACTCGAAAAATGTGGCAAGGTTATCCGACCGGGTATCAAAGACGGTAAGACAGTGCGGATGCAAGTACTGGCGCGGACTTATACAGTTACCAGTGCGGCTCAACGAATCGGCGTAAGGCAAAATACGCTCGAACGCGCTATTGAAGAAGATCGGATTGAAGCTTTCGAAGATCCGGAGGGCCGTCTTCGTTTGCCAGCAGATGCAGTCGAGGCAGCATTTGATAATCCGGAGTATGCCGAGCATATTACCGCTTACGAGCCTGTATCGAGCAATGATATTGCAATTGTGCTGGATACGAGCTTTCCAAGTGTACGCCGACGGTTGCAGAAAATCGGTTTACGACGTGGTGAACCTCATTGGGGTGATTTGCGTGGGGAGATGGATTTACCGGACACCTACCGGGAATTTCGCGTGATCTTGAAAGAGAAGACAGAAACTTTCAAAGAACAGCGTGCGCAAGAACGTGAATCAGAGGATAAACGCCTCGAAACTGAACGCAAAGAAGAGCGCGAACGCCGCACCGCATTGCGAGCAAAGTTGGTGGCAGCATTCCCCACGTGGCGTCATGATGGACGATCCGAGCAACGGATAATTCTGCATGTTGGGCCACCGAACAGCGGCAAAACGTATCAAGCACTGCAAGCTCTTAAAGAAGCAGGTAGCGGATGGTATCTAGCACCACTACGACTATTGGCCTTCGAGATATTTGACCGCCTCAATCAGCAGGGTGTCTTCTGCAATTTACTGACTGGTGAAGAACATATTCCAGTGATGGACGCAGGTATTACAGCGGCTACAGTCGAAATGTTTAACCCTCATCAAAGTGGTCGCTGCGTGATCATTGATGAGGCACAAATGCTGGCGGATGCTGATCGCGGATGGGCATGGACACGCGCACTGATGGAAGCCCAATCGGCTGACATCCATGTAATCGGGCCGGAAACGGTTCGTAGCCTCATTGTACAAATGGCGGCAGCAGCTGCAATCCCGTTGGAAATTGTTGAGCATGAACGACTCGCGCCCATAAAGATTGCGGATCGCAGTTGGCCGTTGCAAGACCTACCTCCCCGTACCATATTGGTTGCATTCTCGCGGCAGTTGGTACTGCACCTCAAAACCGAATTAGAGCGTATGAAACGCACAGTATCGGTGGTTTATGGCAATTTGCCACCGGAAGTACGGCGCAAGCAAGCTGACCGATTCGCAAATGGCGAGACAGAAATTTGCATCGCTACGGACGCGGTAGGCATGGGGTTAAATCTGCCAGCGGATTATGTGTGCTTCTACGAGATTGAAAAATTTGACGGGCGTAATGTGCGCTTGCTGACATCAGCAGAAGTCCAACAAATAGGCGGACGGGCGGGACGATATGGGCTTTCGACGGTGGGTGAAGTCGGAGCAACGAGTAAGCGGGATTTGAAAGTTATCCGGCAGTTATTCGCTGAACAAGCAGAAGTACTGACTCATGCACGTGTCGCCCCAACAGTGGAGGATCTCGAACTTATTCCGGGAAATCTCGCTAGCAAATTAACACAGTGGTCGTCCTTACAGTCGATTCCCGATTCGCTGCGTTCAGCAATTCAAACGGCCAATATGAGCGAACGAATTGAGCTCGCTAACATGCTAACTGACCGAGAAGTCAATTTGCTAGGGCTGGAAGCAGCGCTCAAAATCGTGAATGCGCCAACGCGCCAAAGTACACGGGATTACTGGTATCAGTGTGCGCGGCATATCCTAACGGGCAAAGCATTACCTCTGCCTCCAGTAGCACCTACGCAGATTACGAACACCATTGAACTGGAAAGCATTGAATACTGTGTATCGTGTGCAGACATTTATCTGTGGCTGTCACAACGACGGGAATTCGGCAACTTTGCGCCGCATGGCGACGAAGTTCGCGAAATTCGCATGGAATGCTCATTGCAAATCGACGGTGCGCTGCTGCGAAAAATTAATACTATGAAACGATGCTCACGATGCGGCGCACCTCTTTCCATTCAGCACCGTTTCAATATTTGCGACAACTGTTTTCGCGGAAGAACACCCGTCAGCACAGGCGGTAATGGTCATTCAACTGTTGGATGAAAATCTAGATACTCCATACGGATGATATCAGATTGGGGAATGCCCAAGATACTAAGCATTTCCTTAATCCGATCTGCCTTGTTGGCTGCATCCGAAGCTGACCATGTACGACTCTTGATCTCGATAAAGGTCTGCGGCAATTCCGGCTTCTGTACACGATCCAAATTTACATAAAACAGCACGTCTTGATAATGAATGTGCCAGCGGCGACGGTCTTTTTGAAGTTCATGCTCTTCCTGCGGTTGGAAATATTCCCGGTAAAAACGCAACGGACGATCTGCTTTTGATATAAAACGTGAACGTGAGAGCAATACAGCAGAATGAAAATCACGTTCTTTAGTGGCAGTGGTAAAGGTCAAGCGACTACGTACCGTCGTCACTTCGCCCTTTTCGTCCAACATATCATCTTCACGGTAGCGAACACGTCCTGCTTCTGGATCAGCAAAGGTAAAGTAAGTATCGTACTGGCGATAGTGTATCGCTTTCAGTACATCGACATCTCGATGCGCTAACAACTTTTCAATAAAAGTTTCGTCGCGTACAATCGCTTTTACTTGTACCTCAAAGCTTTCACCCTGCTCCAAGCCGCCAATCGCCAACAATTTGCGTAAAATGTCTTTTTCACGAACCGCTAAGAAAGCATCGACTTTGATAGCATAGTCGCTAGCTTCACGCAACAATGCGCCTTCATCTAGGGTGAGCAGTTCACGATCAAGCATCAGCCATTTGCCATTACACATTACATGCTGAACATCGCTACTCTTGCTGGCGTAGACGATACGTGAGTAAATAGCGTTTGGATCGCGGTCAAAGCGCGGCATATTGTGGACAGGGCCTGCGTCAACGGTAATAATGTCCGCCAATTTGCCTACTTCCAAGCTACCAGTGCGATCACCCATAAAAAGCGCTGCTGCACCCTGGCGAGTTGCCATCAGTAAAGCCTGACGAGCGGGAACGGCGGTCGGATCATTAGCAGCCGTTTTGCCGAGAATAGCAGCAAGGCGAACTTCTTCAAACATATCAAGGTCGTTATTGCTAGCTGGCCCATCCGTGCCAATTCCAACTACCAGTTTTTCATCGAGCATCTGAGAAACCTGTGCGATACCTGCCGCGAGCTTTAGATTGCTAGTCGGACAGTGCGCGACAGTTGCTTGATATTCCCGCAAAATACGCATCTCGCCTTTTGAAATATGTACACAATGCGCAGCAAGCACTTTTGCACCTAATAAACCAGCCTCTTCTACCCAAGGAACAACCGTCTTTCCATAGAGGGTTACACTATCATCTTGTTCTAATTTAGTTTCGGCTATATGAATGAGAATGGGTACATCATATGCAATTGCTAATTGGGCACATTCATGCAACATATCTTGTGTAGTGGAGTATGGGGCATGAGGTGCGATCGCCGGTGTTATCAGTGGATGATCTTTCCACTCTTCTATAAACTGCGCGGCATAATCCAGACTATGCTCATAGCTTTCTGCATCGGGAGCAGGAAACTTCAATATCGTTTGACCGAGAACACCTCGCATTCCAGCATCAGATGTTGCTTTGGCAACATCTTTTTCGAAGTAATACATATCAGCAAAACTGGTGATTCCGCTGCGGATCATTTCCGCACAAGCCAATCCAGTTCCCAACCGACAAAACTCCGGTGTTACAAATTCGCGTTCTGTCGGCATACAATAGCCCATGAGCCACACATCGAGCCGAAGGTCATCTGCCAGGCCCCGCAAAAGAGTCATGGGCACATGAGTATGTGCATTGACAAGGCCAGGAAGAATATACTGCTGGGCACATGAAACAACATTATCCGATTCAAATTGTGCAAGAATATCTTGGGTCGAACCAATTGCAATAATTTTCTCGCCGCGTATGGCGAGCGCACCATCGTGTATAATGTCAAACTGTTGGTTCATGGTGACGACGATGCCGTCCGATAAAATGGTATCCACTCGTTCCATGACAATGATCCTCCTGCTGTAAAATTTGCGGGATTATATCGCTGTTGTACACTTTGTCTAGGCTTAGACAGATTAAGTTTTCTGCCAAAGTTTATTTACGGTTATAAACTTAACTCAGAACCATACCACGCTAGGAGTAAATATGCGTAATCGCCTGCGCTTACGCTTGCAGCAGGTCTTCGTCATTGAAGCCGCGCTGGTCGGTTTGTTTTTTATTAGTGCGACCCGTTTTCTGATCGGCATGATTTACAGTCGTGCGGGGGGGGCATCTATCGTCCTTAGCCTTGATCCAGCGACTATTCCTGCTGGAATACCAGGCGCAGTTGATGCTAGCACGGTCAGCAATGAAATCATATTTCTATTTTATATGTTGGCGCTGCCGCTGTTGGCGCTGTTTTTAGGGCGTATCCGCTGGGTGACGATTGCGTCCGTCGCACTGATCGCGATTGGTCGGGCGCTAATGGTTGCAAACACTGGTATAAGCCCGATCATTTCGGCAGGAATGGTATTTGGTGGCGGATTGGTTTATATCGCCATGCTGGTACGTTTCAGAGCGCAGGCACTACCCTATTTATTTGTGGTGGGACTCGGTGCTGATCAAGTTTTCCGTGCCGTAGGTAACACACTTGACCCCTCATGGTCACCCGATTATTTAACAACTCAAGTTGTCCTATCAGTTATTTTGGTTATATTGGCGATTATTACCACCATTGGACAAGGACGACAACAGAAATCCGAACAAAGCGAGGTGTTACCCAATTATGGGTTGATGCCGATCTGGGGCGGTATCGGATTGGGCGGATTGTTATTTATTGAACTGGCACTTTTGGGATTACCCAATACGATCGCTGGACGAGCAGGGTTTGACTACACGGCACTTGCCCCATTTATTACACTCGCGACGCTGGTCCCACTAATTCCCTGGGTTAGAAAGCTAGTTAGTAACTTCGTGGGTGTATTCGACCAAAATGCGCGCGGTTGGTTGTGGATGCTGTTAATGGCGCTATTGATCGTATTCGGGACGCGATTTCAAGGAATCATTGCCGGAGTAGCGTTAGTAATCGCCCAATTTACAGCTAGTTTACTATGGTGGTGGCTAGTACGTCCAAGAGGTGAGAAAGAACGTCAATTTACAGGCCTGTGGTTGGTTCTTGGGGTACTGGTGATCGTTATGTTAACCGCAGCCGATAATTTTACCTATGACTATGGTTATGTTCAGAATATGCCAGCCGATTTGGCTTTCCTGAATCCATATGTGCCTCCATTCCTACGGGCGTTTAGAGGGTTTGGGCTGGGTGTACTGCTACTGAGTGTGTTCTTAGCAGCACTGCCGATGGTGCAAACCCGTCGACGCATTCCCTGGACAGGTGGAACTCGTGTACAATCCTTTTTTGGATTATTGATCGCAGTTGGCGCGAGTATCGGCGTTGCTGCGGCGGTGCGTCCGCCGATTATTCAAGGCAAGCGCGACACTCCACAAACACCCCTGAACAGCATCCGCATTGGTACGTACAATATCCACGCCGGGTTTAATGAGTTCTTCTATTTCGATTTGGATGCCATCGCTCGCACGATCCAACAAAGTGGCGCAGACGTGGTACTGCTTCAACAAGTGGAAACTGGACGTCTGACGAGCTATGGAGTTGATGAGGTTCTGTGGCTCGCGCGACGGTTGGGTATGGGTGCACGATACTTCCCAACGAACGAGGGGTTACAAGGACTAGCGGTTTTATCCAGAGTTGAAATTGTTAATGACGAAGGTGTGCTGCTCACCAGCAGTGGAAGCCAAACAGGTTTGCAACGGGTGCAAATCCGACCAGACGAAGGCGTCATCACCCTTTATAACACTCGACTGGAATACTTGTTAGAGTCCACTGAAGATCGCACTGTCGACCAGCAGCAACAAGATCAACAACGACAACTCAATGAGATTTTCGGGCTGCTCAGCACTGCTTATGCGAATGATAAAAATGGTCGATTGCTCGTGGGTGGAACATTCAATAACATACCTGACTCACCCATTGGAGACCAGATGCGAAATGCAGGTTTCTTAGATCCATTCGCAGGCACGGGACTGCCACCGGAACTTTCAGCGACGCTTTGGCGCACAGGTTATCCAAAGGTGCAGTTTGATTATTTGTGGTTGTGGAGACGCTCTCTTGTCCCTGTCGGGGCAAATACTGTGAATACGAACGCGTCTGATCACCGTATGGCCGTAATTGAGACGTTTATCAAAGGATCCTGATAAAGGCCATCAGACGTCTATGGCGTGACGGGCGGATCGTCGCGTTTCATCTTTTCAAGAGCTGAGCGTGCAGCGGCCTGCGCGCCAGCTTGCTTGCTCCGTCCAATACCCTGCCCTGCTACTATGTCACCAATGAGGACTTCAACCAGAAACTCTTTTTGATGATCAGGGCCAGAGGCAGAGACAGTACGATAAATGGGAGTCAGATTTAGTTCGGCCTGACTCCATTCCTGTAAAGTGCTACGAGCATCACGATCCAAAGCCGCTGTGATAATTTGATCGAGCAATGGGTTAAGCTGTGGAATAACAAACTCTTGTACTGCTGGCAGCCCTTGATCAAGATAAATTGCCCCAACAAGTGCCTCGAATACTGCACAAAGATTGGTTTGCCTTACTCGCCCCCCCGTTGTCTCTTCACCCCGCCCCATGCGTAAGGCTTCACCCAAGCCCATTTGTTGAGCTAATGAAGCAAGTGATTCTGTGCGGACGAGAGCTGCTCTCAAGCGTGTTAAGTCCCCTTCAGGCAGTTCGGCATAACGCTGATAGAGCATATCGCCCACAAGGAAATCAAGTACGGCGTCACCTAAAAATTCTAATCTTTCGTTATCGCCTGTGTCCGCAGTACCGTGTTCATTGATGTAGGATCGATGCGTCAAGGCCTGCGTCAGCAAAGATGGATTTTGAAATTTAAGGTCGATACCCTTTATAAGTGGTGTATTTGCCATTGTAGAGAAGGTTGCTCCGATGTGAAAGTTACCCGGCAAAATCACTGAAGATCAATGATACGTTGTGACCGCCGAAACCAAACGAATTGCTCATGACACAGGAAATCGGCATCTTTCGTGCTCTGTTAGGAACATAGTCAAGATCGCATTCTGGATCCGGATTATTGAGATTGATAGTCGGGGGCGCGACATCATCCCGTATTGCGAGAATTGAGAATATTGCCTCAAGGGCGGCCGTGGCACCCATACCATGCCCTGTCATGCTTTTGGTAGAACTCATTGGTACTTTATAGGCATGATCGCCAAACACTCGCTTTACAGCTTTGGTTTCCATTGAATCATTTAAGGAAGTACCTGTACCATGTGCGTTTATATAATCCACATCGGTCGGTTTAAGATGAGCGTCATCAAGTGCCAGTTGAATGGCTGCGCTTGCGCCGATTCCTTCCGGTTGTGGCGCAGTCACATGAAAAGCATCAGAAGT
Source organism: Aggregatilineales bacterium (assembly GCA_044226325.1). GTDB lineage: Bacteria > Chloroflexota > Anaerolineae > Aggregatilineales > Phototrophicaceae > CFX2. The sequence goes on from JBGAHG010000006.1 coordinate 42,835, forward strand.
TGAGGCAAAGCCAACCAGCTCAGCCAAAATATTTGCGCCGCGCGCTTTTGCAAACTCCAACTCTTCCAGTACTAACACACCAGCACCTTCACTGAACACAAGCCCAGGACGCGTTTTATCAAAGGGACGAATGGCATGTTCAGGGTCGTCATTTTCACGCGAACAGGCACCAACACGATCAAAGGCCGCAATGCCTATCGGGATGATGGGAGCATCACCACAACCGGCAAAAGCCGCATCCAAGCGTCCTGCACGAATAAGATCATATGCCATGCCAATGCAGTCTGCACCAGTCGCACAGGCCGAAATCGGCGTGGCAGAGGTGCCAGTGGTGCCATATTCAATACTGATCAAATCACTCCCGCCATTGACCATCAACATAGGAATGCCAAACGGCGAAATACGGCGGGGGTCATCAGATTCGATTAGTATTTGAGCTTGTTCCCAATAGGCACCGACCCCACCAACAGATGAGCCAATAATCGTGCCGACACGATTCCGATTAGCGTCCGTGACTTGAATACCAGAATTCTCAACAGCCTGTTTGCCAGCAGCCACTACAAAATGTTGATACCGATCACGGCGGCGCACTTCCTTAGCAGGCATATAGTGGGCGGCATCGAAACCCTTTACTTCCGCAGCGATTTTCACTAAGTAGTCGGTAGCGTCAAATAAGGTAATTCGCGCGATACCACTTTTACCAGCTTTTATTGCGGACCATGTAGACTCAACATCTAAACCTAAGGGCGTAACCATGCCCATACCTGTTACGACGACGCGACGCGACATACTCTGCTCCTCACCAAAACCATACTGTATGACAAATAAAACGGAATTTTAATCGATTGGTAACGGAATTGCCGCCCTAAGGATTTCAGGCTCGGTCATCTGGCGTAGGCATATAGTGACCTTCGACCCACGATTGCCTATCAGGGCGCACTTCTTTTTTCCAAACAGGTACAATTTCTTTGAGACGATCAATCCCATAGCGGGCGGCCTCAAAACAGCCTTGATCGCGATGACCAGACGAACAGGCAATCAGGATAGTATTCTGACCGATTTCCAATTTACCGACCCGTTGGATTATCGCGATGCCTTGCACTAAGGGCCACTGTTCACGAATTTCGGCAGCGACCTGACGCATTTTTGCAAGGGCCATTGGTTCATAGGCCTCGTATTCAAGATTCTGAGTCCGGTGCGAGTCGCCGTCACGATTTGTCTCACCACGCACCATACCACTGAACACGCAAACTGCGCCGGTTGCAGGAACGGTAATCGCGGCAATCAGTTCATCAGTGTTAATCGGATCGGGAGCAAGCCGAATCACTTCCCGAAACTCGTCACTACCGCCGCTAACAGGCGGGAAAAATGCTACTTCATCGCCGTCATGTACAGCGTCCTGGGCAAATGCATATTCTTCATTGACGGCTGCGATAGCCGCATCCACATTAGCTTTCATCGCAGGATATTCGGCAATTAGCGCCTGCCGAACATCGAGTACAGTAGCATGTTCGAGAGGCAGTGTTAGCGCCAAGCGGTTGCGACCAGCCAGGTCCTTAAGAGTTGCAAACAGCAAAATACGAACTTGCATTATTTTTCCTCGGCTTGATAATCGCCATTTTGTCCACCGTGTTTTTCGAGCAGGCGAATATCACCTAGACGCATCTGGCGGTCAACAGCTTTCGCCATATCATAAACGGTGAGCGCCGCTACGCTAACCGCAGTGAGCGCTTCCATTTCAACACCTGTTTTACCTGTCGTTCGGGCGCTGGCAATAATCCGAATAGCGCTGGAGGGTATGTCTAAGGTCAGATCTACATCAAGATGGGTCAAAGAAATTGGATGACACAGCGGAATGAGTTCGGATGTCTTTTTGGCAGCCATGATACCAGCAATCCGCGCAACCGAAAGGACATCCCCTTTCTTGAGTGCTCCCTGTTGAATGAGCGCTAAGGTTGCCGGTTTCATATAGACTGTGCCGGCGGCGACTGCAACCCGTTCAGTATCAGGCTTGGCGCCAACATCAACCATGCGGGCTACGCCTTTTTCATCCAAATGTGTGAGATAGGGGTTATCAGTCATATAGTTCCCTCAGACTTCAATTATGCTAGAGCGTGTTGTATACTTTAAAGGTTGTGACTAGTAATAAACAAGCGCTACTTTAGCCGATTGTACAGGAGAATCCATCTCTGTGGGCATCTTCCGTAACGGACTTTCAAAAACACGACAATCTTTCTTCGGACGTATTTCGCAGATGCTCGGTAATTCTGAGATTACTGATGAGACGTGGGATGACGTCGAAGCATTACTCATTCAAGCGGATATGGGTGTACCCACGACGCAACGAGTCATGAGCGAGTTGCAAGCAAAAGTTAAAAGAGAAGGTATCATTCGCAGCGACCAAATAAATAAGGCGCTGAAAGAGGTTTTGCGTTCGCTTTTGACCGAACCACCTGTTCCGAATATTAGCGGACGACCGCTCTCCATTATTCTGATTGTAGGGGTCAATGGTTCGGGCAAAACAACCTCTATCGCGAAAATCGCGAACCGTCTAAACAATAACGGGCGTAAAGTAATGCTGGCAGCGGCTGATACATTCCGTGCAGCGGCAATTGAGCAAATCCAAACATGGGGTGAACGGATTGGTGTTCCGGTGATTGCCAACAAACCGGGTTCAGATCCAGCAGCGGTAGTATTTGATGCGACTTCAGCAGCGAAAACGCGTGGATGCGACATCTTGATCGTGGATACAGCAGGTCGTTTGCATAACAACTTCAACCTGATGGAAGAATTAGCAAAAATCAGAGCAACGTCAGCAAAAGTTGTACCAGATGCCCCGCATGAAGTATGGTTGGTTCTGGACGGTACAACCGGACAAAACGCCTTAGAGCAAGCCAAGAAGTTCCAAGAACTGGTGGACGTGACGGGTATTATTGTCACCAAGTTGGATGGTACAGCCAAGGGTGGGATGATTTTTTCAATTTTCAACGATTTGAAATTACCCGTACACTATATTGGGTTGGGAGAAGGTGTGACCAATATGGTGTTCTTTGACCCCGACAACTTCATTAACAGCCTGTTTGACGAGAACTAAATGACGCCGGGCAATATGCCTGTTGAGGAGGATTTGGTAAAGACTACATGGAACATTTAATCAGCCTGTTGAAGCAAATGAAGGAACGGATTGATGGGCTCATGGAGCGACTCGATCTTAATACTAAGGCTCAGCAAGCGGCTGAATTAGAAGCCAAATCGACTGCACCAGACTTCTGGAACAATCCTGACAATGCACAGAAGATTATGCAGGAACTGGCAAAACTGAAATCAGAGATTGATCGCTGGCAGAGTGTGGCAAACCGCATCAATGACGCGATTGAACTGGCTCAGATAGACGACCCTACCCTGCTTGACGATTTGACTACAGAGGTGAATTTCCTGACGGATATCGTCGATAAAATGGAATTTCGGGCACTGCTCTCCGAGCCATATGATAATGAGAATGCAATTTTCGCTATTCATGCAGGGGCAGGCGGTACAGAAGCTCAGGATTGGGCAAAAATGTTGGAGCGCATGTATTTGCGCTGGGCAGAGCAAAACGGGTATAAAACTGAAATTCTTGACCGAAGTGACGGAGAAGAAGCAGGCATCAAGAGCATGATGATGAGCGTTCGTGGCGAATACGCTTACGGCTATCTGCTGAGCGAGCTGGGTGTTCATCGTCTGGTACGATTAAGCCCTTTTGATGCGGCAAACCGTAGACATACTTCATTTGCAAAGGTCGAATTATGGCCCGACATTCAAGGCGATATTGATGTACAGGTCAATGAAAAAGACCTCAAAATAGAAACTTATCGAGCTGGTGGTGCAGGCGGCCAGAACGTACAGAAGAACGATACGGCGGTGCGAATAACGCATATGCCATCAGGAATCGTTGTGCAATGCCAGAATGAGCGAAGCCAGAAACAAAACCGCGAACGGGCCATGCAAATTTTGAAGGTAAGGCTGTTCGAGTTGGAACGACAGAAACAAGAAACACAGCTTGCTTCCTTAAAAGGCGAGAATGTGGATGCGAATTTCGGCAGCCAGATCCGGTCTTACGTACTGCATCCTTACCAAATGGTGAAAGATCACCGGACAGATTATGAAACCGGTAATACTGGAGCCGTACTAGATGGACGCCTGAGCGAGTTCATGGATGCATATCTGCGGTTACGTGTAACACGTACTCAGGCTGAAAAAGTCTAGTACGCTATTGGCTCAATTCAATTGCGTCATAATTGCAATTTGCGCCGATTTTCCGCTGAAACGAGAGGCGAAGGAAAGGGAGCAACGCGCCGAATTGAGAATTTCGTGCGGCGGTAAGCTCGGCTGTTGCCACCGAAATGACACAAAACCCGCGGAAGGCTCCCTCAGTGCCACCGCGTGCAATTTGTGCATTTGCAGCCGCGGATATATGAGAGCAAGCCGCCGAAATTGCAAAATCGATTTGCATTGAAGCGACGTCAAGATTCCAATACATAGGGGTGTTTGGTTCGACTCTATCAAGGTTTTAAAAGTTACGGGTGGACACTTTGGGTGTGCCGCCCTACAAAGCGGCTTGAATAAACGAATGGTTCGGAATTATGGTGAACACCATAACTCGCGCAGAGGATCAACCGCCTATATACAGATCACATTATAGCACATACGTTCCAATAAAGTCAGTTTATTTTGTGGTTGTAGGACTACATTAAGTGGTGGATGATGAGGTTTGACAGATAGACCCCAAACCCCTCCCCGTAGTAACAATGAAAGGCTTAAATGCCGGACAGGGCACGCCGTGTCCCTACAAAACAAGGATTACTAAAGGTTATAAGACCGTGAAATTTCTTCCATCGTTTAAGATAATTTTATCTTGTGGCTGTAGTGCTGTTTAAATGATCACGAACCTCTACTCCAGTCTGCCTATATCGGCAAAAATTATATCCCTATGAAAGAAAAACATTTTGGACAACCCAAAACTAAGAAAGTTGTTTCAAAAGTTCCTGCACGGTGCTGATTACGCTTATGAACAATGGCTGGATTCTCCTGAAATCCTAGCCGATGATTTCCGTCTGATGAAAGCAGCGCACTGTAATGTGATGAGCATTGGGATGTTCTCGTGGGTGCTGCTCGAACCGGAAGAAGGTCGTTATGACTTCTCGTGGCTCGACCGACTAATGGATGAATTGGCCGAAAATGATATTGGAGCCATGTTAGGGACACCAAGTGCTTCTCCTCCGATATGGCTTTCAAAGCAGTATCCTGAAACAAGACGCGTCAACGCCCAAGGTCAGCGCCAACCCCATAAAGTACGCCAGAATTTTTGCTATACGTCGCCGATTTATCGCGAAAAAGTCAACCAAATCAACCAGCTATTGGCGGAGCGTTACCAAAATCACCCTGCCCTGTTGTTGTGGCATGTCTCAAATGAATATGGTGGCTATGGTGGCGTCCAATGTCACTGCGATTTATGCTACAGCGCATTTAAGGAATGGCTCAAAAATCATTATTCTACTCTAGATGCACTGAACCATGCCTGGTGGACGACATTCTGGGGCAACCGTTATACGGATTGGGATCAAATCGAACCGGTTGATGAACATGGGCACGGACTGATGTTAGACTGGAAGCGCTTTATGAGTGATCAAGCGCTGGATTTTTATAAAGCTGAAACGGTGCCACTGCGAACAATCACACCGAGTATTCCCATTACGACCAATTTTATGCGGCCGGATGCCTCGCTTGATTATTGGCGTTTTGCCGAACATGTGGATGTGATTTCGTGGGACAGTTATCCGCTGTGGCATCACGGAGATGATGTATCGACGGCTATAGAAACGTCGTTTTACCATGATCTGCACCGTTCGTATAAGCAGGGACTGCCCTTCTTGCTTATGGAATCCACGCCAAGCGTGACCAATTGGCAAGGTATCAGCCGGTTAAAGAAGCCCGGTGCGCACAAATTATCGTCCTTACACGCCGTGGCACATGGTGCAAACAGCGTACAGTATTTTCAGTGGCGGCAGAGCCGAGGCGGTTGGGAGAAATTTCATGGCGCGGTGATGACCCACCTCAATTCACCAGACACGCGTGTATTCCGTGATGTGAGCGAGGTGGGTTTGACACTTGAGCGGTTATCGGAAGGCGTGGCGACTACTAACAGTGCTTCGGTTGCCGTGTTGTACGATTTTGAAAACGGCTGGGCGCTCAATAACGCTCAAATACCGCGGAGTGTTGGAAAAGATTATCAGAAGACATGTTACGCCCATTACGCGCCCTTCTGGCAGCAAGGGGTTACTGTTGATGTGATCAATGCCGATGCTGATCTAACGGGCTATAAAATCGTCATTGCACCAATGCTTTACCTGATGCAAGCGGGTTTGGCCGAGCGAATTGAAGCATTCGTCCAGGCCGGAGGTGTGTTCGTAAGCACCTACTTATCCGGAATGGTCGATGATAGCGATTTATGCTTCCTAAACGGCTATTCCCCTGCTTTACGGCGCACGCTGGGGATTTATTCCGAGGAAATTGACGCCTTAACGGATGAGCAGGAAGGGACGATCCGGTTTTGCGAAGGTAATACGTTGCAACTCGGTGGCTTGTATCCTTTCAGCCAATATGCTGAACTCGTTCATCTTGAAACAGCGACGACGGTTGCAGCCTATGACTCGGAATTCTACGTGGGTTATCCGGCAATAACTGTCAATGCACATGGTAAAGGCAAAGCTTACTTTATGGCAGCACGGACGGATGACAGCCTGCTTCGGGATTTTTATGGGGCGATTATTCAATCTGAAAAAATTGCCCGTGCACTACAAAGCCCATTGCCGACTGGTGTGACGGCGCAGGTGCGAGAAAATGACCAGCAGCGTTTTGTATTTCTCATGAACTTTACTGAAGAATCAAAGCAGATTGAACTGGATGCAGAGCATTTTGCGGATGTATTAACGGGGGAAGTAATTGGACAATCGCTGACCCTTTCTCCTTACGACATTCGCATTCTTCGTACGCCAGATGATAGAGGCGATACACAATCCATGTGATGTTTAAAGAGCATATGAGGATGGTTACGAAAGTTGTCCGAATGCTCATAAAAGAAGTGGTCGAAATGCTTGACATCTCATGCCAATCTTCGTATAATCGCTCTTTACGAATGGTCTCGGAAACATATAGCACATATTGAACAGCGAAGGGAAACTATTCAATTCGCTGTTTCGTTGTCGGTCAGTTATGCAATTCCTCGTTCTAGTAGTTTGTACAGACTCACCCATAACCTTTTGGTTTAGCGCAGAGGAGTAGACCCCTTGGAAGCAAAGGATTTCAGCGCCCTAAGAATTAGCCTCGCTTCACCCGATCAGATTCGTTCCTGGTCCTATGGCGAAGTCACAAAGCCGGAGACGATCAACTATCGGAGACTGCGCCCAGAGAAAGACGGCCTTTTCTGTGAAGCCATTTTTGGCCCCACAAAGGATTGGCAGTGTTACTGCGGCAAGTATAAGAACGTCCGTTATCGTGGTATTGTGTGCGATAAGTGCGGCGTAGAAGTGACGCGGGCTTCAGTTCGCCGTGAGCGAATGGGCCACATTGAACTAGCTGCACCGGTAGCCCATGTCTGGTATACGCGCCGTGTACCTAGTTATTTGGGTTTGCTGCTGGACATCAGCCGCCGCAACCTTGACCGCGTACTGTATTTCGCACAATACGTGATCACACGTGTTGACGAAGAAGCACGTCAAAAGGCTCTCGGTCGTATTGAGAAAGAACTGGCTCAGAAGGAAATTCTGCTGGGTGGCGATATTGAAGAGCAGATGGAAACCGTTCGCACCCAGCGCGATTCTCAACTTGGTCAATTTGAAGACCGCGTTAAGGGTATTCATGATCATTTTGATAATGAGTTGAGCCGCTTGAGCGATAAGGTGATGCAAGAAGCACAAAACGTGCAGACCCGCATCGAGTCGTTGGTCGGCCAAACTGCCGCATCGGATATTGATTTCGCAACGGCGAATACGGTTATTGCTGCCAAGGGTGAGCAGATTACCAATGATCATATATCACGTATTCAGACGGCCACCAATGCTTATCTGAGCGATATTCAGTCCGAAATTGAAGATATGCGCCAAGCTGAGTTAGGTAAACTCGATGTTGAAGCCGACTCAATTTCAGGCGACGCTGCTAAGTCGATGGATGAGCAACGGACAGAGTTGGAAGGGCGTATGACTGCGGTGCGTCAGGCAGCCGAAAAGGCACGCCACGAACTGCAAGATTTGCGAGTACTCCAATTCCTGCCAGAAACCCGTTACCGTGAACTGAAGAGCCGTTATGGACAGGTTTTCCATGCCGACATGGGCGCCGAAGCTTTCTATGAAATTCTTCAGGGGATGAACATGGATAAGCTGGCGGTGGAGTTGTGGCATGAAGTCCGCACCACCCGATCCAAGCAACGAAAGAAGAAAGCCACCAAGCGTCTGCGCGTAGTCGAAAGCCTACGTAAGAGCGACAACCGTCCTGAATGGATGATTTTGACAGTCCTACCGGTTATTCCGCCAGATCTGCGCCCAATGGTGCAGTTGGATGGTGGACGTTTCGCGACAAGTGATTTGAATGACCTTTATCGCCGTGTCATCAACCGTAACAACCGTCTGAAGCATCTGCTGGAACTGGGCGCACCGGACGTTATTGTCCGCAACGAAAAGCGTATGCTCCAGGAAGCAGTAGATAGCCTGGTTGACAACAGCCAGCGCGGTAAGGCTTTGAGCCGCCGTGGTCGTCGCGAGTTGAAATCGCTCAGCGATATGTTGAAGGGCAAGAAAGGTCGATTCCGCCGCAACTTACTAGGTAAGCGCGTCGATTATTCAGGTCGTTCGGTCATTGTTATCGGTCCGAAGCTCAAGCTGCATCAATGCGGTTTGCCAAAGACGATGGCATTGGAACTTTATCGTCCCTTCGTTATCAGCCGTTTGGTTCGCTACAACTATGCCAGCAACGTAAAGGGTGCCAAGCGCATCATCGAACGTGAGAAGCCAGAAGTTTGGGAAGTGCTGGAAGAAGTCATTAAAGAACGTCCAGTTCTGCTGAATCGTGCCCCTACCCTGCATCGCCTTGGTATTCAGGCATTCGAGCCGCAATTGGTCGAAGGTAAGGCTATCCAAATTCATCCGTTGGTCTGCTCGGCATTTAACGCAGACTTTGACGGTGATCAGATGGCAGTCCATGTGCCTTTGAGTGACAAGGCAGTTCAGGAAGCCCGCGAACTGATGCTCAGTACGCGCAACCTGCTCAAGCCAGCAGATGGCCAGCCCATCGTTGGACCGTCGAAAGACATGGTGTTGGGTAACTACTATCTGACGATGGATCCCACCGTCGAAATCATCAGCTTGAAAGAAAATGCTGACAAATTCCCGTTGATGAGTATGCTAGACGGCACCAAGAAAGTCGGCGTAGCATTCCGTTCACCAGGTTACTACTACACGCAGAATCATCTGACACCGGGTGTGCAGGTTTTCAATGATGTAACCGAGACTGACGATAATGGTCGTACAAAAGTTATTGAGAAGGCCGCAGATCGGGCAATTCGCGCGGTGTTGGAAGGCGAAGTTGAATGTATCATCGATAACATTCACGATTTCCGCAAGCGCATCAAGAAGAACAAGCAAGCTACTGAAAAGATGGTCGTCACCAACCTAAGTGAACGTCGTAAAGTGGTAGACATGGACGAAATGGAATATCTGTACAACCTCGGTTTGGTTGAACTGCATACTCCCATTTTGCTTGGCAATATCTATGATGACCGTTCGCCGCAGGTTGACCCAGAGCCAACAACCGTCGGGCGATGCATTTTCAACCGGATTTTGCCAGATGAAATGCGCTTTGTCCAAGATACAATGGGTAAGAAGCAGCTCCAAGATTTGGTCGCCAGATCCTATCAACAGGTCGGTCCTGACCGCACAACTGACATCGTTGATGCGATCAAGAATCTGGGCTTCCATTACGCTACGATTTCCGGCACAACAATCGCAGTGTCTGACCTCACCATCCCTGACGAACGTAAGGATGTGCTGGCACAGGCCGAAGGTGTGGTTGACCGTGCCGAACGTGACTTCCGACGTGGTCTGCTGACAGAAGAAGAACGCTACCAAATTACGATTGACGAATGGACACGCGCGAAAGATCGTCTGCAAGATATGATCCGGCAGGCGTTGGATCCGTACGGTCCTATCGCGATTATGGCTATCTCAGGTTCGACCAAGGGCGGTTTTGGCCCAATCACCCAGCTCGCCGGGATGCGTGGTTTGATGGCTGACCCGTCAGGACGTATTATCGACCTGCCAATCCGCAGCCACTTCCGTGAAGGTCTGAATGCACTAGAATACTTCATCTCGACACATGGTGCGCGTAAAGGTTTGGCCGATACCGCGCTGCGTACAGCAGATGCCGGTTACCTTACCCGTCGCCTAGTGGATGTGGCACAAGACGTGATTGTGAACCGTATGGACTGCGGCACCGAAGCCGGTATGTGGATCCGACGTGCGGATGACATCGCAGGACAGACGGTTGCTGAACGTATCTTTGGGCGCTGTGCAGCCAGCGACACTTATGATCCTGAAACCGGCGAACTGATTGTTGCCCGTAACGAACTGATCAGTGACGAAATCGCTGAAGTTATCCAGAACAGCAAGTTGGAAGCGATCCATGTTCGCAGCCCGATGACCTGCGCGCTTATTCATGGTATCTGCGCCCTATGCTATGGGCGTGACCTTGGTCGCGGCGAAATGGTAGAAATCGGTTCAGCCGTTGGTATCGTAGCTGCACAATCCATCGGCGAGCCAGGCACACAGCTTACACTGCGTACGTTCCACAGCGGCGGTACGGCTCAGGCAGCCGGCGACATCACGAGCGGTTTGCCACGCGTTGAAGAACTGTTCGAAGCACGCAAGAAACCAAAAGGTGAAGCGGTTGTTACGGACATTAGCGGTGTTCTGCGCTTGAGCAAGCGGGATGGTGTACGTATTGCAACGGTCATTGATAGCGAAGCTTTCAGTGAAGAGCATGAAATACCTGTCGGCTGGGACATTCTGGTCGAGGATGAAGGCGAAGTCAACGAAGGCGAAATCATCGTTGAAGAGGCTGGTGGAGCTGGTGGAAAGATTGTCGCCAAAATGCACGGTGTAGTGCATCTGGAAGGCCATACGATCTATATCCGTTATGAGCGACGGCAGGAAGTGGAATATGATATTCCGTCGAATGCTCGTTTGATACCTGAAGCCTTCGACGGTGCAATGGTCACAGCCGGTCAGCAATTGACTGAAGGTGCAAAGAACCCGCACCGTATCCTGCGTATTCTGGGGGCCGAAGCTGCACAGATTTACTTGCTGACGGAAGTGCAAGATGTGTACCGTAACCAAGGCGTGAATATCGCCGACAAGCATTTTGAGGTAATTATCCGCAAGATGTTGTCGAAAGTACAAATCACACGCAGCGGTGACAGCACATTGCTACCAGGCGAATTGATTGACCGTCTGAAGCTTCTAAACCACAATGAAGGACTGATAGCTGAAGGCAAAGAGCCAGCCGCGGGTGCACCGGTACTACTCGGTATCACCAAGTCGGCACTGAGTACAGACAGCTTCCTCTCGGCGGCAAGCTTCCAGCACACGATTAAGGTGTTAGCTGGTGCAGCTATCGAAGGCAAGATGGATAATCTATATGGTCTGAAAGAGAACGTCATCATCGGTAAGTTGATCCCGGCAGGTACGGGCTTCCATACCTACCAAGATCGCGAACTGGTGGCACCGAACATTACGCTTGAGGCGCAGGGTGCGCTGGACTCGGCGGTTGAGGACAGCTTCGACGACAACGAAGGCATGGAAGAAATGGGGATGAACAACTAAGGTTCATCAGAGCACGACAATAAAAACGCGGAGCTTGACGCTCCGCGTTTTTGATTCGTATGCCGCAATTCGATTGGATAAGTATCTAGTTATATTTCCACGTGAAAAAGGCTGTACTTAATTCTACTGTGTGCCCGTCAGGAAGTGAGATTGTGGTCTGGACATTGCATTTGGCATAACAGCCGTTGCTAAAGGCCGACATAGCAGCAGTATAGCCTCGTTCAGGCGCAGTGGCCCATCCCATCGTATCGCGGACGGACATGTCTCGAAACTGTGCGCCATTCCAGACTTTACCAAAGGCGTTGACCGGCGTGTAACGTTCTTTTGTTGCTACATCCGTTGGCGCGGCTAAACCGGCATAATCGTTGATCGAATACGCCACAAAGCTACCTATGTTAGAAAGAACGTAAACGGATTGATCGTCCTGCCGCCAAAGCATAATACCGTTTTCATAAGGCTGATAGGCAGCGTAAGTTGATACGGAAGGAAGCTGTGTGATAAAACTAGATGCTGAAAGCAGTGGTGTAACCGTAACGATGGATACAGCCGGATTGCAGTCAACGAGTGAATTTTCTTCAACCCAACCAGCCTTGATGTTGGATCTTCCACCGACTGATGGAATTAGCACCCTCCACCATTGCTGACCATCCCAACGACTGATCGGACCTGCTGTCCCTAGTGTGAGACATTGGCTTGAATCTATAGGTACAGAGAATTTCACCGTTTGCACGATGGCAGCGTTTGATGATGGTGAAATTCGAATCCAGATGAATGGTACGCCCTCGCGGATCTTTACAGCATTAGTTAGGAATTGGCGTGCATGTTGAGCATCTGGTGTAGCAGTTGCTGTAGGAGCCGCTTTCAGCAGCGTTAGTGATTTTTCCTCCACCCAACCTTGCTTTATGGGGCGGGTAATGGTTGAAACGTGCCACCAGTTCTGTACACCATCGGACGTGGGTTTGGAATCAAGGATACGAAGGACACGTTTAGAAGATGTGATCTCATATTCGACGCAGGCACAGCTAGATGTCGGTTGATTTCGCAACCACACAAATGAAATACCTGATTTGATTGCGACCTGATCATTCTGGTGAAAAGTAGTATTTTGTGCAGTAGTTGGTACCAGTGTAGAAATCAGAACAAATAATACAAACAGTAGGGTCATATATTTTCGCATATATACCTCGAATTATTATGGCATCATCTCATGATAAGCAATATTGTATGATGCTTCACAAAAAATTAATTCACATGAATCAAAAAGCGCAGCCTAATCGTCAGCTACGCTTTCATGAGAGGACAAGAATACTTAGTTGCAGTAACTTGGTAGTTGGACGCTAGGACGAACCGCGTCGTAAATCATCCAATAGGCTGGGCGTTCGGTACGGTTCGAGCTATCAAGGTTGAGGCTACATTGGTCACCGGGGAACGTGATGCTATAGGCAGCCATTTCATCACGATTCGAAATGGTCACTTTATTGGCAACGTTCAAGTTCCAAAGGATAACAGGTCCCATAAAATCCATTGACTGTGCCAACTGGAAAGCACGGACGAGATAAGTACCCTGTGTCATACGATCGTTATAAGCCATCCAAGGCTGTGGCGCATCGCCGGGAAAACGATCCCAAGTGGCATAGCCGAATTCAGTGGCAAACAACTTACTGACTGTGTGCCCATTTTTGACCATAATATCTCGGAAGGCGTTGACGTTATCCAAGAAGAAAAAATGTGGATTGTCGTCCCAACCACGATCCTGACTCATCTGGCAGCAAGTCGAGTCGGGCGGATTGCCCCAGCCGTAGGGATGAATGCCCACGTAGACATCCGGTAACTTACCCAAACCAGCGTTGTACATTTCTTGGAGATACAAACGGTCGTCACGCGCGCCAATGTCTGCGTTATCAGAGGTGGGAGCCAATCCAGCGGTGATGATCATCAATGGCGTTGTGCGAGGTACCTTAGGATCAGTCTTCATGCGTTCTGAATAGGCGTTAATAGCACTATAAGACGGCAAAAACAACTTCATGTAAGATGCACCGTTTAGTGGCTGTCCTTGCCATTCGCGCGAAAGATTGGGTTCATTCCACACTTCGATCGCATCCAGTGATGTACCAAATTCCTGCATCATCAAGTTGATAAAGTTGGCAAGTGTATTTGGATCATCCGGCGGGCCGTCTTCAGTCTGATTCGAGCGTGCCCAAGCCGGTGCTTTTGCCACACTTATAAGAATATCCAGGCCTTTGTTATAGGCAGTTTCGAGATAGATTTCCAAGCGCTTGAAGTCTACGCTAGTTTCATTGGCGTTATTAGGCTGCAACTGCTTCCATGAAATTTGAACTTTAAGCCATTTCACGCCCAGATTAGAAATTGAGTCGAGCGCTTTGTTCCAATCGTTTTGATCCAAGTTCGGGTCAAGTTGGATACCCATGCGGGCGGGATCGAGATCAGGAATGGTTGACGGTGCGCTAGATGTCGGCGGCTGTGCAGGCGGTGAAGTAGGTACAACCTTTGAAGGCTCAAGCGTGGGGCCTTCAGTAGGCGGTAAAGGCGTTACAGTCGGCTGCAGTGTTGAGGTAGGAGGAAGCGTATAATCACCACCAATCACCGCCCCCAAAGGCGTATTCGTAGGCGGTTGTGGCCCGGTTGGAAGCGGCGTTTCGGTTAAGGTTGGCACAGAAGTGGGTACAACAACTGTTACCGTAGGCGGCGCTAAAGTTGGAACCAGTGTCGGTGCGGATGCCGCCTCGGCTTCGTGGGTCGGTGTAACATAAATAACGATTGGCGTTTGGGGTGAACAAGCGACCATGAAAACGGAAACGAAGATGAAAAAGCAAACGTGGCGTATAGGATTTGTTTTTGTCATAGAAAGCATAGTATCACAGAGCCGAAAGGCTGGCTATAAGAATTCGCTGAGAGTTGGGGAGGCGTCAGGGAAAAATCTGTGGTAGAATAGAATTTCTGTTCACAATATGGGTAATTGACAGCGCTCGGCTGAATACCTAGAATACCATTTCATTTAAGTCAGATGACAACTCAGGATATAGATATGACAAACGGGATCGTTCGTCAGGTCAACATTGGACAAGAGATGCGCGAGGCATACCTCGATTACGCGATGAGCGTTATTGTTGCGCGCGCATTGCCGGATGCTCGTGATGGGTTGAAACCTGTCCATCGCCGCATCTTATACGCTATGTATGATATGGGCATCCGTTCGGATAGTTCCTATAAGAAGAGCGCGCGCATTGTCGGTGAGGTGCTGGGTAAATATCACCCGCACGGCGATTCAGCGGTTTACGAATCGATGGTGCGACTGGCGCAAGATTTCTCGATGCGTTACGAACTTATCGACGGACAAGGTAATTTCGGCAGCATCGATGGTGATGGTGCAGCGGCCATGCGCTACACGGAAGCACGCATGGAACAAATTGGCGAGGAGCTGCTGGTTGATATTGATAAGCAGACCGTAGATTTTGTAGAGAATTTTGATGGCAGCTTAAATGAACCAACGGTACTTCCTTCAGCCTTCCCTAACCTACTTGTAAATGGTTCATCTGGTATCGCAGTTGGTATGTCTACCAACATTCCACCCCATAATCTCAATGAGATTTGTGATGCCCTCACCTACATGCTAGGCGAGTGGGACAAAATGGAAGATATCACAGTCAAAGATTTAATGAAATATGTGAAAGGGCCGGATTTTCCCACTGGTGGTCTGGTTTACCGACACATAGATGGATTAGATACGGACGAAGATACCCTGGTATCGGCTTATGCCACCGGGCGCGGCAAGATCACGATGCGGGCAAAAATTCACATGGAGGATATGGGGCGCGGCAAGTCGCGCATTATCGTCAGTGAACTACCCTACCAGACTAATAAATCCTCGCTGATTGAACGCATTGCTAATCTGGTACGGGATGGCAAACTGGAAGGTATCGCCGACTTGCGTGACGAGTCTGACAGACAAGGTTTACGGTTGGTTATCGAATTGCAGCGCGGCGCAGAGCCAACGCCAGTGCTTGCCAGCCTCTTTAAACTGACGCCGTTGCAGGAAACGTTTAGCATCAATACATTAGCGTTGGTTGATAACGAACCGCGCACGTTGAGCCTGAAGCAATGCCTTAAGGTGTATCTCGACCACCGGCTTGACGTTATTAAACGACGCAGTGAATTTGATCTCGCTCGAGCACAGGAACGTGCTCATATCCTTGAAGCGCTCTTGAAGGCACTCGATGCAATGGATCAAGTGATTGCGACTATTCGGAAATCTCAGACTACGGATACGGCACGCACCAATTTGATGAATTTGCTCAAAATTGACGAGTTGCAGGCTCAAGCCATCCTCGATATGCAACTGCGGCGCCTAGCAGCGTTGGAACGCAAAAAGATTGATGATGAGTACAAGGAAAAGATGAAACTCATCAAATATCTACAAGGGCTTTTGTCTAGTCCGGAGCAGCAACGCAAACTCATCGCCGAAGAACTGGGTATCATAAAAGATGCTTACGGTGACCGCCGTCGAACGGTGATTATGGACAGTACTGCTACCGCAATCCAAACCAGCGATTTACTGGTTCCATCCGAAGACACATGGGTCACAGTTACTGTCGATGGGAAAATGGGGCGTATTCTCGAGAATGTCCAGCCGAAAGTCACAACCGATCTCAAAGATCCGCCGCGTTTTATCATGGCGACCAATACGGCACAAATCATCTATCTGTTTACATCAGATGGTAAATGCGCGACGATCCCTGTACATCAATTGCCAGAAATTCACGAATCAGCAGAAGGCGCAGTATTTCCCAGCCTTGTACCGTTACCCAGTACGACAGATATTACCGCCGCATTGAGCCTACCTGAAACGCTGGAACAAGGCTATTTGATGTTCGCTACAGCCAACGGTGAGGTGAAACGCTTGCGAATTGAAGACTTACCGGGGATGACGTCCAACGCGTTCAATGTCATGGATGTAGAGAAAGACGACAAATTAGGCTGGGTGATGGTCACAAACGGCGAGGACGAAGTTATATTAACAACAGCACAAGGACAAGCTATTCGTTTTAGCGAAAGTGACGTACGCCCGACTGGAATGGGAGCAGGGGGTATGCGCGGTATCAAATTGCAGAGTGATGATCGCGTCGTAGGGGCCTTTGTCGTTGTTCCAGATCAGTACGTTTGGAGTATGACGGATGATGGGATTGCACAGATTTCGCCCATCGCCAATTATCCGTCGCAAGGTCGAGCAGGCAGTGGAGTCATAGGAATGCGCCTACCTTCAAGCAGTCGCGAGTTAGCTGCAACAACCATCGGACGACAAGACGATAATATCGTAGCGCTGACAAACCGCAAAAAAGCATTCTATATGCGATTGGGGCGGGCACCACAGGTTACACGCGGTAAAGCCGGTGGCGACTTTATCATCTCGATGCGTGAAAAAGAACAAGTGATTGCCGTCATCACCTATCAACAACGGGTTCAGATGCCCGAGCCAGCAGAATAGGCTATGGTATTGGCGGATATTTGGTTACTGAGAGATCTTGGTGCTTATAGCAGCTGTCTTGGCTGCCATGCGAATATTAGCGGCTAAGTCTTGCAACCATTGAGCTGGCGAGATACTTAACGTCTCGAAAATATCCGCCTCGATACGGGCATAAGTCTTGAGCGCGTCTGCATATTCGCCACGCTTTTGATGAAGAGTCATAATGACGCCGGCAAGATCTTCGCGCTGACGGTTAAGTGCGCTAGCACGGATATATAAGCCCAAAGCCGTAGCAGAATCCCCTGTCTGCTCAATTAATTTTCCCTGTGTGAACAGGGCTTCGCCATACAACTGGCTTAATTCATGACGGCGACTCTGTGACCACACATTTGTTTGAGCATTAATTCCGCTTAAAAAATCCCCTTTATATAACCAAATGGCACGCGCCAACAAATCCTGGGCGGCGGTCGTGGTTTCGATAGCGCTGCGCTGCATGAGATCTTTGAACAGCGAAACATCGTAAACGAGATCAATATCGGGAGCTATCCGATAAAAACTGCCCGAGTGTTGGGTCAGGTTCAAACCTAGAATCTCGTTTATCTTGCGTTTTGTAACATGAAACACATTGGTGGCTTCTTTAATAGGCAAATCGGGCCAGAATGCGTCAAAAATCTGACTACGGGTAACCATTCCACGATCAATGAAGAAAAAGAATAAATCTCGTGGCAGTTCACCGTCCCAATTTGTAACAGGCTTGCCATTCAAAAAGACATGCCCACTTCCTAAAGCGCGCACTTCCAGGAAGTCTTTTTGATTGGCGGCCAGATAGTCGGGAAACATCATAAGTATGTCGTTAGGAATAATACGTGTTCGCGAACTTATTGCTCTATTCGTACGAATAAATTCAGGGACCAGCCTGCTCAACAACAAGATTCTCATTTGGGGGAAATCCAGGAACTCAGTGAGCAGGACATCCAGTTCAGCTAAATCGGTACGATCACATTCGTCCAGTATCAATAAGCGTATATCCGACCATCCAGAGCTAGGGTATTGTTCATCAAGCGCGTGCCGCAGAACATCTCGCACAGACGAATGAGCAACTGCTTCATTCTGGAAGCGGACGTACAAACAGGCGGGTTCCTCTATGAACATTTCCAATATCGCATGTTGAGGGAGATAAGCCGGTTGGATAAATACAAACTTGGTATTGGTATCCAAGGCTTTTATTTGCACTCGGATTAGCTCATGCAAAAAATCGAGCATAATCGATCAATCCATTCAGGAAGTAAATGAGTGGGTAAGTTAGAATATTGTCTGTCTTAGGTTATAAAAAAGAAATTATAACCTAATTAAAGTTACACGCAAATCACGATCCTGTTAGGCCATTTTACGCCGCCGTGCTTCAATGACATTTTGGATATGTTCCATTTTATTCAGAATACGCGTTAATTGATGAAAGTTGGCTATTTCCATAGTCAATTGCACCACAGCCACATTTTGACGGGTGGTTACGGCGACCTTGGTCATGTTGACCTTTTCATCGGCGACGATGGTACTAATATCACGCAATAAACCGTCGCGATCGTACGCCACGATTTCAACGGGTACAGCATAACGTTCCTCAGTCGGCATTAAGCCCCACGAAACTTCTACTAACCTCTCAGGTTCATTGTGCGACTGCATATTGCGACAATCGGCACGATGTACAGTTACGCCACGACCACGCGTGACATAACCGACAATTGTATCTCCTGGCATTGGGCTACAACACTGCCCTAACGTCACTAACATGCCGCCTAGTCCATTGATATTGATGCCATTAGTTTCAACCTGAATTTGCGAAGGTACTGGCTGCTGCGTTTCCAGCATTTCTTCCACTAACGACTTCTGCTGGTCATGGCGCTCAGCTTCTAGAATCTTAGTAGCGATTTGCGGACCGTTGATATCCCCTGCCCCAACGGCAGCTAAGAAATCTTCCAACTTCTCATAATTGAAATTATGAGCGACATCTTCGAATGAAGTATGCTCTACGCCCAGACGTTTCAATTCGTGTTCAAGCAGTTCACGTCCGCTGGTAATGTGCTTCTCCCGATCTTGGCGACGGAACCAGGCTTTAATTTTGTCACGGGCGCGAGCGGTTTGAACATATCCCAAATCAGTGTTCAACCAATCGAGGCTCGGACCGCCGCGTTTCGAAGTTAAGATTTCGATCTGTTCGCCTGTACGAAGGGTATAATTCAGGCTAACCAAGCGTCCTTGTACTTTGGCACCACGACAGCGATGCCCAACATCCGTATGAATGTAGTAGGCAAAATCGATAGGGGTTGCACCCAGAGGCAAATCAACAATGTCGCCTTTAGGCGTAAAGATGTAAACACGATCTTGGAACAATTCGTTCTTCATCGTGTCGACGAAGTCAGCCGCATCTTTGGCTTCCGGGCCAAATTCCATTAAGCGGCGAAGATAACTCAGGCGATTCTCAAAAGCCTCATCACGGCTTTTCTTGTTACCTTCTTTATACCGCCAATGCGCTGCGATACCATATTCGGCATCTTCATGCATTTCCCAGGTCCGGATTTGAACTTCAAGGGTTTTGCCATGATTGTCGCGCACAGCCGTATGTAAACTGCGATAAAAGTTATCCTTGGGTGCGGCAATATAATCATCGAATTCACCGGGTATAGGACGCCACAAACTATGCACGACACCCAATATTTGATAGCACTGTGTAACGTCCTCTACAATTACACGAACAGCACGTACGTCGTAAATTTGATCAATTGGGACATCTTTACGATCCATCTTCTTGTAGATGCTGTAGATGTGTTTGGGACGACCACTAATGACTACTTTGGTTATGCCGTTTGCAGCCAATTTTTCACGCAAAGTTCTAATGACATTGCTGACGTACGCTTCACGATCTGCACGGCGCTCATCAACAGCAGCAGCAATCGCTTTGTATTTTTCGGGCATGAGATAGCGAAAGCTGAGATCTTCCAATTCCCACTTAATTTGCCAGATACCGAGACGGTTAGCTAATGGCGCAAATATATCCAGCGTTTCTTGAGCTTTTTGCTGCTGTTTATCCGGCGACATGTAATGCAACGTTCGCATATTGTGTAAGCGGTCAGCAAGCTTCACCAACACGACCCTTACATCATCATTCATGGCAAGCAGCATCTTACGAAAGTATTCTAATTCTTTGTCGGCAGCTTTACCCCGCTTGTTTGAATCAACTTTGATGGGCAGATTCTTGAGTTTGCTGACACCATCTACAATATGTGCGATGCTTTTACCAAACTCATTACGAATTTCTTCAACAGAAATATTGGTATCTTCGACCAAATCGTGCATGAGGGCAGCAGCAATTGCTTCAGCATCCAGCTTCATTTCAGCAAGGATATTCGCTACCGCCACACAATGCGTAAAATAAGGTTCACCGGATTTACGCATTTGTCCTGCATGTGCCGTCTCCGCTTTGCGGTAGGCGCGTTCGATCAGAAGCCGATCATTTACCGATAGATCTTGAAGTTGATCTATTATTGATTCAAGATTCAACCCAGCAATTTGTTGCATAAAACCGTTTTGCCTGTGCCCTTCAGCTCAACTAACTATAAGCAAATGTTAATGGCAATTGTGCGTCTTTAATTATATTCTCTATCAGTCAGTTTGCGACTCTTTCATAGAGGCGAGTCAAAATCAGTGTTTTCATGACGTGTGACATTACTCACTTCAAAATCGTAAGAGAAAACCGCCGAATGAGGTCGTGAGTTACTGATATAATACGACATCATTAGTTGAATCTACGTTTGAGGCAATGTGGCAGCTCTATTAAATGTTGACGAAGCACTAAAACTAATATTGGCGAACATCAAACCACTTGATGATGAAACAGTGGAACTCACAGATTGTTTAGGGCGCATTATTGCCCAGGATATTATTGCTGACAGTGATTTGCCTCCTTTTGCCAATTCCAGCATGGATGGCTTTGCGCTTAAGGCTGCCGATATTTTAAATGCAAGTACACAAAATCCGACTATACTGCGAGTCGTTATGGATATTCCAGCAGGAACTGCGCCATCTGGTCACATAACTAGCGGAGAAGCTGCACGAATCATGACAGGTGCGCCTTTGCCATTAGGAGCAGACGCGGTTATTCCCGTTGAAGATACTGATGCTCAGTGGATATCAGGCAGTAACGAATCGCTCTCGAAAGAAGTGTCAGTCAATCGAAGTATTAGGGCTGGTGATTATGTACGACCAGCCGGGGAAGACATTCATGCAGGCGAAAAGATCATCCTGCGCGGAACGTTGATTCGTCCCGCAGAAGTTGGTTTACTTGCGGCAGTTGGTCAACACAAAATCAAAGTTTGTCGCCAACCACGCGTTGCAATTCTTTCGACTGGCGATGAACTAATCGATATCGATCAGACATTGCAACCAGGGAAAATACGCGACAGCAACAGCTATACTCTAGCGGCGTTGGTCACTACTAACGGGGGTATTCCCATCCGCATACCCACAGCACATGACACTTTAAAAGATGTGCGGCATCGCTTCAAAGAGGCTTTGGAGCAGAAGCCAGACCTTATCCTCAGTTCAGCAGGGGTCTCAGTAGGCGCATTTGACGTTGTGCGAACCATCATAGACGAGCTAGGGAAAGTCGATTTTTGGCGCATCAATTTGCGTCCCGGCAAACCATTGGCATTTGGTCAGGTAGGTGGCATACCCTTTTTCGGATTACCGGGCAATCCTGTTTCGGCGATGGTTACATTTGATGTATTCGTCCGTCCAACTCTGCTTAAGTTAGGCCGACGTATTGACCATGTGACAACAATTAGCGCATCAATCGGTGAGGATATACATTCTGATGGACGACGCAGCTACATCCGCGTAAAGTTAAAGCGTGGACCTCATGGTTGGTTAGCACAAACAACCGGAACCCAGAGTTCGGGCGCACTTAGTTCAATGATGTTAGCAGATGGTTTGATGATCGTTCCAGAAGATGTCAAGTTCTTAGCCGCAGGAAGTCAATTATCTGTCCGTCTCCTGCGCGATTTACACGAGTTAGATTGAGGATAACCATGTCAAGTCTTGATAACGTGCAATCAGAAGAAATCGTCACGTCAGGTAGATCTCGTGATTGGTTATACACCATTTCATTGGTGTTAGTCGTGATCGGTATCGGCATCAGTGGTTACTTGAGCTACGTCAAATTGACTGAAACACCAACGGTCTGCATTGAAGGTGGCGGATTTAATTGCGAAGTCGTCCAGAGCAGCATTTATGCAAAGCTATTTGGAATTCCCATAGCGTATATGGGACTAGCAACCTATTTGGTCATTGGGGTACTGCTGCTGCTGCAAAACCGAAACACGTTTTTGCGAGAATACGGCGTAATGATCCAATTTGGGATTATCATGTTCGCCTTCTTATTTTCAGTATGGCTCGTCTATTTGCAAGCATTCCAATTAAAGGCGTTTTGCATGTGGTGTCTGTCACATGAGTTGACTATGACGCTACTGTTTATTGTTTCGATCCCCAGGCTGAAACGCAGCCTTTCTGCCTGATCCTATAAAGCAAATTGGGGCCGCACACAGCCCCAATTTAAAATTTGCAATTATCAAGTTGTTGAGCGAACGCAATTTATTGCGAATGGCTGCGCAACGTACGAGCAATAATCTCGTCGCGCTCACGAGTCATCTTTTCACGGCGTTCGCGTTCTTTATTTTCACGACGATCTCGGGCGGACTTCTTCTCGTCCATCGCACCACGCAAAGCCAATTCCATAGCCGTTGGGACTGCTTCTTCTGGCGCTTCTTCAATGACAGGAATGGGTTCTTGCACGGTCTTCATGCTAAGATCTATCTGGCGTTTCTTGGAATTGACGCGAAGTATACGTGCCTGAACGGTGTCACCAACTTTGGCGATATCCGATGGCGAATTGACAAAATTATCAGACAGTTCAGAGACGTGGATCATAGCCGGGCGTTCGGCGCCAATATCCACAAACAATCCGAAATTTTCCATGCGAACCACTTTACCACTGACGGTCTCGCCTTCCTTGAGATCATCCCAAGTAAAATCAGGCGGTTTCACCATTGAAACTGCGACACGACCAGCAGCAGCATCGACCTTCAATACGTAAACGGTAATTTCTTCGCCAACCTTTACCACGTCACCGACGTTGCGAACATTCGCCTTACCCAGTTGCGAGATATGCAGCAAGGCATCCTGTCCAACGCCAATATCTACAAAAGCACCATAAAGTTCTAAGCGCTTGACTGTGCCTTTCATTTCCATCTTGGGTGTCAAATCACCCACCGACGTTGGCCCAGTTGTCGTCGTTTCTTCACTCATAATCGTTCCTTGCTACTCCGTTTAAACCTGTATCGGCCACTTGCCGTAATAAACCTGTGATGCTGATTAAGGCGTTGCTTCAGCAGTTGCTTCTGTCGTTGCTTCGGGAGTTCCTGTTATTTCAGCAGTAGGCGAAGTGCCAGCCTGCCCTGTAGGTGTAAGGGTTACACTTTGGGTAATCTTGTAGTCGGGTTTCGGGTTATCAGGAGCATAAGCGGTGAATGGCTGATAGCCCTTCCAACCGTAGAGACTGCTCAACTTCATACCCAAATCCATCCGATCTGGAGTGGTGTAATATACACCAATGATTTCGCTCTTTTCATTCAGTGTACCCTTAGCAGCACCAGCGACAAACGCAAACACAATCATGTTCTGTTTGGGGTAGAACAGATTGATAATCGCCTGATCATCGGTGCCGGGTGTGCCTAAAACAAATTCCGGTTCGCCACGTGCATCGATAAGCTGCTTGACAGTAAGATCCGGTGCTATCTGCAAGAAAATTGAGCTTACTTTGTTTCCGTCTTCGGAAATAATCTGGCAACATGATTCGCCACCAGTTGGCTGCCAACTCGCACCAACAGCATTTCCAGAATCAGGTATGGCCTGCGATTGTGGATCGTCCAAATCTGTTTGATCTTGGAGGATAACCAGTGCGTCGCTGTATTTCGTTTCACCAGGAGTGATTCCACGCCAGCAAGGGGCATCACATTTTTCATCTTTTGTAATGACACTAGAATCTTTAAGAAATTTTGGGTTGCGTAAATTCGGCGCCGGGGAACATGCTGCGATCAAAACTACCACAAGCAAAACAGCCGGCAATAGGAGACGAAACTTCATATTAAAATGCGCTTTCAAATTCTGGCTACCAATACGTCAGCAAAAAAATAGGGGCAGTTCATCAAACTGCCCCCGTATTGTACAGCCTTTTATTGCTAATTCAACCGTAGAGTCAGACGATAGTCACCAGCCGTTACTCCGTACTGACCGCCGAAATGAGTTGCGATGACCGTATACTTTCCATCAACAGGCAGAATATAGTTATTGATGAGCGAATTGGTCGTATCAGCCGCAGCATCATCGTTCTGTGTGACTTGATCTCCGCCAGGGCCGATTAAGAATAATACCGGGTCAAGTGTACCATTTAGCCGTTCCATACCTATAGTGGCGACCTGCCCTGCTTTGCCATCAAACGTGTAGACATCAAACTTATTATTAAGGCGGATACTACCCGTAGACGGTTGCGCATTTACAAGGACAGGTGCCGACGGCATCTCTGCAACCACGCTGGTCAGTAGTGAAGCTGCATCTGGCTTCTGCTTTGTCCCAAACACGCCGCCATCACCAGCCGTAATTTGACCATCAAGACCGATAGTGTAACTAATGACATATCGTTGATCGATATTCAACAATTCATTCTTCTGCAATACAACTTTGCCGTTGGCAACGACTGTCAGCACAAATTGTACAGGGGTGGTGTCATTACAACTGCCTTGATATAAGACTTCAATTTCATAGGAACCAGCAGTTGGCAGACGACCTTCAGGCCAATAAATATAAGATACGGGAGATGTGCCATTTGAGGCTACACAGTTATTATTGCCATTGGCTGCAAGCCTGCCTCCACTCGAAATGGAAGGTTTATCGTCGTAGACCGACTCACCTTGTGGGTCGCGTACGAGCAACTGAATATCTGCACCCGTTGACCACTGCAAACTTACTTCAACCGAACCAGCAGGTACATTAGCGAAGGTTGGAACTTGAACCGTAGCAGTTTGCGTTCCAGTAGCAGTCGCTGTGACCGCGCCTGTTAGTGTCAACGTATAACCGCCTTCAGTACCGCCCAATGCTTGCCCATAACGGGTCGCAACCAGTGAGTAGTTGCCAGCCACAATAACGGAAAAGTTTTGGATCGTTGAATCCGTGATGCCTTTTTCGCGGTCGTCATTGCTCGCAACAATGTTTCCACTGGGATCAGCCAGTAACAACAGAGTATCAAGACTGCCTGAATCAGCATTAATCTGAGCCGAAACAACATCACCGGCCTGCGCTGC
Source organism: Aggregatilineales bacterium (assembly GCA_044226325.1). Classification (GTDB taxonomy): domain Bacteria; phylum Chloroflexota; class Anaerolineae; order Aggregatilineales; family Phototrophicaceae; genus CFX2. The sequence goes on from JBGAHG010000006.1 coordinate 68,637, forward strand.
AAAACTGTAAACGTTGTAAGGTTCCTTGGAAGTGATGACACCCGCAACGGGTGTATTTTGGGTCAAAGCTGAACCGGACTTGAGATCGATGCCAGTAATACTTGGTGGGTCAATCTTGACGCCATTTGCACCAGCTGTAACGGTGCCGTCAGCATTAATCACGACACTAGCAAGATAGGTTTGATCAGGTTGAATCGTCGCTTTAACCTGGGAAACTTGCTTGCTATCTAGTGTGACAGTTAGGGTCAGGTTAGCAGGATTGCTATTCGGACAATCCGTCTGCTGTTGGAAGTAGACGATCATCTCATAACTGCCGGTGGGTACAACTCCAGCGGGCCACGAGCCTTCTTCAGATGGGGTTTGCGAAAGCGCATTGCAAGCGCCATTCGCATTGGCCGTAAACTTACCACCACTAGAAACGGTCGGTGTCTCCCAAAACAGGCTGCCACCGACTGGGTCCCGAACCTCAAGATCAAGATTAGCAACTGTATCCCACGACAGGTTAAATTGTAGTCCCGTTGCGGTTAAGAGTTGCCCGCTGGTAGGTAGTGCGGTACCGGCAGCGGACACTCCAAGCTGGAGAGTGATTTCAAAAGCCAACTCTTTAGTCGGAATGCCAGATCCATCCAAAACTGTGAGGAAATAGGTTCCACTAGCCGGGATGGCAATATTCTCTAGCGCTGCATTGCCGTTAACAGCCTTTGCTGTAGCCTGCCCCAAAGATTTACCGGCACTGTCAGTCATCAAAATTGCTAACCGTGCGCCCGATTTCGTAGTAACTGTAACTGTAACTGTTTGTCCTGAAGAAGCACTTACGGTAAATACTTCTGCAACGGCAGTCGTGCTCAACGTACCCGGTGTGGTGATGCCCGGTGTTAGCGCACGGGTCGGGTTATCTTGCGCGGCAATTAAACCGGTTGCCAGGAAAATTGCACCCAATACCGTGATAAAAATTAGTTGTCTCAATCGAGAGGACATCATAGGTCTCTCCTCCGTTGTTATCTTCCGATTAAATGCCGAGTGAGTGTAGCCCAATCCCGGCGTGCCTGCTATGCGTGTAAGCTACGCACACCCCACGCTATGGCGAAACGACAGTGGGCGTAATCTCTGCCGATGGCTCCTCTAGAGCGAGATCAACAAAACTGGTCATACCTTCAGACACATCAACCCGTTGTGTCACCCGTTGTCCATCAATATTGGTTATAACCTGATAACGTCCAACAGGAATATCACCAAACACGAAATTTTCTTTCCACAGAGGATCCGAGTTTACGTCTGAACCGTTATCGAGATAAACGTAGCTGGTCGTTGACTGAACTACAAGCCCGGTTCGGTTATCCAATACGGTCACATTCTGATCCTGCAACACAATCCCGTTTGGGCCAACAACTCTTCCAGCAATAACACCACGCCCAACGTAGGGAACCATCCATAACAGTGGGTTATAAGTAGCACGATAACGATTTTCACCAAGACGCACTTCAAAATGCACATGCGGACCACTGACACGTCCAGTGTTGCCTACGAGTCCGATTGGGTCACCGAGGTTTACCCGCTGTCCCTGGGTCACCAATACCGCCGAAAGATGTGCATAGACTGTATAAAGAGGTTCACCTTTATAGCCAAAATCATGTTGAATTTCGACCAGATTACCATAACTTGGTGAGTCTTGAAAACCTGGGCCTGCCCAGATGATTGTACCCGTCTCGGCTGCACGAACCGTTTGGCCGATGGGGTTTGGCATATCTATACCGGTATGAATACGCCAAGGCGTTTCCTCTTGAGGACCATTTGTGCCAAAGGTATATGAAAGCAGTGCGCCGTTGGTCGCGTTTGAATCTACCGGTCGGGCAAATACATAATGATCGCGACCATATGGATCACGCGAAATAGGCGGTATCAATGCGGGTGGCTGCCACTGTGACGGCGGGCGTGTTACGACTTGCTCAACGACCGCCGCGCCAGTCGTTTGGGCTGAAAAGGTGGCAGAGGGGCGTGTAGGCGTCACAATACTATTAGGCTGTACTTGTACAGCCACTGTCAATTGTAGAGGGGCGATGGGTGTCAGGTTCGTGTCACTGCTACCCGCCAAAGTTGGGGGCATAAATGAGGCTGTGGGTATAGCAACTGTTGGCAATGGCGTCGAATTGCTTCCGAAACCAACACGTAATACTTCCTGCCACGAATTTGCATCCTCGGTCGGTTGTTGAACTGTAGGAATAACGATAACTGCCGGAGATTGGTCTGGCCGAGCATTCAGCCAGACGATAAGGCTGAAACCCGCCAGACCTAGCATGAGCAAAAAAATCGTTGAAAATCCGTCGCGTCGCATAGATTTCCTATGGCTGCGTTTGAGTCGGTGGAACCGGCACGGCTGTTGCAGCAAATCCCCCAAGTTCCGAATTGCTGTAAAGTTGCAACATCGCGTCGTACCAGCTTAAACCATCCGATTTCTCAAACAACCAATAATTGATCCCGTTCACATTAGCGCGCCAATCGTTCCCAGCGGGAACACGTCTCCATCCATAATCAGCCGCTAGCTGCGTAAAGTCAATATAATATCCTGTCGGGATTTCGGTCTTTAGACGTCCACCGTCATCATAAGCCTGTACATCACCACTATTTCGACTGAGCATATCCCAAGGCATCTGGCGCAAGGGTTCACCCAGCTCGCCGGGAGTCGCATCATCGCTCACACGGACAAAGACCCGCCAATAGGTGTTGACGCCTATATCTTCGCGTACTAATTCAATTTGCTGTGGAAAGCCTGCTATTAAATTGCGTGTAATACCAAATGCACGCCCCGTATAATACCAGTTGCGTCGATCTTCCCCGGCATCGGGTAAGCGAGGTGTTGGCAAGAACGACCAGAAAGCATCATCCAACTTGCCAAGGAAATCCCACCCGGCAACTTGCAAAGTTCTTTGCCTCAGCGCGTTAAACGAGTCATTAACGGTATCGCTCAGATAAAGCTCTGAACGTGAGACCACCACATTTGATAGCGTTCCAAGCCCATAGTGACCGTTTTTATCCGGACTGCCAACTTGCTCTACGAATAATGATTGAGGAACACCTGAAGGTAATCCACCGCTACTAACAAGCGACGCCGGTAATGGTCGCCCTGTCCAAACAGGTGAGTTTGCTTGCTCAGCCGTCCCCACAACTAAGGTTGTATTACCCGCGCTGGTAAAAGGAGTGGCAACAAATTGACTGCCTTCTTGCGAGTCGACAACCGAGATCAAACTGGAACCATCAGGTGACCACGCTGGTGTACGTCCACGAGTGATGACTTGAGCCGGCGATTGAGGGTTAGCGACATCTTTAACAAAGACTTTTTCGATGCCTTCATCAAGCGCGCTATAAGCAATATACTTGCCATCAGGGCTCCACGCAGGGAAATTTTCTTGCCGATCGGGACTATTAGTAATATTGATTGAGGCAGAATCAGTAGGGTTATCCAGCGAAAAGATATATATATCTTGATTGCCATCGCGCCAGGAGACAAAAGCAAGACTACGACCATTATTTACCGGCGACCACGCAGGCGAGAAATCAGGTGCTGAGTTGTTGGTTACGCGCAGTGCAGGCTGAGAACCGTCCACGGGCACTACGTATATATCAAGGTTGTTGCCTTGGTAGCTTTCATAGGTTAGGAACTTGCCATCAGGACTCCAATGTGGCGCCCCCTGAAATGATGCATCGTAGGTCATCCGCTTGGTCGTATTCGAGACCAAATCATAAATGTAAATTTCCCAATTGCCGTCAATATGCGATGCATAGGCCAGCTTGGTTCCATCAGGTGCCCATGCCGGATCGCGTTCATCCGCAGGACTGTTGGTAAGGCGAATGGGTGTCCGGTTGCCTATGCTGAGCGCCCAAATATCAGTTTGCCCATTTTCACGAGCAACGTACGCAATACTCCCTCGTGCCTCCAAAACAGTTGGCAATAATGTGGCTGTGGGCACAGGTGTACTACCAAACACCGGGGCGCCTGTCGCATCAACAGGTATATTAGTTACCGAAAGAGCAGCACCGCTACCCAGGTCAACCAAGTTATTTAGATTGGGCGATTGGCGAGCAGGATTTGTTGCCCACAACACAACAGCTATAAGTGCAGCTAAGACCACTACGAATAGAGCGCTTAAAGTTCGATTTTGAGCTCGCAATGGGTCTTCAGTGACAGTAGCGCTTATTTCGACCCTGGCAGCACGTCGTGCCATCATGGTACTCGTAGATGCACCTACTGCGCCACTTGCCTGCTGTGATACCCGCCGCGCACTTCCCCCAAATAATCTAAGAATAAAGCTAAGAATACCCAGAAATCCGCGTAAAACAGCCAGTATTAATCCCGCAAAAATTCCAAACCCGCCACCCACTATCCGCCGACCAATACTTGATAAACGTGAAACACCAACTTCAGAAAGCTCTCCGAAAGCAGCACTCGATTTTAGGATAACAATCCCAAGTTTGTCGGTCAGGCGGTAAGCACGTACCAGCATTCGTTTTTTCTCAGTCACTTGACATAAAATCAATCAAGTTTTCATTGTACTGGCAAACACAAACTCCGGCAATTGTTCCGTTTGTCATCTTTGATTATCGATTAAGATTAATCAAATTGACCTAAATGAACAGATGATGTACTGTTAACTTAACTCAAATGCCACTTAGGAGAAATGTACTATGTCCCGGCGCCATGTACTTCGTTTCGTACGCATAATTTTGGTCATTGGATTACTTGCAGTCATGATAGTGCTGCCTACTGTTGCACAGGATAATCAGACGACGCACGTTGTACAGCGCGGCGAGAACCTGTATCGAATAGCTCTGCATTACGGCATTAGTGTCGACGCACTTACTAAAGCAAATAATATCACTAATGCCAGCCGAATTTTCGCTGGACAGACCCTCGTCATCCCTAATTACAATCCGGAGCCTGCAACTGTTGAAAATCCAACCCTGGCAGGTACACCAACAAAATATACGGTAACTTATGGCGATACCCTAGCAGGTATCGCAAACAAATTTGGCATGACAGTTGATCAAATTATGAAGATCAACAATATTGACAATCCCAATCACATTACGCGCGGTCAAGAATTGACAGTCTGGTCAACAACACCGGTTGAAGAACCAGCCGCAGCAACGATACCGGAGATCACGGTTGATACAGCACCTACCCCTGCACCAGCAATTGAAGCCGCAGCACCTGTACAACCACCTCCAAGTACGACTTATATCGTAAAAGCGGGTGATCAGCTTTCACAAATTGCTAATCGTTTTGGTGTAAGTTGGGTTGATATTGCTAACGCTAACGGTATTTCAAATGCAAATCAAATTTATGCAGGCCAGACTCTCACTATTCCCGGTGCCGTTGGTGACACAACTCCTGCTAATACAACTGGCGGTGTTGTTACCGCTCCATCAACATTTCAATTTGTGCCTGATCCTCCCACGATCTATGTCGGGAGACAAGTCGTTGTCGATTTAAGTGATCAAATGGTCTATGCCTATCAAGATGGAGTGTTGGTTCGCTCATTACGAGTATCAACAGGGTTACCAGGCAGCACGACGGTGCTGGGTGATTACAAGGTCTATCATATGTTGGAGTCCCAGCGGATGACTGGCCCGGGTTACGATTTACCTGGTGTTCCTTACGTGATGTATTTTTATCAGGGATATGCACTGCACGGAACCTACTGGCACAATAACTTTGGGCATCCTATGAGTCATGGCTGCGTCAACATGCCAACACCTGAAGCAGAATGGTTTTACAATAATTTCGTGGAGATCGGCACACCCGTACACGTCGAGCTGTAATTGCGAAAAATAAAAACAGGGACTCAACTGAGTCCCTGTTTTTATTTGTGTAGATAATGGCTTGAGTTAGGCTTACGAAATTGTTGGTAATCGCAAATCTGCCATTTTCCGATTAATATGTTAGCCATTATGGATTTTGCCCTTTTAGGCCCAATTCTTCGGCATGTTCTTGCATAGCCTTAAGCACTAAAGGAACATGAAATTCCCACAAATCTACATTAAGCGATGCCGCACCCTGTTCGACATCTTCGCGATTTACGCCTTTAGCGAAAGCTTTATCGCGCCATTTCTTGCGAATTGAAGATACTTCAACATCCCGCACATCTTTAGAAGGGCGTACCAGCGCCGCAGCCGTAATCAATCCTGTGAGCTCATCTACAGCAAATAAAGCTTTATCACGCGCAGTTTGTCTATCAGCTTCACCTAGAGGGCCATGACTTAAAATTGTTTTTATATCGGCTTCGCTCACCCCACGTTCTCGCAATATTGGCGCACCGTCAATTGGATGCTGTGTAAGTGTCGGATGAATTTCCCAATCAAAATCATGTAAAAGGCCAACCAACCCCCAACTATCTGGATCTTCTCTATAGTGTTGTGCATACGCTCGCATGGCAAATTCGACTGAGAGCATATGCTTTCGCAAACTATCTGACTTAACAAACTCGCAAACAATATCCCATGCTTGACTACGATTCATAGATTAATTTCCTTCGCAATATGATATGAAGAATGTTAACGCATATGATACACGAAAAAGTGTCAGGTAAGTTTGGCTCCCTATCAGGTTTACTACTTTCGGGCAATGGAAAAGTAATGACAGTTATCGTGGAATAATCAAATATAAATCAGCGGTGATCGATTGGATGTCGAAGCAACTTCAGTTTTGAGTTACGAACGTTGAATGGTTAGTAATTACTGGTTATCATATTAGGCACGATTCTTGATTTTGAACTCTGAAAAAGATAAGAGAAAACAGTAACTTTTTACTAATAAAATGACTAGATGGAAGATATGAATGTCGATAACCCTACCGCAGCTGAATAGAGAAACTGCACATTACCCTACTACTTATCCAGAACGTATCGTTCAGTTTGGCGGTGGGAATTTCCTACGAGCCTTTGTGGATTGGATTATTCAGCAGCTTAATGAGCAAGCCGAATTTGCCAGCAGTGTAGTTATCGTCAAACCCACTCCTCAAGGCTCATACGACCAGTTGAATCAGCAGGATGGGCTTTTCCACGTTCAACTACACGGTTTGCAGCATGGGAAACTAGTTACAGATCGCACGCTTATCAGCTGTGTTACCCGTGCTGTAAATCCCTATTCAGATTATGACTCATTCCTTGCTCTTGCCCGCCAACCAGAAATTCGTTTTATTATCTCCAACACCACAGAAACCGGCCTCGTTTTTTCGCCTACAGACCAGGAAACCGACACACCTCCCTCGTCGTTTCCAGCTAAATTGACGGTGTTTTTGCACGAGCGCTTTCAGCATTTTCACGGAGACGCAAATAAAGGCTGTATCAACCTGCCCTGCGAACTCGTTGAGCAAAACGGCGACAAACTCAAAGCACTGATTCTGCAATATGCCGATGAGTGGCATATTGAACCGGCTTTCAAAGACTGGATAGAAACGAGCAACCAGTTTTGCAATACTCTAGTAGATCGCATTGTGGTTGGTTTCCCGAAAACGGACAGTGAAACGATTTTACAGAATATTGGTTTTAACGATCAACTATTGGTCGAAGGCGAGCAGTATCACAGCTGGGTTGTCGAAGCGCCAAATTCGCTATTAGCCGAATTTCCTGTCAACAGAACCGACCTTAACGTCAAAATAGTAGAAGATGTCGAATTGTACCGCCAAACGAAAGTGCGGATACTCAACGGCGCACATACCTCGATGATGCCAATCGGCTATATGCTTGGCCTTGAAACCGTTCGACAAGCAATCGAGCATCCATGGTTAGGCAGGTTTATTCATGATGAGATTTTTGACGAAATCATTCCCGCCTTCGATAATCCCGATGACAATCTCATACAATTCGCACAGGATGTTCTTAACCGGTTCCGCAATCCATTTATCCATCATCCTTTAATCAACATCGCACTCTATTCTGTATCCAAGTTTCGTATTCGCCTTGTGCCTTCGCTTGTGAAATATCAACATCGTTTTCACAAACTTCCAACGCGTATTGTGTTCGCGTTCGCGGCACTAATTCGCTTCTACAAAGGCGAGCGTAATGGTGAGGCCATTCCACTCAATGACGATCCAGACATCATCAAATGGTTGCATGACCAGTGGCAATCTGAGCCAAATATTCATCTACTGGTTGAAAACGTTTTATCGAATGAACCTCTGTGGGGACAAGACTTAACTCAAATCGAAGGATTGGCTGACTTACTTAGTAGCTATCTCACCAATATAGATACAAACGGTATTCAGTCCGCCATCGACAAATCATCTTGGTAATTTACGCTTTTTAGCTGTGCTGCCTACCAAATGTCAGACTCTAGATGCTTCTTAATTACGCTATCTAACCGTAGACTTGAAACCCTATTTCAAGCGGTTGACCGATTTGTATACGACCTGGCGTTTGCAAAATCCATTTACCCGTGATGTTTTTATTACCGCCCTTACCGGGTGTTTTTCCTTGAAATGTGATTATTGCAATATCACCGGGCTTCACAACAACATCGCGAACATCAAAGAAAATGAATTGTCCGGCATCAAAATCTTCGCCAGACGAGTAACGAAGTGAAGTGCTGCGCGCCCAATCACAGTTGCTCTGGTTCGTGATCTGAATCTTGAGTGTAAATTTGGTATTAACGGGCAATATATACAAACCGTCACTATTTTTTGGTTTACCTTCTGGAGACACGAGTTCCATATCGGTCGCGTAGTCCAAAATACAGGCGGCCTGCGTCATATTCTGAACTTCCGCTGTTTGAGTCAAGGCAGCCATCGTTGTAGTTGGATTGGAGGTCGCACTTGGTGTAGCTGTCGGAGTCAAAGTCAAGGTGGGCGAAGGTGTCGGTGTAAATGTTAGGGTCGGCTGTTTCGTGGGTGTTAGGGTTGGAGCAGCAACAACCGGTAGGTGAACAGTGTCGCCATAGACATCCATTGCAGAGACTTTTACCCAACCTGCTAAACCATTAGATTTCTGCACTCGAAACCACAAGTTATCGGGACTAATTCCAACAATCGCCACTTGTTCTCCAACTTTGATGTCCATCATTTTGGCAGCAGTTTCATCCGGTGCTTGTAAGGCAATTTCAACTATGCTACCAGACGGCAATATGGCAATAGGCGTTGCAGGCGTTGATGAGGCAGTCATTGAAGGTGTCGGTGTCGCAGATTTAACTAAAGTGGCCGATGCTGTAGCCGTACTATTGGATGTAGCGGTGCTAGTAATGGGCAGCACCACCTGTGGTGTCAATTCACTGGTAGTTTCTATTGTGGCAACAGCTGCGACATCGGTCGCGACCGATGTTGACGTTGGGTTCTGTAAAAACGCAGGAAAGGGAATGATGCGTGTGGCAAATCCGACAATCAGTAAAGTAACGAATCCACCTAAAACCCATACTGACCATAATGACCGGGACGGTAAATCATGATCTGTTTTTACTTGACCGGGAAGCAGTGTAGTTGTCGAGCCAACTGCCGTGACAGGACTTTGGGTGTCCGAGCGGATCGCTAAAGCCGTGGCATTAGCCTCAGGGGGCGCAAAAAAGGATTTTGGTTGGACATCAAACTCAGCATTTGAGTGAGCATATCGATCCAAATCTTCAATCAAAGCACCGGCTGATTGGTAGCGATCTTGTGCTTCTTTGGAAATCACTTTTCGAACAATGCGATCCAATTCTTCCGGCACATTGGGGTTTACGTCACGCGCGATAGGTGTTGGCGTGTTGAGATGTTTGAGAATAATGGCAAGTGGTGTTTCGGCATCATAGGGTAATTGACCAGTGAGCATCTGAAACATAATGATGCCAAGAGAGTATAAGTCAGAACGTTCATCACCCGCTTCGCCGAGCCCCTGCTCCGGTGCCATAAATGCCGGTGTACCAACCATACCACCACTGGCGGTAAATTGAGCACCAGTTACAATCTTGGCGATACCAAAGTCCGTCAGAACCACCCGATTATCATGATCCAACATGAGGTTTGCTGGCTTCACATCACGATGGATCATATTACGGCTGTGGGCATAAGCCAGCGCACTAGCCGACTCGCGCATAATCCTAATGACTTCCGGTATAGGTAGCAGCTCTCCCCGCGCCATTATTGATGTAAGGCGGTCTTTAAGCGTAGAACCGTCAATCAACTCCATAACCATGTAATAGCTCTCAGCCTCTTCGTCATAGTCAAAGTCATAGACTTGCACGATGTTGGGGTGTTTGAGCTTAGCGATATTCTGTGCTTCACGTTCAAACCGAGATTTAAACTCAGGATCATCGGCAAGGAAAGCATGAAGCACTTTGATCGCAACATACCGATCAAGAGTGCCCTGATATGCGCGGTAGACTTCTGCCATGCCACCACGTCCCAGGCGTTCGATTACTTCGTATTTCCCGATCTTTCGATTCTGCACTGATAAGGTCTTTGCTTTACAAATGAGGAATAGATGATTGGATGTGATTATAGCTTATGATAACCACATCCTCAACGCATCCGTATCTTACAATTCCTTTATTCTAAACTAACCACCACCACTGACGCCTTCTTTAATACCACCCTCGGTCATTGCGCGCGCATCCAACGCTTTGGCGGCATCTGCATCAGTCATATAACCTAATGAGACGACTACTTCGCGAATACTGCGTCCTTCGGCTAGTGATTTCTTGGCGACTTCCGCGCCCTTGAGATAACCAATGATGGGATTAAGGGCTGTCACCAAAATAGGATTCTTAGCCAACCAACCCTCTGCCTGTTCGCGGTTAGCAATCAAACCAACAACACACTTGGTCGTAAAGGCGTTAACTGCACCGATCATGACATGCATGGCTTCAAATAAATCATGAGCGATGATTGGCATCATGACATTGAGTTCAAGTTGTCCAGCCTGCCCTGCCATCATAATGGTCACGTCTTTACCGATGACATGAAACATCGCCATGTCGAGCATCTCGGCCATGACCGGATTGACCTTACCGGGCATGATTGATGAACCGGGCTGAACGGTTGGACACGTGATTTCAGCGAGGCCAGTAGTCGGACCGCTAGCAAGCAACCGAACGTCATTGGCAATACGAATCAGATCCTGTGCCACTGTACGAAGCGCACCAGAAAAGTAAACAGCATCCTGCATAGACTGCATCGACTCAAATAAGTCATCGGATTCATAGAGTTCCAAACCAGTCAGTTTGCTCAGTTTAGCGACCATGCGCTTGTGATATTCTGGGTGTGCATTTAAACCGGTACCATTGGCAGTGCCACCAATACCAAGCCGCCGCAATCCTTCAGCAGCTTGATTCACTTTCTCGATATCGCGTTCAATGGCCTTTGCCCATGCACCGACTTCTTGACCAAGCCGAACTGGCACAGCATCTTGCAAATGGGTTCGACCGCTCTTGGTAATATCATCCCACTCTTTGGATTTCATGCGAAGAGCATCGGCACAGGCTTGAAGCGCTGTAGTGAGTTCATTCAAGCGCCAAAGTGCCCCGAGCCGAATTGAGGTCGGAATGGTGTCATTGGTGCTTTGCGCCATATTCACATGGTCATTGGGATTAACAGGTTTTTTAGTATCATCCAATTTATAGCCGAGGATTTCATTGGCACGATTTGCCATGACTTCATTGGCATTCATGTTGTGGCTCGTACCAGCACCTGCTTGAAATGGATCAACGACAAATTGATCGTGAAGTTTTCCAGCCAGTATTTCATCGCCAGCTTGCATAATGGCCTTTGCCATTTTTTCATCCATCAGACCAAGATCGAGGTGAACCTCAGCAGCCGCACGTTTAACCATCGTGATCGCCCAAATGAACGCGGGATACGGCTTAAGGCCGCTAATGGGGAAGTTTTCGACCGCGCGCTGCGTTTGAGCGCCATAATATGCACCAGCGGGAACATTCACGGGTCCTAATGAATCTTTTTCAATACGAACATCTGCCATTTGAAATCTCCTCGCGTAAGACACGCGTTTATATAATCATGTTACAGTTTCCAACAAAAAAGGCGCTACAGATTGTAACGCCTTTCACTATTCCACGCGATGATTGTCACTAGCCTCAACGCATGAGTAACTGGTTAAAATACCGGATGCTTACTTAGCAGCGGCATAGCGCTTAGCGACTTCGTCCCAATTTACGACATTCCACCATGCAGCAATATAATCTGGGCGGCGATTCTGATAGTTCAGATAATAGGCGTGTTCCCAAACGTCCAAACCGAGAATAGCAGTTTTGCCTTCGGAAATTGGATTGTCCTGATTGGGGGTCGAGGTAATACTAACAGCACCGCCCTTATCAGCGATGAGCCATGCCCAACCCGAACCAAAGCGTCCAACACCGGCAGCAGCAAACTTTTCCTTAAATGCAGCAAAGCTACCGAAGGCCGAGTTAATCGCAGCGGCCAAATCACCGGTGGGTTCGCCACCCTTACCGGGACCCATAACCTGCCAGAACATAGTGTGATTGTAGTGTCCGCCACCATTGTTACGGACAGCGCCGCGAATAGCTTCGGGAATGCTATCCAATGACTTGAGCAATTCTTCAATGCTCTTGCTTTGAAGGTCAGCATGTCCTTCAAGAGCCTTGTTTAAATTGGTGACGTAGGCATTATGATGCTTACCATGATGAATTTCCATAGTACGGGCATCGATATGGGGTTCCAGTGCATTTGTCGCATAAGGAAGTGCAGGGAGTTCAAAAGCCATTGTCAATCTCCTTAGGGTAGTTGAAGAAGGCGATAACACCCCTATTCTAGCCGCAGGCCATTAGGTTGTAAAATTGACCTTTGGTACAGATTAGTGGCACTAGCCGAGCAGAACGTTGATGAAGTATGCTACAAAAGCGTTGTAAAGCACATCATAAGTTTATAATAGAATCATGAGAAGCAGGCGAATCCAACAAAGATATTCACCTGAAAAGTTGCCATCTTGACATCAACCGAACTTACGGCCCCACGCACAAGTCAGATTCCTCTTCAGGCATATTTAGTCATCGCTGTTGGGGTACTAGCCGTTTCTCTGGCTTCGATCCTCATTAAATTGGCACAAGCTGAAGCCATCCCCTCGACACTCATTGCGGCATCACGCTTGACGATCGCTTCACTGGTTTTGACACCGATTACGTTAAGGCGCTATAAGACTGAAATTCAAGGTCTTAAGCGCAAACAGTTATTGTGGGCGGCGGCCTCCGGATTATTTCTGGCGATCCACTTCGCAACATGGGTTAAGTCTTTCGAATACACGAGTGTGTTAGTAGGTGTGGTCTTGGTGAATACCAACCCGCTATGGTCAGCCATTCTTGAGGTTATTTTTCTACGAACAAAACTGAGCCGATGGGTGATAATTGCGCTGATTGTAGGTATTCTAGGCAGCATCATCGTGGCTTTGCCACGCAACGGCAGTCTGCAATTTGAGGCCAATGCCGGTAGTTTATTAGCATTGATTGGCGCATTTGCGGTAGCGGTCTATTTCGTGATCGGACGGAATTTACGGGCGACGCTTTCGCTTCTACCCTACATCTGGCTGGTGTATAGCTGCGCGGCAATTTTCCTGATCATACTGGTGATTGCTACAGGTGTTCCTATTTTGGGATACAGCCTCAAGGGTTATCTTTTTCTGTTTCTGACAGCTCTGATTCCGCAGCTTATAGGACATTCCTCGCTCAATTTTGCACTGCGATACTTTCCAGCCTCATACGTGGGAATAGCAGCACAACTCGAGCCTGTGCTAAGCGCAATTGTGGCATTTTTGCTGTTCACCGAGATTCCTTCCGGAATCCAGATCATAGGTAGTGCTATTATTTTAAGTGGCGTCATCCTCGCAAGTTTAGGCCAAACGCAGAAATCGTAACCACCAACTATGTCATCCTTATCAATGAAACTTCCAAGCCCTGGCTCTAAGATTAGGCGCGTACAACTCCTGCTGCTTTTCGGAACTTTTGCCGGGGCATGGGCGTCGATATTCGGAAGAATCGCGCAGTATCATGGAATGCCGACCCCGGTGATTATTAGCTTCCGTATGCTACTGGGCGCACTTGTGATCTCACCACTGGTTTGGAAAAACCACCGGCATGAATTGCTTAAGCTAAATAAACGAGACTTATTGATTGCAGTCGGCGGCGGACTTTGGTTCGGTGTTCACTTGATGTCGGGTTTTGAGGCGTTGAAGCACACATCAGTGCTCGTCAGCAGCGTACTGGGCGGGACACTTCCAATCTGGGTAGCTGTGTTGGAAGTCTATGTTTTACGAGCCAAGTTGAACCGCATTATTTGGATTGGCCTAGCGATTACGTTGAGCGGCGGGGTCATTATCACGCTGGCGGGAAGTGGCGATACATCGCTGGGTGATAATCCTTTATTGGGCAGTGGCTTGGCGTTAATGGCGGCGGTGGCGGGCGCGATTTACGCGATTGTGGGACGCAGATCACGCGATAAAATGTCTTACCTACCCTACCTGTGGCTGGCGTTCACCTTTGGCGGTTTAACCAGTATGAGTCTGGTCATCGTGAGCGGGCAAAGTTTTGCCGGATATGACATAACCGCTTATGTCGCCATTATTATGTTGGTGATTTTGCCACAACTGATCGGACATGGGGTTTACAATTACGCCCTACGGCAGCTTCCAGCGACATTTGTGAGCGTTGTGGGACAATTCGGCATCATTATTAGCGCGGTGCTGGCTTATCTGTTTTTCCGCGAGATACCAAGTGTTCTGGAGATACCGGGGAGCATCGCCATCATTGCCGGAATTACGCTGGTCAATCTGAAAAAGCCACCGATTATTATCAAGACAATTCCGGTAGCAATAGAAGCTGAAACTGAACCTCCTGTACTGATCCCGGTTGGAATGAGTAATGAGGGCGACAGGCTCAAATTAGCGGTAGAAAACGAATAAATTCCGTGACTAGCTCGCATCCAAATGATTCGCAAAATTCATTTTTACGCTGTTGATGCTGTTGCGACAAATCCTTCAGCAGCGGATTTGAGGGAGGGAAGTGCCGAAGATTCGCAAATTTCTTCAGATTCCTCAGATTCAGAATCGCGTTCAGCCCCTACAAGTGTCAGCTAAATCGGCTCATTCAAAACAGATATGTGGTTTATTTCAGCAGATGGGATTCGGAAAACCTCCCTGTTGACAGCTTCAAGCTTTTCACATGACATCAACCGTTTGGTGTTTCTCCTCAAAATCGCCACTCAACGGTTAAATAGACTTGCAATCCATTCTTGAAAAATGTCCTGTAAACCCTTTTCTTGGCAAACTGGATTCTGTGATTATCCTCAAGAACAAAAATTCTACCACACTTTTTCAGTTTTGATCGTTTGAATTCGGTTTGAACTTCCAAGCGTTATCTTCATAAATGACCTTAAAATAGCCTCTTTTTACCTGTTCCACCTGCATAACAGGCAAAATCCGATCTAGTCTCACTCAATGTTGGCCGTTTACCGCCGCATTAACCGGCCAAAACCCCAATTAATTACGACCATCCATCACCTGAACAACCTTTTTTGACAAGTGCTTCAAATTTCCAAATAGACCGTTTGGAATGGTTCTATTTAGCCAGTAGGCATTTTCAAACGGCTGCTTTGAAAATGGTTGATTATCTTAGGAACCCAGTTTGAAACTCAAGTAGTCCGAAACACCCGGCCATATATCCGCAGTCGGAACATCCTCTGGCAATAAGACCTGCCCCAGCAAGGTTTTGAGTTGCCCGCTACGTGCTAACTCTTGAAGCGTATATTCAACGAGCAGACGAAAATCAATGTCATTACGTGGAACGGCCATGCCCACATAAACACGGCTATACCATGCATCAGGATTTGTTCCTCGATGAGTCAGACGCAAATCATTTGGGTTAGCTTGAACCTGTGCGATCAATTTGAGGCTGTCGCCAAAAACAGCGTTAGCATTATTTTGGGAAAGAATAACGGCAGCAGCATTTTGCTCGCTGTTAATTACAAAAATGCGTACTCCAGACTGTGCACTGGCCGCTAAAGCTTTTACACGATCTTCGGCACCGGCTTCATTACTGAAAATGCCGACAATTCGACCGCGTAAGTCAAGAAAGGTTTCATAGTCGTCACTTTTCTTGACCATGACACGTTCGCCGTGAAGGAGATAGGCAGCGGTAAAATCGACCTTATCGGCAGATGCCCAATCAAGCGGCACACCAATAGCAATATCAGCCTGCCCACTGGCGACTAAATCAACTGCATTAGCAGACGAATTTGGCACATAATCGACACGAAAGCCCCATTTAGCAGCCATGGCCTCAATTACTGCGCGATTAGTAGCCTCAAGTCGTTTCTGGCTTTCCGGAGCATCGGCAGGCAAATCTGTTACGCCAGCCACCTTAATGGCTTTGGCCTGTTGCAAGCGAGGAATAGTGTACTGTGTCGGATAAGGAACATCCTGTGGAACCGAAGATGGCTTTGGTGAGTCATCCGTAAGGCCAGCCCAAACAGGAATAAGGTTTATGGAATAATTCAAACCAGCTAAATAGGTTTTCTGGAGATCCTGCAACGTGCCTTTTTGAGTTAAATATTGCAGGGTTTTATTAATTAAGTTGCGCCAATTGACATCCTGACGACGCACAGCAATTGCATACGGTTCGGGACCAACAGCCTCATCAAGAACTTTGCCCATGCCCGCCTGCGGGATAACTTTTGCAAGTGTAACGCGGCTATCAACCACACCATCTATCTCATTATTCACCAAAGCAGAATAGGCTTGATCGACGGTGAGAAAAGATTGCAGTGTAATGCTGACGCCGGAACGCTGCTGCCAAAGCATAATGGCTTCAGCAGCAGGGGTACCTAAGACGTACCCCACTTTACGGCCTGACATATCGGCTAAAACACCTGCTCCATCATCTTGACGAACCAGCATCGACTCGGAACCAGCAAAATAGGTCAGGCTATATTCAACCTTTGAGTCCATGTCACGACGGTGTGTCTGTAAACCAAGCAGCATATCAATCTTGCCCGTCGTCAGCATTTCGACACCCGTTTGACGTGTGACCTGTACAGGGACAAACTTAATTCCCCATGCCTCAGCCATTTTTTTAGCGAGATCAGCATCAAAACCCGATACTTCGCCACGTACATCGAGCGTCCCAAAAGGGGGTGCGTTATATAACAAGCCGACGCGTACTGCACTATCTTTTTGCACTTTAATCAATGCGGATTCCGTCAGCAAAACATCACCCGCGGCTATATCTTGCACTGGAACAAGCGTCGGAGGCACTAAGGTCGGCGCAGGCTGAAGGGCGCTTTCTGCCGAAAAGGAGGTTGAGAACCCAACGGCCAGAATCAATGTGATAAGGAAAGCTAAAGCAATTCTAAAACGCTTCATAGGTTTACCTATATAGCTGATGATCTTTGATATAGGCGAGTACAATATCCGGCACCAGGTAACGTATGCTGTAACCGGTTGCACATCGCGCGACAATGGCTGAAGACGACACATCGATTAA
This sequence comes from Aggregatilineales bacterium, assembly GCA_044226325.1. Classification (GTDB taxonomy): domain Bacteria; phylum Chloroflexota; class Anaerolineae; order Aggregatilineales; family Phototrophicaceae; genus CFX2. The sequence goes on from JBGAHG010000006.1 coordinate 86,100, forward strand.
GGGCGCATCCACAATCGTCAAACGTTGGGCCAATTCGGGTAAAGTTCCGCGGTGCATATCAGCGGAAATCGTCGTTTGTGGACGGCGCATGACCGCGATTTTGCACAGGCGAATTAATTCTTGCGGTTGATGCCATTTGGGCAAATCACGCAGCGAGTCGCCACCCATGATGAAATATAATTCCGCCTTCGGAAAATCTGGTTGTAATAGACGTACCATATCCACAGAGTAATGTGGACCTGGGCGATCCACGTCCACGCGGGACATCGCAAATTGGGGATTATCCATGATGGCACAATTTAGCATCGCCAGCCGATGTTCAACAGGCGACTTCGTTTCCTGCTGCTTATGCGGTGGATCCGCAGCAGGTACGAATAGCAATTTGCTAAAATTAAGGGCGTCCAGCGCGTGCTGTGCCAATATGAGATGACCGATGTGAGGTGGGTCGAATGTGCCGCCGAGTATACCTATACGCTCCATGAGTGCTCAGTCAGCCCATTCGAGTTCGTAGTCGCCAATATGAACAGTATCACCTACCTGCACGCCAGCAGCTTCAAGTGCCTCTGTAATGCCAAGTGTCTCTAGAATTTGTTGGAAGCGCATAATCGCGTCGTCATAATCCCAATGTGTCATCATAGCTGCTCGCTCGATGCGGCGACCTTTGACACGAAAAACCCCTTCGCCTTCACGAACAATCGTAAATATCACTTCATCTTCGGGCAATTCATATAACGGCATTTCGGCAATCGTTGTTGGCTCTACCGGTGGAAGCGCATCAACAGTCGCAAATATACGTTGCACGAGTGCTTTGATATTTTGCTGTGTGGCAGCCGAAACGGATATCGGCTCGAAACCACGCGCATTCAGAAAAGCCTTGACTTCCGGCCAACGCTCTTGCGCTTCGGGCAAATCCATTTTGGTAAACACGACGATTTGCGGCTTTTCGGCAAGGCGTTCATCATAAAGCGCTAATTCGCTGTTAATCTGACTGAAGTCAGCAATCGGATCGTCGCTTGCGCCGTTCAGCAAATGAACGAGTACGCGGGTACGTTGGACATGGCGAAGGAAAGCATGCCCTAGCCCTACCCCCATATGTGCTCCTTCGATCAAACCAGGTATATCGGCAACCACCATATCGCGGTCGTCATAGAGCATCACACCGAGATTAGGCTCAAGAGTAGTAAAGGGATAATCCGCAATCTTGGGTTTCGCATTGCTAATGACCGAGAGCAGTGTTGACTTTCCAGCGTTGGGTACGCCAACAAGACCAACATCCGCGATCAATTTGAGCTCAAGAATCAACCAATGTTCTTGACCGGGCGCACCCTTTTCGGCCATACGCGGGGTCTGATTAGAAGCGGTGGCGAAATGTTGATTGCCACGTCCACCACGCCCGCCTTTAGCTACGACGAGGCGATCTTCAGGGCGAACCATATCCGCAATCACCAGACCCGTTTCGGCGTCTTTAACTACGGTTCCGGGTGGGACTTCAATTTCGATACTTGCGCCACCAGCCCCACTCATATTTTTGGCACGTCCCGGTTTACCATGCTCAGCCTTAAAGTGAATACCGCGCTGGAATGGTGATAACGTATTCAAGCGTGGATTGACCTTGATGATAACATCACCGCCCCTGCCCCCATCGCCACCGGCTGGACCACCACGCGGCATAAATTTTTCGCGCAGAAAGGCAACGATACCATCGCCACCATTACCACTACTGACGTAAATCTTGACATCATCTAACATACAAACACCTATACACCTGCATTCCTAATCCGAATTCACGTTCGGCATGGTTTTACATTCTAATTCAGGCAACATTTCGGGCTGTCCAGCGCGATACCATGCGATTGTGCGACGTGCGCCTTCACGAAAGTCTGTTGGGACAAAGGCTAGTTCTCGACGTGCCTTATCGCTGGATACGCACCAGCTATTATACACGTAAGAACGCAGGTTCAACGGCCAGAAAGGTTCAGTGCGTGTTAGAACTGAAAGGGCTTCCAGAAAACGAGCAGTATTGATACCCAACCAACCGGGGATAGGCAAGCGCGGCCAATGGAGACTAGCCTCCTGACAAATAATGTCAAAAGCGTCGCGATGCGCTATCCAATCACCACAAATGTTGTAGACTTCGCCTAGACGTCCAAGCTCAAGGCCTTTGAGTACGCCTTGCACAACATCCGTGATATATGCAGGAAAAATAATGTAGCGTCCACGATTGACCTGCATAATGATGCCACGCATGGGATCCTTAAAGAACAGCCGATTAAAGGCATAGTGACCGAGCGGGCCATAGTAAGCACCGGGCCGCAAAACGACAACCGGCAAGCCAAAGTCATGGAAGTAATGTAGGGCACTTTGCTCGGCTTGCCACTTGCTACGTTGGTACGCATCGGTCGGATGTGCGGGATGAGTTTCATCAACAATGCGATTGGGATCGGGTTCACCAACAACCGCAATTGTCGAAATGTGAATAAAGCGCTCGATTTGAGCTTTACGAGCCGCTTCTAATACATTCTCGGTGCCGCGTGCGTTGGTCGCTGCGAAACCTTGTTCACTTCCCCAAAATCGAAACATACCCCCAGCGTGGATGATATAGCGACTGCCTTTAGCCGCTTTTTGCAGCACTGCCGTATCCTGCAAATCGCCAGCAACGATATCAACATTGGGGTATCGCTTGAGCCAATCATTTGATTGCGGGTGACGGGTTAGTACGCGCATAGAAAATCCTGCGCGACACAAGGCTGGCACAAGATGGCGTCCCAGAAAGCCTGTACCGCCGGTGAGGAATATCATAGCCATGCTTTCAGATCAGGAGGAAAATCACAAAAGGTCAAAAGTCACTTCCGTAAAGTGTTTGGAAGAGGAGACGTATCCGTCCATCGCTGGACACGAGCATCATAGGGTAGTTGAAAGACTAGTGCTCCATCACCCAAATCTTGCTTTAGCAACCATTCATGATTATTCATCTTGCGTGATTTCATGCGACGTTCGGTTTGGGTATCCACTACCAAGCAGCGACCGCCATCTTCGGAAAAATGCGGGACTTGGATATGGTGTTGCGAAGTCATAACTCCAACAAACAAGGCATGACCCGGTATAAGTTGATAATTAACAATTGTCTGGAAATGCGTCAGAAATCGCCCTGTTAGATATTCTGGTGCATGTTGGGTGTGTTTGCCAAGAGCAGCCCGGGTTAACCATTCAATTGCGGACAGATAATCATTACCGGCTTGATAAATCACGGCATCAGGTGCAACACACTCAGCCTGACAAGAAAGACCCACTTGAAACCGACGCAAACGGTGCGTCCAACGAATCGGCTCACGCTCAGATGCAAACATAATAAAAAGTATGCTTATAAAAATCAAACTTAGCGTAATGAGCATAAAAATCATTGACCTCAAACACGCTCTTGTTGAATGTAACAATCGAGATTATGAAAAGCAATAGGCATAGCAACAATGCTTTTGCTCGGTTATTAACCGTGAAGCGCCATCCAGATGTTTTGACGCAAACGCGCTTTACTCAATGGACGTTCCAGATATACATCGACCTTCGCAACGGCGATAGTTAAGGATGCATCCTCAGGCATGGCGTGATCGGCAATTAATATGATAGGTAATACCCGTAAAGCTTCAACCTCACGAAGTTTACCGAGCATTTCCCAACTGTGCATATCGGGCAACTGCAAATCCATAATGAGCAAATCAATTGAACCATCTTCTAAACGCGTCAATGCTTCGGTGGCCGAAGCTGCAACCTCGACCGAGATTTTGAGATCGACGCACAAATTGTAGATGAGCTTGCGTTCTTCTAGTGAGGTGACCAATAGGAGAAGCGTTTTACCGGCAGTAGCACTCGTATCTGATTGGGCAGCAATGATGGCTTCGAGTTCGGAGGTTTTATCGGCAGGCCGCAGTTCATGAACCAGCTGACTATCACGCAGTTCCAAAGTTGAAAAAGCAATCACTGATTGTCCGAAAACATCCGATGCAACGCCAATAAGGTGCGCCCGAACTTCTTCGGCGTGGTCAAAATCGCCAAAGAGCGCACCATCCACTCCTGTAATAGCAACTGTATCAGCATGTATGACGGCTGAGCAAACATGGGTCAATTCGGAATTATGAAGCAATTGATGTACGTCTTCCAGAGCGGATGCAGGCAACAAAGTGTTTACGTAGTAAGCACGTATACGATCCTTACCTTTTTCGTTGGTTGCAAGATGAGGATCATAAACATGGGGCTCGGGTAACCCTGTCACCCATACGTAGGCACTGTTATAGTGGTCAACGCGTCCTGCAATCTTGAGCCGGTCAAGTTCCGCATCGCTGGCAGGGCTATCTTGCCGACTGAGGCTCAACTCCAAAAATTGTCCAGTGTAGAGGTCCTGACCACGCGTACCGCTTAATTGGACTACAACCGCGCCAGATGCGCTTACAAAGACAAAGTGACGAGGGACAGCAGTACCATTATAGACTTTAGTCATTCAGTTTTGTCAGGCGAGCCTGCTCCTAGTGAAAGTGGCTCTATTGTACTGCTGTCCACGTTTTGCTTCAAATTACAACTTGACGAAATAGGATGCTGCCGCACGATCCAGCAATTCACGTGTGAGAGCCGGTGGTTGATTGAGATAGCTGGCAATATCAATGAGCTGATTTAGAATGTCACGCGGGTGGACACTACGAAGTGGGCGATCATGGTTGATATACCATTCTTTAAGCAGATAGGCAAGCGCCTGCTCATCGTAGCGTACTTTCTTAATATCACACATGCGCTTGAAAATCTCGCGGAAATCTTCGTAGCTAGGATCGGTGACTTCAATTTTGTGGCGAATACGGCGGAGAAAAGCTTCGTCTACCAGTTCGCGCGGGTCAAGGTTAGTAGAGAATACAATTAACACAAAGAATGGAATTTCGATCTTACGACCAGTATGGAGTGTCAAAAAGTCTACACCCTTCTCGAGCGGCACAATCCAGCGGTTCAGTAGATCACGAGGACGCACTTGCTGACGCCCAAAGTCATCGATCAGGAACATGCCACCGTTCGCTTTGACCTGAAATGGTGCTTCATAGAACTTATTAGTATCGTCATAGACCAAGTCCAGCCCCGCCAGCGTCAATTCACCGCCGACCATAATCATGGGACGTTTGATACGAATCCAACGCGGGTCTGAAACCATCCCCGTAGCCTGCTTAACAGATCCCTTTTCAGAAATCACATGATTCACATCATCAAATACACGAATGACCATTCCATCTACGTCGATGGCATAGGGAATCCACATATCATCACCGAGAATCAGTTTTCCAACCACTTCAGCAATGGTGGTTTTACCATTACCGGGCGGACCATAAAGGAAAATCGAACGACCAGAATTGATGGCAGGACCAACACGCCCCAACATATCTTCCGAGATAACAAGATGGTTCAATACTTGTTTCAATTCGTTCTCATGAACGGTCAAACGTTCACGATTTTGAGCTTTTAGAGATTCGATATATTGCTCAAGCGTCACAGGGGCGGAACCGGCATATTGCGAACGTTCGCTCGCTTCACGCGCTTTATCCGCACCTTTGGCCGAAATGATATATTGGTAAGAAGACTCACCAATACCACCGGAGCCACGTACTTCGATATATTTTTCGCGCTTCAGAAAGTCAATAACAGTTTCAAGTACACCTGTATACGGGAGCTTAACGATCTCAGCGATTTCATACCCAGCCAATACACCACCCAGATACAAGACTTTGAGTACCAAATCTGCCACGTTTAAGGCATTTAGGCCGGTATCTTCAAGCCGTGTTAATGGAGGCGGACTCCAGCCATCCTTTTGCTGGCCTGAAGACGCTCCGGGCGAACCACCTGATCCGATGGGGCCGGTTAGCTTCTTTATTTGTTGTGGGCGAGGTGGCGCATTACGATTCATTTGGTCGGTCATTAAAGCCTCCAGCCAATATCAACTGAATAATGCAATTCGCAGTCGGGTTAACATTCCATAAAAAAGATATGGGATACCATGAAGTCACGTAAATTATATAGTACACTCAGGATACAGCACAATAAGGCTTAAGGTCGGATTTTCAGGAACCATTATCCAACAGGCATGGTTTCCTACTGGTGAAACACATGATAGAGCAAATTCAGTGGTTGGGGCATGGGAGCTTTTTTATTCAGGGCCCTCCGCTCATTTATATTAATCCCTCACGAGTAACCCGAAACACATTTTTAGCGGACGTCATCCTTGTGGGGCATCACCATGATGAACATTTTTCGATGGCTGACATCACAAAATTACGCGGTCCGCAAACACGCATTTTGACGAATGAATTTCTCGCAAAAGAAATCGAAGGAAGCAGCATTATTCGTCCGTGGCAGAGTATTATGATTGACCGCGCAGGGATTAAAGCGATACCTGCTTATTCCTCAAAAGGTTGGCAGCATCCACAGTCTGATGGTGGTTTGGGCTTTATCATCTCGGTCAATTACTATGATATTTACTATGCAGGGGATACTCAAACCATCCCTGAAATGTCCACTATTCACCCCGATATTGCCATTCTACCGATTAATGGAAATGGAACACTGACGGTACTAGAGGCAGTGGAAGTGGTTAAGCAGATGCGTCCACGTTGGGTTATACCCTGTAATTGGGGACCGGGAACACAAGCTGATGCCCGTCTTTTTAAGAAAGAAGTCGGAGGGCGCGCAGAAGTAATACTGCCGATGCTTATTCCATAAGCGTCATCATCAGAAAACAAAACGACGAGAAATTTTGCTCGTCGTTTTTTGCGAATACTAACAGTCAAGTTTATGCGGCAGGTTTGAGTCGGCCATCCGGTGCCCATTCCAGCTGCACATCGTTATCCGTATAAATCCTCGGATTGATGCGCCCCATAATGACATCTTCGTCTACAACCACACGCCGAATATCATCACGGCCAGGTATTTCGAACATCACATTCAGAAGACGGCTTTCAATGATTGACCGTAAACCGCGCGCACCTGTACCCCGTGCCATTGCTAAATCAGCCGCAGCACCCAACGCTGACTCTTCAAATGCCAGTTCCACATCATCCAATGCCAGTAAATGCTGATATTGTTTGGTCAAGGCATTTTTCGGTTCAACCATGATGCGAGTGAGAGCTTCACGGCTCAGGGGATCAACGTTTACCAGTACAGGTAAACGGCCTACGAACTCCGGTATCAGTCCGAAGGCCATGAGGTCTTCAGGGCTGATTTCATGTAATAGCTGCGTTTCGTTCTTATGAGATCCCTGAACAGATGAATGAAAGCCTAGAGTGCCTGATTTACCGATACGTTTGCTAATGCGTTCTTCTATACCAGCAAAGGTTCCACCGCATATAAAGAGAATATTGGTAGTGTCGATCTGCAAAAATTCCTGATGAGGATGTTTACGGCCACCCTGCGGAGGTACGTTAGCGAGAGTGCCTTCAAGAATTTTCAGGAGCGCCTGCTGAACACCTTCACCTGACACGTCACGCGTGATGGAGGGGTTATCGTTAGATTTACGGGCAATCTTATCGATTTCATCAATGTAGATGATGCCCTTTTCAGCACGAGGAATATCGCCATCTGCTGCCTGAATGAGACGGAGAAGAATATTCTCGACATCTTCCCCCACATAACCGGCTTCGGTTAAAGCGGTGGCATCGGCAATGCAGAATGGCACATCCAGCATTCGCGCCATAGTCTGCGCCATCAATGTCTTTCCGCTGCCAGTCGGCCCAACGATTAAAATATTGCTCTTTTGCAATTCCACGCCATCCGCCGATACTTCAGACTGAATACGTTTGTAGTGGTTGTAAACGGCTACACTTAAAACGCGCTTGGCCTGTTCCTGCCCCACTACATATTCATCCAGATGAGCCATCATCTCACGCGGAGAAATCAAACGCTCGATATGAAATTGCTCGGAAGGGAATGCATAAGGCGACGCGCCCTGCGCTTCCAGCAATTTGATTTGCAACCGTTCGACACAGCGATTACAGATATAAACGTTGTTCGGCCCTGCGATTAAGTGCTCGACCTCAAGGTCGCTACGACCACAGAACGAACAGTGATGGCTCCCTGGAATGTAGTTCACGCCTTCCCGTTCTCCTTACCAGCGCCAATCGCCCCGGGTGCTGCACCCAACACAGAGTCGATCAAACCATATTTTACACTTTGTTCCGGTGTAAAGTAGATATCTCGGTCGGTATCGCGCTCCAGGACTTCACGCTCTTGCCCGGTGTGTTTGACGAAGATGTTATTGAGTGTGTCCTTCAAGCGCATGATTTCATTGGCTTGAATGACAATATCCGAAGCCTGACCCTGCGCGCCACCCAGGGGTTGGTGCATGTGGATAGTAGCGTTGGGCAGCGCATAACGCAAACCATGTTCACCGGCAGTCAACAAGACAGTACCAAAGCTGGCAGTGAGGCCAATCGCTACTGTGCTAACAGGTGACGAAATTTGTTGCATAGCGTCATAAATTGCCAAACCAGCATATACCACACCACCGGGCGAATTGATGTACATATTGATTTGACGATCAGGATCTTCTTGTTGCAGGTACAAAAGTTGTGCAACGGTCAAGTTAGCAACTTGATCGTTGATTGGTGTTCCAAGTAACACGATGCGATTCCGCAAAAGCAGGGAGAAAATATCATAGGCGCGTTCGCCCCGAGCGCTCTGCTCAATGACCATCGGAATTACGTTAAATGCATCCATCGTTACGATTCTCCTTCTGTTCGTTTTTACTAGGGATCTATGTAGAAGATACTTCCTCAACCGCAGGTGCATCTAGCTCCGGGGCTTCACCTTTGGCAATGGCAACAACACGGTCTAACGTTCCCTGTTCCATCAAATCATTCTTGATGTTTTCACGCATCTGTGGGGTATCCAACATACCACGCAAACTGGCAGCTTGTTCCCCAAACTGTAACAGCATCTTATCGATTTCCGCATCAATTGCAGAATCAGGTATATCAATAATTTCCACCTGACGAATTTGGCGCAAGACTAATGCGCGCTTGAGATTCTTAATAGCAATCTCGCGGTAATCATGCTTGAGTTCATCACGCGTCTTGTTGGTAATACGCATATAGTCTTCGAGTGTCAATCCTTGTCGGCGAAAATCTTGATCAAGACGTTCCAGATAACTTTCAGTTTGATCTTCAATCATCTCTTCGGGGAATGCTATTGTTGCACCGTCGACCATCGCGTCTAGTGCTTCGCCCGCAAAATTGCTCTTGGCCTGCTGTTTTGTGGATTCTTGCAGATTTTCACGAGTACGCATCCGTAGTTCGAGCAAGGTCAACGGTTTCTCTTCCTTTTCGGTAATTCGCGCTGCCAAATCATCATTCATGGAAGGCAGGGTGACACTCTCAATCTTGGTGATTTTGACCTTAAATTCAGCTTTTTTGCCAGCGTATTCTTGATACTCTTTTTCATCTTCAGGATATTCAAGTTCAAATGTACGATCTTCGTCTAAGGCAGCACCAAGAATGGATTGACGGAAACCAGGCGCAGGTTCTTCGTTTTCATCTCGCAGAACCATCAAGGCACTATGTTCATGAATAAACTCATTGCCGCCCAGACCATGATCGTGGTCATGCCCATGTTCATGTTCTTCACCCTCAACATGTTCATGATCGTGGTCGTGGCCTTCTTCATGGGTGTGTTCGGATTCTGTAGACTCACTCTCAGCGCCTTCTTCACTAACGAGTTTGGCATACAGTTCCATCGTCACACGGTTGCCCATTTCAACTGGCTTGGCACTTTCCTCATAAAGTGCTTGATCTTCTTGAAGCTGGCGCATTGCCTTATCAACCTGTGCATCTTCGACCACAGGCTCGGTGTATTCCATTCTCAGGCTGCGGTAGTTGCCTAAATCGACAGTGGGTTGCATGGGTACAATGAATATAAATGTGGGCTGCGGATCAGCCTCAAACTTTTCAAGCTGACCGGGCGCATATGGCGCTATACCGGATTCATCAAGTGCTTGCTTGTAAACATCATTACCTAGAATTTCGATGGCGTCTTCTAGAATTGAAGCTTCCCCGAAAAAGCGCAGTACGATGTTATACGGTGCCTTCCCCTTACGGAAGCCAGGGATGTTGTATTTTTGACTGAGCTTACGCGCCGACTGTTGTTTGGCCTGTTCCAGTTGGCTGGATTCCAGCGTCACTGTAAAGCGGGCATTATGATTTTCAATACGTTCAGTTTGGATGTTCAAGACCATATCCTTGCAGAGGTTAAGTAAAGCAAATTATAGCACTATGAAAATGGGATTTCTGTAAATTTTTTATTAGACATTTCAAATAGTGCTCGGTAGTGAGGTGGGGATGGCGGGACTCGAACCCGCAAGGTGTGAACCACATGATCCTAAGTCATGCGCGTATGCCAATTCCGCCACATCCCCGCAAAAACTGATTATATGCGAGCAATAATTAGCTCACAAGGGGTAATCATTCCAGATCGATCCGTGAAACCTGAGACACATCCATCTCGCCAGCCTTTCCCAAAATGCTGGTAATGAGAAGTTGGGCAAAACGAAACAGGCTTTGCATTTGTTCCATGCGTTCCAAATACAATTTAGCCAACTCTTGATCCGTCTCAGACATAGCCGACATAGACTTTGAAAGTCGGGCTGCGTTGTCATCCATGACGCTTAATGCACGGGAAACATCGCGCATCTCTCGGCCAGCCAGGATATTGGAGATAATTTGCCAGAAATCAGTTTCGGCTTCATAGAATTTACGGCGATCACCTCGACCTTTGACCCACACCTGCCGTACCATACCCAAATGTTCAAGTGTACGTAAATTCATGCTGACACTCGCTTTGGAAATGTCCAACAGTTCGACCAAATCATCAAGACTTAGGGGATCAGCGCTTAACATCAAAGCACCGTAAAGCTGTCCCATTACCTTGCTAAAGCCAAAGTAAGATGCTAATTGACCCAAACCGTCCAGCATACTATCCTGAACCGCCTGCAAATTCATGTCATGAGTCTGAATTCCGTTTTTATCCGGCGCCGACATAGCCTTACCTCAAACTTTTCTCTGCTGTCTTGTGGCAATTCTTTGAACACTAGAACTATCGTATCATTCTTAAAGACCTGTGACAACCTATCTTTAGGTCTTAGCATCAATAAGACTCATTCATAGCGTAAGGCATCGATTGGATTTAAGGACGCAGCACGGTTCGCAGGATAAATCCCGAAGAAAACGCCAATCGCAAGTGAAATCATCGTAGCTAACAATACACTTGAAAACTGAACTGACGCCTTCAGATCCGGTAAGGCAGTAGTAACAAGTAGTGTCCCTGCAGCTGCAATCAACACGCCTATACTACCGCCTATAAGTGCTAAAACGGTAGCTTCTACCAAGAATTGCATCAGAATGTCGATCTTCTGAGCGCCAACAGCTTTCCTTAGGCCAATTTCGCGCGTTCTCTCAGTGACAGTCACCAGCATAATATTCATGATACCGATGCCACCCACCAACAATGAAATCCCAGCAATGACCGCCAGAAAAACGGTTAACAAACCAGTAATGTTACCTAAACTGCTGAGCAAATCATCCTGGGTGAAGATCTGAAAATCATCTTCATCACGGAAGCTAATGCGATGCTCTTGACGAAGTGCCTCACGAAGTTCTTCAGCCAATTTATTCACACTTTGATTGTCGCGGGCTTGCACAATAATATTGCCAATAGGTCGTGCGCCGGTCAATTCGCGATCACCACTTAAACGGGTTTGCACTGTGGTCAAAGGCACAACAATGAGGTCATCGTCACTTGGGCCAAAGCCAGCGCCCCCCACTACATTCATTACACCGTCGATCTTAAAGGTTATCCCTTCAACGCGAATGCTTTTGCCAACTGGATCCATCCCTGTGGAAAATAACTGCTTAACCGTTTCCTGGCCTAAGATAGCCACACGTGCCTGACTTTCCATGTCATTCCGGTCAAAAAAACGGCCTGCAACTATTGATCGGCTACGTACTGACAGATAATCTGGTGTTACGCCTAAGATACGAACTGAAATCTGCCGACCTTCATACGTTACATTTCGTGTTACCGCCCGCTGTGGCATAACTACCAATGCATCTGGAACTCGAAATGGATCTGAAATGGCCTGTACATCGTCTAGCGTAAGGCGTCGTGTTACGCCTTGATCATTTTGACGGGGAAAGACAATGACCAGATTCGTACCTACACCAAGGAACTGTTGGCGAACATAACCATCGACTGCTTGGCCCAAAGATACCAAAACAATGACAGAAGCCACACCAATGGTAATACCCAGCATAGTCAGTATTGAACGGAGCATATTGCTGCCCAACCCAACTAATGCTATACGCATGTTTTCAAGCATTGTTTGTTCTTTCTGGCAGCCTATTCAAAGCGCAATGCGTCTATCGGCTTCATGCGGGCGGCACGACTAGCCGGATATAAACCGAAAAATATACCGACGAAACTACTAACAGCTGTAGCCAGAACAATCGCGTCCGCACTGACAGTGACTTGTAGTGAGGGAATAAGTTTGCCAGCCAAAATTATGCCAACCCATCCTAAAGCAATACCGATCAGTCCTCCAAGTACCGACAAAATCAAACTTTCTATTAAGAACTGTGTGAGGATATCTCGTCCCCGTGCGCCAACAGCTTTCCGCAAACCGATCTCGCGAGTGCGTTCAGTTACCGAAACAAGCATGATATTCATGATTCCGATACCACCGACCAACAGCGATATCCCCGCGATTATGCCCAAGAATGCTGTCAATACACCTGTAATACGTCCTAGAGACGTAAGTAAATCCTTCTGATTGATAATCTGAAAATCTTGTTCGCCCTGAAATTGCACATCATGAGCAATTGTTAGATAGGCCTCAATTTCACCTGTGGCTTGATCCATTGATTTTTCAGATATTGCCTGAACGTCGAACACATCGACTTGATAGCCTCCGTCTTTGGTACGGGCTTGATCCAAGCGAGATTGAGCCGTACTTAAGGGAATATAAATGACGGCGTTCTGATCGCCAAAAAAACTAGTACTCTTTTCTTCCATCACACCAATAACTGTAAACACGCGATCGTTAATACGGACGATACGCCCTACTGGATCGACCAATTTATCCCCATAAAGCCGTTCCACAATGGTTGTACCCAGCACAGCAACGCGAGCCGCATTATCCACATCGGGTTGGCTAATGAATGCGCCACCCGCGCGCGGAACCCAATTCCTAACTTCAGTAAAATTGGGGGTTACACCGCTAATAGTTATTGTCGTGCGCTTAGCTTCGGCAACCACAATTCCAGCGATTTGATGTTCCATCGCCACCTGTCGAATACTCGGAGCAATTGAAGGATTGCTGAGTGCATTACCTTCAATAGTCGTCAATGGCATAATCGTTGTACGGGTGCTAGATGTGGGCGCAGATGAAAAAACAAAAAGAATATTCGAGCCTAAACCTTGAAACTGGGATGAGATATAAGTTTCGACACCTCGCCCCAGGCTGATGAGTGCAATTACTGCCCCTACCCCGATAATAATACCCAGGGTAGTCAGTACGGCCCGCAAACGATTGATGAGCAATGACGAAACAGCAATACGAATGATTTCAAAAACATTCATAGTCAGAATTACATCAATTCATTCAAGATCGAGAGAATAGTGCCTGTTACACCGCGCCCGAACATCAATGACCGCCTTGCATTCTGGCTCGGTGGATGGTGCCTCTATCTTGGAAAAGCTGCGTTTACATAAAGCAAACATTAGGAGACTAATCTGCCTAACTAATTGCCAATAGGATTGAATGCTGCCCGTGGAACAAGCACAACTTTTTGACCAACTTCCAACCCATTTACAATTTCACTTTCAGTTTCATTACGGACGCCCAATGTAACAGGTACATCCTTGAACTTCGTATTACTTTCTTGCACTGTAACATAAGCTTGCTGAGAGTCACTATCGATACGAATAAATCGATTGGGCAATGAGATGACATTTTTGAGTTGATTAACAATGATCGTAGCCGTTGTGGTCATACCAACGCGTAAAAGCTCATCAGTTGGATCAAGGGTGACACGCACTGTGTAGGTTACAAGTTGACCTACACGAATCGGTGTAACTGCCACGCGGGTGACACGTGCAGTGATTTTTATTCCTGCTAACGCATCAAGCCGTAAAGTAACTGACTGTCCAGTTTGGACGTTCACAATATCGGTTTCATCTACAGCCACATCAATATAATAACCCGAGGTATCAATCAGGCTAATGGCTGCACCTTGCGGTGGAGCTTCACCTATTACCAGATTGTTCTCTGCGACTATACCGTCAAAAGGGGCAACTAATACTGATCGATCTAATGCCATCCGAGCTTGTTTAACGGCAAGTGTAGCAATTTGCAGCTGAGTTTGGGCGATTTGAAGCTGTAAATCCGTCGGTCCATTTTTCAATTGGTCGAGTTGAGTCTGTGCCGCTACAATTTGAGCATGTGCGCTTGAAAGTGCAGCTACATCAGCAGGCTTATTTTCCGCACCAGTTACACCAACGTCTGCTAATGCCACACCATTTTCCGCCTGCACGATAGATCCAGTGACATTATCTGCGGGATTAGTTTGCGGCACATCGACATGGAAGCCCAATGCTCCAGCTTGATCCGCAGCCTGCTTTGCCATTGCCGATGGTATATCACGCTGAAGTTGTGCCTGCCATAATTGATTACGTGAAAGCTCGGCTTGTAAACGAGCAATTTCGACCTGATTGGGATCAGATCCTAAGGTGGCAGCCCCAGCCTGTGCTTGCGCCGCTTTGAGCGCAGCCTCGGCAACAGCTATGTCGACATCGCGTGCAGGGCGTGTTAAGGCATCATATGAAACTTGCTGTGCAGCTAAAGCCAGTTGAGCATTCGCAACAGCATTATCAAGGTCAGGCGCACTTAAACGCGCCAAAATGTCACCTTTTCTTACCGGTTGGCCGATTTTGACCAAAATATCCTTAACCGGGGCACTAAAATCAAAAGCCAATGGGAGCTGTTGATTCGGCGTAATGGCTCCAGTCGCACTCACGGTTACAGTCAAATCGCTCTTAGTCACAATAGTTTCGTCTTCAACTTTAACCGCTAATTGTTCAGCCTCTGTCTGGCTGTTCTGAAAACGCACGTACAAAATGCCGACGCTAACCAATAGAGAAAGCACGACGACGGTGATAATGATTCGAAGTATGCGTCTCACTTTTCTAGCCTCCAAAAATGGCGAGTCTGTCGCCTCCCAAACTGACAGCTAGAACATCACCTTTTTGAATACCGCCAACAACTTCGCTGGCATCATCACCTTGCAGCCCTAATGTCACTTCGCTTTCTTGTAAGTGTCCATTCTTATCGACAACATTGACATAAGCTTTGTTGCGCTGCCGATCAAGACGAATATATTCATTTGGAACACTTAGCACTTCTGATTTTTGATCGACCACCACCGAGGCTTCGGCGGTCATACCAGCGCGAACACGCGGATCAGTAGCGTCCAAACGGACATTGACATCGTAATTAATAATGCCGTTGTCATTTGTTCCAACCAAAGCAACAGTTTCGATAGTGCCTGGCAATTCGATACCAGGAAGTGCATCTACTTTGACCTTTGCAGAAAGCCCTTCGCGTATTTTATGAATATCAACTTCATCCACCTGTACAACCACATGTAAGGACGAAATATTGGTGATTTGTATGGCTGCCAGTGCTGGAGAAACAACTGACCACACCTGAACATTAACCTGTGAAACAATACCATCTGAAGGCGCAATCAACGACATATCAGCCAATGCCTTTGTAGCCTGATCAACCTGAAGCTGCGCCTGCTGAACCGCAATATTAGCCTGATCAATTTGAGCCGTAGTCGGTCCTGCTTTTACACGATCGAGTTCGCGCTGAGCCTGAACAATACGCCCATAAGCGGCATTCAATGCCCCTTGATTGCCCCCTTTAAGCGACTCTAGTTGCAGGCGAGCAATCTCGGCATTAAAGGAAGCGGAACCCACTTGGGCATCCAATAATTGGTAGACTTGATCAACCTGTCCACCATCCGTATTGGTTCGCGCTTTTTCAGCCTGCGCCTTGAGATCAAGCGCTTGCTGATAACGTAACTGAGCGGCTTGCAAATCAGACGGCGACACAGCATTCTGAATGCCAAGATAGGCACCCTGCGCACTTTTAAGGTTGGCTTCTGCAGCATCTATGGCACTTTGGTCTACTGGTTTTGTCACGTCCTGCTTCTTAAGTTCTGCCATTTGCAAATTCAGTACTGCACGATCATAAGCTATTTGCTCGTTGTCTTGTGCTAAGATAGCGAGAACATCCCCTGCTACTACTGCATCGCCAGGTTGTACCAATACGTCTGAAATACGAGCGACTTGATTGAAAGTCAAATCGGTGACTGACTTAGCGTCAATTTTACCAATTCCGATTACTAAGAGTGCCACATCACCTTTTGCCACAGCATAAAATCTCAAATTCTGATCCGGCTGACGGATACGCATCAACTGAGCTGCATTGACTCCGAAAGCACATATTGGTAGCAAAAGAACAAGAAGAGTTAGAAAAATGAGCGAACGTCGTACCGACATAAACGAGTCAACTCCACAACATCTAAACCACAAAATCACTAATATAGAATTTGATTGTTCCATTTGACTCAATTGGATTATCATAGCACAATTTATATCGTAATTCTGTCTGATTCGTACATGCGGCAAGCGAAAGCTAATCTGGCGTTAAGAACGTGACAATGGTATTATTAAGTATGCGTTATCTTTCACAATCCATTAGTAAACTATAGGGAGCAGTAGCCCTTATGCCCGGAAATATTCCTGATATTGTTATTGGGCGACTGCCTGTATATTTACGTGCATTGACTCGACTTGCTGTCGAAGGGCAAGAAGTAACCTCTTCTCATGAACTCGGTCGACGTTTGGGCATCAGTTCTGCCCAGATACGCAAAGATCTTTCACATTTTGGCGGGTTTGGTAAGCAAGGTACAGGCTATCAAATCGCATATTTGGTAGATCAGCTGCGACAAGTATTGAAAGTAGACCAAGAGTGGGAGGTTGCTGTCATCGGTGCAGGCGACTTAGGTACAGCACTGCTACACTACAAAGGTTTTTCTGACCGGGGTTTTCGCATCGCCTGCGTGTTTGATAATTCGCCTCAAAAAGTTGGCAAGAAAATTGGCGATTTTGTGGTACAACCCATCGATGACATGCAAAAAATCATTCAAGAACGTGGGATAAAAATCGCGATGATTGCTGTTCCGGCCGAGAAAGCACAAGAAGTTGCCAATCAGCTAATCGAGGTTGGCATACGCGCTATTCTGAATTATGCACCTATGACACTAAACGTCCCATCAGAGATCAAAGTACAGTACAACGACCCTGTAGTTCAGATGCAGCGGATGACGTTCTATTTAACTTAAATCTGTCCAATACGTCGCAAGATCGATTGGTCTTCTAGTGCCCGGCCTGCTCCAACTGCAACTGCAATCATAGGGTTTTCTGCTCGATATACAGGCACGCCTGTTTCACGGGTCAAGAAAATATCTATGCCGCGCAGTAACGCGCCACCGCCTGTTAGTACAATACCTCGATCAATAATATCAGAGGCCAATTCAGGCGGTGTCGTCCCAAGAACTGCCTTGACCACAGATGCAATCGCTGACAGTGGTTCTTGCAACGCCTCAATAACCTCACCGGTTGTGATGGTTACGGTACGTGGCAATCCGCTAACATTATCTCGCCCTTGAATTTCCATCGCCATCGTTTCCCCAATATCGATTGCCGCGCCAACCTGAATTTTGATAGATTCAGCGGTCGGTTGCCCGATACTGAGGTTGTATTTGCGCCGCACATAACTCTGAATCGCTTCGTCTTGCTTGAGACCACCGACACGACCACTTTCAGCACGAACGATATTATTCATGGTGATGACTGCGGCTTCGGTGATACCACCGCCGATGTTAATGACCATATCACCAGCGGGTGTACTGACAGGAAGCCCTGCTCCAATTGCCGCGGCCAGTGGCTCCCAAATCAAGAAGGCCTCGCGCGCACCCGCTGAAAGTGCGGCTTCATGGACCGCGCGCTTTTCGACACTGGTTACACCAAAGGGGACTGAGATCATGACACTGGGTTTAAACAAACGAACGCGTCCAGCAACTTTGTCAAAGAAGTGTCGTAGCATCACTTCCGTCACTTCATAATCCGCAATAACTCCATCACGTAATGGCCTCACAACTTGAATATCTTCGTCGTCAACTTTGCCCAACATTTCACGGGCAGGTTGCCCGATTTCGACAATTCGTTCATCCTCAGCCGTCAACGCTACCAAAGACGGTTCTTGCAGCACAATTTGGCCGTTCTCATAAATGAGGCAGTTAATCGTACCGAGGTCCACACCAAGCTGTTTGCGGAGTAATCCCATATCATTCAAACCAATCATTGACAATGCCGTAGCGCGATACTATACCATACAAGCTGTGATGTACAGAGATCAACTATTTAAAACAAATAGGGCAAGCTGTACTTGCCCTATCATTTGGTCGTATTCTTTACCGAAAATTATTCGCTATCGTCTTCGCTCACAATACGCAGGATTGAAGCAGAACGACTTTTGAGTTTATTTTTGACCTTCAGCGCCAATTCGGCGCGCCGCAGTTCTAGGGCCGCAGTCCGATTTTCAGCCTCCGGAACCCCCTCAGCCATCATCTTAGCAGCCCGTGAACGCGCAGCTTCGATTTTTTCTTCATCAAGCGCGAAGGACGATTCGGCCAAATAGGCTAATGCGACCACTTTATCAGGTCGGATGTCGACAACCCCGCCATAGATGACAAAGCGCTCTTCTTTGTTCCCTTTGCGAACAATCAATTCACCATAACCCATTGTCGTCAAAACTGGCGCATGATGTGGCAGTACACCCATTTCGCCTTCTGAACCAGGAACGATTACCATATCAGCTTCACGCTCTTCGAAGACTTTGCGCTCCTGCGTCACAATTTCAACATGTATTGGCATCTTGCCTCCTATCTATCCTCAATCATAAGGTGCGTCATATGATGCACCTTATGAAGCGAATAGTTTTATTTCTGTGACTGCTCGTAACGCTGGAGAACTTCGTCAATTGCACCAGCCATATAGAACAACTGCTCAGGAATATGGTCAACATCACCTTTTAGAATGGTGGCGAAACCTGCAACGGTGTCCTTAACCTTGACGTAACGACCTTCACGCCCTGTGAACTGTGTCGCGACATAGAATGGCTGGCTGAGGAACTGCTCGATTTTACGAGCGCGTGCGACCAACAGCTTATCGTCATCAGAAAGTTCATCGATACCCAGAATGGCGATAATGTCCTGCAAATCTTTATAGCGCTGAAGAATTTGCTGAACTTCACGTGCAACACGGTAGTGTTCTTCACCGACCGTCAAGGGATCAAGATTCTTGCTCGTGCTTGCCAGCGGATCAACTGCCGGGAAGATACCACGTGCGGCAATCGAACGTTCCAGAGCAATGGTACCGTCTAAGTGCGTGAACACCGCCACGGGCGCAGGATCAGAATAATCGTCGGCAGGTACGTACACTGCTTGAATCGATGTGATCGAACCCTTGGTCGTCGAGGTAATACGTTCTTGCAACTGTCCCATTTCGTCAGCCAATGTCGGCTGATAACCAACCGCTGAAGGCATACGACCGAGAAGCGCCGAAACTTCCGAACCCGCCAGCGAGTAACGGAAAATGTTGTCAATGAACAGCAGCACATCACGGCCTTCATCACGGAAATGTTCTGCCATCGTCAAACCGGAAAGTGCTACACGGAGGCGCACACCCGGCGGCTCATTCATCTGACCGAACACCATTGCCAATTTATCCAGCACACCGGCTTCATCCATTTCATGGTAAAGCGCTGTACCCTCACGGGTACGTTCACCTACACCCGCAAATACCGATAGACCGGAATGTTGTGTCGCAATAGAGTTAATCAATTCTTGAATAGTAACCGTCTTGCCTACGCCCGCGCCACCAAAGATACCGACTTTACCGCCCTTGGACATGGGCGCGACCAAGTCAATAACTTTCATGCCGGTTTCAAAGATTTCAATCTTGGTCGATTGTTCTTCGAAAGTCGGAGCCTGTGCATGGATTGCACGGCGGGGTGAGGATGCTGGAACGGCTTCACCACCATCGACTGGCTTACCCAAAACGTTAAACACACGCCCCAATGACGCTGGACCAACGGGTACACTAATGGCTGAACCTGTCGCATAGGCAGGAACACCTCGTTGCAAACCATCAGTTGTATCCATCGCAACTGTACGGACGCCGTTATCACCGAGAAGCGTCTGTACCTCTAAAATAAGATCATCTTGACCTTCACGAGGCACACGTACAGCCTCGAAAATATCGGGAAGCTGACCGGGAGGGAAGTTCACATCCACTACCGCGCCTAATACTTGGGACACATGCCCTTGATTCTCTGCCATATTTGTCTATCTCCTCTTGATTGCTGTCGCGGTGGTTTTTAGCTGACCCACCCGTTAAATTTGCCTCGCAAATCATCCAAACTATCTACAAATTGCCATAGTCAATATTAGTTTGACTTGACAATATCCGTTAAGATTTTATCAGCCAAGGAGTCAATTGATGACTGCAAAGCCTCAGCACCACCCACGATGTCCAGAATTTCGGCGGTAATGGCCGCTTGGCGAACTTTGTTATACACCAGCGTTAAATCACCGATAAGCTGTGTAGCATTGTCAGATGCGTTACGCATAGCAACCATACGTGCTGAATGCTCGCTGGCTTGACTTTCCAACAACGCTTGATACAGTTGCAATTCTGTAAAGCGAGGCACAATTTCGTCTAAAATCGCCGCCGGGTCAGGCTCATATTCATAATCAGACTTTGAAGCACTGACTGTCGGAATATCCTTTAGCGATTCCTTCAACACACTATCCTCAGTTGAGAACGGCAGTAGTGGTAGCCAACTGAGTACCACAGGGCGCTGTGTCAGCGTGTTGACAAAATCGGTATAGGCAATAAAGACTTGATCCACTGTACCGGACAAAAATTCATCAATCGCCAAACGTGCGACCGGCGCAATATCCGCGACTGTCGGATCAGAACCGAAAGTGCTGAATTCCGCAATCACATTCGCGCCGGATCGAATGAGTGAGTCACGTCCCTTTTTACCGACACTGACATAGCGCACAGGTTTACCGATACGGTGCGCGAATCGCTGCGCCACGCGAATGATATTGGAGTTAAATGCACCGGCCAATCCACGATCAGAGGTAATAAGCACGATCATCACCTGCTTGATCTCGGGCCGTGCCGTCAGCAAAGGATGCAAGGGAATACCCTTGGTACCAGTGCTTTGAACATTCAACAGAATTTCCCATGCTTTTTCGGCAAATGCACGACTCGCCAATACACGCGCCTGAGCCTTCCGTACACGCGAGGCCGAAACCGCTTCCAGCGCGCGGGTAATTTGAGAAATATTCTTGACACTACGAATACGTTTTTTAACTTCACCAGCTGTAGCCATTGTTATCTCCTTATGCCGCTTCCACAATCATGTCGGGGCTATGCCCGAGGTTGAGGCCGCGGGTTAGCTCCAGCTCGCATTAACGGTATTCAGTGCTTCCTTCAATGTGGCTTCCTGTGTGTCATCCAACGTCTTCTTTTCGCCAATGCTATTTGCCAGTTCGGCAAATTGGGTATTAAAAGTACGCAGGAAAATGGTCTGCCATTCGCGAACACGATCAACCGAAACGTTGTCCAGATAGCCTTTTGTACCAGCGTAAATCAAGGCCACTTGATCGGCCATTGATAACGGTTGATATTGAGGCTGCTTGAGCAATTCGGTCAAACGAAGACCGCGATCCAATTGCTGTTGTGTAGCTTTATCGAGGTCAGAACCGAATTGAGCAAAGGCTGCCAATGAACGGAACTGCGCGAGGTCAAGTCGCAAACCGCCTGCCACTTTTTTCATGGCTTTGGTCTGGGCATCACCACCGACACGGCTGACGCTGATACCAACGTTGATAGCTGGACGTGTACCTGCGTAAAACAATTCAGGTTCGAGATAAATCTGACCGTCAGTAATCGAAATAACGTTGGTTGGTACGTATGCCGACACATCGCCCAACAGGGTTTCAATAACAGGCAAAGCAGTCAAACTACCACCACCACGTGCATCGCTCAATTGAGCAGCACGTTCCAGTAGACGACTGTGAAGATAGAACACGTCGCCGGGGTAAGCTTCACGTCCGGGTGGACGGCGCATGAGTAGCGAAACCTGACGATAGGCCCAAGCATGCTTGGAAAGATCGTCGTAAACGACCAGCGCGTCCTTGCCATTTTCCATAAACCACTCGCCAATCGCGCATCCTGAATAGGGAGCGATATAATTCATAGCTGCGGAGTCTGAGGCAGATGCCACGACAACAGTGGTATATTCCATCGCTCCGTACTCTTCCAATAAGGCAACCAAACGGGCCACTTCACCGCGACGCTTGCCGATAGCGACGTAGATGCAATTTACACCTTTGCCCTTCTGGTTCAGAATGGCATCGATAGCAATTGCAGTTTTACCGGTCTGACGGTCCCCAATGATCAATTCACGTTGACCACGACCAATCGGGGTCATCGAGTCTATAGCAACAAGCCCTGTCTCAAGAGGACGACCCACGTTTTTACGCTCAATAACGCCG
This sequence comes from Aggregatilineales bacterium, assembly GCA_044226325.1. Lineage (GTDB taxonomy): Bacteria > Chloroflexota > Anaerolineae > Aggregatilineales > Phototrophicaceae > CFX2. The sequence continues at coordinate 108,869 of JBGAHG010000006.1, forward strand.
GGGGCAATACGTTCGATATTGTAGAATTCAGTCGCGGCAATCGGTCCTTTACCATCAACAGGAGTGCCAAGTGCGTCCACAACACGACCAACCATACCCTGTCCTACGGGAACAGAAGCAATACGTCCCATAGGGCGTACTTCGTCGCCTTCTTGAATGGTGTCATATTCGCCCATGATGATGATACCGACAACATCTTTTTCGAGATTGAAGGCAATACCCGGGGTACCATTTGTGAATTGAACCAGTTCACTGAAGCGGATATTTTCGAGGCCGGAAATGCGGGCGATACCATCACCCACTTCTAGCACACGACCTACTTCTACGGATTCGATCTTCTTCCCATATCCATCGATCTGTTTGAGCAATGACTCATAAATATCGTTGGAGATCACAGCCATTGAGGCCTCCTTGCTACCTTTAGCCAATATTACTAACTATGCTAACAGCGTATTCGCTGGTTTAAGCCGATACAGAGGAAACAACTATCGATATGTACAGAATTGTAACTGATGGACGTTTATCTGTCCACTTTTTCACAAACGAAAGTGCGCCAAAATAGTATAACTTACATACCAGTGTGTATGGTATCAATTTACCAGTAACCTGCACAAAAATCTACCGATCTCCATCTAAAGTGTCAGGGTTGCGTACAGGTGTACCACCCCCAAGTGCTACAGAGCGCTGGAAAGCTGCCCAAACTGCCCGTGAAATTACCGTCCGCAACCCACCTTTTTCCAGATGGTAAATGGCTTCGGCTGAAGTCCCACCGGGGCTGGTCACTTGATTCCGGAGTTGTGCTGGATGCAAGCCTGATTTCTCAGCATATTCAATCGAGCCGCGCATAGTTTGCAATACCAAATGTTCGGCGTCACGCCGCGAAAATCCCAAGTGAACACCTGCGTCTATCAGAGCTTCCATAAACATGAATATGTAAGCGGGACCGGAACCACTCAATGCTGTGGCCATATCCAGATAGCGCTCATCATCGAGGAAAATTTGTTCACCTAAGGCGCCAATTAACGCACGTGCCTGTTCTATCTGGGGGGGCAGTACTTCGGGAGTCGCTGTCCAAACAGTAATGCCCTGTCCAATTTGTGCAGGAGTATTGGGCATGGCGCGTACAACACTCGCATTGGCAACACCATCAGCAATTGTCTTGATTTTTGCCCCTGCAATAATGCTCAATATCAGCTTAGATGAATGTGCTCCGCGGCGTATTTCAGGCATTACGTGACTTAAAACCTGTGGCTTGACGGAAAGCACCAAAATATCAGCAGACAACGCTGCACCATCATTGTCGGTCGTACCTTTTAAGCCATACAATGCACTTAGTTCTTTAACGCGGTCTTCACGTGGATCAGCAGCGATAATTTGCTCTGCAGGCAGCAGTTTGTCGATAAGTAGACCTTTTATCATTGCCTCGGCCATCACGCCGCTGCCAATGAAAGCGACAGTCATATTTCCTAATGACATTATTTCCCCCTAAAAATAGTTTTCGTAAACATGCTCGGCTGTCCAACGCCGGGCAGCTGCCTCGACCCTGTCCATCCGCACTTCAATACCGATTCCCGGAGCAGTCGGGGCATTGATGCGGCTGTTCGCGCCCAATACGAATGGCGGCTCCGTCAGATCAGGATCATAATAGCGGTCAGTTGCCGAAATATCACAGGGCAAAGTCACCGCTGGTAATGAAGCGAATGCGAGATTGGCAGAGCGCCCAATACCCGTTTCCATCAACCCGCCAATCCACAGTGGCAATTGACGTTCCACACAAATCTTGTAAATTTCAAGGCTTCTGGTATAGCCGCCCACACGTGCAGGCTTCAAATTCAAGATGCGACACGCACCTAAGTCCAACGCCAATAGTAAATCATTGGCCGACAAAATGCTTTCATCCAAACATATGGGAGTTTTCAGTTGGAGTTGCAGCTTACTATGTTCGTAAATGTCATCGTGTCCTAGTGGCTGCTCAATCATGAGCAGATTAAATTCATCAAGTTGTTTTAAACGTTCTGTGTCTGCCAGAGTGTACGCGCTATTTGCGTCCAGCATCATGACAAGATCCGGGTATACTTTCCGCACGGCACGCGCCAATTCAACATCCCAGCCAGGCTCAATTTTCAATTTGATGCGGCCATAACCCTGACCCAAACGCTTTTCAATGACTTGAAGCGTTTCCACTATCGATGGTTTGATTCCGATGCTTACACCGACATTTGCAAAGCCGCGAGGTTGATGATCCTTTGGCAGATACTTAGCAAACGCTTGCAAGAGTGACATTTCGTTTGCTTTCGCAAGCGCATCCCATACGGCTGCCTCGAGACCGTGCTTCGCCATGTGATGCCCACGAATGCGGCTAAAAAACGCTGGCACTTCAGTGGCACTATGAATGGTTTTGCCGAGCAAGGCTGGCACCAAGAACTCACTCATGATATGAAGGGCGGTACCCACTGTCTCGTAATTGTAACCAGGTGCAATTTCAGGTGACGATTCACCCCATCCTACCACCCCATTATCTGCTTCGAGCTGTATCACAATACCTGTTTTGAAGGGTTCATCACCTGAACTTGTCTTTAACGTTTCCACAAGCGTCATCGCTATAGGAAAGAGTCGGATGGATTTTACAGTGATCGACTTCAAAATATTATCCTTATCAACAGTTACAGCTTAGTTATTGCTGAAATCGACACGTTCAAAGGCTTTGTCCGCCTGACTGAACAAGTAGAAGGCACGCTCACGATTTTCAAATGTACTTTTCACAAAGTCTGTGATGATGTACCCGTTTGCCAGCAAGCGTTGCATGACTTCCCGTATATGATTTTGCCAGCGTACAGCCAATGGTAGGTTATCTTGAATAAGCGCTTCGTAGATCACCGGAATTTCAACTAAACCCAGCGAACCGCTTGGCAAATCAAAAGATTCTTTGGGGATGATTAAGCCAGTACTGTTGACGTTTGATGCATTTAAAATCGGCGTTTCAGCTTCCAAATATTGGTTGAAGTTAATAGGTCCACGCGAGCCATTGAGCCGTTCTTCTACCCGCCTGTTCGTTACCCACCATTCAACCAGCAAACGGTCAGATGTACCGGTGCGGCTCAATCCACCTTCATTCGATGTACCATAATAGTTCTCGAGATATGAAGTACTAATAGCACCTAATTTACGGATATTTAAATGAGCATTGGCGGTAAGCATAGGATCAAATGTCCATGTCACCAGACGAATGCCCTGCCTCACTGCAAATTCGCGCTGCCGCTTCTTTAACTTGTAGCCCACACCTTGCCCACGATATTCGGGTAGCACTATCATCCGCTTGGAGACAATCCGCAAGTTTGCCATCGCGGGCCTGTTTGATTCTTGAACATCAGTTCCCAGAAAACCAATGAGAACGGCCACCATCTTATCGCCATCAAAAGCGGCGATTACATGCCCACCGGATGTTGCTAACGAAAACAACATGTGGGCGGGAACGACCGATTCCAAATCCGTTCCCCAATATGTCTTTTGAAGTTCTACTGCCTCGTGCATCTCTTCTAACTTTTGCAGCATTCTTATGCTGGTTATCTGAGTCATTCTCGGCTAACTACCTCATCATCAACTTATTCATCTAAACAAAACAGACGTTATACCTCAAGCACTACGGGGACGGCGGCGCATGGTATAGCGCAGCATCGGTAGCCAATAGGCTTTATCCGGCATGTAGTTTAATAAGGTATCCTCAAAACGTCGCGGACGAATCCCAAAATAGTTATAGATATTCCCAAGTGGTGCAGTCCGATTAGTTGCCAGAATATCCAACCACTGCTGCGTCATTAACGCACGCGGAAAAATTCGGCTGTAAATACTAGACAGTGAACGCAGCAAATAAGGCGGAGTCGGAATAACAGTTCGGTTCACTCCCGAAACACGCATCACGGTATAAATCATATCTTCAACCGTAATATACTCCGGCCCACCAACATCCATAATCGCATCGACCGTATCTACCAATTCCAAACTACGAACCAGCGATTCCACCAAATCATCAATATAAAGAGGATGCAAAACTACTTCGCCACGTCCCGGCATCAGGTAAACCAGTGGTGATACGCGTAGCATCATAGCGATATGGTTTATAAATACATCGTCCTCCCCAAACACAATACCAGATCGAATAATGGTATAGGCCAATCCACTTGTGCGGATCACTTCCTCAACCATTCCCTTGACGCGCAGCAGCGTATAAGCGGATGATAAGGATGCACCAAGGTGGCTCACAGTAATGATGCGTCCTACTCGTGCAGCGCGTGCCGCCGTAACAAGGTTACGTGTTCCAACTAACTCTACTCGTTCCAGATCAGTGGCACGTCCCCACCATTGGGCACTTTCAAGGTGAATGATGGTATGGGCGCCGCTGACGGCCTTAAAAGCCGTCTCTTCGTCACGCAAATTGCCTGTAACTATTTCTGGTGTCTGCGACCAAGGCAAACGAGTTGTTCGATTTTCCGCTAGAAGGCAGCGAACTTGAAGACCATCTGCCATCAAACGGGCAACTAAATTTCGCCCAATAAAACCTGTCCCACCCGTAACAAGAATCATGCAACCTCCGTAAACAATGAATTATAACATTTGCACTCTAGGGTTAAAATCCCGCAAAACTGTAACCACAGCCCTTGTGAGGGGTTAAATGAAGTGGATATAATGCACACTCTTAATGATATGACCATATACAGCCGTTTGGTTGAAATCAATCGCTGTCGGGAGGAACATTGTGGAACGTCGGCGGGTAGTTGTAACTGGTATGGGCATTATTTGTCCTACTGGCAATACAGTTGAAGAAGCTTGGGCTAATGCGGCAGCCGGAAAAACTGGTATAAGAACCATTGAAAGATTTGATACTTCTCATCTTGAAAACCACTTTGGGGGCGAAGTTAAAGATTTTGATCCCAATGAGGTGTTAGGGCGTCGTGAGGCACGACGTACCGATCGTGTAACACAGCTTGGGCTGGTCGCGGCCCAACAAGCGCTTGAAGATTCGGGTTTCAAAGTTACAGATGAAAACCGCTACGATATTGGCTGCATTATGGGCAGCGGTATCGGCGGCATCGGATCAATCTTTGAAGCTGTGAGGTCCTTTCTTGAACGTGGTGCAAAAGCGGTTAGTCCGCTGATGGTGCCCATGATGCTGCCTGATAGTCCTTCGTCAAAAGTGGCTATGACATGGGGCTTGCGTGGACCCAATTTTGCGATCTCTACGGCCTGTGCCACTGGAAACAACAGCATCGGCGAAGGTACTGAAATTATTCGACGCGGCGGAGCCAAGGCCATCTTGGCTGGCAGCGCCGAAGCGGGTCTGGTTGAAATTGCGATGGCAAGCTTCAACAACATGACAGCAATTTCACGCCGAAACGATGCTCCGGAAAAAGCCTCTCGTCCCTTTGATATTGATCGGGATGGTTTTGTCGTGGCTGAAGGTGCAGCGTTGATTATGCTAGAAGATCTGGAACACGCCGTCGCCCGCGGCGCGAAAATATATGCTGAGATTCTCGGTTATGGTCAAACCTGTGATGCTTACCATGTCACCGCGCCGTTAGAAACAGGCGAAGGTGCTGCCAAAGCAATGGAATTGGCTCTTGAAAATGCGAACCTGAAACCGGAAGACATCAGTTACATCAACGCGCATGGTACCAGTACCCCTTTAAATGATAAGAGCGAAACGGTTGCTATCAAGCGCGCCCTCGGTGAAACGGCCTATGAAATCCCAATTAGCTCTACGAAGTCCGTAACAGGACATTTGATGGGAGCAGCAGGCGCAGTAGAAGCTGTTTTCTCCATCATGGCTCTGCGCGACAATTTTATCCCTCCTACAGTTAATCTCGACAATCCGGATCCGGAATGTGACCTGAACTACACACCAAATGTCGGTGTGAAGCGCGAGCTTAAAACGGTCATGAGCAACTCCTTCGGGTTCGGTGGACATAACGCGGTCGTAATCTTCGGTAAATACGGACAAAATGGTCACACCAAATAACGATATGCCGCCCATCCCTACCAGCCGGTACGCACACATCGTCGGCTGGGGAATGGCTGTACCTGATACGATTCTCACGAACCATGATCTTGAAGCCATCGTTGATACCAATGATGAATGGATACGTTCGCGAACGGGTATCAAAGAACGGCGAATAGCAGGTGAAACTGAATCGACAGCTAGCTTAGGTTTGAAAGCAGCACGCAAAGCGCTTGAAGTTGCGGACATATTACCTACCGACATTGACTTAATCGTAGTTGCTACGTCGACTCCCGAAAATATATTCCCCAGTACAGCCTCGCTTATACAAAATTGGCTAGGTGCTACACGTGCTGGTGCCTTTGATTTGAGCGCTGCCTGTTCAGGTTTCGTGTACGGCGTAGATATGGCTGCACAATCCATTCGCTCAGGTAGTATGCAAGTGGCCCTGGTCATAGGTGCGGAAACTATGACACGTGTGATGGATTGGCAAGATCGCGGAACATGCATACTTTTTGGTGATGGAGCTGGTGCGGTCGTCCTTAGAGCTAGCAATGTGGAAGGTGGCGTGTTGTCGGCTGTCTTGCGTTCTGATGGCTCAGGTGGTGATATGCTCGGCATACCTACCGTTGGCAGCGAAGATCTTTATCACTCTGATTTCTCGCCCAATGGTCACAAAATGCACAAAATGCATATGAACGGCGGTGAAGTCTTCAAATTCGCCACACGGGTTATTGCGGAAAGTATTGAACAAGCGCTTGTCAAAGCTGGCATTGGTATCGAAGATTTGTCGCTCATTGTGCCCCATCAAGCCAACGCCCGTATCATTCAAGCAGCAGCTCGTTCGTTGAAGGTTGATCCGGAATTATTTGCAGTCAATCTAGATCGCTATGGCAACACTTCAGCGGCTTCCATTCCGATTGCCTTATGCGAATCAATTGAACAAAAGCGCTTAAAGTCGGGTGAATATGCTGCCTTTATTGGCTTCGGCGGCGGTCTCACATGGGCTTCAATGGTCATCAAATGGACAGGCTCCAGAACTGCTGATACCCGCACCGGGATCTCTATCAACCAACAACGACGCCAAATCAGCTACATGTGGGTTCGTTTGCGCTCACAATGGAAGCGCTTAAACCAGCAAATTTCCAACTTTATCGAACGGATCACATTCCGCCGTAACCGTATCCAACGCCTTCGCGATAAGGTTGATCAACTGTAGCCACCGCGCCGCATAAAACTAGTCGTTTTGCAGTTGGTTGCCCCACAGTACTAAGGTCCCAGTAATCAACTGCGAAACCTTTTCTCATTTTCTCCGTCGTTATGGATGTAAAGACCAATGCAGGTCTGATATATCTAAATCGTGCGGAGAAGAAAATGGTCAAGAATTCAACTCAGCGGCATATAAAAGTTATCATCGCCATACTATTAATAATGGCAGCACTTGTGAGCCAATCATTTGTCATGGCTCAAACACCAACGGCTGAGGTGGAAATAATAGGTACTCTCACAGCAATGACGGCGCGTAGTATTACAGTTGGAACCCAAATATTAGATATAAGCCTTGCTGAAATAAAACAAGGGTTCGAAGTCGGTAAGCTAGTAAGAGTACATGCGGTTCAAAATACGAGTGGTCAATGGGTTGCCCGTGAAATTGCACTCGCTCTACCAAATGCGGCTCATAATCCTGCGCCAAATATGACGCCATCGCCTTCGCCAATTAATTCTTTCGAAATTACAGGGGAAATTACGACTTTGACCGACAGTTCAATTACTGTAGGTGGTCACGCCATCGATATTTCGGATGTTGAAATCAAGAACTCGCTTGCAATTAATGACCGGATAAAATTGCATGTCATTGCCCTCAAGGATCAATGGATCGCGCGCGAAGTTGAGTCAGCTTCTATTCCAGTAACAGTTCCAGCAAATTGCATCCCTCTTCAACCTGCTGGCTGGGTTACATATTCCATCCAAGCTGGTGATTCTATATCGAGTGTTGCCTTTGGATCAGGCAGTGATATTCAGGCCGTTGCAAGTGCAAACTGCATCAACGATTCTAGCAATGTACGGGTTGGGCAGACTATATTTGTTCCACAACAACACATTCTCATTCCCGGAAACGGCACGTAACATGGTCACGATTTTAATGACGATCATGGCAATGATATTGGTACAAACGACACCGGTAATCACGATGGTAACAATGGTGGTTCAGGCAGTCACGGCAGTGGATCTGACGATGGTAGTGGGCACGGTTAAAGGCTTCCGGTAAACTTATAAAATTTGGAGTGTAAATAATCCCTCCGAGTTTCTAGCTTTGTACGGAATGACCCAAGCAGGTAGGTAATGATACTTATTGTTCTTCCCGATATCACAATCGAAGACCGTTTACTTGCACAGGCCAGACAAGGTGACCGAGAAGCATTAATGCGCATTTACGATACTTATTTCCCGCCTATTTATAACTTTATTCGATTACGTGTTGAGGACACATTGCTAGCCGAAGATCTCGCCAGTGATGTCTTCATCAAATTAGTCGAAACGTTACGCGGCAGGAACGCGCCACATCACAGTTTGAGAGGATGGCTATTTAAAGTGGCTCGAAATCGCATTCATGATCATTATCGTGCAAACAAAAATCTAAGTTCAGAAGCGATCGAGGAATGGATACCCAGTCCGTCCGACGAGGAACCTGAAGAACAATTCATACGAACGATTCAAATCGAACATGCTCGGACTGCATTGTTAAAACTCTCTGCCGATCAACAAGAAGTACTTGTTTTACGCTTTGGTCAAGGTCTTGGACTCCAAGAGACAGCCGATATCATGGATCGAAATATAAGTGCTATAAAATCATTGCAGTTTCGAGCAGTCAATGCATTGCGACAAGTCTTGGGCACATCCAGGCAGGAGTTAAGCAATGGCTGAACTCGATTTAACCACTGTATTTAACGATTGCGTTGACCGTTTGGCACGAGGGCAGTCCCTTGATGATTGCTTACGCCGCTATCCACAATATTCTTCTGCCCTCCGTCCGATGTTAGAAGCTGGCTTACTCGTTCAGCGAATGCGGGTTCAACCTACTGAGCTTGTAGCTGCTCAAACAAGGGTCAGAAATCGCTATGAAGATGCCTTACGTGCTCCTCCGCCAAAGCGAACGGGTTTTGTCCGTCAGTTCACATATGCTATAGCTGCCATCTTTATAATCGGTTTTATTACTTTTGGAAGCCTGACGGCAGTGTCACAAAATAGCCTCCCGGGCGATGCAATGTATGGCATCAAAACATTTAGCGAAGGGTTGCAGCGTTCGCTCTTTGATAATGAGGCTCTTGAAGCGAGTTTTGATCAGCGTCGTGTGCAAGAAATTTTGCAATTGCTGGCACTCGGACGAGTAGAAGATGTGGCTTTTAGCGGCACAATTGCAGCACAAAATGGTACAAATTGGATCATTGCATCGCTGCCAATTAGTGTTTCACCTGATATTCCGAACGCGTCGGCATCTAAAATTGGTGACCAAGTTAGTGTTACCGCGCGCACTTCTGAGGTGCATACACTTACTGCCTCGTCAATTCTAATAAGTGAATCAGCCACGGCACCTTTACCGACACCACCAACCAGCACCTTAGTTCCTACAGTTAATGTCCCGTCACAAACACCCTCACCAAGTTTGACACCAACAATAACGATAACCAGCACACCGCGATCCACTGCAACAAATCTCGTTCCTTCTTTGACGCCTTTTCCGACTCAGATGCCATCACCCGCAATTTCCGCAGTTCCGCAGATTATCATACTCACCCCTACCGAGTGCGTTGCATCACGTCCCACTGGTTGGGTGAGCTATCAAATTAAGTCTGGCGATACTTTATCCGCTTTAGCCAGTGGACAATCAATCTCGCTAGGAGAACTAATGTCGATCAATTGCATTTCTGACGCAAGCCATATCGTCGTTGGCGAAACGATCTATTTACCAAGGACGCCATCAATCGCACCTACCATTACAAGTAATAGTCAAAGTTCAGGCAACAGCAACTCTGGTAGCAATAATTCAGGTGGTTCAAGCCCGACTGACGATCATGGGGGGGGTAGCGACAGCGGTCACGGAGGCAACAGTGGCGGCGGCTCGGATGATGGCAGCGGTCACACCTAAAATAAAAAGACCGGACTTATTTTCAGTCTGGCCTCTAAAATTATGCACTTGCAATCCGTTTAACGCCGACGGCCATTAAGCAAGCTCAAATAGTAAAGCAAATTCAAGAGAGCCGTAATCGCAGCCGCCACATAAGTCAGGGCAGCAGCTGTGAGCACCTGCCTTGAACCGCCCGAGTCATCCGTAGATTGCATTAGTCCACTGCCATTCAACAACCGCAAGCCGCGCATACTAGCATCAATCTCAACTGGCAGTGTCAGCAGCATAAAAGCCACTACGACACCGTAAAACAGGATACCCAATTGCAGGAAACCTGCAACATTAAACAAAAGACCAATCAATATCAGCGCGTAAGAGATCATGGGACTAAACTGCATAGCCGGAACCAGAAAACTCCGCATCTGAATAAAGATCGACTTTTCAGCATACTGTTGCGCGTGACCTAGTTCGTGCGCTACTACAGCCATAGCAGCAACCGAGGGGGTCGTCGCCACATCTTGTGACATGCGAACTACATTCGATGCTGGATCAAAGTGATCGGTTCGCACTCCAGCGATACCCTCCAATTGAACACCTTGCAACCCAGATGACTGGATAATCCGCCGCGCGGCCTGTTCACCGGTTAAGCCAGCGCTGTTCCTGATTTTTGCCCATTTACCAAATGCACTGGAAACAAGAAATTGTGCCCCTAGCGACAAGATTATTGCAGGTATGAAGACCAGCAAGAAATAACTTGAACCAAACAAACCACCAAAACCAAATCCGTAACCCATATTCCTAACTCCATTTGTTGCAAAGTCTACCCTGTTATCTTATACGTAGGCGTGTAAGAGTTGTTTTACATGATAGCTAAATAGAAGATGAGAATCATTCACCGCCAAGAGTTTGGGTTAGTCCTGAAATTGTGTTCAGTGTTGCCGGCAGTAGCATATTATCTAATAAACGCGTTTTGCCCATTTTTACAACCAGTGATACCAGAATTGGTGTGTCAATTTGTGTCTCAACTTCCCGTAGTGTGATCGCATCGGCAATAGAAACGTAATCAACTTCTGCTAACTCTTCAGATTTCAACACCACATTCATGACTACGCGAAGCTTTTGAATATCACGTTCCCCAGTTTCATAGGCAGCACTGACTGCCAGTAGAGATCGACTGATAACTGACACTGCCATTCGTTGTTCAGGTGTCAAATACACATTGCGTGAACTCATGGCCAAACCATCCGATTCGCGTAGTGTCGGACATACTCGAATAGTGATCGGCATATTCAAATCACGAACCATGCGTTTGATAACTGCCACTTGTTGGGCATCTTTCTGCCCAAAATAGGCACGATGAGGCTGAGTTAAATTAAACAGTTTGGCCACCACTGTTGCAACTCCCTTAAAGTGGCCTGGCCTACGCTCACCCTCCAAACCCTGCGAAACCTGTTCTACCTCAATCCATGTCTGAAAACCGGTTGGATAGATTTGTTCGGCAGACGGTGTAAATACAAGATCAACACCTGCCTGCCGTAGCATTTCCACGTCACGGGGAATATCGCGCGGATACTTGGACAAATCTTCATTCTGCGCAAATTGGGTTGGATTTACAAAAATGGAGGCAATTACTGCGTCATTTTCAATACGCGCTTGCTGGACTAAAGCGATATGTCCAGCATGTAATGCCCCCATCGTTGTGACTAATCCAATTGAGCCACTAATTTGTGTTCGTGCCTGCTGTAATGCAGTTATCGACTCTACTACATCCACAAATCATCTCCATAAGCGATGAATTTCATCTATGATGTCCTGACTCATTTGCGTGCTGTTATCCGCAGTTGGGAATTGCGCAGCCTTCACTTCGTTTACATACTGCATCAATGCGTCTTGCATCAGTTGCCCCGCATCGGCATACTTCTTGGAATGTCGCGGCCCAAATGATGGAAACAATCCCAGCAAATCATGGAACACTTGCACCTGCCCGCTGCAATGCGGTCCTGCCCCTATTCCAATCGTGGGGATTTTCAGCTTGTTAGTAATTTCCTGTGCTAATTGAGCGGGTACAAGTTCAAGTACGACTGCAAATGCTCCCGCATCTTGTACCGCTTGAGCATCACAAATAAGCTGCTCCGCCGTATCTTTGTCTTTCCCTTGCACACGAAATCCGCCAAATTGGTTAACACTTTGTGGCGTTAGTCCTATGTGCGCCATGACCGGAATCCCCGCCTGTACTATCCGATCAATCGTCGGAGCGATAAATTCCCCACCTTCTAGCTTGACCGCACTCACTTCGGTTTCTTGCATCAAGCGTGCTGTATTTTGCATTGCTTGTTCAGTACTAACCTTATAGCTCATGAAAGGCATATCACCAACAATCAGTGCCTTTTCGGTTGCTCGAACCACAATTTGCGAGTGGTAAATAATATGCTCAAGCGTTACCGGAATTGTGGATTGATGTCCTTGTATAACCATTCCCATCGAGTCACCGACCAAAAGCATCGGCACGCCTGCTTGTTCACCAAGATAAGCACTGGTGGAATCATAGGCTGTCAGCATCGGGATGAATGCCCCCGCCGCTTTCATTTTCTGGATATCACGTATGGTTATCCGCATCATCTATCTTCTTTCTTAAAAGGGACTCAACTTGCCCTGTATCTACCCCTCGTGCTGCTGCCAAGGAGAGTGATTGTATCGCCAACTGTGTATATAAATCTGCCAATGTCGGATTCGCCAGTTGTAGCGCTCTCAAATGTGCTTCAATCGTGTCAACATCCCCACGAATCAGAGGTCCCGTTAAAGCGTTCGGTATTCCCATGACCTGCAAATTACGCACCATACCAGCCATTAACGTATTCAATGCCAGCGAAGAAAACTCACTTTCTGCGCCAACTTGCGTCAACAGCTGATGAGCAATTGCATATAGGGTCACGCCATAATTACTAGCGAAGACCAACGCGGCGTGATACAAGGCCTTTTGCCTTTTACCAATCACCAGCACTTGTCCATCAAGTGCACTTAATCGTCTGCAACCACTCTTGTAGGAGTGGTGACTCAGCCTGCATTCCAAAAGCAGCACCTGGTAGTCTCCTAATCGATTCGTCAATCTCTGCAAACGGAAAAATCGGGTGCAAACTACCGACCATTGCTCCCTGTGCTACCAAAGCTTCCAAAACCTCTGCTTCATGAACCCCAGATGTATGTACAATCGCTTTACCACCGAGTGATAAAGACGATAATAAAGACACACATTCACTAATGATGTCATCAGGCACAGTTAGGAATGTCAAATCAGTTGCTGTTATGACCTCCTCGGCGGTAGATCCCATTTTTGCACCCACTGCGTCGGCTAAACGTGCCGCATGTTCTACATTACGACTATGTACAACACGAATTTCATATCCACGTTCAAACAATAGACGCGCTAAGGTCGTGCCGACTTTCCCGACGCCTATAAATCCCAATGCTGGTCGCATACTCATTGCGATTTACTGGGGCGCGATTGGAGTTGGCGTGGGTATAGGTAAGCTGATAGTGATGTTGACCATACAAGCAGCCCTAAGCGCATTCGTAATATCAAAAACCGTCAACCGGAATTGATATGCTCCCGGATCATAAAATGACGGGACAAATTGACCTAAATCTCCTGTTTCTTTAACAGGAACATTATATTCGCCCAACACCACAAACTCTCCTTTGGTAGATGGGCCATTTAATTCAAACCGGTAAGAAGAAAAATTATCTGTGAAGGCTGTACCAATCACACGAATAGGATTAAACACGAGCTGCCCATTGCCGGGTATCTGGAACTGAGCCTGTGGTGAATCACAGCCTTGCGCCGGTTGCGGATTGGGCAAAATCGTCCCAACTGGAGTAGCAGTCGGAACATCGGTCGACTGAATCTTATTGGCATTGGGATCGTCACCGATAACGACACCGCTCGAATCAATGGGCGATTGCCCAAAATTGACGTCCGGTGCAACTGGAGTTTCAAACTTGGGTTCAACGGCGACGGTATTATCTGAAGTCGATACGGCATTGGCGCGAATAGTCGGCGCAACTACGTTCTGGATACCAAATACAATCAACCCTATCTGAATTAACACAATTAAGCCCGTTACCGCATTGGCTCGCTGGTAACGATACATGTCCCGTTCGAGTTCAAATTGTGTCGAGCGTAAGTTGTAACCCGCGTTGGTCCAACGGCGCAGCATCCAGAAAATGCCGACGCCAATTAGGATATACAATCCTATGGCAATTTGTTCGACAAAAAATACGACTGTCGTCATAGAGAACGAATTACACCCTGTAAAATAGCTGTCAGTTTAGGGACGAGTATTTTACCCGCACCCAAAACTTCTTCGTGGTTGGTTTCCATCTCCACATCAACTTGATCGATGCATTCGTTAGTAATACCCGAGCAGGCCATCACACTCATCCCGGCGTGACGCGCTACCAATGCCTCGTGAACCGTTGACATCCCAACAGCATCAGCGCCAAGAGTACGGAGCATGCGAATTTCAGCAGGCGTTTCAAAGTTTGGGCCAGATAAACAGGCATATACGCCTTCGTGTAGATTAATACCTTCGGTAGCTGCAACCTTTTTAGCCGCTGTTCTTAATTCTGCATCATAGGTATGCACCATTCCCAAAAAGCGCGGACCAATAGTATCATCATTCGATCCCATCAGGGGGTTGTTGCCCACCATACCGACAAAATTGATGTGATCATTAAGTAGCATTAGGTCACCCGTTCGGTACGATTTATTGACCCCACCGGCTGCGTTGGTCAAGATCACTTTTTGTACACCCATAAAGTGCATCACACGCATAGGAAACGTAACCTGTTGTAGATTGTAGCCTTCGTAAAAATGCGCCCGCCCCTGTTGTGCAACGACTACTTTTCCTTCCAAATACCCTATCACCAGTTGTCCGCTATGACCAACCACTGTTGATTGCGGCCAACCGGGAATATCATGGTAAGGAATTGCGATCCGATCTTGTAATGTATCAGCCAAGCCACCCAAGCCAGAACCTAAGACCAATCCCACTACAGGTTGTAAGGACGTCCGCGAACGGATAACGTCTACTGCTTGTTCATAATCAGCATGTGTGTAATTCATCTGGACTCAATCTAACCTGACTACACTAAATAATGTGTGCCATTATACCGTGTCCATTATCAAGCAGGCTATTCCAGAAAAAAGAATGGGGATCTATTCTGAAATAGGTAAATAGTATGATTTTTAGGCACAATATAGTAAATTGAGTTAATATCGAATCAAATAGTTGGAGATGTTTGATATGGATGTGGGACACGACAAAGTTATAGCCCATTATTCAGAGGCCTATCAAAAGCTCTATAATCGCAGACCGCGAGATATTCAAAACTTGGATAATGGTTGGGTTATGGTTAACGGCGCCCGCATGAAAATTAGCGAACTTGAATACTTAACGGGACAACTGCAGCAGGAAATAAATCAGGATCTGCTCAAAAAACGCAGTGTCGTTACACGTCTTTTAAAGTGGTTTAAGCAGTAGCGCTTCAGCTACTGACCCCATTTTGCCCTCTGAATCTGCCTGTGCTCATAAAGTCTAGCGATTTAGGTTAGAAAATGGTTTGTTATCTGCTCCAAACCGACAGCATACGTTAGCTCTGTCTTGTTTCACCCTCTATAATATATTCACCGTTCACAAACCCATTCAATCGCCATCATCCAGCGTAGAGAGCCGTGCATGAATTCTTTTCAAGAAACACAGCGTCAGATTCGCATTGCCATTGTTGCCGTTGCCATCATCATCACTGTCGGCGTAGCAGGTTTCATGATCTTCGAGAAGTTCTCGCTGTTGGATTCGATTTGGTTGACAGTAATTACGCTCGCCACCATCGGTTATGGTGACGTTGTCGCACACACACCAGCTGGACGTGCGTTTACAATCTTGCTCATACTATTTGGATTAGGAGCAGTTGCATATGGATTGCAGGCTACTGCTGGCTTTTTCTTGAGTCCTGCCGTCCGCGATTTGCGCCAGCGTCGTCGCACTCAACGACATATCGATCACCTTAAAAACCATTTCATCATTTGTGGCGCGGGCAAATTGGTTGATGAAACCGTGAGAACCCTGCTTGAAAGCGCCAATGCTGATTCCAGTACACGTCATCATTTTTACGACATTTTCCATACCCGTGAAACCATACTCGATATTGTGGTCATCGTAACACCAGACTTAACGTTCGCCGCGCATTTGCGTGAAAATGAACTGCTCGTCATCGAAGGAGATCCTACAGATGACGACGTACTCCGGCGCGCAGGTGTTAACCATGCTCAAGCGATGATGGTCATGCTGGATAACGACACCGAAAGTCTTTTAACTGTCCTGACAGCCCGCAGCCTCAACCCCGAAATGGACATCACTGCTGCTGCACTCGATGAGCAACTTGCGAGCAAAATGATCCGCGTTGGCGCAAATGGAGTCATTGCCCACTACGATTCGGCAGCACGTTTCCTCAATAATGCCACTTTACGCCCTGCTGTCAGTGAATTCTTCTCCACGATATTATTTACCCATAACTCCACTATCACAACAATACCACTTGATCTTGCCGAAGATTCACCCTGGATTGGCAAAACGCTCGGTGATCTAGAACTTTACCAACACTATGAAGCGGGCGTGATTGGCATCCGTCATGACGATGGTATCTACCAATACGCACCGGATGAACTTCATATTCTCCGTGAACATGAAGTGCTAATAACGGTTGTACCTGCTCACAATGTTGGACAACTCCGCGCAGCCTGTCGCGCCCCTGGTGCAAGTCAGCCCAGGTCACCGAATTGGCAGCGCCTACCCTTACCACTAAAACCACATCTCCTACCCAGCAACATCTACAGCCTCGAAGACAGCGCGCAAGTCATCGTTGAAATGGCGCAGCACTTCATCATTTGTGGAACAGGGCGCGTCGCTCGCAATGCCATCAACCAGCTTGATCCGAGCCGTCCCTTTGTGGTTATTAGCGACGATGAACTTTACACCAATGAACTGATAGAGCGTGGCTTTCGCGTAGTTCAAGGGCAACCATCGCAAGAGTCCACATTGCGTAAGGCAGGAGTCGAACGCGCCCTTGCAATCATGGTCGCACTTGAAGATGATGCTAGCAGTGTACTCACCGTTCTAAACTCTCGTGGATTCAGTAAGCGCCTATTGATTACAGCGACCGCACAGCACGAAACCATGATCCCTAAACTGCGGCGCGCCGGTGCAGATCGTGTCGTCACCCCTTTTCAAATCGCCGCCCAATTCACATTGCTGGCAACTACTCGCCCTGCTGTCAGCGACTTTCTGCAATTCGTGGTTTACAACTATCACGCGCAAATCGAAACCACCGAACTATATATGCAGGATGACTCGCCGTGGATTGGCTCAAGGATTGCGGATTTAGCGCTTACAACAAAATTCACTGCCGGGGTTATAGGGGTACGCAGAGGAGATGGGCATTATCACTATGCGCCTACTTCGCAATTTACACTCAAACCGCATGATGTTCTCATCGTTGTCACGCCGATGAAATACGCTGATGAATTACGCACACTTGCTCATGGCAGTGTCACCCGCCGCCCGACTTCATTAAGGACAGGTCGAACTGGAAAGCTACCCATCTAGTCCAGCTAATTTGCGCTCTTGTCGATAATCTTCCGGTGTATCGACATCACGTAGCACACTGTCTGTTTCAACATTAACGTAAGCGATTCGCTCTTTGTGACGATCAATTACATCACGGGGCGATCCAGTATCCGGCAGATCAAGTATTTCCGGCCAGTAGCGTCTGTCGATCAAAATCGGATGTCCACGTCGCATGTGATAGCTTGGCGCGATAATATCACCTGCACCTTCCGCGTAAGCCATCATCACCTGTACGACAATTTTAGGCTGGATACGGGGTTGATCACCCAAAACGACTAGTGCTGCACTGATATGGGCAGGCATCGCTCGTAAACCAGCCTTCAATGACGAAAGCATTTCGCCAGTCGTATACTGTTCGTTATGCACCACATCCGCACCAACCCGTGATACAACCTGACGTACTTCGCCCGCTCTGTGTCCGGTCACAACGGTGATCTGTGGCACACGCGCTAACGAAAGTTGTTCAATAATATGCTCAATAATCGTCCGCCTACCACTCCAGGGCAGCAGCACTTTCGGCTGTCCCATACGGCGAGACATCCCACCCGCCAACACGACTGCACCAATATGTTTTTGCACCTCGTAAATGGGTTCACCACTACGTACTGAACCGAGTGCTACAGCATGAATACGTGGAGACCGAAGGATAAATTGGGCAATCAAACGCGCCCGTCCGCGGGCATATCCTTGCGCTGCGGTCTGGTTCAACAGCGCCACAATACGCGCCCCATTAGGCACACCGCGCAATCCAAGTTCTTCATCGCGCAAAACTTGGGCAATCCAGGGTGATTTGACCCGGTTGCCGAGTAAAAACCCATACCGTTCATCAATTGCCGTCGCGTTATAGACATGCTCATCGTCTAGCGGTTGCCCTAATACTGCCAGTGATGCCATTGGCACAACCAGCGTGGTTTCCGAAGGAATATTCGGTTCGTCCGAAAAAGGTGCTTTAAGAGGCAATCCGTCAGACTGATCGGCCTCAATCAACATGACATCTGAGTCTACAGCATCCAGCAAACGGGGAATCTCTTGCGAATTCGGTCCATAAACACGGCTGTTTCGAATATCGCTGTACAAGAAAACAAACCTGTTTTCGCCCAGCGCCAATGAAAGATGTGCGATACCTTTATCCAGAGTAGTTGCATACGGCATCAAATCAAGTTCATCAATGGCAATATGAGTGGTTGTGGTCGCCAACACACGCATACCTGCTTGGGCGAGTTCATGTCCCAAGGCAATTAGCGTAGATGTTTTGCCCCCTGCTCCAATGAAAGCAACAACATCACCGGGAACAATTTCAAGCGCTTTTTGAAGTTTCATACCCCGGGTCTCATCTTAACGGGCTTCGTTTTCGATTGGATGGTTGTAAACCTACCTCTGCGTAAAAAAGGATAAGTATGTCCGCATACTAAAAAACACCAACGCCTTCTCGCCGCAGCGCTGCAACGACCCGCTCAGGAATCATTGGAATGTCGTCAACCCACACGCCGGTCGCGTTATGAACTGCGGCCGCAATCGCCGGGGCCAACGGCAAGAAAGGCATTTCGGCCATCCCGCGTGCACCCCAAGGTCCGTTCGGGTCAGCATACTCCAATACAACCGATTTGACCTCTTTGGGTACATCAAGTACGGTGGGTATTAAATACGTCGAAAAATAAGGATTGCGAATTTTACCCTCAACCGAGATCAGGTTTTCCATAATCGTGTACCCCTGGGCTTGCACCACAGCGCCTTCAATCTGTCCCTTTACCAGTTCAGGGTTAACAGCTTTACCCACGTCATTGGCTGAAACAACCCGCACAACATGGACGTGCCCAGTTTCGACATCCACCTCAACTTCGACTGCCTGTGCTACATAACCATAGGCAAAATTGGGTTCGCTGCGCCCGGTCATCGGGTCATAGGGTGTTGTTTTTGGCGGCCGATATTGATAACTCACGATTGCTGGACGTTCTTCGCGCTGCCACATTTCCAGAGCTTTTTCAGCCGCACCCTTAATAGCATTACCTGCCATAAATGTCAGTCGCGAGGCCGAAGCACTACCCGCAGTATCCGTTCCAGCCGTATCGTGTCCAATTAATCGCACACTCTCAATGGGCACTCCGATAACGGCTGCCGCCATCTGCGCAAAGACTGTGTGCGCTCCTTGCCCAACATCTGCACCTGCTGCTCGTACAATTACTTGCTCAATTTCGCCATTGCCATGCAGTTCGACAGTCGCCCAACTCTGCTCAGGGAAGCCAAAACTATAACCAACATTCTTAAAACCACATGCAAATCCGATTCCACGTCGAAGTGACAGATTGGCGGGTTGCGCTGGCAGTACAGGTTTCCAACCAGCGGTATCATCTTTTGCCCAAAAACTCTCGTTTGCACAGGCTTCTACAACCTCAGGCATAGAAACACCTTTGGGGAATGGCGTACTAACGCTAGCAATACTACCCTCGTGAATGATGTTTCGCATCCTCAATTCTACGGGATCCATATTGAGCGCCAGCGCCAGCTTGTTCATCTGCCCTTCGGCAGAGAGGGCCGCTTGTGGTCCGCCGAACCCGCGAAATGCCCCCGTCGGAATATTGTTCGTAAAAACACCATAAGTGTCTGCGTGAATATTCGGAATTTCATATGGCCCGGTACAGCACAAATTGGCGTTGCCCATAACCTTCGTTGAGGTGTAATTATAGGCTCCAGCATCCCCAATAACTGTCACTTCTGCGGCGACAATTTTACCTTCCTTTGTCGCACCCCACTTCGCATGGATCTTCACCGGATGCCGTTTGTGATGGTACAAGATCGATTCTTCACGGCTCCAAATAATCTTTACAGGACGTCTAAGATGCTGCGCAGCTAATGCCAGCACAATCTGTACCGACATATCTTCGCGTCCTCCAAATGCACCGCCAATTGCCGGGTAAATGACACGCACGTGTTCGGGTGGCAATCCCAAAGCATGGCAGATTTGCTCTTGATCTTCATGCACCCATTGGCCCGAAACGATCACAGTCACCCGGTCTTGTTCATCAATATAACTGACACCAGCTTCCGGTTGTAGAAACGCATGTTCCTGATAGCCAGTGCTGTAATCACCTTCTACTACTATGTCTGCCGCCGCCCAACCCGCTGCCATATCCCCTTTGCGAATCCGATAATGGCACAATATGTTATTTGCATTTTGCTCATGTATTTGTGGCGCACCATCCTGCATTGCACTGTCTGTGTCGAAAACTGTCGGCAAATCCTCATACGTAACTTCAATCAGTTTCGCGGCCTGTGCAGCAATTGCTTCTGTTTCTGCAACGATCACTGCAACACAATCCATATAACAACGGACAATATCCGCGCCAGGGACTTGACTGGTACTGCCCGGCCCACAAATTACGGGTTGGTCTTTGCTCATTAAGCCGTATTCATTGTGCGGAACATCCTTGGCTGTAAAAATCCGCACGACACCCGCCAGCGCTCCAGCCGATTTTGTATCAATATTCACTACACGTGCATGTACCCGATCACTAAACCGCAGCTTCATCCAAAGCTGTCCATCCATATTGATGTCGCTGGGGTATGGTGTTTCGCCTGTAACCTTACCAACCGCATCCAGCCGTTTGACGTTTTGTCCAATGGCGACTGTTGTATCTTTCGGCATCGCTAATCCTCAATGATGAACTGCGCTTCGAGTCCAGAGCTTTATCTTCAGCAGCATTAATCTGCGTTTCTTGCCTATACCTCGGCAGCGACGTTAGCACGAACCGATGCTTTTTGCTGCAATCGATGTCCCTCTTGGTGGAATATTCGTCGCAGAATAGCAATGGCTGTCGCATAAGTTGGATCAACCCCCGAATAGCTTAGGTTGCTTGACCCTAAGTTCTTACCTTTGCTCATCGGCGTATCAGACGCATAGTGCAAAAAGCCAATGTCAAACGGCACACCGTATAGATTGACAATCTCGTTGTAGGGGTGAAGCTTAGGCCGAAACGCTTCATAAACAGACGACAAAAACGGTCCCGCTTCCATTTCAATGTCGGTGTAACCTTCTTGATAAAACACATCCATATAGCGGGGATTCTGCAAGAATGTTCCTGGTACACTGATACCTTTTTGATTATCTAATACCATTCCGTAGGTTAGATAAGGCACGATATCCATCGCCGAAAAACAGTTTTGAAACATATACGTATTTTGGGAATGTTCGTCATGGATGACGCTCGGAATCATGACATCGCCCACACGCCCATTTAAAGTCGCCGACTTACCCATAATATAAACGCCGCGCAGACTGCCGACTCGTTCGGTCACACGATTCAGCAATTCGTAGGCAGCCAGCCCCAATGGATAATCAATGTTCAAAATCAGTGCATCGCTGCTTGCCAAACGTGGATCATCTGCCACTCCATGTAATCGTTTGTCCATCCAATCCAAACGCAGTCGCTTCAAATCGATGACTTGGGCTTCCACATCAAAACCATGTCGGCTCGGTACACGGTAAATCCCGATTGTGCGTTCATCCGCAGTCAATGAATCACGTACCTTTGGCCCATTATCCGCCAAGTATTTCTTTAAGACATAGTAAAGCAGGTTATCCAGTCCCTTGCGGCTGTCACTGTCACGAATGGATTGATACTCGGCAATAAGGTTGCCTTTGCTTAATTGTTCGATGTATTCGGCTAAATTACTCTCTTCACGTCTGGCAAATCCGGTCAGCAAATTAGCAAGGCAATGAGTATTGCTCGACACGAAATAAACAGGGCGATTTTCGATGTCAATTTCGTCAAGTTGAGCATCAATTTCCGACCACCAATAGGCTGTCGCGCGTCGGTAATCCGCCAGCGAACCCGCCAGCATCCGCAAACCGATTTGCTTGCGTCGCTGCGAGATTTGGAAAAGTGTTTCCGTAAAGCGCTCACCCCAAACCACTTCGAGCCGTTTTAACTCTTCAAGATTCAAATAAACCGTCTCGGCGATTAATTGATAACCCGCCTTGTCGAGCTTCTCACCACGATGTGCCTCTAACAATGCCTTTACATCTTCAACTTGCAGCAGAACATGCAGCTTGTTCCATTCAATCTGAAAAGCTGTTAATGTCGGTACCAGGTCATCAATATCCGAACGACTGGCAATAAAAACTGCTAGTGCATTTTTGCCATCGAAGTGCATACGACGACGACGACCTGGAGCGCTTACCCGCTGCCATTCCTGCACATCAGTATATCCAGCCTCAACAAACGAACGCTCAATCTGACCGATTAGCACCTGCTCAACGTCCAACATACAATCAGGCAAGCGCAAACTAGCATACGTCAGTGCGGATGTATCTGGCTCTGTACTACGTGCCATTGGATGCAGCGACGACTCCATCGCCAGATGGCTCTCGACCAGCGTTTCAATTTGAATCAAATGGCTCGAACGCAGTAGCGAATAATATGTCCGCATATAAAGCTGAATTTCTTCGCTGCCAGTCTTCGGAACAGTGCGATCCATAGCAGTTACCGTGCCTTACCTTGACGGTTAATCTCACGCTGCTTGATCTTACGCGCCATCTTTTCATTCACCATCACTTTACGGTCTTTAGCCATTTGCACTTCGGTTACGCCGCTCTTCTTACGAGGCACAGCGAACGCCACAATCAGGGAAAAGAACAATCCGATTACCACGAATAAAATAACGCCTATTATTATATTGACCGTAGCACCCGTCGGGAAATTTCGCAGCGACTTCCGCAATGCCGACACAACCGGGTCTGTAAAAACGAAAGCCAATGCCGCCGATGAGAGTGCTAACAAAAATCCAAGAACCGGCCAAAACGATTTCCCGCGCGGTGGGGATTTACGGGGCATACTCATGAGCCTTCTCCTTGATTAAGTTGCTTTCTACTGGCTTCTTCAAATGCCTGCACTATCTTGTAGTAACCGGTACAACGGCACAGATTACCTGTAATACTCTGTTGAATTTGTTCGCGAGTCGGTTCTGGAATTTCCTCCAACAGTTTTACGCCAGCCATCAAAAATCCAGGCGTGCAAAATCCGCATTGAACCGCTCCCTGTTCCACAAACGCTTCTTGAATAGGATGTAGATGTCCGTCCTGCTTTAGTCCCTCTACGGTAGTAATGGTCGCCCCATCGGCACGCGGTGCCGGAACCATGCATGACATGACTGCTGCGCCATCCAAAAATACAGTACACGCACCACATTCACCCTCAGCGCACCCCTCTTTTGTACCGGGTAGCCCCACATCATCGCGTAAAAATCGCAACAGTGTTTTATCTTGTCCGCTACGTACACTATATTGCTGACCGTTAATCGAAGTCGTTATTACCTGCTGACTATCGATTTGCCGCATAGTTGTCAACGCGCGGGTATCTTCACCGGTCAGCATCGGTGGATCTTGCGGCCAGCTTGTCCGTTCTGTGCCGGATGCCAACGCCCGCAAAGCTCTCGCTACCAATACCCGAATCATTTCGCTGCGATATTCAGCTGTGCTACGAATATCATCAATCGGCGTCGGAGTAGCTGCCGCCAACCGCGCGGCATCAGCAATCACATCAGCCGTCAGTTGACGCCCCGCCAAAGCTTGTTCTGCGACCGGTACACGAATAATGGTCGGCGCAACACAACCCAACGTAATCGCTGCCTGATTAACGGTTTGCCCCTCGAATTTTAGCAGTACCGCTACATTGATAACCGAAATTGCCTGTGCCCGCCGCAATCCTAGCTTGATAAAAATGCCCCGTTCGGTGCTTGAAAGTGCGGGGAAAGTTATCGCAGTTAGCATTTCATCTGGTCGCATCACGTTACGCCGCAAGCCCGTATAAAATGCGCTGAGTGGCACACTGCGTTCGCCCTCCATTGATGTCAACACGACCTCAGCGCCTAAGGCCATCAAGGGAGTGATTGTATCATTCGCCGCTGATCCAGTGATGACATTTCCAGCCACTGTGGCGCGATTGCGGATTTGTGGTGCACCCACTTCCCAACAAGCCTGCGCTAATGGAAAGCCGCGCTCAACCACTAAATCACTACCCACAACTTGATTATGCGTGACCAATGCACCCAATCGGATATTGTCACCATACAGCGTAATCGAATCCAGGCCAGCTACACGACTTATATCGATTAGAGCTTCGATACCTTGCCGCTGATGCCGTTCCATTTCAATCAGAATGTCGGTTCCACCAGCGATAATACGCACTTTTTCGCGATATTGCGCCAGCAGTTCTAAGGCTTCCGCCACCGAGCTTACATTAAAGTATTCACTCCACATAGTAACCGCTAACCCGTCCCTTCCAGCATGTTTAGTTCACTATAGCACAGGTTATATGTCTCTCAGCACGAATCCCCATTAAGTCACACTTGCAGGTTCAACTGTCAACAACATCGAGGGGTTAATATTGAGAATATCGGTACTTTCATAGCGCGTTTGGGTCACCGTTCGACGGTCATATGTATGCACATGCCCATGTATCATGTAACGAGGATGATACCAATCCATGAACTTGAGCAGCGCCCCAAAACCCCGATGCGGCATATCATCTGCATCATGGATGCCTCGCGCCGGCGAATGCGTCACCAGCACATCGCAGCCAAAACCAAACTTCATCCGACGATAACGCAATCGCAGCCCTGCACCTAAAACCATCCGTGACATTTCACCTTCAGTATATTGAATCGGGCTGTTGTTATACCGGATCGATCCTTCCAACCCATAAAACGATAGACCGCCATACTCGATCAATCGCCCTTGCAAATCTTCGCCTCCCGGCGGAGAATCTTTATAGCCTTCGTCATGGTTACCGCGCACATAAAATAGAGGAACATTTAAAACTGAGGTAATAAATTCCAGATAAACAGACGGCATATCACCACAGCTTATCAAGAGTTCCACATCCGAATATTGCCGTCGCAGATTAACCGCACTTTCCATTTGCGGCATAACCGTATCACTCACACATAAAATCTTCACGCGGGTACCTAAAAAGATATTTGAACTATTGCTTTCCGATTGAGATCAAATCTTCGGCTTTCATGTTCTCATCGCCTGTCCAATGCATAGGGGAGCCATCACCACCATGCCATAGCATCGTAATTTGCGCCATAATACTAATCGCGATTTCTTGCGGCGTCTCAGCATTTAATTCTAAACCAATCGGCGCGTAGACTCGCCTAATATCAGTGTCATTCAGGCCGCGATCCTCACGCAAAGCTTTCATCGTCAATGCCCATCGACGGCGACTGCCAATCAGCCCAATATAAGCTGCGTCAGTCGCCAACAGTGTCGGTACGAGATCAATATCAACGGGTAATCCGCGTGTGACCGCTGCAATATATGTTTGCCCGTTAATTGTAACCTGCTCAGCAATTTGGCTTGGTTTGCATACGACATAACCAGCAAGACCTTTAACATATTCTGGATTGCAATATGCCTCCCGGTCATCTGATAGGATGACTCGCCATCCTGACCATAAACCTAATTCTGCCAGCGCCTTGCCAACATGCCCGCCACCAATCACCAACAGCGTGGGAGTAGCGCCTACAGGTTCAACAAAAACTTGTAATGTTCCTCCACATACCCCGGGATCGCCATTTGCCAGATCATTCAGCCGGTAACTGGGCAAACGAGTCTTACCATCCTGAATCGCCGCCAGCGCTTCTTTGACGACCAAAGCTTCCATCGCACCGCCGCCGACTGTCCCCACAATCGAGCCGTCCTGCCGAACGAGCATCTTACTGCCCGCATGGCGTGGGACGCTCCCTGTCACACTGACGACCGTCGCCAGTGCCACAGGCTCGCCCTGCTCTTTAGCGGCCAACACAGCCTCAAAAACGGCTCGATCTTCGCTCATCCTTTGATTTTAACCTCACCAATAAACAAACGTCCTCGATCATCGCCGCCTGTTGGTTGCAATCGCTCCAGACTCACTGGATCATACATCCCAATCGCTATCTGATATGTTCCTGGCGGCACTCCTGCTAAGTCTACCGTAATTGTGTCACGAAGCACACCCGGCAGCCAATTTCCCGGCGGCAGCGTACCATTTCCCGGTCTCATATCCAATTGTGCGACAGGCGGCTTATTTTTATCAGCGTAAACATGTACAAAAACCTTGTAATCGCCCTTGGCACTGCCGTCGGTATACCACTCGAAATTAACGTCCAGCTTCACCTTATCCGGCTGATAATCCAGCTTCAATGAGCCGAGTTGTATCGCACCATCTTGGAACATAGAAATTGGTTTCGTAGTAAGCGTTTCTGAACGATAGTTTCCCGCCACGATAATATGATTATAGGGTTCATAGAATCCGCTCGTCACATGTGGAACAATGTGTATCTCATCTCCATTACCGACAGCATTGGCTGGTATAAAGGTCGGAATTTCAAGCCACTGGCCCGGTATCTTCGGGATCACTCGACTGCCGATCAAAATCTCATTGATATGCCCTATAGTACCCAGGTAAACATCAATGGTTCCCTCTACATCGGGATGAATTCGGGTTATCAGCAATTCGTCCTTACCAGAAAGAGAATTACTAGGTAGCATTTGAAATGTCTCGCCGACGTTGATCGTACGCCCTGCATCCACAACCGAACAGGGATTAATCCCACAATCAGCATAGTTCATTTGGCGCACAATTGTCGGAAAACCAATGCTATCTTTCGTGTTTAGCCACAAGTACGAGTGCGCTCGTTCACTATCGATGTCCGCAACATTGATGGTATCAACAACTTCCTCATTGCTCAGATTTTTCAAATACTGCACAGTGGTGGATTGCAGCGGCTCGAATTTCTGCGCAATCATGCCCCAATCCGGCTTATATATCCCCTGAAAATCGGCTGCCAAAGCCACATTCGCATTGTTATCCAGCTCAACCAAAAAACCCACTAACGGCTTGCCATAAATGTCCGTATCAGCGATCATCCCCAATCCGAAGCCGTGACCGTATCCATATGATGCAATATAATCGGGTTTTTCTTTCATCAAAAACTCAGCTACTGCGCCCGGTCCATTCCGCCAGTAATCTGCCGCACCTTTAGTAGTCAACCCCACCATATCCAGTGTCGTCCGCCCACCCATATACCGCATTGTACCCACATCATGCACTGCAATTACCGCATTATCAGGCGTATTCACTTGTAACCATCGTGCCATTTGTAAAGGCTGCGCGTAAACATATCCCACGTTCAAACCGTAATACCACCAGAACTGGATACTCGTCACCAATGCTACCGCCAGCATCCCGCCGATAATCACATATCCAATCCAATTGCCTCCAAATTTAACTGAAGGCCATCGTTGATCTCCACGCTTTTGCGATTCAGCTTGTATTTCTTCTCTATAGTCTCCATGTCTCTGTGATAGAACTTCTTTATCTAGGTCTTGGTGCCTTGGCGATTGAAGACCACGCACATTGTAGGTTACGACTACCGCAATCCCCCACCCTGCTAGCGGAAACAACAGTGCCATAAAAGGCATCTGATACCGTTTGAAGTGCCAGAAAACCGTGTCAAGTGTTGCCAGCAATGCCGTGCCACTAATCAGCCACAGTACTATCATGAACCCAACCGGACGCAGTGAACGGTTCACCAACAAATACCCTATGCCAACCATTGCTAAAAGCAGCAGCAGCGGCATGATATACAAGCCTTCGCGGGGACTAATCCCCGTACCAAGCTCCACCCATATCTGTACAAAGTTGCCAATAATGCGGCGAATAACCTCATCCCAATAAAACGGCACAGTTCCCAGAATTGACTTCGCCGCATTCCCTGACGCAACCGCCGAACCTGTCAGCAGCCAGTTCACAAGTGGTTGTGCTCCTACCGCCAGCACTGGGATAAGCACACCGACTGCTGTCCACCGCTTTAGAGAACCGGCATGGACAGTTTTGGCGCTGTCAAACCTACGATCGTTTCGCCCTCTCCATGCCACTACAGCAACCGCGATAACTGCAAGTACACCGCCTTCAGGCCGAATCAACGCAAGCGCAGTCGTCCATGCAACAAACTGAATAATGACTTGGCGATCAACATCGCTGCCTGCTGCAACCACCTTGATGACCGCGTATAACGTCCCCAGCGTAAATAACACTGCTAAACCGGTTTCCATACCGCTCATAAAGTGCCATGCAATTGGCCCACTGATACCGAATGCCACGGCTACCGAAACCGCCAGCCATTCGCCGATACCCAACACCCGCATGAGCTTGAAAATGAGCCATATCGCGCACACCATCGCCAGTGCGCCCACACTCATCGCCCATAGGCCGAGTCGCAGTGCACGGAATCCCATTACATGGCCGACTGCCAACACATAAGGATATAAAAAGCTGGTCGCGCCGGAGGTCGGCGGCAAACCGGGGTTATAGACATAAGGTTGTCCCGCTGCCAACTGTCGCGCGTATTGGAAGTGAATATATACATCATCCAGCGGCATCACCAACTCGCCGTGACCATTGGCTTCACTGGATGCGGCGTATGCGAGGAACGTTGCACCTGCGATAATGCAGAACAATGTCCAAATAACAAGCGAGCGTCTACCGGAGACGCTCGACATTAGTTTATTTATCATATTTCTATTTTACCGCTTATTGGGGGGTTGACGGAATAGAACTTTTATTCTATAATAAGGTGGGGTGGTTCTACTGTATTTTATCATTTTCATGATTTTTTCTATGTTTCTGAGGTTGAACGCACCAATCTTTGTATTTTCAGCGGCATATTCGCTCACGTCCGCGGCAACGGCATAACATATGGCA
The DNA here is from genome assembly GCA_044226325.1 of Aggregatilineales bacterium. Classification (GTDB taxonomy): domain Bacteria; phylum Chloroflexota; class Anaerolineae; order Aggregatilineales; family Phototrophicaceae; genus CFX2. Next base: position 138,413 of record JBGAHG010000006.1, read on the forward strand.
CGCGGCGGACACACGCGAGCAAAATGCGGCACTCAGCGGCATTAACCGCGCTTCCCGTGTCGCAACAGTGTCAATTCAGCAGCATCTCTCCTGCTTCCCGCCTGCCATTTCAGCGGATAAAATGTCATTTCTGCCAACAAAAAGGCGACCTTTTACGGTCGCCTTTTTGGATGGTTACAAATCATTGAGAGCTAGTTCGAATAACCGTCTGAGAACGTATCAATCATCAATCGAACGTCATCGCCTAACGGATAGAGTATCGGACACGTTGCACCGTTCTGCACATACTCGCGCACTTTAGCCCGCACTTCCTTAGGCGTACCGGAAGCGGTGATCATCTGCACTACATCATCTGGAACCAGGTGCATAGCCTCTTCGATCTGTTCCTCGGTCGCTGGCCAGGTTAGAACCTGTCCGATTTCATCTAGAAGTTCCTGCCTCACACCGCTGGCCTTCATGATATGTGGCTGCTGTCCCAGGTATTGAGTGACCAGTTTACGAGCCCCGTCCAAAGCCTTCTTTCGGTCGTGGTCCACCGAACACACGACCAGTTGGGGGCGATCAATATCATCTAAAGTTTTACCAGCTTGCTTTGCACCTTCTTCAAGCTGTGCCAGTGCCCCTTCGTTATACTGGGGCGAAACGAGGTAATTTAACACGGCGCCGTCCGCAATTTCGCCTGTTAGCGCCATCATCTTTGGCCCGGTCGCACCAATGTAGATAGGAACATTACGTGGTTCTTTACGCCCATGTACGACATCAAGCTCGACATCATCAAGGTTGACGAACTCACCGTGAAATGTCACCCGTTTCCGCGCCAACAAATCACGCACCGTCGAAACCACCTCGCGCATCGCTAACAGTGGCTTGGTACGGTTGATACCAACTTTCTGTGCCAACGGGTCCCACCACGCACCAATCCCACAGATAATTCGATCGGGTGCAAGGTCATCCAATGTCAGGAAGGTCGCCGCAATTACGCCAGCATTTCGCGTCCAATTATTAATAACGCCAGAACCTATTTTTATGCGGGTGGTTGTCGCAGCAAAGGCCGCCATAGGTACTATTGCGTCACGCACGAGTCGACTCTCAGCTTGCCACACCGCCTCAAAACCTCTTGCCTCGGCGTATTGAACATATTTAATTGCATCTTGGAGTGAATGAGCATCTTGCAAATAAAGCGCAACCCGGTCAGCCATAATTCCCCCCATATTTACAGGAAAATAAGGCTGCGCTTGTGTTCTAAGAAGAAGCGTAGCCCTGTGATAATTCAGTATAGAATTTTAAATCAGACGGCATATCAATATCCAGTGACAACCGCTCGGATTGATATACATGAACCTCTGCCCCGGCCTCGCGCGCTTTGTCTATGTGTCTGCGAAAACTACCCGGCCCGTAGGCATAGTCAAACAATCCGGGCGGGCGGATGAACAATGCGTTCGTCCCATCTTGATGTTGGTCAGTTGCAATCACAACCGATGGTTCGCGCTCTCCCATATGAATAATCCCTTGCACGTCCTCCTGTACGATCAGAGGCAAGTCCGCAGGAAGGATCAAAATTGCGCTGCCGTTCAACCGACTAATGACTTGCGTCGCACGCATCAACGCCGCATTTAACTCGGGGGCGCCGCTTTCCTGCACAGTGCGCGCACCATACTCGCGTGCAATCGTAAGCGCTTTGTTATCGCGGCTAATGACCAATGTACCCATTAATTGAGGAACATGTTGCAACACACCCAATACATGCCTGAGCATCGTCTCAGCAAGATGCTGACGTTCTTCAGGTGATAAGACTTGCGAAAGCCTGGTTTTAGCTTGATTTAAAGGTTTTACCGGAACGATTACCCATACACCCATATCGTGTCGTGCAGCCTTCACCAGAATGCTTCTCGATGAAATAATTGCACTCTCCCCCCTTTCGCCAACAACTTAAATGCGAAAGAACTGTCTACCATGTCTGAATCCACTCTAGCACATTTCGGGCTAAAGAGACCTTAATATCATCGGTCTTCATAATTGTTTCAAATTTCGTCACGTATTGTTGCGGTACGTTTAGATCACCATCAACCACGTCATAGACGAAACCATTAATCAAATTACCATAATAATAGGCAACAGCCTCTGCCGAAACGGCCTTATGGCCTAATTCCACCATGAGCTTAGCAGCTGGACCTTTGATCGCTTCGCCGCCAACAATTGGGCTAATGGCAACACGAGGAATATCGCGCTTTGTAATCAATTCTCGCATTCCAGGCACGCTTAATATTGGATCAATCGAAAGCCAGGGATTTGATGGGCCAACCAGCAATACATCCGCTTCTTTAAGCGCAGTTTCCACCTCTGAACTAACCGAAGCCTGCTCAATTCCAGCTAAATGAAGGCCCTTGACGGTTGGCTGCCACCGGTAACGTACAAAATAAGTCTGAAAATCAATTTCGCCATGTTCAACTGTATCAACAATAGTCGCTACCGGCGCATTCGTCATTGGCAAAATCTGCTGATGAATACCGAGTTTTTTTGTCAGGCGAATTGTGATCTCCGTAAGCGTATGTCCTGCCTGTAACCAGCGCGTCCGTAAGAGATGGGTCGCTATATCTTGATCGCCTAATCCGAACCATGCATCTTCACCGTAGCGGCGCATCGCGTTTATAGTCTGAAATGTATCGCCATCTATGCCCCAACCATTTTCCTTGTTCACAAGGCCAGACAGCGTGTAAGTAATTGTATCCAAATCAGGGCATATTCTCAGACCATACAACCAAGTATCATCACCGGTATTCACAACTACAGTCAAATCTTCTGAAGGTATAACCTGCGCCAAACCGTAAGCCAGCTTAGCACCGCCTACACCACCCACTAATACAACAACTTTCATCGCCACAATACGCTCGCTTCTAAGGGTTTACGGGATTTATCGCGTGCTTCTGCGGGATAGCCCATTGTCAAAAGTGCCTGTGGTTGCCAATCATCTGGCAAACTTAGGGCAGCTTTGACCACATCCGGGCAAAACAAAGGTGCGCACATCCAACATGCACTTAAGCCTACATCATGTGCTGCCAGCAAAACGTTCTGACCCGCCATCGCTGCACTTTGCACAGCCATAATATATTCGTTCTGACATCGCTTCGTGTCCGTATAAACATCCATATCGACCATCGATAGACACAACACAATCACAATTGGCGCGTTAGTGATCCGCGAATATGAGCGTCGGGCATCAGACTCGATCAACTCGGGAGGTACACCATCCACTTGCAAATCGTGCCGAAGTTGGGCACCCATTGCCTGTGCCAACTGTTCTTTCTGAGTCCGAGTCTCAACCACAGCAAATCGCCAGGGCTGCCGATTATGTGCTGATGGTGCCCAAATCGCTGCTTCAAGTACCGCCTCAACGAGTTCGTGTGAAACTGATTCAGCCCTATAACGCCGTATCGAACGCCGTTGAAAGAGCGCATTATGAATTCCCTGTCTCGGCGTGAAATTTGCCGAGTTCAGAGTATCAGATAACGCTTGTTCATTCATCGATATAAGTCCTGCTCTGGTGCACGATACAAATCAACTGCTTTGCCTTGTTGAAGGGGAAATTGTAGTCCGCGCACCAATACAATCGGTCGTCCCTCATCCGCTTCACCAGTCAGTAAATTAGCAGTTGAGGCCACCAAATCAGCGTAACCCTGAATACTGATTTTCAGTTCACGACCGAACAAATCAGCCTTACCACGCAAATCAAGTACAGCCGGCATTCCAGCCACACCAATTGCGACACCCACGTTGCCCACACGGAATGGTCTACCATGCGAGTCACTGATAATTACACCTACATCTGCACCGGTTCGTTCTTGTAATTGTGTTCGGATTGCATTGGCAGAAGCATCGGGATCAATCGGCAGAAGTAGTACCATGTTTTCACTGCCATCAACATTCGATTGATCAATTCCGGCGTTTGCACTCACAAATCCCAGCCGATGTTGAACCACCAAAACCCCCGGAGCTTGCCTTGATATTTTCAAACTCTCGCGCAGCACCAACTCAACGATCCGAGGATCTTTGCGGGTTTCAATCGCCAATCGTTGTGCTTCAGAGCCGGGTTCAATCTTGCGTAGATCAAACAAACGTCCCTCAGCCTTGGACACAATCTTGGATGTTACAACAAGGGCATCACCTGTCTCAAGCTGGAGCTCCAATTTTGCAATGCTATCCAGAATAATTCGGGGTAAATCATCGCCTTGCCGAACTAAAGGTATTCCCGGCAGCGCTGTGACAATTAATGAACGAATTGAAGGTTCCACTTTAGCTATATCCCGGTAATCCTAATACCGGAATTCTTTACGCCATAGGCCTTGTTGATCCATAACAAAACAGGCGTGAGCGCTTCAACCGCTACCGCATTTGCCAATGAGCCAGCGTCCACACCTTTCATACCTGTTCCTTCAACTAATTTAATCACCAGCGCCTTCGCTTCAGCATCATTTCCACATACCAGCACATCACAGTTGACCACATGATTCGGATCAACTAACTGTTCTGAACTCACATTTTGGAAGGCGGCAACCACTTTTACACCCTCGCCTAACAATGTCTGGGCTTCTAACGCTGCTGATTTACCTTCTGGTAAATGAACTGTCCGTACCTTAGGCGGTTGTAATGGCACAGTAATATCAATCAAGATTTTGCCCTGAAGCTGTTGCTTTACACTTTCCAGAGTTGCATGATGCGCGGTATACGGCACACTTAATACTACTAAATCGGCTTGAGTTGCAGCTTCAGGATTTCCCATCCCTACTGCTTGATTTTTGCCAAGTTTCGCATTCATTTCTGACGCATGGGTCGAGGCACGTTCACCGTCGCGCGAACCAATGATGACGTTATAGCCATTCATTGCCCAGCGCATCGCTAACCCAGAACCCTCTTTACCTGTACCACCCAATACCGCAATTCGCAAAGACTGATGATCGACCATGAATGTGTCCTTATTGAGGTAAACACGCTTTACAGCGCATTGATGTTCGCGTTATATCGTTCCCAAACTTTTGGTGCAAGTGCAAATGCCTCACGCGCAATTTCAGCTTCATTTAGTGTCAATAATTGGCGATCACGCATCAACAATTGCCCTTCAACTATAGTAGTTGTCACCATCGAAGACTCAAATCCAAATAAAATGTGCCAAGGAAGATTTCCGTCGTGCAGCGGCGTAAAGGGGTGATAATCTACAAATATTATGTCAGCAGCAGCCCCTACACTAATCTCGCCTAATCTCGTTTTCTCAAAAAATTGTTCCGCGAGCCGGGCACTATTGTATACACCTGCGCGGATAATATCGCCACCGTTGGCCTTACGTGGATCACGACTCACAACCTTATGCAGCAGGTAAGCATCTTTCCAATCTGCCCACATGTTATTACTAAAACCATCGTTCCCAATACAAATCCGCATATTCTGCGCGATCATACGATCGAATGCCATCGCTCCAACCGCATTATTCATATTTGAACGTGGTTGATGTGTAATCCAAGTATTTTTTGCCTGCAAAATCTGTCGTTCTGCTTCGTCAATATGGACGCAGTGTGCCGCAATTGTCTTATCTCGCCACATGCCAAATTCATCAAACCGCTGGACAACACGTCTGCCACTGCGGCGCAAGCTATCTTCCTCGTCAGCTTCGTGCTCAGCTACATGAACATGAAAGCCATGTCCGTTGGGCACAGCATCGACACAGGCTTTTAACGCTTTATCATTCAAGGTGAGGCTGGCATGTAAGCCGAATGTCGCACCAATCCGCGCGATGCGTTTCGACTGTATAAAACGCACATTTTCGGAGACGCCCGCCTCCATCTTCTCATCGCCATCACGATCAGTAACCTCATAGCACAGCACTGCGCGTAATCCAGATTGCTTCACGGCTTCAGCAATCACATCGAGGCTGCCATCTATGAAATTCGAACTCGCATGATGATCGATTAGCGTCGTTGTTCCGTGCTTAACCGCATCCACCAGCGAAACCAAAGCACTGGTCCGAACTGTATCTTTATCCAACGCCTTATCAAGTGGCCACCAGAGTCGTTCAAGAATTTGCGGGAAATTTGCCGGCGCATCACCAGGAATGGGCATGCCACGCGCATACGCCCCGTAGAAGTGGGTATGAGCACAAATATTACCAGGCATAACCATTTGTCCCTTGGCATCTATTCGTTCTACATCTGAATATTGCGCCATTAAGTTCGCACTTGTTCCAACAGCAGCAATTTTTCCACCATCGATATAAATGGCTTGATCTGTCAATACCTGATTCGGTTCGCCCCATGTAACAACTGTAGCATTGGTAATTAGCACAGCAACCCACCTAACTAAACATTCGCTAAGAGTCGTCAAGTGTAACGCATCCTTCCACGATCTTCATCACAACGATAACAAGTCTTATTGTGAACTTGCCCAACACCGTGCTAAACTCGCCTGAACTGCACAAGGATTAATATGGCAAGCCTGCTAATCAGAAAAATACACACACTTGTCACAATGGACATGGAACATCGCGAAATTAAAGATGCGGCGATTTTTGTTCGTGATGGCATCATTGAAGCTGTCGGTACGACATTAGAACTAGCCAACATATCAGCCGATGAGACTCTGGACTGCCCCTATCACATTGTCTTGCCTGGCCTCGTAAACACGCACCACCATATGGTACAAAGCCTCACACGTGTTATGGCGCAAAACGACGAGTTATTCGGCTGGCTCAAGACATTGTATCCTATCTGGAGTCGCCTAACTGGAGAAGCTGTTTACACGGCATCAAAGTTAGCGATGGCTGAGTTAATGCTTTCCGGTTGTACTACAACCAGTGATCATCTTTACATCTATCCAAATGATGTAACACTCGACCACCAAATTCAAGCGGCACATGAAATGGGAATCCGATTCCACGCAGCTAGGGGGGCAATGAGCGTTGGCGAAAGTAAAGGTGGATTACCACCCGATAAAGTCATCGAGGATGAGGCATTCATCCTGAAAGATACTCGACGTCTTATTGAGCAATATCACAACCCAAATCGGCATGCCATGTTACGCATTGTGGTTGCACCCTGCTCTCCATTTTCCGTCACACAAGATTTGATGCGCGAGTCTGCCGCACTCGCCCGTAGTTATGGGGTCACTCTACATACACACCTTGCCGAAAATGACAATGATATCGCCTACGGTTTAGAGGTGTTCGGGCAGCGCCCCGGCGATTATGCTGAATCCGTCGGTTGGGTTGGGAATGATGTATGGCACGCTCACTGTGTCAAACTGAACAGTGTCGAAATTGACCTTTTTTCGCACACACGTACGGGTGTATGTCATTGCCCGTCTTCCAATATGCGATTAGCATCAGGTATTGCACCCGTCCGGCAAATGTTAAATGCTCATGTTAAAGTGGGTTTAGGGGTCGATGGCTCGGCCTCAAATGATGCCGGACACCTTTTGAACGAAGCCCGTCAGGCTATGCTCTTGCAGCGTGTAGGTGGCAATCCAGCGGCGTTATCAGCCCGTGAGGTCCTCAAAATGGCAACTTTAGGTGGTGCATCTGTCCTCTGTCGTGACGATATTGGTGCAATCAAACCCGGCATGTCAGCAGATTTTATCGGCTTCCGGGTTGATACGATTGCCTTTGCAGGAGCACTTCATGATCCAGTTTCTGCGCTTGCTTTTTGTGCATCAGAACAGGTTGATTTTTCAGTCATTAATGGGCGTTTTGTCGTAAAAGAGGGTCAACTTTTGACCACTGACGTTCCTATGCTGATCGAACGGCACAACCAAATATCCCGCGACCTGATCAATGGCGAATGATGTTAATTATGCCAACATTCTTCGCAGCTACTTTAGGAGAGATATATCGATGACTATCGTTGACCGTCTAGCGGTGGCAAGAGGTGATTTTCCGGCCGACTTCGCGCTCCGAAATGCCGTATTAGTTAACGTTTGGTCAGGGGAAGTATACCCTACTGACATCATTATTCATGATGAGCGCATTGTTGCACTGGGCAAAGATTATGCTGCAAAACTAGAAATTGACTTGGGTGGGCGCTATGTATGCCCCGGCTTTATTGATGCCCATGTGCATATTGAAAGCAGTCTCTGTACACCGCCTGAGTTTGCGAGGGCAGTCGTCCCACATGGCGTGACCAGCGTAGTCACAGATCCTCATGAAATCGCGAACGTGCTCGGTATGCCGGGTATCCAATTCATGTTGGAACGCGCCAAAGATGGCCCGCTCAGCATGTTCGTTAATGCCCCAAGCTGCGTTCCGGCCACCAACATGGAAACCAGCGGTGCACGTCTAGAAGCTGATGCTCTGGCACCATTGCTCGACAACCCTTGGGTAACAGGGCTGGCCGAAGTCATGAACTTTCCCAGCATAGTATACGGTGATGAAGGGATGTTGGATAAGTTGGATCAATTCCAGTCGAAGATACTGGATGGTCACTGCCCCGGTCTAACTGGCAAGCCGTTGAACGCTTATGTGGCATCTGGAATTGGTAGTGAGCATGAATGTACGACCGTCGAGGAAGCACTGGAGAAGCTCCGGCTTGGCCTGACCATCTTTATTCGCGAAGGCACGACGACCCGTAACTTGCGTCCGCTATTACCGCTGATTACCCCCCAAAACCACAGTCGGTTGTGCTTCTGCACTGATGATCGCCAACCGAACAGCCTCATGGACGAAGGCTCGATTGACTTCATGGTTCGTACAGCCATTGCCGCAGGAATTGACCCGGTGATGGCAATCCGAATGGGAACTCTCAATACGGCTCAGTATTTCCGGCTCTATGACTATGGTGTCATTGCACCCGGGAAATGGGCGGATTTGGTCATTTTTTCAGACTTGCACAACCTACGGCCCGAAATGGTTTTTCGGCGCGGCCAGCTAGTCGCTCAAGATGGAAAAATGGTGACCCAAAAACCAACGTTACGTCCAGTGCAATTACCCAAATCGGTAAATATCGATTTCAATCATTTGGATCTCAGTATTCCAGCCGAAACCAATCAAATCCGTGTCATCGGGGGCGTTGGAGATCAAGTCGTCACAAGTCACCTGATAAAAGCTACCAAGATCGTTGATCAACAGGCGGTTTCCGATACGGATCGCGATATACTCAAAATGGTGGTCGTAGAACGGCATCATGCGAATGGCAATATCGGTAAGGCATTCATTAACGGTTTTGGCCTAAAACACGGAGCTTTAGCTGGAACAGTTGCTCACGATCATCATAATTTGGTAGTAATCGGTGTGGATGACTCAAGTATTCGGCGAGCGGTCAAAGCTGTAATCGAAATTGGCGGTGGTCTGGTAGCAGTGGATGGAGATGAAATACTCGGTACGCTGCCTTTACCTGTTGCGGGATTGATGACCGAACTACCTTTAGAGCAAATCCGACGTGAATATGATGCTATGATTGCCCACGCCCAAACATTGGGGAGTACAATACCTGACCCGTTCATGGCAATGAGTTTCATGGCGCTTGAAGTCATCCCCAAACTAAAGCTCACCGATGTGGGCTTGGTTGATGTTGAACAATTTAAAGTTGTGGATTTATTTGTGTAGTTAATTTGAGGCAAAATAGTCAGCCTTTATTAATATTGTGAGGGAAATATGACAATACCGCAGACAACGGTTGATGCCATCAAAGCGCATGTCGCAGCACAACGTGAAGACATCATCACCTTCTTGAAAGAGCTTTGCGCCATTCCCAGTTATGACAGCCAAATTCGTGCTGTTGGCGAACGCGCCGAAGCCGAAATGAAGAAGTTGGGATTTGAGGAAATCTGGTGGGATCGTATGGGTAACATTGTCGGACGCATCGGCAATGGCCCGACCAAATTGCTCTATGACAGTCATATCGATACAGTGGGTATCGGTGCGCCTGAAGAATGGGATTGGGATCCTTTCACTGGCAAGGTTGAAAACGGTGTGTTTTTCGCACGTGGTGCCTGCGACGAAAAAGGCAGCACTCCCGGCATGATTTATGGTCTGGCTTTGGCAAAAGAGTTTGGATTGCTGGATGGCATCAGTGCCTACTATTTCGGCAACATGGAAGAGTGGAATGATGGTATTGCTCCGCACGCCTTAGTCGAAGTTGAAGGATTGCGCCCTGATTTTGTCGTCATCGGCGAACCAACCAAGATGCAGGTCTATCGCGGGCATAAGGGCCGTGTTGAGATGCAAGTCCTGGCACGTGGCAAAAGTGCCCATGCTGCCAGCAATTTTCTTGGGGATAATGCGATTTATAAGCTGTTGCCGGTGATTGATGCGCTCAGTAAACTCGAACCAGAACTTGGCGACGATCCCTTCCTTGGACATGGACGTATAACCGTTACAGATATGCATGTCAAAACACCAAGCATCAACGCGGTTCCCAATGAAGCTCTAATCTATATTGACCGACGTATCACTTTTGGCGAAGAACCACAGGCTGTGCTTGAGCATGTTAAGCGGGTAGTCGGTGATCGTAAAGATATAGAGTCTTCCATTCTGGTTTATGACACACCCAGTTATACCGGCTTTATTTTCCCCTTAGATAAAATTTATCCAGCTTGGGCGCTACCTGAAAACGATCCATATGTGCAAGCGGGCGTGCAGGCCGGCAAGTTGCTCTGGGGTGAACCACTGCCCACCGGCAAATGGGATTTCTCCACCAACGGCACCTATTGGTGCGGCAAAGCGGGCATTCCCAGCATCGGTTACGGACCCGGTAATGAAATTCATGCACACACTGTTCTCGACCAAGTATCACTGGATGATGTTGTAAAGGCTACCGAATGGTATGCTCTATTGCCCGGTTTGCTGCCAAGGAAATAAATTAATGGACATCAGTTGGATTGAACAGGATGTGCTAGCAGCTAGTCCACTGCCAGCGAATGAGGTTGACATTCGGTCGCTTTTTGCTCAGGGCGTTCGCGCTATTCTCACGCTAACTGAGCGCCCTATTACAGATCGAAGCGGAATCACGCCTCAGTTGTTGACCAAGTTGGGTATTACATCACTTCATCTACCGATTGATGATTTTCGTGCGCCAACCACCCAACAGGTAACGGATGCCCTCGGCTTCATTGAGCAGATGCAAGCCGAAAACAAACCGATACTGGTGCATTGCAAGGTCGGACAAGGCCGAACAGGAACCCTTCTACATGCCTATTACTTGAACAAGGGTTGGAGTCTGGTTGATACTCAGTACCGTGTATCAGAAAAACGACCCTTGTGTAATTTCAACGATCTTTCACGAGAGCAGCAGACATTCTTGCGCCAGTACTCAGACTCTGGACGAACGGTTCATATCTAGACCATGCTAATGTTGACAAGCCGTTTTTCAATTGACCCGATGAAACGCGGAGCCTATATGCTCTTCGCAAAGGGTATGGTCGCGCGTACTCGATCACAGGAGGGCTGCGTCGGATTTGGAATTTTTGAAGACATTACCGCGCATGATACTTTCATTATGTTGGAGCAATGGCAAAGTCTGGAACTGTTTGAAAAACATACAACAAGTCTGGCTTTCATGCACGACGATGAAGTCTTAATGACATTTGTGATTGGTGAGCCAATGTACGATGAATATGAGTTCGAAGAGGTGTCAGAGGCGGACTCATGAACCTAATCTATGTAATGCGTCATGCCCAGAGTGTGGTCAATGTGGAACATCGTATCAGTGGGCATACATTGGATGGCGACCTAACGCCACTGGGTCGCGAGCAAGCAACCAAAGTTAGCGAGTGGCTGATGGGCAAAGGCTTAACGCATATTATTCATAGTCCTTTTCACCGTGCAATACAAACAGCACAAATCATAGGGGATCGGCTGAGGTTATTGACATCAGTTAATAAGGATCTGTGCGAGGTAGACTGCGGCGATCTGGATTGGCTGACAGATGAAACCAGTTGGAGTGAATGGCATCGCATCTATGACCGCTGGAAACAGCGTGATTGGAGGGCAACATACCCGGGTGGCGAGAGTTATCAGCAAGGTTTCGACCGCTTTAACCGTTGCTTGATTAATATCAACGCCGACGAAACCCCTTTGTTAGTGACGCATGGGGCAATCAGCCTCTCGGTTATCCCATACTTGTGCGTTAATGCAGCCGCTTTACAGGGTAACCGTATGTTAGATCACACTGGACTTATCACTTTGGAACCTTATGGAGATGGTCGGTATATCTGCCGCGCTTGGAACCAAATAGAACATCTATAACCAAGTAGGCTTACCCGAATGATAAATAGGAGAAAGATGAATTATGCAGACTGATTTGAGAGGCCGTGACCTCATTACCGAACAAGAATGGACTCGCGAAGAAATTGATACGCTGCTTGATGTGGCGTGGGATTTGAAGCGTAAGCGTGCGTTGGGCGAACCACATGCGCTGCTGCGTGATAAAGTATTAGCGATGCTGTTCTTCTTTACCAGCACCCGCACCCGTGTCAGCTTTGAAGCTGGCATGGCACAGCTTGGTGGGCACGCCCAATTCATAGATAGTGAAACTACACAGATTTCTCATGGCGACACTGCAATGGAAATCGGGCAGATTATCGGACGTTATACTGATGGTATTGCGATTCGTCAATGCGACTGGAACTTTGGCAACAAGTACATCCGCGAAGTGGCAAAAGCAAGCCGTGTACCAGTTCTCAATATGCAGTGTGATGTTTATCATCCCTTCCAGATTCTAGCTGACTTAATGACTATTCAGGAGAAGTTTGGGCGTGACCTGCGTGGCAAAACCATTGACGTGAGCTATGCCTATGCGTCTAGTTATCAGAAGCCACTATCCGTACCACAAAGTTTGATTTTGTTGATGACGCGCTATGGAATGAACGTGCGTTTAGTACACCCGCCGGAATTCGCCTTGATGCCGGACATTGTGGAACAAGCTAAGGAAAACACACGCAAGAGTGGTGGTTCATTTGAAATGATGGACGACTTTAACGCTGGTTTCAAAAACGCCGACATTGTGTACGCCAAGAGTTGGGGCTGCTGGATGACGACTGAAGACAAGAACGAGTCGTCAGTCATAGGCAAGAAATATACCAACTGGATTACCGACGAACAACGCATGGCAACCGCTAACAAAGATGCGATCTATATGCACTGTCTACCTGCAGACCGCAACATCGAAGTGACAGACGGGGTTATCGAAGGTCCACAAAGCGTCGTATACGACGAAGCAGAAAATCGCTTGCACGTCCAGAAAGCGGCAATGGCACTGACTATGCGGTAACGGCTACAAACAACTATGGTTGGGGCGCAGCAAACTGTTTGCCCCAACCAACAGAAATAAATCACTTATACTTACTTAAATTGAAATAAACGAATTGAGATTAGCCTTATGACTGGAAAACTAGTTACTATTGCCATCGGTGGGAACTCACTGATTACTGATCCTAAAAAACCCGACATTCCACATCAATGGGATGCTGTACGCCAAACCTGTGAGCACATTGCAGCGATGCTTGCAGAGGGATGGAATGTCATCATTACACACGGCAACGGTCCACAGGTAGGTTATATCCTACGCCGTTCTGAAATCGCTGCTAAAGTCGGTATCCATGATGTGCCGCTAGATCTGATCGTAGCTGATACACAAGGTTCCATTGGGTATATGCTGCAACAAGCGCTCGATAATTCAATGCGGCGGCTCGGTATCAACCGCACTGTACTAACCGTTGTAACGCAGGTGCGGGTCGATCCGAATGATCCGGCTTTTCAGAATCCTAATAAGCCTATCGGCAGCTTCATGACCGAAGAAGAAGCCTATAAGTATGAGGCGGAAGGCTGGAACATCATGGAAGATGCAGGGCGCGGGTGGCGGCGGGTGGTCGCCTCGCCCAAACCGTTGGCAATCCATGAGATTAACGCAATCCGTGTATTGGTCAACAATGATTACGTGGTCATTGCAGCGGGTGGCGGCGGAGTGCCTGTTGTGCGGAATCAACATGGCGAGTTACGCGGAGCATACGCCGTGATTGATAAAGATCGTGCAAGCAGCCTGCTTGCCCAAATTTTGCGCGCAGATCTATTTATCATGTCCACAGGTGTGGAAAAGGTAGCACTAAATTTCAACAAGCCAGATCAGCGATTTCTTGACACAATGACACTGGCAGAAGCCGAGAAATACATGACAGAAGGTCATTTCGCTGCAGGAAGTATGCTGCCCAAAGTTGAGGCCGCCATTGAATTTATCAAGATGGGCGGTCCACAAGCTATTATTACCGATCCACCAAATCTCGCACGTGCTTTACGAGGTGAAACAGGTACACGAATTGTGCCGGGGTAAACCATGTACAACCAATGTATGTATTCACGCAGTATATATGGGGCAACCGTTATGAAAATGCGCACGAATGCCGATTGACAACCAGCGGCGAACGACCGTCGTAAGCCAAAAAGCTGCGATGCTATTTTGATCATCTGAAAGCGTAGTGTATGGCACAAATTAAAGAGCTGCGTTGCCCCATTTGTGGACGAAGCTACTCCCCCCTCAAAGTCCAATATACCTGCCCCGTTTGTGGATCCGTAGGCACACTTGAAGTCCTTTACGATTATGCCGCGCTGAAAACGCAACTAGATCGCGATGCGTTGCGCAATCAACATGAGCCGTCGATGTGGCGATACAAACCTTTGCTGCCTATTGAAGCGAATTCCACAGTGCCACCGCTGCGTGTGGGCATGACACCTTTTTATGACATCCAACGCGTAGCCCACACTTTGGGTTTAAAACAGGTATGGCTGAAAGATGATGGACAAAATCCAACGGGTTCGCTGAAAGATCGAGCCAGCGCGATGGTCGTAGCACGAGCCATGGAACAGGGTGTACAGACCGTTAGCACAGCTAGTACAGGAAATGCGGCTGCAGCACTTTCCGGTGTCGGTGCATCTGTTGGAATGAACATCATCATCTTCGTACCTGCCAGCGCACCAGAAGCCAAAATTGCTCAGTTGCTGGTTTACGGTGCCACGGTTTTACTGGTTGAAGACACTTACGATGTAGCTTTTGATCTGTGTGCCGAAATGTGCCAGAGTGAAGGTTGGTATTGCCGGAATACAGGCATGAATCCATACACAATTGAGGGCAAGAAGACAGTCGCCTATGAGATTGCCGAGCAAATGCACTGGAACTTACCAGATGTTGTCATGGTCGGTGTCGGAGATGGCAATATTATTGCAGGTGTTTATAAAGGTTTTTACGACCTACTCCAACTCGGTTGGATACCGCAGATTCCGCGGCTTATCGGTGTACAAGCAGAAGGCAGTTCAGCCCTAGTTCATGCATGGCAAAACGGCATTAAAGCGGAGGAGATGCAGCCGATGCCAGCGGACACAATAGCAGATAGTATATCGGCAGGAGTGCCGCGCGACCGGGCTAAGGCATTGCGGGCAGTACATGAAACGCACGGGGCTTTAATTGCTGTAACGGACGCCGAGATTTTGGTCGCTATCCCTGAGCTCGCTCGGTTGACAGGAGTATTCGCAGAACCGTCATGCGCGGCTGTTTACGCAGGCGCGAAACGTGCTGTACAATCAGGATTACTAGCCACACATGATTCGGTCGTATTACTGATGACTGGTAATGGTTTGAAAGACATAAAACGCGCACAACAATCAGTTGCACAAGGTCTGCGGGTGCAACCGACCATAGAATCCATTCGGCAGGCTTTGGGTATTGGGTGAAGATAGATGAGCGAACATCCACGTTATTCGATTGTCGCACCGATTTATAACGAAGAAGGCAATATTCAGAAGCTCTATGATAGAGTTTCGCAGGTCATGGATTCAACAGGCGAAAGCTGGGAGTTAGTTACGGTTAATGATGGCAGCCGGGACAAATCGTTTGAAATGCTGGAAGCATTATCCCACAAAGACCCGCGCATCAAGGTGATTAACTTCGCGCGTAACTTCGGGCACCAACTGGCGGTAACGGCTGGCTTACACTATACATCAGGCGATGCGATGGTGGTCATTGATGCCGATTTACAGGATCCTCCCGAATTGATTCTCGATATGATCGAACGCTGGAAAGCCGGATATCATGTTGTGTATGCGGTCCGGCAAGAACGCAAAGGTGAAAGTTGGTTCAAGCTGTTCACTGCCAAAATGTTTTACCGTATTATTTACCGTATCACTGACGTTGACATTCCACTAGACACAGGGGACTTTCGGCTGATGGATCGTAAGGTAGTGGATGCGTTAAACTCGATGCCAGAACACAACCGATTCATTCGTGGCCTAACCAGTTGGATAGGTTTCAAGCAAACGGGTATCACATATGTACGTGAAGCGCGGGAATGGGGTGAAACCAAATACCCATTAAAGAAGATGGTTCGGTTCGCAATGGATGCGGTAACGGGTTTCTCGTATTTCCCTTTACAGGTTATGGTGTATGTCTCATTCGTACTTGGCGTGCTGGCAATTTTAGCTGTTCCAATCATCGCTATTTTGCGTTTGATATTAGGTTTCCAATTTCTCGGCGGGCAGGTCACAAACATTGTAGTACTGCTGATCGTCGGCTCATTTCAGTTATTCTTCCTGTTTATTTTGGGTCAATATGTTGCCCGCATCTATGATGAAACACGCGGACGGCCACTTTATATAGTGGCTGAGAAGGTAGGTTTCGATGACGGTACGGATAAGTCTACTGGTACACAAACCAAAACAACTTTGGAACCACGAGCCGAGCGATAACTGATATGCAGGGGGGATTATGCCGGACGAAATAGGAGATTCACTGGCTCTGGTACATAAATATCAAGAGCTTGTCCTAGCATATGAAGCGCTCGACAAAGAAATTGACGAGCTGATTATGGCGTATGGTGGTAGCTCGGAAAAAATGCCTAATGAGGATTTGGAGCGCTACCGAAATCTTGCGCGGCAGCGCGATGACTTGCAAGGCGAAATGCACGAACTGGAAATGGAACTGAATATTGATGAATAGAGCTTATTTGCTCGATCCAACATGTTAACACTGGAGAATACAAAGTGATTACAGGGCCTACATTTGAAGAGATGCTCCACCCAAATAAGATTGCGCCTGCAATCCGGGAACGGGCTCTAAAAGCCTTAATAGGTGATCCTCTTAACCCGATTAATCTCTTCAATATTACGTGGCGCAACGCAAAGAATGAAGTCAACTACATTGTTTTGCCACCCGAGTTGACAGGGGTTGAGGCAAACATTGTGGTTCTATACGGTAAGGAATTTCCGTCAGGCAGTCATAAAGTTGGCGCAGCCTATTCAGTACTGCTCGAAAAAGAATTATTTGGTGAGGTCGATCCTAGCAAAAATACGTTGGTATGGCCCTCAACTGGCAATTACGGCATCGGTGGTGCGTGGGTCGGTGGCCGAATGGGATGCAAGAGTGTGGTAGTGCTGCCCGCCGGCATGAGCCGCGAACGCTTCGAACGTATCGAAAGTTATGGGGCGAGCGTCATCAAGACCATCGGTTCAGAAAGCAATGTCAAAGAAATCTACGACGAGACACATCGTCTGCGACAGGATCCGAATGTCCGAATCCTAAATCAGTTCGAACAGATGGGGAATTATCGCTTTCATTATCATGTGACGGGCAATACCATCGCAGAATTGGCTAGCGAATTACAGAACAAAGGGGTCGGAAACGGGAAAGCAGCAGCCTTCGTTTGGGCAATGGGCAGTGGTGGGACAAACGCGGCAGCTGATCGGCTCAAGCAGGTGTTCCCTAATTGTAAGCATGTCGGATTAGAACCAATCCAATGCCCTACTCTCTTTAACAACGGTTATGGCTCCCACGACATTCAGGGCATCGGAGACAAACATGTGACATGGATACATAACGTCCTTAATATGGATGCGATGATGTGTATTGACGATATTCAATGCAAAAAGGGCTTACAACTGCTGGCCGAGCCATTGGGACGCAAAACCCTGATCAAACGATATGGTGCAAATGCCGAACTGGTCGAGAAGATGGGCAATCTTTTTGGCATCAGCGGGATTTGCCACATTTTGGGCGCCATTAAAACGGCGAAGTACTATGGTTTCGGCAAAGATGACGTGATTTATACGGCAGCAACTGACAGCCTTGACCGCTATTATTCGGTAATTGATGAGATGGCTGAACAGTATGGCAAACTGGACGAAGCGGCAGCTGTTGGGAGAATTGAAGGTGTATTCCATTCTGCGGGAACTGATTGGGTTCTTGAAGGAACGAAAGACGTCCGCGAACGCTGGCACAATCTAAAATACTATACATGGGTTGAGCAGCAAGGAAAATCCGTTCAGGAACTAGATGCCCAACGTGATCCACAATGGTGGGTCGGTCATCAACAGCGTGTGCTAGAAATCGACAAACGGCTTAACGAACTGCGCCAAGCCGAAGCCCAAAAGGTCTAAATAATGTTTGCGGAAGACCGCGTACTGGTGGGCGTGATTAACCGCAAACGTGATCTGGAAACGGTGTTGGGGGAACGATGGTATCGTATCCCCCAACACCAAATGACGCGCGGTGTGAATGCAGAATATATCGCATTTTTCCTAAGCAAAGCCTTTGGAGAACGCAACGGCGGTGTTCATTACTTTGCTGATTGTAAGGGAGTCGAACTTCTCTACCGCAAGGACTTACTCCCTCATGAACCCGATCATCCACGTGCAAATGACATCTACTACAAAGTACAACTCGGAACTATTTACCCAAAAGTGCCTCCGGTTTTAAATACCAACCGTCGGATATTGAGTTTTGTCTATACGACTTGGGATCGGTTTGTTAAGGCTACTAAAATCAGCGATTTGTACAGCAAAGAAGATTACTTTGTCGACCGGATTTACCACGCACTGAGAAACGTGGGAGTGTCCTCTGAGCGTTCATGGTCGGCTGAATATCGGAATGCTCCCGCGCGCTTAAGGGTGCTGTGCGAAAACGGGACTTTTACAGCGTCAACACAGCCTGAAGATGACAGCATGTACCTGGACAATAAACATCATGAGGATACTATTTTGGCAGAGATATTAGCAGAAATAGCCAAGCAAGGCGGACCGGTCTTGATTAACGTACCGATGGATCTCTTATAGCCAGTGTTGTTGTTTCATTTTTACACCCCTATATTATATTCGTAAACTTCTTTATTCGTTTCATTTTAATAGTGAAATTAGGCTGTACCGAATGTCAGGCCGAGCTCGCCCAGCCATTTGCGATAGGCAATGCTGGTGCGATCGGAACGCAGGTGGAGTTCGGCTTGTAAATCTAACGGCAGACGTTCGGGACGCTGCGATTCGACAATGGGAATATCCTGTGCTGTAACCTCATCTTGAAAGGCGATTAACTGGGCTTCAGGGATGTCGAAGCCATAGTTCATCGCCATACATATCCAACCAAGGCAGTGAAAGTCATCAACTGGGGTAACCGAGAAATAGATGGCGAACTTCTGTTTCATCTGTTTGATGAAATAGACAGTTAACGGACGGAAAACGCGATAGGTATAGGTGACTTCTTTACCCTGCCCTGTACCATCAGGATCAGGCTGCCAGACGGTGATGGGAGCAGCAGTGATGCCATTTTCATCAGTTGTGACTTCATAATCGGCGATTTCAGGATGGGCGCGATCCCCTAAGAAGCCTTCATGGACAAATGGAAAGTGCGCGACATCGAGAAAATTTTCAACGGCGCGGGGTGCAGCAGCCTTATAGACATAAGGGCCGCAGAAAATCTTGCGAAAACTACTATCGTCCCATTCCGGGAATTGCGGAATGTCGTGCTGCGGTTCGCCAAGGGTAACCCAGACCCAACCATAGCGCTCGACACTACGAAAGGCCTGGACACGGGCACGAGCGGGCGGTAATTGGTCGGGGTGAGCGGGCATTTTTACACACTGACCATCAACGTCATATGTCCAACCGTGATAGGGACACATAAGCGTGTCTTCTTCAATTGTACCGAGCGAAAGGCGCGTACCCCGATGAACACACAGGTCTTGCCAGACCATAATGCGTTCGCCCGTACGCCAAACTACAAGGTCTTCGGCAAGTAAGCGAGCGCGAAGCGGTTTGCCTTCGATAACGTCAGTTGATCGGGCGATGATGTGCCAATCATTGATGAGAACAGAATCATTTAGCATGGATGGATAGTCTTTAATTAGTAGCCGATAGACAATGCAATGATTATCGTATTAGAGCAGACAATGGCAAAGAGTAAAACTTCACCAAATTTGAGCGCTATTTTTTCTTTGTACGCGCGTAATGCGGCAAATGCGGCAAATGCGGAACTCTATTTTGTGCAATTTCGGCGGATGAATCGGTGAGACCTACGGCGATGATTGATTTTGGGTTCGCTGCCGCTGTTGTTGCTATAAAAACGACAAGATCAAACTACGATGTGAGACAAAATTAATCCGGTCACAAGTTTGCGACTTTGTGGCGATATTGGCGAGAATCACACAATTGCCAGAGATTTTGAGGTGTTTCGGCGGGATAGCTCGGCTGTACGCGCAGCGAAATTGGCGAGGGGGCTGCCGCCGCCAAGATTGCCAAATGATAGGAGTGGCCCTCAAGTGCTTGTTAAGATGCGTGGGTCATCACGAACATTCAATCATCCCAAAGAACAGGATACTGTTAAGTCAGGGATCAAAAGAGGGATAAAGATGACGGAGTTTAATACGAGCGTCATCAATGGTAAATTGCCAGTAAATTTTGGAAGAGAGGGAGTTACGGGTTTCAAACCAAGCCTGAACAGCAGGAGCGAGAAGTGAAAATGACGGGCTTGCGTCCACGCGAATTTGACGCGCTGTTGGATGAAATCATGCCGGACTTTGCTGAGGCGGAAGCACGACGGTTGGAACGAAGCGAACGACAGCGCGCCATCGGTGGCGGTGACAAAGCCGATTTATCGGCACGGGATCAAATCCTTGTTGACGGTCATCTGGTTGCGCTTGTATCCGACCCATGATGTGCTGGGCTTTCTGTTCAATGTCAGTCAAACTGACGGTCGGACGCTACATCCGCCATGTGTTGCCCGTACTGGAAAAGGCCGGACAGGCCAGTATGCGCTTGCCTGATCCGGGACGTAAACGCCGCCGCAAGCTACCCGACTTGGTTAAAGCTATTCCCGAATTGGCAGTGGTTGTCGATACTTTTGAACAAGCTGTACAACGCCCCAAACACGCCACCGGAGTGACCGGATTGGTACAGTGGCAAGAAGCGCACGCATACCCTCAAAACCCAGGTAGCCGTTGACGAAAATGTGGGGCGGGCTGGTCGATGTCAGCGCCAGTGTGCCCGGTCGCAGTTCTGACATCACCCTCTTGCGCCAATCCGGCTTATTGTCCCGCCTGCCCCCAGACATCGCTTGTATGGGCGATACCGCCTATCAAGGCATTGCCAAACTCCATCACTTGGGCTTTAGCCCTCTCAAACGCTTAAGCAAACATGCTCCGCCCTTTTCAGACGAGCAAATCGCTTATAATCATGCCTTCGCCTGTCGTCGCATCATTGTTGAAAACACGATCAACCGTCTTCGTTCTTTCCAGTCTTTAACCCAACGCGACCGTCAACAGCGTTCCACCCGCAATCATCATGCCCGTACTTGTGCCGTTGCTGCTCTCGTCAATCGCCAACTTCACCATCGTCTGGCTCTATAACTTTTTCCTCTCCTTCCTTTCACTTTCTCTCTTCTCTTATCCTGTATATTATCCTAAGGGGTTTGGTGCTAACCAAATAAGCGAAGAAAGGTGAAGCCAAGTTGAGTAACGGTTAGAAAGTGGTATACCGACAAACCAAAAGTAAACCTAAATCATAGTACTGAACATTAGCTAGCGATTTCTGATAAGAGCGTAAAGCAAATGGGGAGGAAATATGTTCCTCCCCCAGGTTACCAATGATTCGTGAATGCACTAGACAGGGACTTTGAGAGGCTGTGGGATATTGACAAGGTGGCCCAAAGCGGGACGCCGGAGCAAGACATTATCAATGAGGCCATACTCGACCGCTTGCTGAGACGTGAGGAATATATCGCGATCGGTATCCCGTTCGATTACCGATAAATCCTGTCCGGTATGTTGGACAAAAATATCATTCAGGTAATGCTTGAGACGCGAATATTCATTGACTTGAATAAGCATATCGGAAACCTGCCCTTGTGCGCCACCAAGGGGTTGATGCATATGAATAGTGGAACTGGGGAGCGCATAGCGCAGCCCTTTTCTCCCTGCTGTCAAGATAACGGTGCCAAAGCTGGCGGCACGTCCCACCGCAACCGTGCTGACAGGCGCCGATATTTGCTGCATCGTGTCGTAGATAGCAAGGCCGGCATAAACTTCGCCGCCGGGAGATTGAATATAAATCTGAAGCTGTTTTTCGGGGTCTTGACTATCTAGATAGAGCAATTGGGCAATGATCAAATTGGCAACAGCGTCATTAATTTCTGTGCCAAGCATGATGATACGCTCTTTGAGCAAAAGCGAATAAATATCGTAGGCACGTTCGGTATGGTTTTGCTGGTCGATGACCATCGGTATGACACCACTCATATTGATCTCCTTTGAATAGACAACATTAAAGACACTTGATACGGCATTACCATCAAGGTGCGGAAGCACAATAATGAAAGAATCTGGAAATCCGGCCCCTACTCCTTTCCCGTAAACGAGAAAGAAGCTCTTTTAGGTGGCGATGGCATCCGCCTGATCAGAAAGCGCATGATGTACCCGAAAGAGTACGTCTAATGATTCAGAAAGCCAATCGTCCATCTGCCCCATGTAAAGCGAACCCATGTATAACGACTTGGCTAAGTCTTGATTTTCGGGCAGGTCGCTATCTAGCATATGAGTCGATATGGCATTGACAGGGCGATAGAGGGTGAGATTATCAGAATAACGGAAGTGGGGCTTATCACGAAAGCGATCCACCAAATCATACATCAGTTCGACAATTTCTGAGATCTGGTCAGGTTGAGCATTTGCAAAGCCCATCCTGTCCACAATATTTTCGATGTCTGCGACCGTCACACCACTCTTATAGATTTTTCGCAGCGAGTCAATCAGAAAAAACTCGGACTCACGCAGTGTTTCCAAAAAGGCAGGGTAATATGTGCCTTTGCGGAGTTTGGGAATTTCGAGGGTGAGTTCGCCTAGATTGGTCATCCATGTGCGGCGACGATAACCATTGCGATAGGAGCGACGGTTGGAGCTGCGTTCATGGGGGGTTGCTTCGATTATGTCACTGATTTCCAGCTCGATAAAGACCTGCACTAACAGACGCAGCCCTTCGCGCAGGAAGTTAACATTGGCCTTCACATCCACAGAGACAATTTGGACAGATGGTGTATTTTCTGATCGCCGTGGCATCTGTTTTTACCTCGACCACTCAATACTTTTCTGGAGGGGTTTGCCGACAGCAAACCCCTGCAAAGATGCTTGATTAAACTACTGTAGTGATAGCGTAGATTGAAACAGATTTGGATGCAAGAATTTACACCACTTTTGAAGTCATTCTCCGGCTATACGCCATGCGGCTTTCATCGTGTTGGCAAGCAACATGGTAATGGTCATCGGTCCGACACCACCGGGAACTTTGGTGATAGCGCCCGCCACATTAACCGCCGAAGAGAATTCGACATCACCCACAAAAGTATAACCCTTCTCGGCTGTGGGATCATCGACTTTGTTTGTGCCGACATCAATGACAATCGCGCCGGGTTTGAGCCAATCGCCTTTGACGTAATTGGCCTGACCGATGGCGGCGATGACAATATCCGCTTTTTGGACAATAGATTTCATATCGCGGGTACGGCTGTGGCAAACGGTGACGGTGGCATTGGCTTTCATTAACATCAGGGCAACAGGTAAGCCGACAATATTACTGCGTCCAATGACAACGGCATTCGCGCCTTCGATTTGTGCGCCTGCTTCCTTAAGCAAAACCATACAACCGGTCGGTGTAGCTGGTGTGAACAATGGTTCGCGACCTTTCATACCGAGCATTCCAATGTTAATGGGGTGAAAACCATCCACATCTTTATCGAGACTAACGAGACGTAGCACAGCTTCTTCATTAATACCCTTAGGCAATGGGAGTTGTACCAGAATGCCATGAACTTTGGGATCGGCATTCAGGGTCGCGACAGCAGCTTCGACTTCTGCCTGAGTGCTTGAAGCGCTCATGAGATGGGAGACAGAAGTAATTCCAACCTTTTCACAGGCGCGACTTTTCATGCGGACATATTGAGCTGAAGCGGGATTATCCCCTGCCAAGACTGCACCCAGACCTGGTGGATAACCATGTTTCGCTTTAAAACGGGCTGATTCAGCGGCGATTTGAGCTTGCATCCGATCGGCAACATCTTTGCCGTCAATAATAACAGCGGGCATGACTAATATCCTCTCGTATGAGATAACAGGCAAAGGATACCATAGGACGTCAATTGTGAACGAAAAGTGAAGATTGCCAATGACTATTGAGGAATTGTCAACGCATTTGAACAACATGCCGACAAAAACTAAACTGACATTTGCCAATAGTCGAGTAAGATAGAGATAGTATTTAGGTAATGATTCTCGGAATCGTTTTATCCGGGATTGAGCAACTGACATTTTTGATTGGATGAGGGGTTAGCAATATGGTGCAAGAACCGATAACCAGTACATCACCCCAAAAACCGGCCCAGCGCGGACAAGCTTTGATAGAGTACGCGTTGATTCTGGTGCTGGTGGTTATGGCGCTGGTAGCAGCAGTAGCAGCGACTGGACCAGCTTTGGGCAATGTGTTCAGCAATACGGTGTTTAATCTAGTGGGTATCACGGGGACACCGCAAGACCTTTATGCAAGAGGTGGACCAACGGCATTCTGGCTAACAGTGACTTACGTCGCTGCGAATCCGCCGGCAGCACGATCATTCCCGACCAGCCCGCCGAAACCACCAACGGTCACACCGACTAACGGGCCATCGCCGACCCCATCCCCGATGACGCCCAGCGCCACCCCTACCAGTACAGCAACGGAAAAGCCTACACCAACCGCAACGGACAGAGGCTTTGACGTACCGTATATCGACCCCATTGACCAACCAGTTTGGTGGCGTGTCGATAGCAGTGCGTATCTAGGTGGTGCGGATTGGTTCGGTGAATATTATCCCAATACAACACTTAGTGGCACACCTGACCGCAGCCTCTACAACCAGCAAATTGATCCTTCCTATCGTTTTAATGTGAACTTTGACTGGAGTAGTGGCAGCCCACTCGATAGTTGGCTGACAGACAACTTCTCGATACGTTATACCCGTAAAATCGAAGTGTTTGGACCAAACCCACTAACGTTGAACTTTACACTCGACAGCGACGATGGTTCACGCCTGAAGATCGATGGCACAACCGCTATTGACTATTGGAGTGCCCACGGTGCAGGTTCGCCAAAGACTGCCTCGCAGACTTTGAGTGTCGGCATCCACACGTTAGTGGTTGAGTATTATGAAGCCACGGGTAATGCGAGTATCAAACTCGACATCGCGGCAAACAAGAGCAATGTCGCTGCCGATGTCAACAAACTAGGTGGCGCGGCTGCTTGCCCCTGGACGCAAATAAACGGCAGCCAGCCAAATTCTATTTCTTATGCATGGAAAGAAAATTTGGCGACTGTAACGAATGGTTTCCCCCAGAGTATGCACTGCAACCTCGAACTGCGTGGTTACGTCGACCTAAACGGTGTGACTAACCCAACCATGAGTTTCTGGGATGTGTGGGATTTTGGCACGGCAGTCGATACTTCGGTTAAGCTGCAATTGGCAGTATATGCTCCCTATAGTGATGATCAATTAAGCGGTGGGCCAAACTGGGCAGCAGGCACAACTATTAACCTGCATACTGCGGGTACAAATTATGCGTGGACGCGTAATGTGATCACGATTCCCGCGGCCTTGTTGAACAAACAGGTTTCATGGCGATTCGTCATGGACAGTGGTTCATCCACCAGTGTACGCCGCTGGTATTTGGACGACATCCGATTGGAAGCTGGCACAACCGCGAAGACATATGGTGTTTGTACTGCAAACAAATATATTTGCGGTAACTTCTGGGATCTGGACGACGTGAGCGAAAAATCCGATTTTATCACTTCGGGACGTTGGGATCTGACCAGTAAAGTGGCTGCATCCAACGACTCAGGTGGACCTTCGATGGCCTGGGACGTCAGCAGTATCGGTGTCGCTGGAACCAGTGGCAATTATGCTCAATTCGGCACCGAGCAAGGTTCAAACCAGCGTGTTCATTATGTCGCATTCAACGGGTTAATTAATCTGAACTCGATTGCGGCCGATGGCAGCGGTGGCACACCCGACTGGGAAGGCGATCTTGGGTACCCAATCCTATCCTTCTACCAGGCTTACGGGTTAGAAGCAGGCGATTCAATCGAAGTACAATATACACGTAGTTCTGATACTGCCGGTACGCCAGCTGTTTGGACACGGGTGGGAACCAGCGCGATTAAGAGTGTGGGTTCTACCGGCAGCCCGATCAGCGACTCGATGAAAAAGCTTGAGCTGCAACTGAAGGACATTCCATTCTGGAATACTCAACCGTTCAGACTGCGTTTCGCATTGATTGTCGATAACAACAAGGAATCGACCGGTTGGTACATAGACAATATCGCTATTGAGCGTGAAGGTCTGATGAAGTACAGCGATTACCCCTTCTGCGACGATGCGGAGAATGGGACTGATCAGTGGTTAATGGGTGGTCAATGGGGTATTGCCTCGACATCCGGTGCATTCCAGACGGGCAATTCGTTCAGTGATAGCCCGATTGGTAACTATGTGCATGGGCAGGCAACCTCCATGTCCCTACGCTACCCGATTGACTTCAACAATGACACGCCAGAAAACCTGACCAATTGGGGCGGTAACAAGAGCTGCTATAACGGATCAACTTTCGGTAAGGCAACCCATCCTGTGCTGAATTTCTGGCATTGGCGCAAGCTTGCCGCGAACGAGAGCTTCAAGATTGAGCTGTATCGAAATGCACACATCTCAACACCTGCAAATCCGTACGTCACAGCAGCGCTTGGGCCAATTGCCGTTTGGACATACGGTTACAATTCGGGCAACGCTAACCAGGTCGTATGGGAACGTGAAGAACTGGATATGCGCGCGGCTGTCGAAAAAGCAACAGGTATGACGTGGGCAGCCCTAACCAGCACAACGGGCGCAGGCGCAGATAAATATGACGACGACTTCTTCCTTCAAATCACATTCGATGCGACGTCGAACACGTCGGTGTCCGATGGTATTTACATCGACAATATCGAAATGAAGGAATTCACTGAATCGTCCTTCAAGCTGTGGTCACCTTCTACCACTTATACGGCTAAACCCGGTGCGCCTGTCGCTGGTACAGGTAACGGAACGGATTGGGAGGATGACATCGATACACCCAGTGACTGGTACAACCGGTGGACGACCGGTGGCACATGGACTGCGGTTACATGGGATGACCATAGCGGCATCACCTCAATGCATAACAACGATACAAGTGGTCAAACGTACCTGCATCAAAGTTTCAACGTCATGGAAATGACCAAGATTCTGGATTTGCGTGGCGCGACCATCACTGATTTGCCGACGATGTACTTCTGGAATCACTATGATGTCGCGGCCGGCGATTCAATATCCGTCGACATTGCGCTTCAGGATGAAACCGAAATGACCGCGGCCATACCAACACGCAATTTGATGGGCTACGATTACCAGTACCTGTGGGGATCGACAACCTCTTATGCGGGTGGCAGCGCTAATACGTGGGGCGGCGCCAGTTCGTGGCAATCCATCTGGACGAAACCGGCAAGCAGCCGCAACGACGCATGGGTACGCGAGCAAGTCGACCTACGCAGTTACGTAGGCAAACGCCTTAAGGTTCGGTTCGTACTCAATGCCTATAACAACTCAGCGGTTGGATTGGGCTGGTGGATAGACGACGTCCGATTTGTATTCCGTACAAATGATGTCTACTCGGTACCATTCACCGATAACGCTCGTAACATGCGTAACTGGATACCGGAAGGGAAATGGGGACTTGCACCCGACCAATGGCGTGGTTCCGGCGGTGGACCGGCAGATTTGGGTACAAATCCTTGGAGCGTGTTCTGGTTCGACTGCATCACATGGATCAAGAATCCCACTAAGACTTACACGAGTGGCTACCTAAATCAAGATTCTTGTGGCGCCACTACCTGGAACAATTTCTTTGACAATGTCACACGAACAACTGCAGGCACAAACGCCTGGATTGACTCGCGAACCTCAGCGACACAATTGGTGGACGGGTTACATTTCATCAAAGACTTCACGGATGCCATTTTCTATGACTTCGGAACTGATGGTCGTCCGGGCTCCGACAGTAACACATGGTATGATGGCTACGGTGCGCGCTTCATCAGAACAATCAATGTGACGGGTGGACAATATACATTCATCGCTACTTCTGACGACGGTATACGTGTTCGTGTCCAAACGTCGACAGGAGCAGAGCCAGCAGGCTTCCCGGCAAGCCCGCCGAATATCTGGAATGTCATTTATGATTGGTCGACCCATTCGCGCACGGTTGATTACCAATCGGTAACGCTTAGTCCCGGGACATACCAAATCATTATGGAATATTTCGAGCGCAGCGGTGATGCAGCCGTAGAACTCAATGTCGGAACCAACAAATTCTCGTTTAGTGACACTCCGAAGGCTAGTGCGGGAAGCGGAACGCCTGTCGTCAATTCGATACCGTTCAGCTCATCTTCACTCCTACTAAACGGTGTTCTCAATCTAAACACACCATCTGGATATACCGCAGCCCAGTGGAAACCACGTTTGGAATACTATCAGTTGTACTACTTCGACGTGGGTACTTCGGGTTCTGTCTGGGTTAGTACGGATGGGGGCTTCATTTGGACGCAAGGTGGACTCAGCGACGCGACAACGTGTCCTGTTTCGTTACCGAGTGCGCAATGTAAACCAACAACATTAGGTCCCAGCAGTGGTAATCCGCCGATCAATCGTACACCATCCGGAGGCTATGATTGGGAGCAGCGATCACATGATCTGGACAGCTATATCAACCAGAACATTAACATCAAGTTTACGTTGACGACAACTAATGCTACACAAGATGGATGGTGGGTAACCGATATAACGTTCGGCAATGCCGGAAGCTAGTTCCTGACCATTTCCAGACAATATGAAGAGCAGGTTTCCCGAAAAGGAGCCTGCTCTTCTATTTCTCTAATGGACATCTCAAGCCCTACCATAGTATGATCCTCTTCAACAACAAATAGCTGCACAATCCGGGGGGACACTGTGCCAATGATTGATGAACAAGCGCATTACTGGGGATTGTTGTTCGTGCTGGTGGGACCTGCGGGAGCTGGCAAAAACGCGATCATGAATGAAGTGCTGCGCCAATTGGCAGATTTACATCAACTGCCAACGGCCACAACACGTCCTATGCGCGACACCGAACAACAAGGCAGAGAACACCTGTTTGTTAGCGACGCCGAATTCCAGAAAATGGATGAACGTCACGAACTAATTGAGTCGCAGACCGTCCATAATCACCTGTATGGAACGCCAAGAGCCACCATCGAAGCGGCAATGCGTGATGGGCGTGACCTGATTGCAGACATCGAACCTTTAGGGGCAACCTATCTGCGCACCGCTTATCCCGACAATACTGTACTTGTCTTTGTGCAACCACCGTCGGTGGATGATTTGATTAAACGCATGAGCATACGGGGCGAATCACAGGATGAGATTGACAGGCGACTGCAACGTGTCGAGATGGAAATGCAATACGCACCACAATGTGATTATCTGATTACCAATTATCAAGATCAATTGAAACAATCAAGCGCTATCCTCTACGGAATTGTACTTGCTGAACGCAGCCGACGTGCGATGGAACAGTTACGATTGAAATCCGCTTCCCTGCAAACTTAAGCGATTTGAGCAACAGCATGAACTTACAGGAAATGTACCAACATTCTGGCGCCATTATCGCTCAGGATGGTATTCCGTTTCACTTTGGTGACCAAAAATCAGAATATGAAGCTGCTCATAAAGATGCGGTATTGATGGATCGTAGTCATGAAGGGCGTCTTGAAACAACAGGACGTGACCGGCTGGAGATTATTCAGCGTATTTCGACCAATGATGTCGCTCACATGGCAGCGGACGAAGGTCGTCCGACAATTCTCACGTCACCCACAGGACGCATTATTGACCGGTTAGTGGCCTATAATCATGGCGAAAAAGCGCTGGTTACGACTGAACCGGGACGTGGGTCGACAGTGCGCGAATTTCTACAGCGTCAAATATTCTATAACGACGATATGCAAATATTGGATTTAGGAGCAACAACCAGACAGTTCGCTTTGCATGGCCCAAAAGCAGAAGCGATTGTGCGGTCGTTCGCTCCGCAAGCTGGAAATCAGCATTACCTCGAATGTGTAGATACGATGATTGGCGGTGTTGAGGTCACTTTCTTGAAACGCAAGCCGCTGGTGGGTACACAGTGGATCGTCATCGTTCCCGGTGATAAAGCGATTGATGTTTGGCGTGCGTTGGTGGCGATAGGTCAGCAACAGGGATTAAAGGCAGCAGGATCATTAACATTTAACGTCCTGCGAATCGAGGCAGGTCGTCCGGGGGTTGGACGTGAACTCAGCACGGATTTCATTCCATTGGAAGCTGGACTATGGGATGAGGTCAGCTTCAAGAAAGGCTGCTACACCGGCCAGGAAATCATTGCACGGATGGAAAGTCGCAACAAGCTCGCAAAGACTATGGTGACGTTAAATTTGAGCGAGATGGTCGAGTCGCCAGCTGTGTTACAGGCCGACGAAAAAGACATTGGCACATTAACCAGCAGTGTGGTAACCCCTCGTGGCGAGGTGCTTGGGATCGGTTTCGTAAAAGTGCCTGCGGCCGAAATCGGAAAAGAACTCGCTATTGGGGATAAGCTGATCAAGGCTCATATTCAGACTCTGGCGGGCGCACAACCACCCGTACTAGAGGGTCACACTTAGCTCAAATCTATTGGTTAAAACTGCGGAGGATCATTATCAAAGAAAAGCGCCCACCATAGCTGCCACTTTGGTGGTTCAGGTGGTGTCGTTTGAACTACGGCTTGCTGAGCGGCAGGCTCAGCAGTCGCTTCGGCGGTATTCTGTGATCCAACCGGAATCACCAAATATTCACCCGGGAGCAGCATCTTACCTTCATCACGTGCCCAGCTTTCTACATAATCATCACTTTGAACATAATCGCGTTCGCGTGTGAGATCCGCTTGATCTTTTTCAAGCTGGGTGATTTCAGTTGTTAATTGGTTATAGGTTTGTTGTAAAGGTTGACCCGCCGTAAATAAGCGAGTGAAGTTAAGGCCCAAAATAAGGCCGATAGCGAGGATGGCAGCGAACATAATTTGTAAGCCGGAAAGCTGGCTGGTGCGTTTGCGTTCTTGTCGTTTGGGTTTCTCGGCGGTCATCAAAACCAAGCCTCGAGCACTGTGGAATCTTTATATAACATGATAGCGCAGGTTTGGGGAAATAAAAACCCGGTATAAAACCGGGCATGAGTGCCGAAGAAGGGAGTCGAACCCATACCCCCGTAAGGGGACTACGCCCTGAACGTAGCGCGTCTGCCAGTTCCGCCACTTCGGCATGAAGTGAAGATTATGGTAGCAGAACTCCCTTGACTGTCAACACCAAGTTTCTCAACAGCGGTTCAGGAAAGTCTCCAAATAAGCGTGATATAATGCCCAACTGGATGCATATTAGTTAAGTAATCAGGCATAGCTAATGAGATTAAAGCGGTATTTTCTAGCAACATTTTTTGCCCTCATCATTTTTATCGCGCTCCCCATTTTTACTTCCGCACAAGCGAACGGTGTAACGGCTGAAGCAATAGGTCAAGCTAATTTACGCGCCTCGACTGATGTCAATGCACCCTTGTTGGGACAAATTACATCCGGTACACGTTATCCGATATTGGGCCGCAGTCAATTCTACCCCTGGTATTTGTTGGGTGATTCTAACACTCAAGCGCCTATGGGATGGGTTTATGCGGATTTGGTAACGGTTGTGGGCAATATAAACGTACTACCATTTAGCGAAGTTATCATTGACAATGCACCACCGACTTTAACACCTGCCCCATCCCTAACACCGGACACCAGCACGCTGGTTAATACTGTCAGCAGTACACCTGCACCCACCAATAATGATAGTACAGCCGCCACGGCAACTGCTGTACCTTTAAGCGGTGTTATTGGCACCGCACAGGATGAAATTAATATTCGTTATGGGCCGGGGGTTGACTATCCACGCATCGGGGTTGGTGAGGCCGGTGAACAATATGAAATTACAGGTCGCCACAGCCAATTCCCCTGGATTCAAATTCGCTATCCAGGCGCTCCCAATGGCTTTGGATGGGTTGCAAATGATCTCTTAAAGGTTGAAGGCAATATTTATAATGTACCAGTCATCAGCCAAATGTCTTTCAACTTGCCGACGTTGACACCGACCCCACCAGTAGTGCTTGCCAGCCACCTCCTTGAAAATTCACCTGTCGTCATCAGCCCAGCCTTTCAAACATTGGGCGATCAACTGTGGGGCATGATGCTTAAAGCGGGCTATGCACCTGAAACCAGCACTTTGGCCGCGTTATTTGTGATGAATCTCAAAACTAATGAAGCATTGACCTTCGGCAACAATATCGCGTTCAGCGGCATGAGCCTCAATAAAATCGCCATTTTGACGGCCCTTTACAGTACTCTACAGACTCCGCCTGATTCAGAAACCGCGTTGAATATCGCCTACATGATGGTGTGCAGCGAGAACAGTGCATCCAATGCCCTGCTGCGTGAACTCGGAAACGGCGACGAGTATGCGGGTGCGGCCAAAGTAACGGAAATGTTAGGGAAACTAGGGCTAAGTAACATGTTTATTATCGCGCCCTTCAAAGTGCCAGATGCTACGCCTGTTCCTGTGCGTGCCCCGACGACTAATGCCGATCAAACACGGGCAACGCCAGATTATACGAATCAATTGACGGTCGATAATATGGGCTGGTTACTGGCGAGCATTTATCAGTGTGCAAATACAGGCGATGGCGCATTAATGACTAAACTACCGGGGCAGTTCACGGGGCAAAAATGCCGTCAGATGCTAAATATCATGAGCGATAACAACCTCGCGGAACCCTTGATGATGAGCGCGGGCGTACCACCCAACACACGGGTTGCACATAAACACGGCTATATAGACGATACACATGGGAACGCCGGCATTGTCTTCTCGCCGGGGGGGGACTATGTGTTAGTAGTGACTATGCATGGGCCAACATGGCTGAATTATCAAGACACATTTCCATTGATTAGTGAGCTTTCACGCACGATTTACAATTACCTTAACCCGACTGCTCAATATGAGACAGATCAGACTTCATCACTGGCTAGTGTCGACGACTGCTTGGCACAAAGCCGAAGCACCGTCAGCATGTTGATGTCAAGCAGCGGATAAAACCGAAATTCAACTTTAACCCGGCATCTAAACCGAGTGACTATGCCATAATAGCCACTCGGTTTATTTAGTTACCTAACCTAGCCCTTCACACCGCCAGCCGTCAGACCAGCCTGCAAATTATTCTGCATAAAGTAGAACATAATCATGGTCGGAATGGCAACGATCATCGAAGCTGCGGCAAACAATCCCCAGGGTACTGAGGTGCTGTTGGCTAAAGCCTGCAGAGCTACCGGCAACGTTTGACGTGCGGCAGGCGCTGGAATGATTGCAGACGCCAACGCAAACTCGCCCCACCCCGCTAAGAAGCCAAAGAAGGCTGTAATGGCGACAGCAGGTAGACTTAACGGCAGCAGAACCAGAAAGAAGCTCTGAAATGTGTTACATCCGTCGATAAGAGCCGACTCTTCGATTTCAACTGGAATAGTGTCGAAGTAGCCCTTCAAGTTCCATGTGCTGAAGACTAGCGTTCCAGCCGAATAAGCCAGCACCAACCCCAGCGGATTACCATATAGGCCCAACTTGGTCAGCAAATTGCTTATCGCGTTCAAGGCTAACACACCTGGGAAGGCTTGAATTGCCAGGAACATGATCAACAAGGCATTACGTCCGCGGAACTTGAAACGGCTGATTGTGAAAGCAGCGGAGGTTGCGATCAATACTGAAGCCAATGAGGTAGATAAAGCAACGAACAGGCTGTTACCGAGCCAACTAAAAAACGGCTGCTTCCCGAACATTACAGTGTTGTACGAGTCAAACGAAATGCCGGTACTTGGAATGAACATATCGACCAAATTGAGAGAGAGTAATTGACCGCTAGGACGAATGGATACCAGAAAGGCGAAGTAGACCGGATAGATAGCAAAGAGTACGGCCAAAACCAAAATCACATAGGAAATAACGAGGCCAATCCGGCGGTTACGATCCTTTTTGGTCATTGTGTAGGCGGAAGATTTAGCCGATGTTCCCAGTTTTGGTGCAACTACAGCATCAGGTGAAGTCGCCTGGGTGGACATTTTATTGCTGCTCATGTTATTCATACGCTCCTCTGGTCACATTCGTAACACGAAGACTGAGCAAAGTGGCAACGAGCAAAATCACGAAAATGATGACGGCAAACGCACCAATGTAGCCATAATTGCCCTGCTGGAACGTTTGTTTGTAGGCATAGGTCATAACGAGGTCGGTAGCGCCCGGTTTGCCCACGCCACTGACAGGACCGCCTGTTGTAATCAGATAGACAGTGTTAAACATCTGAAACGTTGAAATTGAACTGAGTACCACCGCTGGCAGCACCGCCGGTCGCAACATGGGGATGGTGATGCGTGTCAGGCTAATCCACCAAGTCGCACCATCGACCTCAGCGGCCTCATACATATCTGCCGGAATGGATTGCAGTGCGCCAAGAATGATGGTCATGAAAAAGGGATACGACATCCAGACATTCACCAGAACGATGGCAAAAAAGGCCAGTTGCGGGTTACTTAACCAATGGATGGGACTCTTGGGGTCCTGGATATTCAGACTTTGGAAAATAAGATTAATCGTCCCGGCATCGCGAAAAAAGAACTGCCAGATTAAGGCGGTGATAAAGGTCGGGACTGCCCAAGGAATAATTAACAATGTACGCCACAGTGGTTTAAAGCGAATGGCTGGATTGTTAAGTATGAGCGCCAGTGTGAGGCCTACCAGTAAAAAGAATGGCATACATAAAATGACATAAACAGTTGAACGTAACAGCACCACAAAAAAGCTATTTTGAGTCAGTATATTCAGCGCGTCAGCTCCACCGAGCAGCAACCACAGTATTACTGTGACTGCAAGACCGCCAAGCCAGACCATGCGCGTATCAGGCGGCACCAGTTTATTGCGGGTCATGCGACGAGCGACAATATTGGCGACTAGTATCGGTGCAAGGGTAATAATCAATTTTGCAAATGAGTTAATCGCCTCTGGTGTGACCAGCTCCGCGATCAACTTTTGATAATTTTGCAATCCAACATCTTGCCATGCGTGGGCTGCATCACGTCCATTATGTGATAGACGATCTGCATTAGTGAATGAGAGTCGGACATTGTAAAACATGGGGATTAAATTAACTAACGTGATGCCGGTCAGTGTAGGCAGTAGAAGGAGAATAATCACTGACCATTTCTTCCAGCCGCGTGTTGTACCCATAATAATTGTAAACCTCGTAATAAAGAATGGGTGGAATAAACTTCCACCCACCTGCGCTTTTTAGAATTACACTCTAATAAGAGTTTTGACAGCACAGCAAACCGCAACCGCGCCGACAACTGCCCTAAAAGCAGCGAATTATCGAGTGCATTTAGCCCGAAGCTGTGGCCTCAGGTGTTGGCAGATTCATGTTGCTAATTGCGTCATTCGCGGCAGTTTCCGCAGCAGCCAATGCGTCTGTTGGCGATTGGGCGCCAGTATAGATCGCAATGGTAGCCTGCCCAACAGGGCCCCACAAAGCATTCATGTAAGGGTGATTCGGTTGCGGAACGCCCAGTTTGAACTGCGCGCCGAAGCCAGCAACATCAGTGTTCTTGCTAACTTCTGGGCTGTTGAGTGCAGCGGTCGCCGCCGGAACTGTGCTGTTCGCCACAGAAAGTTGTGTCTGCACGTCAGCGCTATCGAAGAACTGAATAACCTTGACAGCCGCTTCTGCATTGCCACGTTCGACAGCATTAACGGTGAGCATTTCGACCTTGATGCCCACGAACGGACGACCAAAGGGCTGAATAAAGTAGGGGATGCCAGACTTCTTGATGTCGGCCAGTTCCCAGGGGCCAGTCCACATACATGCACCAGCACCAGTGGTAAGTGCCTGCAAGCCTTGTGCTTGGCTGGATTGCGCTGGGAATACCTTCGAGGCATCAACCAGCCATTGGCCAGCTTTCTGTGCTTCGGGGGTGTTGATACCAACTTTACCGGTTTCATCGACATAAAACGCACCAAATCCATAATAGATTGGGGAGACATGGTAGGCATCACCAGCGGCATTGGCCGTGTCCAACCCTTGATTGTAGATCAAGTACTTATCCGGATTATCGGTGTGGAATTTGGTCGCCAAAGCCAGCAGACCCGCAAAATCCTGAGGATCAGTTGGAAAATCAGTAGGCTTGATGACATCACTGTTGCAGATCAAGCTAACGCCTTCTTGTGCTTCAGGCAGTGCCCAAATCTTCCCGTTGTAAACGACGCCGTTGACAGCCGCTGGTTCGTAGTTCGATTTCAGAAAATCCATCGTAATGCCGTAGTCGTCTAGAGCAGCGATATTACCAGCCAGCACATTGTTCCCAATCACGTCGTCTGCCCAAGCGATAATATCCGGCCCCTGTCCGGCGGGAATAGCAACCTGAAGTGAGTCACTAAGACTGGGGGTATTGGTGAGGTTTACAGTAATCCCATCCGCGTTGGATTTATTGTAATCGTCAAAAATCTTGGTGATAGCATCGGCGTAAGCACCTTGCCAGCCATGCCACAGTTCAATGGTGGTACCCTGAGCGTGTACAAAACTGATGCTGCTGAGAGCAATGACAGCCACGAGCGATAAACCTAATAGTTTACGGTACTTCATACTGTTTAAATTCCTTTCCTTCAAAAAGTAGACGGGTCCAATTAACTTGAGTTGAGACGATATTTCCAACTTATAGTTAATCATATTGAATATAGCTGTGTGTGCAACATTCGGCAAGGAATTAGGGAGGTTTTGTGCAGATTCTCATATTGCACTTTGCACAAGTGATAAACACATTAATGACACTAAATTGACGGTTTAAAACGGGGTTGAAGTTAGCATAGTGTCGCTTGAGATTATCAAATTCGCACTTTGCAAGGCGAAACTAAATGCAAGATTATGTATATCTTGCACAGTATTGCAGTAATGAATGTAATTATTTCTATGTTACTGGAGCAGGGTTGGGCGCGACTGCGTATAATCAGTTTGCCAAAGCCAGTAGGCTTTAACCACGAAAACGCTCAATGCTTCCGACCAGTCAAAAATATACTCTAGAATTTGACGTACCAATTTGAGGCTCTGGGTAATCTGCCCAGCCCGCGATACAGCGTTGTGCATGACATGACAAATGATAACCAGATCGCTATCTGCAAGGTGCGGATATTGTGACACTACGAATGCCAGCGCTTCGTCCAATTCAACTGCATCGTAGTCTTCGATGAGTTCAAGTGGAACTAAGGTTGCTAAATCAATTTTGAACTGATGTTGCAACGATTTCAACATTTCGGCACGGATGTCAAATAACGATTCCTGCAGTGCGATCATATGCTGATGGACGCTTTCGGCCAAATCTTGCAGTACATCAATGGAAGCTGGATTATTCAGCATGTGGCGCTGCATAAACTCTTCAAGCAGGCGAGACGAACGTTCCGCCAGACAACGGTCAAGCAAATCAACTGCTTCCGAACAGACCACATTCTTTTCGGCCAGAGCCATAAGTTCGAGGACCGCAGATTTATCCAACATCGCTTTTTACCTCAGGTGGGCACAATTTGTGCAAATATTCCCACGTATAAATGCCCGTATGATGCCCATCGTCCCAAGACGGCTGTAAGGCATAATTGCCAACAAGGTCGAGTGACTCCATGGCGTAGGAGCGTTTGGGTTTGAGTACTAGAATATTTTCCGGGTCATACTCTTTGCTCATAAATTGATGCCCGCCCCGACATTCTACACATGGGCAGGCTTCGCGCAACTGTGACAACGGATATTGGCATATGCGGTCATCACCCCATGTGATTTCCAGATAGCCATTGGTCTTATTTAAGGTCACTGCCTTAGGCCGAATTGCCGTCATTTCCACTCCAACGTGATGAGGATACAGGTAGGTTTGTACGGGCAGCAGCTTGTTCAATCCACTGATCGCGTTTGATGCGCGCTGCGGTTACACGAACCGATGATATACCGGCTGCTAAGTCGTCGGCATTTTGAGCCGCCAATTGAGCAAACGTGCGAATACCCATCGCATTTAGGGCACGTTCATAGGCCGGGCCAATACCATCGATTTCGGTCAGTGGATCACTGCTGCCAGACGATGTCGATTTCGGTGCTTGAGGTTTGACAGGCGGCGGCACTGCGTCCGGTGCGGCAGACTGCTTTTGTTGATTGAGCCACCATTCCGTGATGTAATACCCTAACATCAAAACGAGTATCAATCTGAATACACGTCGCATGTTATAACCCCCATACCCAACTCGCAGGTTATGGAAAGATACCACCTTCCCTGTATTGATTCTAGTGTAACATGACACCTTGTAGTTAAACGTTGATAATTCTGTGTTTGTGACCACGACCTTGCGGCACAGGGAGCGTCTGATACAATCTCGGTTGTGGTTGCTACAAATGGCGATTGCTGAAGTAGATCATGGAGAATGCCGATGCGTTTACGATTAATCCTGTGTGCCGTGTTCATGATTGTGTTGGCAGGTTGCCAGGGACAAACGGAAAAAGTGGTTTTGGTGGTTACAGCGACACCGCCACCTGCCGATGGCACCGCGAGTTCAGCAGCAACAAACACAACCGCGCCTCAGGTTCCAACAACGCTGCCCAGCGCAACACCGATTCCAGCCTCCCCTACCCCAAGTGTCTCGGCAACCCCCGATGTGCGCCCTACTGCCACAATGGGACAAATCCAGGTTGCGGAAGAAGTATTTGAACATGGCCGTATGTTCTGGATACAACCTCGCAAACAAATCTGGGTGATGTATGATAACGGGCAAGGGAGTGGCGAGTGGAAGGTTTATGACGATACGTACCAGGATGGTGAGCCAGAAACTGACCCGAGCATTGTGCCACCCGATGGCAAATTCCAGCCACCCCGAGGATTCGGAAAATTGTGGCGCAGCAACCCTGAAATGAAAGACAAGCTCGGATTTGCCACCACGCCGGAATTCGGCTATGTCAGCAATTATGAATATCATCCCGGTGGGCAAGTGGATGCTCAAGGAGTCTGGCAACCAGGATCGGGCTATCACATTCTGTTCAGCCTGTATAATGAGAAATTCCAGTTCAACGAAGTTGATGGCACCTGGAAAAAACTTTAGTTACTGCATGATCGTGTGGGGGTTGGCTCATGAAAACAATCAAGCGCTGGCATCTTGATACCAACGCCCCTTATTGTTTGCATATCGCAGCTGATGCGCGGCTGAGCAGTACTGATTATCGTGATGATCAGATATGGGAAGTGCTGCCGGGCAATGGCGAATCAGCAGCATTAGCCTTACAAACACGTTTTGGTGGACGTGCCGGCTTGGTGAGTCTTGTGCCGATGTGGCTGCACGACGGACGCTCGATCTACCAGGCGCAGGCCTATACGCGTTCAGCTTTCCTCACCGGATTTGCGCCGGGATACCTCCGCTTTGAAGCATCGCTTACACCACAAATTGCACTGCAAATTGAATATTGGGCGATGGAAAGCCATGCGATCGGCGTGCGCTATACACTGGCAAACGTCCACACCGAACCGCTTGACGTCGAATTGGATGTGATTGCCTTTGTCGGTATCAATAATAAAGAGCAGAGACTTGTCACGTTACCATCCATAAGTGGCGCACTCAATTTAGGAACAATTGGCAATTTACAACCTGTGATTTTATTGGAAGATGGACAAACCGAAAGCGAAACCCCGAGCAGTCCGAAACTTAAGCGCAAGCTGACGATTCCCGCACGCAAGAAAATGTCCTTCCGGATGATACATGCAGGGTCGGGAAGCATCAATCTATCATTGGCACTGGCACAAAAGTGGTTACAAACGGATTGGGATGCGGCTTTTGCCAAAGTCGACACCGGCAGCCAAGCCATACCTCAGATTGAAACTGGTGATGCAGATACGGATGCCACAATCGCGTTTGCTTATCGCGAACTGGCACAGAGTTTTCTTAAGGCAACCGCCAGCTTGCCTTTCCCTTCATTTGTGGCAACACGTGAACCGGGACGCGGATACAACACAAATGACAAAGGTTGGAACGGACAAAGCCCCTCACTCGCGTATTTGTCGGCTCTGGCGATTGCCAGCATTGACCACACCTTCGCGGAGGGTATCATCCGCAATTATCTAGCGATACAGCAAAACGATGGCTGGATTGATAGCAAACCGGGTTTGGGCGGACAAAAACAGAGCACCCTCTGTATGCCAGTTCTGGCAAGATTAGCATGGGGCATTTTTCAATACACTGAAAATAGTCAATTTTTACAGGATGTATTCTCCGGACTGTACAAGTTTTTCCAGCGTTGGTTGCAGGCCGATCTAGACAAAGATAAAGATGGGTTGCCGGAGTGGCAAAGCGAAGTTCAAACTGGCTATGTGTTCATGCCTACCTTTGCCACATGGCAAGGATGGGGAGGCGGTGCCGACATCCGCACGATTGAATCAGCGGATTTAATGTCATATCTGCTTTCCGAAGCCAAGAGCCTTAAAGAAATCGCCTATTTTCTGCGTGATGCAGCTGCCGAAAAACAACTTCACGAGCATATCGGTCGATTAGAAATCGCGCTTGAAAGTCTATGGAACGCCGATCTTGGGCGCTATACTTACCGAGATCGTGACACTCATATCACGACAGAACGCGTCGATATCATTACGGATGCACGCGCACTAGATGAACTGCTGCCCGCCGAAAAAATTAATCCACCAAACCGATTAGTGGTACGGGTGTCAGGCGGCGTGAATTTGCAACCGCGCATGACGCTCAAATTAGATGGGTTTGACATAACCGGTAAAGCCATTAGCGAACAAGCGGCGGGGGAACAGTTTATCTGGGCTGGTGGTAGAGGCGTCTATACCAGCAAGCAGGTGTTCTCCCAAATTGACCGTGTGACATTCGAGGGGTTAAGCCGCGTTTATCGCGTGGATGTGCATACGGTTGATACCACACGACTCGACATCAATGCATTGCTGCCACTATGGACAGCTCATATCCCACCCGATCATATGGATGCGCTAATAAAAACCCTAGTCAGCCCTGAAGACTTTTGGCGCGAATCCGGTGTAACCATGAATCCGGCACGTGATGCCAATTTTGATGCTAAAAATGCCGATGGAAGTGGCGGTGTCTGGCTCTATTGGTTAACGCTTATCGGCGAAGCGCTGATTGAATCCGGTAAGATGAAGCAAGTAACCGAGTTGGTACAGCGGATTTTGCGCGTCCAAACCAGCGTCTTGAAAGCCAATAAACGCTTTAGCGAGTTTTATAACAGCGACCAACCGGAAGGACTCGGCGAACCCGCAAATGTGACAGGGATCGTTCCCTTGCACCTACTAATGCGGGTGTTTGGTATACGCGTCATTTCCAGCACTAAAGTATGGGTCGGTGGTGCATTTACATGGGGGCAAGCAGTGACACTTCAACAGCATGGTGTAGTCGTAGTACGTCAAGAGAAATCGACTAGCATAACCTTCCCCAGCGGCTATTCGACCGAGGTCAGTGGCGAGGACTGGCAGGAAGTAGTTGATTCACATGTCTGAGTTCAGCATCAATGATTTCGTATTTCGCACCACGTCAGATGGTATCCTAGCAGCAGACAATACGGGTATCATTCTCCGTATTAATCCTGCGGCAGCCGCCATGTTAGGTATAACTATCGAAGAAACTGTGGGCAAACCAGCAGTCGAGGTCTTTGTACAAAACCCCAATTTACTTAATCTTTTTACACGTACTGGCGAGCAAACGCTTAACATCCGGTTACCAAAACGTCGCTTAGCCTATGGCGTTGCAAGCACCGATGAAAATGGAACACGAATCATTCTTCTTCAAGATGTTACCGAAAAACAGGAATTTGAATCACGGCGGGAAGTCCTAGTTACCACGATGGCGCATGACCTCCGTAACCCGATTTCCGCAATTGGTGGCTTTGCCGAACTCATCGAGAAATTTGGCCCACTCAACGACCAACAACTGAAGTTTACCCTTCGCATCAAACAAACTGCCGCGAAGTTGTACGATGTAGCTGGGTCGCTGGTCGACTTGGCGTGGATAGAAGCTGGTATGCCGCTGGCTCACCGCCCCATCGACATGAAAACACTCATCGATAAGGTAGTGAATGACCTGACCGATATGGCGCAAGAGCATCAAGTGAGCATCGCCACGTCATTGCAGAACCCATTGCCGACGGTCATGGGTGACCAGGCGCGATTAGAAATGACTGTTCGCAATCTCCTTCATAACGCTATCTTATATTCACGCCCCGAAACGCCAATCGCTATTCACGCATGGGGTGATAGTAATGAACTGTATTTCAGCGTTGCAGATCGTGGGATTGGCATTGCCGACGAAGAAATCGAGCTTATTTTTGACCGTTTATACCGTTCAAAGGACGAACGCATACGAGAATTACCGGGCGGGGGGTTAGGTCTGACAGTTGCCAAAACCATCGTGAAGCGCCATGGTGGCGATATATGGGCCTCTAGCAACCTAAATGTTGGAAGCACCTTCACCTTTGTACTGCCGGTCGTCAAGAAAGATTCGTAAACGCATGATGCGATCGCTATCTGATCATGTATAAAGTCAAAATCACGCTGCCTGCCACAGTGACTAACCTCGGCCCGGGTTTGAACAGCTTGGGGCTAGCAGTTGGCCTATATACCACCATCGAAATTAGCCGCCGCGAAGACGACCAATTGGTAGTCGAAACGGAAGGAGAAGGTGCGGGACGATACGGTATGGGCCTGCGTCACCCAACCGCTTTAGCGATTATGCGCCTTTTCCAGAAACAGGAAAAAGCTATACTAGGGCTGACAATCAAAATCAGCAATAACATCCCTTTGAACAGTGGGCTGGGCGCTGAAGCCGCGTTCTGGGTAGCAGGCGTCATCGGCGCAAATAATCTGATGGGGGCGATTTATAACCGGCTGCAAATTTTAGAGATGGCAGCACTGATCAGCAATTTGCCCAGCCAGGTCGTTACCAGCATTATGGGTGGGTTAACCGCAAGCTTTACCAGTGGTGAACAGTTGGTTTATCGAGCGCTACCGACCTCATCGTTAATGGTTGTGATTGCCCTCCCCACCTTGAAACAATACACGAGTGAGGCTCCGAAAGTAAAACCGGATCGTGTACCGTTGAGCGATGCACTATTTAATCTAAGCCGCGTACCATTGTTAGTCGAAGCGCTGCGGGTCGGTGATTTGAAGCTCATCGGGCAGTTGATGGATGACCGGTTGCACGTCCCCTATCTCAAACCTCAGATTACCGGTTTCGACCACGTTTCCGAAATGGCACGACGCGCAGGTGCATTGGCGGTAAGTCTGAGTGGAGATGGGCCAGCGTTAGTCGCCTTTGCTGAGTCCAACCACAAAATGATCGCCACCACAATGGAATTGGCATTCGAGAACAGCGGCATCAAAGCCAAAACATGGATAGTTCCCATCGACACACAAGGCGTCGTAATCAGTGTCGCTGGCACCTGAGTAAGTTCCTGTAACGCCTCCCGTTCTTAACCAACA
The DNA here is from genome assembly GCA_044226325.1 of Aggregatilineales bacterium. Classification (GTDB taxonomy): domain Bacteria; phylum Chloroflexota; class Anaerolineae; order Aggregatilineales; family Phototrophicaceae; genus CFX2. The sequence goes on from JBGAHG010000006.1 coordinate 182,414, forward strand.
CTTTCTAACTCAAATCTAATTCAACAAGCGCATACTATTGTGCATTTCATCACAAATCAGAGAAAGAACTAAATTATGTTTGGCAGACGCAGTCGGCGAAGCTCGCTCCAGGATAAGGCTGAGGTTCCTGATATTCCCATGAATTGGCGGCGGTTATTTCGTTATCTTTCCCCCTATAAACCTCGTTTATTGATTGCCATTGTAGCCCTCATCAGCAGTGCAGTACTCAGCCTCGTTTTTCCGGGGATTATCGGCAACGTTGTCGACTCGGTGCTTACTCCCAAAAACACACAACTTCTCGACCAGATTACTATCGGTTTACTGTTCGTATTCTTTCTCCGATCAGTAACTTCACTAATTGAAAACTATAACCTCAATTACATCGGCGAAAAGATTGTTGTGGATTTACGTCTGCAAATTTATGAGCACCTGCAAACCCTCTCAATGGGATTTTTTGCCTCGCGCCGTGTAGGTGAATTGGTATCCCGCTTATCAAGTGACGTAACTGTGATGAGAACAGCCTTGACAAGCAATATAAACGTACTCATCGAGCAAACTATCACAATGATTGGCGCAATCATCTATATGGTGATACTGAATGCGCGGCTCACCTTATTTATTCTTGTTTTAGCGCCGATCATCATTGCCTTCGGGGCAGTATTCGGGGTATTTTTGCGCCGAATCAGCACACAGATTCAGGATGAATTGGCCGGAGCAACTGTCGTCACCGAAGAGGTCTTACAGAACATCCGTGAAGTAAAGAGTTTTGTGCACGAACCCTATGAAATTAGCCGTTACCAAACTGCTATTGGTAAGGCGTTCGCGGCTGCCATCAGGTTGCTTCGAGTACGGTCGCTATTTGGACCGTTAATTGCATTTCTGGGTTTTGGCTCTTTAGCGTTGATATTATGGTTCGGGGGGCGTGAGGTCATTGACGGACGGTTGACAGGTGGGCAGCTTATCGGTTTTCTATTCTATGGCATCACAGTCGCCGGCGCATTGGGTTCGCTAGTCAATTTATACACGTCAATTCAGGAAGCGCTCGGCGCAACCAAACGTGTCTTCCAAATTCTCGATACCAAACCGGATGTTACTGATTTGCCTGATGCCAAAACGCTAGGGCGCGCGGAAGGTCGTATCACTTTTGACAATGTGAGTTTTAGCTACGACGAACGACAAGAGGTACTGCATAACATCAATCTGGATATTGCACGTGGTGAAATTGTCGCTCTGGTTGGGCCAAGCGGTGCTGGCAAAAGTACTATTTTCAACCTGATTCCACGTTTTTATGATCCAGCCGAAGGCAGCATTCGTATCGATGGAACTGATGTAAAAACGATCACACAATCCAGTTTACGCCAGCAGGTCGGAATTGTCCCACAAGAAACTCTGCTCTTCGGCGGCACAATCCGCGAGAATATTCGTTATGGCAAGCTCGAAGCCAGTGATGGAGAGATTATCGAAGCAGCTAAAGCGGCGAATGCCCACGACTTTATCATGGAGCTGCCAGACAAATACGAAACTATCGTCGGCGAACGTGGAGTCCGCCTGAGTGGTGGTCAGCGGCAGCGTGTCGCTATTGCCCGTGCCATACTCAAAGATCCGCGCATTCTATTGTTAGATGAAGCGACTTCAAGCCTTGATAATGAAAGTGAACATCTGGTACAGGATGCGCTTGCCAAGCTAATGAAAAACCGTACAACGGTCATCATCGCGCACCGCTTAAGTACCATCAAGGTAGCACACCGAATTGCAGTTCTAGATAGAGGCGCAGTTGTCGAGCTAGGTACACATGACGAACTGATGGCGCTAAATGGACTGTATGCCAAGCTGTATAGTATGCAATTCCGCGACGATTTAGCACTTACAGGTTAAAGTTAAGATGCTGGTCACGCTCCAAATAAGCATAATTACAGGGCATAAATGGAACCAAGATCTAATATCGATGGCGTACCATCGCCTAAACCGCATGATCCCTGGGCAGCGTTACGCTACCGTGATTTCAGGCTGGTAATTCTCAGCCGCTTTACTGCATCGCTGGGCGAGCGTATGGTCGGTGTGGCGCTCGGTTGGGAAATATATGAGCGTACACACGACGCCTTCTTCTTGGGTTTGGTGGGGTTAGTTCAAATCCTACCTGTTATTTTGCTGTCGCTCATAGCAGGACATATCGCCGACCGCTACAACCGGAAGTATATCGTCCTGACAACGCAGGCGGGTTTGGGCATATTTTCGTTAGGCTTGGCCGTATTGTCCTTCACCAATGGCAGTCTTTTACTCATCTACTTCTGTTTATTCATGTTTGGGGTTATGCGCGCGTTCAATGACCCTGCGAACTCGACTCTACTAGCACAAAGTGTCCCTCCAGAAGCCTTCGGCAACGCAGCGACATGGGGCAGCAGTGCATGGCAAATCGCCTCGGTAGTGGGACCAGCCCTGGGCGGCTTGCTGATCGCTATTTTTAAAAGCGGTGCTGAGATATTTTTTATCAACGCTATCTCCTGCACTATTTTCGCCATAGCGGTGTCTTTCATGCGATTGCGCCCAGTCGCACAATCTAAGGAGTCACCAACCGTTGCTTCATTACTCGCAGGTATTCATTTTTTACGCGAATCGCGTATCCTGCTCGCAGCGATCACCCTCGATCTGTTCGCCGTTTTGTTCGGCGGAGCCGTCGCCCTTTTACCGGTTTATGCCAAAGATATTCTGCATGTCGGACCAGAGGGGTTAGGTGCGCTACAATCCGCTCAATCGATCGGCGCATTGTTGATGGCAGCCTTCATGATTTATATCCCGCCATTACAGCGCGCCGGCAAGTCATTATTGTACGCAGTTGCTGGATTTGGTGTAGCGACCATTATCTTTGGCTTTTCCACCAACTTCATCTTGTCTCTGCTGATGTTGGCAACAATGGGTGCACTGGACTACATTAGCGTGGTTGTCCGCAGTACGTTGATGCTAACTAGAGTGCCTGACGAAATGCGTGGACGTGTCGCTGCCGTGAATACTGTTTTCATCGGTGCCTCCAATGAACTCGGTGGGTTTGAGTCAGGTGTAGTTACACGCTTCGGTCAAAGCATTTTCGGTACGGTGGGCGGACCAATTTTCGCAGTCGTCAGCGGAGGCATTGCGACCATTTTGGTCGTGGTCGCCGTCGCACGTAAATGGCCGGAAATGGTACGCTTGGGTAAGCTGACGGAATAAGATTAGCTTACAAAACTGTCAGACTGGAGTTTATGGCTGATAAAACTGCGATTTACGCTGCCACACTTATTGCCCTAGTCATCGGTTGGCATCACTATTTTCAATATGGTGTTTGAGGCGCCGCAAACTATCGGCCATCCCAAGCCTGATTATGCTCATCACAGTAATCGTTGCGGGTATTTTATTTTGGTACACACATCGACCATTACCCAACGATATCAAGGGCGAAATTTTTACTGGTATCAACTACTCTCGGGAAGTGCTGAACGGCCCGATAATTGTTTACACCGTACATATCGATTTGTCGTCTCCGGGCATTCACTTCTTAGTCACACCCCCTCAATCTCAAGGAGAGTATCTACTCTCAGCACGAACTACATCCCAGTTTTTGCATGAGTATAATCTTCAACTCGCAATTAATGCCGACTATTTCGATCCTTGGCGAGACAACGGGTTCTGGGATTACTATCCACACGCGAACGATGGCGTGAATGTTCGTGGTCGTGCGGTTTCACAAGGCAACCACTATACAGAAGGTTATGCACCTGCCCAAACATACAACACTCTTTTTATTACCGAAGACAATCGGGCATCGTTCGTGCCCCCGCAGGCGACTATCTACAATGCTGTCAGCGGCAATATGATGCTCGTTACCGCTGGCAAAGTTATACCCATTGACACGACAAATGATTACCTCACCGGGAAACATCCGCGCACAGCCGTAGCACTCGATCAAACGGCAAAGACCCTCATCCTGTTCTTGGTGGATGGCCGACAGCCAAATTACAGCGAGGGTGTTACCATACCTGAACTTGCTGCTATCATAGTTGAGCGGGGTGGCTACAATGCACTTAATTTGGATGGTGGCGGATCCGTTACGCTTGTAATTGAGGGACAAAACGGCTTGCCACAGATTCTCAATTCACCTATTCACAACCATATTCCAGGTCAAGAACGTCCGGTTGGCAATCATCTTGGCGTTTTCGCCCAGCCAGTAGGAGGCTAACGTGTCTTTAGCAGGTCGCCAAGTTCTCGTAACAGGCGCTACAGGATTTCTCGGTGGTGCGCTGGCACGACAGCTGGCACAAGATGGCGCACAGGTCAGCGCGCTTGCACGCCGACCTCAAAAAGCAGCGTACATCCAAAATCAGCCCAACATCACTATCGTCGAAGGTGACATCACCCATGCCGAACGTATGAACGAAATCATGCAGGGCTGTTCTATCGTATTTCATGTGGCAGCCGCGCTTGGCGGCAATCTGGAAAAGCAGCATCATATCAATGTCGATGGAACACGTAACGTCATGCTAGCCGCAGCTCAGGCTAAGGTCGAGCGTGTTGTACATGTCAGTTCAATTGCGGTCTACGGCTATCACTACAACGGCGATATTACCGAGGACTTCGAACAAAAACCGGGACGCGTACCCTATAACTGCACCAAATCAGAGGGTGAAGCAGTCGTCCGTGAAGTCGGCAGTCGGCACAACCTGGCCTACAGTATCATTCGACCCGGTTTGATTTATGGACCCCGCAGCAATGGTTGGACAACCACCATGTTCAAAATCGGAAAACGTAACCCTACCCCATTTCTAGGTGATGGGCATGGCAAAACCCATCCCATCTACGTAGATGATGTGGTTGATTTAATGATTTTGTTGGCGATACATCCGGCTGCAGTAGGACAAGCCTTCAACTGCTCGTCTGACCCCGCCCCCACCTGGCGAGAATTTCTGGGTGGCTATTCAAGACTGGCGGGGCATGACAATTGGCTAAGCATCCCGCCCATCATCATACGTCCACTTGCCCCGCTCATCGAATCATTTCTCACGTTACGCGGAGAACCCCAAGAACTGCCAACATTGGTCGATTTCTTACAAGCGTCCAAAACCTATAAAATGACAAAAGCGCGTGACTTGCTCGGCTGGCAGTCCAAAACCGATTTGCACACGGGAATCGATAACTGCGTTCCCTGGCTCCGCGAAAAAGGTTTACTGACTTGAGTGAAATCCTCGGCATTCTTCTGATTGGAACATTCATTGCTGCACTCATGCTCGTTGGATGGTGGCTGCTCGTTGCCAGCGAAGGTGTATATTTGGGTCGTTGGATGGTGATCCTGTTGTATGACCGTTTCGCTCATCGCTATGATGGCGTAAAACATTATCACCGCGAATATGAAGAGTTATATCTTGCCAAACCAATCATGGATGCCATCACGCCGCAATCCAATCCATTAGTGTTGGATGTGGCAACTGGAACAGGGCGAGTGCCACTGGCCTTAGCTCGTCATGAAGGCTTCAATGGGCAAATTATCGGCGTAGACCTCAGCCGCAAAATGTTACATCATGCCACCGAAAATATTTTCCCATACGAATGTGCCACATTTATTTGGTGTCCGGCTGAAACCCTGCCTTTCCCCGATAACACGTTTGATGTAGTCACCTGCCTCGAAGCCCTTGAATTTATGACTAATCCTGTGGCGGTAGTTCAAGAGATGGTTCGGGTACTGCGCCCCGGTGGCGTTTTGCTGACTAGCCAGCGCGTGAACACTAAACTAATGCCCGGCAAAACATGGACGAGTGGGCAGCTCCAAGAGGTACTTAGTATAAGTGGTATCGTGGAATCCAAAGCCCAGATCTGGCAAGTCGATTATCGCAAAGTTTGGGGACGTAAAGACGGTATCTCTCAAGTAGTTGGCACACACCCTCTTGAGCAAATCCTCTACTGTCCGAAATGCGGTCATGAATTCATGCGTCAGGTTGGCAGTAAATGGCTATGCGAAGACTGTAATCGAAGTGCTGATGTCGGTACTGATGGCGTAATCGAACTGTATCCTCTGTACTGACTTCATTCTCCTAACTTGCTAACAGGCTCAAATTTGCTACAATGCACCGCAATTACAGGGGCGCGATAGATTCAATCGCGCCCCTCTCCGTATCTATCTGAGGAAGAACGATCTTGAAGCTCCTACCCCACGAACACACTCGGTTGATTGAGCAAGCGATTGACGCTGCCCATAAAGCTGGCGAACTGCCGCCGTTTGAGATGCCAACCATCGAAATCCGCCCTCCTAAAAAAGCCGAACAAGGAGATTATGCCTGCGCGGTCGCCATGCAACTGGCAAAACCGACTGGCAAAAATCCATTTGATGTCGCTAGTATCATCGCCAAGTATTTACCACCTGCTAATTTTGTTGGATCGGTCGAAGTCTTTAAACCCGGTTTTATCAACTTCCGTTTGAATGAAGCATGGCTGAAATCACAGGTGGAGAGCATCATCAGCGAAGGCGAGCAGGTGTTCGCGCTGGATTTGGGCAAAGGCAAACGCGCGCAGGTCGAGTTCGTCAGTGCCAACCCTACTGGCCCGCTGCATGTTGGTCGAAGTCGTGGCGCAATGGTGGGTGACACTATCGCCCGTATATTGGAAGCTGCCGGTTACAGTGTAGAGCGCGAGTATTATTTCAACAATGCTGGCGTACAGATGGTTAATCTTGGAAATAGTCTCAAGATTCGCTATCTAGAAGCACTTCATTTGCCTGTGCAAGTGCCGGATGAAAAAGACAAATCCTTCTATCAGGGCGACTATCTGATAGATTTCGCAGCGGATCTGGTGCTTGAAAAAGCGGATTCATTGAAAGATGCTGACTGGAAGCCTTTCAAAGAGTACGCAGAAAATCGTATGTTCGACATTATCAAAGCTACGCTGAAACGGGTCAATATTCAGCATGACGTTTTCTTCAACGAAAACAGTCTGTATGAATCCAAAGCCGTTTGGGAAACATTGACTTCCCTCGAAAAAGCTGGTCAGATCTATGAAAGTTCCGTGCGCGAAAATGCTGACGCTGAAGAACTTGAAAAAGCTAAGAATTTCGCGCCAGCCAAGTGGTTCCGCAGTTCAACCTTTGGAGATGAAGAAGATCGTGTACTGGTAAAGAGTGATGGCACTCCAACCTATACCCTGCCGGACATCGCTTATCACATCAATAAGGTCAAACGCGGTTTTGACTTGATGGTCAACATCCTCGGTGCAGATCACGGCTCTCAATACAAAGTCGTGCATTACGGACTACAAGCACTTGGATACGATCCTTCAAATATCCATGTCGTCATCATCCAGTTGGTACGTATGATTCGTGACGGCGTTGAGATGAAGATGAGTACGCGTCGCGGTGATATTGAAACACTGGATGAACTCATCGACCAAACCAGTCCGGATGTAGTGCGTTATATCTTGCTCGCTCGCAGCGCCGATTCTCACTTGAACTTTGATCTGGATCTCGCCGTCAAGCAGAGTAACGATAATCCTGTCTATTACATCCAAAACGCTTACGTCCGCTGCGCTGGCATTTTCCGCGAGGCAGAGGCACGTGGGTTAACCGATGAAGGTGCCGACATCACGCTGCTTGGTGATGCAGAGCAACGCTTCCTCCGCAAAGCACTTGAATTAGGCGAAACCCTGGAATTGGCCGCCAAGACATTGGAGCCGCACCGCATCGCATTCTATGCTCATGAACTGGCAGGCACCTTCCACCCAATTTATGATGAAGTACGCGCCCTTCATGGTGACGTGCCGCCAGAATTAGCGAAAGCTCGGCTGCGCTTCTATCGCGCCGCACAGGTCGTCTTCAAACGCGTCTTGTCGCTGATGGGCATGACCGCGCCTGAACGTATGTAATCACTCAAGTGATCTCTATTTGCCTGTTTGAAAGGAAAACAGAATGGGATTGAAACCTGACCACTGGATACGGAAGATGGCGCTTGAGCAAAAAATGATTGAGCCGTTTGTAGAAAAGCAGATGCGCCAGGGGGTCATCAGCTATGGTGTATCCAGCTATGGTTATGACCTGCGTGTAGCCGACGAATTCAAAATCTTTACAAACGTCTACTCTGCCATCGTCGACCCCAAGAATTTCTCGCCTGAATCCTTTGTTGATTTTAAAGGTGATGTTTGTGTCATACCCCCTAATTCGTTTGCCTTAGCGCGTTCGTTGGAATATTTTCGGATTCCTCGAAAAGTGTTGACCATTTGCCTTGGAAAATCGACCTATGCACGTTGCGGCCTAATCGTTAATGTGACTCCTTTTGAACCTTCATGGGAGGGGTTTGTCACACTTGAGATCAGTAACACAACCCCTTTACCAGCGAAAGTTTATGCCAACGAAGGTTTAGCGCAGGTATTATTCTTTGAAGCGGATGAAGAGTGCGAAATCTCCTACGCTGATAAAAAGGGCAAATATCAAGGACAAGTTGGAGTAACACCCCCCAAGTTGTAAATTTGCCTTCATCGCAAAATCGAACTAATCTATTTCAACTTTTAGATAACAGATAGGTTCGGTTAATGAAACAGGATAAACGCGAAGAGGCAAGACGGTTGCGTCGTGAGGACGGGATGGCGATTACCGACATATGCAAACAACTCAGCGTCGCCAAAAGTTCCGTCAGCATGTGGGTACGCGACATTGTTCTTACGGAGGAACAAAAGGCAACCCTCCATCAACAGCATTACGCTTATTGGGCGCAAATCCGGGGCGCTCATACTAATGCAATTCAAGGCCGCGAACGACGGCTCAGCTATCAACAAGAAGGCCGTCAAAAAGCGCGTGAGGGTGACGCGCTGCACCTTGCAGGTTGTATGCTGTATTGGGGTGAAGGCGCAAAAACGAAAAATGAACTTGCACTTGGAAATTCTGATGTGGATTTGCTGATAACTTACGTGCAATTCTTAAATGAAAGTCTCAATGTTGATAAGAATAACATCGTTATCCGAGTGTACTGTTATTTAGAAAATGGTATAACTCAAAGTGAAATTGAAGATTATTGGTTAACTAAGCTTAATTTACCAAGAGAAAGCCTTAGGAAAACAATCACGAATCTACAACCCATAAGCAGCCAACAAAAAGGGCGTAAGCTCAAATATGGGACCTGTAAAATAAGCGTGTACAGCACACATCTTCTGCAACACGTTTTTGGTGCCATTCAAGAATATGCAGGTATTGAAAAATCCGAGTGGTTGATGTAAATTAGTACTATTAAGGGCTGTTAGCTCAATTGGCAGAGCATTGCATTTACATTGCAAGGGTTGCAGGTTCAAGTCCTACACGGCCCAAATATATCAACGCATACTATTTTTGGTATGCGTTTTTATTTGGTGACGACTTATTACAAATAGATTTGTAACCGTATGTAACAAATTGTTGCGTGTATTACCCTTTTCGGCTATGATTATAATCATATTGTTACATTCCCGTTTGTTTCGGGTATAAAAAGCATTAGCAAGGTCAGGACAAACACGATGGTCATGGTACAAGACAATCGCCAAATTTTAATCGTCGAAGATGACGAAGATACCGCTGAAGTGGTTTGCACGCTCTTGAACGAAGCCGGCTATAACGCCGTATCAGTCGATCGAGGGGAAGCTGCACTCACCGAGATTGCCTCTGCGTCACCTGATCTGGTGCTGCTGGACTTAAACCTACCCGACATTAATGGGTTGGACGTGCTGAAGCAGGTGCGCGAACGTTCATTTTTGCCAATGATCGTCCTCAGTGGATTTGCCCGCGAACGTGACAAGGTGAATGCGCTGGAAGCCGGAGCTGACGATTATCTTTCTAAGCCCTTCTCGCCAGATGAACTGGTCGCACGCGTCAAGGCCCTGCTCCGCCGTATTAATTGGACACCTCAACCAGAAACCAAACTCACCGTTCGCCAGCTTGAACTCGATATTCCACGCCGTCATGCCTTTGTTCGTGGTCAACCTTTGCGCCTGACTCCCATCGAATACGGCTTATTGGTTACCTTGATGCGTAATGCGGGTCAAATTGTTACACACGACGATTTACTGCGCGGGGTTTGGAACGACGAATACGTTGGCGATTACTCGGTCTTGCGCGTTAACATCTCACGATTGCGCCAGAAAATTGAACTGAATCCACGACACCCTGCATATATTGTCACAGTGCCGGGACAGGGTTACCGGATGCCGGTATAGCACTCATCAGTTCCTCGCCAAATTTTCATTTACTGCTCTAATAGCGTGATTGGCAAATCAGGTTTGTTTGTGCTACGCTTGCCGCTAGATTAAGTTTGTTTGTCACCAGTTGAAGGACAGATCGTGCCCGGAGATTACGCAACTTTGGCCCCTATTTACGACATCGTCGGAATGGCGGACTATACGTCGGCAATTACACCCAAACTGATGGACTACGCCCAGCGTATGGATTGGCTAGGGCGGCGTATCGTGGTATTGGGCTGTGGCACAGGTGGTGCAATCGAATATCTCTCACAATACCCCTATACCATCACAGGGATTGATAGCACGCCCGAAATGTTGGAAGTCGCACGGCGCAAAATGGATATTCCCGGCCTAAGCATAAAATGGCTGCAACTGGATATGCGCGATACCGGTAATCAAATTATGGCGTGTGACATGGTGATGGCGCTTAATGTCATGAATGAACTCAATAGCCTACGCGATTTGGAAACCGTGTTTGCTACTGCACAGCGCATTCTAGAAGATGGCAAACTATTCATCTTCGATATGATGACGGTGCAGGGTTTAAGCGCGGCAGCCACCAGTGAGCAATTGATGTATGATGACGGAAATAGTGTGACAGTGTTTAGCAGTAAAGAATATGAGTTTGAGCGCCAGATGCAAACCATAAACTACATCATCTTTCGCCAGCTGGATGGCACGTGGAAACGCACTGAAGCCAAACGGGTACTGCGCGCCTTTCCCGTACAAGCTGTCGCATCACTCTTGCAACGAAATAACTTTACTATCCGCACCATTATGAACAACAGATTGGAAAACTACGAGCCGGGAGTCTCCCGTGCTGACCGGGTTATATTCTTCGCCGAGAAACAATCTGCATGAATTCGCCTCAAGAACCAGAAAAACTTCAACTGCAATTAGATCCTGAACATAATGGCTTACGGCTGGGCATGGTTGGCCTGTTCGTCGCTATCCTCGTGATCGTCTTTCTGATCGCGAACACGCTCATTGCCAGCAATGGCTTCAACCTGCTAGCAGGGATCGTGGCCTTTGCCGTTGCCGCAATAGTTACGCGGCTGTCTGATCCCTTACTCAAGCGGAGGTTTCCAAGTAAACGCGGCCTCGAATTGGATGCCAACGGCGCCCGAATGATGTTGGGCGACCAGGTACAGTCTGATATTCGCGCGGATGCCACCGCCAATGTTCATTATTGGAGCTTTAAGATCCCACGGCGGGGTCGGATGCCACGAGGCTGGCATGTCGTCGCCTGCGCCCTTCAGCAGGACGATACCTATCTTGCCGTTTATACATTTGCCTCGCCTGCCCAAACCGAAGAACTTAAAAAGCTCAGACAGTTTACAGAGCTGCACAGCGAAAAAGAAAAGGCATCCGCTGCTAAAGCGGAATCATTACGTCTGGCAGGTGAGCAGCGGCGTTTGCGTTTAGCCGAAGAGCACCGTTGGCACGATGGCGGCGAATTGACTACGGCGGATTTTGAAAAATTCATCAAGCGGTTAAATGAGTTGTACGTGCGATGGAATACCTAAAACGCTTCTTTATGACTCTGCTCCTTGCAGTTATCGTCAGCTTAACCCCTTACACTAATGCACAGGATACAAGCGCCACCCTAAACACTACGGCACCCGTCGATGGTAATATCGGAACTGGCACCAGCCAGATTTGGACATTCAGCGCTGTTGAAGGTGAAGTGCTTTCTTTTGTGGTGCATACCACCTACGGAAATCTTGATCCTCAATTTACGATCAGCAACAGCAAAGGCGAACCATTCCTCAGTAATGATGATTACGCCTACCCCGATAACCAAGATGCCCTGTTGGAAGCCATCACAATGCCCCGCACAGATACCTATCGGTTAACTGTGGCTGGTGTCGCCAATACGTCCGGCGGATACGAATTGACGATGATAAACGGCTTCAGCCAACCGGCGATAAGCGACAATTTTAACGGCGATCTTCAATGGCAAGATGCCAGCAGTTCCAGCACAAACTTCATCATCAAAACCGACAATGGGCAGCTTGCCCTTGCCATATCCGGACCGAATAACTTAGGCATCGCCATCAGCCCCAAGCAGACGGCCAACAGTGATTACTTTGTGACCGCAAAAGTTACAGCTACCGGTGGGCAAGACGGTTGGATAATTGGTATGACACTGCGCCAAACTGACAACAATAATTATTATTTATTGAATCTTAGTTCACATGGGCAGTGGCGGTTACTAGCCCGCCAAAACGGTGCTGATACTATGATCCGTGACTGGACCGATCATCCCGCACTTGCGAACAGCAATGGCAATTTTATACTTGGCGCAATGGTCAACGGAACTGGATTTGACTTTTTCTATAATGGTATTTTATTCGGTCGCCTCAGTGATTCAACCCTCACCAAAACAGGAGTCATTGGCCTATCGGTCGGCACATCATCCGCCCTTACCAGCGAAACGACCGCCCATTTTGACGATTTGATGGTCAGCGTACCCACGCTGCAAAAAGGCAAACGTATCGTCCCGCAGCAGATCGCATTGGGGCAACCAGCCGTGTTAACGCGCGATCTAGAACGTCGTGGCCTAATTCCGGCTGCCGGACAGCTGGCACTGAACGTTCCGGAAAGTTTCATCGAATCATCTCGTCCCGGCGTAGATCGTGTTCCATTAGCACGTGGCGTAACCTACACCAAATTCGCCATTGGAACCACAGTCTCATGGGACGCAGCAAGCGACGGTCTTACTGGCTGTGGTCTCGTATTACAATCGACTGACGATACCAACTATACATTGGCTTATGTGGATCACAGTGGTGCGTATGGCGTGTCACAGCGTCAGAATGATCATTTCGTTCCCGGCATCTATGCCGAAAACCCCACCGCCAGCGGCAACAAACATTCATTGGTGGTGATTTTGCAAAAAGACCAATTGCTGTATTATGTGGATGGACTGTACGGTGGCAGCATGAATTACATTGCTACGGAAGGCGGAGTCGGAAACGCTGTAGTCAACTTTGATCCAATACGCACATCCTGCAAATTTACAGACACATGGGTTTGGGATTGGAATAATTAGCTATTTGTTACATCCAAAAACCGTGCTTGACTCGTACAAACTCTAAAGAGAAGAGGCTTTACTATGCAACCTCTCGAAGCAGCGATCTTACGCACGGTACTGTATGCTGATGTGTTTAATTTCCCTCTGAAACTGGAAGAGATTCATCATTTTTTGATAAGTAATGAATCAGTTAGCATCACCGAAATCGCACAGTCTCTAAAACAGTCTGTCCGTCTAAAGCAAAAACTCCAGATCATCGGTGATTATGTCGTCTATGGTGGACACACTGAATTGATTCAAATTCGAGAAAAGCGAGAAGCAGCATCGCAGCAGCTTTGGCCACAAGCGCTCTATTGGGGGCGCTGGCTAGCTGCACTACCCTTTGTGAGGATGGTTGCTTTAACGGGGGCGCTGGCCGTTCGCAACGCGGCTGATGACGATGATGATCTCGATTATATGCTCGTAACATCACCACATCGCGTTTGGTTAGCCCGAGCTTTCGCCATCGCAGTCGTACGGATTGGACATTTGCGCGGCGTGAAGATTTGCCCCAACTATGTACTGGCCGAAACTTCACTCATCCAAACCCGTCGTGATATATTCCTTGCTCATGAAGTCGCCCAGATGGTACCAATTTATGGACAAGATTATTATCGCCGTTTCCGCGAAGCCAACGATTGGGTTTATCAGCAGCTGCCAAATGCTCTTGATCCTTTTTTCGATGCGGATCAACTCCCGACCAAATCGGCCAACCTCATCAAACAAATCTTGGAAGTGGTATGTAGCGGCCCACTCGGTAATTGGATAGAACAATGGGAATATCGACGAAAATTGCGACGTTTTGCCGCCGATATGCAAATACCGCACTCATCAGCACAGGTGGATGACACACAGGTCAAAGGACATTTTAACGATCATGGTCATCCAGTTCTGCAAAAATACGATCAGCGCTTACGCGAATGTGGATTAATCGAGGAACCGCTGGCATCAACAGGAGATTAACAACATGGCAACCGACATCAACGCAGCAGGCGCGAAGCTCGATTTTGCCGATGACATGAGCTATGGTGACTATCTATCGCTCGATAGTATTCTGGATGCTCAACATCCCCTTTCCACAGATCACAACGAAATGTTGTTTATCATCCAGCATCAGACTAGTGAACTCTGGATCAAGCTGATGCTGCATGAGTTAAATGCGGCCCGTGAACGCCTTAAGGCCGATGATCTTTCGTCGGCTTTCAAAATGATGGCGCGTGTTTCCCGCATTATGGAGCAGCTCGTTCGGGCGTGGGATGTACTTTCCACGCTAACGCCCAGCGAATACAGCAGTTTCCGCCCGTTTCTGCGTCAATCATCAGGCTTTCAATCGTATCAATATCGACTGATAGAATTCATTCTCGGTAACAAAAATGATGTGATGATTCGTCCGCATCGCCATTACCCAAAGCTGGCAGCTATTCTTCAACAAGAACTCGAACGCCCTTCGCTTTATGATGAAGCGTTGCAACTGCTGGCGCGGCGTGGCTACAAAGTCGATGCCAGCGTATTGAATCGTGATTGGACGAAAGCTTATACCTATAATGCTTCGGTCGAGCAAGCCTGGTTGGAAGTCTACCGCAGTCCGAATGACAGCTGGTCTTTATACGAACTGGCCGAAGAACTAGTTGATTTAGAAGATAGTTTCCGCCAATGGCGCTTCCGTCATATGACCACCGTCAAACGCATCATCGGCTTCAAACGCGGCACAGGTGGCACCTCCGGTGTAGGCTATCTCACTGAAGTGCTGGAAATTGAACTTTTCCCTGAATTATGGCGTGTACGGACATCACTTTAAGGACATACCCCAATGACATTACATGTTGACCACGCCATTGTTCTGGTAAATGACTTATATAAAGGGATCGACCATTATAAAGATGCTGGCTTTAACCCCTTCTTTGGTGGAGTACACGCCGGTGGCAAAACCCACAACGCCCTCATTGTCTTTGCTGACGGTACCTATCTCGAGTTGTTAGCGCCGACCACCCCAGAACTCCTAGATAATCTGGACCCGAATGACCGCAGCAATTTTCTGTTTCTCTTAGCACAGGGCGAAGGGTTAGGTGGCTACGCATTGTTTTCGGATGATCTCCCATCAGACGTAGAATACATGAAGCAGCGCGGACTTGCTATCATCTTAAAACACATTAATGGGCGTGCCCGACCGGATGGGCAGGAATTACGCTGGCGTACTGCCATCCGCGACAATGGCAGCATGACACCCTTTATTCTGCAAGACGAAACGCCACGTTCACTGCGTGTACCGGATGACCCAGCAACCACTACTCAGCCCAACGGCATCCGACGCATTGCTGGCCTCACGATTGCTGTCCCCGATCTCGTAACAGGTATTCAAGTGTATCAACAAATGACAGGCTTTGAACACACGACTGTAAATGAGACTACGGCCCGTTTCTTGATTGATAATGTTCAATTGACACTTACATTAGAACCGGATCTCGGTGCTGATGCCAAATTACGCGACATCGAATTTATAGATAGTGATGGTAACCCGGTCAGCATCAAAACCTATCTCTAAAAGTTTTAATCGCCTATACCCATGAACTTTGCATACTAACGAGTTCATGGGTTCATGCCTAAGCACATCCCGTCAGTCGTTCAAAGACTTATAACAACCAACTATAGACTTTCGGTTTAGATTAAGTTTGTCAGCATACCATTTACCAACCACCTAACAATTGACGTAATCCTTTTCCCCTAAACGGTTAGTGCCAGAACCTCGCAAGAGTTACAAAGTGTTTTTCCAAAATGTAACCGAACG
This sequence comes from Aggregatilineales bacterium, assembly GCA_044226325.1. Taxonomy (GTDB): domain Bacteria; phylum Chloroflexota; class Anaerolineae; order Aggregatilineales; family Phototrophicaceae; genus CFX2. The sequence continues at coordinate 198,487 of JBGAHG010000006.1, forward strand.
GCTGGTCAAATGGTTTATGATGTTGCGAGTGTTAGTACGGGATTTCCGTTTGCACCTCAGAGGGTTGCACTGTCACATGAACATCGAATACTCAACCAAATGCTGCAAAATAGGTCTTGCCGCAACTGCACCAACAGGGTTAACAGCTGTACTCGGCCGCCATAATCCATCACCGTTTTTTCGCCGACATAATATGGCAGCAGCCTACTCAAGGTGCAAACGGCTAAAAGGCAATTCTGACAATAAAAAAGGCGCTCACGTTGGTGAGCGCCCCTACTATCACACAATTGTTTTGATGAGGAATTACTTCTTCATCACCGCGCCGAGCGCATCGCACGCTGGGCAACCACCGCCGGGACGCAGCATAGCGTAACCAGCCTGTGGATCATCTCCCGTGTAAAGGGGGAACTCCACATTGAAGACAATCATCAGCCGTACATGACCACTTTGGGCAGCCGATGTCGCGGCCTGTGCCAGCCAGCTTGCTTGTTGAGCGACAGTCGTGTTTTGCGCCCAGGCAAACCCTGCCGGGAGTGCTTGTCCATAACCTTCAGGGGTCAGATAACCCAGTTCTGTGAAGCACACCGGTTTACCACCGAAAGGATTAAAACCACGTGCCAGCATCGAACCAAAGTAATAAGTCGGGTATCCACCACGTGGATCGCCGCTGGCCTGGCTCGGAGGAATAATACCTTCGTTGTAATGCAAGCCCACACAATCCAGGTAGCTTGCTGCACCAGCCTGTGCCATCTGGGTCATAAAGGTGTCATCGTTACAACCCTGTGCGGTACAACCAGCAGTTCCAAAATAACCTGTTGGAGCGGGCGCCGCGCTAACGACAATCGTATTCGGATTGCTGGACTTAATCGCGTTGAATGATGAGGCCAGCATCTTGGTGTAGGAGCCACCATTTACCTGACCATTCGGCCATTCACGGTCAATATTCGGCTCATTCCAAACTTCAATGGCATCTGCACCCGTCGCAGCTGCTTGACCCAAAAATCCAGAATAACCGGCTACATATCCATCAAAGCTTGCGCCCAAAGCACTCTTATCGCCCTTGATGCTCAGTAGAATCTTGAAGCCGTTGGAATGTGCCACCGTAACAAGGTTACCGACCTTGCTGCCGTTGTCACCTGCGTTATATTGCACTTGCTGTTTGACCCAGGTCATACCAGCACGTTTCATCAAACCAAAAGTGTTCAGGCTCATATCCTGTGCCTGTCCACCGAGTTCGAAACCGCCTACGGCAGCCGAACCAGCAACTGGTGGTGGCAAAGCGGGGTTCGGTGTACCACCCGCAACTGCCGTAGGTGCCGCGCCAGTGCTTACATGGTCACAAACGGCAATTTCTTTCAGGTCATAGCTCACGTGAGTCTGGTACACCTGACCACGCATACTGGTCAGAGTATAGGTCCAGCCAAAATAAATCTTGCGCGCCTGAGTAATATCGGGTAGGTCAACACAACCATCAATACCACCTGCGCCATCCCAACTGCTCTCTTCAAATTCCCACTTACTGACCAATGTCAGATCGACCTTACGCGCTTTCTGGATGGCATCTCGCGAGGCCGAGAACCCGCGCCAAACGGGATCATTAGGTGTGGCAGTCGGCGCAGTCTGTGCCAGCGTAACCGCCGTAGTTGGGAGGGAGAGCAGCAGTACCGCCAGTGCTATTACCAGCACGCTGGCTGCCCCTACAAAATAGCGTGAAAATCGTTGCATTAGTCATATTCTCCAGATTATCAAATCTACAATACCGAACCGCATTGTTACACGTCTTATGCGTAAAACAGGCTTTCAGTCCGGAGATTGTACCAAATGAGACGCATTGCTAGTAGGGGATATGGCGCGCGCTTGATTAGAAACGGAGGTTGTGCGTGGGGTAAGCGGCGGCTATGAGGCCAGAATTGAACGAGAAATATAACCATTACTGAGGATAAGATGAATTTACGAACCTTATCCTCAACACTATCAGGAATTAAGCGAGTGCTTGAGTAGCCTCACGGCGTACCAATTCAAAGCGCTGCATCACGGCAGGATCGCCCTGCCCCGCAAGCTGCTGCTCAACCGCGTCAATCGCGTCCAGCAGTGATGGGCCGAACTCACCCGCATGTTGGGCAATCATACTGCGAACTTCGTCATCGTTAGGAGCGTTGAGCAGTTGGTTGATGAAGTGTAATTCTGGCGGCATACTTGCTTGGAGTGCTGCCACAATCCGGTTGTAAATATCTTTCAACTTCGCGCTGGCATTTAAATCGCCACGCCGCGAGACTTCCTGAATATTAGCCGATAAAACCTGCAAGAATGTCTGGTCGATCATCGGCAAATTGGCTTGAATAACCTCGTCTGGGTTTGGGCTGCTGATGATGACTCGCAGCAAACCTACTGCCTCTTGCATTGCGGCTTGAGCTTGTTGGTCAACCATCGCAGTTAATTGGGCCAACATATCCCGCAGCCCTTCAAGTCGGGTACGATCCGCAGCCGAAGCCTTACCAATATAGGCTGTCATCTCCTCAAAAAAGCCGTAGTCAAACACTGGCCGCACCAGCCCAACCAATGCCTGCAACCGCTGCTCATCGCCCGTATAAGTGATCGCCAATTGCAGGAAATCAGCACGTTTGGCTTCGGCTCCTAACGCGTTCACAGCATCCGCCACTTCAGCGATGACTGCTTCCTGCGCCTGATTCTGCTCCAATAGTTTTTGCCCAAACGTTGACAGTTCGACAATCTGGTTCTGAATATAAGCAACCTGCTCAGCAACTTGCTCACGGCCTTCGCCTAGTAATTGCTGAATGACCATCGTCATTGTCTGAATAAACTGCGCGTCGATTTTGGCATCGTTTTGCTGTACCAATTGCGGCAGCAAGTCCGGCGGTGACTGCATAAAAGTTTCTACCAGTTTCACCCGGTCACGCTGCTCTTGCATCATTTCAGGTGTAACACCGTCAGCCTGTAGTACCTGGTCCATCAACCCCTGCATAGTGAGCGCCTGACGTGGTTGGAGCAGATAGGCTTTAAACGCGCCCTGCGCCAAATTACTTGTCACGTCGCGCATGAGCTCGCCAATCGCTTTTTCCTGTGCGTCTTTGGGCAAACCCAACTCCATTGGCACATACGCAATCAGCAGCTCTTTTGAGCCATCGTGATACAGCAAAGGCGCCAGTACAGTGTTTGGTGTACCGCAGTTAGGGCATTGCACCATATTGATATTGCCACCCAGCAGCGCAATCTTCGCTTGGGGATTTTGAGCGGGGTCAATTACACTCTGTATCGTCGCCCGAATAGGTTGACGACAGTTAATGCATTGAATAGTGGTTTGAATGGTCTTTGGCATCAGAACTCCGAGAAAGATATTCGATTATAGAGGAATGGTAAAGTAAAAAGTTGAGCCGCTGCCGGGTTTGCTTTTGACGCGAATACTGCCACCGTGCGCTTCAACCACGGCTTTCGCGAGATATAAACCTAATCCGGTGCCTTTAGTCTTTTTGCTTAATGGCCCGTCTACGCGATAAAAACGCTCAAAAACATGTTCTTGGTCGACCTCGGGGATACCTGCACCTTGGTCGCGCACAAAAATAGTCGCATATCGGTCATCAACTTCCCCACCGAGCGTGATTGTACCACCATCTGGCGAATACTTAATGGCGTTACTTACGAGGTTATCAAGAACCTGTCGCAACCGTACCTCATCGCCACGAATGATCGGGAAATCAGAGGGAAAAGTGAGTTCAAATTTATGTTTAGTGGTCTGAGTTTTAAAACGCTCTACCACCTGAGCGGCGAGATGGTCAATTTGGACATCGCTAATATCCAAGCGCATCCGTTCAGCCTGTAATTTGCTGGCAGCCAAAAGATTTTCAATGAGTGCTGTCAGCCGATCAGCTTCATCTTCAATAACTTCCAAACTGTCGCGAATCACCTGAGGATCCCACTTGGCATCCTCTCGTCTGAGTGTCCCCGCATACCCTTTGATAAGCGCCACAGGAGTTTTTAATTCATGCGAAACGGTCGAGATGAATACATTCTGCATCTCCTGTGCCCGACGGAAATTCGTAATATCGCGCACATTAGCCACAATATTCATAAGTGTGCCGTCGTCCGCGAGCAGCGGCGCATAGGTGATTCCAACACTCAATGTCATGCCATCCCGGCGCAGCAGATCCCCTTCCACATAGAGGGTTTCCAATGGCGCATCTTCAGCCATACGGAATGGCCAGTCCGCATCCAACGCCTGCCGCAAATCACCACGTTCTAGTCGTTTCCAGGTAATTACGGCATCATGATTCTGGGTCATCGCATCAGCCACTGCCCAACCGGTCATACGTTCAAGTGCAAGGTTGAAACCTAGGATTCGCAACTGCGGATCGAGCATCATCACGCCATCAGCACTATAATCCAAGATTGCGGCAAGCTGCTTGCGTTCATGGCTGATACTGGCATATAGCTGAGCGTTGTGAACGGCAATCGCCGCTTGATCTGCAAAACTTTGCAGAATTTGCTGATCATTTTCAGTCGGCTGAACCCAATAAGACCGAAAAATAATGAGCAGTCCCACAGGTTCTTCAGCAATCACCAGTGGCAAAAACAACGACTGACGCAGGGTACGATCCAGCGAAATCGCCATCTGATTAAGTTTGGTGTTGATGAAGTCCCGGTCATATCCCCAATTAGAACTGCCAACCATCTCATCAAGATGTTGGTTCAATTCCGGCAAATGTTCTGCCTCAACACCTAATGTTGCATGAATGGTGTAGTGGTTATTGGTATCGCGGAGCGCTACTAATCCTACCTTACCTGCCAGCATCACGGTGGAGGCGTGCAATACCAAGCGCAGAACCTCAGCCAGATCAAGCTGGGCGGTCATTGCACGAGAAATTTCGAGAAGGAAATCTCGTTGTCTTACTCGGAAGTCAGGTAGCATTAACATAGAGCGATTGTAGCACTACACGCAGCACGAATAATAGTATGCATGGATATTTCTATTATATTTCTTGCGAACGGGATTTCAGACCGTTTTTAAGTACGCAATCGCCTCATTCACGTCAGTTACACCACCTTTGGTAATCACAAGAGCAGCAGCCCCAAAAACACTCACATTTTCACCAAGCGCAGCCGGTCTGATTTGCAGATCTTGCCAATATGAATCATCAATACAATATTTCCGAATTGACTCGCGCATCGGCGCAAATAACAGTTCACCGAGGTTATCACTGACACCGCCCCCAAATACGATAATTTCGGGGTTAAAGAGATGAAGTAAACTCACCATCCCCAGGCCCAAAACCCGCCCGGCCTCGTGTACAATTTCAAGTGCTAGCGCGTCGCCTGATTGTGCCGCTTTTCCCACTGTTGCACCGCTAATCTGGCTGAGATCACCCTTCACCATATCACTGATAACTGACTGCTTACCGGCTTCAATACTGGACTTGGCCTTGAGAGCCAATGCCGGACCAGCCGTTTCGGGTTCAAGGCGAATCGGTTCAGGCGACGATTGAATAATGATATGTCCTGCTTCCGCACCCAATCCGGTTTTACCCAATAGCATTTTCCCGTCACAAATCATACCGCTACCAATTCCGGTACTAACGGTTATAAAAATAACGTGCCGAAAACCCTGTGCAGCACCCATAATCGTCTCGGCTAAACCCGCGACATTTGCATCATTTCCAATATAAACCGGGACGCCAAAAGTCTCGTGTAAAATGTCACCCAGGGGAACATTGTGCCAGCCTTTGAGGTTAGGCGGCGCGACGATCACACCCGTAATCGGATTCAATGGGCCTGGCGATGAGACCCCAATTCCAGTAACCGGTGTGCCGTCTGTCGGCCAAACAGACCGCACCATACTTTTGAAACGTTCGAGGGTATAATCCAGTCCGCGTTCGGTTTCAGTTAGAGTTTCCTCGCGGGCTTCAATATCTAGATTTTGATTCAGACGTGCTGCACGGATGCGTGTACCGCCCAAATCAACCGCAATAATTGCTTCGGACATGAAAAAATATGCTCCTGAATTCAGTTTTAGCGAGTATGATAAGCGCTTGTAGTTGAACGGATGTTCAAGATTCGTTAAAATTACAGGGTAATTTCATTCAGACCCCATAACAACATTAGGACTATCTTTATGGCGCGTGTTACACCGCTACGCCAACAATATCTTGACATCAAAAAACAATATCCCGATTGTATCCTATTTTTCAGACTAGGCGATTTTTATGAAACATTTGATGCCGACGCAGAGGTCGCCGCGCGCGAACTCGATTTGGTGCTTACAGGTCGCCCTGTAAGCAAAGAAGAACGTGTGCCGATGGCAGGCGTTCCCCACCATGCATTGGAAGGCTACGTTGCGCGCTTGATCGAAAAAGGCTACCACGTCGCGGTCTGTGAGCAGATGAGCGAACCGGATGGGCGCGGTATTGTTGAACGTGAAGTCACGAGAGTCATTACCCCCGGAACTGTGATTGAACCCGAATTGCTGGTTGAAGATCAATCGAATTATCTGATGGGCATCATGCCGATGGGTGATGTCGCAAGTGGACAATGGACGCGTGCCGGATTAGCCTATGTGGATATTTCAACAGGTGAATTTGCAGCGACCCAACTTGAGGGTGAGAATGCAGGCGTACTAGTTTTAGAAGAACTTGCGCGCCTCTCTCCGCGTGAAGTGATTATGCCCACCTCATGGGTCGAACGTGGCGTGTCATTACCACAGGGCATCCATTTGAGTTCCGTTCCCGATTGGCGCTTTGAAAAGGCAAACGCCGAAGGTGCCTTGACGCAACACTTTCGTACACGCACAGTTGATGGATACGGTTTGGGCGAAATGCCTGCCGCAGTACGGGCAGCAGGAGCAGTTCTCCAGTACGTGCGGGACACACAACGCAGCAGCTTAGCGCAGCTCACCACCATCCGCGCTTACTCGACCGCCAGCTTTATGGTGCTTGATCCCTTTACACGCCGCAATCTTGAGCTGACCGAAACCATTCGCAGCCGTAAAGTCGAGGGGAGTTTACTCAGCACACTTGACCGCACAGTAACTGCAATGGGAGCAAGGCTTCTACGCACATGGATCAGCCAACCGTTGCTCGAACTCAGCCGCCTGAATGCACGGCTCGACGCAGTCGAAGCATTAGCCGCCGATGAAGTCTTAAGAACTGAACTCCGCACTGCCCTGAAAGGCATCTCAGATATAGAACGGCTCACCAATCGCTTACTTGTAGGGCGATCTGGTCCACGCGACTTACTTGGCTTGAAAGCCAGTTTAGAAATTGTCCCTCACATCCAAAAGTTGATCGAGCCTACTCCGTCCCTGGCAGCGCTGATAAAAACCATGCACGCCTGCGATGATGTCAGCGATCATGTCAACCGCGCCATCAATGACGAGCCGCCAGCCGTACTTAATACCATTGGCGCTATACGGCCGGGTTATGCCCAGGAACTCGACGATATTCTAAATGCTACCCGCGACGCCCGTGATTGGATAGCTAACCTCGAACCACAGGAAAGGCGACGAACAGGTATTGCCAGCGTCAAAGTAGGTTTCAACAAAGTGTTCGGCTATTACATCGAAGTCAGTAACGCCAACACGGAGAAAGTGCCCTCGGACTACATCCGCAAGCAAACCTTGGTGAATGCCGAGCGCTATATCACGCCTGAACTAAAAGAATATGAGACGCTGGTGTTGAACGCCGAAGAAGAAATCTTGAAGGTAGAACGTCAGCTATTCGAGGATCTATGCAAGCAGATTGCACAATCTGCGCCACGACTGCTCCAAACAGCACGGGCGGTCGCCCACTTGGATGCACTGCTCTCGCTCGCAGAAGTAGCGGTTCGCGAAGGTTATATCCGTCCAATTCTGACTGATGATGATTTACTGGTGATTAAAGATGGACGACATCCAGTGGTTGAAAAACTATTGGATGATGGCATTCGCTACATACCCAACGACACACACTTCGATAGTATGTCACGCATTCACATCATTACAGGCCCCAACATGTCTGGTAAATCGACCTATATCCGGCAGGTTGCGATTATCACACTGCTGGCGCAAATCGGTAGTTTTGTGCCAGCAGATGAAGCGACTATCGGGATGGTAGATCGCATCTTTGCCCGCATTGGCGCACAGGATGAAATTCATGCAGGTCAAAGTACATTTATGGTTGAGATGGTAGAAACAGCTCGGTTATTGTCGGGCAGCAGTCACCGCAGCCTCTTAATACTCGACGAGGTTGGACGTGGTACATCCACCTATGACGGGCTTGCTATTGCACGTGCGGTGGTCGAACACATTCACAATAACCCCCGACTGAACTGCCGCACCTTGTTTGCCACACATTATCATGAGCTAACCGAGATGCCGAATATTCTTCCACGCACGCGCAATTTTAATGTCGCCGTTAGTGAAGAAGGTGAAGACATTATTTTCTTACATAAGGTTATTCCAGGTGGCGCAGACCGAAGCTATGGGGTTCATGTAGCGCAATTGGCAGGGATGCCACGCCCGGTGGTAGAACGTGCCCGTGAACTGCTACATCATCTTGAATCGCAAGGCAGTGATTTCAAATTGCCGACAGCTATTCCCGCCCATGCCCCCTCTCCTAAACAGAGAGCCAGTGAAGAAGCGGGACAACTCAAAATGTTTGCTGAACCGACTAGCCCGGCACTCGAAGCATTACGCAAGCTTGAGGTTGATAGTCTCAGTCCGCTTGAGGCGCTGACCAAATTGTACGAGTTGAAGAGAATGGCAGCGGAAAAGTAAGGCATACTCATGAATTACTCAAATGAATTGCCTACAATCAGCATTCATGAATGAATTATTCTAGCGAGTCAGTAATGACAGATGACGACTTTCCAGCCGACTTGTTCGAACGACAGGATATAAATGATCGGCAACTGATCGCGCTTGTCGGACACTACTTTCAGCTATTAGGCAAACGGACGAACTTGAGCGCACAAGCTGACCCACTGTATATGGTTTGGGCAAGAAAGGCAGCATAACAGCAATGGATTATCATTATCAACAGCTTGCAGCAATTCAGCCGAATCCGGAGCTAACACCTGATAAAGTTGTCAAAATTCAACTTGAGGGTCTGCAAAATAACGATCTTTCCCGCGACAATACAGGTATCCGCATCTGCTTCAATTTTGCATCTCCAGGCAATAAAATAATCACCGGCCCGATTGGCAACTTTATCAAGCTGGTGAAAACACCTGCTTATAGCATGCTAATTGGTTTTGAACGCGCAGAATTTGGTTTGATGGTCGTTAAAGGCCGAACTGCACAGCAAGCAGTACGAATTATCCACACCCATGGCGAAAATGCCGTTTATGCGTTCGTTCTTTCCAAACAAGACGAAGACCCTTACCGCGACTGCTGGATGACCGATGCAGTTATCCAACAGGCTTAGCATGTCAACTTTTGTGGAAAACGAGCGTCTTACCCAATTGGGAAGTCGATTGATCCGGCTAATAAATGTGCATATTGCATCGAAGGCAGGCATGACCGAGGAATTACGGCACTACTCGGAAGTCGTTTACAAAGCGGGATTGATGAAACCCTCGCAGTGGCTAGAAAAATACCCTGAAAAAGCTGATGCGCTATGGTCGTACTTTGCATCAGAACTTGATGAAGATGATGACCAACCTCCGCAATTTGGTATCCAGCCTTGGATAATTAATAAATAGTTATATGTTGCAAGTTTAGCCCAGATGATAAGTGACAGCGGCCAGTTTGCTGACACTTATTATTCGGTCATATTTGATGGTGTAAAAGACAGAGGCTTTTGGGCCTCTGTTTTGAATTGTCTGTGCCTGCCATCAATAGCAAACTTAGGGTTTTGCAGCGGCTCCGGCTAAAGTCGGCGATACGGCTTCTGGCCGAGGTTCTGGAATTGTCAGTTCCTCACGCTTGAGCAACCCTTCCGATGCTAGCACATGATTAAATGACACGATAGCCACCTCAATCATATGCAAGTCAGGTTGACGAGTCGTTAAATGTTGGAGTGCCAAATTAGGCTTCACTATGATGCGGATGATGGGGTTGTTGATGTTACGTGCAGTAAAGCGCAGCAACTCGTAAGCGATACCCGCGATCAGCGGAATAAATATGATACGCGAGAGAATCAGCAGCAGGAACGGCGGACGACCGAGCAACGAGAAAACAAATACGCTAACAAATACAACTGTGAGTAAAAATGCCGTACCACAGCGTGGATGTTCAATCGGATATTTGGTAACCACTTCTGGCGTTAATTCGGCGCCAGCTTCATAAGCATTAATCGTTTTATGTTCCGCCCCATGATAACCAAACAAACGTTTGACATCTGGAATACGACCGATGGCCCAAATGTAGCCAATTAGGAGTGTTAATTGAACCGCACCCTCGATCAAATTGATTAGGAAAGCGTTCAATCCAATGGCAGCAGTCCCATCATGGGATAAACCTAGTAACCGAGCAATACCGGTCGCAAGTGTGGTCGGCAGTAAGAAAAATAACCCAACACCCAATACCAGAGAAAAGGCAATCGTCGCCCAGCCGATTGGGCCATTAAAGTTCACTTCTTCCTCTTCACCCAGGGCGACATCCGCTGCCCACATGAGGGCGCGTGTACCCAAGCCCAAGGCATCCCACAAGCCGACGATTCCGCGCAAGAAAGGCGTCTTTGCGATGCGACCGCGATACAACGTGGCATTCAACGGCTGCTCATGGACAACGATTTGACCATTCGGGTCGCGAACGGCAATCGCAGCATTGTGCGCCCCGCGCATCATCACACCCTCGATAACGGCCTGACCACCGTATGAAAACCTCAATTCGCCGTGTTCGTTGACGCCTGCTGAACCACTGCCATTACTGCTTGGCGCACCATGACCATTTGATGACATTACGACCTCTCTTGTGACTTACTCAAACTTAATTTCAACTGTCCCGTTTGACGTTATTTCCTGTAGGGTAGTCTGCGAACCATGAATAAGCTGAACCTCACCACCCACAGCACATCCATCTTTCTTATCACAGCGTGCGCCTTTTAGCGCCAGCACGAGTTGACCTTTTGTATCGACGACCATCGTCTGATTATGCCCGTACTGATCCATCAACGCTATCTGATCATTAGACGCGGCAGCCGTTAGATTTACATCAGCAGCTGTACGCGCCCATAAGACATATAGCAAACTCTCATCAGCGAGCGTCAATTGAACAGCTTCGGCATGTTCAGTCCGTGCAATCTTGGCCTGTTTTACATCTCTAAACTGGTGAATTACCATATTCCAGGCATCAAATGCCGGACGCCGTGAACCATCTGCTCGTAAAAGACCAAACGTTTCATCACCGGGCGGTAGATTCCAGTCATAGAATTTGTAAACTGCAATTCGCTCCGCACCAGCGGCCAAGCCTAAAGCGGTCGCCTGAACAATGAAAGCGGCCTGCTGTTCCAGATTAATCTGATACTGCGGGCGAACGACCGGCCAAAGTGGATCATCGGTCGGCCCCGCATTCATTTCATTAATCCAGATGCGCTTGTCTTTTAGGCCATATTTGTCTAGCAATTGGCGCATCTGCCGCACAATATCATAGACCGTTTCAGTACGGAAATAAATATGCAGGCTGGCAACGTCAAAATAGTAACCATGTGCTTGAGCTTCGGGATCGCTGGTGATACGCTCCAATAAGCGATCCAAATACAATCGCCGACCGGCATTGACATCATGCCAATAAGTTGTGCCAGCCAACAAGACTTCGGCCTCTGGATTGCCTTCCTTCAACGCCAAATAGGCGACCTTCAACATTTGATAGTAATCGTCAATAGAGCCTTCAAATTCAAAGCCATAGGTGTCGCGAGTAATATCAGGCTCGTTCCAGATGATAAATCGTTTGACACCGCGTGGTGCATAATACGCTGCACTACGACGAACAAAGCGCGCCCATAGGTTATTGGGATCGTCAACTGGTAAATATAAGCCGCGCGGCACACCGGCACCAGGTGTCCCATCCGTTGCCCATGCAGGCGTATGCTTAAAAATGGCGACAACTTCCCGGTTACATTCTTTGGCAGCTTTCAACCAGCGATCATCGACATTGAGCGTATACCAATCTTCAGGTCCACTAGGTTGATGCTGTGACCAGTCAAAGATGATCCGTTCCCAGCCTGCTCCAAGTTCACAAACAGTATCGGGTAGCCAAAAACCTTCGACTACACCGAATCGATTAGACGGTATTAGATCCTGCGCTGCCAGTCGAACGCCGAGCAGTAGAAAACAAAGGCTCAAACCGACCAGAAAGCTAGAAAGCCCAAGTTTCGATTTCACATCAACCATTATTCACTGCCTGCCGGACGAATATCCTGCATATTCAACTGCAAACTACGATTGCCATTCCATTCATTCATTTCAAGCTGATAAGCGACATCGACGCGATCCGGCATCCGATTAACCCAATCACCCAGATTAAAACCAATGGCATCTAATGGAGGCTGCCCTGCCCGCGCTAACTTCAATTTGAGGTGATGCCCTTCTTTACCCACTGTTCGTGCTTCAAGGACACGCAAATCTGCTGACATTAATACAGGTGATGAGCTGTGGTAACCCGTCGGCTCCAGACGCGCTAATTCATAGACTAATTTTTCAGAAAGTGTTCGTGCGTCTACTTCAACATCAATTTCGAGTATTGGGCGTAGATCCTGACCTGCAAGAATATCATCTGCTAAGTGCATCAATTTAGCTTTTAGAGCGGGAATATTGTTATTCAACACGGTGAAACCCGCCGCCTGTGCATGTCCACCATGCCGAACCAAAAGATCGGCACATTGGTCAAGCGCATGAGTGATGTCGAACTGCGGAATACTGCGGCAGGAGGCACGGCTTTCATTTTCGCCAGCTTCCATGATTACTGTCGGGCGCGAATACTCTTCAGTCAAACGGCCAGCCACCAAACCAACTATACCCGCCCTGAATTCGCCAGAAGCAAATATAAGCGGAGCATCGCTGCGTTCGGCTTCTACCCGTTCTCGCACAACTTCTTGTGCCGCACGAGTTAAATCCTGACGTTCGATATTCAATTTTTGTAACTGTTCGGCCAGTCGCAACGCGGTTGGGTAATCTTGAGCGGACAAAAGATGGTAGGCAATCATAGCACTTTCGAGTCGACCTGCCGCATTTATGCGCGGGCCGAGCGAAAAACCAATATTCATTGCCGTGACAGTGCCCGGTTTTACACCTGAAACTTCCAGCAACGCCTGTACGCCGGGGCGTTTGGCTTTATTGATAACTTCCAAACCTCGTCGTACTAAGGCTCTATTTTCCGCTCGATTCATTGGAGCAAGGTCCGCCACCGTACCAATAGCGACAAGATCAAGCAAATCTTCAGCTTCTAAAGAAGGAGTCTGCCGATTCTGTTTTGCCACACGGAGTAATGCGTCCGCAAGTTTGAAAGCCACCCCTACCCCGGCCAACATATCCTCAGGGTATTTGCAGTCTTCCTGCTTAGGATTGATGACCGCTAGAGCCTTCGGAATTTCGGGGCCAATCGTATGATGATCCGTAACGATAATATCGAGGTGAGCTGATTTGCCGTCTTCAACCTCATCAACCGAACGAATACCACAGTCGACCGTGATGATGAGCTTTACGCCCTCATGGGCTAGTCGCAACAGCGCTTCGCTGTTCAGTCCATAACCTTCGTCAACACGATGTGGAATATAGGGTTTGACGACAGCGCCAAGTGCGGTAAGAGTTTGTACCAACAAAGTCGTGGAAGTCACGCCATCCGCGTCAAAATCGCCATAGACAATAATCTGCTCACGGAACTTAATCGCCTGCCGAATACGGGCTACTGCCTGGTTAATCCCTTTCATCTGGAAAGGATTATAAAGATCCATATCCGCATTTAAGAAATGTTCGGCTTCGAATGTATCAGTAAAGCCACGATTATAGAGAACTTGTGCCAGTACGTTCCCCATATTCGAATAGTGATTGAGGATTTCAGGCGATACAGGAGAGGCAATGACCCAGCGTTTTGATAATGTAGACACACGTGCATCCAGCGATTAGAATAATGTTTTGTTAAAACGTTTAGATACCATACCACTGCTTGTTTAGAATGCACAGTTTAGCATCTCAGGACACGCAGTACAACAACCCCTGATGGAGCGACCACATGACTACAGTTGTTTTCATGGGAACACCCGACTTTGCAGTCCCTATTTTGAAAAGTCTCGTTGAGCATTACACAGTCATTGGTGTCGTCACACAGCCCGACCGTCCGTCTGGGCGCAAACAACAAATTCATATTTCGCCGATAAAACAAGTTGCGCTAGACCATCACATCCCGGTCTTCCAACCGGAACGCCTGCGACGACCAGAAGCCATCGCAGAGTTGAAGCAGTGGCAGCCTGATGTCTACGTGGTCGCGGCCTTCGGACAGATTCTGCCACAAAGCGTACTGGATATTCCGAAGTACGGTTCCATCAATGTTCACGCTTCGTTACTACCACGGTGGCGCGGTGCAGCGCCGATTCAAGCTGTCATCCGCGCAGGTGATCGCGAAACCGGCGTGACGATTATGAAGATGGATGCGGGGCTAGATACAGGGCCAATGCTAAAGATGCGCTCTATACCGATTTCAGCCAATGAAACAGGCGAATCTTTACACGACAAGCTGTCGGTCTTGGGCGCGGAACTGCTGATGGAAACTTTACCCGGGTACCTAAACGGCACGATATTGCCGCGACCGCAACCAGAAGCCGGTATCACGGTTGCGTCGCAAGTGAGAAAAGAAGAAGGCAATATCGACTGGTCACAAGAAGCTGTTGTTATCGAGCGATTGATTCGAGCATTCACGCCATGGCCGGGAACATTTAGCTTTTTCAATGGTCAACAACTAAAAATACTAAATGCCAGTATCGTAGAAGGCTCAGCAGCACCGGGGAAAGTTGTCAACGCCGCAGAAGGTATTGCCGTAGGTACAGGACAGGGCTTATTACGCCTTAGGACAATCCAGTTGGCGGGGCGTAAAGCCATGGCTGTCGAGGAATTTGTGAAAGGTCAGGCTGATTTCATTGGGGCGACGCTAGTGGCAGCAGCCGAAGTCGCAGGTTGATCGCCGGTTTCAAAGACGTGTTGTAAACCAGGAAGCAAATCTTCGGTGGAATTGATGGTTTTCTCACAATCCAAAATCAGATAACGCGCTGATTTGCGTGGGAAAGCGTGAGTACAGCTTGCCATCCGAAGCTGCTGCTTACCGATTTCAGCATAGCCATCTTTTACACTAATATGGCCCGATACCAAAACACGTAATTCAGTTTTAGTAACCGTACTAAAGTAACTCAGGAAATTTTTGAGAGTCTTGAGATAAGCTGATTCGCCAACATCCAATTCATTCTGTGAGAACAATGTATTCCACATCAAATCAAAATCAGTATTTTGACCACTCAGAAACAAAACGCGCAGTAATTCGTTATAACGTGGGTCCGCTGTGCCACTGACAGCCAGATAATGCTTAGCCTGCTCATCGTAGGGAATACCCGTAAAATGCGAATAACCACGCTGTAAGCTGCCAATATCAAACTTCTTTAGCTCACGGTCAGCTAGGCCGATCAAATCATCATGCTCTAAAGTTAGTAAGCGTTCAACATGTTTAGTTGAAGTCACATCTGAAGCAGCACCTGCATGAGTAATCAGCACACCGCCTTTGGTGCGGGCAAAAAACGGCAAGCTCGCCAAAAACGCGCGGACTTCCTTGCGCTTAACCAGCACTTTATAGCGTTGGTCAAGCCGCGATAATGCACTTTCAAACCGTGGGGTAAATTCAACCGAGCCTTTTGCCAGCGTAAGGCCGTAAATATGCGGCAACTCGTGGTTACCGAGCAGCATTATAACTTTATCTTTGCCTAGTTCGGCCTGCAAGGCCATTACATCAAGTAGCATGTCGAGGCTGGCATCAACTTCTTCCATGCCCTCATTGTGGATAAGATCACCACAAATCAACAAAAAATCGACTTCGCTCTTACCCAGTTTCTCCAAAAACAAGTCACGAAGCCGGAGATAAGCATCCCATGCACCGTGTAAATCGGTGATGACCATTGCCTTACCACTATTCAAATCAATGATCCGGGACATATCACCTCTTCAATATCCAAAGCTGACTTCAAACAGGGGCGAGATTATCATCATCGCCCCTATATTAAAATACAATTTGCTGTAGGTCTAGTATCCCAGAATACCGACTACATCTTGTACGGCTTTGGCGCTGATTTCCAACATTCCTTTTTCTTCGTCGTTCAATTCCATCTGAATGATTTTTTCAACGCCTTTTGCACCCAACACGGCGGGTACACCGATGTATAATCCATTATAACCGTACTGTCCGTTTAACAATACTGCAGATGGGATCACACGTTTCTGATCACGAACCACTGCTTCAACCATCTCTACAACACCAGCCGCAGGGGCATACCAGGCGCTCACGCCAATTAAACCGACTATTTCACCACCACCGTTACGGGCGCGTTTGATGATTTCCTGCAACTTGTCTTCGGCCATCAATTCACGCACAGGTATCCCACCGACCGACGTATGGCGCGGCAGTGGCACCATTGTGTCGCCATGTCCACCCAACACCATGCCATGCACATCACGGATGCTTACACCTAGTTCTTGAGCAATAAAGGTTTTATAACGTGCGGTATCGAGTGAACCAGCCTGGCCAATGACGCGTTCTGACGGGAAACCGCTCTCGTTCAGTACCACATGGCACATCGCATCCAGCGGATTCGACACGACGATGATGACGCAATTGGGTGAATACTTGACGACTTCACGCGTTACTTCACCAACAATTTTTTGATTGGTCTTCACCAAATCATCGCGGCTCGGAAACTGCCCAGTAACCGGATCTTTCTTCCGAGGAACGCCTGCTGTAATAACGACAACATCTGAATTTGCAGTTTCTTCATAGGTATTGCTTCCGGTGATTTTCAAATCAAAGCGCATAACAGGGCTGGATTCAAGCAAGTCCAAAGCTTTGCCCTGTGGGACACCTTTAACAATATCGACCAAAACGACATCTGCTAATTCACGGGTCGCGATCCAGTGGGCGCATGTCGCACCCACGTTACCCGCGCCGACAATAGTAACTTTGCTGCGAGCCATTCTATTCTTCTCCATTTAGATATATTTCGCGTGTAGATTATAACATAACAAAGGGCGACCATAGAGGCCGCCCTAATGTTTGCTCAATGATTTCTCGGGCTATGCTTACAACTCACTCAGGGCTAATTTCCCAGTGAGCCGGTGAGCGCCAGAGCCCAGAGAGGATCAGTTCTCGTATGGCAACCATCTCTTTTGGTAGACGGTCATAGAGCTTGATAAATAGTTCTTCGTGCGAGAGAACTTCCTGCAACCACAGATCACGATCAACCGACATCACATTGTTAAATTGTTCGCGGCTGAAATCAAGACCGGTCCAGTCCAAATCTTCGTAACGCGGCATACGTCCGAGCGGGCTTTCCACACCTACTGCATGACCATGCGCACGTGAGACAATCCATTTCAGCACACGCATATTCTCACCGAAGCCCGGCCATACAAATTTGCCATCGGCATCTTTGCGGAACCAATTGACACCGAAAATACGCGGCGGATTATTGATTTCACGACCAAATTGCAACCAGTGATTGATATAACTCGCCATATGGTAGCCGCAGAACGGCAGCATAGCGAACGGATCACGACGAACTTCCCCAATCGTGCCAGCGGCAGCAGCTGTCATTTCCGAACCCATTGTGGCTGCCAAGTAGACGCCGAATGACCAGTTAAAGGCTTGGTAGACCAGAGGCACGACGCTGTTACGACGACCACCGAAAATGAAGGCCTTAATAGGCACGCCTGCTGGATTTTCCCATTCAGGGTCAATCACCGGATTTTGCCAGGCTGGTGCAGTGAACCGCGCATTTGGATGGGCCGCTTTGCGTCCGCAATCGGGTGTCCAATCTTTCCCTGTCCAGTCAATGAGATGGGCGGGCGTCTCATCTGTCATACCTTCCCACCAAACATCTCCATCATCTGTCAGCGCGACATTCGTAAAGATGGTATTGGCGCGGCACGATTCCATAGCGTTGGCATTGGACTTATAGGAGGTACCTGGAGCTACCCCGAAATAGCCACTTTCGGGGTTAATAGCATAGACTTGCCCATCCGCACCTGGCTTGATCCATGCGATATCGTCCCCGACTGTTGTCACTTTCCAACCATCAAGGGCTTTTGGCGGAATAAGCATAGCAAAGTTGGTCTTACCACATGCACTTGGGAAAGCAGCCGCAACATAGGTCTTTTCACCTTCAGGCGATTCGACACCCATAATGAGCATGTGTTCTGCTAACCAACCTTCATCATGAGCGATGGTCGAAGCAATACGCAGCGCCAGGCACTTCTTTCCAAGCAAAGCGTTCCCACCGTAACCACTACCGTATGACCAGATAGCACGTTCTTCCGGGAAGTGTACGATGTACTTATTGTCTTTGTTGCATGGCCACACAACATCCTTTTGCCCCGGTAATAGCGGTACGCCAACTGAATGTACGCAAGGGATAAATGCACCGTCTGTACCCAATACATCTAGTACCTTCTTGCCCATTCGCGTCATAATACGCATGTTGGCAACCACATAGGGCGAGTCAGTCAGTTGTACGCCGATATAGGCAATTGGCGATCCCAATGGCCCCATGCTAAACGGGATGACATACAAAGTCCGGCCGTGCATACTCCCCTCGAATAAACCGTCGAGGATATTATGCATAGCCGTGGGTTCCATCCAATTATTGGTTGGGCCAGCATCAATCTTACTTTGGCTGCATACGAAAGTACGATCTTCGACACGAGCGACATCACTCGGGTCAGAGCGAGACAAAAAGCTATTGGGACGCTTTTCCTGATTAAGTCGGAGAAAAGTACCCGACTCTACCAATGAATTGCAAACGGCATCATATTCTTCCTGTGAGCCGTCGCACCAGTGAATGTTGTCAGGTTGCAAATGGGAAGCCATTTCAGTAACCCAATTGCGTAGCCGATCGTGCTGCACATAACTGGGCACCACTTCTTCAGGGTTAGCGAGTTTTTCAATGCTTTGGGCCGTCATCTTAGTGAGCTCCTGTATATTTTTACTAAAGCTCATTCTAAAGGAGCTTCCCATTAATACCGCACGACAAAAGGGGCAACTTATAGGTGATTTTTGTCACAATCGACCTTCAAAGATGAGGTACAACCGCTAATTCATGCAATTGCCATCGATCGCCGTTGCGTTCAATGGTGGTCAATGAAGTATTTTCAACATGAAAATGCTTAAGTTCAGGGGCTCCTTCAAACAACCGAAGTAACAACATACGTATCGTGCCGCCGTGCGACACAATCACAACCTCCGGGCCAGGCGCATGTGCCACAATATGCTCAAACACTTCATGGGCTCGTGCCTGAAGCACACGCCGCGACTCACCATTTGTTATGCTGTGATTCCAGTAGTCCGCTTCAAATTTATTCCACTCATCCGGATAATGCAGATTGATTTCCTCTCTAGTTAGGCCTTGAAATATGCCAAGGTTAAACTCTTGGAGCCGTTCATCGGTTTGTGGGATAACTCCTACCGTGTCACCAATAGCCTTAGCCGTGTCCAGTGCGCGTGGCAGATGGCTGCTATAGATAGACCCGATCTGGCGTTTCGCCAAATGCATCGCCAGTGCACGCGCTTGCGACCGCCCGACATCATTTAACCCAACAGGTATCGTGCCCTGCCAGCGCCCGTCAACATTCCAGTTTGTTTGCCCATGCCGGATGAGCAGAACCCGTTCTATTTGAGTCATCGTAAACAGCTCCAAATCAGTTGCGCACCGGACATTAAAACGACGTTGAATTTGGCTTGACGTTCCCAAGTTCTAACGGCACAATGAGAAAAATTAGCTTGAGTGCGGTATAATAACCCTCAAACAACAGTGTATATCATGTCACCGCCCAGATTTGGGCCTTAGGGAGAAACGTACTGTGAAAGTCTCCGAAAAGATTAGCTGGAATCATAGTCCGGCTGTACTTGGGATGTCAATGATTGCCGGTCTCGGTTTGATTCTGATCTTAATTGCACTCGGCATCGGTGTAATACAAGGCACGGCTGCCGACAGCAGCGCCGTCTCTGTGACCTTCGTCAGCGGCATTGGCCTGTTCTTGATCGGTGCAATTGGCTGGTTCGGGTTGACACAACCTCAGCGACATTTTGACGACATCAATCAACCACTTGATGATGGTAGTCACGGACACAGTGAACCCCACGATGAACATGCGATTGTCCCGGCTGCCGAAACACACCCAGCGGTTCATCACTAAGCTGTGACAGGATCAATTCCAGAACAAAACCCGATTGGTGATTATTTCACGGGTTCAATAATTCAAATTGGTCAAACGCAGGCTTTAACGACTGTTGATTTGTTATCTGAAGAAACCATCGCTTATGGGTCATTTGTTGTCCGCTATGGGCTGCGTTTTCTGGGCAAGCTGCATATCTCAATTGTGCCGGGGTTACTCGTGTTGGATCGCGGCGAAATATTGACTAATGAAGACGCGTGGGATTTCCTATTAAAACACAGTAATCTCTATCCACGCTCCGAAGTTATGGGCTATTTAAACGACGGCTCGGACGAGATGATGCTCATTCGAAATCTCGATATGGCCGTTCCTCCCGAGGTATTAGTGTATACGGATGCCAGAGGAACGAAACCAATAGCTAAGCCCACTATCCTCATCGCACCGGATACAACCGGCTTGTCAGACCGGTTGTTGAGTTATTTACCGCGTTATGCTTCGCTTGCAGAATGGCAAGCAGAAATGAAATCATGAACGACCTCGATACTGTATTTGACGATGTGCTGCCACCTGATCATCGCTCCGGCGTAGTGGCAGTGGTTGGCCGCCCCAATGTCGGAAAATCCACATTGATTAATCGAATATTAGGGCAAAAAATCGCCATAGTAAGTCCCAAGCCGCAAACGACACGTCGGCAGCAGTTAGGCATCTATACTGAAGCCAAAGCACAGATTCTGTTTATGGATACACCCGGCCTGCATACACCCCATCATAAGCTGGGTGAATATATGGTTGGGGTGGCAGAAGAAGCACTTAAAGACGGCGACATCATTTTGTGGGTATTGGATATTTCAGTTGATCCTACAAAAGAAGATCTACAAATTGCAGCCCTCGTGAACGAGTTTAGAGGTGATACTCCAGTTGTGCTCGCCCTCAACAAGGTTGATTTGGTCGATGCGAAAAAACGCGAGGCGCGTCTCGATCTCTATGGCGCCTTGGTCGATAACGATGCGGCTATATTGCTCAGCGCGACTCAGGGTTATGGGGTGAGCGAATTAGTCGATTATCTACGTGAAGGAATGCCCGAAGGCCCTCGCTACTATCCTGTTGATCAGGTTAGCGAAGTCAATATGCGCTTTATTGCCGCCGAGGTTATTCGCGAAAAAATCATCCTTAACACAGAACAGGAAATCCCCTATTCTGTTGCGGTTGAAGTCGAGGAATATAAAGAACGTTCCGACAAGATGACGTACATCAGCGCCACGATCTACGTCGAGCGAGATTCACAAAAAGGCATTCTCATCGGTAAGAGCGGAGACATGATTAAACGGATTGGTTCAGAAGCGCGAACCGAACTCGCCGACATGCTTGGCACACAGGTTTACATCGAACTGCGCGTTAAAGTTCTGAAAAATTGGCGCATGGACGAAGATTTGATGCGGCGGTTAGGTTATCGTCTGCCGAAAAAAGAGGATTAGTCAGGCAGTGACTCCAGATATGCCCTACCCTCTTCAACGTCCTTTCCGATTTGGTCAATCAAATCTTGAAGGTTGTCGAATTTGGCTTCAGGTCGCAAGCGTTTTTCAAACGATACTTCAAGCTGATGCCCGTAAATGTCACGGTTGAAATCGAGCAAGTACGGCTCGACGGTGATATTTTTGCCGTCGAATGTCGGGCGCACGCCTACGTTGGTCATCGCCATAAAGCGTTCATTGCCAAGCCAAGCCCATCCGGCATAAATGCCATTTGCGGGTAAAACCTGCTCATCCCAGACAGCCGTATTGGCCGTCGGATAGCCAATTTGCCGTCCACGCTTTTCACCATGAACCACTTCACCCGTAACAGAATAAGCACGATTAAGCCAACCTCGTGCTTTTTCCATCTCACCATTTTCAACAGCCTGCCGGATGTGACTGCTGCTGATCTTACCACCATTGCCCTGAATAAGATCAATGTCGTGAACAGTAAAACCCTTTTGTGTGCCTTGTTCACGCAAGAATGGCACATTTCCTTCACGCTTATATCCCATCGCGAAATCCGAACCGACCCACAGTGCGCTCATCTTCAGATTTTTCAGCAATTGGTCAACGAAATCTGCTGCCCGCACTTGCCGAACTTCATCATTAAACGGATGCGTCACCACACAATCAACACCTAAATCAGTCAGCAACTCGGCTTTTTGCTCAGCCGTTGTGAGATAATAACGACCCTGCAACCCACGTAATACGACATCGGGATGTGGGAAGAACGTTAATACAACGGCCAATTGCCCTATCGCGTGGGCTTCATCTACTAAGCGTTTGATAAGATATTGGTGTCCCTTATGTACGCCGTCGAACACACCAATAGTAACAATAGAATGCTCATGCAAATTGGCTTCTGCAAGACTATAGAGATGCGTCATAGTTATTCCGTAAAGTGTGGATGACCTAAAATCCGATGATCTTATCAGAAAATGGTTAGCTTAATCTGAGAATACCTTATGTGGTCGCCAGAGGCCAGAGTCAGCCCGGAGGATAGCGAGCAATTGACCATTTGGGTCATATGCAAATGACAATTCACTATCAGTCTGTGCAGCCTCAATAGGGCGACCATGCAAAATATGTTCAGCAGCAGCAGCCGAAAGCTGAATGGTCGGCCAATCGGTAAGCGCAGCCTGTGGAGTAATTAGGTATGGGTACCAATTTTCCGCAGCAAATAAAGTCTCTAAGGTGATAGCATTTTCGAGCTTAAATGTCCCGCTTGCAACCCGCGATAAGCCGCTAAGATATGCCCCAACGCCTAATGCCTCGCCTAAGTCAAACGCGAGGCTGCGGATATAGGTGCCTGCGCTGCATGCCACATCCAGGGTAAATTCGGGCGGCGACCAATCCACTATTTCAAGCGAATCGATCCTGACGGGGCGCAGTGTACGCTCAACTGTCTGGCCTGCCCGTGCCAAATCATATAACTTTTCCCCCCCCTGCTTAATAGCACTATACATGGGAGGCATTTGCTCAATATTGCCCAAAAACCTGGCACACTTGGCTTCAACGTCAGATCTCTGTATATGGGAGGCATCTTGCTGTTGCAGGACCGCACCTTCCGCATCATATGTATCGGTCGTCACACCGAGATGAACTTGAGCCCGATAACGCTTTGTGGCGTGCATCACATACTCACTGAGGCGAGTTGCGCCACCCACGCAAATTATCAACACGCCAGTCGCCAAAGGATCAAGTGTACCGGCGTGGCCGACTTTTTTAATTTTCAGAGTGCGCCGAATCTTAGCAACCACATCATGACTCGTCATATTGAGCGGTTTATTAATATTCAAGAAGCCGGAAATGTCAGACACTCGTCTGTATTCCTTGTTGAATGACAGCTTGCAACATTGGCATCACTCGTGCTTTGACTTCTTCAAGTGTTCCGGCTACCGTCGCTCCAGCAGCAGGCTTATGCCCGCCACCACCGAGCGCAAAAGCAACCGCTGCCACATCGTAACCCGCCTTGCTGCGGAAACTTAGTTCGACCTTATTATCAGGTTCGACTTTAAATACAACAGCAATCATCACTTCGTCGGCAGCAACCAATGTACTAACCAATCCGGCATCAGTCATCTCGCTTAATTCAGCCGCTTTCAAGTTTTCAAGAGTGACTATAGCGGAGGCAATACCATCTTTATATTCGACAGATGAAAAAACCTGCTTCCATAAGAGAATATGGCTGATAGGTTTACTGACCATCGTTCGATTAATGATGTCCACTAATGGCCCACCTGCCAACATCAATTGATGTGCGACTTCAAGTGTGCGTGGTACAACATGATTAGTACGAAATCCCATAGTGTCTGTGACCATTCCGGTCAGCAACGCCGTGGCTACTGGTTGCGAAATCGGATGATCAAACGCGATAAGCCAATCGTAAACGACTTCGCTGGCAGCTACCGCACTTGTCACGACCAGATGCAAATTACCAAACATCGTATTCGTAGCATGATGGTCAAGGTTGACTACCGCAGCACTATGTTCTCGACCGTATTTTCCAGCCTCGCCCGTGCGTTCTTCATCGCTGGCATCGACCGAAATCATCAACTCCCATTGGCCCTGTTTTAGATCAGAGACAATGGTTTCTTGCTGAGGTAGATACTGTAAATAATCTGGCACACCACCATCAACAGCCGCAGCTACCGGCTTCCCCATCTCGCGCAGAGCAATAGTTAGCCCTAAAAGCGACCCGATCGCATCACCATCTGGATTCACATGCGTGACGATTAAGATCGTTTTCGCATTCCGAACAACATCTATAGCCTCATTCCAGTTCGTCGTCATCTTCAACCTCAGAGGATGCGGGTTCTGGCGGTGCTGCTGGAATATCCAATGACGAGATTAAGTGATGCATCCGTTCACCGCGTGCCAGGGTTTTATCCCAATGAAATACTAGGTCCGGTGAATTTCGCAGCTGAATACGCTTGCCGACTTCACGACGCAGAAAACCTTTTGCTCTCTGTAAGCCAGCCATAACTTGTGTTTCGCGGCTTTCATCGCCCAATGCATTCACGTAAATGGTCGCAAACATCAGTTCAGGATCAAGTTTTACCTCAGTCACAGTAATATGTTGTAAGCGAGGATCGGAAACTTCGCGAAGCAATAATTCACTGAGGATACCTTGAATCCGTTCCGACATCCGATCTTGTTTGATAGACATCATTACTCTCCTTTACAACCCTGCCACTACAACAAACAAGGGGCATTTGCCCCCTGTTAACGGGGTTTAGAATTCTCCCCCTACCGAATAGCCGGGTCGATCACGCCCAAAAGGGCATTTAGTTAGTTCACGCGTTCACTGACGTAGAATTCCATCATGTCGCCAACCACGAAACCATCAAAGTTATTCAGGCTGACACCACACTCGAAACCAGAACGAACTTCGCGAACATCTTCTTTTTCACGCTTGAGTGATGCAACACCTAGATTCTCGGCGATAATTTTGTTGCCACGTTTGACGCGTACCTTGGCATTACGACGTAGTTCACCATCACGTACGTAACTACCAGCAATCGTACCAGCTTTCGGAATACGGAAGATCTGGCGTACTTCAGCCGTACCAATCGTTTTATCAGCAAAAACGGGTTCAAGCATACCTTGTAGGGCCAGTTCAATGTCTTCAAACAGCTTGTAGATGATATTGTACAGGCGTATGTCTACACCCATCGAGTCGGCAGTGCGGTGAGCGGCATTATCAACAGCGACCGAAAAACCGACAATGATTGCGCCCGATGCACTGGCGAGGTTTACATCATTTTCACTGATATTACCTACATCTGCGGCTAAGATACGGATAGTAATGCCATCCTTATTGTTGCCACTGATATTCTTCAAACCGTCGACAATGGGTTGAAGCGATCCTTGAACATCCACCTTGACGATTAAGCTCAGCTCTTTCGCTTTACCAGACTCAAACTGAGCAAAGACGTCTTCAAGTGTGAAGGAGCGCTCCGGACGAATGAGCCGTGCCGCCGTGGCATCTTTGCGTTCATCGGCAATCACACGTGCCGATTTATCATTCTTCGTTGTTTCAAAGGTTTCACCAGGCATCGGTGGTTCGCTCAAACCCAGCACACGCACCGGGGTGGATGGACCAGCTTCTTCCAGCTTATTGCCCTTCTCATCAAACATGGCCTTAACTCGTCCATAGGCTTGACCAGCGATAACGGTATCGCCGCGTTTGAGCGTCCCGTTCAACACAAGAAGCGTCGCCATTGTCCCTTGATGTGGGCTAACTTCGGCTTCGAGCGTGATGCCGGACGGGTTAGCCTTCGGATTGGCAACAATTTCTTTGTCTTCTGCTGTCAGCAATACAGCTTCAAGCAGATCATCAAGTCCAGTACCTTGCTGGGCAGATACTGGCACAACCAGGGTATCGCCACCCCATTCGTCAGGAGTCAGGCCGATATCGGCCAGCATCTTCTTGACGTTTTCGACATTCGCGTTACGTTTGTCGGTCTTGGTAATGGCGACTACAACTGGCACGTTGGCCGCTTGGGCGTGGCTCAACGCTTCACGGGTGGTTTGCATCACACCATCGTCTGCTGCAACGACCAAAATCGCAACATCAGCACCCTGTGCCCCACGCGCACGCATGGCAGTAAATGCCTCATGACCGGGGGTATCGAGGAATGTGATTTGATGACCATTATGGACAACGCGATAAGCGCCGATATGCTGCGTAATACCGCCTGCTTCACCGGCCGCTACCGTTGACTTACGAATGGTATCCAACAAGGTTGTCTTACCGTGATCGACATGACCGAGAATAGTCACAATTGGAGGACGCCGTACGAGGCTTTCCGGCTTTTCTTCGGCATATTTCCTACGCCACGTCTGAGCTTCGACCGCTTTTTGTTTTTCTTCTTCAACAGCGATTGCCGCAGCCGATTGGGCCTCAAAACCCATTTCTTCAGCGACGATTGCGGCAGTATCAAAATCGACTTGCTGATTGATAGACGCCATGATGCCATTGGCAATCAAGCGCTTCATCACCTCGATCGGGCTTGCGCCGATGATATCCGCTAATTCACGTACTGTTACATATTCAGGGAGCAGAATTGCTTGCTTTTCCTGTGCCATATCGTTGACCTCCACATAAAGGAGCGACAGGCCAGAAAAGCAATTAGAGGCTTAGCATGGACCTATCGCGGTTAATTGATGTTTGGCGATGATTGCCATCGTCGGTTCATGATTCTCGCCCATCATGCTTGGGGCTTGGCCTGTTGTAGGCGTTCACGATCTTCATGAGTTATTTGTGTCCGTAGCGCCTGAGCCAGTACATCAGATTGCACCACCCTCTCCCAACAACTTTCGCGGTCACACACATATGCACCGCGCCCATTCATTTTACCAGTTCTATCCACTTGAATGCCATCCGCAGTACGGACGATGCGGACGAGCGCCCGTTTGCCAGCTTTTTGCCGACAAACCACACACGTCCGCACAGGGATATGCTTGATACGTTGCTGTTGTTCAGCCATCATAGCAGAACTTATTCTTCGTCCCACTCGTCAGTGCCACGTCCGCCTTTACGACGGCGCTTAGCAATAACCTGACCAATTTCTTCGTCGAAAATAAGTTGGCGGCGTTGTAGACGCTCTTTCTTTTTCTCGCTCTTCTTCTTTGCCGATGGCTTATTATCCAACAAATCGTCGTCATCTTCCTCGTCTGCAACAGCAGCAACGACAACAGGTTTTTCTTTCCAGGTAGCAGCGGGCTTGACAGGTTTCGGTGCTTCAATTGGCAAATCTTCGTCACCAAATGCACCTGCCGGTACGACATCATCTTCAACTCCGTCGACATCAATATTCGGTGCAACCACAATCGGAGCGACGTCGAGTTGTTCAACCTGGGCCTCGACCTCTGGCTGTTCATCTTCTCCTTCAGGAATAACAATCTTATCCAATGCCGCTTGGACGCGCATCAAAGAATCGTCTGGCAAATCCTTCAGCAGATAACGCAGGCGATCTTCGTCAATGAGGAAGCGCCACATAATTTCGCCGACATTTTCCAGCGTTTGCAGCACTTCTATAATGTTATCAGGAAGATCAAGTGATGTGATCGGGAGTGTAAACGCGCGCTGCGGGAGCGTTGCTTTAACCGCGTTGATTTCCGCTACACGTGCCTGACGAGCTGCGTCGCGACGTGCTAACAAACGCCGTTCCACGATGTCTGCGAAGCGTGCCAGTGTATTATATTCTTCTGGCATCACTGTCTTGTTTGCATTTTTCTTATCGATAATCCGCTGCACATCTTCGATCATTGTGGCGTTCTGAACCTTCAAGTCGCCCAATGCAGGATTATCGAGGTTATTCAGCGCATCTGAAACAGCTTCAGTAACGCTCTTAATGTCAATACGCCAGCCCGTAAGCTTAGCCGCTAACCGTGCATTCTGACCTTCACGACCAATTGCCAACGATAACTGATCATCCGGGACAATAACCACAGCGGTACGACCTGCGTCTGGATCATCTTCCAGGAAGACACCGCTGACGCGCGATGGGCTAAGCGCCTTCGCAATAAATTGCTCTTGATTAAGGTTCCACTCAATCACGTCAATTTTTTCGTCGTGCAGCTCTTTGACAATATTCTGAATGCGGATACCGCGCATACCGACGCAAGCACCAACCGGATCAATACCTTCTTGCAGCGCTGCTACAGCTACTTTTGAACGGTAGCCAGCCTCACGCGCAATGTTTTTGATTTCAACTTGCCCATTATAGATTTCCGGAACTTCGTATTCCAGCAACCGGCGCAGCATATTGCGATGGCTACGGCTGACAATAATCTGCGGGCCACGATTGCTGTTCTTCACTTCAAATAGATAAGCACGAACCTTATCATGTGGCTTATAACGTTCACCCGGGATTTGTTGGTTGCGCGGCATCATAGCCTCCGCACGTCCCAAACTCAGGGTGATTACCGCAGCATTGACACTCTGAACTGTGCCAGTAATTAAATCGCCTTCACGGTCGATATACTCGTCGTACAATGATTGGCGCTCGGCCTCACGGATTTTTTGCAGAATAACCTGTTTGGCTGTCTGCGCCGCGATACGACCAAACTTTTTGGTTGTACCCTCAAGCTGCACCATTACAGTGTCACCGAGGTTACATTCCGGCTCGAAGTAACGCGCTTTTTCCAGCGTCACCTCCGTATGATCGTCCATCACTTCCTCGACGACCTCTTTTTCTACAAAAATGCGCGCACGGCCCGTGTTGGGGTCAATTTTGACATCAACGGCCTGTGCCGCACTTGCACCCACATCCCGACGGTAAGCCGAGACAAGCGCATTCTGCAATGCCTCCATCACGACATCACGTGGAAGTGACCGAAGCTCTGTAATTTCACCAAACGCGATTTCAAACTCGCTTTTCATATACCCCTGACCATATCCCCCTCGCAAGGGATAAACGCCTCATATTTTTGTGGTTAATCATACACGAAATAATCGAAAGAGGGATGATAACCAACAATGCAACTTGCACAATAATGACGAAAAGTGGGGGTTACCCACTTTTCTCACACACAAATATTTTATCACATGACCGAACAAATGACAAGTCTCGTCCCGTACCGGATGCGACTAACCTGCTGCCGTTGCTTCAGGTGTAACTTCCAATGTACTTTCGACAGGTTCAACGGTGACCTCAACATTGTTTCCGTCGACTTGCTGGTTACCGCTCGATTGCTGCTGACCACTGCCATTACCAACGGCGGGCTGCACAACTGCCGGCGCTGGGAACGATGCAAAACGCAGTATACGTCCTGCACCAGCGTCCGCCACATAGATATTGCCAGCCGCGTCCAACTCAACACCGCCAACGCTGTTGAGTTGACCGGCATTCAAACCCGTTGTTTCGCGATTTAATTCACCAAATGAACCAACGCAATTACCATCGGTACTATATACAAGCACCCGACCAGCGTCAGGATCAGTAATGTAGACCAGCTTACGGGCTGCATCTATCGCTAGATAGGGCCGATTACCTTGATCTTCTTGCCAACCACGAACCTTAAAGCTGTTGATGGCTAAACCAGCGGCATCTTTATAGGTCGTTACCGGCGCACCATCCAAAGTAAAGACCGAGATACGTTTGTTCCAATAGTCGGTGACGTAGAGCAAATTATCAGGACTGATAGTCACGCTGCTTGGCTCATCAAGTTGCCCCATATCACTTCCGCCGGAACCAATATCTCGCAAATATTGACCGGTGCTGGTGTAAACACGGATTCGCTTATTACCAGTATCAGCGACATAGACATTTTCCTGACTGTCAACAGCAATACCGCGTGGCCCCCAGAAGCCATCGCTTGGTTCTGGTTGAGCATTGCCTCCAAACTCACCCCGTTGGCCCCAGCTATTCAAGAACTTCCCGTCAGGCGTAAATACCTGAATGCGATAATTCCACGTATCCGAGACATAAATATTGCCACTCGGCCCGATCGCAATTCCGCTGGGCCGATTAAATACACCACCGCTGTCAGCACCGCTTGTCTTGCCGAAATACGGATCGCCTTCGGTATATAACTGCCCCATCTGACCGAAGCTGCTGACATAGCTGCCGTCGGAGTTAAAGATGGATATGCGATGGTTGAATTCTTCCGCAGCATATATCTGTCCATCTTTGTTAATGGCGATTTGGCGCGGGTGATTCATAGGTGACGCATTTTGTCCCAAGATCTCATAGATTTGGTTCGCCTGGAGCGGTTGCCAATTCGCTGTACATTGGTTGGTTTGCAGTGTATTGGCTGCAACTGCTTGCCCTTCACCAACACCCAAATTCCAAACTTGCGCCGCGATATCCTTGCGAACAAACACATACATTCGGTCAGCGACCGGCCACTTGGTAAGAGTGAAATCTTTCTGAAGGGCTTGACCATAGGCCGTATAATCACGCCGCCACCAAATATCCCATATACCCTGCCTAATCGCAGCAGAATTGGGGTTCGTAAGATCTAAAGTATTGATGATACGATCTGCCGTGAGATTGAAATAATCCTGCATCGGCCACCACATGCGCGGATAATCAAATTCAAAGTAGTTATCAGCTAATGCGTCTACCGCCTTCGCCTTATTTTCATCCCCGACAATAACCACCATTTGATCTTGCATGTCTTTTGGACTCGGGCTTTCGCCCAAGAATTTAGCAGTTGCCGACGGGAAATTCCGGAAATACCAGGCACCCGGCCATGAAATCTTAAAATCATATCCGAATTTTAAATCCATTCCGCCAGTGATTCGTTTGCTTAAATCTTCAATCTGTTGTTCAACCTGCTTGTTGGCAGGCGCACCGTGTGCATAAACCAGAAACTCAGTTGCCAGATCATAGTTGATGAAAGCAGCCATCCATGCAGAACGGAAGGTCAGAAATGCCAGTGAGATAAACACCACCACGCCTACCATGACACGCAGCTGCGTAAATCCAGTATGCATCACCAACCTGACAATGGCGTAAATGACGCCAGCACCGATTACGATCCCGGCGATCCACTGGAACATTTTCGTCAGCTGGACTTGCTCAAGTCCACCGAGTCCACCGAATACAAATGGCGCAACAAGTTGGGCTAACGCCACCAAGAATAGAGGAAGCAGCAGCAAATACATCCAATTTCGCTTGAAGAACGCTTCCGTATCAACACGCTCAAAAAACCGCCCAAAGTACCAGGCTGCCAGGAAAATCATCGGCGTCGTCAGATGGGTACCCAACCAGGGCATCTTTTCGCCTGCAAGTGTAAAAGCAATTAGGATGAATATTGCCCACCACGAAACAAAAATCAGGAAAGGCATCCGCCCTAACCATTCTGCAGGGTCAGCATTTCCTCTACGCCGTAAAACAGGGAGCGGCTCAATAGGCATCGAACTATCGCTGTCGTCAGTCATTAAAGTGTTGAGGGTGGGAAGCTCATCCCCACTATAAGCCAGTGAGGCTTCCATTTGCCGTTGATCGCGTGCCGCGAGTCGTGCCTGCCGGAACTGCCAAAAAATCGCTATGCCGCTTAGCATGGCCAGTATGCTACCGATCACAGGCAAAAACTCATAAAAGGGCATGATTAGCCCTAAATAGTAATATTGGGGCTGGCTTCCGCGCCGTTCACTTTGCTGCTGCAGCCAATAACCTAAGCTGCCAAACATGCCTGTTCCGATGCCGTATAAGTTGGTAAATACGGTCGTATAGAAAAACAGGAACAATGCGTGAAAAATAGCCACACAGATAAGCCAGCGCTTAGGATTCCAAATGAGCCCAATGGTTATCGATATGAATATTGCAGGCCAAACAGTTAAGGATACCAACGCAATTTGTATTCCAGTTTGCGTTAGGTCAAATTGAATAAATGGGATCGCATTTTGAACGGCGTTGGCAACGTCAAGGAGTGATGTCACATCCTTGGGGTGCATGGCCTTCATGAGAAACGGTGTCGCCCAGGGTAAAATGAGCGTCACCATAATGACCATCAAATCAACTTCGGGGAAGCGCCGCAGCTTTTTCCATAATCCGGCTCGCCATGAAATTATCAGTGCGACAATGACGATAATTGCTAATCCCCATTCAGCATAAAACGGCAGTGCTGAAAATGGGGGTACATCTGCGTTTTTCGGAATTTGGGAGGCTTCTTCAACAATCAGTAGAACGCTGGTCACCACTACAATCAGCGCCAACATAGGCAGGACATCCATCCACGGCTTACGCCCCTCGGCACGCCTCGACATCGATAACATCGTACCAATTATGACCAGCAGAACAGAAACAATTGCTGTTAGCGACCACTTAATGAGACTAACAAAGTCAGCAGTTCCCGGCTGCGCCAACGTTGCTGAAAGAGGTATAACCCCAACAATCACATAAAAAGCGAGGGCTGCTACACCACCCAACAAGACGGTGATAGACAGGAAGTAAAACAAACTTTTCCCGGGCAAATGCCAGTAGTATTGCCCTACCCTTACAAGCCAGTACAAGAACAGGATCAAGAAGAAGATGCCAATGTACATAAAGGCAACTTCTTTGGTCGCCAAACTTGCCAGCATTGCCGCCGAAAATCCGTAGAGCCACCTAGCTTTTCGCCTGAGATTAGGAGGCCCATTTAAATACATGAGCAAACAATACACCATAATTAAAGTGAAAAAGATGGACGGCGTATCCTCACGAATATAGCGGTTGTAATACAAAATGAGCGGCGATATGAGGAACATCACCGACGCTAATAGCGACGCCCATCGCCCAATCCAACGCCTGAACAAAAGTGGGAACATCACCATCAAAATACCCAGCACCGCCGGGTAAATACGCGCCGTAAAGTCATTGTCACCAAACAGAAAATAATCCAGTGCAGTCATGTGGAATAGAATCGGACCATGCATCAAAGGCGTATGCTGGAAAACGCCGTTCTTGTATAAATCCCACGAGAACTTTGTGTGCAAGCTCTCGTCATGGCTCATCGTCCGCGTACCAAGATTGTAAAATCGGGTGAAAATCGCCAGTAGTAGGATGACGATATAGACCGTCGTTTCCCAATTGATTTGGAACGATTTCGTGAGCCATCCTTCAGTGGCAGGTAATTCTGTAAGTGTTAAATTATCGTTTTGTCGTGTTACGTCCATTACGTCCTCAAATCAGGGTGTACTGATGGCATCCAGCGGTAAAGTTGCAGGTAATTTGGCGGGTGTCGGCGTCTGACTGATCTCAAACGCAACGGATACGCCTTCTTCAGTAGCGGCAGTCACATTCGGTGTTATTCGAAGCAGTGGCGCAGGTTGTGTCGGCGGTTCGGCCAATACTTGATTCGTCCGCCCAAGCGCAAACGGGATTAAG
This sequence comes from Aggregatilineales bacterium, assembly GCA_044226325.1. Taxonomy (GTDB): domain Bacteria; phylum Chloroflexota; class Anaerolineae; order Aggregatilineales; family Phototrophicaceae; genus CFX2. The sequence goes on from JBGAHG010000006.1 coordinate 232,166, forward strand.
AGCAATATGGTAATTGCGAGCATCGCCATCCCATATCGCAGCGGATAATAATTGGTGGTACGACGCGCTGCATCTAAACGTGCTGCCGCCCACACTCGATCAAACGCCGGTGGTCGATTGTTACCCACCAGAGGCATAACACGGCGTAATTCGCGCGTGGCTTGTTTGTGCTCTAAATAAATCTGGTAGCATACTTCACAGTGATCAAGATGTCGCGCGACTTGATCACGCATTTTCGGTGATAGCTCATGATTGATGTAACCGATAAGGTGTTTCTGGCATTGTTTGCAAGAAATCATGATGATAGTTCAACACCTAGCAACGCATCTAGCAAATTTTCACTGGCTGGCTGCAAAACACTTCTCAGCTGTTCGTGCGCCAAACGCACCCGGCTTTCTGCCGTTTTTTGAGGGCAACCGATCACTTCTGCCATCTCACGGAATGTTAAATTATGCCCATAACGCAAGACAACCGCCTCTCGCAAACGGGGTGAAAGCACCGACAACGCGTGCTCAATAGCAACTTTGGCGTCACGATCAGCCAGTCGCGCCTCAGGTGCATCAGAATGCGGAGCAGGCAAATCCAAGGAGAGCAACCCGGCAATGTTCCACCAACGGCCACGCCGGTAAAGATTACGGCAGCGGCTTAACGCGATGGTGTACAACCATGTTTTGAAAGACGCACGAGAGTCATCGTACCGATGCAGATTCTTAAAACCATAGACAAATGCTTCTTGCATAACGTCTTCTGCATCTTGGCGATTCATCAGCAAGCCATAGCACAAGCGATAAATGCTCGGCGCACACAAAGCATATAGCGCCTCGAAGCCCGTTTGATCCCCCGCTAAACACTGGTTTATCACAACGGCGATTTCATCCGGTTGCTGATTCATGACGCATCCTATTCCCTCTTCCAGTGGCTCATCCCACAATTTATACACAGGAACATTAATCATTCCTTACTGCGGAATCAACGGCTTAACCCCATTGTAAATGTCCTGCCGTAACCAGAGCGTGACGGCATCTGACGGTAAGTCGCCAGTCAACGTACGCCGCTGTAACCACCAGGCGGGGAAATTCAAAATCGATATACTGCGGAAATCCCATCCATTACTAATGGCTACAGTATGTCCCACGTAAGCTCCACCCAAATCAGGTTGAGCAAATGTAGATGGCAGCAAAACAACGCCCTGCCCTTTAGCAGCAGATGGGTCAGTAATGAAAATCGTATTGGAAAAATCACGTAACAGCCATGCCACCACACCATCATCCGGTGCAAGTGCACTAATGGCTAATTCCGGAAAACCAGAAGTCTGTCGATTTGACAATTCAATCAAGGTTTGACGCAGTTGAGCCGTTTGGTAGCTGGTTGGATTACGGCTCCAAAACTCGACGGCATTATCAGCATTATCAACCGAAATATGCCATCCGCTGCCCAGGCTCGTAATCATGACAAACACCAGTACGCCCAGCACACCACCTCGTACTGCAACACCTTCACCCCATTCGCTGGAAGCAAGGAAATAGCCGATCAATACCAGTAACACCGCAATCACAATGCCAATTAAGTTCTGCGGATTGATGTTGACTTGCTGTAAGGCGGTTTCAGGCGTCGTCATCAGCGCCCGTGCAACCGACTGAGCGTGAACACTAATCATTGCCATTAGCGCGGCGACTACTAATGCGATAAACCAACGACTCCAACGGGGAGCAAAGAAACGACCACCGCCATTAACGAGTTCAGTGATTACCCGGCCTGCCAACGCACTCAGTGGAAGCACCAGCCACAAAGTGTGTTCTGTACCCGTGCCTGCATAAATGAGCGAAAGTAAAATGCTGAAAATCAGCCAGCCGAGTAAAAAACGATCCTCTCGCGAGACTTCATCTGCGGTTAGGATACCAAACACCGCTACCACTGCCATTACAACAAGTATCGGTTCGTAAAACAACGTTGCCAGAAATGCGAAAAAAGGTGGCAGGTAAGGACGCGCCGTTGTCAATCCGCCTAGTCCTGTACTGAGCAACTCGCCCACACTGCTCACACCAGCCGGATAAAGCATGAAAACTGTACTGACCAGAAAAACCATCAACACAGCTATTGGTAAAGCGGCGGCCCAGGGCCACGCACTAAAGCGCCCTTCTGGTAAGATCTCTTCTACGGCCGATTCTTCATCAACTGCGTGTCTGCGGTACCATACTGAAAATAAACCCGCTAAAACCAGTGATAAGAATACAACGATGCCAGATGGATCAGTCAGAAAAATCATAGCGACTGCACACAGAGTCGATTGAATCGCAAAGCGGCTGTGCCCAGTCTCACGGTAACGCCACAAACTCCACAGCCCCACAACCGCCACCAGCATTGTCCATACAACCGGACTGTCAGCGCGTGAGTTTGCCAATAATGAAGGCGAGCAAAACAACAGTAAAACAAAAATTAGTGTCCGTGTTTTGCCCAATAAACGACTAAAAAGCAGTGGGGACAGTATCAACAAAACACCCGCCAACACCGTAAAAATACGTGTGGAAAACTCGCTCGGGCCTAATGTGCTAAAAGTCAAATTATGCAGCAAGAAAAGCAGCGGGCTTTCCGGCACAATTAAACGACCTGCGGCTTCGGGATAAACAACACGCCAGGCGGCAAGAGCTTGCCGTGCTTCATGGTTACTTAGTGGCACAACATCCAATTGCGCGATACGTAAGACCAGGGCCAGCAGCGTAATTGCCACATAAACAACGACTTCACCCCGAACCATCAGTTTTCGAGGTAAAAAGTGGCTCGCTCTGGGAACGCTTTCAAAGGACTGGATGGAATCCATAAATCAACTCAATTCCTACAATAGCCTACGTAATCACTCGTTATTCACGATCACTGAACTGTTATCCACGCGGTAGAAAACGCTAGCAGGCGCTCCACTGCTGTCAGACACCGAACAAACAGGTTGTAAATGATCGATAAACTTTTCTTCGCCTGAGCTTCCGTATTTCTCACGTTCACTACTGCCATAAAAAACGTACGAAATCCCGTAGCGCTGAATAATAGTCAGCGCATTTTCCCATCGAGCATCTTTGTACAAAGTGTCGAGATCAGCCTGACGATTTCCCGCTGCCTCATCGTAAGTGGTACCACGCCATTGACGTTCGTGGTTTGACCAACCCAGGACGTCGGGTACACCTGTCAAACCGGACACACGTGCATTTACAATCGGATTGTTATAAGCACCATCGCTTAATTCAGCGACAATTACAGGCTTATCACCCACTACTTTCTGCCAGCACATGATCGACTGATAATCATTGGAAGTAACAAGGGTATAGCCACCATCCAATGTTAAAGGAGCAGTGACGGTATTGGGATTAGCCCGTTGAGTGTCCACAATTGAATGGGTGTAGTTTCCCAAAATGGGATACAGTAAACCACTTCCGACGACAATAATCGTAACTGCACTAAAGGCGATACGAACAGATATAGACGGACGGGTCTGCACGTCGAAAACCATTACGTAAACGGCATAGGCGCTGGCGATGCTAAACAACACCCACGCCTGATAATAAAACTTAAATATGGTGTTAATCCGCACACCAAAATTATCGCGCAGGTAGAAAAACTCCGGCACGAGCGTCAAGCCAACCGCCAGAGCCACCATCACCAGGGCCATACCGGTACTAGGTGAATAGGTAACAATCTGCCGTTCTTCTTGGTCTACCTCGCCTGCTGCGAATTTCCCACGCCGGGGAAAAACCCGTGCTACTACAACGATAAGCATTGCCAATAACAAAAGTGTGGTCGGCAGCGTCACCCAGCGGCGCTCTGCGATAATAGGCAGGACTTTATCCAGTCCACCAAAACGTGTACCAAACTGCATGACACTGTTGTAGAGTTCCGGCACACGAAGTGCAACAACAATCAACACCAGCACAACCACTAGCAGACCAACCACCAACGTAATCACCGTCTGCGCAGCCAGCAACCAATTCATCCGCAGTTGCCCCAATCGGATTTCATTCAGTAAGAAAAACACCAGAATGAGCAGGAACGGACCAAACATTAAAAAGAATTGGGGGAAATAAGTCGGTGTAATTAAGTTAGGCAGAAAACCTGACGCTTGCGAGCGGAAACTGATCAGAAACGGCAGATAGAAAACGCCCGTCAAGATCAAAAGCGCCCCTAACAAACCTGCCATCCCAAAGAAATCCGATTGTTCTAAGCGACCTTGCCGATTAATGACTCGCCGCAACCCATCAGCACCCACTAGTGCCAACATGTAAATCGGGCCATCCCATGTATTCAGGAAAACGAGCGCGCCTATGCACAGACCATAAAAGACAATCTCGCCAAACGACGGACGCCGTTTCTTGAGTACTAGATTGACGCCTAAACCCAACGCCAGCAGCACATAAGGCAAGCCCATCACATGAGGATGATTATCAGCCAATAAAAAGCTAAACTGCGGAAACTCATCAATTGGCTGAACGCCACTTTCGGTACCATCCAGATCATAATCTTTTAGGATTCGGCTCGGCCAAAACCATTGAATAGTACCGTTGTAATTCGGATTAGGAGCTGGTAACGGATTGTCAAACGATTGGACATCCCAAAATTTCAAATAACTGGCGGATATACTTCCTGTAGAATAAGGAATATCAATGAGTGCTGTGTGCAGATTCCCCATCAGCACGACCATAATCATCGCCACAATTCCCGTAACGATAGCGGCACGAGCAGACGAAACTACCCGCGAGATCTGACGCGCGCGAACCAGGTTATAGGCTACGCCAAAAGCCGTGAGTCCTGTTAAGGCAAACGTAAGGGAAATAGTCAGATTAAAAGCAATAGTGCTGCTGATGCCGCTGAGAGTTGCCAACATAGCCGCGATAAAATAGCCAAAATAGTAATAACTAATAGAATAACCTGCCATCCAACCATCATTAGGCGGAAAGGCTGGACTTCGCATGATACTGCTGATGAACATCAAATCCATTGGTTTTTCGGTAGAACGGATTTCCGGTTGGTATGCCCTAATGATTGCCCAACCAATAAACAGCGCGATAAATAGGAGTTCGCCGGCAATCACGACCGTCCGATTTTCGCGCCACCAGCTGCGCCACTCAAAACGTTCGCCACCGCGCAAATAAACGCTGATGCTGATTGCCAACACAACTAACCACGAAAGAATGATACTTCCGCTGGTATTTCGCAGAAAACCCAGACTGCCGAGTATCCAAAAGATGTAACCAGTGAGCAACAAACCGGCTGCCCGTGCCAATGTATAACCGCGATCCGGCAGCGCACCCATAAAACGCGCGCACAGTGGTAGCGCAGCCAAACCCGCCAATGTCACGAGCAGCCACCAGCTAAGAACCATCCAACCTTCGCGGGCGAACCAATCAAATACCACCGGCCACACTCTCTTCCAATGGGAATAAACTGTCCTGCTTCACTTTGTAAACCTTAGTGGTACCTTGCTCATAGACCACATCCATAAGCCCCTGGGTCACCATTTTATCGAACTTCGCCAGACTCGATTCCGGATAATAAGCGTGTTCCAAGCCGCCGACGATGACATACGCCACGTCATAACGCTGCAAAATGCTCCACGCAGTCGGAATATCACCAGTCACATAGAATGCATTGACGTTCGCCACCCGCTGCTCGACCAAACGCGGCAAAGGATCAAACGTGCGCTGCTGCCGTTGGTGAAAGTTCCACCCGTTAAGCGACGGGAAGCCGGTGAGAATGGACACACGCCCCTCCCAGTGATATTCGCCGCTAGCGCGCCCTTCCATAATAGTTGGTGTACCTTTTACATTTTCTTCGAGCCAGCGGATCATGTTGTAATCATCATCCAGCGGAAAAGGAGCAACATTCGGATTAGCCGCCAGTACATCGGGATCTGCATCGAATTGCGAGGCGTACTTCATGTAGGCCATTCCATCGAGTGTTAACGGAATTTCAGCCACCGATTGCGCCCCCGCTGGAAGCATTCTGTCCTGCGCCCTGCCGCGCGTCGCCATTAACGGGTACATAGCAGCCACCGCCACCAAAATGGCACCAACCGGATACCAAACCCACCGACCCACAGCCGGCCAATGATCTGAACTCTGAATGAGACATGCGGCAGCAACTCCACCGACCGCACTCAACATTAACCATGCCTGGATATAAAACTTAAATACGGTGTTCTGTCGTCCGACATCACCATCCAATACCACCAGCTCTACCGCCAGCGTTAGGCTTATAGCCAGACCAGCCAGCGCCAGCACATATCGCATCTCACGAGACTGTCCCTGCCGCACAAACAACAATGCAATCCACAATATCAACGGGATAGTTATAATGGCCACAGGGGCCGGTTGAATGGGTGAACCACTTGGCGTAATCGTCAAGGGTATTGGGAAGTATGACAGCACAACCGCTACCAGCAGCACCGCTACAATCAATAGCAATCCGGCTAATAGCAGCGGAAGTTGGCCTCGCAGCGAACGCACATAGACACTCTTCAACCAGCGAACGGTATCCCAAATTAACAATGACACAATCAAAAACAGGAATAATCCATAGATAATCAGGTAGCGCCACACCTCTGAGCGCGGCTGCTCTGAAACCAACGCACGGCTGTAGACTGAAGCGTACCATGTACTATAAGGCAGCACCGCCAGAACACCTACGCCGACAAAAATACTGATCCTTAGCGCAAGTGAAAGAACTGACCGCCGCGTAATTCGTGCTGTACTAATCCACCAGGCGAAACCAATACCGAGTACGCCCAACAGTAGGAAAGTCACCCAATCCCATGTATTAGTCGCCTTCAACATTCCGACGGTCAACCCACCGAATGCGAGTGCCAAAAACAATACCCAATTACCCCGTTTATCTTCACCAGCCGTCAGCACTTCGTTCAGCACAAAAGCCATTACGATAAACAACAATGGCATAGCAATCATATGAGCATGCAAATCACCATAGAGGAAGGTAAAGAATGGAAACTCGGCGATTGCCTGCCCACCACCATCGGGGGTTTCCTGCAAGATACGAGTGGCTGCCCAATACCAACGATTAGGCGCGATTTGAGACATCGCATTGTTGATGCCGCCCTTCATGCCACGCACCAGACTAGCCACGAATGATGTGGACTCATCAACTGCCTGTTGAACAATTTTGTCGAGATCAGCACCAGTAGGTTCAGCGCCAGTCCGTGTATGGTATTCTAGTGTTAATTGCTGTTGAATAAGACCCGGCTGTAAATACCCGCCGGATTTTAGGATACCTTCTTCGAAAAAAACACGAGGTGTACCCAAATTGCCCAGTACCACAGCCAACAGCATTGCAACAATACCTGCCACCCAGGGATTTCCAACCCGTACTCGTTGAGTAACAGGCACAGGCGGCGGTTTAACCATTAATGTGGGCTCTTCCGGCACAAAAGTAGCCGGGTCCACTTGTCCATCTATCAGTGCTGAATCAATAGGCATTTCTTGCGGGATAATGACAGGTTGGGATGGGACAACTTTCACCTTGTCCTGCCACCGACTTATAACATTAAACGCAACCGAAAACGCACCCATGCCCGTTAGTGCGGCCAATGTTGGGATAATCAACGTGTAAGCAATTGAGGGCATCACTCCCAGCAGCAGTACTGGCGAACCAACGATAACATAACCAAAATAGTAATAGTTGATGTACCCACCAGCGTGCCAGGGATCAATCGGTGGAAAAACCGTACTCCGCAGTACACCATTAAAATAAGCGAAGTCCATCGGCTTCTCGCCGCCCATATACGGATGCCACAAGTCAGGATTAGTTAGCCGCACAATCAAAAACAGAATGAACACCAGCAGGGTAATGATTTCAATCCAAAGCAAGCGCCGTCCATTTTCGCGGACGTAAGTTGCCAGATCATCACGTTTGCGCCAACCCATCACCAAACTAAATGCAGCCACAATCAGTAACGATGCCAATACCCCGCCTTGTGACCACATAGGTATCTGAGCACTGGAAACAAACCAGGCCAGCCAACCTACAAGGAGCAAACCTGCCGCTTTGGCAAACCCGTAACCACGATCCGCCAAACCAGGCAGCAGCGTGAAAAGTAGCGGCCAAACAGCCCAACCAAACAAAATGATGGCAATCCACCATGCAATGATGGTGACGACCGGTTGTGTGTTAATGATGCTCGCGCTGTGAAAACGATCTGACCATGTGCCGTTGTTATACTGCATCTTTGCCAGATCTGGCGGCAGTTGCAATCCGGTCGGGATTTTGCTGGCTTGCAAAGAATAAAGAGGTACCACCCCCACCAATTCGGGATCACAGTAATATGCAATTGGGGATGTAGGCGATATTTCCGGACAGTTGACTCGTGTCTGTGCAGTATCAATGCGGTTCAACGGCGCACTGTCTAGAATCTTTTCAGAGTTGGCCTTGGTATAGGCGCTGGTCTTCTTGAAGATAAAGACCGCCGGGTGATCATAAACATGGAAGGCTTCTTCAGCCTCAAATTCATTCAGCCACTTCGGGCCAGTATCAGTCGGTAGGTATTGATCAGAAACACGCAGTGGCCCAAGCTGATAAGTTTCCTGGAATGTTTTCTCAAGTGTAAAACCCAAAGAACCATTAAATAACGCATCATAAAAGCGCATGGTCATCGGCCAGCGATAAGGAATACGCGACTGCGAGTCGTAACGGCGGTTTGTTGATATAACCAGATATTCCGAGTTATCAAGGCCACGCTGCATCACCGCGCGTTTGTTAGGATCGTCTTCCCAATAAATTTGAAGCTGCTGCGGGATCAGTTGACCACCCCACACATCGCGGGGAACACAATTACTAACACTGACTGTGCTTGGGGTCATCTCCCCACCCATCGAAAATCCCGGCGGCATAACGCATACTTTAGGTAGTGAAACCTCATCCCACTGCCCTTCCCATGCGACCACCGGCCCGGAACTGATGAGTGCGCCCCCTGTCACCTGAATTGAAAAACTATAAGTTTGTCCCGCCTTCAACCGCAAAGGTTCACTCAAGGGAATATCGTAAGCATCACCTAGCGCATTGTTAGTTCGCTTAAAGTCGGATGTCAACGTTCCTTCGGCTAAGACACTGTTTGTATCCGGCAGACTAATCTTTACCGTTAAGGCTTTTGTACCCGGCTTATCGTCAGGATCACCGAGGTGCAACGACGATACCTTGGTAACGGTGCCATCTGCAGGCGCAACAAACGACTGCACAAATACTTGCCCATCTTCGTAGCGTGAAGCAATTTGCTCAACAGGCGTTTCATCAGCGCCGGGACGATTATAAACATCAATGTTGATCAGTGGTGCGTTTACGCCGTCGAGTTGCATCGTGAAATCAGATGGGAGATTTTCCGCCACCCAATTGGTCGACTGTGCCGGAGCGAACATATGGCGATATATGTTGGTAAACATTGTGGCCCACAAAACAGTGAATCCGGCAGCAGCTACCAGCAAAGCTCGTGTTGCGAGTTTACGCCACGCGATATTCGCGCGATCCGCTCGGCGCACCAGTTCCACCAGAAACCACGCTGCCAGCACTGCGATCGGAGCATATAACGGTAGGTAGTAACGCATCGTCATTACCCAGATGCGCCCCAACCACCCGAAATAAACCAATATCCAAACAAACGGCAAGATATTGAGAATCGCACCCGCTTTACCACGCAGCAAACGCAAGCCACTCCATAACCAACCAGCCCAACCGGCTAGCCCTAAGCCAATACCCATACCCCATAGCACCATATTGCTAAATGGGAACAGATATGGTGTGCGTGCCACCCACTGCCAATTTGGAGGTGACTCGGCATCACCACTAACGAGATGTTGAGCCTCACCTACATCCTGCAACCAGCGAAAATTGGGCTTTAGGCCAAAAAACCCCGGCCCTGTAAAGGCATAAGGGTTAAACAACCGAAACATCAGTAATGTGAGAAATAGAGCAACCGTGACTCCAACAAAACAAGTCGCGAATATCCGTCCGCGCTCATTCCACGACAAACGCCCATCCAGTAAAGGCATTCCACGTAATATTGTCGCCAGAAGAAGCAGCCCGATAACTGGTGCAGTATTTACACGGCTTGCCAATGCCATGCCACAAAATACACCGCAAAAAATATACGAACTCAGCTTCCCATCTGTCTGTACCCAAACGGCACCGAGAATCGCCAGCACCACCATCAGGTCGGCAACTGCATCCGCAGTGTAGAAGTGAGACTGTTGTATTGAAAACACAGTATAGGCATATAACAAAGCGGCCAATAACCCGACCCATTTACCGTGTAAACGTAACCCGATGAAAAAGGTCGCCAAAATGACTAACATCTCTGCTAGGGCGGAGATAATCCGCCCAACGCCGCGCGCGCCATAATATCCCGCGATAGTTGGATCGCCTTTTAATTGTGCCAATGCGTCTGCAGTCCAACGAGTCAAAAATGCAGGTAGCGTACCATATGCCATTAAGCCTTGACCCACATTATTCGGGTTCATTGCCGAACATTGGGCATCGAAGTAACCACCTATCCCACCGGTATCAGGATAGCGCTCTAGGCAGGTCGCGTTTTGCAGCGCAATGGGATCTATACTGTCATCTGTAAATTGTAGAGGTCCATTCAACTGGGAAGTCATACTGGTAAAAAAGCGTTCGTCCGGATGCCAGAGGGTAAACTCGTCCCAATTTTGCCCGATGAAGCGGAAATACCCGCCGCCCAGCAGGATAATTGCCAGCAACACACCCACTAAAATATCGCTGCGACTGATTCCCAGTACACGCGTTTGTCTATTAACCGGACTCGCAACTGCTTCTACCATAATTACCCTTTAGCGATGCAGCGCCAATGTTGAGTTGGCGCATTATTGTACGGCATCAATCAGCGACCTAAGACCGTCCTGTATACACCACGCCACTTCGTTTTCCTCACTGTGGCTTGGTTACACTGGTCTTAATTTCAAATTCATTCAAACCCGCAGCACCCAGCTTAGGGACTCGGAAAACAATAAAATCGTCACCCGGCTTATAACTATGGATAACCTGCTTGGTTCCATTGGGAAATAAAGTCTGCAATTCAGTTTCCGAATCGGTATCTGCCGGATTATAGAAGAATAACAAATCTTTATCAGGGTCAAGCTTGTACTGATCGTTCCGTCCTGCCGCAGTCTTAATATAATCGGGCACATCCGTGTAACTATAAATCCCATTTGGAAAATCAGTAACGCCCGCTTCCATACCCAGAGCACGGTAATCCCACCAATAAGGATAACCAATCATAAATGCATTCCCCAGGCTGCCGCCGCTGTCCGCAAATCCGCGCAAGAATCGTCCTGCTTCAGTGTAAGGGGCTGGAGATGAATTGGTGTATGACTCATTAAAATCCACGAAATACATATTCCAGTTGGCGCTCGCTGCCACCAACAATACAATTCCAACGGCAGCGCTGCTTGCCACCTTACCCCACCAGTTTGGAAGTAAACGGCGAATCGCCAGCCATATCATTGCCAGGGGAAGCGCAGCAAATAGATAGGCTTCAGGCAAACTACCGCTGGTGCGGGTTGCGCTAGGATTTTCAATCGGATACGCAATTGATAGTGCTGACGGCAGCAGCATGATGAATAGTGCGGCTGGCATCAGCCAATCTGCCGGATCCCGACGCTTGACCATTCGCACACCCCATGCGCCTAACCCAACAATGAGCAGCGATCCCGTAAACACATCCATTTCGGGGCGATTTGGCACGGCGGTGATCCATGCCACATCACCTTTCCAGTTGTACATCAACAGAGCATTACGGATATTGTTGACCAGAATACCGATATTTTGCTGGAAGGCGGACATACGTTCTTCGATAGTCGCATTTCGGGTAACGATTTGACCATTTGCATCGGTAGTTTGCACGGTATCATCGCCCAAGAGACGTCCTGACGTTCGCCGCCAGAAATCCTCTGGATAATCACGCGCGAAACCCGCCATCGGCACAAATACCGCCATCGTCATAACCACCAATACAACGGTATTGGTAATATATCGCCATATTTGCGCCCGCCGTCCCGCTCTAAACAGGCTAAATATGATTGCCAGCGCCACACCGGCCACAACGACGACGGGCAGCATCCGAACCGCTTGATAGGCATAGACACCAATACCCAGCACCAATCCTGCCTTTATGAAATCGCCGCGCCCGTTGCGCCGAATCGCCCGGCTCAAGAAGATTATCAACAATCCCGTGACGATCACGGTCAGCACGATCCTTAAACCTAATCGGCTTAACATCGTATGCCAATAACTAACTGCCACCAATGCCGCTAATAACAAACCCACCACATTCCCGAGTTCAGGTTCCTCTTCCCCGATTATTTCGCGCCCCATCCACCACAGTACAGGAATACAAATCAACCCTTCTATGGCTGTCAAAAACTTGAGCGTAAAAAAGTTCATACCCAAACTGGGTATCTGAGAAATAATCGCCATCAGATAAAACTGAATAGGTTCGCGTCCGCCGTTATTAGGGAAGAACACCTGTGGATTACCATTCAGAATGCGCTGCGAATCCAATATCTTCTCAACGTGGTCGCTCGTCATTTCGGATGGGATACCATTTAGATTGGTAAAACGGAATAGTACCGCTACAAACATAATGCCGACCAGCATTGCCAATGTCCAACCGCGTGGCATTCGTGTGTTACGAATAGCGGTTGTTAACGCCACAAAACTCCATTCCGGTGGAGCAAATACAATCACCCACAGCGTAGTACTCGCCACCCACATGACAATACCCAGCGTTGTAAACCGGTTATTTGAAGTTGCCGATAGGGTGATAATGCTCATGGTTAAGGCTAGGGCAAAACCTAAAAATCGCAGCGCCAGTGGCAAGAAATCATAATTCCATTTTAAGGGATTCACTGGCGACCCCGGTAAAACATCGATTTCTTCTATTAATTGTTCCTCTCGTGGGCGGCGCAGCGGCCATGCAGCGAATATATCCCCTGCTATCCAGATGCAAAACCCTGCAAACAAAAACGGCAGGCCGCCAGCTAACCCAACCGCCTCCGTCCGTTCGCTGGACATGATCCAGTTGCCATAGACAGCGACAAGAAACGCGATGATACGTGTACTCAGCAAAAAAACTTCGCGCTGACGTAAAATACGTTCGGCTTCCGAAAGACGATGAGGATTTTCCGAGGCATGTCGCCTGGGCTGCCACTTAGGAGATGGCCGTGCAGTGAATCCCCCGACATTGCCTATTGATTCATGGTTTGGCGCACTGACAATCTGTCGCAGCGAGCGCAATGTATAGGCGGGCGCTCGCAGCACCTGTGCAAAAGCCTCTGCCAGCGTCAGATCTTCAATATCAACGGTTGGCGTAGCAATGATTTCATCTTGCGTGTCCTGAACCGAATCGGCTGGCGTTAGCGTATTGCGATCAGTGCCTGTAATGTTCGGTGAAACATCACCTTCAAATTGGAACTGTTGCTCATCTTGGTCGGATGATAAAGTCATTTTCAAACACTTTACTTCTGTAATAGAGTGGCAAGTTTCAAGTTCGTCGTTCTGCAAACAGGTGATGCAGTCCGTGTTTGATACACTACATCATTTCTCAACAGTCCGCTATTGCTTACGTCCCTTGATACACAAATTGACTGTCGACCGTCCCGCTGGTTCATTCATGACATTTGGGCGATCAAAAAAATTCAACAACCCGAGTGCCAAATTCATGGGGTTCAACAAACTGCCATTGTTTTTGTCAAAGGTGGTCCGGTCAGCTGCATTTGCCATCGATTTTGGCAGCGCTCCAGCCTCGAGCAGTGGTTTTCCCAATCCGTAAACCAAATTATGGATGAACGGGAAGCTAGAATGTGTAAATGCGCGTTCTTCTTCAACAACAAATCCTGCTGCCAGTACACTCTGCCTCAGATGATCGGCTGTATACAATCGTACATGATTGGCCCAAATGCCCGCCAATGGCCCTTTACCAATATGTGTCTTAAACACACTTTCCAAAGTCTTATTGATAGGATCCCACCAGAACGGATAATTCGCATTTGGCACAGTAATCGCCACCACACCACCCGGTTTCAATACCCGGTACACCTCTTTCAAGCCATCCACATCATGATCAATATGTTCAAGGATTTCAGAGAGGATAACCCCGTCAAAAGCGTTATCGGGATACGGCAATCGGTAGATATTAGCATTAGTCAGCAGCAGATTCGGTAAATGACCGACGTTGGTTTTGGCCTTCACGATCACCGGCCAATCAAGTTCTAGTCCAACCAGTTTGCACTGGCTCACATAACGAAACATATTCAGGTAAAAGCCGCGTCCACACGCGCAGTCCAAAATCACTGAATCATCGTGCGGTGCAATCCACTCAAAAATGGTTCGAACCCGCTTTTTGAAGGCCATATCGGCCTCATTCTGCGTCATATGCTCAATCGTTGCTAAATCTACCACGTATGCTCTCTGCCTCTACGCTAGTATGGATAAAACTACTGGGATTTGTTGTGCGCATTCCGCGCAAATTGTCGGAAAACGGCTTCGTATTGGTCAACGGTGCGCTGAAACGAGAACACATCCTCGATGACATCGCGCGGTTTCACATACTGCTCTCGGTGGCTGATAACCTCAACCAGCGCCTCACCTATCGATTGCCAATCACCCACCTTCGCCAGCTTACCCATTCCAGTGGCGGTTACGGGTACACGCCCCCCCGGGGTATTAGTCATGACGACCGGCGTTCCACTCAACATTGCTTCGACTTGCACGAGCGCAAAGCATTCACTGTCACTTGTCAGCGCCAACACATCGCAAGCGGCATAGAAATCCGCCATGTATTGCATATCATCTTGCAAGCCGAGAAATATGAGCTGGTCGCGATATTGTTTGACCAAATCCTGATGCCGTTCCCATGTGTCTTCGTAAGCGATTTCGTATTCACCACAGAAGACGACCCGTGCATTCGGATAACGCTTATTGATAACTTTCAAAGCTTTGATCAGTAAATCGGGCCGTTTTTCCTGAACAAACCGACCGGAGTATCCGATAATTGGCCCACCATCTTTCGACCATTCTGCTCGTAGCGCTTTAGCATGGTTCATATTTGGCGTTGGCATATGAATAGGCGGGTATATGGGGGTGACCTTATCCTTAAATGGCTTCAAGTAATACGAATGATCAGCATAGTCTTGACTATACGCAATCAATCGTGCGGCTCGCTTCGCCATATATTTAAACATGGCGAACATCGTGTTCTGGATGATGCGGTTGGCTGTCCCTTCCGGCAAAATCAGATCACCGTGATGGGTCGCGACTACTTTGCGCCCCGCGATGCTCGCTAACACACTAATCAGTGCTGTTTCCAGCATCGGCGTATTTACGAACACCACATCATTTTGTAGGATCAAACCCAACGCTGCCCAGGGATAGGCCGGCATAATCAACCCCCGGCTGATCGGTATCTGCGGTGTCGCCAACCGTACCACGCGCACACCATTATGCATTTCATCGTCACGCGGCAGCGACAACTTATACCGCGCCGTCAATACCGTGACCTCATGCCCGCGTCGTGCCAGTTCCTCTGCCACCCGCTGCACGTGGATCGTCAAGCCAGTGCGGTGCGGCACGTAATACAGTAAGCACATTAATATCTTGAGCTTACCTTCGCCCTGTGATGTGATATGCTCTGCAACTGCAATCGCGTCGTTTTTTTGTATTTCTTGTTCAGCAACCGACATGCTTTGATCTGTCTCCCCTTTCATGACTGGCGCATTTCCTGTACGCCGCGCGAAAGTTGTTCCAGTGAAATACCTTCTTGAATAAATCCCAACACGCCTGTTGTTGCGTGTACTAATAGATTCAACCCGTGTACGAGAACAGCAAATGCGACCGCCGTTCCTGCCGGAGAAGCATAGCCCATCGCGCTAATCGCCAGATAGATCGAACCTTCGTATGGGCCAAGATTTCCCGGCACCGCAGGCACAGCAATGGCAAACGCCGCCGCCGCAATATACAGCATCGTGGCTGCCCAACTTGCCTGTGTATAAAATGTAAACATCAATATATACCCGGCAATCGTCGAAAATCCCCAACTTACGGCTGTCCACGCCAGTGCAGAGAATAGCGCACGTGGTCGTGTCAGCGGTTGCAAACCATCTAGAAAATGGTCGAGCCAGCGTATCAATCGCACTGCTAATGGCGAGTCGCTTTCCCGGCCGATGAATCGCAATACGCCTTCAAGCAGCCGGTTCGCAATCTGCCGTTGACTTGCCATAATAATCAACACGGCAAATCCAACCACTGCCAGTAGTCCACTGACCAGCGCGCTGGCTCGAATTTGGTCAGGGACAGGTCCGCCAGCGAGCGCCAGCACGACCATCAATACCACCGCCAGCAAATCCAGCAAACGCTCAACAATAATCGTACTGGCCGTCTTCATCGGAGGGACAGGCGGTGTCGCTCGTGTAGCCAGATAAATCCGTGCGACTTCACCTATTCGCAGCGGTAGTACCCCATTCACCAGATACGCCACATTCATGATGCTGAACGTTCGCATGATCGGCAAATCCCCGCTTAACAGTACCTGCCACCGGAACGCGCGTGTCACCAATCCAAACAACAAGAAGACGGCCGTAGGCAGCACATAGATATAACGTGCGCCCACAATCGCGTCTTTCAATTGGTTTAGATTCACCTGCGAGGCAATGAAGTAAATAGCCACGAGGCTAACAATCAGCCCCAGCAGCCCCACACGCCAGCGTTTCACCCGGTTCATCGCCTTTCTGTGAACACATGCACAAAGGCCGCATTATACTATCGTCTCTAAAGCCCTGCCGAGACTCAACTCCTAACACGAGCTAAGACAAAAGTCCCCATTCTTGACATCCCTCCCCCGACATCTTATAATTCTTTTCAATCGCGGGTGTAGCTCAGTTGGTAGAGCGTTTGCTTCCCAAGCAAAATGTCACGAGTTCGAGTCTCGTTACCCGCTAATTATGACGCTCCTACTACCAGGGGCGTTTTTGTATAATTATGCCTTTTATGTAGGGAAACAGTGATCTACGCACAGAACGCAGTTCTCACATTTAACTTCTTCAAATCAGGATAAATTCAAAGATATGCCTCGCCGAAGACAGATGGTTTTTATTGACGGCGAGAATCTTGTTTTTCGTTATCAAACTATGTCCAAAAAAGGACGCATACCTAGACCCGAGGTAATTCACATTGAAGATGTTCTAGTGTGGACTTATAGTGTTTACACCCCCGGAGACTACGACATTCTCAGAGCAAACTATTACACCTATGCTACCGGTGATGATGAGCGTATTGCAATTATCAACATGAAGCTTAAACAATTGGCTTTTCTGACTTCATTTGTCACGACGCTGCCAAGAATGCTTACGCCCATAGTTTTTAGAAAGCCGAAGCAATCAGCAAAAGCTAAGGGAGTGGATATTCAACTAACAGTCGATGTTTTAAGCCATGTTCACCGAGATAATCTGGACGCGATCTTTCTTCTTACGGGTGATGGAGATTATGCTCCACTTATCGAAGAGGTCTTAAGGTGTGGAAAGCAAGTTTATGTAGGTGCATTCTCAGATGGCCTCAATCCAAAACTTGTGACGTTAGCCGATGAATTCTATAGTTTGGATAACATCTTTTTCGAGAATCAGCCTAACACCTAGGTTATAGTTAGGCAAATGCTTTCCCCAAGCAAAATGTCACGAGTTCGAGTCTCGTTACCCGCTCAACAAAAAAGCGTCCAATTGATGGGCGCTTTTTAGTTGACAATGGTTCCAGTCCAGTGTTGGATGCCGCACGCTGACTCCGAAAGAATTTGATCCGAATGCGATTGCCCTTAAGCGCTTTTGATCTCTAGGAGGCCGCTCAGCGATTCGGTGCGGTCGCGCATGGACTTCAAGCCAGGGTGATCGCGAAGTGATCTAGATAATCGTAACCCTTGTTATTGTCCATAAACTTCGGCCAAAACTATTACAATTGAGCCGAACCTTTTCATTGACAGATCAGTGAATTCGCTTACAATCTCGTCCATGACATTTTCCCCTCGAATTTTGGCATGGATTTTACTCACTGTCTTGGCCTTATATGCCATCACGGGTTTCTTTGTGCGCCCTTATGCGGATGACCAATGGTTTATCCAGATCGCTCGCGAAACCAACCCAATCGTGCAGCAGTATTACACCTGGCATGGACGCTATGGTTATTCATTCTTCATGGGCATGATTATGCCGCTTGCACCTACCTTTGTGGTCCAAATCGCTCCTGCTGCATTTATCACTTTCATGGTGCTGGCTTTTTATCATGTTGCCAAACGCTTTGTGGCGAATCCCCTTTTAGCATCAAGTGGGATCACATTGGCGTTCCTGGTCAGCTTGCCTAACATCTGGCAGTCATTTTATTGGTATGGGAGCAGCGTCAATTACGTTGTTCCATTGATACTTGTTGCGGCGGTGTTATTATGGCTTTGGCGCTAGGTTACGCAGCCGCCGGATTCCTACTGGCAGGATTTTCCGAAGCCATCAGTCCTCTTGTATGTGTACTATTGGTCATCATGTGGTATCGGTCGCGCAATCGCATGTACTTGGCTGCCATGATTGGTGTTGTCATTGGAATACTGATCGTCGCCACTGCGCCGGGGAATTCGGTACGTGCTCATCTTCTGCCACCACGAACCGACATCATGAAAGCTGTAACTCGTTTACAAAAAGCCATGCTGCAATTTTTGGGCAATGAAGTGTTTAATCGCACGCCAGCCCTGCTGTTGGCATTCTTCATCGGATACCTGAGTCCCCCGAAAATAACCATTATCCACCGTCGACTCTGGGCTGCCATTTTGGTACCCGCTTCACTTGCAGCGATGGCATTCACCATGTTTGTACCACTGTATCTCGCTGGCGGCCTCGAACAAAGGCATTTTACGACTGCCTCCTTAATTCTCGTATTGTCGTTATTTACCTTAGGGTTACTATGCGCCGGATCACCCCGTTTATCATCATCCTCATAGCCGTATTTATGGCGTGGCAAACAGTACAGACCTGGCCCAGCTTATCCGCCGACGCAGCTCACTATGATTACGGGTTACCCGCACCGTTGTTTCCTAAATTGGTTAATATCCAGGCGAAATAATCTGGTTATTTTCCGCG
Organism: Aggregatilineales bacterium; assembly: GCA_044226325.1. Taxonomy (GTDB): domain Bacteria; phylum Chloroflexota; class Anaerolineae; order Aggregatilineales; family Phototrophicaceae; genus CFX2. The sequence goes on from JBGAHG010000006.1 coordinate 251,332, forward strand.
AAGATTTTACTCCGATGGAATCTTGACCAGAATGCGGGTGCCCTGCCCTTGGGCGCTTTCGATCTCTAACAGGCCACCTAGCGATTCGGTTCGCTCGCGCATGGACTTCAATCCAAGGTGACCGGGGAATGATCCGGACGAATCAAAACCCTTGCCGTTGTCCATCAACTCCAGCGCGTAACCATCCGGCGTATGTAAAAAGGATAACCAGACCTCGGTCGCTTGCGAATGTTTGACCGAGTTGTGTAGTGCCTCGCGTGCGATGCGGTACAATCCTTCCTTGGTTTCAACAGGCAGCGCTGGTTCTTCGCAGAATTCGGTCATCACATGGATGGCGTGGCGTGCCTGCACCGACGACGCCTGTTTGCCCAGCGCGATCACCAAACCCTCTTGCTCAATCGACTCCGGCCGCAGTTCAAAAATCAGCGCCCGCATCTCGGTCATGCCTGCTTCCGCCAGCGACAATATATAATCGAGCGGTTCATTCAAACGTGACGGATCGATTTTCTGCAAGGATTTAGCGGTGCGTGCACCCAGCCCGATTCCGTAAAGAGCCTGTGAAACCGAGTCATGGAGTTCACGCGCCAACCGTGTCCGCTCCTCAAATGCCGCCAATTGTCTCGCCTGTTCAAATAGGCGTACAGAATCCACGACAGGCGCTGCCTGCTGCTGGAGCGCAGCATATACACGGTAATCCCGATCATTAAATTCGCGGGGCACCGACCACCTGAACACCAGCAAACCGATCCAACGCCCCTTGTTATACAGGGGCAGCAGCGCCATCGCCCGTGTCTTATTAGCACGGGCAATCTCTAAAATATCAGGCTCAATTCGCGCGTCATCTAGCGCATCCGCGATCAGTGTCGGCATACCCGGAATGTGCATCCACGTTTGTTCGGGGTTTTCGCCGGTTGTATAAAAATGGGTGCCCACGCCAGCCGGTAAAACTTGCCCCGTACACCATTCCGCCACCACTTCTTCATCCAGTTCATTCTCGATAAAGTACGACAATGCACCGGAAGCAGCGCCCGTGTTCCGCGCGTAATCACTAACCGCGTCAAGTTGTTCGTTTGGTGTGGTCGCCTGCATCAATTGGCGTAACGCGGTATAGAGAATATCCATTTCGCGTTTTGCCGTTTCCAGTTCACTTGCGCGCTGTTCACTCTGCTCAAATAATCGGATCGACTCAACGACTGGCGCGAGCTGTTGATGCAATCCGGTGAAAATACGCAGGTCGCGCTCATCAAAAGTGTAAGGTTTGTCCCAATAAAAAGTAATCGTGCCAATCCAACGCCCTTTAGTGTGTAAGGGCAGCACAGCCATTGCCCGAGCATGAATATCCGTAAAGATTACGCGGCTGGCGGGGTCAACATGCTCATCCGTCATGATGTCAGTGATAAATGTAGGCGCGTCTGGCCGCGACAGCCAATACGCACAAAACGCCCGCCGTGTGAGATCGATCACTAAACCAACCGGCGTTTCAATCTCTGGCACTGTGCCCCATGTCGCGACTGTCTCGACATGATCCAACTGCGGTTGGTTGAAATAAAACATCTGACCGTTATAAGCACCGATTTCACGCGGATATTCACTGACCGCCATCAACAGTTCTTTTCGGGTCGAGGCACGCGTCAATTTCCGCAGCGCATCATGCAGCAGGTCAATTTCTTGTTTGGCTGTTTCGAGTTCGGTCGCCCGCTTCTGTGTTTGTTCAAACAATCGCACCGAGTCTATGGCGGATGCAGCTTGCTGTTGCAACGCCGTATAAACTCTCCGGTCACGCTCATCAAAAACAGAAGGCTTTTCCCAGCCAAACAAAATCTCAGCAATCCACCGTCCTTTATTGAATAGTGGCAGAATCACGGCGGAACGCATTTGATGGAGTTTCGCCACCGATAATATATGGGGGCTAAAATCTTCTTCTGTTAGTGTATTTTGAATGAACTTGGGCAGGGCGCGTGTGGAGGATGCTTCACCATACAAATCCCCGTTCGGAACTTGGAATTTTGCCCCAATGCCCAGCGGAATGGCGCCACCAAACGTCCATTCAGCGACCACCGCTTCTGTATGGCCTTCGTCATCCAGATAAATCAGAATACCCCACGCTGCATCATTCCGCCGCGCAAAATCGCTGATGGCTTCCAGTTGTTCAACCGGGGTAGCGGCCTGAGTTAATTTATTCGAGGCAATGTACAGCGTATTGATTTCATCGTTGAAAACGGTCATGAATTACTATTCCGGCGGGGCTTCAACCAACCCTATTCTTACCGCATACAAAGCAGCTTGTGTCCGGCTCGTGACACTGAGTTTGGCAAGCACATTGCTCACATGCGTTTTAACCGTCTTCTCGCCGATACTAAGTGTTTGAGCAATCTCCTTATTGGATTGTCCCATAGCGAGCAGCCGCAGCACGTCCGTCTCGCGGTCAGTCAGCGTCTCTGGATTGTCAGGTGTCCGAACTTCTCGCATTAACCGCGCTGCCGCCTTTGGCGAAAGCTGAACCTGTCCAGCAGCAGCCGCTTTTATCGCGCGAATGAGTTCATCCGACTCAGTATCTTTAAGCAGATACCCGATCGCACCAGCTCTCACCGCATCAACCACCGACTTATCTTCTAAAACACTGGTTAGCGCAATTACTTCAACATCGGGCATCTCACGCCGAATGATGGCGGTCGCTTCGACACCGCCTAAAACCGGCATTAGCAAATCCATTAGCACAATATCGGGCTGGAGTTGCCGCGCCATGTCAATGGCCTTCTTACCGTCTCCGGCTTCACCTAAGATTTCAATTTCGGGATCGAGGCTCAAAAACATCTTTAGCCCTTGGCGAACAACAGCGTGGTCATCAGCAATCAGGATTCTAATTGTCATAGTTTCTTCTCAGGCGCGTAAATAATAGCCTTCATTATCCGTTATAAACTCGCTTCTGTCATCAAAGATCAGCCTTTAGACGGACGTCCCTCCGCCAAAAGTCGGAGAAATCACGATATTCTAATGTACCGACACGAATTTCACGCGATTCTTTGCTCAACATCCAACTAAAGACTGACAAGCATCCGCCCTCCGTACGGATTAATCTCCCACCAAACGCATTGTAGAAAATTGCATACTTCGCTAGAGGATTTGGATTACGTTCCGGAATATCGTTATGGCAATGATTACGACAGCAAACACGCTGGATAACGCAGGAGCAAACACATAATGGAAATGATGCGGTCTTCATTAATCTTATCAACCATCGAAGCCTTACAAGCACGTCTCAAAGGTACAGCCTACATTCCCGGTGATGCAGGTTATGCTCAAGCCAGCCAACCTTGGAACCTCGTGTTTAGCCATCGTCCCACTGTGGTGGTCATGGCGAAAAATACCCGTGACGTGGTCGAAGGTATCCGTTTTGCCAGCGCCAATGATCTCGGCGTCGCTATCCAGGCCACTGGACATGGTGTTTCGCTGGCTGCCGACAACGCTGTTCTCATCAACACATCCTTGATGCAAGATATTCGAATTGACACCATCACCCAAACAGCATGGGTCGAAGCCGGCGTTAAGTGGGGAAATGTACTCGAAAAAGCGCAGAACGTTGGGCTCGCGCCCTTGCTTGGCTCATCAACTGATGTTGGAGCAGTAGGATATACCCTCGGTGGTGGTATGGGTTGGTTAGCGCGCAAATTCGGTCTATCAGCCGATAGTGTAAACTTTTTTGAAATGGTGACCGCTGACGGACATGTTCTGCACGTAAGTCAGGAAGAAAATAGCGACCTGTTCTGGGCACTGTGTGGGGGTGGTGGCAGTTTCGGTGTCGTAACTGGCATGGAAATCAAGCTTTACCCGGTAACGACCGTCTATGCAGGTAATCTGATGTATCCAATCCAGGCTGCTAAACAGGTTTTTACGCACTATCGCGAGTGGATCGCAAACACGCCCGATGAATTAACCTCGTCCATCGTCATTATGAACTTCCCACCGGTGCCGCAAATCCCTGACTTTTTGCGCGGACAGTCTTTTGCGATGGTACGCGGTTGTTATGTAGGTCCGGTCGAAGAAGGCGAAAAACTGCTGAAGTGGTGGCGTGAATGGCAAGCACCAATTGTCGATGATTTCAAAGCAATGCCTTTCAGCATGGCAGGTCTGATTAGCAACGAGCCAAATGATCCTATGCCCGGTCATAGCAGCGCGGTCTGGATACGCGAACTAAATGACGAAACGCTGGATCTGATGATCAAATTTGCCGCTGCGCCCTCGCCGCTGACGGTTGTCGAAATACGCCATGCAGGCGGTGCAATTGGCCGCGTTCCTGCAGGCACAAATGCCTACGGCAATCGGGATGCCAACCACCTGCTGCAAATGGTCGGCATGACACCCACGCCCGAAGCGCATGAGGCCTGTACCGAGCACATCGACCAATTCAAGAAGGCGCTCCAACCCTACGCAACAGGGGGGATATACATCAATTTTCTCGAAGGCAAAGAAAAGTGGGAACAAACCAGGCGTGCCTACTCAGCCGAAACCTATCAGCGCCTGCGTGTTCTGAAAGCTAAGTATGATGCCAACAACCGCTTCCGCTTTAGCTTCAACATTCCGGCAGCGGTCAATGATATAACCAAAATGTCATTGGATAATGGCACAAAGCTCAGCCAGAATTAGTCTAGGACGGTAAGCCAAACATAATAAAAGCGGCGTGGTCTTAGAGGCCGCACCGCTTTTATATTGTAGTCCATTTGGTCGATACTTAAGCTTTTATATGCAGGCTTGGCTTACATAAGTCTGAAACCAGATAATCAATCAGATCATTGAGCATAACCACACCTATCGGATCAGGTTCGCCGAACCGCAGTGATTCTAATAAAGCATAGGTTGTCATAATAACTGTTCCATGGCCGTAACCAAACTGAACTGTATGGATGTTAGGTCGCTGTACCCAACCTGAAATGCTTCCAGCCAGGAAATCACGCTGCACACTGGGATCTGCCTGTGGCAATCCTCCGATGCTGCCGCTTGGCATCACACGTTGGAAAGCTAAACTTAATGGGTTGTCAACTTTGAGGTTCGGATAAACCTCGGGCCTTAGCCAACTGGTGCTGGATATCCAGTTACCTTCAGATGTTCCGCCCTGCCGGTATTGCCAAAGAAGTGGAGTATCGTTCTCGCTAACAAATATCATTTTTCCACCATCCGCCACCCAGCGAAGCATCTCGCCGTCCGGTGAATCAGTGATGATAACCTGCGTACGGGCTGTTAATGATTCCTCAACCGCATAATTGAGATGGCGCACAATTGCCGCTTCTCGACCGGTCGTCGTGATAACAGCTAAATTGCCACTGTACCGGGCCTGAGCGGCATGGGATGGTAAAACCAGTAATTGATCAGATCGATTCGCGAGTTCAATGCCTCGTGCATCCATCAATTGCAGCGACAATGGGATGACCTGTGCGGATTGGACTCTGGGCATTGGAACACGAACCGCACCGATTGAGGCAACAGTAGTGTTCCCTTTTACGCAGCCAATGTCTTCCACACCACTTGCTTTGTTAAGCTCCCATCGCAGCTTGTATTTTCCCCAATCGAATGGCGTGTCATGGGCCGCTTGCAATCGGACTTCAACGGTCTGGTTATCCCAATAAGCCCGCGCCTCGACCCGTGGAGTCAGCGCGTCAGGCGTAGGAATCGCAGCAAATGCATCGGGAAAAATCTGTGGGTTAGGGTTAAAGTCTAGCAAACCGTTGCACTCCCAATAAATAATTTTTCTTCGGACGACATTCGTACTTCAATCAATGGTTACGTTGAATCGCGTTCAATCAGTTGCATCTTCCCCGCAAACGAACGCCTCGGCCCACTGTAAACTTTCTCAATCCGTTCGAACAAGGCTTGCGCCAACAAATTTCCAATTTCAACAGGGAATTGAGCAATGGTCGTCAGCTTTGGGCGTACTAATGTTGTTGTGGGTATATTGTCAAACCCCACAATCGCCACATCTTCCGGAATCCGCAAACCATAATCTAATACGCAATTAAGAGCGCCTATCGCCATGTGGTCATTACAGGCGAATATTATTGTCGGGCGAGTCTGCAACGCCATTAGCTTTTGCGTTGCAGCATATCCACTATCGACCGACCAATCGCCCTGTTCAATCCAATCGTGGTTAACTTCCAACCCATTGGCTTGCAACGCTCGGACATATCCCCTCAATCGGCGATCACCCGGCGGTGTATTCTGCACGGCAATAAACCCAATGCGTTGATGATGCTTTTGCTGAATCATCCACTCGGTTGCATCATAACTCGCGTTCTCATCATCAGCGTGAAATACATCCACTGTCGGATGATGAATATGTTCGCCCAATACCACGACCTCAACACCTGTTCGTTGGATGAGCTGATCAATATGCTGATCCGACAAGTGATATGGAACCATGATGATCCCATCCACTGGACGCCGCATCATAGCTTCGCAAAAATGAATTTCATTGTCGTAAACGTGATCAGTGTTGGCAATCACCACATCAAAATTATGCTGCCGCGAAACATTTTGCACGTTCTGCACGATGGTGTGATAAAACGGATTGGAAATATCTGCGATCATCATGGCAATCATCTCGGCAGGCTGTCCACGCAGACTGCGCGCGGCAATATTCGGATAATAACCGAGCTGTTCGACGGCATCTTGAACCCGTTTATACGTTTCTTCACTGATCGCAATCGGTGAAGTTGCTTGGCTTAAAACCCGTGACACAGTCGTTTGCGATACGCCTGCCAGTTGAGCGACATCCCGCATCGTTATTGGACGCGTGCTTTGTGCATCTTTATAATTTCGCGACATAAAGAAGTAAATTATGGCTATGAATACGTAAACTGTTATTCGTATTCAAACATATTCACGCAGTACTGTCAAGCAAAACACTTCAGCTTTGTATACTTTGTCCAATCCGTTTGCCACGCTGATTTTTCATCCATCATATGGCTTAACTACTGCATGTTGCCCAAAATATCTCCACAGCCTAATCTCCGTTTTTTCCAATAGGTTGCCGATGCATAAAATGAGTAAAATGAATACTTCCAAATCTTTATGCACCTGAAAACAGTTTGCATTTAGGATGAACATATCTGTTTATGGGTTAGTAAGTTTAAGAGGTCGCAAGAACTTGAACAACGATAGACGCGTGCTGACTATCCAGCGTATCCTGTCAAAAGAAACGGGCCGTAAATTAGTCATGGGCGGTGTCATGCTGCTAGTGATCGGTCTTATTTTCCTGGTTTCTCACCCTCAATTGACCTATTATCGCATCATAGGTATTGTCGGCGCAGTTGAATTGTTTATCGGTCTTGTGATGTATCAAACTTATGGCGATACCAAGTAAGCCGAAACAAAACACCTTGTGTAATCCGCATAAAGTAGCTCATAAAAAGCTCTGAATGTAATCAGGGCTTTTTCATATATTGATTAAACCGCGTTAACGATCTTATATCTCCTGCCTCAAAGCCTGTTACCAGTGCGACTTGGCATTGACGAACCCGTCCCACCCCATTAAAATGCTTCCATTCATTAAATGAAATAATAGCTGTCGTTTCCCTTAAGCGAATGGGCCGAATTCCTGAACGCTGATGGCGGACAGCACACCAAGGAGTTCAACCGTGGCCGAAAAGTTTGTTATTGAAGCGCAATCGCGCGAAATCGTCGGCAAAAAGGTCAGCCAATTACGCCGTCAGGGCATTGTCCCTGTGACGGTTTATGGGCCGAAAGCACAACCTGTTAATCTTCAGGTTCCCTACCGCCCACTCCAAATTGCCCTCTTGAAAGCCGGTGGTACCAACCTCATTGAAATCAATGTCGATGGCAAAGCTACCCCTGTGCTGGCACGTGAAGTTCAGCGCGACATCCTCCGCAACGACATTATGCACGTAGATTTCTTCGCGGTCGATATGACTGCCAAGATCCGCATTGATGTTCCGTTGCATTTCGTCGGTGATAGCCCTGCCGTCGCATCCAAGAAAGGTATCTTGGTTACAGGCCCGACCACCATTACGATCGAAACCCTGCCCAGCCACTTGCTCAATCAGATTGAAATCAACATCTCCAATCTGAACGAAGTTGGCGACTCCATCCACGTACGTGACCTTAAGTTGGGCGATGAAATCCTTGTCATCAACGATCCCGAAGAAATGATCGCCCGTATCTCGCAGCCAGCCGCTGCCCGTTCTGAAGAAGATGCAGCCGCCGAAGAAGCTGCCGCTGCTGGTGAAGTCGAAATCATCAAGAAGGGTAAAGCTGACGAGGAAGAAGAAGCTTAATTCTTCTCAATATTTACAATCAAAAACGGGATGCACATGCATCCCGTTTTTTGTTTTCCTAAAGCAGAAGGACAGCTTATATACTGCCCCGGCTGATTATATAACGCCAATCCGCTTAACCTTCGTCATCCGGACTCACGGTTGCATTCGCTTCTGGAGGCACAATATCGTCTCCGGTCGCTTCATTCCCGCTGTCTGCCATTACATCCACAACCGCTTCTGCCGGAATGTCTCCGTCTTCATTCGTTTCATTGACCACTTCGGCGCTCATAATTGCCACGCCTACCACTTCATCACCATTATACAAATCCATCAATGTAACGCCCTGCGTACTGCGTCCTGTCTCCCGGATTTGGTTGAGCCGTGTCCGCAGCACCACACCATTCATAGTAATCAGCATAATGTCGTCATTTTCGTTGATGCAGCGCACGCTTACGATTGGCCCGGTCTTTTCATTCCGCGCCAGTGTCCGAACACCCAATCCATAACGACCCTGTTGGCGATATTCGCTCAGATCTGTGCGCTTACCATAACCATTCTTCGTCACCACCAACATATGGGTGTGGTTTTCATCCACTACGTCCATGCCAGCGACCATATCATCATCCAGCTTAATGGCATGGACACCGCCAGCGGGCCGCCCCATAACCCGTACTTCACTTTCATGGAAGCGGATACTCTGCCCCTGCTCCGTGACCATAATCACGTCTTGGTCGCCATCTGAATACTTAACCCAGCCCAGGTAATCGTCCGGTTCAAGTCCCATGGCGATCAATCCACTTGGACGCACTGCTGCGAACTCATCCAATGTCACCCGCTTGATCCGTCCGCGCTTGGTCGCCATCACAAAATGGCCGTCCAATTCGAATGAATCAACCGGCAGCACCGCTGTAATTCGTTCATCCGCTTCCAAATTAAGGATCGTATGGATTAGCGTTCCCTTATTTGAACGTCCGGTTTCAGGAATATGGAATGCCCGCTCAGCGTAGACTTTGCCCTTATCACTGAAAAACAACAAATGAGCAAGACTGTTACAAGCGAAGATGTCCAGTAATGCATCTTCTTCTTTCGTGTTCATACCATTCACACCCTTACCGCCGCGCCGCTGCGCCCGGTAAGCTGAAGCCGGCACCCGCTTGATATAACCGCGCCCTGTCATCGAAATGACGACTTCTTCCTCACGTACCAGATCCGATTCGTTAAAATCGGTTGAAACGCCGTAAAGAATCTCTGTATAGCGATCATCACCGTATTCTTCCGCCAGTGATTGCACATCGGCACGAATCAGCGCCAGAATTTTGTCGGGTGAAGCCAACAGGTCTTCCAGATACGCGATCCGCGTCATGACTTCATTAAATTCGTCCTGAATTTTCTGTCGTTCCAAAGCCGCTAGACGCCGCAGTTGCATTTCAAGGATAGCAACAGCCTGAGCCTCGCTTAAATCGAATCGGCTCATCAAATTGCTTCGCGCATCATCCACATCATCTGCCGAGCGAATCGTTTGGATAACGGCATCGAGGCTGGAAAGTGCCTTCAACAACCCTTCGAGGATATGCGCCCGCGCTTGCAGTTTACGCAGTTCAAACTGTGACCGCCGCACGATCACATCGACACGATGCTCGACATAAATATGCAAACAGCGCTTCAAACCTAACGTGCGCGGCTCATTATTAACCAGCGCCAGCATTTGGATACTAAACGTGCTTTGCAAACCGGTGTACTTATAAAGCTGATTCATCACCGTCTTGGGCTGTGCCCCAAACTTCAATTCCACCACAATCCGCATTCCGCTCCTATCCGATTCATCGCGCAGGTCGGATACATGCGGCAGCTTGCCCTCGCGTACCAATTCGACAATCCGCTCCAAAATCAGTGTCTTGCTCACCTGATATGGAATCGAGTTGAAGACGATACGGAAACGGTCACCTTTCATCTCTTCGACTTCAGCGCCCGCGCGCATCATGACGCGCCCTTTGCCCGTCGCATAGGCTTCTTTCAAATCATCGCCCACCACAATCTGCGCGCCGGTTGGGAAATCTGGCCCATGCACAAATTGCATCAGATCATCCACCGTAATGTCATCAATCCGGTGATAATTATCGATGATATGGGTAATCGCCTGTGTCAATTCAACGAGATTATGCGGAGGGATGCTGGTTGCCATGCCCACTGCGATACCGCTCGTGCCATTCAGTAGCAGGTTCGGCAGTCGTGCCGGTAAGACACTCGGTTCTTGCGTCGTACCGTCATAGTTATCGACGAAATCAACCGTATCCATATTCAGGTCGGTTAGCAGTTCTTCGGCCATCTTTGCCAGCCGCGCCTCGGTATAACGCATCGCTGCCGGACGGTCGCCGTCCACACTGCCGAAGTTCCCCTGCCCGTCCACCAACGGATACCGCAGCGAGAAATCCTGCGCCATGCGTGCCATCGAGTCATAAACCGCTGTATCACCATGTGGGTGATACTTACCCAGTACATCACCGACGATACGAGCGCTTTTCTTGTAAGCCGTATTGCTGCGCATACCCAGATCGTACATCGAATAGAGGATACGACGATGAACTGGCTTCAGCCCATCGCGCGCGTCTGGCAGCGCCCGCGCCACGATCACGCTCATGGCATAATCGAGGTAGCTCCCGCGCATCTCTTCGTTGATGTTTACTGAACGAATTTGACCAATATCCATAGCTGCTTCTATTCCCTGAAACTAATTGAGCGAAGTTTAACCCTCGCTCTTATTTCCCAAATCGAAGTCTCTATTTATCCCAATCACTTGCTCGCTTATCCCAAAGACAAACCAACAAGCGACGTCTTTTAACCCCTAAATTATACGACAAAATGGCCTTAAAAGCGAGGGTATCGCAACACTGTATCCCAAACGCTAATACTTTTATCCCAATTTGCTTGGGAAATCCCACATTTCAAGTTAACGATGTTGTAAAATGTGGGAAATGTGTTTGAGGATAATGAGATTGAAAAAACGTTTGCTATTTCTGCTGCTATTTTTTGCTATTTCTGGCACGTTCTATGTAACTCTCGCGGATGATAAACCGCACGTAAAAATATCAACGATAATTTATGCTTTGACGTCCGATGATAATCTCAAAAATCTCACTGCCGCCATAACACAACAGATTGAAACGAACCTAAGTCAAGAGGGATATAAGGTTTCATTTCTCATTAGGTCGAACAACCCATTGTCGTATGACGAATCATTTGGGATAGATGTTCCATCAACTGCTAACGTAAACATATGGATTGCACAATATTCATTTGTCCAATTCTCAGCCTTTCCCTACTCTGCCCCCATAACAAATCTTTCTCCAATTCTGGAAAAGAAGTACGTGCGGGATAGCTACGTCAATTTCAGTAGTGACAACAATCAACTGGATATAGAAACAAGTGCGAGCTTGGCTACAGGACTCGGCCTTTACAGTGTCGGAGGCTGTGAGCAAATGCAAAAGTATTTTCAATCCGTTCTTAATTCCATCGGCAAGCCATCAGACAATCTACAGGTGTCCCTCCTTAAATCTATCTACTTCTATCAGGGCAACTGCAATCTGGTTGCCAATGACATTCCTCAGGCCATCAGCCTATATCAACAATCTCTTTTGTATGATGGCAATTTACTGGGTGAAACAGGATTGCTCGTTGGCTCTGCTATAAACCTTGCATGGGCCTATGTCCAAATCGGAAAGAGTCAAGATGCAGTTGATTTGATGACGAACCTTGTAAATGATATTGAGACACTAGGAGAAGGCTTCAGCGCTAATCCAATGTGGGTAAATCGCTATTGGCAACGAGCAGAGATTTACAACCTCATTGGGCACTATGATGACGCTCTACAAGACCTGAATTCTACCCTTGAAATACGATCAGTGGCCGGCACGCTCAAAGCCCATTTCTATTTTATGCGCGGACAAACCCATCTCCTACTCTACCAATGGGATAATGTCCTCGCCGATTACAACAAAGCCCTCGAAATCGACCCCACTTATGCCGATGCGTATTTCTATCGCGGTGTCTTCAAATACTCTGTCCTCCAAACCGGCGCATCGCTCTACCCCGAAGCGTTGACTGACTTCCAACACTATCTCGAACTCTCGCCCGATGGCGAACATGCCGCCGATGCCACCCGCTACGCCACTGACATCCAAACGCAGCTAAACGCCCTCAACAATTAGCATCTCACTAACCGGATTTGGGCTTGTCGCTGACTAGCCCATTATTAGGCCACACGTCATTGCTGCGGTAATCACAGCTAACGAGCGGCTCGTAATCATCCACCACCAATAGCACTTCCCGCCTAAATGCGGTACAAACATATGAAATAAAAATCCCCACCGCATTGGAGTCCTTTATGAAAATAGTGCGTAATATTTTACTGATTCTTATGGTCATTCTTGTGCTGGCTGTTGTAGGCGGCGTCATCGTCTTTAACCGTTGGACGCGCGGCCCACTCCCGCAGCAGGACGGCCAGATCGTCATCAAATCCCAAAATACCACCGTCGGTGCGCAAGCCATCAGCCTTTCTAGCCTTACTGATAAAGTCGAAATCATTCGTGATAATTGGGGAATCCCTCAGATTTATGCCTCCAATATCCACGATCTGATCTTCGCCCAGGGCTACACTCAGGCACAGGATCGCTGGTGGCAAATGGAATTCTCCCGTCACATCGGCAGCGGATCTATTCAGGAATTGACAGGTAAGAATAAAGATGTCATGGGGCAGGATGTATTTATTCGTACCGCTGGCTGGCGTCGTGCCGCCGAAAACGATTTAGCTGTTGCCGACGACGAGAGTAAAGCGGTCTTGCAAGCCTTTGCTGATGGTGTAAACGCCTACATCTTGAACCGCCCTGCTGCCCAATTAGCCTTCGAATACAACTTACTCGGTATAACCGGTGTCAATATTACCATCGAACCTTGGACGCCCGTTGACTCTCTTGCCTGGGCGAAAGTCATGGCATGGGATCTTAGCGGTAATCGCAGTGCCGAACTTTTACGTTCGGAATTGTATAAAAAACTCGGCAAAGACATGACCGATGAATTCTTGCCGCCCTATCCTTACGATAATCCCGATAAACCGACCATTCTTCAGGCCGAAGATTTGCCCATCAGCGACACAACCTTGAAAACGCAAAATGTCGATACCGCCGGAATTATCGGCGCGGGAACACAGCTCGCCGGCAGCATCGGCATCAACAGTCCCCTTTTCCACCAGGAACCGGGCATTGGCAGTAACAACTGGGTCATCAGTGGCAAGTTAACGAAGTCTGGCAAGCCACTTCTCGCTAATGATCCGCATCTCAGTATCCAGATGCCCTCTATTTGGTATGAAATCGGTCTGCACTGCCAGCCCGTCGCTGATGCCTGCCCCTTCGAAGTAACTGGCTTTGCGCTCCCCGCTGCCCCCGGAGTAGTCATCGGTCATAACGCCCGCATCGCTTGGGGCGTAACCAATGTCGGGCCGGACACCCAGGATCTCTACATGCTCAAGGTCAACCCCGACAATCCACTCCAATACGAGTGGAACGGTGCTTGGCGTGATATGACCACCCACGATGAAGTCATCCACTATGGCGACAGCAAAGAAACGACAACCATTACTGTCCGCGAAACCCATCTCGGCCCCATTATCAACGACAATCAACTTGATGCCACTGGAAAGCCCGAAGGTTTCAACAATGATAATCCGATGGCCTTCCATTGGACGGCAACTGCCGAGCCGGGCACAATTCTTAAAGCGGTTATGCTCCTCAACAAAGCCAACAACTGGACAGATTTCCGCAATGCTGCCAGTTTCTGGGATGTTCCTGCACAGAATATCATTTATGCCGATGTCGATGGCAATATCGGTTATCAAACCCCCGGTCGAATTCCCATCCGCGCTGAAGGTCATACAGGCTTATTGCCGGTCGACGGCACAACTGACAAATATGAATGGAAAGGCTACATTCCCTTTGATGATCTTCCGCGCATTTACAATCCACCACGTGGTTATATCGCCACTGCCAATCAGGCGGTCGTACCGCTGGAATACTACGATCAGCTAAAAGCCAAACTCGGCAGCCAGTTTGGAGAAAACAGCAACTATGAGATTAGTCAGGAATGGGCCTATGGCTATCGCGCTCAGCGCATTAACGAACTCATACAAACCACTGGCCCACATACTGCCGATACCATAAAGGCCATTCAGGGTGACGATAAAAACATCGGTGCGGAAGAAATCGCGCCCTCACTCAAATCACTCACCTTTGCCGACACCAAATACAAAGATGCTCGCGATTGGATGCTCCAGTGGGATTACCAGATGAAAATGGACAGTCAGCAAGCAGGTCTATATGCCTACTTCTGGTACCGTTTGGGCGAAGACATTTTCCGTGATCAAACGGGTGATCTCGTTGGTCCCGACGAAGGTGATCAAGGCATGTGGAGTGTCTATCTACTCCTCCAAAAACCGGATGACGCTTGGTGGGACGACGTAACCACCACCGACAAAAAAGAAACCCGCGATGATATGCTTGTGCGCGCCTTCCAGGAAGCCTACGACCAGATTACAAAAGATCGCGGAGCCGACCGTACCAATTGGGCATGGGGCAAATTTCACACCGCCACTTTCGTTAGTAATCCGCTCGGCCAAAGTGGCATTGACATCATCGAAAGCCTGGTCAATCGTGGCCCTGTCGCAACCAGCGGTAGTGCCGACATAGTTAATGCCACAGGCTGGAATTATGGCGATGACGGCTTCAAAGTGGTGGCACTGCCCTCCATGAGAATGATCATCGATCTGGGTGATCTTTCACAAAGTCAATCTATGCATACCACCGGCCAAAGTGGTCATCCTTTCAGCCCTCACTACGATGACATGATCGAGTCATGGCGTAACATTCTATATCATCCGCAGCTTTGGACGCGCGATCAGGTGGATAAAGCGCGTGTAAACGACCTAATTTTGATGCCCGGCTAGTTATCTAGAATCAACGGGGGCATACGTACCATCATGCCCCCGTCATTCACGAAGTAGCCGTTTGAAATAGCCTCGCAACCTGCTCTAGAAAAGTGTCCTGTAATCTTATTTCTTAGCAAATAAGGGTAGCCCCCTACTAACCGGTGAAGATAGCTTCTAGCCGAAATACAGTCATTTTTCACACCCGAATCTTGCATTTTCTCCCCTCCCTGACGCTTTGGTTCAGGAGGCCGCACTTTTACAGTCTAATAAGTTTTTCTCCCGTAGGGAAGGCTCTGAGAGCCTTCCGCTTTTCCCTCAATCGACCAAAACTGTCGTGTCGCAAAGACGCTTCGGCTATCAGCAGAGTGAGCCTGCGAACGTTGTTGATGTGGGGTAAGTGGTGGGGGTGGTCAAAACCCCACCACTTACCCGGTCCTACCCAAATAAGATTCCGTGACCATCTAAGAACAAAAATTCCACCACGCTTTTCGATTTTGATCGTTTGAATTCGGTTTGAACTTCCAAGCGTTATCTTCATAAATGGCCTTAAAACAGCCTGGTTTTACCTGCTTCACCTGCAAAGCAGGTAAATCTGTAAGGTAATCTCCGTACTATTGACCTGTTATCGCCTGTTTAACAGGTCAAATCCCCAATAAAAACGACTGTCCATTGTCTGAACAGCCTTTTTTGACAAGTGCTTCGAATTTTCAGCCAGACTTTTTGGAATGGTTCTTTTTAACCTGTAGCATTTTTCAAACGGCTTCTAACAGTCACTTGGTCAGAAATTCATGCACTAATGATTGAAAATGATGCACTCCATTCTCACGTAATACCGAAAACCGCCCCTGATTATAGACGTTAGACTTCAATCCCTTTTGCACGTTCTTACAGATTTCGATGTCTTCCTGCTGAATTTGATCGCTGAAAGCGATAATCTGTTGCATACTGTCCCAGCCTTCGCCCGTCCCAGGCTGCTGGAAATACCATTCAAAAATCGTCAACGTTCGTTCATGGTCAATCGGCAAAATAATATTGATGGACGTGTTATCCAAATAAACATTCAACATGACATTTGGGAATATCCAGTAGTAGAGTGCCTCGGCCTCGGCTTCTGTCCTCACATAACGCCGGTCATGTGCTTCCCCATCCACCGGACGAATTGGCGCATACTGTGATGAGTAATAACGGAACGTATCTACTCGATATTGATCGTAATCTAGTTCCTTGAACAATCCCGGATGAGCAATTGGCAGATGATAGCCTTCAAGATAATTATCAACATACACTTTCCAATTACAATCGATCACATAATCCCGCCGTTCAATCAGGCTCATTTTGCTCAGGTCAAATCCTTTGCTCAAAATCTCCGACTGAATCGGGCCATAGCTTTCATTCATAGGCTTAGCATTCGGATCAAGATTCACGAACACCCATGGCCCCCATTCCTCAACCTTTATTGGCGCTAGGCAAACATCATCCTTCGCCCAATTATTAACACCCTCAAATTCAGGTGCACGTGTCAGTTTCCCCTCAAGGTCATACGTCCAACCATGATATTTGCATTGCAAACTTTTACGATTACCCTGCCCTAATGCCACCGGCCCTGCCCGATGCATACAAACGTTATAAAATCCACGCAGTTTTTCATCTAGGCCACGTGTAATGACCAACGGCTGTCCTACAACCTCGCAGGCAAAATAATCACCAACCCGCCGTACCTGATCAATCCTTCCCACAGGCTGCCATGTCTTGTGAAAAATACGTTCTTTCTCAAGTTCCAGCATACGCGGATCGATATACCACTCTGCTGGTAAAGTCTCAGCTAGAGAAAGGTCATCTGTGGGCTTAAAACTATTTAAATCAACTGGGTTCTTGAACTTATCAAAATACAACGGTTCCATAAGTCAAATTTACCTCTCAAGCATGACAGAGATGGAATACCAAAGGGAATAACCTATAAGGATTATTCCCAATATAAAATTATTCAAAGGTCAGGGGTCATTTATCTGCGATGGCAAGCAGGCAAAGCGCAAAGCTGGAACGTGGCAGTTCCAAAATACAGGTACATACGGGCAGGCTTTTCAGATTCAACACTATCGCCACCTAAAATACGATACGATGAGTAGCCAACAAAAATGCCAATCCCAAAATCGCAACATTCATAAACAGGAAAATAGAAATGAACATACGCTCAACAGCAGTCATGCCCAAAAACAGTTTTTGGACCTTCTGTTCATTGTCATCAACAATTTCCA
This sequence comes from Aggregatilineales bacterium, assembly GCA_044226325.1. Classification (GTDB taxonomy): domain Bacteria; phylum Chloroflexota; class Anaerolineae; order Aggregatilineales; family Phototrophicaceae; genus CFX2. The sequence continues at coordinate 268,827 of JBGAHG010000006.1, forward strand.
TCCCGATGTCGTTGTCAAAATCTATACTATCATCTTCTTCAGTATTATTACGAAGTTCATCTAACATATGTACCGCCCTTGCTTGGTCAAACCGTCAATATATTCGTAGAATAGCCGAGAAAATCTGCACTGTCAATTTATGCGTTTCCACACCCCATCCGCTAATCGGAAAACAGCATCCGACTGTTGTACATTGGGCACTTCTCCTACTACAACGATAGCCCGTATTATGACACGTGCGTCAGTTCCTACTTCGGTCTGTACTGATGTGACCGACTTTTTGCTAGCAGGTGCTAGAGCATTAAACCGTTCATAGGCCAGATCACGTACCGCAGCATCACGTGTATCGTATAGCAACAGGTAATTCGTCTCATCGCGTTTCTGAATTAGTTCATCTTCAACAGTCAGCCGCCACGTCAGATAATCGCGCCAATCCAGGGCAGTTTGCTCCAGTGATTTCCCTGTGATTTGTGCAAGTATAGAGATATTCGAATCGGGCCGCAGCGCCGAAAGTAATTGTCCCACTGCCGCAGCACCATAATTTGTCGTCAGGCTATCCATTAAATACGAATTTGTATTGACCTGCACCAATTGTCCAACTAACCACGCTACTATTGCCTGATGCAAGTAAGATGAGTCAGTCGGATAGATAGGCTGTAAATTGTTCGAGGCTTGCGATACTAACTGCTCAGCGACTTTCTCTGCTACTGCCAATTGCAAATCCACATCAAAAGGCATATCCGAACGCGCACGTCGAATGTAAGGTGACGGTATTTGCAAATGCCAGTCAGCACTGCCAATCCATGAAACCTGCGCCACTTCATCTGGAACAATCTCAACTGTAATTTCAGGCAGTGTACCGCATGTCAATGCAGCACAAGCCGTCTGCAACCACCCTGATAGGCGACTTGCGACCTCTTGAGCGAAAATCTTATCGACCAACTGATAACGCACGGTTACGTCCTGAACCTTTTGCACCTCAAGTTCACCCCAAAACGTATAGTCAGGCGGAACATGTCGCCAGCCATCTTCGTAGTGCCAATAAAACCAAACGCGCGTATACGGCACACCATTTACAATTTCTTGCACGTTTACCCTTGCCCGTGTTCGATCCACTTGAATATCCGAAATCTCACCGGATAGTTGAACCCCCTGCTGCATTTTGAGGTCCTGATATTGATTAAAAATCTGCTGTTGGATTTGGAGCCAGTCAGGAGATGCACTGCGCTGAATCGCCGAAAAACTCGCAAAATCGCCTAATCGAAGTGCCGTAACTTCTGCCTCGACCGTACTGCGTAACGACTGCTCAATATCACGCTCAACTGATTGCAAACGCAATATAACCAATGCACCAATACCCGCAAAAATCACCAATATGATGAGTAGAAAAATTAAAAAGCGAAGTCGTGCAGTGCGTCTTCGACGTGCGAATACAGGTCCTTCGCCAGAGTGTTGAACACGTGTTTTCTCGGCTTCAATTTCCCAATCGAAACGCACACCCATAACTTATCCTAACGCTATATCACCAGCTATGACTCGCTCAATTTGACCATCTGCTCGACGCACTAAAAGCGTTCCATCACGATCAACATCTATAGCCAGACCAATAACTTCTTTAGCAGCCGTGTTTATGCGGACTTCACGTCCAACAGTTACCAGTCGACTTTTCCATGTATCAAAAAGTGCGTCGCTTCCTAATCGCATTGACCAATAATCAATTCTTGATATTAAATCGGCCAGTAATTCGATCCGTTCGACTCGACGACCCAATACGGGTTCAATGCTAATAGCCTTAAGAGCCAGTTCAGTATTTGAAAAATTAGTCCGGACGTTGATTCCCATACCCAATACCACCCCGGCTAACTGACCATATTCCCAAACAGATTCAGGTAATATCCCTGAGACTTTAAATCCATTCAGCATCACATCATTCGGCCACTTAATATCAACTGATTTAATGCCCAAGCCTTTCACCATATCATAGATTGCCAGGGCACCGAGCATGGTTACTTGCGATAATGCTTCATATTTGGGACGTAATATCACCGAGACAATTACTGCGGTTCCGGGCGGTGTATACCATACACGCCCCAATCGCCCCTTACCTTTAAGCTGTTCATCCGCGACCACCAGTGAGCCCTCTACAGCCCCACTTGTCATCCATTCCAGTGCAACATCGTTCGTGCTGGCAATCTGCGAGAAATAGCGAATGGCACGTGGATGAAATCGGTCAACAAGCTCTTTTTCGTTTAGTGTCATCGCCCATAATCCTTGTTTGGCTGGTTGATTGTAGCATCTTTGACAAAGGCTTAGAACTATCAACACGCCCATATGCTTGCTATACTCTTGCATAGTATTCGCAAAAACCCACATAACTAGAAAACAGTTTTCACGGAAGACAAATGATGGATCACCTATACACACCGTGGCGCATGGCCTACATTCGTGGCGAAAAGAAACTAGTTGATGGCTGTGTTTTTTGTGCATTAGCATCTGCAATCGACGATAATAATCAAGTCATTGCCTATTCGAAATACGTCTATGTGACGTTGAATAAGTACCCCTATAACAATGGTCACCTGATGGTCATTCCCTATGAACATGTCCAAACATTAGAATCGCTGTCACCAGAAGCCCTTAGTGACTTGATGTTAATGACCAACCGCGCTATCTCCGTCCTTCGGAAAAACTACAATGCATCTGCTTTCAATATAGGAGCAAATATAGGTGCAGGTGCAGGTGCAGGCATTGCGGAACATTTTCATTTTCACATCGTACCCCGTTGGCCGGGTGATGCAAACTTTATGACAGTTGTAGGGAATACTCGTGTCATCCCTGATACTCTCGAAAACATTTACAAAGAGCTCAAAGCCGGTTGGTGGGTGTTATATCCAGAGGACAAAAACTCATGACGCACGACAAAAACTTGCGTGATCCAGTTATATTGGGCAGCGCCCGAACTCCTCAAGGCAAATTCTTAGGTGGACTTGCCCTGCTAACTGCTGCCGAACTTGGTCAGATTGCGGTCAAAGCCGCTGTAGGTCGAAGTGGCATCGACACAGCCCACATTGACGAATTAATCATTGGCAATGTCGTTAGCGCAGGTGTGGGTCAAGCTTTCGCCCGTCAGATTAGTATTGGCGCCGGCATTCCAGCTCACGTCGGCGGTAGCGTTGTCAATAAGGTTTGTGGCAGCAGCTTAAAAGCCGTTATGATGGCTTCGAATGCAATCAAATCACAGGATGGTGATCTCTACATTGCTGGCGGTGCGGAAAGTATGAGTCGTGCACCTTACCTTAACGACTCGGTTAGGCAAGGGAACAAATATGGAGCAGTTCAATTGCGCGACTCCCTTCAATCAGACGGTTTATGGTGTGCCCTCTGTGATTGGAGCATGGGTAACGCCGCTGAATATATCGGCGAGCAGTTCGAAATTACACGCGAGGAAATGGATAAGTTCGCCCTTCGCAGCCATCAACTTGCCGCTCAAGCCACCGACAATGGCAAATTTAATCACGAAATAGTACCTGTAACGATCAAAACTCGCAAAAGCGACGTCGTTATCCAACAAGATGAAGGCATTCGCCGTGATACTACACTCGACGCGCTGGGAAAGCTAGCACCCGCTTTCAAGCCTGACGGACATGTTACAGCTGGCAATGCTCCGGGTATGAATGATGGCGCAGCAGCGATAGTGGTCAGCAGTCGCCAATACGCTGAGCAGCATAAATATATACCACTTGCACGCGTAATCGGTTATGCTCAGGCAGCAGTTGAGCCCGAATCCGTATTTTACGCGCCAATCAAAGCTATTCCGTTGGCATTACAACGGGCAGGTTGGGAAATAGCCGATGTGGATTTGTTCGAGATTAACGAGGCCTTCGCTGCCCAAGTTCTCGCTGATATTAAAGGACTCAAACGGAATGGGTATGAGGTGCCACTCGAAAAATTAAATGTAAACGGAGGTGCAATTGCACTTGGACACCCCCTTGGGGCAAGCGGTGCCCGAGTCCTCATTACGCTCATTCATGCCCTACAAGACCGAGGACTCAATCGGGGACTGGCTGCCTTGTGCCTCGGTGGAGGTGAAGCTGTAGCATTGGCAATTGAACTTGAATAAACCATTTACTTGGTGGAATCACTTAGCGTCGGTTCAATCTCGGGCAGCGTAAAAACGAATGTGGTTCCTTTTTCGGGTCCACTTTCAACCTGAATCGTTCCACCATGCGCCTCCACAAATCCGCGTACAATCGCTAGGCCCAATCCTGTGCCCCGCCGGCCACTGCTGGTCTGCGCCCGTGACTGTTCGCCCCTATAAAAACTCTTAAACACATTGGGTAAATCTGTTTCGAGGATATAAGAACCCGTGTTATGCACACTGATTACTGCTTGATGATTTTGTTCACCAACATAAAGCGTGATAGCGCCACCACTTGGGGTATATTCGAGTGCGTTGTCAATAAGGTTGTACAAAATCCGCTGGACTTTATCGGGCGCGATATAGATCATATCAACGACAGGGTCAACTGCTGCTGAAAGTTCTACTGAACAGGCTTTTGCCCGTGCGTTCATATTACTAAGTGTATCAGACACCAAATCACGCAACGAAGTTTTCTGCCGCGCCAATGGAATATGCCCCGTATCCAATTGAGCAAGGTCAAAAAGATCGTTAATCAAATGTCCCATATGCGTGATTTCGTTTTGCATATTTTGCTGATAGCGCTTGATAGTATCAGGATCGCTGACGACCCGATCCATCATCGCCTCATTCATCGCGCGAATTGCTGCCAAAGGTGTACGCAAATCATGTGAGGCCCACGCTATAAGATCACGGCGAGTCTGTTCAAGCTGTCGCTTCTGCTCATCAACTTTTTCTAGATCCGCCGCCATATGGTTGAACATTGCAGCCAGTTGAGCTAAATCATCGCCGCCGACAACGGGCAATCGCACTCTCCAATCTGAGCGAGCCAGTGCTTGAACACCTTTGGACAGTTCTGAAATTCTGTCACGCAGTGTTCTGGCAATAAAAAAGGTTGAAACCGCAGCGATTACACCCGCGAAAATTAACAATCCAGTTGTCAAAACCAAATCATGTTCCTTGATGAACATGAGTCGGGCTGTTATCCACACATTAATGAATACCAGCACCACGGTCAGCACAATTATTGCGAACAATGCTCCACGCAAGCTAAGGATGCGTTGCAGCACACGTTGTTGGTAAAGAAGATACGTCACGCCAACAGTGACTAGTCCGCTGCTTACCATATACAAAAACAGATTTTGGATGTCTTCCATCGGTGGATTGAGCATTGGCACAACCACCAACATCGCCAACAAAAAGGCGACCAGTACCGCGATTATGAGCTGTACTAAGGGTGGGACTTTCATACTTCTGGCTCGAACTTATAGCCTACACCCCATACTGTTTGGATATAAATAGGTTGAGCAGGGTCAGGTTCGATCTTTTCCCGCAATCGGCGAATGTGTACAGTAACAGTACTTTCATCTCCATAAAACTCGTATCCCCAAACCTGATTAAGCAGCTGTTCACGCGTAAACACCTGCTGTGGATGACGAGCAAATAGCCACAATAAATCGAATTCACGGGCTGTCAGAGTAACCGTTTCCCCTTTAAGAATGACCGATCGACGCAGTGGATCTATTTGCAAATGCTTAAATTCAACTGGTCTTTCGGCACTTTCAGCATCACTTCCGACACGGCGCAGAACAGCCTTTACACGGGCGACCAGCTCTCGTGGGCTAAATGGTTTGACGACATAATCATCCACGCCAAGCTCAAAACCAGCCAAGCGGTCAACCTCATTCCCACGCGAAGTGAGCATAATAATCGGAACGCGGCTTTGTTCACCCGCATACTCTGGCGAATGTCTGATCGAACGGGCAATCGAAAAACCATCAATGCCACCGGGCAACATAATGTCGAGCAAAATCAAATCAGCTCTTTTCGCCTGCAATAACGTCAAGGCGTTTGCACCCGTATCAGCCTCGATAACTGCGAAACCATCAAGTTCCAGATAACGTCGAACTACATCACGTAGCGTAGCTTCATCATCAATTATGAAAATAGTATGTGTTTTTGTCATGATGACAGTATAGACTCTATCGATTACAAGATCATTACACGCTCTGAAAGTCGTTTACGGAACAACTAAAGTCACAGGCAGTGTAAACGCATTATCAGGAAAGGCTACTGATAATCGTGTCCCATCATCAGAGTTATACCAACCCACGATAATGCGATACGAACCAGATATCGTCTGTTTAGAAGCACTAATTGTATGTTGCGTAACGAATTGTTCTAACACTTGCCAATAGTATGTTGGCAATATTGGAGGTGCATCACCCTGCCCCACAACCTGATTATGATCATCAAGCGCCTGCACAAACACCGTATCATTCGCAGACAACAGGGCCTTTGAGCGCCACACTAAACTGAGCGATGCGCCATCCAGACGATATCCTACAAGCGCGATTGCGTCACCGAAAGCGATAGGCTCAATAGGTGTTGCATTTTCGGCAGTTTCGTGTGTGAGATTTGGTGCAAATCCCCCTATATCCAGCATCACACTTTTTAGAGGTTGGTTATTTTGATCAGCCGCCCCGACAAGTGTTTTATCAGAATAATTCCACCATCCCACTTGCATACGCAATCGCGAAACAGCACTACTCGCTTTATCTAGTGAGATTACATATGTATCGGCGTAAATAGCGCCTGACTGCCACGTCGAAGTGCGCAGACGACCAGCGCCGGGATAGCTATCCACTTTGCCAATAACCGAACCATCATCCAAAGTCGCATGAAGATAAAGACTGTAATCTTGTGATGCTGGTCTAATCACCTGCCAGTAAACAGTGATTGGCACCGAGTCGCCCGGGAAATAACGCTGATTGGGCACTTCATATCCTATTAGTGCAATATCATCAAAACGAGCATACACCGAATGCGCTGTATCGGGTATGTGCTCAAGCACTGGAGGAGGCGCATATTGAGGCGCAACACTGAGAAATGGCACCACTGTAGCAAAAGCAGCCAAGGCAGATGGCAGAACACAATATCCTGTTTGCACTAGCGATTGTTGCATGACTTTCGACGGTATAAACGGCCGAATCCAACGTTTTCCAAAATAGGTAAGCCCAACGGCTCCCAGGATAGAAATTGCCGAATTGAACGGAAACAAAAGTCTGCCTTGTGACGCATAGGTCTGGGACGTCCACACCGCTACACTTACACTCCCTGCCAAAATAATAAGTGTCAGCCATATACCAATTGCCCAAGCATCAATTGACTCATAAGCCCTATCTTCGGATTGCATTGGCCTTAACAGTGACCTCAATCCATCCATCATCACTGTCAATAAACCTAATATCATGACAATACTCGCGCCATCCATGACGTCATAAAACCACCGATAGGTCATGATATTGACCGCACCAAACAGTGCCCAATATGCAAATCGGAACCCCTGAAATTCATCAACCAGGGTTTGTAAGCTAAAATCGCCTATTCGCGGCCCAGCCACGACCACCATCATATGTGTGCCAAAAATCTCTCCGTAAAGTATGATATTCCGTATGTACCACCACCCGGCAACTACCCCCCACATGACGCCGATCAAAACAACGAACGTCATAAACCCACGCCAATCTAGCCGATCTCTGATTGACTGTTCTTGAATTCGCATTACAAAATATGTGCGAGAAAACACCCAGATACCACCCATGACGACAAATGGCAGCATCACCAAACCACTCAATTTACTCAATGAAGCCAATGCCACTAACACGGCAATTAAAATACTTTGTCGAGTTGAAAAAACCGATCTCTTAAACAAGACAATCATTTGCCAAATAATCAGGCTGTTAAGTGCAGTCACCAGATTATCATTGTTCACCGACGCAGTAATGAACAGAAACATGGGGTTAAAAGCAGTCAGGGCCGCCGCTAGAACGGGTAACATTGGCTGTCCACTACCGAGCAGGCTTGCTGCAAAATGTATTGAAAAAATAGTGATGCAACCACATAAAATACTGAACAACCGTATAACATAAACCGCCAAAACGGTACCCTGCGAAATTGGATGCGGAGTGTCGTGCAGCACAAGGTTTTTGTTACCGATATTCCCCGGAATTCCCACTATCGCATGTGGATTAGGCTGCCGAACAGCATCAAAATCGCTGCGATCAACAGCTTTTACGAGAAACGCTGCAACCAAATAATAAAGTGGCGGTTGGCTCCCCTCTTGCTCATAAACCGTTTTGATACCGGGATGCTGGACAGGAAGCTGACCGTTATCTGCAATAGTGTTAACCATGCCGAAGTGCCACAGTTCGTCGGAGGCTTCCAGTGGAGGTGTTGACCAGGTATAAATAAGGCTTAAGATGATAAATGCCCCAAGTATCACTACGAGGGGCAGGTTGGCATTATGCCGGATATTGCGGATGAGGTTGTTCATAAACAAACATTCTAGCCAGCGACCAGATCTTGAGCAAGCTTCAGGTTTGAGATCCTTCTACAAGCATCTGGCGAGAATTCTCAATATAGCTCAAGGATTGGTGTCGGAAATAGGTATTATAAAGTTCTGCGTAGTGTCCACCCTGATCCATGAGCGACTCATGGTTACCTTGTTCGATAATTTTCCCCTCACGCAGTACAATAATCCGATCTGCGCTGCGAACGGTGCTAAGACGATGAGCAATCAGGATTGAAGTCGATTGAGCAAGGATTTTATCCAGCGCTTCCTGAATCTGAGTTTCTGTGAACGGATCAATACTGGCAGTTGCTTCATCCAGAATAAAAATCGGCGGACGTTGAAGTAAGACACGAAGCAAACTCACCAACTGGCGTTGCCCCATGCTCAGTCGTGCGCCACGTTCTCCCACATCAGTTTGTAGACCATCGGGCAGCGTTTCCAACCATTCACCGTTACCGATGCTTCGCGCTATTGCTTCAATGTCAGCATCCGTGGCATCTGACTTGCTGTAACGAATGTTATCAGCGATGGTTCCGCTAAATAGAAATGGCGACTGTTGTACCATACCCAACTTACTACGAAACGATTGGACATTAAGAGTACGAATATCCTGCCCATCAATCAACAATTCACCCGATTGGAACTCATAAAAACGGGCAATCAATTTGGCAATCGTGCTTTTCCCTGCGCCGGTATGCCCTACGAAGGCAATACTTTCGCCCGGTTGAATGGTCAACGAAAAATGATCAAGTACAGGGGTACCTGCCTTGTACTCAAAAATGACATCTTTAAATTCCACTTTACCGGATAGTTTATCAACAGCTACATCAGCAATTTGATTAACTTTATTCGTTGAATCGATAAGTGCAAAAATACGTTCCGCGGCGCTCAAACCCTGTTGAAGCTGTCCCCAAAAACTTGCCAGGTTGATGATGGGAAACCAGAAGCGATCTACGCTTTGGATAAACAAATACCACGAACCGACATTAATAGCGCCGCTGACAGCCGCTAACGCACCGAAATATAAAATAGAAGACGTGCCAAATCCTGAAAGCACGTTCAACACCGGAAAAATCAGTGCAAGCACAAACCCACGCCTGAGGTTAATCCTGTAAGATAGTTTATTGACCCCAACAAACTCCTCATAGATTAGGTTCTCGCGTCGAAAATTCTTCGCAATACTAATACCTGAAACACTCTCCTGAATATTATCGTTGACTGCCGCCATCGCACGCGAGCCTTGTCGACCAACAATCCGGGATAGATGCCGAAAGACAAGCGACAATACGATAAATATCGGTAACCATAACAAAACCAGCAGCGAAAGTTCTTTCGATCGGCTGACAAGCACGGCGAACAAAATAACAATTTGCACGATTTGCACAAAAATATCGGTGAAAATTACGAGGATGTTTCCAAATTCTTGCGTATCGCTAGTAATCCGGCTGACAATTTTTCCTGATTTATTATCGTCATAAAAGCCAAGATCTCGATTAACTGCCGCTGCAAACGCATCGCTTCGCATTTGCGCGATACCGTCCCCTATCAGACGGGTAATCATCCGTCCGCGCCACCAATTCATGAGGTAATCCGTAATCGCGGCCAGCAGCAATGCAACCAATAGTAATACTAGGCGAGTTCTATTACCTTTGTCGTCCAGTAAATCGATTGCACTAGCGATTAGTACTGGAAACACTGTTCCCAGCGCAGAATAGAACACCAGCATTCCCGCAATCGTCCACAGCACCCGTTTTTGATGCGAAAAGTAACTTCCTATACGTTGTAGCAAATAACCGTCTGAATACAGGCGATCATACGAGTCTTGGTTAAGTGAATTAAAAACACCCATATTAGCCTCGTGCGCTATCTGGTTGTGGCTCTGTAGATTCTTCATACCGCGCAAAAATGCGACGATAAGAGTCTGATGTTGCCAGCAATTCTTCGTGTTTACCTTGTGCTACCACCCGTCCTTGGCGAAGTACCACGATATGGTCTGCCCAGCGAATCTGCGACAATCGATGGGTAATAAGAATAGTCGTCCGTCCTTTTGATGCAGCCCATATTGCTTGTTGGATTCGATCCTCTGTTGCGCTATCAATAGCGCTGGTGCTGTCATCCAAAATGAGAATCGGTGGATCGGTGAGGAAGGCACGCGCAATGGCAATTCGTTGGCGTTGTCCACCGCTTAGGGTAACACCACGTTGACCTACAACCGTATTGTATCCTTCAGGGAAACCCGCAATAAAATCATGCGCCTGCACTTTGCGGGCAACGGATTCAATTTCTTCTTGTGTGGCCGATTGCTTACCAAAACGTATGTTATCAGCCACTGACCGGCTAAAAAGGAATATATCCTGTTCAATAATGCTAATCTGCGAGCGCAGTAAAGCCAGATTCCACTCGCGCACATCAACATCATCTACGAGAACACGCCCCGAATCGACGTCATAACTACGATTAAGAAGTTTGGTGATCGTACTTTTCCCCGAACCCGTTTGACCAACAATTGCTACCGTTTGACCGGGTTCAACTGAAAAGGAAATGTCATGTAAAGACTGGTTGCTATCAGTGTATCCAAAACTGACATGTTCAAATGTAATCCGACCTTGAATTGGTTTGTTATACCCAGCTTGATTTTGGTCAAGATCAGTTTTTTCTTTAATGATGTTGAGTATGCGTCCTGCACTCGCATAACCCAACGCGACTTGCGACAACGAGCGTAGGGACGAATAAACTGGGAACTGGTAAAGGAAAAGTACCCCTAGGAATGCAACGATTTTCCCTTCGTTAATTAATCCTAGCTCATAGAGATAGACCGCCTGAATAAGACCACCGATCGTCATCAGCGATAGCAGGAGGAAAGAAATGTAGCGCGCTTCAATATAGCCTTGCTTGACGAAATAACCGCGTACCTGACTTACGAGAACATTAAAAGCATCTATTTCCTGCTGTTCGCGGGCAGCGCCCTTAACGACTTGCAAACCATCTAATGTTTCCGCAAGCCGAGCGTTCATATCGCCAAATGTCGAGCGTACAAGTTGGGCAATCGGATTAAGCGTATGAATGAAACGATACTGAGCGATAAAATAAAGCACCAAAAAGGTTGCAGGAAGCAGCACGAGAGAAGGATAAATCGTCGGGGCGGTAATCAAAGGCACTATTAAGAAAAATCCTGAGCCGACGATCATATTCATGCCCGGATTCATCATCAGGTTCATTTCGCGTACGTCATTTGTGACGCGTGCCATAATTTCGCCTACAGGCTGCATATCATGGAATGCCATGCTCTTACCGAGCAAACTCGCATACAATTCATCGCGAACATCGCGCTCAATCCGCTGCGAGAATGTCTCGGCACAGAAGTTACGCATGAGTTGCAGAACACCACGAAAAAACTGTGACAATATCACACCAATAGTCGCACTAACAATGATGTCAGGTTGATTGCCAGCGATGACCGCGTTGAAAGCCACACCAATAAAGTAAGGGACAGCGGCAGCCAAGGCCGCATTACTAAATCCACCGATAATCATCAAAATTCCGACTACCGGATGGCGGACAATATGTGAAAGAATAAAACGAAATGGATTTGAATGATTGGTCTTGAAGGGAACATGAGCGATGAATTCAGCAGACATAAATACAAGTCCTAAATGACTGTCAAGGAGGCGTCTGTTTTCAAGCCATCTAATATGAGCGTAAAACTGATGATAAACTTAAAAATTGCTTTTCTATCCTAGCACAAGTGTAGCAGTCGATATAATGCCAATTTGATGAGTAGGATCTGTATTTATGTCCAATGTCGGTGCCGAAATCTGGCACAAGAAGCATCTGTCCTAGTATTTATGGCACAGTAATTTGGCTTACATGTAAACGGTCTGAACCATCTGGCAGTTGAAGCCGTTTTCCGGTTTGCCAATCATATACAATCAATTCCAAGTCGTATGCACCGGGAGTGATAGTTGTAGGCAAATTGAGGGTACGATAATCAATATAAATATGTCCCGGTTGCATCGTTGTCGCGTCCACTATTTGCTTTCCATATTCATTAATCGATCCATCAACTTGTGAAACCAGATTGCCATTGGAATCCAGCAGCTGCAATCCAATCGAGTAGTTCATGGAAGGTGCATGTTCGATTCGCCACCATAAATGAATATCTACCGCCGAGTGCGTAATAGACTCGAGATCAATGCCCCAAAATGGCATTTCAGTACCAAACATTTCTGGCGTTTTAAGCGGCGGTGCTTCCATCAATTGAATGAGAAAACACCAATACCGATTGCAATCGCCCAGAACTTTTTGAACAGGATAATTAGGTTCTAGTTTTTCAAAATTAGCCCGTACATCTGGATTAAACCAATCCGCTGTAGCAAACCAGATACGCCGAGCATCAGCGGTTTGATCAAGATTTGTGGTGACTGAATTCAACAAGTCCGAGGACAGATAATGTGACATCTGCCACAACACCACATTATTCGTCAAATCGCCATGATCGATATACATCACATCGCCTTTTTGAGCATCTTTAGCCATTTGTTGGTAAAAATCACGATATGGAATGCGACTTGGCGAAAACTGCGAAGGCAAGGACCAGATACTGATTACCACTACTACAAATAACACCAGCCATTGGCTCAGACGGGGCAAAACAGCAATTCCGACTGCTATCACCAAAGCAAAACCAATGATGAGGTAAGTAATGTAACGGGGGGTGTATACTGCGAAGACCAAATTAACGAGTAAAGCAACTATTGGAACAGCAAAAGCCCACAACAACACGAGAGGATAGTTTGCTTTGCGCCACCAATATATAAACCCAACTAATAAAACCAACAAATAGAGAAACGGTTGTCCACTAGTCATCAAGTTGATCAAATTAACAACCGCTGATGGAGTGGTTGGTTCAGTAGTACTTCCAATGCCCGCTATACCGCGTGCATTCCCAAAGTTCGATTCGATGGAAATGAGAGTTTTAACCTGATGTATCGCAACCGGAAACCAGGGCGACCAAAGCATGAATGCGACTAACCAAGCGGCAATAATCTGTTGCAACATCTGACGATTCAGGCGGGCAAACAGCAGTAGATAAAATGCCTGCGCAATTACCAAAAACATCAAGAAATAATGCTGATAAAGCATCAACGTAACCGTGAGACCGTAAACCAAAGCTGTAAACAACGTGCGATGTTTTAGCCAACGATAAAAACACCACATCGACAATGTTGCCACCAGCATATTGATCGCATACGGGCGAATCTCAAGTCCATAAGTGAAAAAGTAGGCATTCACGCCAAGAATAGCAATTGCAAAAATGCCTATACGAACAGAGGCAAACCATGCCCGCCCCATCTGATAAACGAGCGCCAGTGTCAACAAAGTAGCGAAAATACTATAAACGCGCCCCATGAATTCGGTTTCGCCGATAAACTGCTGCCACAACCAGAACGTGGAAAACCAAACGGGAGCGTGTACATCTTGTGTGGCCTGATACCATATCGTGTAACTTAAGTCGTGGCTGGTTGTGCGGAAGGCAATTTCCTCGTCATCTCTCATATAACGATTCGATATGCTCGTGATATGAAATACTCCAACCAAAAAAATAAACAGTAAACCAAGTTGCCAACCACGCTTTGAAACCTGTACCATGCAACCAACCTCATTGTTCAAATCGCAATTCGTGGCTAAATTCATTGGAGATAATGAGAATGTTACCAACAGAACTACGGAGAGCATATGCGACCAAAGGTTTTCGTGAGCCGGATTATACCTGAAGCCGGACTAAATTTGATTCATGAAGCCTGTGAGGCCGAGATTTGGCCGGAAGTAATGCCCCCACCCTACGAATTACTGGTCGAAAAAATCAAAACGGTCGAAGGGCTTCTTACTACGCTGAATGATCGGATCGATGCACCGCTAATCGCAAATGCTGGTCCGCACCTGAAGGTCATTAGCCAGATGGCCGTTGGCTATGACAATATTGATGCAAAAGCCGCTCATGCACGCGGTATTCCAGTAGGCAACACCCCCGGCGTATTGACCGACGCTACGGCAGATCTGGCATTTGCGCTTTTGCTGGCTGCTGCTAGACGCATCGTTGAAGGAATAGAATATATTCGTGCCGGCAAGTGGCGAACATGGGAACCCAAAGCATTGCTCGGCGGTGACTTAAGCGGAGCAACACTGGGCATCATTGGTTTAGGTCGCATCGGTGAAGCGGTAGCGCGACGAGCAGGTGGTTTTGATATGCGAATTTTGGCCTACAGCCCCAGCAAAAATCAGGCTGACGTTTCCAAATTTGGGGTTGAATTAACTTCGCTTGATAAATTATTAGCCGCGTCGGATTATGTTTCTATACACGTACCACTAAATGCTCAAACGCGCGGCATGATTAATGCTGACGCTCTGCGAAAAATGAAACATACTGCAATATTGATTAACACCGCACGTGGCCCGATAGTGGATCAACAAGCACTTTATGAGGCAGTAAAAGCTGGCATTATTGGCGGTGCGGCTTTAGACGTCACCAATCCTGAACCAATGCCTTCGGATGATCCATTGTTATCGCTCAGTAATGTAATTATTGTGCCCCACATTGGAAGCGCCAGCCAGCGCACACGGGACAAAATGGCGACGATGGCGGCTGAAAACCTAATTGCAGGCGTTAATGGCAAACCGTTGCCAAATCAAGTAGGTGTTTAGTCTACAACAGTGAACTTCACTGGAAGTATGCCTATTGTGATGTCTTTCACATTGCCAGCAGTCACCGGAAGTTGAAGACTGCTATCGTTGGATTGATACAATCGTAACCAAATGGAATATTCACCAGCTGGGATATTTGCAGGCAACAACAACGCCCGATTATCCCATTGGGGAATCCCTGGCTTCCAACTAGATGTCGGAGCGAATCCCCAAGCTGGTTGCGTATCAGCACCTTGCGCGACTTTATTTCCGTTTGAATCGGCGACAAAATAAGCAACAGTGTAGTCGTTACTAAGAGGAGCATCTGATTGCCAATATAGGGAAATAGGCAACATTGTATTAGCACTACTAACATAAGTTAACCCGTCCGGCAAAGTAAAACCAACCAGCCGAATAGAATCCCCAAAGCGAAGATCAGATGAATGATCTGGATCACGAAAAGCAAATGGATCTGGTGCATGAGCCGTACTATATTCGATCAACCGAATGCGAGGATCCGGCGGTTCAGAATTGAGTTCGCGAATTGGATAATAGTGCGTGACCATAAAACGCTCAACGGGCCGGACTGCCCAGGGATGAAAAGGTCCCAGATCAGCTAGTAACCAAAGTGTTGAATGATACTGAGCTAGATTATAGATCAATGGAACAGAAGTCTTCAAAAGTAATACATCTGGATTCGTTGATCGTACCTCTGGTAGCTGCTCGGGACTAGGCTGTTCACCGGGAGAATCAGGCAGTGAAATTACACGTGGATGGGATAGTTTGCCATGATTTAGGAAAAACGGCTCGTATTCGTTGTCTGCCAGCAGGAGCACATCACCCGTATGCGTATTAGATTGAATCAAAGGTAAAACAGCGTGCAATGATGGATTGGCACCTGAATAAATCTCGTCCTCATTAATGGATCGTAATCCTAACCCAACAAGCACAATTATGCTCACTGGAAACAATAAATATTGCCAAAGACTACCAACCGTAAAAGTCGGCAACTGATCTGGCGGCTTACGTAACAGCCGAAATACCCATATACCACTAATCACAATAATGACGAAACATGCAACCGGCCACACGGGAACACCAACGCGCTCCCATGCGAAGTCAAGTTGGAATCGCCCCAAAGCGGTTGGAATCAATACCCAACGCAAGTAGCGCAGAACGTTTAGCCCCCCGCCCCATTCGACTAAACCGTTCGCTTCAGGTGGAAGCAACTTGATATAGACACCCCAGTCAAATGACACCGCACTCAGTTGCACCCACAGGCTGTAGATACAAATCACCACAACACCGGAAATCACCCACCAGCGCCGAACTAAACTCAAAACATGGTCAAAAATAGGCAGTGTACCGAGCATCAAGAACGGTATGACTGGAATCATAAATCGTGGTGGCCAAGAAAGTCCACCAAACCAATGATCACCTCGCAACACGGCATAACCCAGCGCAAAACCACAAACAATCGCAGTGACCGCGAATGGATAACGATATTCTTGGCGACGATACAGCACAATCAATCCGGGAATAGCCAACAGCAAAACTGGAGACGTACCCCATACACTTCCTCCAACACTTAAGAGATAGGTATGAAATGCGTGATGAACTGTAGCGATTTGCTCTGGTGAACGATGAAACAGTGCTGCCAAACGCTGATATAGAACTGGAAACGGAAGTGATGAAGCAAAGACTGTAGACAAAATAAAAATACACACAAGCATTGTAAATACAATTACGCCTAGTTTGAGGATACGCTTGGGCAACCGTGTAGATGGGAAAATGATTATCACGAGCGCTGGCAACGCAAAGATAACTGCTTCTTTCGCTAAAAATGCAGCCGCTAATGCTAAGATGCTGGCGATCAAGTAAGCAATGGAGCGATACCGCTTAGACCGCCATCGTTCCATACTCAACGCAGCCAACAAAATAAATAAACAAGCTAATGGTTCACGAAAAAACGTTTTGCTGTAGGGCCATAGAATCGTACCCAACCCTAACAATAAAGCCGTCGTTACACCAACTAGGGGACGATAGCCTAAGGTCAATGCATAGATATAAACAACCACTGCGATCGCTGTACATATAAAGATATTAAAAAACCAAACTGCATGAACAAGTCCAATACCGGGAATATGCTCGGCCAGCCAATAAAGGGGTGCTGTCAAAATCAATTGTAGTGGTTCCACCTCGGCCCCTGAAAGCGGATAAACACTAGCGGGGGTCGTAGTAAACGGCGGATTATCAGCTGAAGTTTTGTCGAGTAGAAGATCACCAAAATCAACCATGCTGGAAGTAGCATTGAAAAGTGTACGCGTATCGCCACTTTCAATACGTCCGCTAAAAGTAAAAGCATAAACACCGACAAGTATACCGACGAGCGGCCACACCATCAGCCAGCGATGGTGAGCACTTTTTTCAAATTCAACTGACATGCCTGGTCCTCAAAATAATCCACTGGCCTATATCAGACGGAATCGATGCAGCAAACGAAAAGCGATAGCCGGGTGAACCGAACTACCGCTTTGAGTTTAGCTGATTTCAAAAAAGATAGTAACGTTGAAGGGCTTATCCGCCGCCAATCAACTTGTTGCGAACCCCAAGCAATCCCTTGAGGACTTTCTGACTGGTATTGAGTTGGTCAAGTTGTTCGAGACCCGCTTCGTAAGTAGCTGCACCCACCATGAGTTTACCATCGCGAACCTGCAAATCACCCATCGCAATAAGAGTTTCGCCGTAGAGCTTCTTTTCGCCTTGTTCTTCGAAAATGTCGGCAGCTTGACGATAGCAATTATATGCTTGTTCTTTATCACCTAACGCAGCATATACTCCACCCATATTGCCCAAAACTTTGGCAACGCGCATCACATCTTGCAGTTCTTGAAAAATCGAAAGCGCATTTTGCATCATATCAAGTGCTTGTTGGTGTTCACCCAATACACGATGCACAAGCCCGATATTGGTTTGCATTTCGGCTACCATATCACGCTTGCCGTCCGCTCCATAGGCGTCACTAGCCTGATGAAAAATCTTGGAAGCGGCCTCGTAATCTTTCTGCTGAAAGAGTTTAACGCCTTGATCCTGCAATTCCTGTGCTGTCGCCATACTCCACCTCATTGTCTATCTAGTAATATCGAGAATACTGGCCCCGACCTGCCTCAAATCTTCAACAGGCATCTTGCTGAACATAATGGCAATTTCGATGAAGCCAATGTTGCGCGGATTTGCAGCGAACTGACGTTTTTCATCAGGCAGTTCAAGGAAGTGTTTCCACTCTTCGCGCATTTGCAACCACTCACCAATGTAACCGCTGGATTCAAGAAAATAGCTGGTGTTCTTTTTCAAGATACTGGAAAGAACACTTAACTCGTGCATAGGAACCGGTAGTTCGCCCATTTCGTATTGAGCCAACAAATCTGCTGGAATGGCACTTTCTTCGCTGATCGCATCCAGTGCGAGACCAAGTTCGTCCCGCGCCTGACGCATCATCGCGCCGATCATGCGTGTACGCAATGCCACATATTCGGACTGAATATCCGAATGGCGACCGTACTTTGCCTCTAGCGTATCTGTACCCCAAAAGTGGCTTACCGGTACACCAAGGTAAAACGCAAGCAATTCAATCTGTGGCAAACTTGGCGCAGAATCACCATATTCCCACGCTTGCATTTCCTCCGGCGTTACGCGGAGCAAATCGGCACATTCCTCGATACTACGCTCAGCATTCAAACGGGCATCATGTATGAGCACGCCAATCATGCGGGCGCGAATACGGTAGGATTCAGCAAAATCGTGTTGACGGGGTTGTGTCCCCTCCCCCGATTGTGCGTTCGCCTGTTTCGATTTGAAGCGAGCCGAAGCATTCTTGAAATCCATCTGTTCCTCCGGAGAGCCGATTTGCATTGTTATTATGTGCCGATTATAGTCCCATCAACATAGACGAGCAAACCGAACCGCTCCGTTTACTAATTTTATGGTAGCACAGGAACACATAAGATGAATTAACGTTTTGGACGGTTTGTGACGGGACGTTCGAGAGTATAATGAACTTTATTAGTTTAAAATGAAACCAGATGATAATCTTTTAAAGAGATAGCCAATGGTCGCTATGGAACCCAGAACAGTTGAACAGCTCCACAGTGAAAACAAAGCCCTGCACGAAAAAATAGCGGAACTCTCGGCAATAAACAAGATTGCGTTGATGCTTGGCACATCGCTTGAATTTGAAGAATTTCTTGATCAATACATTGTCGCTATCCAAGATACTGTGCATTGTGACCGTGTACTGATATTGGTACAAGACGATCAGGAAACAGTTTTGCAATATGGAACGAGCAATTTCAAATTGGCGAGTGATCAACAAGTCAATTTAGAAGGCCTACGCTTGGGAACATTCCAGCCTGAGCCGGGATCAATTGTTGATGAGTGGGCTAAGGGGAAAAGTGTTTGGGGAAATGTTGAGACAGGTGAAGAAAATCCTTCTGTCAAGTGGTTAATCAGTTATTTGATTACCGATTCCTTTTTTAGCACTCCACTCCTTTCAGAAGATCGCTTGATTGGCGCTATCATTATTGATAATAAACCTAGTGGGCGCCCCCTTGATAAAACACATCAGTATTGGATGGAAACGATCAGCAGCAGCGGAGCAATAGCACTGCAAAATGCCCGATTGCACCACAAAACGGTGCGTGAGCTAGCCGATAGTATGCGTGAGATGTATATCTTGCGCCAAATTGATCGCGAACTCAGCGATACCATCAACATTAATCACGTGTTTGAAATGACACTAGATTGGGCGCTCCGCTTCAGCAATGCTCAATCAACCTCGCTCGCATTATTCGATCAAGAAGCCAATACATTGCACTTCTTATTTGAGTATGGTTACGATGTACCACAAGAGCAGTTGAATATCATCCGGCAAGAATATGGTTCAGGAATCACGGCGCGGGTCGCGAATTCCGGTTATGCAGAAGTTGTACCTGACGTGAGCATGGATCCCGACTTTGTGCGTATGGCGACCAACACACGCTCTCAAATGGCAGTACCGGTCATGCGTGAAGATCGGGTCGTGGCAGTGATCACACTCGATAGCAAAAAGCTCAACGGCTTTACCGATGCTCATCTGGACTTCGTGCAAAAATTAGCAACCCGGGCCGGGGTAGCGATTGATAACGCGCGTTTGTATGAAGAAGCCATCCGTGAACGCGAAAAGCTTTCACACATTTTAAACAACACCGCTGATATGGTTATGGTCATTGGCAACGATGAGCGGGTAATTCTCATCAATCAGGCGGCCTTAAATGCCATGCAGCTCTACACTAACCAGGACTACACAAAGCGGTTTGCCAACGAAACTTTTGAACACACCGCACTATGGGCGACTTTCCAGCGGGCAAAAGACAGCGGCGAGAACATCATTGAAGAAGTAATGATGCCGAACGAGCGCATTTTCCATGCTAACCTGCGACGTTTCGAGGGGATTGGCTGGATTATCGTTATGCACGATGTTACGCCTTATAAAGAGATGGATAAGCTAAAAGGCGAACTGATTGCGACTGTCTCCCATGACCTCAAGCAGCCGTTAAGCGTCATGAATGGCTACATCGAGTTGATGATTATGCAGCAGAGTGTGACCCAACAGGGTTTGAACTCGGTGCATATGATCCGCAAGGCCATGCAAAATATGCGTCAATTGATTGATGATCTGCTCGACCTTGCAAAAATCGAGTCGGGGATTAAGCTCAATCTCGAAGCGGTGCAACTTGAGCAGATCATTCAAGATTGTATGGAACAAGTTAAACCAGTCGCGCAAAACAAAGCCATTACGGTTATCAATGCGATCAGTGATAAGCTCCCCAGCATCATGGCTGATCGGTCACGGATGAGGCAAATTCTGATCAACCTTATTGGCAATGGCGTAAAATACACCGGTACCGAGGGTTGGGTAAAAGTCGGTGCAGAAGTCAAGGGAAACTCACTCCGATTAGCGATACAAGACAACGGTATGGGAATCAGCCCGGAAGATCAAATCCATGTTTTCGAAAGGTTTTATCGGGTGCGGCGACCTGAGACTGATAATATCGAAGGCACTGGACTCGGTCTAGCAATCGTCAAGAGCCTGGTCGAGGCACACGGCGGACAAATTTCGGTCGAAAGTAAACTCGGTGAGGGTACAACCTTTTTCCTTATCCTCCCCATCGCACAATCTAGAAATTAACTCGCAGCCTAAAACTACTATCGATTAAGACCGTGATACACATATGTGTCACGGTCTTTTATATTCGGGGTTGAGATAGCGGATAGGGCAAATATGTTATTTTCCTTTATGGCGCGGCGATTTTATGGCGATTACCAATGGCAATGTTGGCAATATTAAGCAATTTGCCATTGTTATTGGTGATTTTAAAATGTTCCACGAGCGAAAAACTGCAAAATCATTTGGCAAAATTGGCAATTCTGGCACGAAGGTCTGCCGCTGCCAAGATTGCCAAAAAACTAAACAAACTAGACCCAAACAGGATTGCAAGCAGCTACGAGCAAAGTCAGAAAGGAAATGTAGAGCGCTTTGCCACAGCAACGGATGTTATGCACGAATGCTAAACAAGGCTTGGCATCATCTATCAGTTGTCGAACACATAAAAGCATTCTTTAACCTTATGATTGACTTTACAGGCTTTTGTGACGAACTTCGTAGCGCAGGAGGACATTGTCGGAATCTTCCCACCTGCGGGTGTCTATGAGTCGCAGCGATGAGGGTGTCTTGCCCCCGAAAACCGGGACGCCTTGACCTAAAACGAGGTTGCCAATCATCAAATGGATCTCATCAACCAGATCCTGTGCCAGCAAATCATTCCAGAGGGTTCTGCTGCCAGTTATCAAAATATCTTTACCGTCCTGGCGTTTGAGTTCGGTAATCTGCTGATATGCGTCTCGACGCCTGATGATGCTAACGTCCTGCCAGTTTCCCGTCAGCGTGTCTGAGATCACTATGCCTTTGACGGACCTGCCCGCACGGGACAA
This sequence comes from Aggregatilineales bacterium, assembly GCA_044226325.1. GTDB lineage: Bacteria > Chloroflexota > Anaerolineae > Aggregatilineales > Phototrophicaceae > CFX2. The sequence goes on from JBGAHG010000006.1 coordinate 291,029, forward strand.
ATCGCGTTGTGAGTCCGTCCACTCGTCCGAGGTAGGATTCTCAGCGACCTTGGGCCAGAAACTTTGGAACAGCTCGAAGGAAACACGGCCCATAAGATGCACATCAGCCGTATGCAGCAGTTCGGTATTATAGGAGTCGAAGACTTTGCCCATCATTGGAAACATAACCGTAACATCATTCGCTAAACCTGTGTGATACCCATCCAGTGAGATGACGTTGTAGACAATGATTTTCCGCATGACTGTTCTCCTTTGTTTGGTTCGTCAATGGCTTTCGCAAACGGGTGTAAAGTTCAACTTATGACTCTGCCGGAATTTCCATACCTTATCTATTTTCCTTTGCCTCTGTACGTTCCCTGTTAAGCCATAAACCATTCCCATTTACGGCCATCAGCCAACGTTGATCACAACAATGAAACCAGCACGACTATGTACTCTTTTTTAACACCTAACACATTCATCGTAGCACAAAAGTTCATATTACGGGTGACAAAAATGTAATTCTTGTGAGATCACTTTCCTAACTCATCTATGAGAGGAGCCATCGATTCGGTGTTGCAATAGGGTTAGAAATCAGTTGGCTACAGAGTCGTTTCGGTCAAGGGCACTAGTTATGGGATGAGGATTAAGAGGTGTTAAGTATCGGTTTTGCCAAAGTCTTCATACAATAGAGCTACATATGGGCTTACGCAGGGAATTAAATCATAATGATGAACAAGCAACCGGTGAACAAGCCAGAAACCGCCGCTAAAACCGCAAATACCCCTAATACCGAAGCTCCAGTTCCCATACCTGATGCAACATCGATACTCGCGTTACAAGGTTTGATTGGCAATCATGCTGTTCGCAGACGATTGATTCAACGTGACGAAGCTGCCGCCGAAAAACCCAAAACCGCTGCGCCTGACCCACTGAAAATCAAACTAAGCGAAGATCAACGTAATACTGCCAAAGCCATCTATTTATCAAAACCGAATTGGTCAGCGCTCAAGGCCATCTATATTGATGAGCAAGGCGACCTGCAACAAATGGCTGAATTATGGGCATTCCGGCGGGAATATGTAGTGGGATTACTCTTAAATCTGCGCGGCAAATATCCAAATTTACTCGCAAAATCGGCAGGCAGCACGGATCTATCTTCGGATTATGACATCACCATTGCGTCACCGCGGAACGATAATGATGTCAAAGCAATTGAAGATTTTAACAATACGATCAAAGCGGAGTTTGGCGTTCAACCGGGAACTTTGTTCGACACTAATTTGTACGCGAAAGATTTTTTGCCGATTGATCAGTCAGACGAGTTTAAATCAGCCGATTCACCAAAGGACATCGGGCAAGCGCCCATTGCATCCATCGTCGATGTCGAAAATGATACGCAGGACGTGGGTGCTTTACTCAAACAACGGCGTTATATGACGCAAGCCGAGTGGGACAAGTTTGTAACTGATCTTATCAGGTCGCTTGCTCCCGATAAGCGCAGCGCGGTGCAGCGCAAATACGACGAAGCAGACGCCACTTATCAAATCTGTGTGGCAACGCTTCTGACAGAACTCCGGGGTGATGTGCAAGCCGAGCAGCAGCAGGCTGACCTTGAGGCAGCACAAGAAAACAATGCCGAAGAACTGCATGACGCACAAGAAGAAGACAGCGACAAAGTTTTGGAGAAGAGTAACCAGCTTTATCTAGGACGTATGAGCATGATTCGCAGTATTCAGGCCAATATCGCCATGCTCGAATCCAAGCAAGCCAATCTTTCGATTTTGGACGGTATCAGCGCAAAATTTGGCAGTTTCATTAATCGCCTGTTCAACAACCCTGACAAGGGACTTAATGCCCAAATCGAAGCACAAAAAGCACAAATCAAACAGCTTTTAAGCGAGGCTATTTACTTTGCAGCGGAGGCTTACACCAGCGAAGGCGCGATCAAGCATGTGGTGGCAGGCATTCAAGGCGGCAAATTGAGCGACGATGAAAAGAAGCTGCCAAAAGGGCAGCAAGACGCAATCTTGGCACAGAAGCGTAAAGAGGCTAACGATAAACTGACGGTAGGTGAACTCTTACAGTCGTTCAACGAACAGCTCGGCGACTTCTTGAAGGATTATGGACACCTGTCGCATGGCACTCCCGGTACCCTGTACATCAAATCTTCAAAATATGTTGACCGCATGTTGGACGCTATGCTGATATTGCAAGACCGCAAATTGGTGACATTCCCGAAAGTGCTGGGCATCGAGCGCACGACAGGCAAAGCGCTGCTTGCGATTGTGGCAAAGATTAAAGAATTGGTCGGCGCACGAAAAGATCCCAATTTGTGGGGTGATGCACGTGAGGCTACGAGTATTGGCAAAATGCGCGAATTAAATATTTCGGACATTGATGCATATAAGGCGGCGCTGCTACAACTCGGTGTGGAGATGAACAGTCTGATCCGCAGCAGCATGACAGCGTTTGATTAGCTGTGATGAGTAAATAGACTAACTCCCTAAGCACATCCAATAGATAGGAATAAGGGTATTATTTGTGAACATTTTCAGGGCATTAAGCCAAGGATATGGAAGATTAAATGAAGAAAATCTGAGCGCAATGCTCGGTTTCTTGCTTGCCCCATATGAACCACATGGTATGAGCGATGTTTTTCTGAGACGATTTTTAGAAGCAATTTCGCGAAAATCTGGTAATCCATCATACTTCGATAAGCTCATTTACAGTCCCAGCACCATAAATGCCCAAGTTGTTTTTGAGTCGGCTTATTTAGTCGGAATTAATAATGACACTAGGCGAGTTGACATAGAAATTCGAATCTATGAACAAGATACTGAGGCGTTACCACGGGAAATCCATCGCATTGCGATTGAAAATAAAATTCAACCGGCTGCCGCACAAGCTAACCAACTAAATGATGAATATTGGGGGATTCAAAAAAAGATACGTGATGATGATGAAGAATCCCAAATAACAATGGTTTTCTTGACGCCCTACAGCAAACAATCAAAGTTGGTTTCAGAGTTCGATGCTCTTGAAATATTGGATGGATCTAGCGACCAAAAAGTATGGCTATATTGGCATACCGAGCAAGACGAAGACACTATTTGTGGCCTAATAAGAAATATACTTCGACAAGAAACCGAGGCACATATTGACCCTATTTCAGATTATATGTTACATACACTAAAAGCTTTTGTAAGACATATTGTTGAAACTGTAGAAGCTCCGGTGCAAAAGACAGAATTCAACATAGGAGGTCTCATTGACCAAGTTGTTGTGCAACTTTCAATTGGACAATACAGATTAGAACGTTATCAAAGTAGTTCAATTCGTATTTTCAACCTGGACAAACAAGAGTATCAAGAGCCTGTAACGCCCCTCTTAAGAAAGATTATACAAGAGAAAAAATTAGGCATCAGTCAACAATTTGACAGCGGCAAGGACAAAAACACACGCACATTAGGCAAAGAAATCATGACTAAGCTTCAATAAGGTGATATCAAATGAAATGAGCAATTCTATAGAACAGGGGTAGAGCAGAACTGAATTAAGAAAGAAAATTAGAGCAGAAAGAGATTTATTTATGGCATACCGAATTGGGTCGGGACAAGGTTTTTATGGGGATGATGTGACGCGTGCGCTGCCCATGATAACGGGCGGGCATGTCGACATCGTGTGTTTTGAGGCGTTGAGCGAACTGACTCTGGCGATTTTGCAAAAGGACAAGCTGGCAAATCCCAAGCGTGGCTACACCTTTGACGTGAAAATCATCGCGCAAAAGATCTTACCAGAGGCATTCAAGCGCAAAATTCCGCTGATTACAAATGGCGGCGGTTTGAATCCGCAAGCAGCAGCCGAGATGGTGCTCGAAACAGCGTCGGAATTGGGCCTGACCGATTTGAAGATTGCAACCGTCACCGGTGATGATGTGCTGGCGCGGTTGAGCGAGTTGCAAGCGGCAGAAGAATCGCTGGCGAACATGGAAACGGGCGAGAAGTTGGCCGATACGGCCAACCAGAACTTCATCACCGCGAATGTATACCTGGGGGCGCAGCCGTTGGTTGAGGCACTGCAATCCGGCGCGGATATGGTGATTACGGGCCGGGTGGCTGATCCTTGTTTGTATCTGGCGGCGATGGTTGCCCATTATGGTTGGGCATGGGATGACTGGAACCGGCTGGCAAGCGGCATCGTGGCAGGGCATCTTTTGGAATGTACCGGTCAAGTAGTCGGCGGGAACAGCCTGGCGCGTATACACGATACCGATGCGGCAGGCCTTCCCTATCTAGGGTATCCGATTGCGGAAGTGGAAGAAGATGGAAGCTTTGTGCTGACCAAATCACCCAATAGCGCAGGAGCCGTAACCCAGGAAACAGTCAAAGAACAACTCCTGTACGAAATCCACGATCCCGCTAATTACGTCACACCGGATGTCATCGTGAACATGACCACACTCCGATTGGAAGATGAGGGGCAGAATCGCGTGCGCGTCACTAATGTAACCGGTAAGCCGCGCACAGCAACCTACAAACTCAACATAGGGCGATTGGAGGGATATAAGCGCGAGTTGGTTTTCAATATCGGTTGGCCGGAGGCGTGGACGAAAGTCGAGCAGTTGAAAGCAGCGCTGAATGAAATCTTCCGGCGCAATCCGGCGATTGAGCGGGTGGAATACAGCTATGTGGGGGCAAACAGTTTATATGGATCAGTGGTGACGCTGCCAGATGATCCGATGGAAGTGATTGTACGGGTGATATTCACTGCTCAAGATGAAGGAACTCTAAAAAGTGTGGTGCGGCAGATCAACGCGATGGGGTTGAGCGGGCCAGCAGGGATGAGTGTGAGTGGGGCGTCGGTCAGCGGTGATCCGCATGTGATTCTCGGTTTGTGGCCGACGCTGGTGGGACGGGAACGAATTGAGGCACAAGTGAATTATTGGGAGGTCTAGTACAATGACCAAGCGACTTTA
>JBGAHG010000046.1:0-48463 GCA_044226325.1 Aggregatilineales bacterium
CGCGAAGATTATCCTGCCTATACAGGAGATGCAGCTTTTATCCATGAGATTCGTGAACACATACAGTTTGAAGGTCCACTTACCGACGAACAACGAGCCCGTTTGATGACAATTGCCGGAAAGTGTCCCGTACATCTAACGCTCGAAAATCCAGTGTTCTTCGTACATCAAGTTGCAGAAGAAACAAAATAATCGCGAGAACATTGACCTTAAAGATTGGTTACATAAAATGTACTCACGTTGAGGTTATCGCCTGTCGAAAGGCGAAGTTGCATCAAACTGAATCAAATCACAACAAAAGACCCCATCTTTAGATCGGCAATTGTCTCTATTGATGAGGTCTTTATCAATATACCCGTAAGCGAAAGTGATTATGCGGGTTTCACAATGGGCAAACCACCCTTGACCCAGTTATTGAACCCACCGCCAATGCTGGTGACATCGGTGTAGCCGAGCAGACGGAGGGTCGTCAGCGCCATAGCGCCACGATGGCCGATTGCACAGTAGACAATGATCGGCTGGCTCTTATCGGTTGGCAGTAAGGACAAGTCATCCAGCAAAGTCTTCACTGGAATGTTAACCTGACTGTCAATATAACCGTTATCCTTCAATTCCTGTGCTCCACGTACATCAATGAGGATCGGTTTCGGCTCCATCCCCAAGGACTTAAGAGCAGCAGTGGGTGAAGCGGCATAGAAACCATCCGGCATGGTGGTTACAAATTCGTTGACCGCATCAAATAGCGCCGGATCAAATTCCGGTGATTTTGCTTCGCTGGCCGTTGGAGCGGCAGGCGTTCCCGATTCAACAGGCAGTCCCGCTGTTTTCCAAGCCGCGAAGCCACCAAATATGCTGCGAACGTTGGTATAGCCGAGCAGATGAAGCACTTCCGTCGCGATACCACCACGATGTCCGATTCCACAATACACAATAATGGGTTGGTCTTGGGCTGGAAGTTTATCAAGATTTTGCAACAGTGTGCGGAGTGGGATTGGCACGGCACCAGCAATATAACCGCCATCAACAATTTCTTTTGCTTCACGCACGTCAATCAAGAAAGGTTTGGTATCGCTGCTGAGTTCTTTTAAGGCATTTTCGGGTTTAACCCCATAAAAGTTATCCGGCAGATTTTGGAGATAATCAACCAAGACTGGCTGAATGTCAAAGCTCGCTTTTGCAGTAGGTTCCGCAGTTGCATCCTGCGCAACGACAATTGCCCGTGTGCCGAGAACCAGAATCGCCATCAATATCAAACTAACAACTAGACTTCTTTTTGCGGTTTTCATATTTCCTTAACTTCTTTCCATAATACTTTTCGAACCCAATACACATACATCTAGCATAGTGGCAACGGTCGATCTCTTACAGTCAAGTTGGTCACCTTCTTAGCACGACAATACTCATAAGTTGTCATAATGTTGAGCGAGAAATATCATGTTGTGATGTGACTTCTCACATGACGATGGAGGGTTCTTTGTTACTAGGAGATTTTTCCAGTTCATTCGATAATGCGTATAAACGAACAAATGTAAGGTCGAATAAAGCTATTTGTTTAGGTACTACGGCAAAAGAGAAGCTTTGACGCTTAGTTAAGTCATACATCCTAGTTAAGATCGATGCTGCCAGCCATGAAAATGCACCTCCCCCTTAAAATCACTGTTTCAACTAATCTGATGCTACTGGTCAGCGGATTAGGATTAATGCTGGTTGGTTTTGTGCTTTTGCTTCAGAAGCCCATCCACGAAATATCCCCCACACTGACCGGAAAACCGGAGCGCTGTTTAAGCTGTCACACAGGCATCGAGCCGGTTAGCTCGTCCCATCCGACTGAGAAATTTGGTTGTGTTTCCTGTCATGGTGGGGAGGCGATGGCGCTCGACGCCGATACTGCCCACAGCGGAATGGTGCGTAATCCAAGTGCTTTGGATGTGGCACAACAATATTGTGGAAATTGCCATGCCGCGCAGATTTACTTAGTCCAGCACAGTATCATGACAACCTACAGCGGCGCGATTACTCTGGTGCGGAGGGCATTCGGTTCACAATCGGATGCAACAGCATTGTATGCGGTACATCAAATCGACAACTTAAAAGCGTTCTTTCCTGAAACAAATGAACCTCAACCTATTAAAGACTTCGCAGCAAAATGTCTGAATTGTCACACGGACGGACAAGCACTACAAACCGATTACTACCATCGCAGCACGGGCTGTGCGAGCTGCCATGTTTTATATGGCGAAACCGGATTTTATGAAGGCAGCGATCCGACCATACCTAAAGATCAAACGGGCTACCCACAGCGGCATCAATTCACGACTGCTATTCCATACACCCAATGTAATCACTGTCATGATCGAGGCAACTACGACCTTCGCACGATGACCTTTGTATCGCGCCCCGATATCCCTGCAAGCCAACCATTAGCGGGGCAAGCTAAGCGGCTCCATGATTACTATCAACCTATTGGTGAATTTACGCGCTGCGAGTGGGAACTCGACTGTATCGATTGTCACACACCGCTTGAAATTATGGGGGATGGAGTGTTGCATAACAACCGCACTGAAGCGCAGTATATCCAGTGTTCCACCTGTCATGGCACGGTCAATTCGCCACCGCTTGAGCAAACAGTCCAATACGAGACTGAGCTGGCGATGACGCGTGCTAATCTCAATCCTTTTGTGAATTTGCAGGTTGGCGATCTCATCCTCAAAACGAGCCGGGGTGAACCCTTGTATAACATTCGCAAGGTACAGGATCAGTGGACTTTGACCAGTAAAGTGGATGGGACAAGCTATGTTTTACCACTGGTGCAAGGATCACAATGCCAACAAAAACCAGATCAACAAGCCAGCAGTTACTGCCATCAATGTCACGCAGTTGACCGAAATGCGGCAACGCCATGAACCGACGTGATTTTCTCAATATCCCAATAGATACCGCCACCCCTGCTAAACCTAAGGTGGTAAAGCGTGACATACCGATTGTTTCGACCCCAACAGCCGGTTATCCTCGCGACTATGTCCGCCACAGTTGGGTCTTAATTGAGGATGCTCATGCTTGGCTCGTACGGGACTCCTTGGGCTTCTACGCAATAGATGCTTCTTGTTCCCACCTAGGATGTATGGTGGTGTTTGACGACGGTCGCTTTGGCTGTCCATGCCACAGTAGTATTTTTACAACCGAAGGCATTGTAGTTTCAGGTCCAGCACAGCATTCGCTCCGTTTCCTGATGGTGGACTTGGATGCCGATGGCAAATTGATGATCCGGCGTGATCGGATGGTGTCAGCCGACGATCGTTTTATGGCATAAAGGATTGAATATGGTAGAGATTCAACAGCTTTTAGAGCAGGCTTCAGCCTTACATGATCACCTTTGCCCACGGCAAGTTCTCGGTATCCGAATTGGACTTTATGCCGCTGAACTCTTGAACCTGTCGCTTCCACAAACCGACAAGCGGTTATACACACTCGTCGAAACGGATGGCTGTTTCGCGGATGGAGTATCCGTGGCGGCAGGCTGCTGGATGGGACACCGTACGATGCGATTAATGGATTACGGCAAGGTTGCCGCCACCTTTTTTGATACACAAACCGAGCGGGCTTTCCGCATCTGGCCGCATCCCAAGGCACGCCAGACCGCGGTATGCCTCGCACCCAGCACCAGAGGACATTGGCAGAGCCAGCTAGAAGCCTATCAAATCATGTCCAACAATGAGCTGCTCTGCGCGTCGGCGGTTCAGTTAAATCTGTCCATGAAGGCGCTGATAAGCCGACCCGGCGTTCGTGCGATATGCTCAGTGTGTGGAGAGGAAATTCTGAACGAACGCGAAGTGGTCGTTGATGGGCAAATTCTGTGTCAATCGTGCGCAGATGGCAGCTACTATCAACTACCCGAACCCATTCTGACGGATCATCATGAATGAGTCTGTGAGTATTGCCATACTCGCTGGTGGGCAATCCACAAGGATGGGACAAGATAAAAGCTTTGTTGAATTGAGGGGTAAACCGCTGATTGCTCACGTGATTGAGCGACTGAGCGTACTGTCACTACCGGTTATGATTATTGCCAATCAGCCTGATGTCTATCAGGTCTTTGGCTTGCCGGTCTTTACGGATGTTTTACCTGACCGCAGTTCATTAGCGGGTCTCTACTCAGCAATTTATCGGAGTCCGGCAGAATATACTTTATGTGTGGCCTGTGACATGCCCTTCCTAAGTCCCGTGATGCTAGAGATGTTGATAAACTCTCGGGCTGGTTATGATGCGGTTGTCCCCGTCATTGGCGAACATCCACAGGGTTTACACGCAGTCTACAGAAAAACTTGTCTGGCACCGATGCTGAGGGAAATCCAACAAAACCATCTGCGTATTCGCGATTTCTATACACTGGTCAAAGCACGCTACGTTGATGAAGCAACACTGCGCCAATATGACAATGAATTGAAATCATTCATGAATGTCAACACGCCCGAAGTTTTGGCCGAGCTAAAGTCGGGGCATATCGCCACCCGTTAAGTCGAATGTTGTAGTCCGGTGCTAATGTAGCTTTGCAATTGAGCCGCAGTCAGCATTCCCTGATGCGTGGCGTATTTATTGCCTTTGGTATCGAAGAATATGCTGGTTGGATAACCTTTGATACCAAATTCGCTTGAGATATCCGCCGAATAATCGAGCAACACAGGAAATGTCAATTTGAATTCTGTAGCAAAGCTATCAACCTGATTGAGCCTCTCGGCATTGTTGACTGCCAATACGACAAAACCTTGACTGCGGTACTGCTCAAAAGCGCTTTCGATCATCGGCATCTCGGCGCGACAGGGTGGACACCATGTCGCCCAGAAATTGACCATCACCACATGCCCGCGATAGTCCGATAGTGAGACTTTATCTCCTGCTATATTGGTTGTCGAAAACTCATAACTCTGAACTGGCGTTTGAGCAAGCAGCATGAAAAATACAACCAGCCCAATCGCCACGACAGCAATAACAATCCACCGCACCCGTTGTTGAAAAGCTGAACGCGGTGCCTTAACTCTTTGAGACAATTGATTAGGTCGCGGGTTTTTGGTAAACAACCGTCTCTTCATAAACCGGGAAGTAGCGTGCTACGAGGCTATAAACCATTACTACTCCTGCTACCACACCGACCAGAATAGCAACTTCCATCCAATGTGGCGAGTAAAATTGTCCGGGGACTGGCTTCATGGCAAACCACGTCACATCAAAGCGGTTGAGGATAACGCCGCCCATTATCAGTAATGCGCCGAACAGAGAGAGTTGCCGGCTGAAGCGGGTCTGTTTGAAGGCGAAGAGGATAATTGGAATGACAACCCCAACAATGACTTCTGTCCAGAACAAAACGGTGTAAATGTCACCTTCGAAAAGAAGATCAAGTTCACCGGCAATGAGTAATTCGCCAAATTTCAAAACCAGATAGAAGCCGAGTATCCACGGCAAAAACCACGCAAGTTTAGCCAGTGTTTTTGTTTTGAGGCTGCGTCCGAACATCCAATAACTGATGTTAGCTCCGCCGATGACAAGCGAGATGCCAGCGGCCAACGAACTGATAAGGAAGAAAACGGGCAGCAGCATCGAATACCACAGCGGATTTAAGCGGGGCGACATGATGACAAACATCGTTCCCAACGAGGACTGGTGCATCGTCGATAGGGTCACACCGATAATCACAATCGGTACGGTGAAGCGCTTGATAGTCGGCAGCAGCCACTTAAACCGCGAGTTTTCCAAAAACACAGGGCTGAGTTCATACAGCAAAATCAATGAATAAGCGGCTATACACCAGCTCACTTCAAGCAGAGCAGAACTGACATTAGGATGCAGAAATACGTTGTAGAAGCGATCCCAGCGTCCGAGGTCAGCTAACAAAATCACTAGTACCGAGCTGTAACCCAATAGACCAGCCAGCACGGTTGGACGAGTAGCGACATGTAAATCTTCAAACTGGAAAACGTAGACCAAGGCCGCCAGCGTGAAGGCTCCGCCCGAAAGTGCAACCGTTGAAAGGTCAAAACTAATCCAGATACCCCACGGAAACGCCTTGGTCAGATTGGTCGTCGGACCCAAACCCACGTAAAAACGGTAAAGTCCAATGACGAGTCCGAAGCCTGTAATGGCCGCCAAGATATAGATAAACTTCGGCAGAGTACGCAATTCATGTAGTAATTTTTGAAGCATGGTTATTTATCTTCCGCCACCGGTTGAGTGGCTTTTGCTTTTTCAGCTTCCAATCGTTCTTTTTCGGCTTCTTCCTTGAGATGTTTAATAGTCAGATAGGCACCGGATAACCCGACCAGCATCATGCCTGCGACCATTGGTGTGCCTTCCGTCACCAGACGATTAGAGAATGCGGGCGAGGTCGTACCAGCAATCGGGAAGCCCAAATCTTCAAAGGGTACAGGCGAAATGTAGAGGGTTGATGTGCCGCCATTTTCGGTTTCACCATAAACATGCTGAATATATTTATCCGGTCGATCCGTGATGCGTTTATGGGCTTCTGCCAACATATCGTCGTACTTACCCCATTTGATCGCGCCAGTCGGGCAGGTTGCCGCGCAAGCAGGCTGTTGGCCTTCGCTCAGACGGGCAAAGCACATATCACATTTCACAACAAGCGGGAGCTGTTGTTCCCATTCATAGTTCGGCACTTCAAACGGACAGGCATACATGCAGTAACGGCAGCCAATACAAATATCGCTGTTGTAGGTTACGATGCCATCTTCATTGCGTGTAAGTGCGCTGACCGTACAAGCCGAAACACAGGAAGGATCTACGCAATGCATACAATGATAAGGTGCTGTAAAACGGGAAAGGTTCGGGAAATCGCCTGTGACTCCCGTTTCTTTAATCCAGATGCGGGTGCTATCCATCGGCACATCGTTCTCAACACTGCACGCGACCATACAGGAACGGCAGTCGATACAGTGCGAGACATCAATCAAGAAACCGTAACGCGGTTTTGTAGGTTGTTCGGTCATGATGTTATATCTTTCTCACGGTTACAAAAGTCTGACTGAGTGCCTGCCCACCGCTAATAGGATCAGTATAGGTCACATGCAAAACGGAACTGCTGGCACCACGCCCGAAGGCGGTGGTTAATCCCTTAGAAAGATGTCCATAACCCGGTGTCATATAAACGCAATCAGGGCGAATAGCCGGTGTAGCCTTCACTTGAACGTTGACTTTCCCCACTTCGCTCAGGACTTCTACCCAATCGCCGTCTTCGATCCCGCGGTCTGAAGCCACGTCGATGTTCATCCACATACGCGGTTCGTCGGCATACTTGTTGAGCAGTTGATTGTTTTGTGATGCAAACTGCGTCGATTGAGCGACTTTGCCGGTTAACAAATAGAACTGACCTTGCGGAGGCTGCGGAGGCTCCTGCCATACGGGCACGCCTGAGAAACCCACCTTCGCTAAGGTATCGGAATAAAGCTCGATCTTGCCGCTGGGCGTGTTCCAGCTAAAACTCGGTTCCTCTTTGGCGGCGGGAAGTTCAATGTAGCCTTTAGATTTAAGCTCCTCAAAACTGACACCGAGTGGTGCTATCTGCTGACGAATGTAATCTTCTTCATCCTTGTACTGGAAGTAATCACCCAGTCCAAGGCGTTCGCCTAATTGCTTGTAAATCCACAGGGCGGATTTAGCATCGCCTTGCGGCTCAATGACAGGTTGGCGTAGGAAGATTTTGTTTCCAACAGGATTTAACGGATCATAGCGTTCAAGGTACGAGGCTTCGGGCAGCACCACATCCGAGAACCACGCTGTATCGTTCATGAGGATGTCCACTGTAGCGATGAAGTCCATTTTCTCGAAGGCTTGCAACGTTTTGGTGCGGTCGGGCAGTGACATGACCGGATTTTGACGGGCGATGAACCAACCATGTGCTTGATAAGGTTGACCGGTAAGGATGTTGTCTCGTAATTCTTGGAAGACACCGATTTTGAGCGGCACAACCGGATACTTACCCGGAACACCATCTAGGCGTAATGCGGAAGAACGAGGGTAAGCAGGTTGAGGAGGCTTGCCCAATCCACCACTGCCTTCACCTGCTGCCGCGGTCATGGTCACATTCCAGTTGCCGACAAGGGCGTTCAGGATAGCGATTGCCCGTTCAGTCTGGAAGGAATTCTGGAAATTGGAGGTGCGCCAACCATTATGTGCTAATGCATGGGGTGCAGCAGCCGCGAATTCATGGGCGATGCGTTTGATGGTCTCGGCAGGGATTTCGGTGAGTGACGCTGCCCATTCGGGTGTGTACTGCGCGACTTCTTTTGCCAGTTCATCAAAACCAGTGGTGTACTGCTCGACAAAGGCTTGGTTGTAGAGTTTTTCGCCAATAATGACGTTTAAGAGCGCGAGATGAAAAGCCGAGTCGGTACCGGGTTTGATGGGCAGCCATTCGGTGGCTTTGGCGGCAGTTTTGGTGAAGCGTGGATCTAGATAGACCACTTTCACACCGCGCGTAATGGCATCGCTGAGTTCGCCCGTTTCGGAGGTCGAAATCGCTTCCATCAAATTGCGACCAGTCAGGATGACATATTGGAGTTTGTCATCGTAGATGCGCGCTGGTTCTTCCATGCCGTAGGTGAGCAAATTGGAGACAATCATGGCGTTGAAACACAAGCTGCGCTGTGTGCCGTAGTTGGGTGAACCGTAGGCATAAAGCAGATTTTCAAACTGGACTTGGCTCAAGTTATGGGTGGAGGAAAAGACCATCGCTTCAGGGCCATAGGTGTTTTTGATCTCCAACATTTTGCTGGCGGTTAAATCCAGCGCTTCTTCCCATGAAGCTTTGCGGAAGCGGCCTTCACCGCGTTTTCCAACACGAATGAGCGGCGTTAGAACACGGTCAGGATCATAAGTGTTCATTAATCCCGATTGGCCTCGTACGCACAGATGACCGCGTGAATGAGGATGATCAGGATTGCCATCTAGTTTGACAACACGGCCATTCTTGACTTTGGCGATAAGACCGCAGCGCCAGACACACATTTCGCACATGCTGGGGATAAAACCATCACCGGAATGGGTCAATAGACCTGCGTCTTGAGCGGCCCGTGCGACCATCGGCGGGAGCATTTGTCCGACTGCAAAAGCTCCGGCTGCAGCTCCACTTATTTTGAGAAAATCACGTCTCGATAGATCAATTGTCATAAGAGTCTCCAGTCTTCACTGGTCATATATAAGTTTATGGTTGAAAACTGGTTACATCTTGTCTTTGCGCTGCAAGCCTGCACGGTCAATCAGGTAAAACAGGAACATCGAAATGATGGCGAAAAAGACGACAGTTAGAAATGGACTGAGATTCCAAATGTCAGGGATGACGACGTTGCCGATATTGGCAACCTTTGAAATCACCGGGAAAATATATTGGTAGGTTAGACCATAGATGCCTGCGCCAACGAGGAAACCCAGCAAACCTGGGATAAGGTAGTCGAGTTTGCCTTCACCACTACCTGCCGCACAGGTTCCGGGGCAGTAACCACTGAGTGCCATACCAACACCGAAAATCAAACCGCCAACAATGTTGCCGACAACATAAGTCGCTGGAACATTGGGGAAGGTCACTAATCCCAAGCCACGCAGCAGGTACAGACCGCTCATCGAAACGATCAACGCTGTCATCATGAACTTGAGAACCGCCATGTCCGTCAGGCGGAAGACATTGACGATTTTGTGGTATTTGGTCAGGCCAGCCTTATTCAATGAAAAACCGAAAAACACACCTAAAAACAAGGCAATCACATAAGTGCTCATGGTTAATATCTCCGACGATAGATAATCAGGGCGGTGATGATGCCGGACGCGAACATCCCGGCGATAAAGAGGAAGGCCGACGGAGCGAGTAACATGCCACCGGAGATGGCGAGACCACTGGTGCAACCACCGGCAATGCCAGCCGCATATTCAAGAATGATGGCACCGATGAAGGCCAGCACCCAACGTTTCCAAGTTTGCTGTCCGAAGATGCTCTTCCATTGTTCGTCATCATTGGCGGCATTTTTCTTGCCCCATTTGAGGGTGCCACTGGTCGCAGCGCCGAGCATACCTCCGAAGAAAATGCCGACCAGGAGCACGACTCCCCATGTAATGCCGGGGGGCATGACAAATTTGAAGTAGGTGTTATCGAATAGGGTTGGCGCGACTTTGGTGCCAATCAGACCAGCGATGTTTTCAAATGCGCCCGATGCGCCTAGTAAATTGTTGCTGAGCCAGACGGCCAGCACGCCGACGATACCGAGCAGAATACCAGCTACATAAGGCGACCATTCATCCTTGCGGATGTAGTTAAGGATGCGTTTCATGGTTTGTCCTCCGTAGATTCTTCATCTGATACCAGTGTGTCGATGACAGTCAGCACTTTGTCTGTTTTCTTAGGATTGTTCAGGATATGTTGTAAGGTGCTGCGGGTTTGAAGTTTCAAGCTGGCGATGGCAGGCAGCATTTCCACGACATCAGTAGGATATTGGCCTTCGACTGCTGCCATCTTTGTAGAGGGTATTCGCAGACGCATCTCATTGAAGAGAACAAAACCGCCGCCCCCGACGACAACCAAAACAATCAATCCAATCAAAACGATATTGCCCCAATTGACAGGACGTTCACCCAGCACGATTTCGTTATAACGCTGAACATAATCGACGGTGTTCGGATCGTTCACGACGACGTCATTGTTGGTAGGGGCGTTTACTATGGGTTGCGTCGTAGGCTGCACTACAGTTGGGGGTTGTGTGGCTTGTACTGCGCCAACGGCAGCCGAAGGCGTATGGGTAGGTGCAGTTGGATTAGGTGTGCTTTCAGCGCTTCCAATGGTGATATTGAGTTTGGTGGCGTAGACTTGCGCACGTTCCATCAAATCAGCCGTATGACACTGCTGACAAGCAGCCTTCACATCCGATAAGGGCGGAACCATACCTGTATGGGCAGCCACCTTATCGGTTGATTGGTCATTACCGGCGTGGCAGAAAACACAAAAATCACCGAAGGCATGGGATTCGTGCCAACCAGTCCCATCATTATTAACGGGCTTTTGGGCTTGAACTTCATGGCAGTTCTTGCACGATGAGGCCTGTGACCCGCATTGAAGTTCTACAGAACCGGGCTTACAGTTGGCAATTGGAGGGTGAGCCAGCACTGGATGCACCAGTACTGAGGAGGCTAAGACGCGTTGGGGTGTTAACAAGAGCATGCTCACCCCGACCAAAATCATTAAACCACCAATTATAAAAAGGAATAATAAACTTCTATTTCGCATGCAGCCCTCCGTAAAAAGTACTTATTTGCAGACGCCTACCTAGGAGTCAATCTTTTCCATTAGATTAGCCCGATAGGCAATACGCTCACGCATTAATGATCTCAATATGTCAAGTGCTTGAATCAAGCGTTTATCAGCTAGATGGTATTGGACATTTGTTCCTTGTCGAACAGTAGTAACCAGTCCACGATCTCTCAAGACCTTCAAATGGCGTGATATATTCGACTGAGAAGTATTTAGCTCAGTTACCAATTCACCTACATAAAGTGGCTTTTCGTCCAACGCATATAAAATGAGAATGCGGGTCGGGTCGGCAAAGGCTGAGCAGAGATCCGCTTCCATCTGAGATACTTCTTGAGCTAAGGTTTGCGAAATCACGTATTCACCTCCTTAAACTTAAGCGATTTGGATAATGTGTTGAGTTTGAAAAATGGACTAGGACGCATGCAGAATATGCATGATACCTAAGGTGGTTATTGTGTGAGGAACAGCCCATTGAAATCAACGCATTCATATGTGTAATAACTACTCAATTGTCTTTATCTGAATAAACGCATATACCTACATTCATAGACTAACAAGTCATGTAAAGTGGCGATAGTACATAGGGTCATGTACTGTTAGTGTATTTTGTCACAATTGCGACAAGTTAGGATGACAAAATCAAAAATGTCTTATCGAAGACTATAAACTGTGCGGCAAGTAGTGGGTCTAGGTAGCGAGGAGATGTAAAATAATTTCACACAAACGGGACTCGATTTTAGATAGTCCCTAAATGGAAAATTATAAATTCCCTCCAGTCGTAATTTTGAGAACTACGCTAATCTGACTGGATTTACTGTTCCTTAATTTGCTGAATGGAACACACAACATTCCAACCTGCTGGTGCCGTCATCCAAAGTAATAAGCCCATAACAACTGCTGAGGTCAAACACCAAACGCAATTTGTACCGATAACAAATGTTTCAAAGAGAGTTAAATAGATGGAGAATCCAACACCCAAGAATGCCATAAAAAATATTGTCGCATCAATCTGAAGTTGCTTCCTAAACTGATTTACCGCCCATAATGTAAATATAGTGAGATAGCCCACAATGCCAATAGTTGGCACAGAAAACCCTAAAGTGCGTGCATATTGATACTGCACGGTATTGCAGTCTCCCATTACACCACACGTTGCCCTTATCAGCGACATTTCCTTATAGGCGAGATAGCCAGCGACCAGCACACCAATCACAATCGTCAGGGGAATCAACCTAGTTGTGAGGTGACTTAGAGATGAAGATCGAAAAAGCTGAAAAACTAGGATCAAAAATACTATCAGTATCATAATTGAAATCACAAGTGCATTTGGGCTGGTGATACTGGATATGGCTAGTAATCCGCTAAACCCTACTCCAATTATCACACCGGCCAATGTCGTACGAAGACCTAAAAAACCATTGATAGATGTTATGAGTTGCAGGTTATGACGTGTAAAGCACTGCCATCCAGCAACTGCCATCACGCCAATGCTTGCCACAAGCCCCAACAAAACAAATAATGCAATGAGATTTGCTGGCTTTGAATCAAGCACATGTGCCCCACCCTCAGTCGTCAGTGGTGGTCCGTCAGAGAATACAAATTGAAAAAGATTATCGATGTTAGGTATTGGAGGGTAGCCTATACCGACCGAGTTTAACCCGGCGCGGATAACACTCGGTGCATGCGTGATTATATCACTCGAACCGATCATCACTTCTGAACCGATGATAAGCAAAGGAAGTTCATTTGATTGGATGTGCATTGTATTGATAGCCACATTCATTATTTGACTGCCGTCAGATGTGGAGACATCAATAAACAATATTTTAAGCCGATCATCAAATTCATCATGAATATTTGGCCAGTGATTGGTAAGCACATCACTACAGTTTGAACAACTGGGAGAAAGGAAAAAAACACCGTACACAACCGACTGTTGGGCCTGAGTTGAGATTGGGAGAAGCAGTGACAGAAGAAGCAGTCCAAATAGCGTTCTCACGCGTAACAATTGAGTGCGATTACGAAAACCAACCATAGATTTACGATTTTGTAGAGACGACGCTGATGAAAGTATCACAACATAAGACCTCTCACTTATAAGAAGTTGATAGATCGGGTTAGAGAACCATATTAAATAAGTAGCCAATCAAAATAATGCCCATCGTCACCGCCGCAACATAGAGGGCAATCAGGCGGGGCTTTAGTACACGTCGTAGGATAACCATTTCCGGCAGACTGAGTGCGACCACTGACATCATGAAGGCTAGCACTGTACCCAGTGTTGCACCTTTCTCAAGCAAAACACTTACCACTGGGATGACACCTGCCGCGTTGGAGTAGAGTGGCACACCCAGTAACACTGCTACCGGTACAGACCACCATGCTTTCTTGCCCATGATTTCCACTAGAAAATCATTGGGTACGTAGCCGTGAATGAATGCACCAATGGCGATGCCAATCACCACATACAACCAGACCTTGCCTACGATTTCACGGGTGCTTGAGAGCGCCTGTTCAAAACGTTCAGTCCAACTCAAGTGGTCTTCCGCCATCAATCCGCTGCTTTTGATCTTGATTTGATATACGAACTCCTCGACGTAGCGTTCCATTTTCAGCCGTCCGATGATGATGCCTGCCACAATCGCGACCGTTAGCCCGGAGACCAGATAAAGGCCAGCCACTTGCCAGCCGAACATGCCAAAGAGCAGCACAAGCGCAACTTCATTGACCATTGGGGCTGCGACGAGAAACGATAAGGTTACACCCAGCGGAACACCGGACTCGACAAATCCAATGAATAGTGGCACTGCCGAACAGGAACAAAAAGGCGTTATCACGCCAACCAAGGCGGCCAAAGTATTGCCCACCCCTTCGCGTCTGCCACCCAACCAGCGGCGACTTTGCTCAGGTGTAATGAAACTGCGGAGCGTAGTGATCACGAAAATCATGCCTGAAAGCAATAGCAGGATTTTAGGGACGTCATAAAAGAAGAAATTGAGAGAACTGCCGATTTGACTTTCTGGAGCCAGCTTGAGCAGTTGAAAGGTGATAAAGTCAGCAATCGGCTGCAAACTGTTGTACGCAATCCACCAGATAACTGCTACTACAGCTACGATCAAAAACGACTGGCGCTCATCGTGTGAGGGTAAAAGTCGTTGTATACGGGTTGTCATTTTTTGGCCTTTGTACTTATGCTGGATTTATGTTGTTTGCGTGGCCCATTCGACAATTTGCTGCCGTTTTGGAATCCGTCCAGCGGATACGACCTTCTCATTAATCACCAGACCCGGTGTACTCATGATGCCGTATGCCATGATGTCGGCATAATCGGTTACTTTTGCCAAATCGTAGGCAATACCGGCTTCGTCCAGTGCGGCGCGTGTTTCAGCCTCTAAACGCTTACAGTTAGCGCAACCTGAACCCAAAACTTTGATATTTAACATGATGTTTCCTTTTCACTGAATTTGAGCAATTGAAACAATCGAGCAGTTCGGACAGGGACAGCCTTCGACGTATTGAATAGTGGTTTGACGGGTTGTGCCGAGTGTAAGATTGAGCAGTTGCGCAATTTTTGGATCATTCAAACGGTAGTAGACCTGCAAACCGTTGCGGCGACTGTCTACTAGACCGGCCTCACGTAGAGTCATGAGCTGCTGCGAAATATACGCCTGCCGTTTATTCAAAGACGCTTCAATATGACAGACGCACATCTCCCCTTCACGGAGTAAATCGAGGATTTGCAGCCGTGTCGGGTGGGCTAGTCCTTTGAAAAGCTCGGCCAGTTGTTCATAAGACAATTCCATTGCGCTGCTCCATATTCAAAACTTTGAATATAGCTTATCAGCAGCACGTAACGAACATCAGTGGAGAATGTCACTCGTATTGGATAACATTCATCGCTCACGTATGAGCAATTTGCAGAGTATTACCCAAACTAATGCTTTTCCGGAGTGAGAAATCTAAGCGGTAATTTCTGCGATGGATCAAATTCTTGTGAGTATAATGATTAACGTCAGTTCGGGATAAAATCGGGTAAAGGCAAGCAGGACGAAAATTCTTATGCCAACTGCCAAACGGTTCTTTCCATCTCCTGTCGATTATGATTGCCCATTTTGTAAGGTGGCAAGTGGTGAAGGGGATGCTAAAACGCTTCCATCGGACATTGTTTATCATGATGACCATACGACAGCTTTTATCAGCCCTAAATGGTGGCCTAACAACTCCGGCTATGTCATCATCATTCCCAATCAGCACTATCAAGACATTTTCGATCTTCCGACTGAAGTAGCGGCCCACATCCACCGGACGGCACAAAAAATTGCAGAGGCATATGTCGAATTATATCAGTGTGACGGTGTGTCAACTCGTCAGCACAATGGTATGTATCCACTGCAAGAAGTCCGGCACTATCACCTTCATTTATTACCCCGATACCACAACGATCAACTTTACTCTTTAGATGACCAGTTTTATCGCACAACCCCGGAACAGCGTTTACCCTATGCCCAGAAACTGCGAGCATTTTTAGAAGGATTATAGATTGTTCATCGTCAGAGGCGGTAGGACGCAAAAGCCAAATAAAGATAGCCAATGTTATCAACCCAAGAAGCCTTCCTTACCCTGTTGACCTATTTCAAATGACCGACCTTATCTCGAACTGAGTTGTTTAGCTTTATAGAGAACGTCATTTGATAGAATGTACTATCAACAAAATCAAGCATTTTCGATAATCTTCCTGCGCTTTGAGAAATTGGATCTCACTTATCTTGTTTTCTTAAAGTTTGTACAGGTTTTAATTTGGTTACGCTGAAATGTCACTACCTCCAAATCTACAGTAAAATCAACATCAAGGAATTCGGACTATGGCCCAATATAGTGGAGATGAATTTGAGATAGAATGATAGAGAATTATTTGCCTATTATTAACCTCAGTTTGAGATAAAGTCCTCGATACGAGAGGCAAAATCAAAATGTAGTGCAGGTTTCTTGGGTTGGTGATAATCGGCGATTGCTGAGGGATATGATGCTGCCCGATACGGCGATTGTCTCAGACTGCTAACGGCGTTGAATTGATGAAGGCGATGCCTGCTCAGTTCGGTAGCCGTATGAGCAAAGATGAATAAGAAACAGATCGTTTTAAGCAAGTGTGAGCAATCTCATGAAGCATATCTATTTCGCCCGCTGCCTGCGGGGTGACATGCGAATAAGCGAGGAACTCAGTGACGCGATCCAGAAAGTGATTATGGCACATGGCTTCAGTACGCAGTTCACTATCCCGGTTGATCCGACATGGGAGGCGAGTCTTACGAATGACGTTTACATTTACCAGCGTGATATGATGTGGGTGGATGCCTGCGATGCAATGGTCGCGGAGGTGAGTGCCGTCTCACATGGCGTCGGCTATGAAATCTCCTATGCACATCATGTCCGCCGTATTCCGATCCTGATGCTAGCGCACACTGGTACATCCGTTTCCACAATGCTAATCGGTTCAGGTGCGTTCTCGCTTCAATATTACAACGATATTGCAGAACTTGATGTGGCGATGGCACCTTTTCTTGAAACGCTGGACAAATCATAACTGCCGTCAGTTTTGGCTAAGAATAGCCAAATAAGCCCCAACAAATTCAATCGTGTTGCCTGGGCGATATCCTAATACCTGTTATCCTTCATTTTCATTGTCGCAATTAAAAAATGATCGAATGTTAAAACCTAGGGGCTTTCGGCAAAATAATACCCTGATCGTCGATCAAGGTATTGCGAATTACAATGAAAGTCTTTGTCAATAATTATTTCATTGCGCTGCCCATCATCATGTCACCAATGGTGTGGACGAGCAGGAAATGTTCTACATCTGTTCGCAGGGCTGTACATGCTGGATCTTCATTTGCTAAAGCACCAGAAGGAAGTTGGGTCATAGCGTCCATTGATCCCATCGCATCAGGAGTGGATTCAGCCATCGAGCCGCTGTCCATCATTATGCTCTTCATATATTGGTCAATGATGTCTTTGTTGCTCATTCCCATCATGTCACCCATCATCTTGTCCTCTTTGGCAGCAGCATCCATTTGTTCCTGTGTCATACTTTGCTGCATGTTCGACATCATCATCATAATGTTATCAAGGAGTGGCTTGTAATCCCCGAATTCGACATTAGGGATCTTGCTGCCATTCTTTTCCATATTGGTTAGATAATCGTAGTTATGTTCAGCTACTAGCAGTAAGGTAACCAGTGTGGAGTCGCAAGTTAGTGCCTTATCCTGTGCACGAGTAACTGTGGCATTTCTGGGTGCGAATATGGCGAATGCTAAAGCAGCGACGCTAAAAACGACAAACAATCGGTAAAAAGTACGCATGTTCAGCTCCTAGTAAAGTTTTGGTAAGTGTGTTTTGGGAAATTTTATATTTGCACCGAATATTCCCCTTAACAGCGTTACCATAGGCGCTAGATATTACGCATTCCTTCCAAAAGTCTTACGAATTGATTACGCCATTTTACTGCTCTGCCCTCGAGTGGCGAGGTGTTATTGGTGAGACCCAAATAGAAAGGGAGATTTCGTAAGGAAAACACGGTTTCGTCGTAGCTTAAACAGTTTGACCACTGATTAGTTCAATCTTGTCAATTGATGTTGGGAAGTCGAGTGACATGCAATCTCTACGATAATTTGTATATCCTGGGCCACTCCCAGTTTAGTGGGAGTAGATCATTAGTTATAATTAAAAATAGATATGAATATGCACTAGGTTACATTTGTAGTATCTATAAATCACAAGAATTATTAGTAAATTTTAGTTACTAATACACGATAAATAAAAACTACTGCCATTATAATTATTCTTATATGAGGTTGGAGCAAAATAGCTGCAAGACCATAGCTGAAAACCATGCATTTGGGGGTAGTCTCATGACAAAATTCAAAAAATCAGACCTCAAAACTCAATTGCTTCAAGGCATACAAATTCTAAAAAACAAGCTGAATTATGCGGAATATTGTTATTTTATTCTGGCAGTATTCTTTTTTTACCATACCGGCGCAGTACCGCCGCAAAATGCCACGAATTTTCACACACAGCGGCTTGTGGCAACCAGCAGAGCGAATGCGAGCTTTACCGCTCAAAAGAAGAAGCATAATTTACAAGGCGAATTGATCGATGATTTTTCGGAGATCGAAGGCAGAAATCCTATGCTAAAAGACGTTCTGCTTCCTGCGATTCCCGCAACCACAATTTCCGATTCAATTCTAAGTAATTACCTAGATCAACTCGATCAATTCCAGAAAAATACGAGCATTTTTTCGAACCACGAAAGTTTTGGTCAGGCTTATGACTATTGGATATCTCAATTAGCTAAGTTGACCCTTAAGCAAGGTGTGTCATTTTATACGCCCCGTTCGGTTATCCGGATGATGATTGGAATAACGAAGCCGAGCGAGGGTATGACGATTTATGATCCAACAGTTGGTACAGGTGGTATGTTTACTGAAAGTGCAAATTACATCCGGCGGAAAGGCGGTGATATAAGTTCAGTCACTTTTTATGGATGCGAAACTGCACCAGATATCTGGGCCATTTGTAAAATGAATCTGTTGGCACATGGTCTTGAAAACATATTCATTCAGCAACAGGATGCCCTGCTAAACACCCATGATTTATTTGGAAAATTTGATCTCGTTCTACAAAACATCCCTGTGCCAACAGAAGCAATGAGCAAGAGAGAAATATATCAAGTTAACGAGACACTCCTAAAACATGCATTTAACGGAATAGCTGATGATGGTCGCGGCGCTATACTCATACCATCCTCAATCTTACATGAAGACAGGGAAGACCTTTGGCGGCAAATTATCAGCCAAGATTGGTTAGAGGCTGTCATTAGCTTACCTGCTAAATTACTGCATGGCACGAATTCGGCTGCCTCAGTATTAGTCATTAACAAGCAAAAACTGGAAGCCCGTGAAGGCAAAATCATGTTTATGCGTCCAGTGAACACGTCATTACCCTATACACGACACAATGAACTTGATGACAAAGATATAAACGCTGCGATAGATGCATTCGAGTCATGGAAACGTATTCCTGAGTACGCAAATATCGTATCCAACACCACGATTGCAGAGCAAGGTTACAACTTAAGTGTAGATAAGTATCTGAGCATCAGTGATGAAGAACCAAATTTTGATATTACGTCTGCGCTCAAACGATATCGTTTAGCTGCCAAAGAACGAGAAGTTACTGTTGACCGTTTGATGAAAAGTTTGGAAGAGCATTTTAATTTTCAGGAACCTGATTAAAGGCAACTCATACGTCATGAAATTGAATAAGGTACAACTGTATGATGTATTACAGCTCAGTGAAAGTTATATTTCCCTTCTTGATCTGTCACAATACAAATATGCAACGTTGAGCCCTTACCCACGCGGGCTGCTCTTAGAAGGTAAAAAAATGGGAGCAGATTTTAGAGGTAAGCAACACCAAATCGCGCGAACAGGCCAATTCGTCATTTCTAACTTAGGAATGGATCAGCATCTTTGGGCAATAGTGCCCCCAGAACTTGATGAGGCCGTTATCCATAGAAGTTACGCTTGTTTTAACATCCATCAAGACATAAACATCGATTACTTTGCAGCCTACCTCGCAACAAAACATTTTAGTGCGGATGTGTCGGCAGCACGCACTAGAGCAGGGCAACTGTTTATGATGCAATTTACCAACATTAGGATGCCCTATCCACTCCCAGAAGAACAGCAGCGGATTGCAGAGATTTGGAAATACACGGGTAGCGCACTTCATCATACAGCCGAAGAATATAACACTATCGTAGAGCTTAAATCGGATGTCGAAACAGAGCTATTTCGAAATATAAGTTCACCTGTGGAATCGAAAACCTTAGCATTATGGACTACGATAGGATGTGATGAGGCAATCGAGTACCCTGTCTATATGACAGCAAACGGGCAAGTATATAAAGAAAGACCGCAATTATCGGATGCCGTGATTGGCATTATGCCGAATACAGAGTTGGACAGTCAGTTCTTATATTATTATCTTGAAAACCAAAAACAACTTCAGAAGACCGCTAAAAATTTTCCACAACACAGCCTAGAAAGAGCTATTGAAACGCTGCCATTAGCACTACCTACACTTTACGAACAGCGAAAGATTGCTACCTTGCTGCAACAGCATGATGAGGCTCTGCATAAATTGGAAGTTGAACAAAACGAACTGCAATATCTAACTCAGGGCGTCATGGAACTTGTTTTCAGCGGTGAGTTACCATCTGAAGAAGCCTTACAACTGCTCCAAAATGCTTAGTCTATTAGGGAATTAGGGACGCTAATTCCCTACGAAATCCCACTTTTATTCATGCCCACCTAGCTCGAGCTTTAATCACCAGCAGGTGCAGGTTGTGTCTTTGGAACGGACATGTCGGCCAGATCATCCCGTGAGAGCTTCGCTTCATAGTTCCCGTGTCGATAGGCAGCAGCTGCTATCGCATGGGTGCTCACTGGCAGCGTCAGTACGGCAAAAATGGCCAAAGCGATCAATTTGAGAGCTGCACTAGGCATCAGAAGCGCTGCGCCCAACAACAATCCTGCCAGGCCAACGGTCGACACTTTGCCGGAGGCATGTAAACGGCAGTATAAATCTGGCATCCGCACCAACCCCAAAACACCCACAACACTAAAAAAAATCCCGCCCCATAGAACGATTAACCCAATGATTTCCATCTTAGAATGCCCTTCCTTCGGATATATAACGGGCGAGTGCAATTGTGCCGATAAACGAAAAAGCGGCAATAGCAATGGCTACATCTACAAACATGACTGTGTTTCGCAGTACGGCCAACACGATGATAATGCCCAACAGCAAAGTCGTTATCGTATCAATCGCTTGTAACCGATCAGGCGCGGTCGGCCCAATCCATGCACGATAGGCACAGGGAATAATCAGAACAACCAGAACTAGAAGAGCCGCTTGAATACTGAGAAGAACAAGAGGTGACATCGCCTAATCCTTTCCAATCATCCGGCGTAGGAGTTTGAGCCGTTTCGTCTGTGCCGCGTCTGCATTTTGTGAAGAAGCATCAACATCTAAGCAGTGGACAAACATGGTATGACTGCCATCAAAATCCACCACCAACTCACCCGGCGTAATCGTGATGCCATGAGCACTGAAGGCTGCCGTGAAATCTCCCTCATCAGGATCTTGTGTGCGTACGGCGATAATGCCCGGATTCATTGGCATAGCCGGATTGAGCACCCGCTTGGCCACATCCACACTGCAAATCCAAATGTCGCGCGCCAATGTGAAACTGTAGACGATGAATGCAATCACTTGGCTTGGAAGACGTCTACTATTAATATGAATCGTATTCAATTTGAGGCCGAATAATATGGCAAAACCAACCAAAAATCCGACCAAAAAACTGCCAACAGAGAGCGTTGCTGTGA
Source organism: Aggregatilineales bacterium (assembly GCA_044226325.1). GTDB lineage: Bacteria > Chloroflexota > Anaerolineae > Aggregatilineales > Phototrophicaceae > CFX2. The sequence goes on from JBGAHG010000046.1 coordinate 21,751, forward strand.
GGATCATCCAGATAATTGCGAAGGGGATAGCCAGCAAAGCAGTTACAATCATATCTAGCCTCCTAGGACTGCATGGATATAAATATTTGGATCGCCTAAACGGGTGACAGCCAATGTTGCCGCTTCAATCAGGGGAACAGCATATAGACCCAGGAGAATGCACAGGCAAATCAAGAGCGCCGGTGCAACAATGCTATCTCCAACGGGTTTCAGCTTGAGCGCTGCATCTGGTGACTTTTGGAATATATGCTGCCATGTGCGTGACATATACAACAGCGTAATCAGACCAGCGCCTACCGCCAACCCTAATACCAACCAGCTTTGCGCTTGTATGCCGCCCTGTACAATCGTCAATTTGCTAATAAAACCGTTGAGTGGAGGAATACCGGTTAGTGCCAGCCCACCCAATAGGTACAAAATGCTAATCACCCCCAAGTTGCGTCCCGCACCAGCGATGTCAGTGAGCTTGGCGCTTTTATTCGGCATTCGGCTGGCAATAGCACCGGTAATCATGAGCAGCGCTGATTTAATGAAGGAGTGATTGAAAGCGTAAACAATTGCGCCGATGAGCGCTAATGGAGTCCCCCAACCGATGCCAATCAGAATGAACCCGATTTGTCCAAAAGTCGAATAGGCTAACATACGCTTGGCATCATAGGTTCGCAAAGCGGCCAATCCGCCGAAGAAAATGCCAATAACGCCCAATATCAGTAGCAGTGTTCGAACGAGAGGTGCTTCATTAATGAACAGCAGCATAGTCAGGCGAATAAGTCCGTATACACCTACTTTGACAACCACAGAAGACAGCACAGCATGAACGGGTGTTGGCGCTGCTGTATGAAAATCGGGCTGCCAAAAATGGAAGGGAAATACTGCGCTTTTGAGTAGAAAGGCGCACATCAGCACCACAGCAGCGGCTTGAGCCAGTAATGGTCGCTGCCCACCTTCGAGCAGACGGGCGATATCCGCCAGTGTCAGTGTCCCAAACGTGGCATAAATCGCGCCTATGCCCAGCAGCAGGAACAGAGAACCCATCGCACTAATCAGTAGGTATTTGATGGCCGCTTCCACGCCCAGCCGGTTATCTGAAATAGCGACCAATACGACTGAAGACATAATCATCAGTTCTTGGAAGACAAACAAAGTGAAGATGTCGCCTGTATAAAATGCGCCATTTAATCCCGCTGACATGCACAGGAAAATTGGCATAAAGGCCGGGTAAGACACACATTTATCTCGACAGCCGAGGATATACAACGTTCCACAGGCGACGACGGTTGTTGCCATAACTTCAAACAAGGCGGATAACATATCCGGTGCAAGGACAATGCCGTAAGGTGGACTGTAACCACCGATACGATAGAGTTGCAACCCATCACTCCAATTGAGAACAAGGATCACTAAACTTGCTAACCAAGCAACCGTACTTGCCGTCATACCAATGATGTGTTGTATCCGCAAATAATGTGCGGTCAGAATACACAGAGCAGCGCCACTTAGCGGGATAAAGATAGGAATCAGAACTAGCGGATTATTAGGCATCGTCTAACCCTTTAGTTGATCAAGCGTATCGAGATCAGCCGTTTTGTAGCGTCGTGCTGAAGCTGAAATTAGACCCAGTAAAATGGCGTACGTTCCGAAGCTGATGACAATTGCCGTCAAGATAAGTGCCTGCACCAGCGGATCGCTAGTAACCGTTTTATTCACATTTTGAGCATAGGCTGGTGTTTGCCCATTGAATGCCCCTACCGCAAAGAAGAACAGGTTAATAGCTGTGAAGAGAATATAGAAGCCCATCGCGGACTTCACCATATCGCTCCGCAGGAGTTGAAATGTCCCCAGCGCGAACATAATGCCGGTAGCAATGGCAAAGAGAATACTCATAGCGGTTCAACCTCTTTGGGATAAGCAATGGCTTCCATGACCGTCGTGATGCTGCCTAACACGGTAAGGAAAATGCCTGTTTCATAGAAAAATGTGGAGGATAAATGGATGTTAGCTGGTAGGGCCACGTTAACATTCAAATGCGCGAGGAAAGGTTGTCCCAAAAGCATCGGGAATGCTGCATTGGCAAGCACCAACGAGACACCTATGCCGATCAAACGTCGAGCACCTAATCGTGTAAATTGCGCGTGTGCTTCGTGGTAGCCAAACACAATGTACCACAACGCCACACCTAAGCCGCTGACCACACCTGCCGTGAAGCCATCACCGGGACCATCCCCGCCGTAAAAAAGATGTGCAAGCGCCACCAGAAACGCCAGCGGTAGCACAATACGCGTGACGGTACGCGTCAGCGGGGTTGAAAAACTGGGTAGGAACAAGTCCTCGCCGTGCGGATGCTTTTCATCGAGATAAGGGGCGGGTATGATGTTTTCAACTTCATTGACCGGTCTGCGGATGGTCTGTTGAATACTAGTAACCAATTTGACCATGCTCACAGGCCAGCGTGGGCCGCCCGCAGGTTTAGAAAGAATCGTGATTACACCCAGCGCTGCTACGCCGAATACTGTAATTTCAATGATAGTGTCCATGCCTCGGAAATCGGTCACAATCGCGCCGACTACATCGGGGAAGCCCACTAACTCCTCAGTATGTTCCAGATGCCATGTCGCGATGCTCTCCGGTTGTGGACGGTTGGTTAAAGCAGCTAGTACGAATATCCCGACACCGATTCCAATACCTAATGAAATGAGTACATCGCGCACCAAACCAAGCCGTGACTGGTTCCACAGCGAATCAATCGCCTGTTTGCGTTCCACTGAACGAATACGGGCCAGCATGACGATGAGCAGCACGGTACCAATTGTTTCCACCATGAACTGAACCAACGCAACATCTGGCGCAGGTTCAATCAAGAACAAGCCGCCGACACTATAACCGGCGACACCCAACGAGAGCGCTGCAATCAGATGATTCTTGAACAGAATGCTCGCCAACATCATGCCGATGCACAGCACCAACAAGACCGTGCGCAAGATATCGAGGCTCGGATGAAACTCGAATACAAGTGCAGCATTGGTCAAATGGGCTAATCCGGCGGTCGCTTGCAGCACAATGACACTGGCTAATATTACGCTTAGGTAATAGCGCAGCTTTCCACCTTGTGTTCGCAGCAACACATCACCGACACCTTCAACAGTTTGTACAACACCTTGATAAATCTGCGTACCTATAGGCAGCGCTGGAAACGCCCAACCGCGCCATATCGAGCGGGTTGCAAATACAGCTAACCCACCTGCAATTGCCGTCAGACTGAGAAGAAAAGGTGTGCCAAGGCCGGAAAATAGAGCGAGGTGCGCTTCCTTCCCCACAATCGTCTCAATGAGTGGCGCAATTAAAACAGGCAGTCCAACGCCTGCTAATAGCGATAACCCTGCCAGTGCCGTCGGCCCAATAAGAAGTCCCTTGGGGGTCGCATGGAAGTAAGTGTTGTCTACAATCTTTCCACCAAACACCTCCCACACCAGAATAGCCGCCAGTGCGACGGTAAAAGCAGCACTGATTACGACGACGGCTAATGCCAGCGGTGAATTCAACATCGTCTCAAGCAGGCTTTCTTTAGCAACAAACCCCAACAGCGGCGGAATACCCGCCATCGATAGTCCGGCAATCACCGCCACCAATGCCCATCCCGGCATCTGCTGGCGCAAACCGCCGAGATAGCGCATATCGCGCGTTGATGTGGCATGGTCAATTGCCCCTACTGTGAGGAACAATGTCGCCTTATACAAACCATGTGCCAGAATGCCAACAGCAGCCGCTTGCAGACCCTCGCCATGCGGCAGGCTAATTAAGGCAACCAAAATACCGAGCTGGCTAACCGTCGCATAAGCTAACGCCGCTTTAAGATCCGTCTGCCGCAGGGCAAAAATTGCACCCATTAAAGCGGTAATTAATCCGATAATGAGTAAGCCATTTTGCCACAACGGAGTATCACCCAATGCTGGTGCTAAGCGTAGCAACAAATAAATGCCGGCCTTAACCATTGTGGCTGAATGTAAATAAGCACTAGCCGGTGTTGGCGCGCTCATGGCACCTGGCAGCCAAAAATGAAACGGGAATTGTGCGCTTTTGGTAAAACAGCCGAGCAAAATCAACACGGTGAACGCACTGTACAACGGGTTATCTCGCAGGCTGGTATTAGCGATAATTTGATTAAGTTCCATCGAACCAGCAGCCGTGCCGAGCATGACGAGGCCAACCATTAGTGCCAAGCCACCGCCGCCCGTAATGATGAGTGCTTGTAAAGCACCTTTACGTGCTGCTTCATCCTCGCCATTGAAGCTGACGAGCAAAAAAGATATAACACTCGTCAGTTCCCATCCGATGAAGAGAGTCAACACATTACCAGCCAAAACAACCACGAGCATTGCACTCATAAAGGGTAGTAAAAGTGTATAAAAGCGATCTAATGACTGGGCATCATCGAAATAGTAAATGCTGTAGAGGACAATCATCGCGCCGATGCCGAGAATCATAAGGCTAAAGAGCAGCGACAATCCATCCAAATAAATTGAGAGGGTTAATCCTAATTGAGGAACCCACGGTACGCTGACGGTAACCTGCTCGACTTCACTAACGATAGGGATAAAGGTTAGCAACCAAACGGAAAGGACGCCTACCAGTCCTGCTAGTAACCATCCATAGATTTCCTTAGAGATAAATTTTCTCACCGCAGGCCGCAATAAAGCTGTAATAGCGGGAGCCAAGCTAATAATGCCAATTCCGAACAAACGAGCCTCCCAGTAACAGGTCAAAAGGGGAAATTGCTCTCCCCTTTTATGCGATAGTCTACATAGGTGTAATGGGAATTAGTCGCCTGTAGCAGGTGCAGCAGAGCGTACCGGAACACTAGTCAGAGATTCTTCGGTCGGCAGCGGCAAAATATCAGGCCAAATCGACTGACCATGCTCGTAGTTGTCGATGAAATTGCCGTCCATTTCCGCTTTGGGATTAACGCGCAGACGACCGATAGCCTTAAGCGCACCGAACATAATGAATGATGTGATAGCAACCCAAGCGATGGTTGCAACCGAGCCAATAATCTGGGTTACGAGGATTTGTGCGTCGCCCCCAGCCAGCAAACCACCCATGCCACTGTGAGCATTAGCAGCAAATGGGGTCAAGCTGGGTTCTGCAAAGAGACCAATAGCGAGGATACCCCACACACCGCAGGCAAGGTGAACTGAAGAAGCACCAACTGCGTCGTCGATCTTAACCTTTTCCAGCATATCGCCCCACAGCAGCAGGATAATACCTGCAACGACACCGATGATGATCGCAGCCCACGGGCCGACGAAAGCACAACCGGCCGTGATGGCAACAAGACCTGCCAATGAACCGTTCAGAGTCGCGGTTAAATCCCACTTGCCAGTGCGGAAATATTGAAAGAACATCGCGGACAATGTACCCAGACCTGCACCGAGCGTCGTATTGAGAGTAACGATACCGATGGTACCGGCCACACCAACTGCCCCAAGGGTAGAACCCGGATTAAAGCCGTACCAACCCACCCACAGGATCATGGTTCCAATGAGAGCAAGGCCCAAGTTGTGCGGAGGAATAGCCTGCCCCCAAACTTTTCCTTTGCGCGGCCCAAGCATAATTGCGCCAACGAGACCCACGACACCGCCGACGGTATGAACAACGTTGCTGCCTGCGAAGTCAAAGAAACCCTGTTGGAACAACCAACCGCCACCCCAGACCCAGTGAACCACGACCGGATAAATGAAGAGCAGAACAACCGCCGTGTAAATGAGATTGCCGATAAAGTCGGTACGTTCCGCCATCGCCCCGGTTGCAATGGTACTGGCGGTTGCAGCGAAGGCAAATTGGAAGAAGAACATGGTGAGTGTGCCAATGTTTCCGTAGAAAATGGTGTCCGCCACGCCAATACCGGGAGCAAAAAGTGATGTCCCAATCAAGCCGCTACCATTATCGGCGCCGAAGGCCAAACCAAATCCGACGATCCACCAACAAATCGCACCAACACCGCCTTCAAGAAAGTTTTCTAGAAGGGCGTTGACCGCCGAGGTTTGACGGATCATGCCGGTTTCCAAAATTGCAAATCCCAACTGCATAAAGAAGACCAAGAAGCCGGTGAGCAAAACCCATACCGTATCAATTGCAATCTTGACCGTTGTCATGTCTTCCGCAGTTACGGCTGTAGCATCTTGAGCGAATATTCGATGTACGCCGAACGATGTGAATATCAGTGTAGCAATGCCCATAATCAGCAACTGCCGCCACACTCGATTCCTTTTCTTCATTGCTAACCCCTCCGAAGTAAAAGCGAATTACGATGTGGGCAGTTTACTGAATTTACAAAACTTATCCCTACGACATTGTTAACAACGTTTCACAAACACACTTGTTGATAGGTTACAAGATGAACTTGGTTAAAATATCTTTCTAATTGTGGGAGCTAAATATTGAGATAAATAGACAAATTCTTGGGGGAATAATCGAAGTAACAGGATTTACGATCTAGTTTATACAACTTTAGTGGGCAGTTTTGCAGCAACTTGCCCAAGCAGCTTATACAAAGCCTTATTTCTCAATGCAATCAGGATGCAAATACCTCAAGCATTAGCTTAAATAGTATCAAGCTGACACACAGGATACGCGACAATAACAAGGGACAGGATCCCAAATCCTGCCCCAGAAAAGACTGATAACTACTGCTTGACGATTTCGATCGCGCACAGGCTCGGAATGCCTGATACTCGCTTGAGTTTTAGATTCAATGTGCCATCGGATACTGACTCAACGGCAGTTGTGATCATGTGTGCGACTTTGAGGCCAGCTGATTTCGGCTGGTAACTGCTAAATTTCCGGATGCTTTCGACCATGATATCAAATTTGCCTTGATTGCTGGTACGATTTTCTGCGAAATATAAGTTAAGTACATAGTCACCGTTTGGCAATCCACTGAAATCAACGTTAAGGTCCTTGCCTGTAGAACCGCTGCGGGACTCGACGAGTGTTTTACAGACATCTGGATCAGTAATCCCTGTCATACTGGTAGGCACAACAGAATAAATCGTCCCGCCCGTCGATGTGGAATTGGCTGCCTTCCACGTATGACCGTCTGAGTCAAGAAGATTGCTAGTTGACCCGAAGGTAAGATAATAGTGACCATCGCAAACATCACCCACTCCATCTTCATCCCAATCGTCCTGGCCCGCGTTGGCGGCATTGGGACAATTATCGACAGCATCTTCGAGGCCATCAGAATCGGCATCTTGAACGACATTTTGTACTGTAATGTCGAGATTTTGAGCGTCCGGTGCACTCAAACCATCACCAACACTGACATTGATCGTGTACGAACCGGAGTTGTTATAGGTTGGAGCGATGACCAATGCTGCGGTTCCATCCCCGTTATCTGTGAACATCATGAAACTGCTACTCAGCCCCACAACGGAATAAACTAAGGGATCATTTTCAGGGTCAATCGTAGTAAAGGTAACCGTGAGCGTTTGACCTTCATTGACAATTTGTGAATTAACCTTGTCCATGCTAGGCGATTGGTTAGTGATGGGACCGGTGCCTGTGTCGGGATTTGTGCCTGTGTCGGGACCGGTGCCTGTGTCAGGATTCGTGCCTGTGTCAGGATTCGTGCCTGTGTCAGGATTCGTGCCTGTGTCAGGATTCGTGCCTGTGTCAGGATTCGTGCCTGTGTCAGGATTCGTGCCTGATGTATCTGGAACCATTGCAACAGATGAGCCGCAATCAGCTTGGGTATCTAAATTGCAGGTGACATTTTCAAAAACATTGGAGACTGCGTGACCGACGTTGCTGAGGATAACGATGACAGCAACTGCGACTAAAGCGAGGATAAGAGCGTACTCGACTAATCCTTGACCTGCTTCTAAACCTCTGAAGCGTTTGCGCCGACGTGGGCGCCGCCTGAGAATGTCATGGGGCATGTACATTAGGCTTCTGTCCTTTCGAATATCATATTGTGACCGATTAATACACTCACTAGAATAAAATTTGAATTAACTTGATTCTAGCGTCATTAACTCATCTTATTCTATTTAAATGATTTGAAGGCCAAAACAATTTCAAATTCATAAATAATTGATATTTGAACGAACGTAAAGGCAAATCGTCATATATCGATTTGTTAACTGCATATAAGAAATGTAACAACCCGCAGATTGCGTGACAGTGACCATGTACTAACCGAGGCCCGCACAAAGGATAATTGCTAAGCAATCAGGTGATCTTAACTACAATGAGTATTGTTCACTGCAATTTTCTTATATGTGCTAAAAATTAGCTTGTTCGGCGTGTTCGGTATTGACCGAACGCAACAAACAGGATATGCTCTCAATTATGGAAACCATAGATAAAAAACAACAATTTGTCGAAGAGTGCGGCTTATATTTCGAGGGTATAGGTTTAACGCGCGTTGCTGGACGAGTTATTGGCTGGCTCCTCATTTGTGAGCCACCTTACCAGCAGCAGTCGGAACTGGTTGATGCACTGGGAGCCAGTAAGAGCTCAATCAGTGTAGCCCTCAAAGACCTGACCACGTTGTATCTCGTCGAACGTTTTTCCTTACCCGCTGATCGGCGGACTTTCTATCGTACCTCGAAAGATATGTGGAGTCGGTCATTTCGAGCGCGAATGCATCAAGTTACCCAGCTCAAAGAATTGAGTGAGCGTGGCTTAGAAGCTCTTGAGGATGCCTCGCTTGCCCGCCGCCAGCGGCTCGAATTTATGCGCGATATGAACGCCTTCATGGAAGTCGAATTCCCCAAACTCCTTGATGCGTGGGACGCTATCAAAAAAGCCAAAGGCTACGATAATTTGTAACAATCTTTCTATTTAGGAGAGGCCATTTTGTCACTCACCTACCACGTGATTAGTTGGGTGAGGAAGGAACAACGCATGACCAAAATATTGATTATCACGATTGGATCACGCGGGGATATCCAACCGTTTGTGGCACTTGGCAAAGGATTACAAGCGGTCGGCTATGAAGTGGCTTTACAAACAGCCGAAGCCTATAAGGCATTTGTACAAGACAATGGGCTATCTTACCTCTACATGAATAATGAATTCATGAAACTCACCGAATCGAAGGCTGGGCAAGCGGCAGCCGAGGGTGACAGCAATCTGAGCCTGATGAAAAAGGTGATGCCAATGCTGCGCCAGATGCTTGAGGACGAGTGGCAGGCGGCACAAGACTTTAAGCCCGATGTCATTATCTATCATCCAAAATCACTTGGCGGCTATCACTTAGCTGAAAAGCTCGATATTCCGTTTTTTATGGCGCTGGCGCTACCCTTTTATACACCAACCAGTGCCTATCCAAACCCGATCATGTCGGGTATTCATCTGGGCAGCGGTTTCAACCACTTCAGCTACAAACTCATGGCCTTGGCAACTGCCCCTTATATGGGCGTTATCAATGATTTCCGAGTTAATACACTGGGGTTAAATAAACGTGGACGCTTCGCCAGCGAACTCGCTAAGCCCAACGGTGAACCCGTGCCAGTACTATACGCCTATAGCCCGCATGTCTTGCCTGTACCTAACGATTATCCGTCGTATGTCCATGTGACAGGATACTGGTTTCTTGACCGCACCAATGACTGGCAACCATCATCAGAACTACTGAGCTTCCTTGAGGCGGGTGCACCACCTATTTATATCGGTTTTGGCAGCATGTCCGGGCTAAAAGGGGAAGAACGTGCCGATATCGTTTTGGAAGCACTCAAGAAATCCGGTCAGCGTGGACTATTAGCAAGTGGTTGGGGCGGATTGAATGCTACTAATCTACCAGCCAATGTGTTTATGCTGGAACAAGCACCTCATGATTGGCTTTTTCCGCGTGTATCAGCCGTCGTACATCATGGTGGTGCTGGCACAACTGCCGCTGGATTACGCGCGGGCAAGCCAACGGTTATTGTTCCGTTCATTGCCGATCAGCCATTCTGGGGCAAAGTGGTATATGAGCTTGGTGTCGGGCCGCAGCCCATTCCACAAAAGAAACTCACCGTAGATGGTCTAGCGATGGCAATCAACGAGGCAATCACCGATTCAGCGATACGTCTCCATGCCGAGTCCATAGGCGAGAAAATCCGAGCGGAGGATGGGATTGCTAACACAGTTGCGATTATCAACCGAGCCGTAGATAGTCCGATGGGCATGAGTCAAATTTAATCGTCAAGATAATGTATTGATCTATTATCATTCTGCCCGTAACCCAAGAATATCAGCGATATCTAGAGATAGGATCAGACCGTTTCCGGGAAGTGTCAAATCACCCAAGATTGCGACAGTTTCTTCCTTTAATCTCGCAACCAAATCATCGTCTACAATCGAAACAAGCAAGTGAGTGTCGACTTCCTTACCTTGTAGAAGAGTAGCTAAGGATGGCATAAGGGGTAAATCACCGCGTATTTCGAATTTTTCCTGTATCCGTCGCAACCCATGTCCTTCTAAAATGGTAACACCGCTAGCTCCAGCTAGCTGCCAGGCAGTCGCCACCTGTAGACTTTGTTCAGTCTGAGCTGTAATGAGGATGACCAATTTCATAGCTCTATTCTCCTTGCGCTAGAATTGCGTTTTGTTCTGGTTTAGGTGGTATTTCTTTTGATGATTTTGCAAAAGCCCAACGTACCAGAGGTGGAGTTATTACAGTTGTTACCAGTACAACTAGAACGATAGCAGCGAATGTTTCCTGCTTAATAATCCCCTTGCTTATGCCTAGTGTAGCGACGATTAACCCCACCTCGCCGCGACTAACCATGCCAATGCCTAACCGTAAGCTGCTAACTCGATTAAAGCCAGTGAGTAAACCACCCGCGCCAGCGCCTATTAATTTACTAAGGATTGCCCCCAATGTCAGTATGATCGCAAAGGGGAGAATAGTGCCATCCAATAAGCGCAGATTCGCCTGAAGTCCAATGCTGACAAAGAAAACGGGGACAAATATCCCATAATTGATAGGATATAAACCTTCTTCGATTTTCTCCTTAATTTTGTGTTCCGAGCGCCCCAAACAAATACCGGCAATGAATGCGCCGGTTATAGCTGCAATTCCACCAAAAAATTCAGCAGATACACCGAGCAATAAGGCTGAAACAACTGCCACAATGACCACACCAGCTGAGATCGAAGTTTTGTTGACTTGTTTAGCGATCCACGGCAAAGCAAACCAGCTAATCCCGCTTGCAACGGTTAAAAATCCGACGAGGCGTAGGATCACTTCAAGGATAGATCGACTTTCGGTGGCCGAAGCACTATCATTTGGACGAATTGCGATAAATAAAGACATCACCAAGATGACTAATACATCATCGACAATGGCTGCGGCAAGAAGAGCTAATCCTTCACGAGTGTGCAGCACACCGAGTTCCAGCATCACTTGGGCGCTGATGCTAACACTGGTCGCCGCTAGAATTATTCCCATGAATATCGATTTGTCACCCGCATACCCGAAAGGGATTGCAGTTAGTGCAGCAACTATAATGGGTACAATGACACCAATTACACCGGACGTGAGGGCCGTCCGTCCGACCTTGACCAAGCTTCCTAAATCTACCTCTAAACCCGCTGAAAACATGAGAAGCACAACGCCAATTTCAGCAAATTCAATAACGGTATGCTCTACACTGGCTCCATCTGGAAACAAAGCTGTGATATGGAGCAAGTTAATCACAGATGGGCCAAGAACAACCCCTGCAATTAATTCACCTAACACGGCAGGTTGACCGAAGCGAGTGGCAATATAGCCAAATATTTTTGCAACAGTGATGAGCACTCCCAATGCAAAGAACAGTTGAATGACTTCGCTCATCTTATTTGCCTTTCACAACTTTTAATTAAGGGAGAAATGGCATCTTATCAAACCTCATATAGCAAAGATAGGAAAATCGCCGGGTGTAAAAAGCGATTTGTATAAATTGACCAACAGCTATTAGGACATCTCTGCAGTTCCTCAGCTACACCTCACGTGTACAATTTAATAAGGTCAAGCAAATGGAGATCTCTGTTAGCTTCAAATTTTTCTTTACATGACGGGAAATGAAAGAGGTAAGTGATGAATAATATCGCTCAGGTAAAACAGGGTCCAATTGAATACCGTATTGCTGGTCAGGGATCAGCACTGCTTGTACTCAACGGTGGACATACCAACTGCAATTCTCCGCTTGGGCATGAGCAATTTTTTCTAAATCAAGGATACCAGCTTATCATCCCTTCCCGCCCCGGCTATGGCAAGACACCCTCATCCGTCGGAAAAAGCGCCGAATCCTGCGCTGATGCCCTCGTCAGCCTTTTGGACAATTTGCAACTTGAACAGGTGATCGTCTTAGGTATTTCAGGAGGTGGCCCAACGTCCTTACAACTCGCAGGGCGACATCCTGATCGAGTGAGCAAGATCATCCTACAAAACGCTGTCACGGGCGGCAAATTCCCTACTCTGAGCATCCGTTTGGGTGCTTATCTGGCATTTAATCCGTGGGTGGAACGGTGGACTTGGAAAACATTTCGTGCCTTTGCACAAGTAGCACCGCAACGAGCCTTGAAAAGTATGATGGGAAGTCTTTCTTCATTAGACCCTGCTCAGGTAATTGCTACGATGAGCCAAGAACATCAGCAAGCGGCACTGGCTTTCTTGCTGTCTTCACGTTCAGGATCGGGCTTTATGCATGACTTACATCATCATTGTGGTGATCTCAAGCGTATTACAGCGCCAACTCTGGTAATTGCGAGCAAATATGATGGCTCTGTAGATTTGTCGCACGCAAATTATGCATCTGACCATATTCCCAATGCAGAACTCTTTGTGTCTTCAGCCGAAAGTCATTTACTGTGGTTTAGTTCGTTTAACGCTGTGATTGAAGAGAAAATGCGGTCATTTTTGTCAGACAAACAAGTTCTAGGGTAATCCATACTTATCAAGCGCAGGTGATGCTGTTTAGGACAGTAGTACAACTAATTACAATAGTGTTGTCGGAGCTCATTTATTCGCAACTAGGTGTTCAAAATAGGCGATCTCATCAGGCTCTAGCACACGTCGTTCTAGAACAATTAGTCCATTTTTTTCTTGGAAGACTCGATAACAGACGAACTCCCACCCCCAGCAATCTCTAGGACTATACACAACGTTGAACTCAGAATTACTCGGCAAATCGTTTATAAGGCTTGCCATAACGCCGTAATAAAGTGTGGTTGAACCTGCATTTCGAATAATATCTGTTGGGTAAAGTTCAGTAAGATTTCTCATGACAGATAGGTGAATAAATTCCCAATAATGTCTTATCTGAATAATTGAAAGCAAAGAATATGCTAAAGGGAACTTACACTTTCAAAAAATCTTAACACCTCAGACCTAAATGATACAATATCAGGAGGAAGTCAGCGTGTTACTTCATAAATCTTCCCATTTGCTTAATTCTTTGAATGGGTACTTGAACCAGCCAGTCGTTTGAGTTCCGATTCGTATTCTGGTGTTGTAATCACAGTGAGCAAATCTCCTCCGTGAAGCTGAGTGTCTCCTCGGGGGATTATCGCTTGTCCACCGCGACGAATTGAAGCCACAAGGTTGTTCTGGGGCCAAGAAATCTCTCTGATAAGCTGCCCATCTATGATTGATTTTTCTTCAACACGCACTTCAAAGACGTGCGTTCCTGAATAGACAGCAAGTTTGGCCTGTCCAGTTTTATAGGCGCCCTCCAGTTTGTTTTTTAATGCTAAATCATAGGAACGCAGTAAGTCTCGACGTCTTAGTAAGCCAACGACTTGTCGCGGATTTTCGGAAGCAACAACAGGTAAACGACCGAGATCACGAGAACCAATAATCTGAAGCGCTTTAGCAATCGGATCGTCCTGAGTCACAGTAATCACATCACGCGAACACAGGTCGCTCACATGCAAATTATTCAGATCCTTTTCTTCCTGAGACCGCGATAAGTCTTGCAATGTGACTATCCCGTACAGAAATCCTTCATCGTCTAGGACAATCAAACCATGTGTGTTTGTTTTGGCGAATTCGGCCGCAAGTTGACTTGCAGGTAAATTTGCCCGCACAGTTTGTGGGTCGGTTGACATTGCCTCACTAACGGTAATAGTCTGCATCAAATCAATATCACGGCCCTGTGAAAGACGGATGCCTTTCCGCGCTAGGCCGTAGTGATAGATGCCGTCTGGAGCAAGCCGCTCGGTCACGAAAAGGCAGACAGCCACCGTCAGCATAATCGGTAGGATGAGGTTGTAGTCATTTGTCAGTTCGAACAAAAGCAAAACCGCGGTTATAGGGGATCGAATCACCCCGGTCATGGCCGCTGCCATCCCGGCCATCGCATACGCTGCGGGGTTTGCTGCAAACGCTCTAGGGAAAATCTGATTGACTATTTGTCCAAAAGCACTGCCTAAAACTGCACCGACGAAAAGTGATGGCGCGAACATACCGCCGACAAATCCCCCACCGAGACTAATCGTCGTAGCAATTATTTTGGCGATCCCTAATATGAGTAACAGGCCAATTGTTAATCCCGCATCGTTATTGTTTAGTACCAGATTCATAGTGGGCTGACCCGTTCCCATTATCTGTGGAAGAAAGACCGCAATCAGTCCCACAATCAGACCAGCACACATTGTCTTGAAAGGCACCGGTATTGACAGATGATGCCAAAAATCGTGTTGCCAGTAGAGAACACGAATAAATACTGACGAGACTAGAGCTATCAAGATCCCTAGCAGGATATAAAGCAGGATTTCCGGTGGGCCACCTAGCGCATAGCTGCGAATCCCAAGCTCAGGCGGACCTACTTCAATCGCGGTGGTGAAGACGGAGGCAATTACAGCGGCAAGGACGACTACCCCGAATGCGCCTGTGGAAAAATCACCAAGTACAACTTCCAAAGCAAAGAAGACGCCTGCAATCGGCGCCCTAAAAACCGATGCAATACCGCTTGCCGCGCCAGCTGCTACTAATAAGCGAACACGGTCATCCGAAAGGCGAAGCTTTTGCCCTAATAAGGAACCAAGGTTTGCACCAATTTGAACACTGGGATCTTCAGGCCCTACCGATGCACCTGCTCCGATGGAAAATGCTGCCAGAGTTGCTTTAATTGGCATGCGACGGTAACGGAGACGTCCACCAGCTAGCGCGACAGATTCCATGATACCTGCGACACCATGATGCCGCTCTGTCCCAACAAACCGATCAACCAATAGTCCAACAATTAAGCCTGCGAGGCCAAGGATCGGGACGATGGCCCATGCACCAAGACCTTCGAGTAAATGCGCTAGAATTCCTTCACGATAAACACCCTGAAAAAATTCAATTCCATGACGGAATAACCAAACTCCTGCCCCAGTCGTAAGGCCAAGTACAACCGCCAAAATTAGAAGAATGTTACTTTCTGACAAACGACCAAAGATAGGCCATTTATATGTCACCAGTTTCCTCATTGCCGCTCGTTTCTCAAACTTATCAACCAGTTTAGCGCCTCTCGACGCGAGTGAAATAGCTTCCAGTGAGCATTGTGTTTTGAATTAAAGTTTAGCGAATGAGATATTATAAATAGGTTCTCAGTCCTATCACCATTGGGCGAAACATAGGCAACATAGCGCTCAAGTTCGGGACGAAATAAATAAATCTCATCCATTTGTTCAATCAAAGCCCGACTAAAAGGGAATTGACCGATTTTATGTATGTCATGCATTAGCAAGCAAGGCTTTTGGGGTCTCCAAGCGCTAATGGTTTCTTTGACGCTAGATAACCATTTGTTTATCGTGATAGGGTTGTTGTTTTCCACATTATAAATGTATAGTGTGTCATCGGCTGAACACTCTCGAACGACCCCCGCGGCGATATGCTCAACCGTAAATGGATTTAGATCGTTCACTGATCCTCTCCTTGGACTCAACAATCTATTTACATTAGCGTAACGCTTTACGGCCGATAAGTCCTTAAACAAAAGCTATCACGACCTTAAGGCGATCTTAAGAGAAAGCGCTATTTTGGTTGATGGGTAAACTGAGGATAAACTGAGCGCCCATGCCAAGGCGGCTTTTTACGTCCAACGCTCCACCATGAGCAAAGGCGATCTGTTGTGCCAGTGCCAAGCCAATCCCCATCCCCTGCTGTCCTCCAGAAAGTTCCGGACTGCGATAAAACATTTCGAAGATACTTTTCTGTTCGTTGTCAGAGATCCCGGGACCATTATCTGTGATTGTCACAATAATAAAATTCGGATTTTCTCCGACTGTTTCGACTGATACCCTAACTTCAATCCAACCGCCCGATGGTGTGTATTTATACGCATTATGAATGAGGTTCGAGATAATCTGATGAATTCGCGCTGAATCAGCTTGAATAATCGGTAATTGTGCATCCGTTTCATAATCCAGTTTGATATTTTTCTGCTTAACCAAATACGCATATGCACGACAAACCGTCTCAACGATTTCGCCAAGATGCACGGGTCGGAACTCCAAAATAGGGGCACGTAATTGGGTCTCTCCGAGTAATGCTAGATCATCGAGCAATCGTCGAAGTTGGTCAACTTCGACGCTAATTCCCTCTGCGAGATCCTGACCCAATTCCGGGTCAACCGCTGCTCCCTCTTGCAGCGCTTGTGCCGCAGCTTTGATTGCTCCTAAAGGTGTGCCGAGTTCGTGTACGAAACTAGCTAACAAAGCTTGTCTGCTCTGCTCTAACTTATAAAGGCGTTCTGACAGCTGGTTGAAACTACTGGCTAAGGTTTTCACTTCCGTAGGGTTATTTTCCGGCAATATCTCTGGTCGCGAAGTAGGGGTTAGTTTGGTAACGGCATGGGCAAGTTGGCGAAGCGGTGCACTTAAAGACTGGGCGAGCAGCAACCCGAGTATTACCGCGAGAATCACTGCAATTAACAGCGATATGAAGATCAACACTGAGAGCGGATTAAGCCTATCTACAATGCTTCGCAAATCATGTGATAAACGAATAATTCCAATGACATGATTTAAAGAATCCTTTACTGGTACGGCAACATCTACTACTCGCTCCCCAATAAACGGGTTGTAATCGGTAAGCCATGTAGACTGTCCCTGAAGTGCTACTATGACGACGGGCATTTCGATAACGGTTCCTACACGACTTTGATCAGTCTCAAGGCTAGACGATAGCAACCGGCCTTCGCCATCGAGCAGCATCAAACGAGCAGGTATCGACTTTTTAAGCTGATGAACTAATTTGTCTGCCGCGGTTTGGCTTTGCCATATGCTATCGTCATCACGCACGAACTGCTGGACAAGATCTGCTTGGACAATCAACTCGGAAGCGAAATTGCTCAAGAAGTATTGTGTTTCCAATAGGTAAACTAAAACAAATGTGACAATGGGGGCAATAACAATAACGGGAAGAACGTGGCTTATAGCCAAACGCATCCGCAGTGATTTAAACAAGGCTGACTAACCTTGCTCAACGAATGAAACTATTTTGTATCCAACGCCTTTTACAGTAATTAACCGACACGGATGGGTTGGATGAGATTCTATCTTTTCCCGAAGCCACCGAATATGGACATAGATTGTTTGCATCTCTCCAATCCAATCTGAACCCCAAACTTGATTGAGTATCTCAGTTGTGCTGATAACTCGGTTGGCGTTTTGCATAAGCAGAAGCAAAATATTGAATTCGCGCGGAGGGAGTTCAATGGATCTATTTTTGATGAACACTTCATGTAAAGCAGGTTCAATACGAAGATCTCCAACGATAATAGATTGTTGATTTGGAATTCCTGATTGGTCTCTCCAACGGCGAAGAACAGCCCGAATGTGCGCGAGTAAAACATCGTTATCAAAGGGTTTAGTTATATAATCATCAGCTCCTAATTCTAATCCCACTACTTCATCCAGTTCACGGCGTCGCGCCGTAACGAAAATAATGGGAATAGACTTCTCCCGCTGAAACAGGTGTAAAGCTTCCAGCCCATCCATACCACCCGGTAATCCAATATCGAGCAAAATTAAATCAGGAGGGTTGTTTTGAATTATGATTAGTGCGTCTTCAGCAGAGCCTGCACTTGTCGTAGTATATCCTCCCTTCTGCAAACTGAAGGTTAGGCTACGACGTAGTAAAATGTCGTCATCAACGATCAAAATGTGCTTGCTCATAATGTGCTTCTCGTAGCGCAAATCGTAAGGGGAGAGAATCTCCAAAATCCAACTTATTTATCTGTTCGCGTGTTTGTTATGGGGACTGCTTTTCTCTAGGTTGTGTAAAGTGATTATACTGTATACCCAACTCCCAAGGCTCCGCCATACATGAATACATGTGGGGCAGTTTTGCGAGAACTTAAGAATCAAACTTTGCATAGGTTAATGTCATCCCAACCTGAAATGGGTTGTCAACATCGCCTGCCTTGACACTTTCTAAGGTTGATTGTGTTTAAAGATGCGCTAGATACCTGATCGTAATCCAGGTGGGCATAATCAGTGAATAATCCCCGCCGCTGTCAACCCGACTATAACAGCCAGCCCCACCAGCCCGCCCGCTACCAGCCAGGAACTCATCAACGCTGCCACTCCTGCTCCGACCAGCAGTAAAACCATGAACGCCACATTTATCCGGCGTACAATCCTATCCGCCTGCGCTTCATCCTGCCCAGCGATCACCAACAGCCACTTGAGGATCACTCCGCCGTCCACAATGGGCAGCGGCGCAAAGATCGCTACGCCAATCATCGTACTGCCGAACGTCCAAATTTCGGCCAGATAGCGTGCAGCGGTCTGCGGCGCGGTCAGGTTCAGTGCAAGCAGCCCGATCCCGATTCCTACCCAACTATAGATTGGCCCGCCCATTGATCGGGCAATGTGCTGACCCGGCCTTTTCTTTTCATCCGTGTAGAGCGTACGCGGCATATCGGCTCCCAGCATGATCAGGGCGGTCGGGGCGTGCGCCAACTTCGCCCCGATGGTATGCGCGCAGGCGTGTCCTACGTCGACCAACATCCCCAGCAGCAGCCCCACGCCGCCCACCAGAGCATAAGCCAGAATGGATTGTCCCGGCCAGCGCCATGTGCCGATCACGGCTAGGAGCACCCACACCATAACCACCATCGGCCAAAACCCGCGCCGCGCTTTCACTGGCACGCCGTTAAACGTGAAGATTGTTGGTACGTTATCATAGGTCTTCATGCGCTTTGCTCTGTCCTTATCTGCTTCAGGATCAATCTTTATGACCGCAAATTCCCTATGCCAACAGAATCTTTACCGACTTTCAAAAGGAGATACGCTAATCTTAAGCCGCATCAATGATACTGGTCAGGCTGAACTGCTTGCCGAATAATCGCGTAACCGGTGGAAAATCAATCAGGCGGAGAGTCCAATTCATTATCGAAATCTGCAGTTTGCTGTCTGGGACGAAATTCGGCGCAAATTTCTGCGCTTTAGTTTGTATTCGATTGACATGTGGGCGTAATCGCCGCTCGTATTGGGCGAGCGCATCCTGAATATTATCTTTCCGGTTCAGTTCCTCCGTCAGAACATAAGCCCCTGCCATTGCCAGCGCCGCGCCTTGACCGGAAATTAAGGTCGGACACGACGCGGCATCGCCAATTAGAACCACCCGGTTGCAAGACCACTCTGGCATCTTGATTTGCGTAGCGGTGTCCAAGAAGAGGGGCGTATCAGGAGCAATTTGGTCGAGAACGTCTTGGACGATCCAGCCAACATTCCGCAGGTGAGACCGGATGACCGCAAGTCGTTGGTCGGGCGGGATATGACCTTCGTCGGCGCTCTTGTATATTGGAATGACCAACCAGCGATCCGCCGAAAGGGGATAGATGCCGAACTGGATATTTGGCTCAACATGAATCGCGCACACATTTTTGAACTTGTCGGTCACCGCTGGCACATAAAAGGCCGCTACATAGTAACCGAGATAGTCTGCATACTGCTTTTCATTGCCAAAAGCCAACTGCCTCACATTGGAATGAATTCCGTCCGCGCCAATCAGCAGATCAAATGGGCCATCAAGCTGCTCCCCGGTTGTATTCGCTTCGACCCTCTTTGCGGATTGGCAGATTTCAGTCAGGGATGTGCCGAAGTGAATTTCGACATCGGATTGAACGGCCTGATAGAGTGTTTCGACGACATCGCGGCGATCCAGCGTGAGAGAGCGATCCATAATACCTAGTGCGCGATACACCTTTTGTACGGGCAGGCGAGCAGATGTCTGACCCCCGGCATCTATAAAATCCATTTCCTCAATTGTATAGGCGTGAGCGTTAAGCTGCGGAATAAGTCCCATGCGGTTAGCCACATCCCAACTGCTGCCGACAAAATCAATCATGTAGCCTTCCGTGCGGATACTGTTCGCTCGCTCAATCATGACGGGAGTATGTCCCGTTTTGTGCAACCAGTAAGCTAAGGTGAGTCCGCCGATACCGGCCCCCGAAATGAGTATTCTCATGTTCTTCCCTGCCTCTCTTTACACACGTTTAGATAGCCCGCGCATTATCAAATCAACTGCATTACTGACTTGTGCCTGGAAATCCCATTTGTGAGTTACAGACATAGCAACTAGGAAAATGCCTTCCAACAAACTGATGATATTAATGGCAGCAGTCGCTGGGTCGGAGGTTTCAAACTCTCCCGCTTCGATTCCCTGCCGGACAAGCTCAAGCATACGTTGGTGATAGGCCTCAAAATAACCCACCATTCGCTGCTTGAGCGCGTCATTACGCGCCGCCAACGCATAGAATTCCAACGGTTGCGGCATATTGGCTTCGGCTTCCTGAGTTGCCAGACGAAAGAGATTTTCGAGTTTAGTGGCAGCTTTCTCGTCGCTTTGGAGAAGCATATTAATCACTTGAAGCTGTACATCGAGGAAATAATCAAACACAGCAAGAATCAGTTCATCTTTGTTTTTGAAGTGCCAGTAAACACCGCCTTTGCTTACGCCGGATTCACGCACAATATCATTCATACTCATATTGGCAAACCCATGTTGTGCAATAAGCTGGATGACAATATTCAAAATATGTTGTCGCGTTTCGCTTTCAGACATGTCACACTCACAAACCGACTAGTTGGTCTGTGATAAAAATAATACTATCGGCAATGAATGTCAAGTGCATACAAATCTATGAAGTGCTTAGGATATAGGGTACAGTGGAAGATGCTGTTCTTGTAGTAGACCCTAATTTGCAGGCAATCACCGATAAATCATGCCTTCCACACACAACTTCACCACTTATTCAGACAAGCGATAGGGATAGCCCTGCTCATATGGTTGAGTCATATATTTAAGCTCGCACCACTACAATTTCCAGTGTTGGCCACCAGTTGCTTTCTGACCGTTTTTCAATTGTTCTGTGTCGTGTGAGATTAGAGGTGAATCTTCATCCTTTAATTCATCTCATGTCCTTTTTGCCACATCTTCTTTCCTAATGTAGGTTTACTTTCTGGGCGTTCTAGTTACAATCGGGACACGAGACGAACTAAACTTTGTTCCAGTATATGCCTTGATAGTGTCAAAACACTCAACATAGTATACGAGACTCGCCACTTACTTTTTTATTCATACTTCCAAGTTCGAGAAATGGTCAATTAACCATGTCGTTTTTACAGTCCCGCTCACGCACCCACAAAGGAATTTTGATAGCCGCTGCCATGATAACTGGATTGTGCGTACTTAGCGGCTCAATGGCTATTAACACGAACTTGGTGCGGGCCGAGGGGACTGCTGAGCTAACAGAAAATCAAGCATTAACCACCCCTACTGAAAAACCCCCATATGCTAATGCCTTAACCCAATTAGCAGCACCGACAGCGACTGAAGGGCCAACGACTGCTGAAACAGCGACGAGTGGCATTCCGACAAACGAACTAACAGCTACTCCATTGCCTCTCAGCGCATCCGACGCAATAGCAACCATTACAAACCAACAGGCGCAGATTAAAGCCCTTCAAGATCAATTAGCCTCAACTCAGGGCGACAAAGGCGCCACAATATATGCCGTGGTCATTATTGTGATTGGTACATTGCTAGCCTTCGCAGTCTTTTTCGGACTGAGAAGAGGTAAAACCGGGACAAGAAGGTAAAAATCGGATGTTACCCCCCTTTGTTGATAATCCTAGCGATCCTGAGAGTGCCAGTGATATAGAACTTTCCCGAAGATCGTTTATGGACCGCTCGATAAAAGCGATAGCAGCATTCATTAGCCTATCTCTGGGTATTCCTGCCATAGGCTATTTGATTTCCCCGGCCCTACAACAGCAAGGGAACCAATGGATAAAATTAGGCCGAGCAAGTCAGGTCAGACCCGGCGTGCCTACATTGTTTACCGTAACCGTCAACCTAACGACAGGTTGGGTTCAAGCAGAGACTCAATTTGCCTATTTCGTTTATACGGCTGATGGCAAAGACTTCAGTGTCATGTCGAATATCTGCACCCATCTTGGCTGCCAGACACATTGGAACGAAGTCGAAGGCTATATCGAATGCCCCTGTCATGGTGGCAAGTTTGATGTCCAAGGCGATGTAATTGGCGGTCCGCCACCAAGACCACTCAAACATGTTGAATTCAAACTGGACGATAATGGCAACATATTGAGTCGGGAGGTGTAGTGTGGGACTCGGACAGTGGCTTAACGAGCGGACCGGAATTAAGGATATTTCACGTGTCATCTTTGCACGGAAAATTCCACGCACGGATTGGGCTTATACTCTCGGCAGTGCGACCCTATTCGTGATGATTCTGCAAATCGTAACCGGCATTTTACTCTCCATTTATTACGTCCCAACGCCAGATCACGCATGGAATAGTGTCAATTATATCCAGAACCAAGTTTTGTTTGGTTGGCTAATTCGGGGTTTGCACCATTATGGTGCAAGTGCAATGGTCATCCTAATTGGCCTGCACATGATACGGGTGGTTATTTATGGTGCCTATAAATATCCACGAGAAGTGACATGGTTAACAGGTGTATTACTTTTGATTGTGACTATGGCCTTTGCGTTTACAGGCTATTTGTTGCCGTGGGATCAAAAGGCCTACTGGGCAACTACTGTAGGAACACAGTTCGTACGTACCACGCCAGTTATTGGAAATTGGCTGCTGACTGTTGTCCAAGGTGGTCAAACCTTATCTGCGGTCACATTGGCTCGATTCTTTGGCGCGCACGTTTGGATTTTGCCTGCTAGTTTGATGCTGATTGTCGCGATTCATCTCTACCTAGTCGTCCGCCTTGGAATTTCCGCATCACCTTGGGAAACTACGTCTAAAGGAAAAGCTGCTGAGCAGACCCACAAAGAGCTAGAGACAGAAGAATGAACGAACAGGAAAAGCGCGAAGAAGACCGCATTTATGCGGCCGCCAAGAAACGAGGAGAATTATTCTACCCTTATGCCATCGTTAAAGATGCTTTGGTCGCATTGGTGGTGTTCCTTATTCTCGTTGGACTCTCCTCATTTTTTAAGGCAGAACTCCAACCTCCAGCTAACCCGGCAGATTCGTCCTACATTCCCCGCCCTGAATGGTACTTTCTCTTCCTCTATGAGATACTAAAATTCTTTCCTGGCGATCTGATCGTAATAGGCGTTATTGTACTTCCCGCAGGTGTATTCCTAATTCTGTTTTTACTGCCCTGGTTGGATCGCAGCAAAGAAAGGCACCCTCGTGAACGCCCGGGCATCATGGCCTTGTTGACCTTCGCTTGGACGATTGTTATTGGTTTCACGGTGCTTGCCTTTGTCTCCGCACCGACACAGTCAGATATTGCACAACCAGTGGCGGGAGTTAACCAACAACAAGCTACTGCCGGACAAGCCCTTTTTATGAGCAACTGTTCTGGATGTCATGGCCAATACGGAGAAGGCGGTCCCAATCCGAATCGAACAGGAAACATTATTCCACCGATCAGTAGCCATGCGTTCCTAACCACCTACACTGATGATACACTTTTTAACATTGTCGCTAATGGATTGCCAGACAGCGGTATGACTGCCTTCGGTCAACAGAACGGCGGGCCACTGGATTCTGATAAAATTGACACGCTGGTGAGCTATATTCGGAGATGGCAAACCAATCCACCCGTGATTGGTAACTCTGATACGACTAATACCAGTGAAGGAAGCGAGGCATCAGCTGCACAGGGAGATGTCTATCGTGGATCTCTCTATTTCAATATGTTTGCATGTTCGAGTTGTCACGGGCAAGATGGTGGACTCCCGATGGGTCCCGATCACATATCGATAATTGATCCAGCTTGGTTGTCGACTGAATCTGATTCACAGCTAGCGATGATCATTTACCAGGGTTTTACTAAACCATATATGCGCTCCTATCGCGGCACAATCCCCCCAGCGCAGATGAACGATTTGCTGGCTTGGCTACGCAGCCATCAAAAGAAATAGCGCCTTTCGATTGATTAGGGATGGATTAAGACGCAGTAAGGAACAAGGATGCGAGATGAATTCTGTTTTTGTTAGCGGATGGCAGTATGTTATTCGCGCCTCGCTTATATTGTCTCAGTCGTTCATGGCGCGCGAACTCTCCAATCAGTAAGAAGTTATGTGATTAATTGACAAACGCTGAGATGCTGTTGATTGAAGACTTTTGCTGCACTTGTATACGCGTCAAGATAATACAGTGGTATGCGTATAAATGTCATCAACTGAGCTAACCAAATTGCTATAACGAACGAAATGCTAAAGGTTGAGACTTATGGTTATGTTTGTACCACCGTGTTATTTAATGTTTAGACGCTTCTGTACGAATCACTAAGTAATCACAGTCACTCGCTATCCAACCCATTTGCTTTGGTGCAACTTTTATTCCGCAGGATAGCACGCCACCCCACCCTTCATACCCGCAAGCGGGCACGGCTACGGGTTTGCTCCTGGCTTGTGCCGTTCCTCACCGCAAACCCGTGCCGCCCGTTGGGTGAAGGCGGGCGACCCCGGCGTGCTATTTTGACCTGCGTAAAAGTTGCAGATTACCAAAAGCATAAGTGGTTATCGATCAGACGGATGTGCTGTGAAGGCTGCGTTCGCTCGAAAGGGCAACGCTGTAAACACTGCCCAACGCCGATAAAGTTGCAGATTACCAAAAGCATAAGTGGTTATCGATCAGACGGATGTGCTGTGAAGGCTGCGTTCGCTCGAAAGGGCAACGCTGTAAACACTGCCCAACGCCGATGTGCGTTGACGGTCTCCTACAGATGATCGCGCTGTCCACATTATGCCAAACGCTCCCGAACCTGTGATGCAGGATCAACTTCTCTGTTGGAGCAGAGCGGTTGGTTTTGCCAAGCTGCACATGGGCAATCGGAGCGCAGATCGTCGTGGATGAGGCAGCGAACACAAAAAGCTGTCTACTGGAAAGGCCAACGTCTCGTGGTCACGCCTGCAAGGGCGTGCCGGGGCGCATTCAGGCGGCAACCTGCGCGGATGAGCGCTTCTCGACCTCACAGTTATCAAGGCTGTGGGGTCGTTTTATATCCTATTTCCACAGTCAGGAGTGAAGTCTATGACTGAAACCAAACATCATATATGCGCGGTTGGAACTGCACGGATTGGCTATCGGGGTCAGGTCGGACAACAGGTATTGGACACAACCATCAAAAGTGCGACCGGGTTGGGTGCAGTATTTGCACCGACATGGTCAATGGTTATGGATTGGAAGCGCGGCAGGATAGATTGGGATACCTACACTAAACAATACACCGAATTAATGCGGGAACGGTATCAGAAGAATCAAGCTGCTTTTCTCGAAGCGCTGCAAAGCGACGAGTTGATTATCTGCTGCTATTGCAAAGATACCCATGCGAGCACACGAAAGTGCCATCGGTATTTACTGGTCGATATTTTGCACAAGGTTGCGGAACACCATCAGATTGGCTTCAAGTCTCTCGGTGAAGTTCACAATCGCTGATGAAAATCATTTTTTTCTAAACCCCATCAAATGACAACTTATTTTGAAGTGAGGCCACTATGAAACCGATCACCTACCTCATGATTGCTGGCAGTCGCTACTCGACCTCTGAAGCACTGAATTATGCCCGTCGTGTCGTGCAACGCGCACACCAATTAGGCTACACGATTATTGTCGGGGACAATCCGAAAGGTGTGGATATGGCGGTGATACAGGAGTGCCGACGGCTGAAAGCAAAAGTGCTGGTGGTCGGCATTACCGACTTTCCGCGCAATGGTGGCTGTTCTCACGGCAGCTATATCAAGGTCGAGCGGGATACCTACCGGGCGGCAGGCGGTTATTTGTTGGATGGCTATCACACCCGTGACCGTTGGATGGTGGATAACTCCAATATTGGCATGTTCATCTGGAACGGCGATAGCCCAGGCACGAAAGCTGGTCACAACTATATGTTGAGCCGCAGCAAAGAAGCGCATCTCGTCACCTTTAAGTTCAAGGAGGCTCGTCATGGCTGAAAATCATATTCTGGCCGTTCACACCTATGGTTCGCAGCGGGTGAAAAACCCTCGCACGAAAACCATGGTGAGTGCCTACAAAATCGGCTATTCCAGCGCGGCTTGCGAAACCTTGCTGACACTCTATGGAGCAAAGGCGCGGGATGTGTCATCGGCACAGGCGTCATATCGTTACGTCCAGATTGATGGTGACACTTCGGTAAGACACGGTTATCTGCTGCTCAATGTGACTGCCGACGATTTGGTGAAAGCTGAAGCAGTAACCCGCCGCTATCATCGCGCTGCTGTATTTCTCTGGCG
>JBGAHG010000047.1:0-47400 GCA_044226325.1 Aggregatilineales bacterium
GACGCTTAAACATCTACAAACATCCTCCTAATTAGGGTGCTGGGTAATAAGAATGCTCTGCCTATGACGTTATCCAGAGCCAGAAAGTTCCTGTTATTACATCTTACAATGAAGGTTCGTAATATTAACAATAGGGAATTAGGTCACCCGCTTCAGGCAGCCGGATGATTGCTTGCAGCATTTGCTCAGCACGCGGTACTATTTTTCAGGTTTACTTTTGGTTTACCCGACCAACCGCTTATCAACCATTTGCCAATTGTCTTAACAATCTAGCTCGCTCAAAAAGGTTAACGCCAGCACTAAAAAAGAGTTACAAAATGTTCTTCCAAAATGTAACCCTTTACCGTTCCTGATTTGTTATGATGGTTCTAGCAGTCGTCGTAGGGGCGGTTCTGTGACCCCGGACCAGCTTACGCCTCGCCGCAACTTAAAATCCCCCAACGTGCGCAACGAGCACATAATAGGTCATCTGCCATTGCCGCCTTTGCTGCTTTTGCCGCATGTTCCGCTTGTTATGCTTTTGAATGCGCTTCAGCCAGGACTGTTTGCAGCAAATTCAACTTTGTACGGATCAACGCTTTTTCGAGTGAATTATTTGAAGATTGGGTTTTGAGATACACCACCACAGTCAACCTGTGTAACGCACTCGCCAGATGTGCCCGTAGATAAAATCGGCAATCACCAGCGAACCATCGGGCGCGACGACCACGTCTACCGGACGAATCAAACCGGTCACAAACGGTTCCGGCGCATAACCTTCTTGCCCCAACTGCGGGTCATGGGGATCAATCCGCACAATCCGCTGGGCGTCTTTCGTGCCATTCCACAATGCCACGAACAGATTGCCAAACAAATTTGACGGGAATTGACCGCCCGTATAAACAGTAATGCCCCGTGGCAAACTGTAATCCGGCAGGGCTAATAAATCCGGTGAAATCGTCAATTTGGAAGGACTCAGCGGGCAGCCTTCACACCCGCGCGAACGCCAATAAGGCCAGCCATAATGTTCGCCAGGCTTCACCGCCACAATGCGATCACCCGGCCCACTCAGCAAGCCGTTATCAGTCGCGTAAAGCTGTCCATTAGAATCAAAGCTGAGGTCATAGGGATTACGCAGCCCTTTAGCAAACACCTTGACCTCACCCGTATGCGGCTGAATCCGCAAGATTGCCGCTTCTTCCGGCAGCACATCAGCGAACGGTTTGGTCTTCGGTGTTGCTGACTCGGCATGGTCGGTCAGCGAGCCAACGCCCACATACAGGTAACCATCTGGCCCGAAAGTGAGTCCATTGGGTTGGTTGTCGATCAATGAAAAGCAGCACGGCAAATCAGTAATGATAGGCTGTGCTGCACCCCCGCCTGCCGGTATCCGGTACAGCGCCCCACCCTTATCCACTTCCACCCGCGCCGTGACGTACAGCACATCTGTCCCCGGTTGGAAGGCCAACCCCAGCGGTGAAACCAGATCCCCGCTGTAACGCTGGCTCTTACCATCAGCATTCATAACGTAAACGGCTCCGTTACGGCTGCCGTTCTCTAAAACGGTCGCGTATAAGCGTCCATCCGGCCCATAGGTGATTTGCATCGGCTGTCCCGGCAGCTTACCGGCATGTTCCAGCGCATAACCTGCCGGAACACGGATACGGTTCATCCAACCGTCGAGATCATCCTCACACGGGAAATCCTCGCAGCTCCACCCCTGCGCCAATTGGAAAACCGCCGGTGCATTCACGAACGCTTTCACCCCTGCGTTGGCCGCTGGTGTCAACGTCCAGAGTGGCTGCGTCGGCACAGGTGAAGGTGTCAGGGTTGGGGATGGCGTTAGCGTCGGAGTCAGGGTTGAGGTGGGTGTAACCGTCGGCGTCAAAGTCAATGTTGGCGTAAGCGTTTGTGTGGGTGTCAAGGTGGGAGTCAGCGTCGGCGTTGCGGTGTAAACAGGTGCATTTGCGGCCTGTGTCGGTGGCACTGTCGCCTGAAAAGCCTGCTGTGTACCGGGGGCAGTCCCACAGGCCGCCAACAACAGCACACCAATCAACAGGGCATAGCGAGACAGCGGCACGAAAAAAGATTTGAAGTTCACAGTTTGAAAATTGGAAGTCGCATTATTGAACACAAGGGTCAGGATTATACATGTCGGGCCTTACTTGGGGTAGATGCACGCCGTTCAATCGCCTGATGCTAGGCTGTATGCTGTGATTAGCTATTGTATTTGCAGGGTCCCGACCGGAATAAAGCCGGAGTCGATGGTTGCACCCGAAGAATCGACAGCGCCTAGAAATTTGCCATCGGCAGTTTTGATGCCCACGCTAACCGTATATCGGCCTTTGGGTGTGTCCGGGTTAATCAGCAGCAGACATTCATCAAAGTAAACGGTTTCGCCCTGCGACCATTTGCTGAACGGATAGGTATCCTGCCGCGGCACACCTCCACATTGAAGTTTCGTGCTGGTTTCGGTGTTCACCAGTTGATAGACGCGATTTTTGGCATCGGGCGGTATACTGCGTGCCAGCCAGGTGACAGACGGCACATAATAGACAGGCTGCGACTGAACGGTGATGGTCACTGGTGAATTGAACTTGAGCACTTGCAAGCCGCCACCAATAACCCCCATGTTGGCCGGACACGAAGCCGCCAATTCAAGTGTCTCGTTAATGGTGTCGAGGGTGATAGGTGATCCGATGATCTGGGTGGAGGCCAGGCCATTCCTCGTCGTCGATTTGAGCCATTGGATGTCTACGCTAATGGGTGGTTCCCGTCGAGCGCTACAGTTCGGGATCTGACTGTGCAGCACCACAATTTGATTCGGCTGCCAGCGGGTCGTGGGATACAGTCCGCGTACCGGAACCGTGCGGCACGACGTGGTTTGCTTGCCGCCGGACAAATCAGTCTGAAGAACATAATTATCGGTAAGCGGTTGGTTGGCACGAACATACAAGTCAAGATTAACGATACCTGCGGCGGCTTGCGTCTGGAGTTGATAACCCAACACCTGCGGCAGTTCGGCAGCCTGCGTAGATTGAACCGCTGTAATACCCGAGAGTGCCTCATATTCAGCCTGTGACAGAACCGCACTGCTGCGAAGCTGGCTGTTGCTGATGGGGACGGTCAGCCCTGCCGCCGAGACGAGCAACCAGCAGGCAGCAACTCCTGCCCCGGCGATTATCCCCAGCGAGGGCAGACGTGGCAGCTTAATGGCTGCGAAACCTGCCACGCAAATCAGCGCCAGGGCAGGCAGCGCCGGAGCATAATAGCGCACCGGCGAAATGATAATCATGATATTGACGAAATCCGGCGTTCCGTTGTTCAAGATGCTGCGGAAAATAACCAACCCGACCATCAACAGTGCGTAGACGATCAGCAGCGCAAAAGACACCAAGAACACACGATTACGGCTGCGAACAGCCTGAATAATGCCGTATAGGCCGGCGAGGATGCCCACAACCAATAAGGCGCTGTAGGCCACGATGAGTACGACACCCGGTTGCAAAATGCGCAGCGGATTTAGATAATCGGCCAAGGTGTCTTGAAGAGTCGCAACTGTCATATTGACGACGTGACGCGGCGGCAGATTTTGCAAGGTATTGCCAACGAGTTTTTCCAAACCACGATAGCGCCCCAATGGACTGCCGTATTGGACAATATTGAATAAAACAATACTGACGACCGCCACGATTAGAAATCCGGCGAAGCCCAGCGCGATCTGCTTTTGGCGGCGAGTGGCGCGCTGGCGTGTCATTTGAATCAACAAATTGAGGATAAGCAAAACGCTGATGCCAAGCATGAGCCAGCCGCTAATCTTGGCAAGCAGCGCCAAAACTGCTACCAGTAGTAATCCCACCAGATTGACAGCCAATGAACCGCGTTCATGAATCAGTCGCGCGCACAACCACAGGTGAATCGCCCCAAGCGCTAGAATCAGGTTATCGTTATTGATCTCACTAGCCACAATCACGGATGTCGGTTCAAAGGCGATTAAAGCCGCGCCCAATAAGGCGATAAATGGCTTTTGCGGGAATAAAATACGCCCTGCGAGATAGGTGAAAATGACCGCAATCAGGCTGGTTGCCAAACTGACCAACCGCAGGGTGTAGCCCAAAGCTATCGTGCCATGTAGAGGATCATCATAAGCGGTGGTGGTGACCAGGGAAGTGAGGTTGGTGTTGAAACCATCGCATACCGCTGGCGGATTTACCCCGGGTGGAACGACCTGATGGTCATCCATCGTAGCGACGAAAGGCAGCAGCATGAAGTAATACAGCGGCGGCTGGCTGTCGTTGCGGGTATCCGGCGCGGCGTCCGCTGCCAGAACAGGCAGATGACCTTCATCGCGAAGCGTCCGCACCACACGCAGGAAGTCCGCCTCGTGATACTGCCACAGAGGCTGCTGTGTCACATAAAACACACCCAAAAATATCTTGATCACCAGGACGATAACCAGTATTTGTTGAGGGGTGATTTTACGGATTGCTTGGTTCAAAGACAGTCTTAATTGGGTGGTTATGAGCGGGCGAAATGAACTCAACGATGTGGATTATAATATGTCGGTTCGGCGTAATGTGCTAGGGCTGGCTGATGAGGACACTCTATGACGACCTGTTTGGTTAATCTCGCTTACCTTGATCCAGCTCGCATCGGCGGCGTCGGACGTATCGCCCATGAGGTCAGCCAGTTATTGGCCGAGTGTGCCGACAAATCGGCTGATACGCGCGTGATATTTGTAGTCGGCTGGCGGTTTGCAGGGGCATTCACGGCCTGGTTAGAACGTTCGGCAGTGGTGGTACCCTTTATCACGGTCCACGATTTGCGCTTGACACTACAACTGCTGAAGCCAGATGTAGTCATCAGTCCACTGTTTGGGTTAGAACCGTTTTCGCACAGCAAAGCAGTACACATTACTGGAATGCCGGATGCGTTGGCACTCGACCATCCCGAATTGTTCTCGGCGGCTGATCTGGCCTACCGCCAAAAAGTCTACGGGCAGCTTAGTCAAGCCTCGCGGGTAGTGACACTCTCGGAAGATGCGCGGGAACGCCTGCTGCACCATACGGCATTAAGACCTGATCAAATCGTAGTCGTTCCACTCGGTGCTGAACCGCAGATCGCGAATCAAGCAGCCACCATACCCGATTTACCGGAGCGATATGTTTATTATCCGGCGAACTTTTGGCCTCATAAACGACATGATTTTCTGTTCCGCATCATGACCCGTTTATGGGAGCAGCAGCCCAATATTCATCTGGTGTTGACGGGTGGACGCTCGGATGCCGACCGTCAAGGCTTAAAGATGCTTATGAGCAAATACAGCTGCCCGCCTGAACGGGTTCATGATCTCGGTTATGTGGATGACGCACAGCTTACCCTGTTATATCGCAAGGCTGAAGCGCTGCTGTTTGTCTCACAATATGAAGGCTTCGGGATGCCGCTTCTGGAAGCCATGCAGCAAGGCTGTCCGGTGATTTGCGCGCCACTGGCTGCTATCCCCGAAGTGGTTGGTGAAGCAGGCATTACGGTCAACGGTGAGAACGTGGACGATTGGGTTGATGCGGTTTTAAGACAGTTACCTTCACAGCGAGAGAATTTAATTGTGGCAGGCCGCAAACGTGCAGCACAATTTACATGGGCAAAAACCCGTGACGGTTGGCGTGAGGTGGTGCTTGAAGCGGGCGTAACTTGTGATGAGCACCCGCCGCCAACAAAAAGTCAGACTGCCGAAATCGCAGGGCACATCCAGCCGCTGTTGGAACACATCAGTAAATTGGCTTCTTCGGGCAACCGTTGGGCACTATTGCCAATGGTGTTCATGCTGCAAATGCGCGTGTTGTGGCTGGCAAGACAGTATCGTTCTCCGAAATAATTCACGACTTGCCTGGTATCAAAGCGTCGAGATCCAGTGATTGGGCCTGTGCAAGATCTTCAGGTCTTCCAACTGGAAACCAGAATGCACCCTGCACAATATTGACCCCGGCAGCGTCGGCCAGATATTGCACGTAATCAATAATCTCGTATTCGTCGCGTTTGGAAAGTTTGAGCCGATAGTCAAAAATACGCTGATCCATTTTGTAAGCACCCGCATTGACGAGTGCCGGAGCCGGATACAATTCGCCAGATGGTTTTTCACTGATATACTTAAGTTTATCCCCATCAGATTTTATCAATACACCAAATCTGAAAACTTCATCCCGCATGGCGCCCAAAATAGCGAGCGGCTGTTCGGCTAATTGCTGCAAGGAGGCCGCATCATACAAATCATCGCCGTTGATCACCAAAAATTCATGTGAATGCAGAAAAGGTTGGCAGCACTGCACCGCATGTCCAGTACCCAGCGGATTGGGCTGCTGATCAACCAAAGTATAGTCGCGAATAATGCGCTGCTGCGCCATATAGTCCGCGACTTGTTCCCGCAGATAATTCACCACGACGATGACATGATCGACCGTTTTGGGCAGGCTGAGCAGCGACCATTCCAAAATAGGACGCCCCCGTACATGCAAGAGCGGTTTGGGTGTCGTAAATGTCAGGGGCTGCATCCGTGTGCCTTTGCCCCCGGCCAATAGAATAGCATCCATTTGACCTCCTATTGAGATCGAACAACTTGAGGTAGCTGATGGTGTCTTGACATTAGGTGGTTGATTAGGCAATATTGCAAAAATTACTGTTGATTTATCCAATACCAAGCAAGTGTTTGAAATGACCCAACTATGTTGATAAGCATCGTTATTCCAGTTTTTAATGAAGAAGATGCCTTACCGACATTCCACGCGTCGCTTATCAGCCAGCTAGAATCGCTAAAGCATGATTATGAAGTCTGGTATGTAGCTGGCGGATCAACCGACCAAACATCAGCTATTATCAAGCAACTCCATGCCGAAAACAAAAAGATTAAGTTGCTGGAACTGAGCCGTAATTATGGGCATCAGGCCGCATTGACCGCAGGGTTGGATTTCGCAACCGGTGATGTAGTTATCACAATGGATGGTGACGGTCAACATCCACCACATATTATCCCAGAGTTAATCGCCGCTTACGAGCATGGAAATGATGTGGTGCTGACGCAGCGCCGTTCGACAGGCGAAATCACACGCCTCGCCAAGCTGTTCTCGAAAACGTTTTACCAACTTATTAACCGGCTGAGCGAGTCCGAAATTGTGCCGGACTCGGCTGATTTCCGCCTGGTGAGTAAAGAAGTTGTGCAAGATATCCGCAGCTTGAAGGAGCAGCACCGATTTCTGCGCGGCATGATAAGCTGGATGGGTTTTCAGCAAACGATTGTGCCTTTTGATGCGCCGCCGCGTTTGGCTGGAAAGTCAAAATTCAGCTTACGAAAACGCGTAAAACTGGCAACCGATGCCATTTTCTCGTTTTCGATTGTGCCGATTAATGTAGTGATCTTTTTCGGATTTTTTTTGTTGGTCGCTGCTATCCTGCAAATTATCTATGTCCTCGTGACCATTTTGACGGTCGGTAAGCAAGGTCTGCCGCCCGGTTGGACGTCGCTCATGCTGGCGGTGCTGGTCATTGGCGGGGCGCAAATGCTGACTCTGGGGCTCATTGGTTATTACGTTGGGATGACCTTTCAGGAAAGCAAGCGGCGACCGTTATACTTCGTCAACAGGCGCTTGAGTACGTTGGATTCGAGTCAGCAGGCACCCACTCCAAATCAGGCGAACATACAACCTACCGAAATAAAGGACACGCAAATTGATTGATTGGACTCAGCGCAAAGTATTGGTGACCGGAGCAGCCGGTTTTATCGGCAGTCATTTGACCGAACAACTGCTGTTAGCGGGTGCATCCGTCCGCGCGTTCATTCGCTACAACTCTAAAGGCGATGTTGGCTTTTTAAGCCACCTTCCACCAGAGCAGCGCGACAAACTGGAAATCGTCTTTGGCGATCTGACCGATCCCCAAGCCGTGGCGAACGCTGTACGCGGCGTAGATGTGATTTTTCATCTTGGTGCACTGATCGCTATACCCTATTCCTACGTCAACCCGATTCATGTTGTGCAAACCAATGTAATGGGAACGACCTATGTCTTGGAAGCGGCACACCAGAACAAAATCGAATACATGGTGAATATCTCATCGAGCGAAGTGTATGGCACAGCGCTCTATGTACCGATTGATGAACAGCATCCGTTACAAGGACAATCCCCGTATTCGGCCAGCAAGATCGGAGCGGAAAAGATCGCTGAAAGTTACTACCGTTCGTTTAGTGTGCCGGTCGCGACACTGCGCCCATTCAATACTTACGGTCCACGCCAATCGGCACGGGCGGTCATCCCATCGATCATTACACAGGCACTGACGCGGGACGAGATTCATCTTGGCAGCCTGGCCCCTACCCGCGATTTGAACTTTGTACTGGATACTGTCGCTGGTATGATGCATGCGGTGGGCGTTGAAGCCTTACTCGGACGCAGCACCAACATCGGCACAGGCACGGAAATTTCGGTGGGCGATTTGGCAAACAAGATCATCACCATGATCGGGCGCGACGTAAAAATCGTACAGGACACCGAACGTCTGCGTCCCGGTAAGAGCGAAGTCGAACGCTTGCTGGCGGAAAGCAGCTTCATGCGTCAAGCGACCGGTTGGAGCAATCAAGTGTCCCTGGATGCCGGGTTGGCGCAAACGATTGCTTGGATACGTCAAAACATAGCGCTTTACCGCCCCAAAGAATACGCGGTTTAAACAGGAGAACAGCCATTCATGAAAGCCGTCGTACTCGCAGGTGGACGCGGAACACGCCTCGCACCCTACACGAATGTCTTGCCTAAACCGTTGATGCCAGTGGGCGATATGCCGATTATCGAAATTCTGCTGCGGCAGCTCAAATTGTACGGCATTACCGAAGTGGTCATCGCAGTCGGTTATTTGGCTTCGCTGCTTCAGGCCTATGTGGGTGATGGTTCGCGCTTCGGACTCAACGTGACGTATTCGATGGAAACGGCACCATTGGGTACGGCTGGCCCACTGAAACTGGTACAAGGTCTGGATGATACATTCCTGATTATGAACGGTGACTTGTTGACTTCACTTAATATGGGTGAGCTAATCAAGTTTCATCAGCAGAATAAAGCAATGGCAACGATTTCCACCATTTTGCGCCACACCCAAATTACGTTGGGCGTTATCGGCACAGATGAGGATTTCAACGTCCAAAGTTACACTGAAAAACCCAGTTATGATTTCCGCGTGAGCATGGGCATTTCGGTCTTACAACCGGAAGCACTGGAATACATTCCCCCTGACAAACCATTTGATATTCCTGACCTGATTAAAGCGTTGATTGCGGATAAGCAGCCCGTGAAAGCCTATCCCTTTACGGATGGCTACTGGTTAGATATTGGCCGACCGGATGATTATCAGAAAGCGCTGGATGACATCGAGCATATCAAAAGCCAAATCCTGCCGCCTACGCCGGGTGCAGGTCAATAATGGCGAAACGAGCACTGATTACAGGGGCAAGCGGATTTCTCGGCGCACATCTCATGCAGCGTTTGGGCGCGGTAGGCTGGGAAGTAATCGGTACAGCACGGCAAGCCCTCACAGCAAATATCATCCCCTGCGACATTACTGATGCGGCCTGTCTAGCGGATATCGTCAATCAAACACTGCCGGATGTTGTTTTTCATGCTGCCGCGCTGATGCCTGCTGCCACGCGTGATGCAACCGCCGATGAGTTCATGCGCGTGAATGTCAGTGGCACACTCAATCTGTTAGATGCCGTTGGTCAAATCGCACCCCACACCCGTGTCATCTTGGTGACTTCCAGCGCCATGTACGGGATAGCCGAAGCTGCTGATGGTGTCATTTATGAGGACAGTGTGCTGCGTCCGGTGAATGCCTATGGCGTCAGTAAAGCCACACAACATTTAGTCGGGTATCAGTACTTTGCACAATACAAGCTGGATGTGGTGCGGGTGTGTCCATTTAATTTGACAGGTTATGGCTTGCCCAAGGGCTTAGTGGCTTCGGATTTCGCTTCTCAAATTGTGGCGATTGAACATGGGCAGCAAGAGCCGATCATCCGTGTGGGCGATTTAAGCGGCAAACGCGATTTTTTGGACGTTCAAGATGCCGTGAGAGCCTTGGTCAGCTTGATTGATGCTGGCAGAGCAGGCGAATCTTATAATCTGGCTTCATCGCAGGCTGTCCCGATTATCGATCTACTGCACGACATGTTGAGCATGAGCAGCGCCACCATTGATGTGCAACCACGTCCTAATATCGTCAAAAACACAGTGCCGATTCAGATTGGCGCGCATGACAAACTCACCACTGTTACCGGCTGGAACCCAAGAATCCCACTAAAACAATCGCTGGCCGATGTGCTGGCGTATTGGCGTGATGTCGAAGTCGAGAAAAACGCATGAGAGCTTGTCCTGTTTGCGGAAATACCCAAAACCAAACTGATCTGTGGGGAATGCCAAATATCGCCCGTTGTTCAGTTTGTGGACTTGGCTATGTGAAACAGTTGCCCACATTAGAAGAATTGGCTGCGATTTATGCGGCGGATTATTGGAACGGGCGCAAAGCCTACACCGATTATCTGGCGGACAAGGTCGGCACACAGCTTCATTTCAAGCACCGCATTGCCAGCTTACAGAAGTTCAGCAGCGGCGGCAAGTTATTCGAAGCAGGCTGCGCTTATGGCTTTTTCCTCGAACTCGCCCAAGCCTATTGGACAGTCAAAGGCATCGACTTTTCAGAAGCGGCGATTGCCTATGCACGGGATACACTGCATCTTCCAGTTGAGCAGGGCGACTTTGAGAGTAATCCACCCGAACCGGACAATTATGATGTGGTTGCCATGTGGGACACAATTGAGCATCTTTATGATCCCAAGTTAGCGATATCCAAAAGTGCCGAAGCGCTGCATTCGGGTGGGTATCTGGTACTGACGACCGCTAATCTGGATTCGATGATGGCCCGCATCCAAAAGACCTCGTGGCGCATGATTATTCCGGCGCATTTGCACTACTTCTCACGCCAGTCCATCACCTATTTATTGGAAGCGCATGGCCTCAAAGTGGTGCATTTCTCACACGTCAGTTATTACCGCAGCCTGCGCCAGATGGCACAAATCATCACGTGGAATAAACCGGACTCGCGGTGGCGTCAGCGCTTACAAACCCGGATCGAAGGACTGCCCTTCATGAGCAGCTACATTCCGCTTAATCTGTATGACATTATGTCCGTGGTTGCGCGGAAGATTTAATACGCCACCAGTTTGCGTACAAATAGCCCATTTGCCATAAAAGGCCACCTCAACGACAATGAAGAATGCTTTCTCGTATGGTCGATTTTACTGCGCGTATCGGGTAAGATAAAATGTAATCCTTTCCGAGAAACAATTTTCACACCCTTATTTGGTCTCAAGGGGGCAGATATGTCCGGTCGTTTCCGCCGTGTCTTCAGTGCCATACTGCTGTGGTTCTGTTTTTTGTTTGTATTGCCTGTCGTTGCCCAACAAGAGGCGCGCTTAACCGTCAATTACGCGGAAGTCGCCAGCGAATCAGGCACAAGCCAGACCGTCAACATCTTCTTTACCTTGTTTGATGGGCAAAATAGCGCTATCCCCAGCCCATCGATTGCTTCGGCACAGATGGTTCTAAATAATCAGACGTACACAGCTTCTAAAGTCGATAAACCGGCTACCCCTTTTTATATCGTTCTGGTGCTGGATAACAGTAACAGTATGCAGAGCAACGCACCCAAGCTGCGTGAAGCGGCATTGGCCGCTGTTAACGGCGTACCGGATGGCACAAACATCGCCATTTTGCGGTTTACCCAACAAATTCCACCTATTTCGGGTTTTACGACCGACAAAGGGTTGCTCAATAACACGATCGGTGGCATGACCAACGACCAATTCAAAGGCGGCACTTGCCTTTATGATGCCACGTCAGCCGCCGTGGATGCGCTCAAGATTGCTCCGGCGGGTCGGCGTGCAGTGGTGCTTTTTACGGATGGTGTAGACGAAGACCAATTCGGTAAGAAACCATGCAGCAAGGCGACCGAAGATAGCGTCATTAAAAATGCCAATGACAGCCAGCAAACACCGATCTATACCATCGGTTTGACAGGCAATGCCAAAACAGACTTTACGACTCTCAAAAATATGTCTGAACGCACTGGCGGTATCGCTAATGCGGGTAGCATCAACGAAATTGCAGGTGTCTTCCAAAAAGTCATCAATACGCTTGCCAGCCAAAAGCAAGCCACATTCGACAACATCTGTTTGCCAGAAGGAACTTATTCCGGCGCAATAACGATTACGATTAGCCAACCCTCATCCAACGCATCGGGCATCGTCAGCAACGTCATCTTAAATAAGACCTGCTTTATCCCAACGGCAACCCCCACGCCTACAGATACGCCTGTTCCAACGGCAACACTGACTGTCACACCATCACCCACGCCCACAGCGACTAATACACCTATCCCGTTGGACTTAGGCATCAACCTTAATCTCGACGTGGCAAAGAATGCCATGATGTTTGAAGTGACGCGACAAGGTGACGGTGACGTGGGTTTCTATGAAATCACCATCAAAGATAAGGCTACCGGCATCCTGGTTCCGCAGCCTTATGGACGACGACACTTCACACCGGAGCAAGCCGCCGAGCCGATTGCAACCTCCCTGACTGATGTACCTGCTCAGGTATGGTCAGTTTGTATCCGCGCTTTGGCTGCCGATGAAAAGACACCGATCTCGCAAGAGTTTTGTCAGGATACCACGCCGCCGCGCACACCCACGCCCACCAATACACCACTGCCGACGGCGACCATGACGGCCACACCGACCTTGGAGCCGACAGCGACCGCCTCACCCACGGCGACCATCGCCCCAACAGCGACAGCGACACTGGCAGCGGTCATTCCTGAAATTCGATTTAACCCAACCACGCAGGAATTTGAGATCCAACTGAATACGGCCAATTTCAAACTGGATCAAATTAATTCCTACACGGTCCGCATCGAGGACGCTAACAAATTGGTGGTTCGGCGCGTCGAACAAAGCGGTTCGGTGCAAAATCCGCTGCGTGTCAAAGCCATTGATGACCGCACCGGAGCCGAATTAGGCGAAGGTCAATATAACATCTTTGTTGAATTGAACGTCAACGGACAGCCCACCAGCTTCCAGGCCACGAAAGAAGTGAAGAAACCCGCGCCCCCGACACCCACGCCCGAACCCGGTTTGATTGATCGTATGGGCGGAGCCATCAAGGAAAGCCCGGTAGTAGCGATTATATTTGGTTTCGTCGTGATCGGTCTTTTCGCGCTCATCATCTTCTTGCTGCGACGGGGACGCGGCAATCGCTTTGACTACGAACCCACTTATACCAAACCGAAGAAGCCATCATCACCACCACGAGGCGGAACAGTCGTACCAGATGCGGGCAAACCGTCGATGGAAGTCGAGGGCGGAACGCAAATCGAAATCCCGTTAGAATCAACCTTCCGCGACAAAGGCGGCAGCTTGAAGATCATTCAGTCCAACAGCGAACAGGTTGGGCGCACATGGAACTTCACCAGCAATGATATGCCCTACCGGATCGGACGCGGTGGAACCAGTGACTTCCCGGTTAAGATTGACCTCAAAGACTTAGGGGTAAGTTCTGTCCATGCCACTATTCAATTCTCCAACGGACAGTATTGGATTGTGGATGAAGGCAGCACCAACGGCACATTCATCAATGGTGACCGTCTGAAACCGGCCCAGCGGCGGGTACTGGAAAACGGTCAGATTATCCGCCTTGGCGCGAATCTTGAGATGGAATTTACCGATAAGAACAAGGTTTTCCAAAACCTCTCGAGTTCGCAGAAAATCGTCCCGCCGCCGAAGGCATCCGCACCGCCAGCACAAGGGCAGGTCACGACTCCGGGTGCGCCGCCACCTACGCCTCCTAAGCCGGTTGTGCCAGCCCCTCAACCGCAGCCTACGTCGCCGCCGATGGATTTCTCCGAAGAGAAAACCAATGTCACACGACTCGGACTTCCGGCGGGTGTCAAAGCAACGCTCGAACTGTTGCCCAGCGGCCCGATCCAAGGGGCAGTTTATCCGATCCAGGAAGTCGAGTTTACCATCGGGCGACGCAAGACTAATACACTCCCATTAGAGCGCCTCGGTGTCTCACGCGAACATGCACGCTTCGCATGGATGAATGCCGAACAATGCTTCACCATCGAAGATTTGGGCAGCGGCAACGGAACATTCGTGAATGAGCAGCCGTTAGCAGCAAATGTGGCGCAGCGTCTTGAAGCGGGTAAAGTATATGAAATCCGGCTGGCAAAAGACGAAAATGCCGTATTGATGCGCTTCCAATATACACTGCCGCCCAAGCAAACATCCTACGAGGATGAGCCAACGCAAGTCTAGAATTGAGCTTATAAGTGCGATTCAGTTGAATCGCACTTATGATCTGATAAAGGGACACGTGCTGTGGTATCCGCGACCCCGTGTTTACGGTCAGCAAGTGATTTGCTGCATTCAGTGCTTTAGCATATAAATAAAATGGATTTCTTCATCGGTCAATAACTATGAGCCAGAATATCACACAGCACGTGCAGGTTGTCCAGCGGTCAGAGATCGGCTTAAAACGCGCCGTTAACCAGGACTCGCTCGGGGTGCGTTTGCCTAAAGCCGGAGAGGCCAGCCAACATGCCCTGTTTGTCGTCGCGGATGGCGTCGGTGGGAACTTGCCTAAAGGCGAAGTCGCCAGCCGTACCGCGATTGAGGCCGTGTTTGCCTATTATTATGCTGAGTCCGATGAAGGCGACATCCTCACACGCGTAGGTGATGCGCTTCAGGACACGAACATCGCCGTGCGTGACCAGGCGATGGCTGAAGGCGTCAATGCAATTGGTACAACTATCGTTGGATTGGCGCTCGCCCCCAACGGTGAAGCCATCGCGTTCAATGTGGGAGACAGCCGCCTGTATCGTATTCGCGGCGGCGAGATCGAACTGATTTCGGAAGATCAGGTCAGCCTGCCAGAACCCGGTGTGCTGAAAGATGAATTCAAAGCACGACGAGTCACTAA
Organism: Aggregatilineales bacterium; assembly: GCA_044226325.1. Taxonomy (GTDB): domain Bacteria; phylum Chloroflexota; class Anaerolineae; order Aggregatilineales; family Phototrophicaceae; genus CFX2. The sequence goes on from JBGAHG010000047.1 coordinate 15,051, forward strand.
AATATCGTCGTACATCGGCCAACCGAATCTACTCGAACCGAACTTCTACCGCCTAAAGACACAACCGGGTGATATTTACCTGCTCTGTTCGGATGGCGTGTGGTCGAAGTTTCAAGATGAAGAACTACTGGAAAACATTGACCGACAGCCGCTCGACCAGGCTTCTGAGCGCATCGTTAAGCTGGTGTATGAACGGGGCGCACCGGATAACCTCAGTTTGATTTTGATTCAGTTGGAAGCACCCGCCAAACTGCGAACGGTAGCTGAACCGATTGGTGAAATGGCAACGGCGATCACGCCTAAACCTATTCCGGCAGTTCCGCAAAGCAGCGGCAGCGGACGGAGCATGACACCATTTATCATTGGCGGTGTGGTGCTGGTTGGGGTAATAATCGGTGGGTTAGCACTGCTCAATAACCCATCCAGTGCTGTGCCTGCGACGCCTACGGTTGGGACGATTGCTGCCGCCAGCAGTGCGACAACTCAACCGCGTAAAACTGTTCCCGCGACCGAAGCTACTCATATCGATCCAACTCAAACCTCGCTGCCGACAACCGCCGCCGCAGTTGCGATTAATGCATCGGATACGGCACGCCCAACGGCCAGCATGACACCGTCGCCACACGCGACCGCGACTGTCGCTCAATCCAATACACCACTGCCTAAGCCATCAAATACGGCTCTGCCAACAGCGACTGCAAGCAAAACGCCTACGCCAAAACCAACGGTAACACAACCGCCAACGACAGCGCCGACCATTGAAGCGCTGGTTGTACCAAGTAATACGGCACGTCCAACGGCCAGCCCTACGATCAAACCATCAGCGACGCATACGGAAACACCCACCCCGCGTCCTACTGAACTGCCTAGCCACACACCAACGGAACGGCCTACACAGCCACCAGCGACGATTGCGCCCACGACAACCGTCAATCCAACCTTGATCACCTACACACCGTCGCCAACACCAACCTCGACACCAACGCTGACGCCGACGCTTACATCGACCGCCACTGCTACGGCAACGCATACCGATACGCCAACGGCGACAGCCACCAGCAGCGCTACACCAACCAGTACGCCGAGCGCAACCCTGACGCCAACAATTACACAGACTCCCACGTCAACCTATACACCATCGCTGACGCCAAACGCCCAGCAGGCCGCTCAAACCGGGACAGCCCAGGCACGGATCACGCCCACATTGACACCAACACTTTACGCGCCCCATGACAACGATGTGATTACGCTGTCGCAGCCAATTCTGTTCTATCCATCGACCGATGCCCGGACCTTCAGCCAGCCAGCCAGCGGTGGAGTTGAACTGCCAGCTAATACGGTCGTCAAGGTCATCAGCAGCCAGGCCACGCCAATTGATGGGCTGATTTACTCATATGTAACACTGCAAGCTAAGGTCGAGGGTTTATCCGCCCAAAGCGGATGGATCGCCCTTGCGACCGCAGCCCAGGCCACCGTCACGGCCCACATTCAAGGGGGCGTGGTCATTCGCAAAGGCCCCGGCCAAGGTTATGACCGGATCGGAATCGGCTTAAAAGATGGTGAACGCGCCATCATCCTCGGACAAGCTACCTATCGCAAACTCCTATGGTATTACGTCGATCCTGAAAATTCACAGTCGTTACCGGGTTGGATTTACGCCGGTGTAAAAGGCTTGCAAATTGATGGAAACACCAGCAATGTCCCAGCGCGTTCCTACCCACCGGAACCCACGGCGACCGCTTCACCGGTACCATTGGATACAGCAACGCCGCCTTCGTAGATTAAAGGTTAATTAGTAAATTTGCGAAAAAGCGATTCCATTGCTAGGGGTTATTGTTAGGAACTTGTCAAAAACAGAGCTATTAATCGCTTTATAAAGTTTGATTCCCACGTGAGGCATTTGTTTTGGCTTGTCAATAGGCTCCTCCGCTTGCTTGACAAATACTTTTTTTTAAACTTAGAATGAAATGAGTGTCACCTAGTACCCAAAGGGAATTATAAGATGGCCGATACTGTTTCAATCGATTACGCGAGCATGCAGAAGGTTTCTCAAGGCTTCAGCCATGAAGCCGCCGCAGTGAAGAAAATTATTGGGGATTTGGAAAATCATTTGCAACAGCTTAACCAAGGACAAGGCTGGAAGGCAGATGGTGCCACCAAGTTCTATAACGTCATGGGACATGATGTTATGCCGCGTCTTAAGAGATTAGAACATGCCCTCGAACATACGGCTTCTCGTTGTGCTAACGAGATTCCTAAGACGTTCAAAAACGCCACAGACGAAGCCTGCCAAGCATTTCCCAACAATTCGTAATTATCAAAAGGAGTCGTCATTGTGAGCGGTGAAATCAAGTTCGATGAAGGCAAAATGCGTCTGGCAATCGACCATATGCGTCGCGGTGCCAAAGAATTACGTCAAACGATCCATCAGACCCAAAGTCTTGCTGGCCTGATTGAAAAAGGTGCTTTGGTGGGCGAAGCTGGAACCCAGTTTCAAACCAGCATCAAAAGTACACTAAACTCCAAGATTGAGGAAATTGCCCAAAAGCTGGAAGAACAAGCTCGCTTCGCTGAAGTTGAACTTGAGCAACTCCTCAAAGCCGCCAGCAAACTTCGCTAATATCACCCGGTTGAAAGGAAATAACCAAAATGGGTTTGTTAGATGGTATTCTAAAATTTGTAAAAAAGCTGGTTGATGCCGTCGCGGACGTCGTTAATCAGCAGACCAACAAAGTTCAAAATGAAGTTTTGAACGCGATGATGTCAATGATCAGTGGCCCTTTTGATGACGTGTGGCGCGGCGAAGATGCCGACCAGTTTAAAGAGAAAATCAAGAATATTGCTTCTCCCAAGGCCAGCGACATCATTGGCGTCTTAGGCAAGGTGATGGGCGGTTTGAAACAAGCCGGTGACATCATCCAGGGTGCCGACACCAAAGCAACCCAAATCGTCGGCGACATCGCCAGCGAATTTTCCAAGATATAATCACGATCATAGGGGATTAAGAAAAGATGGCAAAAGAACGTCATATGGACCCCGCCAAGGTACGGGCAATGGGACAGTCGCTTGAAACGATGTCCAACATCCTCAAAGTGGTCAGCACCGTCCTTGAGGTGCAAATGACCATCCTCAAGACAACCGCCTTTATCGGCATGTTTGGTGGTTTGGCACTGGAACGTTATATTGCACAGATTAAGCCGAAGATCGACGAACTCGCCAAACAGACAGCGGAACTTTCGCAGGATGCGATTTTGTCGGCTGCTGACTGGGAAAAAGCCCAACTCGCTGGCTAACCGCTTATATTTTCCAGAATTTAATGAAATACCCGCCTTATCAGCGGGTATTTCATTTGTGAGATCACACACAACTCAAACCATTGACTCCCGCCTCTTTATTTTCAAACGCCTTCTAGCCCAAAGATTCGTTCTTCCATTTGGCGCGCCATTCGGGAGCTTCCCATCCTTCTGTAATGTAGATGGTTTCCTTAGCTACCTTGTCGCCTCTGAATTCTAGGATGCTACAGGTGTAGTTCCATGCCCCGCCGTCGTACCTAATAGAGTTCTCTGCAACCCAGAAGTCTCCCGTACCTCTAATCCGTCTGATTTTGAACTCCAAGGAGGCCGGATACTGCTTCCTCCATGAGATGAAGTTCTCTTTCCCTTCAAATCGTTCCTGAGACTGTGGAAACTCTAGCACGGCATCGTCATGGTAAATCTCGTGAGCGATGTCTTGGTCCGTAGCGGCAAATTCCCAATGCCGCCTTAAGGCAGCAAGTAAGGTCGCTTTGTCCATATCACTGCTCCTAGTAGTACATTGTCAAACCATATTTAGGTTACGAGTAGGAGAAAAGAGTAGGGATAGCTTAACGTACTTTGGGGCAAGGGTTGAAGGCGCTATCCTGAACTCAGGTCATATCGTTATTGTTACCCTCTCGTGATAGCGCTGATTAAAATGCTCAGAACAAACAGCACTAGCAGCCCGACCATTGAATAGATCGCCACGCGCCGGACATCGCTGAAGAACACATTCATATCAAAGCGGCGCTTATCCACCACTTCGCCGTATAAGTTCAGCAAGGCCATGCGGAACTCGGCCACATTGTTATAACGCTTGGGATGATCGTGGCGCACCGCGCGCTGCACGATGTCGAGCAGCCCATCTACGCCGTCGCCACCGCCCTTAGCACCTTTGCGGCCACGTCGCGGTGAGATGGGCAAATCAGCCCGCTTAAGCACCGGACTCACCTGTTGAATTTCATCGTAAATATCTTCAGTACGGCGCAGCGTATACGGATAGGCTGGCTTACCTGCCAACATCTCATAGAGAATTAGTCCTAGTGCATACACATCCGCCGCTGGATTAAGCGTTCCGCCCCGAATGAGTTCGGTAGGGGTATAAGCGGCCATCAAATGCTGCTGCAAAGCCTGGGCTTCTGTCGCCGGAAGCTGTTTGCCTGTCGGGAATAAGAGTCCTACATCCAGCAAAACAGGCTGAGGTACACCCGCATTATTGCGTTTAACCAACACGACATCAGGATTGACATTCAAATGCAGACGTTCGGTAATCTTTTCGATGCGGATAATGGCTTCGGAAAGTGTCAGCATGAACCAGCCTACATCCTCGTGCCAGGGCTGCGGATTATCGAGCAGTGAGTCCGTCAGGAACTCACCTTCAATGTAATCCATGACGAAGAAATAACGGGTTTGCTCGCCTGAAGTCACAATACCGAAGGCATCCTGACCGTTCACCGCCATATGCGGACGCCATGTGGGCAGCGCCGGATGCTTATCTCGCGAGGACATGGTAATAGTACGCAGCGCTTCAGCTTCATTGCGTAAATAGGCTTCGTTTTCAGCACCGGGATTAGCGACTTTGAGGATCAGAACTTCGTGTTCTTTATCGATGCCGCGCTCTACTTTGTAGATAGTAGCGGTCTTCAAAACACGCATGAGTTCCAGAATTTTGAGGTTGCCAAGGTAGTCGCCGTATTTAAACAACAATGGCAGCGATCCAGCCGGACAATCGACTTCCTGACACCACAAATTACCATCGGGTGAGGTCAAACGACAGTGGCTGCAAATGTGGCGCATAAGCGTCCTATCTCCCCGAAATGTAATTTGACACACTTTTCCAATTATGCCACAATGAGAACCATTAAGGCAACTCGACCAAAAGTCATTTTTTGCAATTTAGGATAAGCCATCGGGTGATGTTTTGAACCGTGGCTGAAGGGGAAATGCGATGCCCAGTTCACCCCATTATGTTGACCGCCCCCCGCGTATCCAACCCGATCTTCCCCAGGACGTGGTGGAAATTCCGAACCCTCCAAAAGAAGATGAAAACGGCACTCCACTGTGGCAGTCGCTGGTCCCCATTATTACCATCATTGGTTATCTTTTGGTTAGCACATCCGGCCAGGGCAGCAACATCGCCTTCATGATACCGATGGCATTGACGGTGATTCTTTCTACGGGTATTCAGTTGTACTCCGGTTTGACTTTGCTGGCCCGCCGCCGCCAAAAACGAATCTCTTATACCCGCCGACTGGTCGAGCTGCGCCGTGATATGGTTGCCAGCCACATCCGGCAGCGGACGTTCTATGAATACAATTACCCTGAACCGGGTGTCGTCCTGAGTATGAAGGGCGACAGCCAGGATAACCGGGGTGGTGCACGCCTGTGGGAGCGTCGTATTGGCGATCCGGATTTCGCCGTGACGCGTTTGGGATTGGGTGTGCGTCCGACGACAGTTGAATATAAAGTAACGCAGCGCGGCGACAATGATGAAAATCCCCTGCGCTCCGATGCGGAACGCTTAGCCGCAGACTCTCATTTTGTGTCCGACGTGCCAATTACTATTCGTCTGTTTCAACTGGCACGCGAACGGGAAGATAAGAAAACAAAGGATGCAGGAGCAGCGGCAGCCGGAGCTGAAAGCAGCATCAAAGCGCCTAAAGAAGTGGTACGCCACAGCCTCGGTATTGCTGGCGAAGAACGTGATGCCTATGAATTTATCTATAGTTTGGTCGCGCATTATGCGGCTTTTCACTCGCCTTCGGATGTGCAAATTTCAGTCGTCGGCATGAACGCTGCCGCCAGCCATTGGGCATGGTTATATGCGCTCCCCCACAGCCAGATTAATCCTTCGAAGGGACAGTATCGCTTGTACTTTGAAGACCGCGAACGCATCACTGCGCCCACAACCGGCACGATTACCGAAATTAATGTACAGGTTGGCAAGACGTTTGAACCCGGCAAAGTGGTCGCCCGTATCCGTTCAGACTCAGACGGACGCATCGTTGATGTGGTCAGTCCGGTAGCCGGACGCGTCCAGGAATTTGGACGCTTAATGGTCGAAGGAACCGATAACCTGCCGCTAATCGATGCCGAGCGTCATGTCGAAAAAGGTCAACTGCTGATGCGCCTAGAAGACTTCAGCCTATCGTCGCAGCAGCTTGATGATGAAGTCGATCCACGCAAAGATGTTCAGCAGCAGTTCGGCAGAAATCGCAAGCGTGAAGTGGCTGGTGTGCCGCGCTTCTGGAAAGAAAAAGTATGGGTCGATCTTGACCGCCGCGCCCGCCGTCTGCGTGATAAGGACGAAAACGACCGCACCGAAATTACCCTGCCCTTTATGTTAACCATCGTTGATTTGCTGGCAGCGCGTCCCAACCTTAGCGACGAGAACAATCCACTCAAAGAATCGTGGTTGGACGATCTCGAAAGTGAAGCGGCTACTTCGCTGCTGCTGAGTCGCGGCCTTGATCTGGGTGGCGCAGTCATCTTCCTCGTGCCGCAGCGCAATAAGGTTCCCAGCGGCTGCCAGAGCATCATTGAACTGAAGCGGGATGCGGCTGGACAATTGAAATTCCTGTATGCCGAAGTTGGCTTAAACAGCACCCGTTATGTTGGTGATGCTGATACGGTGGTAGACCTCAACAAACTTAAGCAGTTCAGCAAAGCGCTGGCCGAGTGGGAAGTCCGCCGCAGTTATGGTGCGGATATGCCGCGCGCCGTTGGTATGCTGCCGCTGTATGACACCAACACTATCACGGGTCTGGCTATTCCTGATCGCTGGCGTGAAAGTGTCGATCCTAAACGCGCCGAATGGCCGAAGATGCCATTGGGTATGCTGGCAGGTCAAGAACCGCGCTACCTGCACTTCTTCGCGGATGCGGACGGTGTTCATGGCATGATCGCCGGTAGTACGGGTTCCGGTAAATCCGAACTGCTGATGACCATGATCTTGAGTCTCGCCATCAAGTATGATCCGACGATGGTCAACTTTGTGCTGGTGGACTTCAAGGGTGGTGCAGCCTTTGAACCCTTCAAAGAGCTGCCGCACGTGGTCGATTTCGTCACCAACCTACGTGGTAACGCTGTGGCACGTATGTTTGCGGCCATCATCGCCGAACTCAACCGCCGCCAGCAGGTCAACCAGGACACCGACATGAAAGACATCGTCCGTTACAAACGGGCGGGCTTACATCTCCAACGTCAAGACAACTACCCGCATCTGTTCATCATCATCGATGAATTCGCGGAAATGATTTCCAACAATGCAGAATATAAAGCACAGCTCGACAGCATTACCCGTCTGGGTCGTGCGCTGGGCGTGTCGCTTATTCTGGCGGCACAGCGTCCGACCGGCGTCACCGATCAGATGCGCGCGAACATCAAGTTCCGTATCGCTCTACGCGTCGAAACACGCGAAGAAAGCAGTGAACTCCTTCGTCTGCCGGATGCTGCTTACCTACCCAGTATTCCGGGGCGCGGTTATATGCAGGTCGGCAGCGAAAGCCTCGAAAATATTCAAGTCGGCTACACAGGTGAAACCTACCTGCGCGACGACTATGATCCGATGGAACGGTATGAGGGTCGCCCGATTATTTGGGAAGACGACCTGGGCAAAGAAGAAGACGAACCAACCTACGATGTTATGGTACGGCGCATGGCGAAGTGGGCAACCGAACGCTATGGTCCAAACCCACCGTGGCATAAACCCTGGCCTGATCCACTGCCCACTTATTTGTCGCTGGACCAACCGGCAGGCATCGAAGTCGAATACATCCGCGATGAAGATCAGGATTATATTCGTGGCGAACTCGCGCCTAACCAGCCTTTTGTCCTCTCGCCCAGCATCCCCCAATGGCTGGATGGACAACTCAAGGCGTGGAAGCCGATGGATTGGGAAAACCGTGCGATGCGCGCGGTGGTCGGGCTGATTGATGATCCCAGCAACGCCAAACTGCAACTACTTAAGGTCGATTTGACAGTAGGGCATTACACCATTCTCGGCGCGTCTGGTTGGGGCAAGAGCATTTTCCTGCGTACAGTCATCACCAGTTTGCTGGCGACCCACGCCCCCGATGAACTGAACCTCTACATTCTGGACTTCGGCAGCCGTGCGTTACAGATTTTCGAGGATGTGACGCATACCGGTGCGTATATCGTCTCCCACGAAAAAGAACGCGTCGAACGGCTGATCCGCATGTTGGAAGATCTAAACGAATCGCGCAAAGAAATCATCAGCCAATCGAACGTCGCCAATTTGCTGGAATACAACCACAAAGGCGCACCGCGTGGCCGTACTGATTTACCCAACAAAATTCCGGCTGTACTGGTGGTGATCGACAACTTTGCCGAGTTCCGCAACAGTTACGAATCGCTGTTTGAGATCCTCGTATCACTGGTACGCGAAGGCCTTTCCAATGGCATTTACTTCATCGTGTCCGGTGAACAAAGCAATGCGCTCGGTAAACTGTTCAACTTGATACCAGAACGCATCACGCTCAAGCTATCTGATGATGCGGAATACGCCCAAATTGTAGGGCGTGGTGCGCGTCCGGTTGATGAAATTGCCGGTCGCGGCTTGCGCCGTGTGGATCGTTCGCCGCTGGAACTCCAGGTCGCGTTACCGTTGGGTTTCGTGGATGACGAAGCCGCCAAGAGCGAGGCGGATCGCCTGATCGACTTCCTCGCCATCCTCAAGCAAGCCGCACAGGCCAAGAATTACGAGCGTCCGCCCCAAATCGACATTTTGGAAAACTGGGCTGTGCTGCCCGAACTACTCAAAGAACACCGTGCCAATCTGGGCGGGGAGCCGGTGCTGCCTGCTCAGATTATCATCGGCCGTTCCGACCGCGACCTGATGCCCACCGTCCTGACGTTGGACGCCAAACCGCATTTCATCATCACCGGACCGCCATCATCCGGCAAGAGTACCGCCCTGCACTCATGGATTTTGTCGCTGGCGGAATTCTATACCCCGCAGGAAATTGGTATGGTAATGGTCGATTATCAGGGCGGGATTGTGGATTACGGTGGCGCACACCGCCTGGATGAACTGCCTCACGCGCTGATGCCGGTCATCACTGAACCCGCCCAATTTGGCGAGATGGTCAACCAGTTGGAAAACGAGTTCGTTTATACGCAGAACCGCCGCTACCGTGAAGTATTTGTTATCTTCGACAACTATGATGATATTGACGAGTTAGCTTCTAAAGTTGAAGGTGGTGATCCACGCAGAAGATTGGGCGATATGGCTCGCCGCGCCGGTAAGCAGGGTTTGCATTTCGTGGTGTGCGGGATGCGTGACGGCCTCACTTCCGGCGACGATATGCTCCGTCCGATTGCAGCGAACCGCTACGGCCTCGCGATGGACGCTGAATCAGCCGAAAGTGCGCCTTTATACGGGTCTGTGCCGCGCAGCCTTAGCCAGATGCAGCTTCCGCGCGGACGTGGTTTCGTGGTTTCGCCCGGTAAAGTGTCGCTAGTTCAGGTCGCCGTTCCGTATCCTGATCCGACGCGCAAAACCGAAGACATGGATACATGGGTCGAGAGTATCCTTGAACGCGGCGATGCCCGTGCCGAGTGGCTGCCGATGGCGCCCCGACCGGAGGGAGCCGCAGCCGGTTCGAATGGAAGCAGCAACGGCGCTCACAAACCGGTAGCGCTCACAGATGAACAGCGTGCTTATCTGCTGGGTAAGATCGCCGAAAAGATGGGTGTGGGTGCTGACGTCCTGGCGAGTGCTTTCCCTGATGACGAGTCGCTGGTCAATACAGCATTGTCGTACGACATCACTCTGGAAAAGACCTAGGACGGCGGGAGGGTCTACGCCCTTCCCCGCCATAAAAACTTAAGCTCGAAAACGCTTGGATAAAATACTTAGATCGCTGGTTGAAAGCGGTAGAGGATAGGCACATGGCGAACCAAGACCGTTACAATTTACTCCGACAAAAACTGGTTGCCTCCCACATCCCCCTGACCATCGAGGCGCAGGGCGAGCCGCACCGTGTTTTACTGCTCAAAGAGATGACCATCCGCGATTTGCGTGAAGAGGTGGTCAATAAGTTCGTGCAGGAATCCGGCAAGAAAAGTGATTTCGTACTGATTGCCAACCAGCAGCCCCTACCGCTTTCGCGCAAGCTGAGCGCCCTGACGCCGGATACAGTTGTGCGGCTGGTGCGCGCGGATAAAACGCAAAAGGTTTCCGAGCAGGTGGCGCTGGTGTTTGACGACAAAACACGCTTTCCGATCACCTCGCTGCCAGCTATTATCGGACGCTCGAAACAGGCTGATCCTGCACTAGCCATCAACGTCAACGATTTACCAAACGGCTTGACCGTTTCGCGCCGTCATGCCGAACTCAGCCGCCAGGGTGAAACCTTCATCATCCGCAATATTGCCGATAACCCGCAAGACAAGCCGATTTATATAAATGAAGTCGCGCTGGCATCCGCCGATATCCCTAAAGAAGTGGGCGACGGTACGGCTATTCGCCTCGGCAAAATAACGCTTACTTTCCAAATCACTTAACGCATTATCATAGGGCATCATGGCCGACACACCATTTGAACCGCGCCTTACCGAACTTGCGGGGACGACTCTGCCGAAGGGCAATTATGAGCTAGTGACATTGATTGCTTCCAGCCACATGTCGGTCGTGTATAAAGCGCGCGACAACGCTTCAAACCGCACTGTTGCCATCAAGATTCTAGCCGATGACAAATACTTATGGCGCTTTAAGGCCGAGGCTGAGCTTGGCTATCTGCTCAACATGGCGAACGTCGCCAGCACGATCCGCGCCGAGATGACGGGCGAAACCCTGCCCAACGGTATGACGATCAAGTATCTGGTCATGAAGTGGATTTCGGGATTATCGCTTAGCGATGTGATCCGCAACAACCGCAACAAGCCGGTCGCCACGCCCGAACTGCTGCAATTTACGGTCAACATCCTTAAAAAGATTACACCGGCGCTGGAGCGAATCCATGCTGCTAATATTGTTCACCGTGACATTAAGCCCAATAACATCCGTTTCAATAACGATGCTTTAGACAAAGAAGAACCGTATCTACTGGATTTTGGTATTGCCAAGTGGGTGCAGCCGGGACAAGAAAATCTGTCTGCCGGAGACAATGAGGAAAAAACCAAAGTCTGGGAAGCACCCGGCACACATAAATATATGCCGCCTGAACAATGGGACGGCGAAGCGACTGCCCGCAGCGATGAATACGCACTGGCTTTGCTGGTCTACGAGGTTCTTTCAGACGGTTACTCGCCATTTGAAAAGTCGATTTCGGCATCCCCCTCAACCGGCGGCTCGACCGGAACCGACGGACGCAAACGCTTTGATTGGGAACGCGCCCACCGTGAATTCCAACCGCTGCCCATTCAGGAATATCGCCGTGATATTCCGCAATCGGTGTGGCAGGTGATGTTACGCGCCATGAACAAAAATCCGGTGATGCGCTACGAGAACATCACCAAATTTACCGAGGCTTTCATCAAAGCGGTGCAGGAACCCGCCGCACCGGTCGCATCCTTACCGGACATGCAGCGGACGATACGCCAGGATATTCGCGATATTGTCCCGCCGTCAGCAGCGCCTAAACCTGCGCCGCCTATATCGTCAAAAGCGGCTACCATCCCATTGAACCAGCCCGGTACGACGCTTAAGATGGAGCCTGTTTCAGCGCAGCTTAAAACACGCTCGACTGAAGAAAATCTCAAAGCGGCTTCAGCCGGTGGCGCTACACCAATTCCGCCGTTCAAACGTGCCGAGCCACTTGGGCATGTCAGCAAACCGGGGCGCTCGATGCTGCCGTTCATTATTGGCGGTGTGGTCGTGGTGTTGATTATTGCGGCATTAATCGTAATACCGTCGCTCAATAAACCGGGTGAAGCCACGCTGACACCGACGGATCTATTCGCCGTGCTGGCTATCACACAAACGGCTGAATCTGCGGCGGCCACAACAGCCGAAGCTGCCAGCCCGACCGCAACCAGCGTCACTGCTACGGAAGCTGCCACGTCAACGCCTGTTCCGGCGACGAATACGGTTGAACCCTCGGCCACGCCAACCGAACAATCAACCGATGTGCCACCGACTCAGACCTCTATTCCGACAACTGTGGTTGAAGTGGCAATCAGCGCCAGCCATACACCGACGACCGTACCGCCGACTGCTACTGTGACCAAAACTATCACTCCGAGCGCGACACCAACCGCTGCGGCGACCAGGACGCCAACGACTGCTCCAACTAAAACCTTCACGCCGACGCCGCGTCCGAGCAATACGCCTGCACCGACCAAAACACCCGTTCCAACCGCCACCAAGACGGCAACTTCTACAGCGACTAAAACATCGACACCGACTTATACACCCAGCCCAACGGCGACCGCGACGATTACACCGTCACCGACCGCATCACCTATGCCGACCACACCACCACTGGATGTGCTTGACCTGCTGACCAATATGCGGAATGCTGGACGACGCGCCAACCAGTTCGACTGCGTGAACTACATCAAGGCCTACGATGGGCTACAGGCAGCGGTGACTGCCGCGCCGGATGATGCCGGGGTGGCGGTGATCAAGCCGCTGCTGGAACATAGCAATGATCCGGTGACAGTGCTGTACACATTCTGCAAGTTACCAGCCAATGTCGAGCAATCGCGGGTGCTGCTGCGCTCTAACCTGGCGAATAACCAGTACCGTGTGTGGGGCAGTCTGATCAGCCAGGCGATCAGTGATGTGACAGCGCTGGGATAAGTTGGTTATCGAAAGTTATGAGCGAACCCCCACCCTAACCCTCCCCCGCAGGCGATGGAGGGAATCATACTCACATGATGGTTTATTGGCTTACAACTTTCGAAAAGTCACTTAGTTATAAGTTTCAAGTCGCAAGATTTAGTCGTTAGCTACCCGCTTCCAGCCCGTAGAGGCCTCCTTTTGATTCACAAACTGCACAATATGCGCAAACCGCAATCGCGAAAAGTGGTTTTGGTGGCAGATTTACGGGAGCGATCTGCCGAACATGCGCAAAATGCGGCAAATGCAGCAATTTCACACGTCACTTTTAGCGGTTGGTGAAAGCCTAACCCACTCACTTCAGCCCTTCCCCCATAGTAACAAGGGAAGGACGTCAGACGGTTCTCAAGATATGATAAACGATATGGAGCTGGAATGGGTTACCATTTGGAAGACCATTTTGTAACTGTTTCGAGGGATTGGCGCTAACCGTTTGAGGGAGCAGGATTGTTAAGCGGGTTGGCGGATGGTTGGAAAATAATTTATCGGGTTAACTGAAAGTAAACATGATTACGAATAAATGCTATTGAACCGCAGAGAGTGATAGCAAATATCCAGATGAGAAGACATTAGTGAGATCAGCGACGGACAGGGCGTGTCGTGTCCCTACAAAAGACGTGTATCGGGGTGGATGTTCAGAGGGTAAGCAGTTTGGGAGGACACATAGGTCCTCCCCTACGAAAGCAAAGTGCGTGGATTACTGTGCGCCTAAGCCCAAGCCGAGGGCATAGGATTTGAGGGTGGGCAGCGCGGGAAGCGGGATGCCGCCGGACTCCAGTTGAGAGAGAGCATCCGAGAACCATTGGGCTTTCCAGGCGGCGGTACCAACAGGCGGTACGCCCGGCGTGGTGGGCAGCGCTTCGCTGAGAATACGCTGCACCCAATCAACACCGCGCATGGTGGCGAGTCCATCCAGGGATTGGGCTAATTGCAAGACGCTCAAGGCCTGGCTGAAGTTATGGAGCGCGCGCGGCAGATGATCGAGGACGGCGGCGGGCGTGTGTGACAACGAGAAGTCCGGTGTCGCAGCCTGCCAGATGGAATTGAGTGTCACAGACGGCGCTTGCCACGCCCGATTGAGATAGGTCTTAAAGGGCTGCGGCACGAGCTGCGTCCCTGCCAATAATCCGGCTAACTGCTGCTGTGGCGCAAGCGGGCTGGTGGCTTGCAGCGGATGACTCCAAATGCCTGTGTGCAAATCGGTGTTGGAAGCCAAACCCCATCCGCCCTGACCGGGGGCATTATCGGTCAACAGACGCAGCGCTCCGGTCGCCGGATCAAACTGCGGCTGCGGCAGGTTATAGTTCCTGGCTAACCATGCAGGCAGATTGAGCAGATTTTCGAGCGCGGCCTGCTGCTGCTGGCGCGGTCGGGCTAAGTTGGAGGCCAGCGCATCATTGAGCGCTGCGAGCGGTGAAGGCGCGTATTGGCTGGCGATGGAGGCGGCATCCAACTCGGCCAGTTGATTTTGAACGCTGCTGGCAGAAGTCAGTTTGAGCAAGCCGTCAAGATAGGGCAGATCGGCCTTACGGACAGGCGGCGTGCTGCGTCGGGCGGTGAAATCGTAGACATTGCCCTGCGCGTCCGGCCCTAGCGGATCACGCTGCAAGAAACGTGCCAGTGAGGGTGAATAAGCGCGTCCACCGCTGAAATACAAATTGGTGGCGGTATCCCACAACATGCCGTTGAAGGCAGGTAGGAAGTTGGGCACAGCGGCATCAGCCTTTCCGGCCAGGATGGTGCAGGAATCGGTGACGGCGGCGGGTGCGGTCAACGTCAGGTAACGTCCCAAGGGATCGAACAGCCAGACCGGATGCACCAGCGGCATCGGCCTTTCCGGCCAGAATGGTGCAGGGATCGGTGACGGCGGCGGGTCGACGGACGGCTGCTCGGCAGTGCCATAGGCGCGCTGGCCCAAGATTTGTCCATCACCGCTGCTGATAAAAGGTGTAATGGTGCTGCCGCTGGCCTGAAAAAGTGTGGTGCCATCGGCCGTTTGGGCGTAGAAACGCGGTGTACCATTTTCGACCACTATCAACGGCGTCTGTGAGTCACCAGCATAGACAAACGTGGTTTTGCCCGCCGCGATCAAACGGCCATAGGCATCGTATTTATAGGCGACGCTGGATTTGTCGGCGTTGGTCACACTGGTGAGGTGATCCGATGCATCATAGGCATAGGTGACACATTCTTTGCCCCCGTCAGGCGTGACCGACACCAGATTGCCACGGGCATCATAGGCGTAGCTGAAACGCGCCTGCGTTACGGGCGTGGGATTGTCCTGCGCGAGACTAGGACTGTTCGGCGTAAAACCGATCAGCCCCATTAATAAGCCAGCTACCAGCACACCGGAAAACAGACGCCGACTGCCATAACGGCGCAGGCCAAAGGCTCCACCGGATGCCAAAAGCAAAAGGGCAACGACACCGACTGCGGACTGTTGTTCAGCCGATTTAGCCTGACTGATGCTAACATCGGTGCCGACGAGCAAATTACGGGCCGTCGTATCATAACGGTAGGCGATAACGGCCTGTGTGCCACCCTCGTACTGGCGCGTTTCCTGTAGCAACTGACCATAATCACTGTAGACGTAGGTGGCCTGATAAATCAGACGGTTGCCATCAGCTTCACTGAGGCGCATGGTCAGCAAACGGTCGTTCTGGTCATAGCCGAGGACGGTGATGTAACCCCCTTTGACGCTGCTGGTGAAGTATCCGGAACTCTTGCTGCCGCCCGTGATGACCTGCCGCTGGAGCAAGCCGCTGGAACTGTGGACAGTATCAAGCGTCAAGCCGAGGTCGAAGTCCTGCGTCTGGTGATTCTCATAGATGTTTTCGCCGCGACGATTGGCGCGGAAATCGGTCACGTAGTTATCGCCCCACAGGAGGCTGAAAGAGGTGAGGCCGTTGGCTTCCTGCCCGATGTACTGAATTTGCAAGGCCGGAGTCGTTTCGTCGGGATTACCGGGTTTGTAATCAATCGAGTCGATCAGGCCGCTGCTGCCCACATTGAAGCGCAACACCGCATCGGTCTTGCCATCGGTGATGCTGTAGCCGCCGCCATTATAGGCATAGGTAATGCTCAGGCCACCGCCCTGTGAGCTGATCCCCGTTAATCTCCCCTGCTCATCATAGCTGACATCGAAACCAGCGTCACCATCGATACGGGACAGGTGCGTGAGGTCGGCATAACCGAGGGACTGCTCACCGATTTTGTTGAGGAAACCGATACCGTCTAGCCCGTAGGTCAGGGGCACACCACCGATGTCGGTCGGTGCGCCGCCACCGGCTGCATCATAAGCCCATGTGACCTGACCGTTACCCTGCGTCAGCGGGAAACTCTGGTCGAGCCGCCGTCCGAGCGCATCATAGGTGTAATTGGTGACGATGCCGCCGTTGGATGCACACGAGGCATAATCAGAACGGTCGAGGCTGCGCGATTGGCATACGCCGACGATGTTATCCAGCGCGTAGTTGAACAGCAGATCAATGCCTGCTGGACTGCTGAGGCGCGTGACGCGGTTTTGTCCGTCGTACTCGTAGGTGTAGGTCTTGCCATCAGGATTTTGATAACTGACCAGATTGCCAACCGCGTCATAGGTGAAGGACTCGGAGTTTTGTTCGGCGTCGATGGCGCGGATGGGCTGGCCCAGGGTGTCGTACAAATAGCGGGTACTGCCGAGCCAAACGTCAGTCGAGGTTTCATCCTGGCAGGCAGTGGGCGACAACTGTGAGACTTGATCCAGCGGCGCGGTCTTCAAATCGACAACCGTACCGGTGAGACAGACTTCACGGCTGATACTCTCGAGCAAGCCTTCGGTGTTGTAGGTGTAGATCAAACGCTGACCGGTCGTGCGGACGATGATCTGCGGCGGCTGGCGTTCATCCCCCGGCCAGAAGGTGTAAATTTGTGTGCCATCGGCATCGGTCAGACGGGCATTGACCAGACCATTGTGGTCGCCGGAGGTGGCGTACTCATAGGCTGTATTCTCCCCCTTCTTCACCAGGCGATAAAGCGCGTCAAATTGGTAAGCGGAGTAGCCGGAGGGATCGGTGATTGTGAAATCAGGACTGTGGTCGTATTTCAGGGTCCATTGCAGCTTATTTCCGGCGATGAGGGTCGTCAGCTTACCCAGCGGATCGTAGCTCAAGCCGAGCTTTTGCCCCGCCGGATTGGTCACCGCAGCTAACTGTCCTGATGATGTGAAGTCAAACGCCCAATTCCAATCCACGCCATCGGCAGCGACAGTCACCCTGTTTTTGGCGAAGTCGTAATCCAAGTTGAGTGCGCGGCTGGTGCCACCTTCCTTGACCTGCCATCCGGTCAGGCTGCCGGTTTCGTTATATACCAGTTGATAAAGGCGTCCCATCGGCGTGGCAACCTTCCAGAGTTCGCCCAGGCCATCAAAGGAATAGACGGTCTGGTTGCTGCGTGGATCGGTATAGGTCACGCTGGCGTTGGCGTCATTCCATGTGAATTGTTCGCGTCCGGCGGCAGTGATCACAGCGGTTAAGCGGGTTGGGTCAACCGGATCGTTATACTCGTAAGTGGTCACGCTGCCGAGCGGGGAAATCTGGCTGCTGAGCTGACCGAAGGTGTTATAGGTATAGCTGACCGAGTCCTTGGTTAGCACATTCTGCTGGAGGATGAGACGTCCGGCAGCATCATAGTTATAGGCGATGCCGCGTCCCGTACCATCGACGCGCTTGACCAGCAAATCGGCCAGATTGTATTCAAAGGTGAACGACGCTTCGGGTTGATCCGCAACGGTGACGGCGGTGAGGCGTCCCAAAGTGTCGAAGGTGTAATTGTGGACTATGCCGTGTTCATTAATCCATGACGTAAGCTGTCCGGCTGCGTCGTAGGTCAGCCACCAACGTGCCATAGAGCCACCGGACGCCGGAGCGGTTCTGACCTCAACACCCGTGCCGCCCTTGGTCATGTCGGCTGTATAGGTATAGGTGCGGCTGCCGGATGCATCGGTGCTGGTGATCAAGCGCTGGTGGGCGTCATAGGTTAAGGTCATAACCGCATCAGCCGGTTGGTCACAGCTTACGGCAGGAGCGCCAGCTTTGGCACGCAGTTCCATCGTAGCGCCGTTCGCCAGTGGACAGTAAGTCAGCGACGTGGTCTGAGCCGCACCGCTGACGGTTTGCGTCAGTTCGAGCGGACGTCCGAGAAAGTCAAAGCTGGTCTTGAGGTTGGGATCAATATCGGGCTTGCCGGTCAGCGGATTGGTGCGCTGGGCGGTGACGCCTGTGGGACGTCCATTGACATAGCCATCGCCCCAGACGATGCCAGGATCGGGGAAGGCTTCGACCGGCGCGATCAGACTGCGAACGTTGGGGTTGAGCGCGTTGACGGTTTGCGAGAACAAGCGCCATTCGGCTGTCCAACTGCCGGACGTGGTGGCGAAGGGGTTCTGTTCGGTGCGGATGACACCGGTCAACTGCCAGCCGTAGTCAAAGAGGTAATTGGTGGTGGCGGTGAGTTGGCCGGTCAGATAATCGCTTTCGACAATCTTCAAGCCGTTGGTGTTAATCTGGTTGGCAGGCAGCGGATTTTGTACGCCGGTTACGGTGTAGTCGAAACGGCGCAGGGTCGCTTGAGGATCACCCAGCAAGCGGATGCGTCCGAGCGCGTCATAGACGGCTATTGATTGGCGACCATAAGGATCGGTTTGGGTGACTTTCGTGCCACCGATGGCGACCGCATCACCGACTTGATCTAACTGCGGCTGGGGGGCGTACTGGTAGGTGGTACGGGCGGCGGTTGGCTCGCCTGTTCCCGCCAGCCAGCGCACACTGGCGGATACGCGCCCCAGTTTATCAGCAGGATCGTATTCGTAAGTGGTGCGGCTGAGATACGCTTTGGCATCGGCGGTGGCTTGCAAGCGGGTTTCGATCAAGCGATTGCGACTGTCAAAGCGTGATACCGTCAGCGCAGTGGAAGGATCGCTGACGGTGATTTCGGAGTAGAAGTTACCCTCACTATCCGTCTGCACGGGCGAGTAAGCAATCATGTAGCCGCCGAGTACATCATCCGTGATGGTGGTCAGGCGTCCGAGGCCATCCCAAGCATATTGGACGGTGTAACCTTCATCATTTTTGGCGGGGCTCGTTTGGGTGATGCGGATCAAGAAGCCTGTTTTCGCGTCATACGACAGAGTCCAGGTCACTTTATCGTCATTGCGGACGACGCGTGTCGGGCGATTTTTGTCATCCCGTTCGATGCTGTACTTTGCGCCTTGAGCATCAGTATAGCTGGTGAAGAAACCGGCCTCGTTATAACCGCCAAAGTTCCATGATGAACCATCGGCAAAGCTCAACTGCTGCGGCACAATCTGCCGGATAGGAAATTGGGCGGGTACGTTTGTCGCTGGAGTGATGTTCACGCCGGGATAACCGCCGCTTAAGCTGGAAACTTGTCCATTGGCGTCATAATTGAGGTCAACGCGGTTACGTCCAGAGGTCGAGGCATTGGGTAAGAAGCGGTTGGGGATAGAAGCAAGCTGTCCCGCCGCCCAGTCATATTTAGTCGGCACGGCTTCAAAGCTGCCTGCATCCGCCCAGAGATTGTCTTTTTCCAGCAATGTGTAACTATCGCCTGTGGTGGTCAATCCACCGGATGACAGTTGATAGACCATACGCCGGTCTACGCCATTTTCATCGGTGATGGTCACCTGCCGTTTGCCACCATCAACGGTCGTTTCGAGTTTGCGCCACACAAACGAATCATCTTTGGGCGCAGGTTCATCGGGGTTCAGGATGAAAGCGGCGGTGACGGCGGCCTGCCCGATGCTGCCGGTATCATCGTAGGTGTAGGCTATGACCGGCGCAATTGGCGCACGCGGATCATCATGACGGATGAGGCGGCCTTGCTCGTCATAGGCATAGGTGGCTTTTTGACCGCCGGGATATGTCACTTCGGTCAAACGGCCATTGGTGTAGCCGTACTTGACCTCGAAGCAGGACTCATCAAGGTTACACACCCCACCCTCGACATCAGCTTTCAACAGATCACGCAAACGGGACAGGATGACGTGGTGGGATTTGTCGTAAAAGAGTTCGATTTGCCGTGTGCCGGTACTGTCAGTGATAGTTACAGGCTTGTCGCCTAAAGCTCCCGGCCCGGCCAGATTTTCATCCCAGGGATAATTGATGGTGGCAGTGTAGCCCTGTGCCGGATAGCCCAAACTACGCATCCGTCCGGCACGGTCGAAGGTATAGGTCAGACCCGCCTTTTCAGTCAGTGTCCAACCCGAGCGCACCCGCGCCCCGGCATTGGCTCCGGTGCGGCTGAGTGACCAACCCGGCATGGTCAGCGCCCGATAAACCTCACCCTGCGAATCACTGGCTTTGTCGTCGCGCACAAACTCATGCTGTGACCCGCTGGCGGTCATCACCAGCACGATACCGCGCACAGCCCACGTCACATCCAGGCCCAGACGATAGTTCATGCGGGCAGCAGGATCTGCATTCGCCAGATCAACGACACGCGAGTTGCTGCTGGCATCAAAGCCCATCGTGTAGTCCAGCGGGAAATCGCTCGACCAGCCCGGCCCGAAAGCACCATCCTGAGCGAAGTTAGCACTGTTATAACTGCGCGTCAGTGACAAATTGAACACGGGATGGTAGGCGGTCAAATCAGTGACGGAATACCACAAATTGCCGTTGGCCGGATTGATGTCGCCGTTGGGCGCACAGTTAAATTGATCGAGCAGGGTATTGACCGGATAGCATTCGCCGCCGAGGTTGTTCATGCCGCGTGCCAGATAACCAGCTTCGTTGGGTAACGCTTGTCCGTTAAAAGCCGCACCATTGAAGGTTGGTGTCCCCGCCGGAGTCACCAGTTCGAGATAACTTTCACTGCGGGGCAGTAACAAGAGTTCGCGCCCATTCGGACCACGATAAACAATATGCAGCACATCATCCAGCGCATCCACAGATTGCAGATTCGCACCCGGTCGGGTGGTGCTGGTGCGCGGCTCGTCAATAAAGGTGAAGCTCAAGCTACGGCCATCCGCAGCTTCGTCGGCATAACCAAAGGCCGCCAGATTGTTCCAATCCAGCTTGATAGTCACCGGCTGGCCGTTATCGTTCACCTGAATATCGACTGGCAAATCAGGCGAATCGGGGTTGTTTGCCCCTTCTAACGGAACCATGCGGATTGAATCCGATTGCAGTTTAATGGAACGCCCGTTAATAAGACTGGCTTCGAGGACGCCACCGCGCAGCGTGACCTCGGTTCCGGCAGCCACCGGCTGCCACGAGAAGCACAAACTTTGATCAACCGTTTTGCCCGCCGCGTTGATGGCGCTGACTTTCATCTGGTAGCCGCTGCACGTCACGCCATTGGCATTCGGCGTGCCGAATATCTGAAAGTCGCGTGGTGTAATCTGGTTATCAATAACCGCCGTGAAAATGCGTCCGTCAGCCAGCTTATAACCCATGCAGTCGGACATCACCCAGATACCGGTGATGCCTTGCCAATCATTCGCCACATGCGTCCCGTTCGAGTCGGTAATATCACGCAAATTGCTCTGAGTCGGGTTAATCAACGACTCGCCCGCGCCAAAGTTTTCGATGTAATACACGCGCTGCATTTTATCAACCTGCCCGATCACAGACAGGTTGCCACCGAGTAAGCTGATTTCTTTTGCCCAGCTATCTACAATCAGCGTGCCGCCGCCATCGAAATCCAGGCGACCGGCCTTATCCGGCATCTGCGTAATCGTCTTTAGCCCAGTGGCATTCACTTTGAAGATCGAACTGTTTCGGAAGGTGAAGATCTGCTTGCCATCCTGTACTGCGTAATCCTGACCTTCAACCAACGGCAGGTTGTTCTGAGTATCACGCACCTGCTGGGCATTCACGGTGGCATTCACATCCCCACCGCTTTGGAAGGTAGCCGTCAGCTTATAGTTGACTGTTTGCGACAGCCGTTCCAAATCATTGATATTTGCCAACTGAACCACCAGTGTGTAGACGCCATTGGTCTTGGTCGGCAGCGTATACGTTTCCCCGGCAGCAATGGTTTGATAGGTGTTTCCGGTTGAGATGCGCGTCATCCCTTGAAACAGAGCGAACTCGAAAGGCACATCCGCTGGCAAGTCGCTGAAGGTTACGGTCATGCTGGTGCTGTTGGTAGCACCATCCACAGTGAACAACCAGTAATCACCCATATCCGTTCCCGCGCCAACCTGTCCATTGGTGGCAGCACCGGATTGCAGCACACCGCCGCCCTGTAAGAGTTGATCGGGTGTGGTATCGCGCGCCATTAGAAAGCGTACGTCTCCGCAGGTATCCGTAATTTGTGGCGTGGTCGAGGCTGGCGTTTCGGTCGCTTCCTGCGCTCGTACACCCGCACCCCAACCAAAAGCCATCACCAGCAGTAATAAACTGATCGTATAAAAACGAGTCTTTTTCATAATGAAGCCTTTATGCCGCATCGAATACCCCATGCTCACTATACAATTTCTCTGGAAATGAACAAGAGGCCTAAAGTCTCTATTTGACCAACCGGATACCTGCCCTTTTTTATCTGAGGTTAGGTTTCCATCCGGTTTGCTTCGTAAAGACTTAAGCCCCTTGCCGAGATGATTTGGCTACGCTGAATGAATCGATCCCTAATAACCCTGTCGATGCAGCTTGTTCGGATGGTTATAGGTACAAACCATATGCCCGTCTTTGTGGGCCTCGATGCGCCAGAAGTAGTTCGGGAATGGACCGAATTTGGTTTCCGGTCGCGTATCGAGTTTGACGCTGTTGGTCACGCCGCCAGTGTTATAACGCGCCACTTCATGACCATCTTCGGCGAACCAGTACAACCAGTAATCGGTGGCACCATCAACCGTGTTCCAGTAGAAAGTGGTCGTACCACCTTCATTGGTCGTATTAATCCAGTCAACCGGCGATGTAGTCTTTAATTGATTGCAGTCAACACCTGAGCCGACCGCGGTTGGCTGTCCGCCGGAATTGTTGCCATTGTTACCATTGTTTCCACTACTACCCGGCTTGGTCGGTGCGGGAACCGGCGTCCGTGTCTTAAGCGGTTTCGGCGGTGGTGTGACGAAAGGTACTGTCGCCAGATTACCGATGATCTTCACCAGGCGAGCCGACACCCAACCCTTACGGGAGTCGGGCAGTTCAATCTGGAACCAATCATTATGGACGCGGCTGATGCCCAACACCTTGACCGTCACGCCCGGTGCGAGTGATGTCAACAAGCCGAAATCTGCGCTGTCGCCCGTGCGAATGTTGATGGCCTTATTGCCAATGACTGTGGCGTTGACTTCGGATTGCAGTGCGGTTGCAGTCGCACTGGGTGTCAAGGCATTTTCGGTCGCGGTGGGCGTCGGCGTTGGTGACAGAGTCGGTGTCAGCGATGGCGTTTGGGTTAAGGTAGGTGTCTCGGTCGGTGTGGATACCTGGGTCGCCGTAGCGGTTGCAGTATTGGTCGGCGTATCCGAGGGTGTAAAGGTAAAAGTTGGTGTAACCGTCGGCGGTTCCGCCAGCGGCAAATCATAAATATTGCCGGAGGTATCAATCAAGGGGGAGGTCGTCGGTAACCAACCCAACTGACCATCACTCAGCATTACCTGGAACCATGCGCCATCTTCGCTGATGCCCAAAATATCAACTTTGTCACCCGCTGCCAGTGTCTTCAACGGCGGATACTGTGATCCCGGCCCCTGCCGCACGGAAAGCTGCCGCCGCATGGCCACGATCGGTGTCGCTGGTGTAGGCGTTAAGGTCGGTGTCAGGGTATCGGCCGCGGTAGCCGTCGGCGTATTGGTTGGCGTTTTGGTGATGGTGCTGGTGGCCGTCGGACGCTCAGTTGGGGTTGAGGTCGCTGTTTTAGTGGCGGTCGGTTCTTTGGTATCGGTCGGTGTGACCGTACTGGTTTCAGTTAAAGTTGCAGTGGCCGTTGAGGTTGGTGTATCCGATTCTGAAACCACCAACGAGGCTGATGTGCTGGATGGCACTACCTGTGCCTGGGGTGTATTGGACGCTGACACCACTTCGGTCGTGGGCGTTTTGGACGCCGCTAGCACTTCAGTTGTGGGTGTAGAGGATGCTTTCACAGCTTCTGTGGTTGCGGTTGGCGCTGGTGTATCCGATATAGAAACGACCACCGCTACCGGTGTGTTGGATGCACCAACAGCACTTGGGGTCACATCACTGGCTGTACCGCCGCTGTTCCCGCGCAGTGCGAACAGGGCGATCAATCCCACGACTACGACTGCCGCGACCACACCG
Organism: Aggregatilineales bacterium; assembly: GCA_044226325.1. Classification (GTDB taxonomy): domain Bacteria; phylum Chloroflexota; class Anaerolineae; order Aggregatilineales; family Phototrophicaceae; genus CFX2. Next base: position 39,410 of record JBGAHG010000047.1, read on the forward strand.
AATACCGCGATACCGGGACGTCTGCCACCGGCTGGCGCTTGACCCGCACCTGCATCATAAGCATTTTGTCCGGTCTTACCGCCAGAACCCACAAAGGGCGGGATCGGCGTCCCACCGGTCGGAGGCTTAGCTTTGGTTTCGCCCGTTTTGGGCACAACTTCTGTCGGGCTGTCTTCCTCGATCTGAGAGCCTGATGTGGGCGTTGGAGGCGGACGCGTTGCGGTGCCTTTACTGGGCGACCGCGTGGGCGTCAACTGCGGCGAATCAGTGCCCTTGCCCATATTTATGGTAAAGAAGCCAGTTTTACCATCGCCCGAATCCCGCACCGCGCGGCTCATATCATCCGCGAATTCCAGCATATTCGGGTAACGATCTTCGGGAGCTTTGCTGAGCGCCCGTTCGATTACACCCGCCACGGATAACGGAATGTCACCGCGCACCTCATTCGGCGGCACGGGCAAATCATTCATATGCTTGAGCATCAAGGCGTAGGGTGTAGGCGCTTCAAAGGGCTGCCGCCCTGTCAGCACCATATACATCAACACACCCATCGCGTACTGGTCAGTCGCCGCCGAGATTTTATCCCCGCGCCACTGTTCGGGAGCCATATAGGAAGGCGTCCCCATGACCATACCGGTGCTGGTCATATTGTTGGAGGTTTCCAACAGCTTGGCGATACCGAAGTCCACCACGTAGGGTGTACCACGATTATCAAACATGATGTTGCTGGGTTTGATGTCGCGGTGGATAACACCCAAACTGTGGGCATAATCCAAAGCGCTGGCGACCTGCCGCAGCAGTTGATTCACTTCACTTAAAGAAGGGGGTGGCAGATTATTCTGCTGTTGATGATGCAGACGTTCGCCAACGGTGCCGCCTGTCAGCAGCCGCATGACGACATAGGTGATCTCGCCGTGTGTTCCGTAATCGTATACCGGAACGATGTTGGGATGCTCTAATGAAGCCGCTGTCCGCGCCTCGCGGTTGAAACGTTCGGCATAACCGGGTTCATGCGTCAGAGCCTGACTCAAAATTTTGACGGCGACCAAACGCTCAAGGTTCGACTGGTGCGCCTGATAGACCGACGCCATGCCGCCCACGCCGATGACCTGGCGCAGTTCGTAGTTGCCGAGTGTCGATCCCGATAAATTATTAGAACTCATAAGCGACTTTGTGCTTTACCGTGATTGAATCAATATAAGGTTAGCTTAACAGAATTTCCTTGAAAGCACCAAACAGCAAGCGCCTCATAAACCGCTGCTAGACATTTTTCTCATCTAGAGAAAGCGATGCTGCTATCCATCCCGTATTGATGGAGACATAAGACCATTGTATCGTGACATGTGCCACTATATTAATTTACGTCCGGTTTGAGGTTTTACGCAACGGTAGAAATGACGTCCTAACTCATTTGTACGACTGTGTGTCTGAGGAACAAGCTAGCCGATTTTATGCAAGAGTTGTAACCCGCTGCCATAAAAGCCGTCCTCCGGCGCATAAACCAGCCCCATCAGATTACCTGCCAGATAGGCTTCGAGCGCGTCGAGCATCGCCCAGGCGTTTTCCGTTAGATAGTCGCGGTCAATCTCAATGCCGATCACCTGGTTACAGGCGTCCAGTAGCTCCATCAATGGTGGCTGTCGATCAACCGGAACACGATCGGCAATAAGCGCTTTTACCGCAGCCCGTTCCACATCAAAAACATGGTCTTCGATATGCCGCATCAAATTAACGGTTGGCGTATCCGGTTCATAAATAATGACGAGACTTTGCCAATCCTCGACCATCGAGTCGGGATCTAGAAAGGCGGGGATAAAAACTGGCGCACGGTCAAAGTGCAAGCCGCCTAGAATAAATTCCTGAATATCCCGCCGTGAAAGCGCCTCATTCGACTGCCCAAAAATGCTAATAAAATAACTCATCTCAAAAACTCTCTGTATTAATCTTGGCGTTCTTGGCGTTTTGGCGGTTCGTTTTTATTTTTTCACCAAAGCTGCGATTTGATCTTCCAGTTGCAGCGCTCCGTCCGCGTCGTTGACAATCACTTGATAGGGAATATGCGGCGTCTCGAACATGGCGATCATCTTGCGGGTGTAATCCGGTTCGAGCGGTTGGTTGGTACGCCGCTCTAGCCGCAGTTCGCGGATTGGGTCTTTGGCCTCGACCAGCACAAATTGGGCGTAGGGGAAATGGGCTAAGAAGCGTTTGCGGTATTTCTCTTTAATGAAGGTCTGTGCCACCACCAGCCTGGGGTGCTCCCGCAGCAGTTGTTCCACATGGGCGGTAATGCGGCTGAAAAATTCGTCGCGCATATCATCATTGATCGGCTGCTGCGTGCTAATCGCCAACCGCATCGCATCCGGCAAATCATCATCAGCGTCATGTACCGTAAATCCGAATTGTTCAAACAATCGGGCAGCATAGGTTTTCCCTGCGCCCGGCAGACCAAAGGTAACAAAAAGCGTCGGTGTTTTTTTAGGCATACTTGGGGATCCATACAATATCGCCGGCTGTCGTCCCGTGAACAAGCCGGCGTGGGTGATAAATGACAGCCGATAAGGCTGATAACTTGCATACAAGCCCGCCCAGTATACCGTTTACACTCTAATTAAGAAATTGTGTATTCAGGAGGGCAAAAATGGCTACCAACGCTGTTCTCCATCACAACACTCCGGTTACGACTGCGCAAGGTCTGTTCCACGAATTGGATGTATATCCGAATCGCTTCGTCATCCGCCGCACCGATCTTCTGTCACGGCTGTTTGGCAGTGATGAAATCATCGCCTATGACGATATTAAAGAAATGCACATCCACGAAGAGAAATTTCTAAACAATCATCGGGTGCAGTTCATCATCGTCACCCACCATAGCAACGTACGCAGCCTGACCTACGAGGCATCGCAGGAACATCTCATCCAACACATCAAAGAAACTGTCGAGGAATTCCTCAGCCATCGCGCAGCTAACGTGTAAAGCTTGTAGAATGTGATGGCGGCTTAAAATAGAGGATTCTCATCGACGAAAGCGGCTGTTCGGCGCAGTCATGAATACAATTGAAGGCAAACGACTGCATTAAGTGTGTGGTTCTAATTGATTGTGTGGCAATCTGATATGAAGGTTCAGGGGGACGCGTGTGCGTCCTCCTTATTTACTGCGGCGCGCAGCCTAGCCCATTTCCCAGGGCGTCACCAGTTGAACATAGTTGCCATCGGGGTCGGCCAGCGTGGCAATCCAGCCGCCGCCCATTTCATACGGTTCTTTGACTATGGTGGCGTTCAGCTTTTGCAGTCGTTCAAATTCCTGTTTGACTTCTTTGGTTTCCAGATTGACGATCATCCGTGCCGGTTCTTTGGCTTGCCCCTTCACGTCCGAATGTTCATTGATGCTTAAAGCGGAACTGCCACTTTGCCACATGTACCAACTGCCATCATGCATATCGGCAGGTCTGCCAAAAACCTTCTCGTAAAATTCGCCGAGCGCGTTCGGCTGGCTGGTTCCGATCATGAGCGAATTCAAGCGAAGCGTGGACGATTGCTGAGTGGTCATATTCTTTCTCCTGTAGCGCACCATTTACATTTTGGAAGCGACTTTCTGAAAGGCAGTGTGATTATATCACAGTTCTAGCTCTTTTGTTCGTATCATGGCTCAAATTGCTTTTTCGCTGACGCATATTGACCATCTGATTTCGAACAAATGTGCATACCATTTCACCCTCCATCTATGCTATAGTATGACTCCGCAAAGATGGGTTTATTGGGTTACACATGTACGCTGAAATTGCGGTCAACGCCGCCATCAATCAGAGCTTCGATTATGCCGTTCCACCGGAACTCGCCGGGCGTATACAAGCCGGACAAATGGTGCAGGTTCCATTCGGTACAGCCGTCCAGCATGGGATTATTCTGGCGCTGCGCGACCATACCGAAATCACTCAGACCAAACCCATTCAGGCCATCCTCGACCCGCTGCCGGTTGTCAACCCATCGCAGATCGCCCTCGCCCGCTGGATGAGCGAACGTTATCTCGCGCCCATTGGTTCCTGCCTGTGGCTGATGCTCACGCCCGGGCTCACCGGAGGCCGTGACATCCGCGTGACACTGATCGATGACGAAGCCGCCAGTAAAGATCCGACCGAACAAAAAGTGCTGGATTTGCTGCGACGGCGCGGCTCAATGACCGGGCGGCAGCTCGAAAATGCCAAAGCCATGCACAGCCTGAACTGGCGGGCTGCGGTCGATGCGCTGGAAAAAGAAGAGGTGCTGTTCGTCCAGAAAATCCTGACGCCACCGCGCGTCAAACCCCGCACAATTCAAACCGCGCTACTGGCGATCCACCCCAACGAATTCCCGAACGTCGTCCGCTATTTAGGGCATGAATCCAAGCCAGCCGATATTCTCGAAACGCTGGCCGCCATGCCGATTGATGAACCTTTTGTCCATCAAGTGCTGCACGCTGCCAACACCACCGAACCGCAGTTGAAGAAGTTGGAAGAAGCCCGATTGGTCACGGTCAACCGCATCGAAGGCAAAGGCCGAAAAGCCGAAAACACCGTCATGTTGACCATCCCGCGTGAGAACGTCCTGCCGGAAATCCTCAAGCTGCGAAAAGCCGAAACCGAACTCCACGTCTTGCGCGTGCTATCCCGCCAATCCGATCCGATTGATGTCCAGTGGATTTACGCCCAAACGGGCGCGAAGTTAGCAGATCTTAAAAAGCTCGAAGAAGACGAACTCATCTTGCTCGGCGAAAAGCAATCATGGCGCGACTCGCTGGCGGATAAAGATTTCGTACCCAACATGCCACCACCCTTGACGCCCGAACAGGCCGAGGCGTGGAAGGTGATCGAACAGCACATCAAAAGTTGGGGGTGGGGCAAAGCGGCTGATGATCGCCCGCCGGGATTGTTTCTGCTGCATGGTGTGACCGGCAGCGGTAAAACCGAAATCTACCTGCGTGCAATTGAGGAAACTATAGAGCAGGGGCGACAAGCTATCTATCTTGTACCGGAAATCGCGCTCACAGCCCAAACCATCCGCCGTGTAGCCGCCCGCTTCCCCGGCAAAACCGCCATCATCCACAGCAAACTCAGTGAGGGCGAACGCTACGACACATGGCGACGTGCCCGCGAAGGCTTGATTCAAATCGTGGTCGGCGCGCGTTCGGCCTTATTCACACCGCTGCCGGATGTCGGCCTGGTTATTCTCGACGAAGAACATGATAACAGCTATAAGCAGGGTGAACCGATCCCGCCGCCCTATTATCATGCCCGTGATGTCGCCGAACAGATGATGCGCCAGAACAACGGTGTGCTGATCCTCGGCAGCGCCACACCCGACCTGGAAACGGTCTACCGCGCGGGACGCCGTGAACTTCGCGCCCTCGTTTTGCCGACTCGCATCATGGGGCATCGCGTCCGCATTATGGAACAGGCCGAACGAACTGGCGTCAATGCCCTTTATCATCCGGCCCACGCCGCCGACGCCATGACGATTGATCTACCGCCTGTTGAAATCGTAGATATGCGCGCGGAACTTCAGGATGGCAACACCAGCATCTTCAGTTACGCGCTGCAAAACGCCCTGACCGAAACGCTTAAGCGCAAAGAGCAGGCCATTCTCTTCATCAACCGTCGCGGCGAATCGACCTACGTTTTCTGTCGTGATTGCGGCTATGTCGCCACCTGTCCGCGCTGTGATACACCCTTAACCTTCCACCGTGAGGGCGAAGCGCTGCGCTGTCACCGCTGCGGATTTCTAGGGCCGCAGCCCCACGTCTGCCCTGATTGTAATTCTCGCCGTATCAAATATTTCGGCGCAGGCACACAGCAGGTCGAAGCCGCCATGCACGCCGAATTTCCCAAAGCCCGCACGTTGCGTTGGGATGCCGATACTGCTTCTGATCCCGAAGCGCATGAACTCTTTTTGCAGCGCTTCATTGATGGCAAGGCCGATGTGCTGATCGGCACGCAGATGGTCGCCAAAGGTCTGGACTTGCCGCTGGTGACGTTGGTGGGTGTGGTAAGTGCTGATATGGGCTTGAATTTACCGGACTTCCGCGCCAGCGAACGCAGCTTCCAACTATTGACGCAGGTGGCAGGACGGGCAGGGCGCGGCTTACTCGGTGGCAAGGTCATCCTGCAAACCTATCAGCCCAAGCACTACGCTGTGCAGATGGCCGCCGAACACGACTTCGCTAACTTCTACGACACCGAAATCGCCTACCGCCGCGATTTAGGATACCCACCGTTCCGCCGCCTCGCCCGTATCATCTTCCGCGATGAGAGCGAATCCCGCGCCCGAGCTGATGCCGAATCCGCCGCCAACATTCTACGCGCCCGCATGGCGAAACTCTCCCTCACCGCCACGGATATTATCGGCCCCGCGCCCTGCTTCTCCAGCCGTGTCAACAAAATCTACCGCTGGCATATCATCCTGCGCGGCCCTGATCCATCGGCTGTTTTGCGTGGTTGGGACATCCCCCGCAACTGGCACGTCGATCTCGATCCGGTGGATGTGTTGTAAATGAATTACACCGACCTTGAACTGATGCGGATGCAAACCGAAGCCCTGTTTGTGCACGATACCAACGGCAAGCTGCTCCGCATCAATGAGCCTGATCCCATCGACCCCGCGCCTTATTTGTTTTTGGGTCGTACCCGCGCCGGACATGTGTGGCGCACCCGTTATGATCTGCCCGACGATCTCGCCGCCGAACTTGGGCGTTTAGCATCCGCCGAGCCGGTCAGCCGCGATCTATCTGAATCCCCCCTATATGCAGTCCGGTATATTGATCTACTGAAGCCATACGCCCCACAGCTTGTCATCCATTCTGGCCCTGCCTACATCCTGCCTGAAGGCGATCCGTCCCGCGATGTCGTGACCATCACCGCCGACAACATCACGCTCGTGCAGGCTCATTTCGGTTGGTTGTTCGCCAACGCTGCCGATTATGCGCCAGTTGTAGCGGCGGTTGTGGATGGAAATGCGGTCGCCGTTTGCTTTTGTTCGCGCATCACACCGCAGGTCGCCGAAGCCGGTGTCTATACCGAAACGCAATATCGTGGGTATGGCTACGCCACCAAAGCGGTGCAGGGTTGGGCAACAGCGGTACGTGCCACCGGACGCCTGCCGCTCTACAGCACCTCGTGGTCAAATCACGCCTCGCAGGCCATCGCCAAAAAGCTAGGTGCCATCCAATATGGAACGGATTACAGCCTGACGTGATTGTTGATGGATTGTAGGAGGTAGTATGCGACAACAAAAAGGCTTATTTCAATTGGGATTGCTGTTGGCTTTTCCATTTCTGGTCGGGGCGTTGTGCAAGAATTCATCGTTAGCAGTTAACCAATCTATATGGACGCACAAAAACGTCACCAACTACACAATGACTGTTACCGTATTGTGGTTGCCTATACCCGCTAGTGAAGTACAAGTCACTGTCCGAAGTGGAAAGCTAACTAATGAAAAATTACTGCAATGTGAAGTGGGTCAGCCAGAATATTCAGCTTCAACCTGCAATACACTAACAACATATTATTATCAACCGGGCGGCGACCGTACCTACACAATAGACCAACTATTTCAAAAAGCTCAATTATGCACCAAACAAACAATAACGGTGGTTGCCAGATATGGATTAGGCTATCAACTCGGGTTCACAGGTTTTACATCCTCAGATGCGATGTACGATTTTGAAAATGCTTATCGCACATCACTCCAAAACACGGATTGGCTCTGTTCAGTCCAATATGATCCTCAATATGGTTATCCAACAGAAATTGTCACATCTGCTGGTCCGTATATTTTAGATGGTGTCGTTGTGGTTGCCGTTAAAAATTTCCACGTAGATGATTGACAAAATCCCCCATTCCGCATATCCTCAATTTGAAACCGATCAGTCTCAAAGGATAGCGCATTGAAAAAAGGCGATGAAACCCGCCTGATGATCTTGCAGCGTGCCGCCGAAGTCTTTAATCGCAAAGGCTATTCCG
>JBGAHG010000007.1:0-272497 GCA_044226325.1 Aggregatilineales bacterium
AATCCGACTAAGCCATAAGCGATATTGGTGGCGGATGTCGACTTGCCGACACCCCCTTTATGATTGGTCAGAACGAAAACACGAGTCATAATCATTTCCTCCACAACACTCAATAAAACGGATTAGAAAATCGCTGAGGCTGGCAAGGACTTCGAAGAGATGTGTTACACTCTACGTGGGAGTCTTGCTGGACGGATCAGCGAGCCTTCAAGGTGGTATGGGGGAGGGGTAGTTCTCTCCCGATCACCGAAAAGCCAATCTTAAGTTGATGGTTGAGAAGTGGGCGAAGTTGTCACACTGAGGAAAGGCGATATAACTTAGGAAATCGGCGGGGTCTACGGGAGAAACATGTTCGGATTGGCTCCTGTCCTTCCCGCACTTAACAAAAAGCACCTTTAACTGGTTAAAGGTGCTTTTTTATAGCCTCACTATTAACTTTTTTACCTAGGGATTCTAATAATTGCCGTCAGCTGGCTTGTAATTTTAGCCAACGTCTTATCCTCAAAAACTTAGTCCAAGTGTAATGATCTGACCCGCGTGTACATGAACGTCAAGTTAGCGCTCGTCACCTACCTAACACATGAGAAAAAAATTCGATGTTGAAGGTTGTCAGGTCTGGCAGCATATCGAAAAGCTGGACATCAGCCATTAGCCACTTCAATGAAATATAGGCGGCTGAAGTCGTGGCCGCATCTATTTGGGACTTTACCAATGAAACGTGGGATTTTTACCTAGACCTCGCTCGTTGGGCATGGGATGAAATCCGTCATAGCACGATGGGATTCCTCGCGCTGGAAGGGCGGGACTGGGACGTAGAGTCAATAAACCTGGTATGACCTACATAAACAATCAATTTAGTTAGAATTATTTTGATGTTGTAGACGAATAGAATTACCGTGTTGGATTTGGTTTGCGGCGCTGTATGGCAGTTTATTGCCATTTGTGCAATATTCCCGCTGAAATGACAGGCGGGAAGCAAGGGAGATTCCGCTGAATTGACAAATTTGAACGGCGCTAGGCTCGCTTGCTGCTGCTGAAATGGCATGAATGCTGCGACACGCTCGGTCAATGCCACCGCTATGGCATAGGAGTCTGCCGCTGCCATCGTTACTTTCATTTTACGCAGCAGCTAATGATGGTTGACGACCTGCAGCACTCTCCCGAAATACTTTTACCCCATATCTATTTTAGAACAATAGTTCTCTATTGTCAACCGAAAATCGTTCGAGTCTTCATACTTTTGAACTCGTTTTATGTCCAAACGTGAGCTAGGCAGGATTACGGGTTTTCATCCTGATGACGCTTAATGCGTGCGCCGGAACAGCATAAATGAATTGTGGCGCGACCATCAGTTTGCTCGTCTCAGGCAAGATTGTGGCAGGTTGCCCAAAAGGGTTGTCTGCAAATGGATCGCCGCTGATGACGGTGCAGGTCGCAGTGGGCTCGATTGTCGTGACTGCGGAGAGGTTGATTGATACCTGTAATGGTACTTCGGCTCGACTGACAAGTTTCAAAATGATGTCGCCGCTGTTTGTGTCCTGAACGCAGGAACTGGTAAAGAGTTGAGTGTCGTTTTCAAAGTTCACTATGGTTGGCAAGTAGACATCGCCCGCGTTCAGACTAAACAGCTGCTGCACATAATAGTTGATACTTGGGCTGATGGTGGTGTTATCAAAGTAAATAAGATCGGGTAACCACTGGGTACGGTGTTGCTTGGCAAGGAGTGGGGCATAGGAAGCGAGGCGCACAATATCGCCATTGCGCTCCAGTGACGTCATGTAGGCGGCCTCACCCAGTGCAGAACGCAGGGAATTGACGCGCCCAATATCATGTGCGGCGTACTCGCCTAGATAGACTGTCGTAGCGGTGCGGTCATAAGCATCAAATCGATGGAGATTGTCCCAGTACCAATCAGGTGACTTGTAGCCATGTTCGTCCACCATTTCCAGGTTAATCTCATGGGCGTATTTCCAACCTTCGTCATAATCTTCGCCATCAGGGCGCGGACCAACTGTACCGATCACGATAATCTCAGGGTATTTCGCTTTCACAGCTTCGTAGATCATCTTGAAGCGCTCTTTAAAAACGGTCGTGATGCGATCTTCGTTGCCGACACCGAGGTATTCCAAACCAAAGGGTGCGGGATGACCAGCTTCCGCCCGTTTAGCACCCCAGGTTGAAGTCACCGGGCCATTGGCCCACTCAATCAGATTAAGTACTTCCTGAACGTAGTCAGGCATTTCTTCCATTGGAAGACCTTGCTGACCTTGTTCCCACAGGCCCGTGAATCTTGCCCCCGTATTTGGACAGCAGCAACCGGCAGGCACAACTGGAACAGGCTTAGCACCTATGTCTTCACAAAATTGGAAATATTCGTAGTAGCCCAACCCAACACTCTGATGATAATTCCAGATGTTCGGCTGCTCTTTGCGCGCCTCGATTGGCCCGATAGTATCTTTCCAACGATACATATTGTCCAGACCATCACCATGTGCCAGGCAGCCGCCGGGAAAGCGTATAAACTTGGGTTTGAGATCAGCGATGATCCGGGCGAGATCGGCACGTAAGCCGTTGGGATGATTATGAAAGGTTTTTTCGGGGAAAAGGGAGATCACATCCAGCGCGAGCGAACCTTCTCCAGTCGTCACAAGAACCAAACGCGCATGACGATCCGTGCCTGTGGATTGAATGGTCGCCGTATATTTGGCCCACTCACCCGTCGGTTTGGCTAAGGTTGACTTGCCCAACACTTTGCCCGTTCTACTTTCCAACCGAACTGACATGGCGCCGATTTCGCCGCTTAATCTACGGGCGAAAAATGAAACGCTGTAATGATCACCTGTATTAATAACGATGCCATCAAATCCAGTGTTTCGCAGCCCCACTTCGCCATGATCAGCTTCGATATTCAACACGACATAGTGTGGATTGTTAGGGTGTACGGGCTCTTCTGTTTCAAGTGCTAATGAGCATTTAGCGCTGTGCTGAATCAGTTCCCAGCCCGTGAGAAAATTCCAGTCCGGATGATCGGCAGATGAATATTCAAACGACCGATTTTGAATGAGTTCCGCATACAGACCACCGTCAGCGGCGTAATTTAAATCCTCAAAGAAAATACCGAACAAGTCCATGCTGATGGCTTTGGGCTGATCGGCTTTAATGATCACTTCGGCGGTTGGAAGCGAGGTTGTTTCAGGTTTCATGGGATTTCCTGTTGGGTGGATGAATGACGTTACTAATTTAAATAAATCCCGCGATATTTTACACTATTGAGTGCGATCCACTTTTGGATAATGGAATCTCATTGGGGTATGTAGGGCGTTTTCGAAAGAGTCATGACATTCAACCCATCTCCTTCGAACTAAGGAAGATGGGCTTTAGAATATACGGTTCGGGCGAAAATTGGATATTGGGAATAGGTTATAACCAACGACTTCTTGCGCCCAAGGTTATAGCGCAGGCTGTCGGATGCTGAACACGGACTGAGCATGATAGAGACAGCCGAGGGTCAATTGGGCAACGCTGCGATAGTACGAAGTGCTAGCAGAAGCTGTGACCAGACCCAGGAATTCAGGTGCCCACTGTAACAAATGCTCATTCAAAAAGCGCCCTACGGTTTCTACAGCCTCGATCCCTAACATCGAATCATCCTGTTTAAAGGCGTATAAGGCCAGACCGTTTAAATAGGCCACAAAGCGTAGTTCTAAACCAAAATGATCATCGGGTTCAACATTAGTCTGTGGAGGCACCATACCGTAACGCTGGTACATCTGCCGGACTTCCAAAGTTTGACGCTCAAAAATCAAGTGTTCGCTGCTGCGGTAAACCGATTCCCAGGGCGGAGCCAACAAGCGATTTGGCCCAACAAAAAGCCGTGCATAATCACGACGTAAATCCTCAAATTGAGTCGTATCCCACTGTGTACTGAATTCGCGCAGTTGATTTAGCGCTTCATCAACCTCATTGTTTGGACTGCCAATCGGCCAATCGGCAAACAAGTCCTGAGTGACAAGCGCCTGAATGAGTTCCAGCGTTGGCGGCTCATAAAAAACCTTACCCAAAAACGTATAAGCAAGTTGATGCGCTATAAGCGTTTCCGCCGAAATGTCCACGTTGGTACTCCTTAAGTTGAAAGGATACAGGAGGGTTACCCTCCTGTATTTTACATTTAGCATATTCTCAATGTTGGCTGCTGTAGAGTGCTATTTGTCCTTTATTTATAGGCCAATCCTAACCATCGATGCATAAAACAGGAAGCGGCCCATAAGTTCTGCGACCAGAACCAGCGCGAATGCCAGGTAAGCAAGTGTAGTTAAGCGCTGGACGTGCTTCTCGACAGCAGCAGTCTGATACACAAACATCGCTAGCAATCCTGCGCCCAAGAAAAGCAGTACCAGGCGGGCGGCCAGAACGACCGGATGTTGTCCAAAGATGATACTCAGGCTGGCGCTGGCGGCGGCACTGTTAGCTGTAGCCAACTGCGCGAAGTAAATCGGAATAACGACAAACTGAATACCCATCAGTGCCATCGAAATCAGGGCGATCCAACGCAGCGTGGTCGCGAGAATATCATACTGAACCTTATTCCCGTCTGACGCTTTGCGTTTGAGATACCAGAAGCTGGCCGCAAAAGCTACGCCAATCGCCATTGAGCCGAGCAGGAAGCAAGTGACAAAGAAGGTGACAGGTGTCGCCAATGTGTGCCACGCCGGAACACTCGCTAGTTGGTAAACGCTCGCCATCGCATAGATAAGCACTAAGCCTACTACAGCGGTAACAATAGCTAGACCATTGCGAATGGCAGAGGTTGAGATTTTCCGCCATTGCAAGAATGCGAAGATCGCACCCAAAACGGAGAAGGCTACTGCCAGAGCAATCTCACGGCTGAGCCACGACGAACCTAAATTCATGATGGCACGCGGCGCATTGATCGGATTGCCAAGATGCAAGAATGTGACGAGAAGGGCAACCACAGCCAACGGCCCGATTGCCAACAGCGCGCGATCACTCATTAGATCAGCATCCTGCGCGTTGTAACGCCGTGCGGCGAAGAAATGCACTCCGCCTAGAATGACGAAAGCACCAACCGCCATTTGCATGACAACAGTAAAAACGATGAGAGCCCATTCACGTAGTTCCATGACTAAATCTCCTCGGGGTTAGCCAACTTGCCAAGGGGGGAACCCACTGGTGCGGCATTTTCGTGTGGTGTGATGACGAGCGATGGGCCGGTTATAGATGGATCGGGCAGCGGGGCAAAGGCATTCGCATCGCCATGTTTTGCCCGCAGTTCTTCCAGGTCACCAAATTCCAGTGCGCGCGAAGGGCAGGCTGTGACGCACGTGGGCTGTCCGCCAGCATCTACCGCGTCATAGCAGGAGTTGCACTTGCTCATCACACCCTTTTCGGCATCAAACTGTGGCGCACCGTAAGGGCAAGCCCATTCACAGTACCGGCAGCCGATGCAGAGGGATTGGTCAATAATAACTATACCGTCGTCACGCTTTTGGATCGCTTGTGTCGGGCATGAAGCGAGGCAAGCGGGATTTTCGCAGTGATTACAGGCAACCGATGTGTAATAGGTGAAAACACTGTGCGTATAGCTTTTATCTGCGTTTTCTGTCCAGTCACCGCCCGTATATTCAGCGACACGGCGCCAGGTAACTCCTACCGGCAAATCCCATTTGTCCTTGCAGGAGATTTGACAGGCTTTACAGCCTGTGCAAACGCTTGAATTAAAGTAAAATCCAATTTGTTTTGTCATGATGGCTTTCCTATGCTTTCTCGATTTGGACAAGTGCGGTGTGCATGGGATCGCCCTTCGCCAATGGTGATGGACGATATCGAGTTAGCACGTTCGGACAACCGCCTTGATCGACGCCATTTGCGTCTGGCGTGTACCATGCACCTTCAGGTAGTTGAACGACGCCGGGCATGATGCGTGGCGTTACCTTTGCGTGGACATGGGTGCGTCCGCGATCATTAAAGACGTACACCATATCTCCATGAACAATTCCACGAGCGGCTGCGTCAATTGGGTTGATCCATACTTCCTGGGGATGAGCTTCAGCCATCCAGGGAACATTGCCGTAGGTAGAATGTGTACGCTGCTTATAATGCGCGCTAATCATCTGTAACGGGTACTTATCCTTCAACGGATCGCCGACGCCTTCCCATGTCGCCATGTAAATCGGCAGACCGGTGATCACATCATTTTCCTGAAGTTCCCATTTTTGACCAATGTCATGCAGCGTTCCCGAGAAGATTTCAATCTTGCCGGATGGCGTTTCCAGCGGGTTGGCCTCTGGGTCATCACGGAATGCCTGGAAGGCGACATAAGGCTCACCCTTATTGGTCACTTTGTAGATGCCCATCTTCTTGAAGGTTTCGTAGTCCGGGAAATCAGGATTGTTTTTGCGGGTATCTTCTACACAATACTTCAGCCAGTCTTCCGTTGTTCGTCCCTCGGTGTACTTGTCACCCACATCTAAGCGTTTGGCGATTTCCGCACACATGTCGTAGACCGATTTAGCCTCAAACATTGGCTCGATCACCTGATCGCAGAAGATGGCGTAACCCATGTTGCTGGTATCACCATTGACCGCAATATCAATCTTTTCGTAGTTAGTGGTGTCTGGGAGCAAGATATCGGCATAACGAGCACTGGGTGTCATATGAACGTCAACGACGACGATCATTTCACACATGGTCTCATCTTCCAGAATTTTGTGCGTCAGATTTGCTTCTGCATGTTGGTTGATGAGCGCGTTGCCTGCGTAATTCCATATAAATTTGATCGGTACATCGAGCTTGTCTTTGCCCTTTACGCCATCTTTGAGCGCAGTCATTTCTGTGGCGTTCCGAATGGCATCCGGCCAGTTGAACACTGAGATAGCTGTCGAAACTGGATTTGTGAGCGTTGGGAATGAGGTTAGGCCGATGCCATAGCCGGATTCGCGTGCGCCTGTGCTGCCACCGTGGATGCCGACATTTCCCGTCAAGATTGGGATCATTGAGATGGCGCGGCAGTTCTGTTCGCCATTTGCTTGACGTTGTGGTCCCCAACCCTGCGTGACGAACATGGGCTTCGTGAGTGCCATTTCGCGTGCGAGTTGGACGATCCGGGGTGCTGGAATACCTGTAATGGCGGCTGCCCATTCCGGTGTCTTCGCTGTTTTGTCTGCGCCGGTACCCATCACATAATCTTTGTAGCTGTCCTGATTTTCATAGCCCTTGGGCATATGCTCACGGTCAAATCCAACTGTGTATTTGTCCAGGAATGCTTGGTCATGTATGTTTTCACTGATCATCACGTAGGCCAGTGCGCTGACGAGTGCTGCGTCTGTGCCGGGATGAATTGGGATCCATTCATCAGCAGAATTGACACCCGTATCGGTGTAGCGCGGGTCGATGACGATCATCTTCGCGCCGCTCTCACGCTTGTAATGCTGCAAACTGTAGCTCAAGCCACCGCCGCTCATGCGTGTTTCTGACGGGTTATTGCCAAAGTAGACAATTAATTTACTGTTGACCATGTCTTCGATGCTATTATTCATTACCCACGCGCCACCAAAAGTCATCGGCAATGAGGACTCCAGTTGCGCCGCGCTATAATCACCATAATGATTGAGATAACCACCGTAGCAGTTCATCATACGGGCAATCGGTGTCGCGCTGGGCGGCCACGATGTGCAAACCAATGCGCCCAATGTTCCTGTACCGTAGTTCAGATAGATGGATTCGTTGCCATATTTCTGGACAACATCTTTGAGTTTGTTGGCGATGGTGTCGTAGGCCTCTTCCCACGTAATACGCTCAAACTCACCGGAACCACGTTTGCCCACCCGCTTCATCGGATACTTCAAACGGTCAGGATTGTAGATGCGCTGGCGGACGGAATGACCACGTACGCATGAACGTACCTGGTGTTGTCCCCAAATGTCATCTCCTGTGTTATCCGTATCGACCCGATAAATGGTGCCATCTTTCACGAAAAGACGTATCGGACAGCGGCTGCCACAATTCACAACGCAGGCATTCCAAACGATTTTGTCCGCTTCCGGTGGTACTTCACCACTGGCTTGAACATGTTCGAATGCACCGTTGGCGAGCAGAGCTGCTGTACCACCCATGACCGCGCTCCATTTCATGAAGCTGCGTCGGCTCATCACGGTTTCGGTGATGAGATCCTGAATGAACTCATTATCGCTCATGGACGAGTGCCCCTTCTACTTAATCAACACAACACGGGCAAACATCAAGGTATTCACCCGTTATTGCGTCAAGAGTAGTCCGTCAAGAGGGGTGATGACATTCTCCAAAGGGATGATCCCTATCACCCGATTGGGTGATTTTTTTCACAAATGCATTTATGCCCGTCCGAATCTATATTTAGAGCAAGGGAGCCAAGCCACAAGGTAACCATCAAAATGAAACACAAAGTTATGTTAGCCTGCACATGTAAACGATTACTTTTCTCCGAGTGAAGCTCGTCCAATAGGAGTAAGATTCAGGTGAACCCAAAATAACGAGATTCGGTTGAGTTTATGGTCATGTCAGGTCAGCAAATAGCAATCAGCGGAGATATTGTTCAGAACCAGGGACAAGGCGCGGAACGCTGGCTTGAAGGTGTCGTGACCATCAGCCGTAGAATTGCCAATCTTGAAGAGACGATCGTCGTCCTCGAGACAATCGTTGGGCTGGCGCGTACATTAATGTCTGCCGATGTAGCGGCGATAGCGTTACTCAATGAAGTCTCGGGCCAACTGGTGCTGAAATGTCATGCAACCGAAGATGGTGTGCAGCAGATTATTTGCGACAAAATAAATGAAACGGTCGTTTACGAAGCTGTGCAGAACGGCCAGATGATTCGATTTCCGGACGATGATGGTATAGGAGCGGAATTAGGTTGGTATTGCCCTATTCTGGAGAAACCTATCCAGTCAGCAGCAATCGTGCCGGTCATGTTGGATGGCATACCTGTTGGTGCATTATGGGTATCGCGTTTTGAAGCCGTTCCCTTTGCAGTGAGTGATTACCTCAGACTTCCTCAACTTGCCGACCAGGTTGTTATTACCTTAGAACATGCATCGATGATGTCCAAACTTCAGGCGGCGGCGGTAGCGCAGGAGCGTTATCGAATTGCCCGTGAAATGCACGATAGTCTCGCTCAGGTTCTAGGATACTTGAGTCTTCAAATGCAAACTTTGGAAGCACTGGCTAACCAGCGAAACCAGGACGGTCTGCTCGTAGAATTATCTACTGCACGGCGGACAATTAACGACGCGCAGGACGACGTGCGGGAAAGTATTCTCAGCCTCCGTACAACCTTATCAGACCATCTGCTGCTGCTCACAGCTCTCGAACAATATCTCGACGCGTTCGGCGTTCAGACCGGCATTGATGTGCAGTTTATCAATGGTGCACAAAGCCCAACCAAACTTTCGCCCCTGGTTGAAACGGAATTGGTGCGGATTGTCCAGGAAGCTTTGACCAATGTACGCAAACATGCTCATGCACACCACGTTAGTCTGCATGTGACCAGTGACGCACAGATGCTAGAAATTCAAATTGTAGATGACGGCATTGGGATCGGTTTACAGAAACTGACGGGTAGCCATTTTGGCTTGCAAACGATGCGTGAGCGCGCGCAAAGTATTCATGGGCAGTTATCCATTTTGTCTACACCGGGGCAGGGGACAACTGTCGCCTTAAGCGTTCCGCTGCTCGTTTCGTCGAGGAATAAATAATCTCATGACACTGCGTATTCTTATTGTGGACGATCATCGTTTATTCCGGCAGGGTTTAGTCAGTCTGATGCACACACGGCAAGATCTTGTCGAAATTGTTGGAGAAGCCGCAACAGGCGCTCAGGCTATCCAAATGGCATATCATTTTCAACCGGATGTCATTTTGATGGACATCCAACTACCTGATATGAGCGGACTAGATGTTGCTGCTAATGTGTTACAGAGTCTCAAATCAACTGCTGTGGTCATGCTGACAGCTTCAGAAACCGATGAGGATTTATGTCGGGCGATTGAATTGGGAGCATCCGGCTACTTGCTCAAGAGTTTGGATGCCAGCGAATTGTTCGATTTGCTCAACGGCGTCCAGAATGGCGAACCAGCCATTACACCCTCGATGGCTTTACGGTTGATGAAGTTGATGCGAACACCTGTCGGTCCTGATCATTCACGCGATGAAGGTGTAACTGGTTTGACCGAGCGCGAAGTCGACGTCTTGCGCTGCGTAGTCAAAGGGCTGAGTAATCCTCGGATTGCTGATGAGCTGTGTATATCCATTAATACCGTCAAAGTTCATCTGCGCAATATTTTGGACAAACTGCGTGTCAAAAACCGCGCGCAGGCCGCAGTCTGCGCGGTGCAGCAGGGATTTTTCGAAGGGGAAAACACCTAACAATCCATGAATGTCATTCATTTACTTGGAGCAGCCAATAAACTAGCAGGGTTGATGGATCAACCAAGCATCACTGTCAATGCCAAACGCTGTGTCCACGCCAAAAACAAGGCTAATAATTGTGACACTTGTGTAAAGGGTTGTCCAGTCGGGGCGATTGCACTAGAAGATCATCAGGTTGCGGTTGACACAGCACTTTGTGTGCAGTGCGGATTGTGCCTTCATACTTGCCCGACAGGCGCTTTTGAAGGTGTTGACGGGGTGGAAAAACTGTTGGATTGTGTGAAGCCGCTGCCGCCTGGCCGTGTGATCGAAATTGCCTGTCCGCATCACCCGCAAGCAGATACACGATTGACTCAATCACAGACTAAGATCATCGCGACACGCTGTTTGGCCGCTTATGGGGTGTCAACCTACGCGTCACTTATGGCCTCCGGCGTAAAAAAGATGATTTTACGGTTGGACGCATGTGCTGAATGTCCTATCGGGCAAGTCCAGGAGCGTATTCTTGATACGGTTGCATATGCCAATGGTTTACTGGCTGATGGTGATCGTGTTGTGGTTCCTGTCACACAGGTTAGCGCAGACGATTTGCGGGTACGTCCTGCACAGCACAGCGCCAACAAATCCATGTCGCGCCGTGAGTTATTCCAGATATTTCGAAAACCAGTGGCAGAACCTTCGCCAACGTCAGTCGTTACACCAGAGACTGCCGATCGCTACATTGATTCTTTTGATGAGCGCATCCCTCAAGAGCGTGTTCGGTTGCTGCGGGCTTTGCGCCAGCTTGAGGACACCACCGTTAACAATGCTTCTACACCCTTTACAGGATTGAAAGCCGGAACAGATTGTACCGCCTGTGGAGTATGTGGCTTTGCATGTCCGACAGGTGCGCTTCGGATTGAGTGGGGCGACAAAACATTTGCACTGACTTTTGCGACAGGTGCGTGTACAGAATGTTCCCTGTGTGTCGAGTTATGTCCTGTTAAAACGCTGGCGTTTGATGAGCCAATTGCGATTGAACAGGCATTGACATTGGATCGTGAAACGATTGTGTCAGGTGCGCTCAAGCACTGTACACGCTGCAAAGCACCTTTTGCCTCTTCAGACGAGGATGAACTTTGCCCTCTTTGTGAGTATCGACGCCGATTTCCATTTGGCAGCACTGTGTCTTAAGGTTGAAAAACACTACTATGGATGATTTACTGAAATTAAATGACCTACTCGCCGAATCCGCCCGACAACATGACCATTTATGTCCACGTCAGGTGATCGGCGTGCGTATGGGGATGCTGGCAGGCAAACTGCTTCAACTAGAGTTACCCCGCTTGGACAAGCAGTTGTTTACCTTTCTCGAAACGGACGGCTGTTTTGCTGATGGTGTTACGGTGTCGACCGGCTGCACACTAGGGCACCGTACACTTCGGCTGTTTGACTATGGCAAAGCTGCCGCAACTTTCGTGGATGTCAAATCAGAACATGCGGTGCGTATCGCCCCAAGTCCGAAACTCCGCGCGTTGGCAGCACAAATCGTTCCGGATGCTAAAAGTTCCTGGCACGCCCAGTTGGTCGCTTACCAGCAAATTTTGGATGAGCTGATGTTCGACGTCACTTGGGTGACACTTGATCTCTCTTTGTCAGACCTGATCAGTCGTCATGGTATGCGTGTCAATTGTGTGTCTTGCGGTGAAGAAATTATCAATGAGCGCGAGGTCACGGTAAACGGGAAACCATTTTGCCGTACCTGTGCCGGAGAATCCTACTATCACCGCGACCCCGATACAGCCGTTGTAGATACCCTGGAACCGATTTTGGAGAACAATCAACGTGTCGCGGAATAATATAAGCGTTGCAATACTGGCGGGAGGTCTTTCCAGCCGAATGGGCACAGATAAGAGTATGCTGCCTCTTGCGGGCAAACCGCTCATTGCCCATGTCATCGAGCGAACGTCGTTACTGGGTCTTCCCATCATGCTCATAACCAACACACCCGAAAAACACAAACAGTTTAATCTACCGATGCACAGCGATCTTTATCCCGGACGAGGTTCATTAGGTGGCATATACACAGCGCTCACGTCTAGCCCGTCCGACTATACCCTTTGTGTTGCCTGTGATATGCCATTTCTGAACGTTGCTTTACTCCGTTACATGCTTAATCTGTGCGCTGGATATGACGCGGTTGTTCCCTGTGATGTAGGCAATTATGAGAGCTTACACGCGGTTTATCGCCGTACCTGTCTCGCTTCGATTCAACAGAGAATAACTGAAGGGAACCTCCGTATCCGTGACTTGTATTCTCGCCTTCATACGCGCCTGATCTCGCCCGAAGAAGTCAATAACTTTGATCCCGAACGGCGCTCATTTATGAACTTGAACACACCGGAAGATCTAGCACAGATTGAATTACGTTCAACCCTCTATAAGCAACAAGATTAGTAAACGTTCGTTACTTGTTTTGCGTTTTCGCTTTGAGTACGGTATACCAAACCAAGACTTTCATATTGCATGCCAGCTTCTTGATTAAGGAATACCTGTCGTGTCTGATGATGCACCTCTGTCTCCCTGGGATTTATTTTCACTGCGTGGCAAAACCGTCCTTATTACAGGCGCATCCGGCGGTATTGGCGGTGCATTGGCGGTTGCGTTTGCACATGCTGGTGCGGCGATTGGTGTGCATGGGCGTGACCGTGAACGTGTGCAGCGCACTTGTCAGGAAGTGGAGAAAATAGGTGGATTAGCTGTTCCACTTTATGCCGATTTAGGTGACGTAAAAGCCTGTCGTGCCCTTATCCACGAAGCACACGAGAAGTTGGGAAGACTCGATATTTTGGTCAACAATGCAGGTGTTAATCGTCGCAAGCCTATTGTCGAAGTGACTGAAGAGGATTACGAATTAATTACCGCTGCCAACATTCGAGCGATCTACTTTTTGTGTCAGCAAGCCCACGCCATAATGAAAGCACAGGGCGGAGGGAAAATCATCCACATTGGATCGATAAACGTCTTTTATGCGCTGGATACGGTTTCAGTCTATGGATTGACGAAAGGTGCTGTAGCACAATTGACCAAAGTTCAAGCAGTCGAATGGGCGTCAGACAATATTCAGGTCAACTGTATTACACCCGGTTTCGTTTACACCCCACTCTCTAAGCCTATTTGGGATGATCCTCAAAAAGCAAGCTGGTTACGCGCGCGTATACCACAGCGTCGGCCCGCTGAACTGGATGAACTGACCGGTGTGTTGCGCTGCTTTTTGCCTCACGAGCTTCTTCATATATTACAGGTCAAAATATAGCGGTCGATGGCGGCTTTATGGCAGGCGGTTCATGGACGCGTGATGAAGTCTAATCGCTCTAGACCCTGAGTTGAAATTGCTTCAGACAATGTGTCCGTTCTCCACGTTCGGTATGCACCTATAAGCCTAAATCGTAGCGCTTAGTCCGCTTTAACCAGAATTTTTACATCATATGCGTCCAACACGATATTGTCACTGACCTGCTCATCGCTCAATAGATCGCGGAATTTTTGGCCTTTTAGGTCAATCGCTGCGCTGTGAGCATTGTGGTTGAGTATAAAAATAATTGCCCGCTGTTCTGTATGCCGAACGGTTACTTCGACCCCTTGGGGCGTTACCAATAAAGGAGCAATACCGTGTTTCTTGACAATATCCTCATAAAAAGCATCCAGAAACGCCGCGTCGGGATCGCTTGCGAGGTAATAAGCCTGTCCATCACCGTATACATTTCGAGTAACCACTGGCATTCCCGCGTAAAAATCGCTCCCGTAAGTCGCCAGTACTTCTGCAGTCTCAGCCTGAAGTAAATCCGCCAATCGGGTACACGTGTAGGGTTCTGATCCATCTTCCATGACAATGCTGTTGTTTTGTTCCGGGTACAGTGCATCAATCTCCTCAACCCTGATCCCCAGCACCTTGCTGAATGGGCCGGGATAACCATTCTCGAAAGCCAAATCTGTCTCGTCTACAATCCCACTGAGGAACGTGCTGACGAAGGTGCCGCCACCACTAACCAACTGTTCAATTTTCTCTGCCAGACCGTCCTTAACCATATACATCATCGGCGCAATGACAACTTTGTATTTACTCAAATCAGAGTCAGGAAACAGCACATCAACAGCGATATTTTTACGGTAGAGCGCGAGATAATGTTTGCAAACGGTTTCGTAATATTGCTTATCCCGTACCGGTCCTACTGCGTTTTCTAGTGCGTGCCAATTATCCCAATCAAACAGGATTCCGACCTGCGCCTCAATTCGTCCTCCGAGTACGCTGTCACCAAGTTTGCTTAGTTCCGCACCTAGTTGGCTAACTTCGCGAAAAACACGTGTATCAGATCGACCCGAATGCTCGATAACCGCCCCATGAAGCTTCTCGCAACCGCCTCGTCCGCGCCGCCACTGGAAATAAAGTACCGAGTCTGCCCCATGGGCCACCGCCAGATAACTCCATAGATGCAAAACCCCGGGTCGTTTGAGCGCATTGATGACCTGCCAGTTTTGGCTGCTTGGTGTTTGCTCCATCAACAAGAAAGGTTGTCCGTTTTTCAAACCGCGATGGGTGTCGTGCATGAACGCGATTTCACCCGGCGATTGGTTAGGTTTCGGGTAACAATCCCACGCGATAATGTCCATTTCCTTCGCCCATCGCCGGTAGTCAAGTGGCTTGTATGCGCCCATCAGGTTCGTGGTAATCGGTATGTGTGGGGTGATAGATCGGATAATATCCCGTTCATTCCGGTAGCACCCGATCTGGCTTTCCGTCATAAATCGGAAATAGTCAACATTTAACCCGTGCGTGAGTGTTTCGCCACCTTTGAGTGGTGGCATGATTTGCGCCCAATCGGTGTATGTGTGGCTCCAGAACGCGGTCCACCAGCGTTGGTTAAGCTCGTCAAGACTGCTGTATTTCTTTTGTAACCACTCTCGGAAGCGCGCCGCGCACGTTTCACAGTAGCACCAACTATCGTACTCGTTGCTGATATGCCATAGAATAATGGCCGGGTGATTCTTATAGCGTTCGGCCAGCTTTCGCGCCATCTCACCGCTGAGTCGCCGGTAATCGGCTGAGTTCGGGCAGTAATTTGTTCGTCCGCCATGAGGATTACGGAGGCCGCTTTCACCTGCGCGCAGTACCTCTGGGTAATTTTGGGATACCCATGCCGGTTGTGCCGCGCTCGGTGTCGCCAGAATGGCTTTAATGCCATGCGCGTGTAATCCGTCAAGGACTTCATCCAGCCATTCAAACGTAAAGTGATCTTCTTCCGGTTGTAGCGATACCCAGCTAAACACGCCGACAGTTGCAACCGTAACCCTTGCCTGCTGCATCAGCCGGAAATCGTCTTGCCAGATTTCTCTCGGCCATTGTTCAGGGTTGTAGTCTCCACCGTGCCACAAAAACGGTGCTTTAGAAGAAAATGCTTGGCTGCTGGTTGGCATAGTATTATATCCAAAATTGACTTAAAGAATGATCGGCTAGAGTATCACCTCGCAGGCGAAATGACAAAATGATGACTGGCGATATGGCTATGTCAGGTGTCACATATACCAGCAATTGGTTTGTTGATGCATGATTATTCTCGCGCTAGACTCCCGTTTATCGATTGAAAATGAACAGGGTGAGAAAAATGACATTACTCAAGAAAACATTGGGGCGTACCGGTTTGGAAGTCACGCAGCTTGGCTTTGGCGCGATGGAAGTGCGCGGCAATCGAATCTGGGGTGGGCGGCCTTGTACGGACGAGCAAGCTGAAACGATTTTAAACGATGTAGTTGATACCGGCATTAACTTCATCGATACAGCCAACGACTATGGCAAAAGTGAAATGTACATCGGTCAATACCTTTCAAAGCGCCGTAATGAATTTTACGTAGCAACCAAATGTGGCTGCACCATGCAGTTCGCGGGTGATCATGACGAAACCCCACACTTTTGGACGCGCGATAATATCATGCGAAACATTGCCGATTCGCTCATGAAGATGCGTACGGATTATGTAGACATCTTGCAGCTTCATAACCCCGACGCCGAAACCACCGAGAAAAATGGATTGGTCGATCTCCTCAAAGAACTCCAATCGGCGGGAGTCGTTCGTCATATCGGCTGCTCATCGACTTCGCCTCACCTCGCCACCTATATTGATTGGGGCGTGTTCGACGTTTTCCAGATTCCCTACTCGGCACTGGAACGCCAGCATGAAAACCTCATAACGAAAGCCGCTGATGGCGGTGCCGGTATTATCATTCGCGGTGGTGTCGCGCGTGGAGAACCGGGCAGTGGCTTGGGCGGAGAGGATCGTTGGGCCAAGTTCGAGAAAGCAAAACTTGATGAACTGTTGGAAAAAGGTGAAACACGCACGGGCTTTTTGTTGCGCTTCACACTTAGCCATCCCCATTGCCACACCACGATTGTCGGTACGGTAAATCCGGCGCATCTGCAAGAGAATGTCGCCATCGCCGCCAAGGGTGCCCTTGCTACCGACGTTTACGCAGAAGCCAAAAAACGTCTGGATGCGGTTGGTGAAAGTCCGGAATAACAATGGGAGTTTGCCAGCCAAGTATCCTATACACTGATTCTTAGAGTTCTATTGGCTACCAGAGACGCTGTATTCTTCTTTGAATGCGGCGTCTTTGACGATGGGTATTATGCTCTGCCTTCAGCTGCCACACATCTTCAATCTTCATCTCATGAATTAAATTCAATTCAGGTCTAACCGGCGACTATTAAATCCGACCTATGGCTTATAAATTATAGGCTAGTCAGGCAATGCAATATGCCTTGTTTTGTGCCTAAATAAGACTTAACAGACGGATGTTTGTATCCACGATATGAATAATTAGACAGTCTACAAGACGAAATGAAGATCTTACGAGCCTTATGGTCATGAGCCAACGTTTCGTAAGTCACCTTGTTGGTATTTCCAAACTCGACATTCGTGTCTTTAATCCGTTGTTATACGTGTAGTTCCTATCACATATGGGAATGCACGACTGAAATTGCACGACTTAATAGGTATTAACCCAATGAACACACAAGACAAAATCAAGGTCTTGATTATAGATGACCATGATATGGTCCGGAAAAGTCTAAAGATTCTTCTTGAAAGTTTTGACGACTTTGAGGTTGTAGCCGACATTGATAATGGTCTGATGGGGTTGACTCTATGTAGAAAATACCAGCCAGATGTCGTATTGATGGATATCCTCATGCCTGGTCTTGATGGCATAGTAACGACCCGCATGATACACGAAAGCTGGCCTTCTATCCAAATTGTCGCATTGACCAGTAGTTCCGATGAAAACATTATTCATGATGTTGTTCAAGCCGGAGCGACAAGTTATTTGTTGAAAAACGGCTCGATTGACGATGTGGCTGACGCGGTGCGTGCCGCTTATCACCGTCAACCGGTGTTATCTTCTTTAGCAATTCAAGCTTTAATCTCGACAACCCAGCATCCATTTACCTTTGGCTACGATCTGACTAGGCGTCAGAAGGAAGTATTGGCGCTGATGGTTGAAGGACTGAACAACCGCCAGATTGCCCGAAAACTGGTTATAAGTAACTCGACGGTAAAAAATCATATATGCAGTATTTATGCCAAGCTGAATACAACCAACCGCACGCAAACCGTAGCCCTTGCTGTTAAAAATCAACTGGTGGAACGCGTAAGATGATCCTTGGCGAACTCTGTTGAGGAAAATAAAACACCCCGGCTTGAGTCGAGGTGTTTTTATTTGCTTACGCGAGTGGTTGATAGTTAATCGTTGCTGATTTCCACATCAAATTTCGCAGCAGCTTTTTTGATGCGGTTCTTGATGGTTTTGACTTCGTCGGCATCGTATTTGGCGGCATTGTCTTTATGATTGATGTAACTCCATGCAGCACGAATATGCTCAGCCGAATCGATGGGATACTTCTTATTCGTGGTATCGGCAAATTGAACATCACCGTATTTGTGTTCGCCTTCGGATGGTTTAACATCATCGCGACGGTCAATCTTTAAGCTCATTATTGAACCTCCCATAACATCACTCAAATCTGTTTTGAGTTTTGCGCCCGACATTCTGTACGCTGCGGATATTTGGTAGCCCGCCATTATTTCTTTGACAGAAAGCGGCTCATAACTCTGCAAACATCATGACACCAATCAATGAGCATCTGAAGGGTTATATGGTTGGGTTATATTTGACCGTTTGTCCTGGAATTTTCGTAAATCCACCGAAGTAGTTTAGGGAATATGACCCTCAAGATTGAGGGTATTGTGAGGATACATTCCGATATAGTGTAAAAAGGTCATATAATGTGGTTTGCGAAGTACATGTTCGGGGAGTAAATGATGGTAAAACGGCTTGTTTTAATACTTCTGGGAACAGCCTTTACGATAGGGTTGGTTCCGGCTGCGGCTCGTGATGAGCAAAATGGTTTTTGGACATGTCCTGCGGGATTGAGTGGTCAAACACTCAATGTCGATAACTGGACAACCTATATTGCAGAGGACACCATATCAAATTTCGAAGAGCTGTGCGGCGTAACAGTTGTTTATGATACTTATGCCAGCGACACCGATATGCAGGATGCCTTGGTACAGGGCAATACAGCCGGTTATGATGTTGTGGTGCCTACCGATTCGACCGTTTATGACATGGTGGCAGCGAATTTGCTCAAGCCTCTGAATATGGATCAAATTCCAAATTTTGCCAATGTCAGCGCTCAGTTGAAAAACCCTCCTTATGACCCGAATAATCAATTCACGGTTCCCTATCAGTGGGGCACAATTGGCATCGGCTACAACAAGAAGAAGGTGGGCAAAACAATCACCAGTTGGAATGACATGTTTAGTTATCAGGGGCCAGTGGCATGGTTGGATGACGAACGAGCCATGTTGGGAATTGCGCTTAAGCTCTTGGGCTTCGACCCCAACACCAAGAATGCTGATGAAGTCGCGAAAGCCGCCGCCTACTTGAAAGATCATGCCTCGAACCTGAAAGTAATTGCGCCTGATGATGGGCAAGACCGGCTGGCAAAAGGCGAAGAGGATATGGTTGTCGAATACAGCGGTGATATTTTTCATCTCATTGCCGATTGCAAGTGCGATGACTTTGCTTACGTGATTCCGCAAGAAGGCACGCGTGTATGGGTCGATAATATGGCTATCCCTGTGAATGCGCCGCACCCCGATTTAGCGGCAGCCTTTATTGACTACATACTTGACTCTCAAGTCGGCGCCGATATTAGCAACTTTACGGCCTACGCGTCACCTAATCAGGCAGCGATTGATAACGGGTTGATCGAGCAAAGCTACCTTTCAAACCCGTCCATTTATCCCGGTGCCGAGGTTACGAAAAGCCTGTTTTATGTGGTTTCTAGCCCTGAAATCGCGCCGATTTTCACCCGGAATTGGGATGCTTTAAAAGCAGCATTGCAAAGGAATCCATAAATTATGACTAGCAGCGTCGCCAATTTGAAAGTATCGACTAAGCGCAAACCGGCTGCTCGGCGTCAAACGCGATATAAGTTGTTGTTATATGGTGCGGTGGCACTTCTCTTGTCTTTGGTGGTCATCGCCCAAACATCCAGTGCTTACCGGACGGCCTATGATCTTTTTCAGGGTATTGCCGTCGTTAACAGCACCAAAGTGAATGCTGCGGAAGAAGCATTACAACGTCTGGCAAATACCAGTCAGGCCACTGCCGATTACACGGCTTTGACCTCCGATACACCTTTGTACGAGCAAGCCCAGAACGACATCTTTCGTAACTTTCAACGCTATCGTGACCAGATGTTTGTCTTGCAGAGTAACCTTCAAAGCAATGACGAGAAGGATGCCTTTACCGTTGCCGATACCTATACCTACAGCCGATTTTGGCGGCACGTCGGCAATTTAATGGCTCAGCGCAGCAACTTGACCGCCGCGCGTCAGGAATATCTATTTGCGGACTCTCAACTCAGAACGCGTATTATCCCCGCGCTGCAGCGGCTGGAAGCACTCAACTTTGATGCGATGGTGGCGGCTGGGCAGCGAGCAGGTACCGAGATTAGCCAACAGGTTTATTTGCTTGCGGTATTGGGGATCCTTTTGGCAGTCGGTTTAACGGCTTTATCGTTCTGGTTGCGCGGAAAGGTTCGCCGTTTCCTAACACCGGGCATTGATGCGGCCTTGGTATTGGGATGGGTGCTGGTACTGATTATGGTGTTCAATTTGCTGGCACTTCCGAACCAGCTTACACAGATGACAAATGACGCTTATTTCAGCATCAGCGGTGTGTCACGTGTACTTGTTGAAGCGAATCAGGCCAACCGCGCCGAGAGCAGCGCCATTATTGATAGTGATCGTAAAACAGACTGGTATAAGCAGTTTGATGACGCCGCCCAATCAGTAGCATTGCGTATCTGTGGACAACCGGACTGTATGCAGACTTCGTTCACAGTAGCGAACTCTAACCTGGCTGATTCTCAGGCAGTCTTGGATGCACAAAGTATCTCGGCTGATAACGCAGCATCCATAGATAACATCAACCCCTTATTGGCGCGTTTGACTTATGGTGCTGAAGTTGCGGCACTCGAAAAAGCGCGTCAGGCCTTTGTTGATTATCTTGCGGTTGATGCTACATTACGTCAAAAGATTGATACCGGTGATACCACCGGCGCTGTCGAACTGAATACGGGCACAGCCGACGGTTCTAGTCAGGAAGCATTCAACCGCTTTGTCACAGCCATCAATGATGTGCGTGTGGTCAACCAGCAGGTATTTGACGACATTTGGAATACCCAGCGCGATTCACTGCCTCGTAATCAAGTACTTTACGGCGTCGCAGGCTATTTGCTTCTGATGGGGTTAGTAGGTGTAGGCGTTATACACCGCTTCCGCGAGCTGTAAGCCTGGATACATTGAGCAGTTGGAAAGAGGCGACACAAGATCGCCTCTTATTTTGTATGGCCTTTAACTTTTAATCAGTCCGTCAATTGTTGGGAATTCTATAGGGCCAAATACTGTTCTACATTTGGCTTTCCAACCTCGAACAGAGGTAGCACCACACTAAACGGTGGACATCACATTTCCGCTGAAAAAGTGCATCTAATGACCCTCAAACGTGTATTGGCTCCCTCCATCGCTTGCGGGCTATCAGCAGAGTGAGCCTGCGAACGTTGCTGATGTGGGTTGGGTTGGGGGTAAATTTCGCTGTCCACCACTTAATGCAGCCCTACCCGAACAGATTGCGATTGACAAATATGAACTTTTGTTCTAAAATGAGGTGAGAATTTGAACTCGTTTGGAGGACGACGTATGTCATTGACTCCCCACAACCCTCAACACAGAATGAAAGCAAATACAGCAGCGGCATGCACAAATTGCACAGCGGTGGCATTGACCGAGCCAGCCGCTGCAAGTGTGCCATTTCGGCAGTTCCGAGCGAACTTCCCGCCGACATAAAATGCCGATTCAGCGCCTTACTCCCTCACATCCGCCTGCTAATTCAGCGGAAATGATGCGAAAAATGCAGAAAATGCAATTACAAATGCAACATTTGTTACATATCTAGCACTTTTCTAGAATGTGACCACTAGTACCGATATATCGTCAGGATTTCGACGCTGATTATTGCGATCTTCAGACCGTTTTAAGGCTGCCTCACCCAATGAATCAGCTGCGCTGTCTGGTGTACGCAAAGCAGTAATCAGTTCATCGTCGCTCATGTTTTTATATAACCCATCCGAGCAGAATAGGACTGAATCACCCGAACCCACCTCAATGCGGGAAATTTGGGGTGTAGGAGAAGTTGGATCAATACCAAGAGCGTTGAGAACAATGTTAGATGGCAGGATACCCAGCGCGCTGTTACCCACAATGAACCAGCGCCACGCGATATACAAATCAAATGGCTGACCATTGATTGTCACCGTACCATCGACTTTCGGTGGATTAACCCCATCGTAGCCATTCAATACATTCGTAATACGTGCGCCGTCATCGCCCGTGATAAGTCCCTGTGACACCATAAACTCGATATTGTCTTCGTCATAACACAGTTGAATGAGTTCTTCATCACTGTATAGATAGGCGCGTGTATCACCAACTTGCGCGCATAACAAACGCTGGTTGTTTTCGCACATGATCCCGATAGTCAAAACTGCGCCAACTCGATGGCTAATCGGAAGTGCTTCACTTTTGTTGAGTTCATTGTAAAGGCGTTCATTAGCAATTTTGATAGCTTCAATAGCCCGT
This sequence comes from Aggregatilineales bacterium, assembly GCA_044226325.1. GTDB lineage: Bacteria > Chloroflexota > Anaerolineae > Aggregatilineales > Phototrophicaceae > CFX2. The sequence continues at coordinate 22,662 of JBGAHG010000007.1, forward strand.
TGCTCGGCTTCTCCACCCGGGGAACCGTCAATTGCAGGTGACAATGAGCCTAAGTGTTCACCAATAGCCTGTGCCAAAAACTGCGAGGCATCCTTTCCAGTGAGGAGTTGTCCACTTGCCAGTTGATGTTGATGCCCGCCCATACCATCAATCACCGCGAACACGGGAGCCATGCCTTCGGTCTGCAGAATGAGGAGCGTATCTTCATTTCGTTCTGGATGTTCGATGGATGCGTGGGTGTAGTTATGGACAATCATGGAGCATCCTTTTTAGTCATCTTATAGACCATGCGCACAAATACATTCGAATGGTACGCCTCACCCTGGCGCAGTTGGTTGAGTTGTTCGTTGGTTAAAAAAGGCGCTGGTTCACCTTTTAGATCGGGTGGTAATTTAACCGGAGGTGGTGGGGCAGGTTTGGGCGTGATCGCAGGTTGTGGCATTTGTACAATAGGCGCAGTGTTTGGTTTATCGATCTCGAAGTGATGACCACAATGCGAACAGACCTTTGCGCCCGTATTGCGTTTCGCACCACACTTTGGACACCATTTTGCTCCAGCGGACGCGCGTTTGGCTGCTATTTCGACCGGGAAAGCCTGTCCACAATGGCTGCACATCTTAGCTCGTAGGCGATTTTCGTAACCACAGGCGGCGCATCGCTTACGGAGCAATCCGGTCGCCCGTACCAGCATGAACGAACGTCCACATTCGGTACAAACATTGGCACCAGCACGATTAGAATGTCCGCAATGAGGACAAATTTTGCGATCAGTAGATGTCGTTTGAGTCATAGTTCATCGACTAATTATTCATAAGATCAAAAATAAGTGAGGGCGAACCTCTTGGCTCGCCCTTTAATCAACGTTGTTTATTAAGCCAAACCTCGGATTATAATTTGTCTTCGTCGGTCAAGCTGACAGTTGACGTACCGAGTGCAGCCGTTTTACGTGCCAGTTCACTTCCTTTACCGGTTGCTTCCAGAACCTCTGTCATCGCACGATTACCTGCAGCCTGGGCAATTTCGAGTGCTTCCGTACGGTGACGTTCGGCGGTTGTTTTGTCACCGGCATTTAAGGCTTCGGTCATGGCTTTTGTGGCGCGTGCTAGTTCACCTTGGCCGAGATACCCCGCTACGACCGGATTAACCGCCTGATTTTTGGATGTATCGTTAGTTTGCTCCAAAATCATCCAGTTAGTCTGATCGCCTTTTTCCTCGATACGCTGCCCACCACTGGCGTATACAACAGAGGGCTTAAGTGCTACTACCCGCGCACCGACGCTTGCCAGTTCAAGGTGAACCACGAAATCGCGATGATCCTTTGCGGACATGGGCGGCACAGGCACAACCCATGTATGTCCGTCACCTTGAGGAGCAGCCTCACCCTTGATCCAATCGGGGTAAGCTTGTGAAAGGGATAGGATGTTTGCCCCTGTGGGCGTCCATAATTGTAAAGCGACATCGCTGGCTACCGTGTTTGCCATGCGTGTCACCAATGTATTGAATTCGGCTAGCAAATCCTCGGGATTGGGCACTGCTTTAGGCATCCAACCCTGAGTAATCTGTGCCATCTTGACGAGTACTTCGGGTGTCCAGTCTTGCCCGTAGCCATAGGCGCAAAGGTGCATATGGAGGTCGCTGGCTTGTTTTACAGCGGCAGCAAGTGCGCTTTCTGGTTCAGTGTTCTGTCCATCGGTAAGGAAGATAGCGTACCGGGAAACATTGCCAGTCACGGTCGCCTGCGATTTGATGGCTTGCAAGATGCCTAATGACATCGATGTACCACCAAATATCTTGAGCATCCGCATTGTACGTCGGAACTGATCCACCAGGCGCTCCCGATCCATCCCCGGTTGGAGCTGTGTCACAGGGAGAACTTCATTGACCGACGAGTCGAACACGACGATATTGAACATAATGCCATCGGGTACATTACGAATCAAATCTTCGGTGGTCGCAATCATACTGTTGAATTTTGCGCCTTGCATCGAACCGGAAACGTCGCAAATCAGCGAGATAATGGTGTCCTGTGTTTGTGCCACCATTTCGTTGGCGGTCACGGAGATTACGCCCCAGACAGTGTTAGTCATCGGGCTAATGTACGGATTGTAATAAGTCTTGAACTGAAAGGCTGGCATTGTTCGTTCCTCTTTACATTATCCAGGCTGATATGCTACAGGATTGCCCACGATCGGGCGTTCATAATGCGGTTAGTGATAATGTCCTCACGGTCGGCGTCTTCATCCCGCGCAAGATAATCGCGCCAGGCGCGCTCATTTTCTCGCGAAAGATCTGCAATTGATTTCACAGGATTATCCGGCCAATTCACAGCCGGTAGTTTGCTGGTCTTCTGCGCGACTTTATAAGCTGTGTAGTAAAACTCGCCTACCAACCGGTAAAAGGATCGGGTCTCGACTCCGTTTTCCTGGAGTACATCAATCGCGCGGGCGGCCTGTTCCAAACTTTCCGGTGTGCCATTGATGGCGCGCTCATTGTAAAGGGATATCAAATCCATCATGACTTCGTTATAGCTCGTATTTCGGCTGCTAACGGATTCAAGTACTTTGATGGCGTCTTCTAGCTGCTTATTGGACAGATAAGCGCGGCTTGCCCCGAGGTAAGCTTGTCCAACACTAGGCTTAGCTTGAATGATAGATTTGTATTCAGCGATGGCTTGCATGACGTTACCGCTGCGGCGATAGAGATCGGCCAACAGCAAACGTCCCCGATGATCGCCAGGTTTGAGAGCCATCAATTCTTGATAAGTGTCAGCGGCCTTCTCAAATTGGCCCTGGTTTTCGAGCAACTGCCCCTGCGCCAGCAGCATTTCCCATTTGATCTGCGGGTCAGACAGTTTGCGCGCCTGGTCGAGATCAGCAGCCGCTTCCGTGAGGTTGCCTCCCTGATTACGCACAAGCGCACGTAGGACATAGGCTGCCGCACCACCACCATTGTTGATAGCCTGGTTCGAGAGCAATAATGCCCGGGTGAGATCACGATTGTGATAGGCTTCCTGTGCAGACAGCAGAATAGTGGAGGCCGGATTGGTAGCAGGTACTTCCGGTAAATCAATTTTAGCCGTGCCGGTTAGCAAACCTGTTGCCGTTGCCGAACGCATAGTCTCCAAAGTTACCCCTTGGAAGGTTGCCTTTGTACGATGGCGTGCCATTGCGGTAGCGTCTGGCTTTTGACCTTTGACGTAACCCAGCACCCCATCAATTTCAGCCATGATTGCGTCTACGTTTTGCGGACGGTCTTCACGCTCGGGTGCAGTTAGTAGTTCCACCAGATAACGCAGCGAAACATCATACTGTGTCCAGGGAAATTGATCAATTGGAGTCAAAGTATAACGGTACTGTTCGGTGTGAACTTCTGCCATACCAATCAATTCGGCAATAGTACGACCGATGGTGAAATAATCATCGCGCCAGTCAGGATGTGCGGCCTGCGGCGAATGATAGCCTGGGGTACCACGGGCTGGCTTGGGCGGAACATCAGGGTCGTAGCGGTAGGCCGTACCAAAGTCTAGCAGTACTTCAATTTGGTCACCATTAGAAAGCGTCATCGATTTGACGTTCGACGGTTTGAAGTCACAGTAGATAATCGGAGGATTCAAGCCATGAAGATACTTGAAGGCTGGTAGTAGCCCTTTGACGCGGTTTAGTGCTTGCTCGGCAGACATCGGCAGTACCAGTTTGCGGTTGACTGGCTCCTCAATCTCATCTGCCCAACTCGGTCCGGATACATATTCCATGACATAGCAGAGTTCAGTTTCAACGGTAAAGAAGTCGATAACTGCGATAATATTGGGGTGGCGCACGTTGATGAGGAATTCAGCTTCTTTCCGCAACTCATCTCGCAGCATATCGTCCTGCGTTACAATAGTCTTGATGACCACATATTTGTTGAGGTGGCGGTCAAATGCTTTCCATGCGCGACCCATACCACCCTCACCGAGAACGCCTTCCAGGCCGTATCGGTCAGCAATAATCAAGCCGGGACGTAAGATGCTTCCGGCTAGGGGCGCTTGATCGACAACAGCAGGCTTAGCTGTGGTATCGCGCGGTAGCTTCTTGCCGCAGTTTGGGCAGTGGCGAGCGTTAGGACGCAGCGCAGCACCACAGAACGGACAGGTGAGTTTATCGCTGGTATTCTTACTCAATTCACCCGATGCCATGATTTGGGCAGCGGTAACTGGTTTGAGTGCCTGTGTCGTGAGTTCAAGCCCGCATTCATCGCAAAAACCGGATTCGGTAGTGGTCAACTTGCCACAATGCGGGCAGGTGATTTTAGATGCGATATTGGCATTCATAGATTTGTTTTAACTTTCGTGGAACGTCAATTCGACTTTTCCGAAGCGAACAGTATCGCCTTCTTTGAGTGGTTCGGCTTGCCCGGGTGCTAACTTGATTTGGTTGACCCACGTATGGTTAGAACTACCTAAATCTTCAACATAGTAGACGTCTTTGATCTTGGTAATCTGGGCGTGACGATGGCTCACATATTTGCCTTCGGGATAGCCCTCAAGGTCAATTTGTAATGTGGCGTCTTCGCGCCCTACAATAGCTACGTCACCCAGCCGAAATATGGAACCCGTACTGTTTAATAAAAGACGCGGCCCACTATAAGGAACAGGCGCGGGTGCAGAGGCCGGTGTCAGTGTTTGTGCCGCAGGGGCAGGTACTAGATTTTCATCTTCATCAGCCGCACGTACACTAACCTGTGCCGAAACAGGTTGATTTTGCGGATCGTCTACTAACTCAAAACCACATTCTTCACAGAAGCGCGAACCGGCTTCATTCCAGTGCTTACAATTTGGACATTGCATGATTTTGTTGCTCCCTCACGAAACTAGACTCTAGCACCAGAAAGCTAATCGGATTACCCTCATTTGTGGGGGTGTCTAGCTAACATATTTTAATCAGCAGGTAGGTCTTTAATTGCACGAAAAAGTATAAGGTCGACATCATTGGTGGCAACATCACATTCTAAATTGTTTGGCTTTGTACTTTGTTCAAACTTGATTGTCCCATTATAGCGCAAAAGATATATTGCCACGCAGGTGGGAAATTCATTCCGTAAGTACAGCGCTCTTGTTCGAAAATCAAGTTTCGTGCTAATAATCTTCATGCTATGATACAAGTATGAAATGTGATTGAGCCTACGGGAGCTAAGATAATGCCAGCTAATGTTGATGGAATGGTGCGAGAAGGAATTAGCGCGTATCGGGCGGGCCATAAAGATGAGGCACGCACATTGCTCCTGCGCGCAGTGGAGATTGACCAATATAATGAACAGGCATGGTTGTGGCTAAGCGCAGTAGTGGAAACGCCAGAGGAACAACGCACCTGCCTCGATAATGTCTTGACGATTAACCCCAACAGCGAACGCGCCAAGCAGGGTATCGACATGCTGGATCAGAAGTTCGGCAGCAGTCCAAAAGTCAGCCCAACACAGGCTGAAGACGTCATGGCTGGCAGCAGTTTTATGCCTCCACCAGCGCCTGTACGTCCTAGTACCGATGACGAATTACCGAGCAGTATTGAGTGGGAAGCGCCAGTTACTGCCAGCAGCAGCGCTAGCTCTAACTATAAAGTAAATGAACCATCCGAGAAAGAATACGACGATTGGGTGAGTAAGCTGAACATTGGTGGTGCAGAACCTGAAGTTAGCCCCGCTTTGCTGGACGAAGCTAATCGATTTATGTCGATTACGGATGATGACGATGATGAGCGTTTTGACCCAAATGCCGTAGACGATCTGTTTTCGTCGGGGCCATTCAGTGCGGATCTTTCCACCCAACAGCTTCCGAAGGCCGAGCTAATTAAGCCTCAAAGCCCTTTACGCTCATCACCTGTTAGCCCATCGCCGGTACAGCCTGTGCCACAGGTATCGAGTAAACCGGCTAAGTCGGCAGTTGATAAGACCTTTGACATCTTTAAGGAAGAGGACAAAGTCCGAAGAGGTGGTGCGCTGGTCGAGGATTTTGACGATGCTGAAATGGAGAAATTGGATGCGGACGAGTTCTTCCAATATATCCCGCGTGAAATCACGGCGACCCGTTTGCCTGGGACCAACGAACGCTATCCCGTATTGGCATTAGTAGGGCTGCTGGTGTTCATTGTTGCAAATGTGGGCGCGGTTATTTTCTTCATTAAGCAGATGACGTCAGCTTAGCCGTTAGAGTGGGAATCCAAGCTAGACAAAAGTGTTGACGATATGATAACATTCCCATCTAATTAATCCGACATATAAGAAACAGCAGTTATTGCTAGAGGCAGCATGGCTAATCATCGTTCCGCAATTAAGCGTTTCCGCCAGAGTGAGAAACGTCGCATCCATAACCGTATTTACCGTACCCGTGTTCGTACCCTCGTCAAGAAGGCACGTACCGAAATCAGCGCTGGCAGCGACTTCGAAGCAGCCAAGGCTGCGACGATGAGTGCTGTCCGTGATCTGGATATGGCAGCTAGTCGGGGTACTATTCACCCGAATAATGCTGCACGGCGTAAGAGCCGCCTGATGAAGCAGTTGGCTGTGCTTCAGAAGTCCAAATAAAATTCGGTTTAAGTGAATAAGATTGTGAACCGACCTCTAGAGGTCGGTTTTTTGTTTTGAGCTTACGGCAAGACAGGGTGAGGCATGACCAGGGGAATATTTACATTGGGCAAATCGAGGCGGTAACCAACTCCGCGCACGGTCTTGAGATATTGTGGGTGGCTCGGATCGGCTTCAATCATTTCGCGTACCCAGCGGATATGCACGTCCAAAGTGCGGGTATCACCGATATAGTCCGTTTGCCAGACTTTTTCCATTAGTGTACGGCGGTCAAGCGTCAAACAGGGGTTGGTGAAAAAAGTTTCTATCAACATAAGCTGTTTGGGCGTCAATTGGGTTTCTTGACCGTTAGCGATTAACAAGCGGCGTGTGCGATTGATGGTAAATGGGCCGCAGACGAGTAGATCGTCAGATTTGTCCTGAAATAAGGCTTCGATACTATTGATTAAGCGACGAGCAGTAACCGGATGAAGTAATACAACATCCGCGTGACTTTGAATATTGGCTTTTGGCCCCGGATGAAGATGTACTAATGAAACTGAAGGCAGAGCAGCCTTTAATTCATCACAGATCCGATCGCCCGGTGTTCGCATCGAAATAGCGTCCAGGACCACCACACGGATAGGATTTTCCTGAGCCAGTTGTATGGCAAGTTTGCCACTTGAAGCCGTCAGTACGGGATAATGTTTGATGAGCGCGTTCGCGACCGATGCACCGGTTGCCGGGGTGCGTCCAATGAGCAAAATACGAGCCGCTTCCACCCAGCACCTCCAATTGCTAAATTCCCGAAAAACCCAAATGAGATCTTGACTCAAGGGGTTGGTATTATAGCTTTAAATCAGTCGGCATGAAACCCAAAATAGCAATTAGCCGTCAGCTTTTAACTATTCGTCATCTCAATATGCGAATGATGCTGTTAGTGCTGCATCATTCGCATATTTTCCGCCGAAATGGCAGGCGGGAAGCAGCCGCGAAACCACTGAATTGACATAATTGCGGCGTGAGAAGCCCGGCTGATGCCACTGTGTGCAGCGATTTGCTCCCTGGTGGCCGCCGCTTTGACATACGTCCGCATCCGCAGTGAATGCACGAGAGAAATCCGTTGAGGTGCTGCATTTTTGCTGCTAAAGAAATTCATACCGTTTTCCAACCATCTTTTGGTTTGATAGTACCAAAAGTACATAATCTGAGTATCCATTGTAGCACAAAATTTCTGAAAACCACGTTTGAGGATGGTTATAAAAATGTACGAATATGCGAACGTAAAAAATTGCAGACCAGCAGATGCAACCAGCCCCTTGGAAATGCGATAGTCCTCGATTATCCGGCTTAATCAGCTCAATCTGGAATGACGGGTTTATTTTGCAGAATCGACCCGATTTTGATATTGATGTCGAGGGCAATTTCGCAGCAATGACATTGAAGTTTTCATCAACCCAGGGGTAAGGTTACGCCAGTGTTGCACTGATGACTGAACATAGCGGTTGAGGGATTTATTGTCTAATTAGAGCATTGGTATGTGAGCGTGACTACGATCATTTTGAATACATATCCGCGCCGTTAATGAAGTTAACACCCCTTAAATGGCGCAGCGAATATACTGCAACATCCGTTTTTTCCTGCACAGTACCACTGCCATTGGTAAGTTATACGCCAAGTGAAATAGCACTGACTTTGAGGCAAAAGTTACCTAGTTTCCGATATTCCATAGGGTATAATCTCCAAAGGTAGATGAAACACGGCGCGTATGACGTGTATCCAAACAAGTCACGAAACGGATCATTTGGTTCAAAAGGGATATATTGAACGCTTCAAAGGAATTTCCAGTTTGGGAGCCACTGCCCGGTTCAAGAGCCATTTGTAAAGTGTTTATGCACTTATTCAGCCATTACCGTGTAACTGGACTGGAAAACATTCCCAAAGCGCCGTATTTGGTGACAATTAATCATCTGTCGTATTGGGACGCTCCAGCGATTGGCAGCCAGTTTAAAGATACTGTGCCGACTTTCACGGCTCGAAAATATAAAGGGACATTGACTGGCCTGTTGCTGCACGTTGGATCTCCGATATGGATTGAACAAGAGTCGGCTGATCGAGTGGCTTTAACCACCGCACTGAAGATCATTCAACAAGGGTATCCGTTTGCGATTGCCCCAGAAGGGACACGGAGTAAATCGGGTGAACTGCTGGAAGGACATGAAGGGGTGGCTTTCATCGCCACACGGGCGAATGTGCCGATTGTACCAGTGGCCGTAGTAGGAACAAACCTAATGTTCAAACAGATTCGTCCGGAAGTCCGTGTGACAGTAGGCAAACCGTATTCGCTGCCTGAGGGCCGGGCGCGTGGTGATCAATTGGGTGAATACACGTCACGCATTATGTGTGCTATTGCTGCGTTGATGTCGGAACAATATCATGGCTATTATGCTGGCAACCCTTTGATTGGGGAAATGGCAAAAGTGGTGCGGTAAGATGACCCAGACTCGTTCGATTCGACGTGGTGAGGATGAAGCGCACATTTTACGAGTGGATACTTCGTTTTCTACAGATCGTATTTATAAGGTGAAGCGAAACGGATTGAGCTTCAGTTTAGAACCGCATGTAATAAATCCAATACTACGAAAAGATTATGGACCGGTTACTGATTTGGATGAATATCCCCTCGTCGTAGTTGCAGAAGAAGCGTCGGTTATTTGTGGGTTTGCCGCCTTAAGAGTTGAGACGTGGAATAATCGAATGGTTCTTGGACATTTGTTTGTTTCAGCAAATTATCGCGGCTCGGGAATTGGTAAATTGCTAGTTCATCACTGCATTGATTGTGCAAAAGGCATCGGCAGTCGCTGCTTATGGCTTGAAACCCAAAATATTAATTATCCGGCTATCCAGTTTTATCAGCAGATGGGTTTTGAATGGTGTGGACTGGATACGGCACTTTACGATGATACGACAGACAGCGTTAATGAGGTCGCATTATTTTTTGCACGGCGGATTGAGTAACATCAGATTTGTCAAAATGTGTGAGGAGAAAGACTCTAGATGCAAAACGCTACACAAATCGCGGCCTCGATATTAGCAGCAGATTTTGCGAGGCTGGGTGAACAAGTTCGCGAGGCTGATCAAGCTGGTGCAGGACTAATTCATATTGATGTGATGGACGGTCGGTTTGTGCCGAATCTGACGCTGGGCGCGGTGGTTATCGACGCCATACGACGGTCGACGGAATTGCCATTGGACGTCCATATGATGATCGTTGAGCCAGATCATTTGCTGGCAGATTTTGCAGAAGCCGGAGCTAATCGCATAACTGTGCATGTCGAAGCCTGTCCTAATTTGCACCGCACGTTACAAGCGATTAAGGCGCTGGGCTGCGGAGCTGGAGTGGCTTTGAATCCTCATACACCGGCATCAGCCTTAAGTGAAGTCATGCATTTGCTGGATGTCATCATTGTTATGAGTGTGAATCCAGGGTTTGGCGGACAAGCCTTTTTGCCAGAAGTGCTGCCGAAGACGCGCCAACTGCGGCACATGATCAAAGACAGTGGACGGGCGATTGATCTGGAAATTGATGGCGGCGTGAATATCGAGACGGCACCGATTTGTGTTGAGGCAGGTGTAAACGTTTTGATCGCTGGCAGCTCGGTTTACAGCCCGAAATTCAGTGTTCAAGCGGGCATTGATGCACTGAAAAAAGCAGCGGGTAATATTGCGTAACACTCATAGTACATAAGGGTTTACATTTATAGAATGGGTTTACACTAGTATTCATTGACCCAATGATCGTCGGACGGAAATGTCATTATTAGGTGTAAGGATTTGGACGTTGTGGCTGAAACCAAGTTATTAAGTGTTGATGGATATTTGTTAAAGCAATTGGCTTTAGCCGGTTTGAATTGGTTGGACACGAACCAGGAAAAAGTCAACCAATCAAATGTATTTCCGGTTCCAGATGGCGATACCGGAACAAATATGTTTTTGACGATGCGGAAGGCGTGCGAACCACTGACGAGCGTGGAAGAAGCCCATGTTGGTAAGGTATGCAAAATGATCGCTGCCGGGGCGCTGCTGGGTGCGCGGGGTAACTCCGGCGTTATTTTGTCTCAGTGGTGGCGAGGATTAGCCGAAGCGTTAGAAAATCACGCCCAATTTGACGCGCCAATATTCGCAGTGGCTTGCCAGAATGCCGTCGAACGGGCTTATAAAGCAGTGGTCAAGCCCGTAGAAGGAACCATCCTTACAGTTACCCGGCAGGCGATGGAAGCGGTGGTCGAACAAGCACGGACTGAAGCCGATCTCACCCGACTCTTTGATATAAAAGTTGGGGCGGCGTATAACGCGCTGAAGCATACGCCAGATCTGCTGCCGATATTGAAAGATGCTGGCGTAGTCGACTCAGGTGGACAGGGTTGGACATATATTATCGAAGGCATGTTGAAACAGGTTAAAGGTGAAAGTCTACGCCTTTCGCCGTGGGAAACGCTTGCACCCATAGAACGCCAGGCGTGGCAAGAAGCGCTTGTGCCTGAGGATGAAGAAGGTTACGGCTATGATGTGCAATTCCTGATGCGTGGGAAGGGCATGAATGTGGATGCCATACGCGCGGCGATTGACGCAGTCGGTTGGTCAACGCTGGTCGTTGGCGATGAAAACTTGATTAAGGTCCATGTGCATGTGCATGATCCAGGTGTGCCGATTAGTTATGCCATTAAGCAGGGTGCGGCACTCAATGATGTGGTGGTCGAGAATATGCAGGCACAATATAAAGATTATGTCGTCGAGCGAGCTGGTCGCGAAGATAGTATGGTCGGTTCGGTGGTTGAAGGGGCAGCGGTTTTGACTGTTGCACCTAGCGCGGGGTTGAAGACCTTGTTTACACGCGATTTGGGCGCGGCCTACGCCATTGGCGGCGGACAGACAATGAACCCGAGTACAGAGGATTTTCTACTGGCCTTGAAGAAACTGCCAAACAGCGAGATTATCCTGCTACCCAACAATCCGAATATTCTACTGGCGGCACAACAGGCGTCGGGGTTGGTATCCGACAAGCAGGTGAAGGTCGTACCCAGCCGGACGCTGCCGCAGGGTGTGGCGGCGATGATTGAGTATGGGAATGAGCGCGAAACTCTGGGGCTGCCCGAATTGACAGAAGCTATGACGAAGGCCCTTAAGAATGTTACCACCTGTGAGATCACAACAGCGACGCGCAGTGTGTCATTGGAGGGTGTTCAAGCGATTGAGGGTCAGTATATCGCCTTGATTGACGATAAGCTAAGTGTTGCAGGCGATAGTTTGCTCGGCGTGGCGGAAGCGGTACTTCGCAAAGCAAATGCGGACAAACATGAACTGATTACGCTATACTATGGGGATATTGTGACAGAAGTTGACGCCCAGACTTTTGCGGATACCCTGTCGGCACAATTTACAAAGCCAGAATTCCAGATCGTGAACGGCGGCCAACCCCTGTATCCTTATATTATCGGCGTGGAATAAATGCCCAATATCCAGATTGTTACTGATAGCTGTGCCCATTTTGCAACCCCCCATTTTCTGCACCAATATCCGATGGTGACTGTTGTCCCCAATAAGATCAATGTGGCTGGCAAAAGTTACCGCGAAGGGGTTGATCTGTCAGCCGAGGAAGGATTGCGCCTACTGGCAAGCCAACAGTATGCGCCGATTGTCCATTCGCCTACGGCTGCGGATTTCAGCGAAGTTTACGGGAAGTTGTCACGCCACTGTGATGGAATTATTTCGATACATGCGTCGCGCGAGATTTACACTAGTTACAGTAACGGCATGGCGGCGGCGCGTCCGTTCGCAGGTAACTGCCCAATTGCGGTGATCGACTCTCAGAATTTGTGCGCAGGGCAGGGAATGTTGGTGAAAGCGGCATTGAAGGCTATCCAACAGCAGCCGACACTTGATGATATGGTACGTGCGATACGCGGGGCTGTCGAGCGAATTTACTCGGTCTATTATTCTGAATCTGTGAATTATTTGCAGCAAAATAAGATTATGAGCGCCTCGCACAGCGTCCTCAGTAATATGCTGGGCATCAAACCGTTTTTGAGCGTCGAGCACGGGCGGATGCTGCTGGTCGAAAAAGTTCGGACGCGGTCGCAGGCTGTGGAGCGTATGGTGGAATTTGTGACCGAGTTCGCTGATCTGGAAGATGTCGTTATTTTGCAGCACAAAAGTTATATGAGCGAACAGGCGCGGATGATTCAAGATCGCCTGTCGGTGGATTTCCCCGGCCAATTCTTCCCCCACGCCCTGTATGGTACCGCGCTTGCGGCTCTCATCGGGACCGATGCAACTGGCGTGGTCATTCTTGAAAAAGAAACGGACGACATGGACGATGACTTTTAAAAAAATACGCTTTATTGCTGATAGTACGTGTGATATACCGCCCGACGTTTTGCAAAAATGGAATATCGTCATAATCCCGGCCTTCGTCAATTATGGCGGGGCAAGTTACGCTGACGATGGCAAGGAACTGGATCGTGTAGCTTACTATGACCAGCTTGCATCGATGACAACGCAGCCGTCAACTGCGGCACCCGCGCCGGGATTGACTGAGGCAATTATTACGAAGGTGGCGGCGGAGTGTGATCATGTGGTCATGCTTACTGTACCGGAGAAATTGAGCGGGATCTACAACGCATTCCGGTTAGGGGCAAGCAGTCTGCCTCCAGATAAGTATACCCTCATCGACAGTGGCAGTACGACAATGGCGATGGGTTTTCAGGTGCTGGTTGGTGCGGAAGTTGCTGCCGAAACTGGCGATGTAACCGCCGTTGTGGATGCCATTGAACGGGCGCACCGCAATATCCGGTTGTATGCCGCGCCGGAGTCGATGACGTATTTACGACGCAGTGGGCGCGTAGGCTGGGCGGCGGCAGGGGCAGCGACACTGTTACAAATTAAACCTATCGTGTCACTGACTGATGGTGTGGTAGAATCAACAGCGCGTGTTCGCACCTTTGGCAAAGCTGTCGAAAAGATGGTGGAACTGGCGCTTGAACAGGCTCCACTTGACCGTTTGGCTCTCCTGCATACCAATAACCCTGAGGGGGCGCAGGATATGAGACGGCAAATGGGGAGCGCTGTACCCGCAGAAACTTATATTATCAATGTAACGCCGGTGTTGGGGACGCATGTTGGCCCGAAAGCACTGGGCGTGATCACCCTTAGTAAAGCTTGGAGACAATAGACGCGATATGCCATCAGCACTGGAAACACTGGTTAAGATTCTAAAGCTGGAGCGCGAACAGGGTTGTAAAAATACCGCCGTTATTGGTGGGTTAGCGGCTTTTAGCGAAAAATGGTCACAGGATGCCCATAACCAAGCACGTAAACCGGAACACCATTTATTAGTCGATGAGTTGACAGCGTTGCTGCATCACTATGAGACAATTGAGGCCAAGCCAGATCGTGTAATTGGCATCGCCTATATGCTGGATCGAATCACAGGTCGCGTGCCTGCACCGCCGGAATTCCGTGCGGCAGACGTACCGCCTCCGTCCGAGCCAGCGGTTGAGCCGAGGGCTGCACCCCCTGAAACATCGCCAGCGCCGCAACTGCCTCAGAATTCGCCTCCGCCACGTGAGGAACGGCGTGATCCACGTCCGCGCCGTGAAGATCGTCGTCAACCAGAAGCGCATCGTGCCGAAAAACCTCAGGCTGAACAGCGCGATGTTCAGCCACAAACTGAGCAGCAGCCGCGCCATGAACGACCAGATCGTCCTAAGCAGCAGCCGCCACAAGGGCAGCAAAACCGTCCACAGAACAATCAGAATAACCGTAAGCCACAAAGACCTTCGCGTGATAATGAGGATGATGACGGTGACGAGGGAGGTGGCGAGATGTTCCGCGAGCGCGGCGACGACATGAGCTATGACAGCTATGACGCGCCAGTACGCTCACGTGGAGGACGTGGGCAACAAGTCGAGATGGATATTGCGCCGATGCCACGCCTGGCGCGTGTGCCGCGCCGGCCACGGCCTAAGATTTCGACTGACGAAAAAGCTGATCTTTTGCATGCATTGGAACGTCCGGTTACTGACTTGCGTGGTATTGGGCCGGGTATGGCAAAGATGCTGGAGAAGTTGGGTGTCAAGAATATAAACGATTTGCTCTACTACAAACCACGCCGTTATCTTGATTACATGCAAATGCCTAGTATTGCTAAATTAGTTCCTAATCCTGATATTCTCGTCACGATTATCGGTACAGTTATCCATACCGAAATTCGCATCGGGAAAGGTGGTCGCAAAGACTTCTTCTTGGTTTTGGACGATGGTACTGCACGGATGGGGATCACTTTCTTTGCTCGGCATTTCATGATTCGGAGTGTGAAAAAAGGGCAACAGGTTTCGGTCAGCGGTAAGGTTTCCATATATGGTAATCAGGTGCAGATGACCAATCCTGAATTAGAGCCTCTTGAAACTGAGACTTTGCGTACTGTCGGTATTGTTCCAGTTTATTCCCTGACCGAAGGATTGAGCAACCATACGCTGCGTAAGCAGATAAAGAATGCGCTGGATTATTGGTCAGAACGTATTCCAGATTACGTACCGGAAGGCACGCTTGAACGTACTGAATTGGCCGATTTGGGCTGGGCGCTAAAGAATCTCCATTTTCCAGAAGGACATGATCATCTCGCCCATTCACAGAAACGTCTCGTTTTTGATGAGCTACTGACGCTGCAACTCGCGATGTTAGGCAATCGGCGTGAATGGCAGTCGATACCGGCGCAAGCGCTGGATGTCAGTGATGAGTATTTGAAGGAATTTATTCAGGCGGTCTTTCCTTATCCCTTAACGGGCGCACAACTTAAAGCGATTGAGGATGTACGCCGTGATGTCAAACTGACACGTCCAATGAACCGTCTGCTTCAGGGTGATGTGGGTTCAGGTAAGACGGCAGTAGCGACGGTCGTGATTGCGATGGCTTTAGCCCAGGGCAAACAAGCCGCACTCATGGTTCCCACCAGCATATTAGCCGAACAGCATTATCGCAGCATCGGTGCCACACTGGCAAAGCTACCGGGTGATCTTAAACCGGTAGTTGCACTGTTGACAGGTGCACTTAGCACCAGCGAACGCCAGTCGATATATCGTGGCATTAGCGACGGTTCGATTGATGTCGTGATCGGCACACATGCGCTCATTCAAGAAGGCGTTGATTTCAAAGATTTAGCGGTAGCTATCATTGATGAACAGCATCGCTTCGGTGTCGAGCAGCGCAAAGCCTTGCGTGGTAAGGGTACCAATCCCCACTTGCTGGTGATGACCGCTACACCGATTCCGCGGACGTTAGCACTGACTATTCATGCTGATCTCGATTTGTCGATGATCGATGAGATGCCGCCGGGACGTATCCCGATTCAGACCAAAGTGGTACAGCCGGTAGCCCGCGAGCAAGTCAATAACTTCATTATCAAGCAGCTTAGCGAAGGTCGTCAGGCGTTCGTGGTGCATCCGCTGGTGGAAGCCTCCGAAAAGATTGAAGCCCCTGCTGCGGTGGAAGCCTATGAACGTTTGACGCAGGTTTTCTACAAGTATAAGGTGGGACTGCTTCACGGACGGATGCGACCAGCCGAGAAGGATGAAGTGATGGAAGCCTTCGCCAACGGCACTTATGACGTATTGGTGACGACTTCTGTAGCAGAAGTTGGTGTAAATGTGCCAAATGCGTCGGTAATGGTGATTGAGGGCGCGAACCGCTTCGGCCTGTCCCAGTTGCATCAATTTCGTGGACGTGTTGGGCGCGGTGAACATCCCTCGTACTGCTTGCTACTGGCTGATACCAACTCCGAAGAAGCCAAGATGCGGTTGCAGGCGATGGAAGACACAACAGATGGGTTTAAGCTGGCCGAGATGGATTGGAAGCTGCGCGGGGCCGGCGATTTGATTGGTACACGCCAGAGTGGTGGTAATAAATTGCAGATGGCTGAGCAGATGACTCCACAGTTAGTGGAGATGGCGCAGCGTGAAGCGCGTACCATTTATGAAGAAGATCCGAATTTTGTGCAGGAAGAACATCGTTTGCTGGCGCAGCGTGTCATCATGCTGCATAATGAACGTAGCGATGTTAGTTAAGCATGAATTACTTAACAAGGTATAAGGTTATACAGAGTTCGATGCTCAATTGGCAGTGTTGTCTGTTAACATGAGTTCTATGACAAACTCAATACGTAAAGTGGTTTACCCGGCATCGCTCGACCCCATACACTATGGTCATATTGACGTAGCCGTACGGGCGGCTAAAATATTCAATGAGGTCATCGTTGCGATATACGACAAACCAAAAAAGAATATTTTGTTTACGGTTGATGAACGTGTAGAACTGGCACAGCGCGCTTTTAAAGATCATGATAATATTCAGGTAGCGAAGTATTCAGTACTGACTGTGAACTACGCTAAAGAAATCGGCGCGATGGCATTAATTCGGGGATTACGGGTCTTTTCGGATTTCGAGTTTGAGTTTCGTATGGGGCTTGCCAACCGTAAACTGGCACCGGAAATCGAAACAATTGCTATCATGGCCGATGAGAAGCATCTTTACATCAGTTCCAGCACCATCCGGGAAATTGCGGAACTGGGTGGCGATGTTTCGGGGATGACACCACCGTTTGTGGTCGAAGCCCTGCAAAAACGCTTCGGCGAACTTAACGCAAATCAGAGCAGCCCCGGATATAACATTAGCATCCGGGATTAGAGGAAATTGGGAGGGATGGCCACATGGACATTCAGCATCTTGTAGACCGGCTTGAGGATTTGGTGGATGAAGGACGTCATATGCCCTTCAGCAAGTTCACGATGATTGACGAGGAACGCGCATTGGAACTGATTGACCAGATGCGTATTTCGATCCCTGAAGAGATCGAAAAGGCGTCGCGCGTATTGTCCCAGCGTGACCGTATTCTGGCGCAGGCCAATGAAGAAGCGGCGCGCTTGATCCAGGCTGCACGTGAGCAGGGTGTACAGCTAATGGATCGTGAGGCTACGGTACAAGCCGCACAGAGCCGTGCTGCCAATATTGTCGAGCAAGCCAAACAAGAAGCTGAAGAAGTTGTGGCCGGTGCTGACAAATACGTGGCTGATACTCTGGCGAAGCTGGAACAACAACTGGCTAAGGCTTTGAATGTCGTTCGTAACGGCATTAACGAGGTCAATACTGCTGGTGCTGTCCAGCCTATGCCTCCGGCTCAGTTCCCGGTTGCTATGCGCCAGCAAATCGAAGTGCGTAAAGAAGAGTAGTAAACATTTTTTGATAGCTGTATTTTGAGGGTATCCACGATACCCTTTTTTCTTTTCTATTGATGATATAACGTATGCGACTGATCGCCATCGCGCTTGGCTGGGCAGCGGGAATCATTTTATCAGCGGGGACAGGTCTTCACACACCTGCACCCTGGTTGGTACTTACTGTTATTACGATGCTCGTAGCATGGCTGATGTGGTCAGGGATGAGCTATCGCAATTGGACGCTGGCTTTGCTGGCGTTTGTGCTGGGCGGACTGCGCTACAGTTATGTTCCCCAAAGCAGTGATGTCGCGCAATATAATAATGTCGGCGGGTTGACTCTCGAAGGTGTAGTTACAACAGAGCCAGACGTGCGCGATGACCGCATAGACATACGCCTTGATATACAAAGTGTCACCCGTATTGGACAAACGGTTGTCTCCAACGGATTGGTGCTGGTGCAAGCGCCTACTAGTGCTTCGATTCAATATGGTGACCGCATCAGTGCAACTGGGCTGCTGGTTATCCCTTCGGTTTCAGACACGTTTTCTTATCGTGATTATCTCGCTCGCAGCGGTGTATTCAGCATCATGCCGGATGCGTCAGTTGAGGTTAAGGGCAGCGGTGAAGGAAATGCCTTGCTGCGGATGTTGTTGGCGTTTAAAGAACAGGCCCGGCAGTTGATCAGCCGCAGTTTGCCTGAGCCGAGTGCGGGGTTATTGACGGGTATCTTACTAGGAGACGCAAGGGGACTAGCGCCAGAAATATCGGATGCCTTCAGCGCAGTAGGGGCATCACATATTATCGCTATTAGCGGCTTCAATATGGCGGTGCTTAGTGGCGTGGTAATGGGCTTGCTTGGACGGTTCCGCGTGCGCTCGCGTCTGGCGGCGGTCATTGGCCTAACGGTGATTCTCATTTACACAATACTGGTTGGTGCGTCGCCTTCGGTTGTTCGTGCCGCCATTATGAGTAGTATGTTGGTGATCGGCGCACTTATCAGGCGTAAAAGCTACGTGCCGACTTCATTAGCGTTTGTGGCGGTGCTGTTATCACTGCAAAATCCAGGCGTGTTATGGGACGTCGGTTTTCAATTGAGCTTATTCGCCACGCTGGGCTTAGCACTGTTCGCGAATCCGCTAACTGGTTATTTCAACTCGCTGCTCATGTGGCTGTTTCCACGTAAGACTGCGCTAGCTGTCGGCGATTTTCTCGGCGAGCCATTGATTGTCAGCATTGCAGCACAGATGCTATCACTGCCATTGATTGTATTGTACTTCGGTCGATTGTCGGTGGTTTCGCTAGCTGTAAATCTCCTTGTTATTCCGGTGCAATCGGTTTTGATGGTTTTAGGTTTGGTAGCGACACTGTTGGCGTTTGTAAGGTTTCCTGTGGCGCAATTCTTGTTCTGGTTGGATATGCTGCTGCTGGGTTGGACATTGGCTGTCGTGCGAGCATTTGCCCGACTGCCGTTTGCCCAAGTTGTTGTGCAGGTCGATCCCCGTCTCATTGCTCTGTTTTATGTGATTGTCATAGGAGGCGCTTTGATGGCCGCCACAAAACCGACGTGGCCTTCGCGCTTGGCCGGTTTGATTCGCAGTCGTCCAGTGGTGACGAGTCTCGGTACGGCAGTGACAGGTGTAATTATATTGTTAGGGTTGGTTCTGGTCAGCCGGCCGGATGGTAAATTACATGTCTGGTGGTTGGATGCGGGACACAGCAATGCAGTACTGATTCAAACGCCTGCCGGAGCCGATATTCTGGTGGATGGTGGACGTTTTCCATCCCAGTTGTTAACAGGTCTGGGGGATCGGCTGCCGTTCAATAAGCGTACTATTGATCTATTGGTGATCAGCCAACCCGACCCGTTTGATTATGCTGCATTACCTTCCGTTTTGGATCGTTATTCGGTCAATTTGGCGCTGACAAACGGACAGCCTAATTTACGACCTGAATATACTACACTGCTTCAACGCCTGCCTCTTAACAAAGTCATTGTGGCGCGTGCTGGATATTCATTTGATGTGGAAGATGGAACGCGGCTTGAGGTACTGGCACCCTATACGACGCCGGACATGGGCGAGAACCTGAATGATGCGGCATTGGTGCTGCGCCTGACGTACGGTGATATTTCGTTTCTCTTAACTTCGGATGCCAGTCAGACCGCGCAGATTGATTTGCTGAAGTCCGGTGAGTGGCCGTTAGCGACGGTAATGCAACTGCCTAATCATGGTGGTATACGGTCACTGAACGAGGCATTTCTGGCGGCTGCACAACCGCAGATGGTTGTCCTTCAAAGTGACCCGACCAACCGGCTAGGCGATCCAAATGAGGATACGATAGCCTTATTAGGAACTACTCCGTTGGTACGGACGGATTTATCTGGTGCGCTTCATTTCTGGACAGATGGGAAGCAATTATGGGAGGTTGGAACGAGATAACAGGGTAGGGCGCAGTAGATAAACATACGCCCTACATATAATGGGATTAGCCGCGCTGTGCGAAAAACCAGTACGCGAAAAAGTAGAGCGCCGAAAATACAGCGCTAATGACTCCAAGTGGTTGAACCTTCTTGGCCTTGCTTATGCCCACTACCAGTAACGGCAGCACAAACATGCCTGCATTGACAATTAGTGAGCCAAATTCTCTTGGTCTAAAAACATCTAACTTGGCGACGACTGCCAGGGCTGCTGCACCTCCAGCCATAACCGTTGTCATTGTTTGCTTATCGGATTGCCCAAACATCAAAATCAAGTCGAGGACAAAAACGATATAGAGGACAATATCATAAATAAGATTAACACCGCTGCGAGGAGCGAGATGAGCTAAAACCTGTTGCAAAGTGACTTGAGGCATAAGGATCAATTTCCTTTCACAAATGAGCCGATGTCGTTTAATATTAACACGATTTTCACTCTCATATTGTAATGATATACGTCATCATTTCCTAACGGATTGAACGTGATCGGGTGCATTTTGATGTGGTATAGTGAAAACTCCTTTTAGCCGCCTTGGTTGAAGAAGTTGCTAGAACATGCAGAGTATTTCGTTGTAATCTATAGATTGGACTCTAATGCGTACCCTGTGGGGGACTGATGTGAAGTTACGACGAATAATGCATAACCTTGCGGAGTGGTGGCAAAAGCAGGAAGAAGCCACACGTGAACTGCCTGCTTACCTCCGTCAAGCAATAGCTAATTTTTTCAGAGGGGGAACACGTCAAGCGGCCACACTTGCCTACTATGCTATATTTTCCATCTTTCCGTTGACTCTGCTTGCAGCGGTATTGATAGGCCGCATATTAGGTCCTGTCACAGCACAGACCCAAATTGCGTCAGCACTGGGTCTTTTCTTACCAGCGGATACGGCAAGTCTGCTGCAACAGAATATTAGCGACGCCATGCGCCAAAGCGAGTCTTTTACGCTAATCGCTATTGGTGGTTTGCTGTGGTCTGCATTGGGTTTGTTCACTAATATTACCTTTTCTCTGGATGAGGTATTTGCTGTTTCCGCGCGTCGTAGTTTGTGGCGTCAACGGTTGGTTGCGCTGGCTATGACCGTAATCCTAGTCGTATTGGTGACCACTTCATTTGTAACTTCGGCTGTGCTGCGCCTCATTTCCGCTTCGCTTTTGGGCCAGCAAAGTAGTTGGCTGACCATTGGGACAATTTTCCTGCCTCTTGGCTTGAATATGGTAATCTTCGCGCTGCTTTTCCGCTACGTGCCTGCCCGTGAAGTGCATTGGGATGCAGTGTGGCCCGCGGCGATATTCGGGGCAGTCGGTTGGGAACTCGCTAAGAGTGGTTTCGTTTGGTATACCTCCAGCGTTGCAAGAGTACAGTTTATTTACGGTGGTATTGCCACTGCGATTGTCCTGTTACTCTGGGCTTATTTGATCTCAGCGATTTTTTTGTTTAGCGCGGAACTTTGCGCCCAGCTTAACCAGTGGTTTATCGCGCGTCATGAGCGTGAACTTCGGCAGCTTCTAATCGAAGTTGAAGAAGAACCACAACCACTCTTACCGGAATAAAAGGACGTACTCGACAAGTACGCCCTTTAAATTTCAGTTTAGGGCATAACAACTTTGCCCTCGACCACACGATTGTCCTTCGTCACTCGACGGCGACGCGTCCACCAACTTGTGATTTGTCTACTCAGTTCGTTCAGACTTTGAAACTTTATTGCCGGTTGATTGATAGTCTTTATCAATCGTTCCCGTTCGGATTGCTTCATGCGTTCAACATGTTGATATTTGTGCATCAAGGCGTGCAAATAGGGATCCATGATGGGTTTACCTTTTCGTTTTTAATGAGTGATGTGCTTAATAAAAAAACCGCAGGTTGTGCGCCTGCGGCCTTATGCGTTGTCCCGATTAGAAAGTCGGGAACGCCCACCAGCAGGAGCAATAAATTTTCCGGGACCGATGGCAACCCCGCCAAAGCTGTGCGGAGTAACTTTGTTACAGACTGCAATCAACATTTCCGTATCGCTCCTTTCATTAAAGATGTTGTGAGCCAAAATGATCTTTATTGACCCTTTAAAATCCACTATAACACAGGCGTGGTTCTGGTGTCAAGAGCGTTGATCGTAGTCAAACGCACCTTTTTGATGTACACTCGACTTCAATTCAAAGATTAGAGTTTGGTGTGTGGTGTTAAGTTGACTGATTTGCCGAATTTCAACATGGAAGACGCTGACGTAGAAGTAATCGAACATCCTCCTGCAGCTACTGAACGCAGTGCTGCACGGCGGGTGGCTTTACAAGTGCTATATGAAATTGATTGCAGTGATCATTTGCAGGGTGATGTTATCGCTGCTCGCTTAGGTGAAGACGAATTACCCCGCCGTGTAGAGAAATACGTGCGGCAAATTGTTGAAGGTGTGACTGCTAACCTTGCTCAGCTAGACATCTTTATTCAACGATTCGCTTCGGAGTTTCCCCTTGATCAGGTCGCAATTATCGACCGTAATATTCTTCGTTTAGGTGTATATGAATTGGCGGCGCAACAAAGCACATCGGTGAATGTCATCATTGCGGAAGCGATGGAATTGGCTAATATTTATGGCGCTGAAGGCTCATTGCGTTTTGTAAATGGTGTTTTGGGCGCGATTGCCGCCGAAGCAACTGCGGATAATTCCCCGCAGTTGGTGGTCACAGAGAACGGAGACTAGGCTATGCAGCTACAACGTGGTTCAGCGCCACCCCCCGAAATAGATGATCCGGATTTGCTCGACTCGACTGACGAAGCCGATGGCGCGCGAATGAGCTTGTGGGATCATTTGGACGAACTGCGTTCACGGTTGTTTAAGGCCGTATTGGCTTTGGTTGTTGGTACGGTTATTGGTGTGGCTTTTGCGACACCGATTTTGGAATTCCTGAAGCAGCCATATGGGCGTGCATTTTTGGTCACTGATCCGACCGGTGGTGTAGTACAGTATTTCCGTGTAGCGCTGTTGGCAGGTGGCATTCTCTCTATACCCGTGATTACCTATCAATTGTTGATGTTTGTACTGCCCGGTTTGACCAAACATGAAACGCGGATACTGTTATTCTCAATTCCGCCTGTGACCCTACTGTTTTTAGTTGGAGTCGTGTTCGCATGGGCGATCCTCATCCCACCCGCTTTGAACTTTTTGGTGAACTTCCAAACGGATTTGTTCCGTGCTGATTGGACAGCCGACCGCTATTTAGGCTTTGTGACCGCGCTCTTATTCTGGATGGGCGTGGCATTTGAAACACCGCTGATCTTTTTTGTCCTATCAATATTGGGCTTTGTCACCCCGCGCCCGCTGATTAAGAACTGGCGTATCGCTGTCGTTGGTGCTGCTATCGCGGCTGCGGTCATTACGCCGACGGTTGATCCCGTAAATATGATGCTGGTGATGGGACCGCTAATGGGGCTTTATCTCCTAAGCATCGTTCTGGTAGGCATAGGCGTACGCTTCAATCGTCCCGAAGGATAAGTTAGTCTCATACACTAAATATTCAATAAAGGTATTTTGATGACGCAATCTGCCGCTCCCATCAATATTTTTGGCGTGCCAATGGATTTGGGTCAAAATCGGCGCGGCGTGGATATGGGGCCGAGCGCTATTCGCTATGCTGGTTTACAACACCGTCTTCAAAGCTTGGGCCTAGAGGTTCAAGATTCAGGCAATATTGTTGTGCCGATTATTGAAGAACTGCGCCATCTTTCTCAAGACGACCAAATGCATAACGCAGAGGCGATTGCAGCCGTGTGCCAATTGACCTATGACGCGGTTCGTAAATCGTTGGCTGCTGGAGAACGGGCGGTGGTATTGGGTGGTGACCACAGTGTTGCACTCGGTTCGGTAGCAGCCTCCCTTGACGCAAATGACAAACTTGGCGTGCTATGGATCGATGCGCATGGTGACTTCAATACACCTGATATTTCGCCTTCAGGGAATGTACATGGGATGGTCGTCACATCACTAATGGGATTATGTCCTCCACCCTTGCTAATCGGTAAACGCCGTTTGCGCCCTGAACAAATTGTGATGATTGCCATCCGCGACCTTGATCCAGCTGAAAAAGTGGCCATTCGCAAAGCAGGTATCAAAGTCATGTCGATGAGCGAGATTGATGAGAACGGTATGGCTGACGTACTGCGAGCGGCTCTACGCACTCTTGGGCCGGTAAATGCCATTCACGTCAGCTTTGATATGGACTCGCTCGACCCGTCCATTGCGCCCGGTGTCGGTACACCCGTATCCGGAGGCTTGACTGTTCGAGAAGCCCATCTCATTTTGGAGATGCTGGCTGATGACGGTCGTGTTTGTACCCTCGATCTGGTTGAGGTTAATCCAATTCTTGATGAACGCAACCGTACGGCGCAAGTTGCGGTTGATCTTGCAGCCAGTCTTTTCGGCCAGCGAATTATCTGATTTTGTTATCACTAGGCCGTGAAAGTGATAATTCCATTTCGGCGCAGGGCTTTTTCGATTTCTACTCCCACAAACATCAGAGCTGCTAGACCAATAGTAAGTAGTAGGTCGCCAAATGTCAGCGCTGTCGTTTCAAATGTATGTCGTAGAAAGGGCACATAAATGACGGCAAGTTGTAGGATGAAAGTAGATACACACGCATAGAGCAGAAGAGGGTTCTTAGAGAACCAATGTTTGAAGAAAGATTCCTTATCGCCGGCATGAATAGCGATGACGTGGAAGATTTGTCCTAATGCTAAAACACTAAAGGCGATCGTACGAGGATCTTCTTCAGCCGCACCGATGATGCCACCACTGGCTTTTTCACCGGATGCTTCGTCGGTTTCGTGACCTGTCAGGATGGCACGGCGTTCGTCTAATGAAAGGTTATCCCAATTCGCTGGAAGGAGCAGACTAGCAGCTTCAGCGCCTATCGTATAAATCAGATGCGCTGCATCTTTATATTCAAGTGCTAAGGTCGAACTCAACGGATTCATATCATGTGAGGCATACCCATAGAGATAGCTACCGAGGGTTAATGCTGTCAGCAAAATTGACGCCCATAAGATGTGAATGCCCAAGCCACCCGCAAATACAGTATCAGTCGTGGGGCGGGGCTTGCGTTTCATCACGCCTTCTTCAGCGGGTTCAAAGCCCAGTGCGATAGCGGGTAATCCGTCTGTGACCAAATTAATCCACAATATTTGGATCGCTAGCAGCGGAATCTTCAATCCGGCCAGGAGGGCGAGGAACATCACCAGAATTTCGCCTACATTTGAACTGAGCAGATATTTGATGAACTTGCGGATGTTGTCGTAAATGACGCGACCTTCTTCCACCGCTGCGACAATCGACGCGAAGTTATCATCAGTCAGAACCATCGCGGCTGCGCCCTTGCTCACGTCCGTGCCAGTAATGCCCATTGCCACGCCAATATCCGCTTGCTTAAGCGCGGGGGCATCATTGACCCCATCGCCAGTCATGGCAACGATCTCGTTCTGCTTTTGGAGAATTTGTACCAGCTTAAGCTTATGCTGCGGTGATACCCGCGCAAAAACCGATGTTTCTTTAACCACGTTTTGGAGTTCGGCTTCACTCATCTTGTCGAGTTGGCTACCGGTTACGGCGGCTTCATGTTGCTTAATGATGCCAAGATCAACGGCAATGGCTTCGGCGGTTAAGGCGTGATCACCCGTGATCATCACTGGGCGGATGCCTGCGGCTCGTGCGGTTTTCACGGCTTCGCGGGCTTCAGGACGCGCGGGATCAACAATGCCAACCAGCCCTAGAATGCACAATTCACGTTCGACTTCAGTGGTGATTTCAGCCGGGACATAATCGAGCTTGCGGTAAGCGATGCCAAGTACTCGCAGCCCCTGGTGTGCCATCTTATTGGTTTGGTCAACATAATCTTTGCGGCGTTCCGGCGTCAATGCTTCCTGTCCGCCAGGAGTCATTTCACAGGTGGCCCATTCAAGAAGCTGGTCAGGCGCACCTTTGGTGATGGCAATAAAAGGACTATTCGGGAACATGGCTTTGCCATCATCACCTGTGACCTGATGAATGGTGGTCATGGCTTTGCGTTCGCTGCTGAAAGGGATTTCTCCTACACGGGGCATCTCGCCCTCAAGTTGCTGGCGTGTCCATCCGACTTTTTGAGCAGCTACGAGGAGCGCGCCTTCGGTTGTATCACCGACGATGTTGAAGCTGCCTTCGCGATCACCGTCCTGCAAATGAGCGTTAGTGGAAAGAGTTATCGCCGTAACGAAACGCCGCACCGGCTGATTAAGATGCACATTCAGAGTTTCATTGTTATCGCCTGTTTGGACGAGAAATTTGCCTTGAGGGGTGTAGCCGATGCCGCTAATTGAAATATCCTCAATTCCCGGCAGTGCGATACGGGTGGCGGTCATCTCGTTCTTGGTCAGTGTACCCGTTTTATCCGAACAAATCACTGTTACGGAGCCGAGTGTCTCAACTGCCGGCAGTCGTCGGATGAGGGCGTGGCGGCGTACCATACGTGCCGCACCTAATGACAAACTGATGGTGATTAGTGCAGGCAAGCCTTCAGGCACAGCCGCTACTGCCAGGCTGATAGAAGTCAGGAACATGTTTTGCACAGGGATGCCACGTAACACGCCCGCGATAAACACAATTACGACAATTATACCCGCGCCAATCGCCAGCATTTTACTTAGGTCGTTCAGCCGCCGTTGTAGGGGCGTTGTACCTTGTTCAACTTGCAACAGCATAGCCGCGATATTGCCGAGTTCAGTTCTTAATCCCGTTTGAGTGACAGTCATCTCACCGCGTCCATAGTTCACGGCGGTTCCCATGAAAGCCATGTTGTCGCGATCACCTACTGTTACTGATTGGTCACTCGGCAGGGCATTTGTGTTTTTGCTGACCGGAACGGATTCGCCTGTCAGTGCCGACTCATCAATTTGTAGATTGATACTTTCAATCAATCGTCCATCAGCAGGAATACGGTCACCCTCATTCAGCAGTACGATGTCACCGGGTACAAGTTCTTCTGCGCTAATTTCGTCCACTTCGCCTTTGCGCCGTACTCGTACCAGCGGAACTTGCATGGCGCTTAAGGCTGCCAGTGCTTTTTCAGCCTGGAATTCTTGATAGGTTCCGATAATCGCATTTAGGATGACGATTGCTAGAATGACCACCACATCTTTACTGTCGCCCAACAGCGCCGAAATTACTGCTGCAATGATCAAGATGATGACCATCAAGTCTTTGAACTGGCCTAAGACCAGTTGCAGCCAATTTGTGCTTTCTGCGACTGGCAAACTGTTCTTGCCATAGGTAGCCTGCCGTTGTGTAATTTCGATGTCGCTCAGACCTTGTGCGACGTTCGATTTCAAATTGTTCAATGTTTCAGCAACCGTTTGCTGATAATATTCTGGCATCAGGATGACCTCACGCGGATATGATGAAAATAAGTCTGCATGTATGAACACGCACAGACTGGACACTCAACTCAGTTTTTGGCAAAACATGTGACAAGATTATTTTCTTATAACCTACTCTACGCCACGTGCACAGCCTACAGTGTAAATTAGCCGAAAAACCCCCAATTATGAGGGGGATGTGCCTTTATTCACAAACGAAAGTCTCTTCTTGTTTTCGCGTAGATTTGCGCCTGCCGATATAATGAACCCACACTTAATAGGAGCGATTTATTATGCAGGTTGATTTAGAACTGTATCGCGAAGATATTTTAGTCTCGGAGAATCCGCCTGTTCGTCTTAGTTATATTGAAGTATCTCCTGAAAACCCCGCCGGAACAATTGTATTCGTACATGGTTTTGGCGGCTATGCGATGCAGTGGAAGAATCAGCTAAAAGCCTTTTCCGATAACTACCGTGTCATTGCTTATGATGTGCGTGGGCATGGACGTTCAGATGCTCCGTATTCGCACTATACGATGGATGAAACGCAAGCCGATCTGGATACGCTGTTAGCAAAATTGGATGTTAAGTTGCCTTTCATTTTGGTCGGACATTCTTTCGGCGGTGCGATTGTTACAGAATTTGCACATCGTCGCCCACAGGATATAGCCCGTTTGATCCTCATTGCTACGACAGGCGAATATCCGCTGCTCAAGCCCGCCGTTTTGGCATTGCGTCTTCCGCTGGCGATTCTCGTCCCCATTCGCCGCTTGGTACGCAAGCAGCTCGCCGCAGAAGCTCATGTGTTGCGTGATGTCTATTTCAACAACATGTCGAAGTGGAACGGGTGGAGTATGTTTCGCGATTTGCGGATGCCGGTGATGGTTATTCGCGGCGAACGCGATCAGGTCTATCCAACAGCCGTGTTTGAAGAAGTCGCCCGTACGATTCCCAATGCGGAAGATGTCAATATCGGTGTGTCGCGGCATTTGGTACCGTTGGAACGCGCAGAAGCGGTCAACCGCGCTATAGGTCGTTTTATCGGTGGGGAAGTTGATGAACCAAGTTGGTGGGGCAAGCGTACCACCTCTGAATTCGCCATACAGCGTCCGTGGATCAAACACTATGAGGAAGGCGTGCCGATTACGTTGGGACTGCCCAATCGCCCGCTCTTTCGTCTGTTGCATAGTGCTGTGCGTCGCTTTGGCAACCGTCCGGCTACTGTTTTTGGAGGACGCACTTTAACCTATAAGCAGCTTGATAATGAGGCCAATCGGCTGGCGAACGCCCTGAGGTCGTTGGGTGTTGAGAAGGGCACACGCGTCATGCTGCTGCTGCCCAACACACCTCAATTCATCATCGCTTACTATGCCGTGTTGAAGGCGGGCGGGGTAGTGGTTTCGACGAGCCCCATCAATGAGCGAGACGAACTTCAGCGCCAGATCAAAGACTCGGAGTCGGAATTCCTCATCACTTTGACGCTGTTTGCAGACACGGCGCGTTATGTTCACACCAATACGCCGCTTCGTGCTGTGATTTTTACCAACATCAAAGATTATTTCAGCATTTCCACGAAACTCGTTTTTAACCTGATTCGGGAAGCCAAGGAAGGTCATCGCCTCGCTGGTGGCTTGCAAAAGAACGAGTATCTATGGACGTCTCTTTTACATGCGCACCCACCTGCACGTCCACAAATCGATGTTGACCCCAACACCGTCGCGGTCATTAAATATACAGGTGGCACGATTGATAAACCTAAGGGGGTGCTGCTCAGCCATCATGCCGTATTGGCAAATGCTCTCCAAACCCGTCATTGGATTACCGACCTAAAAGAAGGCGAAGAAACCGTTTTAGCTGCGTTGCCATTTTCACATTCATACGGTATGACCGCTGCCATGAATGTGCCAATTGCGTTGGGTGCGAAGATGGTCATTTTGCCTAGCTTTGTGACGCAGGATGTTCTCAATCATATCAAAAGCTATAGACCTACACTTTTCCCCGGGGTACCGACCATGTATATGGCGATAAACCAGTTTGACGGCGTACGCAAGTACGGCATTAGCAGCGTGAAGGCTTGCATATCCGGTGCTGCGCCATTACCGGTTGAAGTTCAGGAAGCCTTTGAGAAGCTCACTCGCGGACGCTTGGTCGAAGGCTACGGACTGACGGAAGCCTCACCGGTGACGCATTCCAATCCCTTACGTGGTGTGCGGAAAATTGGCAGCATCGGTATTCCCATGCCCGGTACGGATGCACGTATCAATGACTTAATTACTGGCGAACGGCTGCCAGTAGGACAAATTGGCGAATTGGCGATTCGTGGGCCTCAGGTGATGTTAGGCTATCTTGGTAAGGATGACGATGACCAACCGTTTACAGACGATGGTTGGCTGCTCACAGGTGATCTTGCCCGCATGGATGAAGATGGTTACTTCCAGATTGTCAGTCGCAAGAAAGAGATGATTCTAGCCGGTAAATATCAGGTTTATCCGCGCGACGTGGAAGAGGTGCTCTACGAGCACCCCGGCGTCAAGGAAGTGGCGGTGGTTGGCTTGAGTGTCGCAGGGCATGAAGGGGAACAGCGCATCAAGGCCTATGTCGTGCCACGCCCCGGCAGCACCCTTTCAAAAGATGAATTGATTGCACTCTGCAAACGCCGCCTCAAAGACTACGCTGTGCCGTGGGAAGTCGAGTTCCGCGACGAACTTCCCAAGAGTTTCGTAGGTAAAGTCCTGCGCCGCTTATTGATGGAAGAAACGCCAACGACCTTTATTGAAACAGATAAAATGTCTTGACGGCGGTAACACCACACCAAACGGTGGAGACTAATTTCTGTGATGTTTGCAACTCGCAATGACCTCTAAAAATCTTTAAAGCCCCTCCCTGACGCTTCGGGGAGGGGTTGGGGTGGGGTTTTGACCACCCTCCACCACTTAATGCAGTCCTACCTTGACGGCACTAACTCATCAAAAACAGATCATAAATTTACGTAATACTTGTGGTATTTGCCGCTATTCTAACCGTGTTTTTAGAGATGATAGGTCCCAATAGTACGACTTTCGTTGGTGCGGTGCGGACTATAACATCCAAACAAAAATTAAACGGGCAATCAGAATTTGGTTGCAGATTATTTCTTCAGTGAGGCCACCATATCCCGAATGGCACTGACCTCAATGTCTTGGGCGTTAGCGCTATCAATAATGGCCTTTTGCATCGCGCTAATTTCAGAATGGTTGGTATCCAACCGTTCGAGCAGAATCTGTTGGATTTGTTCAAGCTGCGTGTTGATGTGCTGCCGCAGTTCGGCTTGAATCTTCTCTAGCGCATCTGAGTTGGCCGCAATCTGGTCATCCACCAGTTTTTGATGTTGTGCTGCCAATGCTTCACGTTGCTCGGCGGCCTTACGGTCGCGCACTTCGGAAATTGTAGAGTACAAGAGCACTGTACTGCTCACCACCACCGACATTACATTCAAGTAGCTGTTGGTCGCCAGCACAAATACCTGCACATTTGCAAATGCAATCAGCGGAATTAGCAAGCACAGTGTCGCTAGAATGGTCAGCCGATTGGTCAGATACTTGACAGGGTATGGCAAAACATAGGTGTCGAGGAAGGCGTTCAAACGTGCGGTACGGCTGTTTGCATCCGGTGTCCCCATTTTCGGCGTAGATGTAGCTATAGTCATGGCAAGTGCTCCAAAATTGATAGGCTAAGTAGTATCCCTAAAGGATAAACCTGTTACGGATTTTGGGGAGATCGTTTTAATCTAAAGTACATATGCGGTACATAAGTGTATAATGCGGGAGCATTTTGCTACCAGAGGCTTCGCTTGCATGTCCATGTTTTCTGATGTGATTATTATTGGGGCTGGTCCTGCCGGATCATCCGCTGCCTATTTTCTTGCGCGCGCCGGAGTGAAAGTCCTGCTGCTGGATAAAGCCACTTTCCCGCGTGACAAAACCTGTGGCGATGGTCTCGTTCCACGCGCACTGCCAATCTTAGCCGAAATGGGCATCCTCAATACGATTAAACAACAAGGGAGCGCTTGGCAGCTTGATCGACTAGAAATCACTGCCCCTTCTGGTCGGACGGTGCGCTTCATGATTCCACCGCTGCCCCATGCGCCTAATCATGCGATTGTCATTCCACGCCTCATATTAGATAACCTTGTTTTACAACGGGCCATTGCTAGTGGTGCCGAATTTCGTGGTGGTGTTCATGTACGAAGTATTTCAGCTGACACAGATGGCGTAACCATCTCTGCCGACGAGAACTATCGCGCCACAATGGTAATTGTTGCAACCGGTGCGAATACGGCATTGCTCAATAATATCGGCTTGAACCCACCCAAACCCAATATTGTGGCTGCTCGTGCCTATTTTGAAGGTATCGACTCTTTACCCGCGCATTTTCAGTTCCGTTTTGATGGTGTTGTGCTGCCTGGCTATGGTTGGGTTTTCCCGCTGTCAGCCTCATCAGCCAATATTGGTGCGGGCTTCATTCGGACGGGCAAACGTGAACACTACCAATCGGCTCAAACGGCTTTCAATAGTTTTATTCAAAGCTCCGCACTCGGTGCGATGTTAGTCAATGCAAAGCAGATTGGCGCGCTGAAAAGCTTCCCCATCCGCACAGATTTTGCCACCGCACCTACCTTTGCTGAGCGTATCTTATTGGTTGGGGAGGCGGCAGGATTAGTGAACCCCCTCACAGGAGATGGTATAGACTTCGCTTTGGAGTCCGGCAAGATTGCTGCCGAGCATATACTCCACATGTTAAAATTGGGTGATATTTCTCGTAGTAAATTGCAATCTTACGATAAAATCTTGCGTCTGCGTTACCAGAATTTGTTTCGTTTTTCCGAGCGTGTCAGCCGCATGGCGCTCAATCGCCGTGCACTAAATTGGCTGGTTCCGCTGGCGGCGAGTCGCCCAAAACTCTCGGAAGCTCTTGTCAACATTTTGTTAGGTGCACAACCTGCACCCGAACGTGTATCAATTTTGCGTATAGTCAAAGGAGTGGCCGCGAGGCTGTAATCGTGATTAACCAAAACGCTGTTGAGACGGTCAATGCCTTACGTCAAGGTAGACATTTCACCAAACCTGCCTACGGAAACTATTGTTTTGCTGGTCTCCCTCAGTTAATTCGCCATACACTAACGGGCACAGGTGAACTCGGTTTTGCTCCTGATGTACTGTCAGGGTTACCGTCGCAATATGATAAAGTCGTTGTGCTTTACGTAGACGCTTTTGGTTGGCGTTTCTTTGAACAGTATGCCGAACGTTATCCATTCCTCCAACGCTTTATCGAGCAGGGTGTTGCTTCCAAAATTACGTCACAATTTCCTTCAACCACTGCTGCCCACCTAACGACCATTCATCTTGGTCAATCAGTCGGACAAACCGGCATCTACGAATGGTTCTACTATGAACCGCTGCTTGGGCGGATGATCGCACCATTGATCTTCTCGTACGCTGGTGATCAGGAAAATGGCACCATCAAACTACCACCGGGTTTGAACGTGGGAAGCGCACTCGGTTTCCAAACCATCTACGAACAGCTTAAGGCGCATGGTGTGAACTCACATGTCTTTCAAAATGCAGCTTATACCAATGGTGGCTTTGCTGACTTAGCGCTGCGTGGGGCGGAGTTACACGGCTTCAAAACCATGTCCGAAGGGCTGCTCAACCTGGCTGATGCGGTTGCGGCGGAGCGGCAAAAGGCTTACTTTTACTACTACTACGATCCGATTGACTCTGTCGGACATAAATATGGCCCGCCCTCGCCGTACTTTGCTGCTGAAGTCGACGCCTTTTTTGTCGCTGCCGAAAAGCTCCTTCATGCGACACTGTCGGGTAAAGCGGGTAAAACCTTATTGCTGCTGACTGCGGATCACGGGCAGGATGATGTATTTCCGGATAGGACCGTTTATCTCAACCACAGTATTCCTGAGCTGACTCCACATATTCGCACAGATGACGATGGTCGCCTGCTTATTCCCGGTGGTTCGGCACGTGATTTGTTCATCTACATTAAACAAGATCACATTGACGACGCTTTTAACCTCCTCACAATGCATCCCGCACTTGAAGGCAAAGCGGAAGTGCGCCGTGTATCGGACTTAATCGCGCAGGGTTACTTTGGCCCAGCACCATCCGAACAGTTTTTGCAGCGGGTGGCTGATCTGGTGATTTTGCCCTACAGCGGCGAAACGGTATGGTGGTATGAGAAGGGGCGTTACGAGATGGTGTTTTACGGACATCACGGTGGCCTCACCCCGCACGAGCTAGAAATCCCGCTGCTGGCGCTGGCTTACGAATAACAAAAAGGACGTGCCGAAAGGCACGTCCTTTGTTTATGATCAATGTAGTCAGCAAACGCTGATTACATGAAGCCCTTCATTACATTTTCCAGCGCGGCCTTAGAGGGACGCAGTTTTTCTTCTGGCAAGTGAACAAGGGGGGTTTGTGTGATTTGCAGAGTGTCTGCCAGTGTCGCGCGTGGTTCTTCATAGTACAGCAACCCGGTCAGGAACTGCTGTTCCATCGTTGCCTTTTCAAGCACGCGGATCGCTGACTCACGGTTACGTGGGTCATGGTCTTTATCCACACTCTTGAGCTTAATGAATGAACCGTCGTGCATTGTGACCTCAATCACTTCGCCCGCGGGGTATTCCCCAACCATGATTTCTTCACGAGGTGGAACAGCACCCCGTTCATAATAGGTGATTTCATGGAGCGGAATCTCGTGTTCCTTGCCGTAGCTGTAGCTCTTGTTCGAGTCATCCGCATTGTTAAAGGTTACGCATGGGCTGATGATATCTAGTACTGCGGTTCCGCGATGGCTGATAGCCGCCTTAAGTAGCGTTTGAACCTGTTTGGCATCACCGGAGAAGCTGCGTGCCACAAATGTACAGCCTGCGATAATCGCTTCCAAAGGCAAATCCAGCGCGGGTAGTTCGTTCTTGCCGTAGTATTTAAGAACTTGGCCGGCATCTGATGTGGCCGAGAATTGACCCTTGGTTAAGCCGTAGACACCATTATTTTCGATAATATAGACCATCGGCACATTGCGGCGTACCAGATGCTTAAACTGACCGAAACCAATGCTGCCGGTGTCGCCATCACCGCTGACGCCAATAGCCGTCAAACTGCGGTTTGCTAATGTTGCGCCAGTCGCAATCGAGGGCATACGTCCGTGCACCGAATTAAACGCATGTGCGCGTCCAAGAAAGTACGCCGGACTCTTGCTTGAGCAGCCGATACCGCTCAGTTTGATGACATTATGCTGGTTAATCCCCAGTTCATAAGCCATGCTGATAATTTGGTTAGCGATCGAGTCGTGACCGCAACCGGGGCAAAGCGTGCTCTTGCCAGCCTTATATACTTCGCGTTCGAGACCGAGTGAGTTTGTCTTTGGTGCCATTCTCTACTTCACCTCGTGTGAACTAATTGTTTCATAAACCCATTGTGCTGTCATTGGAAGCCCGTCGCCCAGTGGCAGTGCCACCATGTGTTCTGTGCTCTTATTCGTTTCCATGCGGATGATCTGCGACATCTGACCATCGAAGTTGTTTTCAATGACATAGACATGTTCATGTGAATGGATGAAGTCATGAACACTTTGCGCGAGCGGAAGTGCGCGAATACGCATGTAATCGACTTCGATCCCCTCAGCCGCAAAACGGTCACGCGCTTCCAGAATTGCAGGATCATTTGAACCGAACGAGATAATACCGATCTTGCTGTTTTTGCCTAACTTAATCACTGGTTGGGGTAGGGTTGCGCGGGTACTGTTGATTTTCTTGTTAATTCGACCAAGGTTCGTCACCCAGTCTTCGCTGCGTTCACTGTATCCAGCCCGTTCATTATGGCCGGTACCACGTGTGAAGTAGGCTGCTTTCGGGTGGTCGGTTCCTGGAATTGTGCGGTATGGGATACCATCCTGATCGTAATCCTTATAGCGGTACCACTCACCCTTATCAGCAATAAATTGCGTCAATGTTTCGAGGTTAAGTGTCTTGCCACGTTTCAGCCCTTCGGTCGGATATGTGAATGGATCACTCATCCAGTTGTTCATGCCAAGGTCAAGATCGCTCATGACGAATACAGGTGTTTGATATTCTTCCGCGTAATCCATTGCGCGCCAGCCAAATTCGAAGCATTCAGCCACGCTTCCGGGTAACAGCGTAACCTGTCGTGTGTCACCATGCCCTAAGAAGTGGATGAATAATAGATCACCTTGACTGGTACGGGTGGGAAGTCCGGTGCTGGGGCCGATGCGCGTAACGTCCCAAATGACACAAGGGATTTCTGCGAAGTAGGCCAGGCCAGTGAACTCCGCCATCAAGCTAATGCCGGGGCCGCTGGTGGCAGTCATAGACCTCGCGCCCGCCCAACCGGCACCGATAATAGCACCAATGGCTGCAATTTCATCTTCAGCTTGCACAATAGCAACTGTATTCGCGCCGGTTTCAGGATCTTTACGCAGATCTTGATGATCGAACATGGCATCTACCAGACTGGTAGATGGTGTAATTGGGTACCAGGCCACTACCTGTGCGCCGCCGAACAGACCGCCTAAACCGCCAGCTTCGTTGCCGGTGATGATAATCTTGTTCGGATTGCCACCGGGGATAGTTTCATATGCATACGGATCTTGTTTGACGATGTTGGCGGCTGTCCAATCGTAAGCTTTCTTTACCATGTCAAAGTTGATCTTGGCTGGTTTTTCTTTGCCCTTGAAGTTGCTTAACAGGGCTTGCCACACAATATCCAGCGGGATTTCAAAAAGTTGTGCGACTGCCCCTACATAAACCATATTGGCAACACGTTCGCGTAGGTCAACGTTGATGCCAGCTTCTTTGACCATCGGGTCAACCGGAATTTCATAGTAAGTGATGTCGGTGCGACTCTTTGTCCAGTTCCATTCCTGTGGCAGGATGCAAACCCCTCCGGGCGGAACTTTCTGAACGTCTTCGGCTGCTGTATCCACATTGAGTGCAACAGTGATAGCGGCCGCATTTTGCCGTGCGATGTAGCCATCTTTGTTAGCACGGATGGTATACCATGTCGGCAAACCCTTAATGTTCGACGGGAACAGGTTCTTGCCGTTTACCGGAATACCCATCTTGAACAGCGACAGGACCAGCACATTATTGGAAGTCTGGCTGCCTGTACCGTTCTTGGTGGCCGCTGTCAACGAGAAATCATTGACGATCTTTTGACCTTCGTACTTAGTCTGGGAAGTCTGTACATCTAAAACCATAAATCTTTCCTTTTCGCAGGTGGTCTGCGTACTGCGCCTTGCGGCCTATTCGGTGACTTTTGACTCAATAATTTCGGCCCCGTGTTCCATGTCCTGCATTCTCGGCTGATGGTGCAGTAAACGGGTATGCTGCATGAAAGCTTCCTGTGCCGCGCTGTAGTCACCCGCGCAAATCGCGTTCAGGATGCGTTCATGGTAGTCCCAAACCTGTGTGTGATAACCGTACTCGGCATAGCGGTTCAGTTCGACCGCTTCGTATGCGTCCCAGTAGGCTTCGAGCAGGCCGATGACAAATGGATTGTCAAGATGTTTAAAAATGGTGAGATGAAAAGCCCGATGTTCTTCAAATGGGATGCGGACGCGTGTATCGTGCAGCTTGAGGCGTGCAGCGTCGACATAATGTCGGAGTTCTATTTTATCCGCGTCGGTAATCTGCGAACACGCCTCGTGCCAGAAAGCCATCTCAATATGGGTGCGGAGTTCGCTAAAGAGTTCAAAGTATCCCAGGTCAGTGGCAAGTGCGAAGAAAAGGCTTAAACGAACGGCCGGTGTAAAGCTGTATTCTTTGAGGTGTGTGCCCGTCTTAGAGCGCACATCAACCAGACCGAGTGCCCGGGCTACTTCGAGCTGCTCACGAACCTTGCTTACGCTGATGCCGAGATTTTCCGCTTCCTGCAATTCACTGATTGTTGGCAGGCGGTCACCCGGTTGATAACCGTTCTTGATTATGTAGTTAAGTAGATCGGAGTCAAGCCGTATCTCAGTCACAATTCACACTATTCATCAGATGAATCATATTAATAAACTCATCTGAGTTTAGCATGACTTGTAAGATATGTCTATAGAGATGCCTTAAGTTTTCAGCGAGAATTCATAAAAGGCAGGCGGTTAGCGATCGCATCGCGGATTTGTGCGAAGTCTTCACTATTATGTTGGAAGTCTATTCCGTCAATTTCGACACGCAAAACTTCAGATGCTTTCCAGCGTCCAATCCACTCATTATAAAGCCGGTTCAACCGTGACAAGTATTCAGGTGACATATTGCGTTCGTAATCGCGTCCGCGCCGGTTGATGTGTCTTAGCAGCGTATCGACATTCGCTTCGAGGTAAATCATCAAGTCGGGTGGGGGTAGAAACGCACTAATCGCCTCGTACAAACGTCGGTAAGCATCATAATCCCGTGCCGCCATATTGCCTTGTTCGTACAAATTGCGTGCGAAAATTTCTGCATCCTCATAAACGGTTCGGTCTTGTACCACACTGCCCGGGTGCAAAATCAACTGATGATGATGTTCTAACCGTTTTCCAAGAAAGAAGACTTGCGAGTGAAAACTCCATCGCTCCATGTCTTGATAGAAGTCTGCCAGATACGGATTTTCCGCGTTGGCCTCGTAAAACGGTTCCCATCCAAACTCGGTACTCAACATGCTTGTAAGCGTGCTTTTCCCCGCACCGATGTTCCCCGCAATGGCGATGAATAGACCCTGTTGTTCGATCATAATTTTGGCTCTTTGTTAATGCCGATTTCATATAATTCTTGTTATACTACCGTCGAACAAATTTGCCAATCCTAGCATATCCCAATATCAAAATCACATTTCCCACATTACAGGCTTATAGCTCCTCTGCCGACAGCATCAAGGGAAATGGGTAGTACTTGATGTAATAGATACGGTAACTTTTGCCGTCCTCAAAATGTGTCACCGATACATGGTTAGCAAATCGGAATTGCTGCTTATTTAGTGATCCTTTCCGTAAAACCAACTCGTAACGCATAGACCGTTCATAGCGGGTGTTTGCTGGTCTTTCAACAACATGTGCCTCACCCTCCGCCACACTGATGTGCTTGTCGCGAGCGTCCCGTGAGATGAACGCAGTGAACGCCGATGAAATCAGCATCAACACAACCATCACTCCTGCAATTAGTAATAGCACGGGCAGGGCAGCAGGCAGAAATTCACCCAAACTTTTTCCGGATTGATTGTATTCAATCACCCCACCAATGATTACCAGCAGAGGTATCCAGATAGCGAACAAAATCAAAGTTTGTCTGGCTCCGCGCTGCCGTGCCTGATACACCGCCTCAACAATCTGGAATTGATCTTGCGTGAGCATCCCCTGCCGGTTGGCCCGCAAATCGGCTTCGCTGTAAGCAAAATTCGGCATATATGAGGAAGTGTAATAAGTTTGTGTCACGTGTTATTTCAACTTCACGCTGCGTCGCAGTTCGTTGGCTTCGGCGTCACTCAATGCTTGCCACATTCCCGGTTGTAACCCCGCCAGCGTGATGTTCCCAATCGCACAGCGCACT
This sequence comes from Aggregatilineales bacterium, assembly GCA_044226325.1. GTDB lineage: Bacteria > Chloroflexota > Anaerolineae > Aggregatilineales > Phototrophicaceae > CFX2. Next base: position 61,892 of record JBGAHG010000007.1, read on the forward strand.
AATCGCAGTGTCGGATGTCCGACCGCTGCCGTCATCCTTCTCACTTGTCGGTTACGTCCCTCAGTCAGCGTCAGTTGCAGCCAGCAGTCCGGCACGGTTTGCCGCACCCGAATCGGCGGTTCTCGCGGTGGCAGATCCGGCGCAGTGTCCAGAAGTTTCACAATCGTGGGCTTCGTCGGCCCATCACCCAGTTCCAAACCGTGTCGCAGCTTGCTCAATGCCGCTTCATCCGGTATCCGTTCCACCTGTACCCAATACGTGCGCGGATGGGCATAGCGCGGCTCGGTCAACCGTGTCTTAAGTTTGTTGTCATCGGTGAGCAGCAGCAGACCTTCACTGTCTCTGTCCAACCGTCCCGCCGCATAGACATTGGGTATGCGAACATAATCCGCCAGCGTCGGTCTACCTTGCATATCGGTAAACTGGGTTAGGACATCATATGGCTTCCAGAACTTGAGGATTTGCGAAGGCATAGTTATAAGCTCAGGTATTTTGGATTACCTGTGACCCATCCTGAAAAAGTTCAATATCACCTAACGACCGTAACTGAAACAGTTTGTCTTTTACAGCCACTTGACCATAAAGTGCGATAAACTGCGCATATTCATCGAACCACGAACTCTGCCGACTGAATGAGTGTACCAGCATCACTGCATATTTTGCATTGTACCGTTTCGCCTCGATCACGGCTGACGCACTGCGATGTAAAAGCTGATAATAAATAGTAGCAGGAATGTCTTCAAGCCCGAGCTGTTCCTGCAAATAAGTCAATCGGATATGTTTGTTCTCACTAAAACCCTTGCTCGATTGTTTCCACTGCTGTATGGTCGTACCAAATGACTCTTCGACTTTGCCTTCAACCGTAATCGAAACCAACTGATTGTCACTCGCCTTAGCTAACACATACAGGTCATTCTGCGAGTCTTTGCCATGACCCTTTAGGGGAACTTTATATTCGGGCAGTACGAGTAACGGGATCATATTTTGAAAAGCAGCGAAATTGGATTGGTTAAATAGGGTTTGGATTTCTGGTGGGAAACCGTGTTGTGCGTGCCATGCATGGGCCAATGTTCGGGCAGAGTATCCCGTTTTCCAGTGTAATTGCGGATCGGCTAAGAATGTTTGCCAAACATCAGGGGAATTAGCCGGAACATATATAATTGGTCGGCCCATTCTGAAATCACTTTCTCGGCTTTTGATCCTGTAGCATGATCACTCGGAAACTTTTGCGACATTCTGTTTGGCCAGTGCTGTAACCGCCGCCTCCAGAATGACTAAAATATCTTCGCTGGCACTGCTGATCATGTTAACGTATTTTGGCGAATTACCCTCGGTATTCTTTAATTCTTCGCGTAACATATCGGCTGCCATCATAATCGAGTTCATCTGGTTACGAACATCATGGGCGACCAGCCGCATGTATTTTGAATCCATTGGATGTTGTGAATAGTGTGCAATCAAATCTGTTTTGTTTGTAGTACCAGTCACGGCTGCCCTCTATTCGTTAGTTTGATTGACGATATTGATATTATTCACGATAAGCATATCAATCACCTAAAAAGTAGTTGTCAATAACATCAACGTGAAATATTCTCATTAATAAGTGTAACCGTACCTAATCGGTGAAACAAGTAAAACAAATTTGTGACCGTGTCAAAAACATGGACTCAACGAGGAAATATGCCTCTACAGGTCGAAGATTCTAGCCCAAAACGGTTTCCGACATTGCTTGCCGAAGTGCGGTCAATCTGGTCGGACGCCCTTCGTATCGTGCTTCGAAAATTCAGTGTCCTAAATGATGAAATCGCCGCTTCCACGTGGCGACGGTTCATTTTGACTGTCGTGTCCACACTGCTAGTATCCTCTGGCTTATATCATTTGGCGTTAGGTCTATCCTACAAAGGGATATATGAGCAGCAGTTTCGAATTCACTTCGACTTGCTCGGTTATTGGCTGATTGAGACACTGTGGGCTGTAACCACCAGAAGCATAATTGATATACCACTCATTCTGTTAGTGGCCTATTTATCGTACTACTGGGTTTCGCATACCAAAGATGAAAATGCTCATTGGATTCAAGAGGCTCAGACCTTGGTCATTACGTGGACAATATCGGCCTTATGTGTTCAAGCACTGTATTTGTTAGGCGGTGTCGTCCGCGAATCAATTTTCCATAACATGTCCATAATGACCCGCACCAGCTTAGAACATCGCTATTCACCCATACTCACCTATCTCTTTTCAGGCTTATTAACTGCTCCGATTATCGCCTATCGCTACAACCTGCGTTTGCATGGCAACAAAATCCTCAACGGCCTCACCGGGCGTGATCGCTGGCTGTTACTCGGTTTTCAATTCGTGATGCTGGAAGGTGGCACATTGCTTCTCGGTCGTCTGGTGCTCAACCTTCCAGTTATAGTAAATTTGCATAGCGCGTTAGGACGCTTATGGCTGTAGTTCTTAAAGCCGCACCAATGCCTACTGCTTTAACTTCTTCATCCGTTCACCAGCCTGCCGCAGCGTATCCTCGCTCTTACAGAATGCGAACCGTGCCAGCTTGCCCGCGATGTGTCGATGCTCCTCACAATAAAAAGGCGAGGGCGGGATGCAGGCTACCCCAATTTCCTTGATCAGATGTTGGGTAAAGGCCATGTCGTCACCGTCGAAGACGTCCGAAAAGTCACCCAATACGAAATATGTGCCTTCGGGAACTTTCGCCTTGATACCTGCGCCTGCTAGCGCTTCCATCATCAGGTCGCGCTTGACCGTATACATCGCTTGGAATTCTTCATAATACGACCCCGGCAAATGCAGCGCATACCCCGCCGCAATTTGCGACGGATGGTGCACGGCGAAGGTCACGAATTGGTGCGCGCGCATTGCTCCCGCTACCAGATCAGGATGTCCATACACCCATCCGAGTTTCCAACCGGTCGCGCTGTAGCTTTTGCCTAAACTGTTGATGGTCACGGTGCGCTCAAACATTCCCGGCAGGGTTGCCATCGGTACATGCCGCGCTGGCTCGAACACCAGATGTTCATAGACCTCATCCGCGATGACCACTACATCATGCTCTTTACACAAGTCTGCTACGACTGTCATCTCTTCGACAGTAAATACCCGTCCGGTTGGGTTCTGCGGCGAATTCCACAGAATGGCCCGTGTCTTAGGTGTAAACGCTTTTCGCAGCTCATCAGGGTCGAGTGTCCATTCCGGCGGATGCAGCGGCACATAAACCGGAATCGCCCCCGCCATAATCAGGTTTGGCACATAACTGTCGAAATACGGCTCGATGACGATTACCTCATCACCGGGATCAACCAATCCGAGAATTGACGAGAACACCGCCTCTGTCCCACCTGATGTTGCTAGTACACCACGATCTGGATCAATATTCAGTCCATAAAAGCGGTTAGCATGGTCAGCTACGCCTTTGCGGAGTTCTGCTGTGCCATTCCCCGGCGGATATTGGTTGTGCTGCCCATCCATAAGCGCCTTAACGCTGGCTTGGATGACATCGTTTGGGGTGTCAAAATCTGGGCGACCTTGCCCCAGGTTGACGGCACCGTATTGCGCGGCGAGGTTGTTGATCTCACTGAAAATGGTTGTCCCGAACGTCGAGACGCGCTTGGAAAAGGTGGGCATGGCTAACGCTGACTCCGCTCTTGATTGACTTTATATCGTGACCGAAATAATTGATAACCCATGTGTTCCCTCCATCGCTTGCGTTCAGGAGACGACACTCCTAAAAGTTGTTAGAACTTCTTCCGGTGTACTTTTTTCCTTCATCGCTGCAAAACGGTTGTCTTGTGAAATCGTTTGCAGGGGAGGGCTAGACTGTGGAGATGATCCTATTACATAACCTGTCTTCGCTATCCACTAACCGTTTGGATCGCCTTCTTGGCTGCCTCGTGTGCGAGTTTGCTGTTCGCATTCTCAAATTTCTCCAGATGTTCCCACTGGATAGAGTAAGGCTTGGCAGCTTCATATAGCCGCTTCCACAACGCCTGATTCTTAACCGGCTCACCACTGGCTGTTTTCCAACCGCGTTTCATCCACCCTGCCAGCCATTTGCTCATGCCGTTGGTCAGGTACTCACTATCACTGTAAACCGTAATTGTTTGCGGGCCAGATAATTCTTCCAATACCCGCGCACAACCTGCCAGCACCAGTTGGTTATCTGATGAATTACTTTCACTGCCGTTAAAAATCTTTTTACCGTCTTTTGTGACCACCGTCACGCCCCAACCACCAACTTTGCTGCCGTAATCCATGTTGGAGTAAACATAAAGCTGTGTATCCGTCTCGGCTGCTGCTTTCGCTGCGGGCATTGCCATTGGCGCTGCTTCTTTGCGCTCACGTGCCGCAGTCGCCAGCTCATCAACACGGTTGTTATATTTGCTGGTTGCATGGCCTTTGACCCAATTCCATTTCAAATCATGATCTTGGATGGCGTCGTGCAGTCGCTCCCATAAATCTTGGTTTTGAACCGGTTGGTTATTGGCCGTCATCCAACCTTTTCGCACCCAGTTTGCCATCCATTGGGTGATCCCGTTCTTCAGATATTGGCTATCCGTGTGGAATTCGACCTTACACCCACTCCCCAACTCTTCCAGCGCCATAATAGCGGCGGTCAATTCCATCCGGTTGTTGGTTGTGTTGTCTTCACGTCCGCTGATTTCCTCTATTTGCCCGTCTCGAATCAGCAGTGCCGCCCACCCGCCCGCACCGGGATTAGGCTTTGCGCCCCCATCGGAATAAATGATTACGTTTTGTTTTTCCATAGTGTCCGCCATTATTACCCACTTTTCCCGCGCTTACAACGACATTACATACCAATTGGTATCCTACCGCTTTCATACCATCTTATAACTTGAATTTTGTGAACACTTGTTCTATAATGAGACTTGGGGCTATTTGGTGTTTTCCCGCCTGTTTGCGGCTAAAAGGGATCTTTCTTGCAATCTTTTCTCTTTGTATTTCAGTGGTTAAAGCGCATTTGCCTTTGCATGTTCAGCGGATTACTCCCTGCTATTTGCTGCACCGGCACTGACATTTGCCACGCGGCGGACATACGGGAGCCATTCGCGAAATTTGTGCCAATTCGGCGCTATCAGCCGAACATCCCGCTGCACAAAATTGTCGATTCAGCGCCACTAGCCGGGCCTTCCGCCCGCAATTTCGGCGGAAGTATTGCAAAATCTGCCACAATTGCCATGAATTTTGCAATTTGTATCAAACCAAAAGTTATCCACTTTTTTGAGGTGTTCCAGCATTCACATCCCCAATCAAAAACGGATTGAAGTTCGTTCCAACGTCGTAGTAATCTTCTTTCTCGACATCTTTCAACCAGTTCACGACCCGATAGGTCACAGGCGTAAAAACAGCCTCAATCGCCACCTTGAACAAATAGCCCGAGATGATCAGGTTCAAAAGAACTTCATTTGGGATCGTACCCGCGAACGCAATCACTGTGAATACAATCGTATCTACGCCTTCACCCGCAATCGTTGATCCAATCGTTCTCGTCCAAAGGAATTTGCCTTGCGTCCAGATTTTCATCTTCGCGAGTACATAGCTGTTGCTAAATTCTCCCGCGAGGAATCCACATAAACTCGCGATCACGATACGCATAGTCTGCCCTAGAATGGCATGGAAACTGCTTTGAAGATCCCAACCATGCGCGGGGGTAGCTCCGTCTACAATTGCCAGCGTAATTGCGGTCACAAACATCCAGAAGAAGCCCGTCCAAATAACCCGTCGGCTGGATTTATAACCGTAAACCTCGGTTAGTACATCACCGAAAATATACGACAGTGGAAATAGAAACGTCCCTCCATCAAACTGGAAAGGGCCGATTTGCATCAGCTTGCTGGCTGCGATGTTCGAGACAATCAACACGGCTACCAATGAAGCGGTCACGAAGTCCAAATGCTTATATAGTCTGCGGTTTGAAGCAGTTGTGTTCACAGAATTGCTCTCCAAAAACTCGATGGGGCGCCCATTTTATCGAACCATGCCAATTTTGGAATGATTAGCTTGATAGGCATTCCAAATAAAAACACCCGATTTCGAAAGAGCTCGGGTGTTTCTTAGAACTAAAGACTAATAGCTAACGACTACTGACTTTCTTACTGTTTCAGGAAGTTCCGCAAAACGGTGTTGAGTATGCCGCCGTTACGATAGTATTCGAGTTCCACCGGCGTATTAATCTTCGCTGTCACTTGGAATTCCTTGACCGTTCCATCGGCTGCTATAGCCTTAACCGTCAATTCTTGCCCCGGTTGCAGATTGTCATCCAGCCCTAGGATTTCGTACTTTTCGGTACCGTTCAGTCCCAATGCTTCCCAACCTTCGCCGTCTTTGAAGACCAGAGGCAGAACGCCCATCATCACCAAATTGCTGCGGTGAATGCGCTCGAAGCTCTTGGCGATGACTGCCTTCACACCCAGCAGGTAAGTCCCCTTGGCTGCCCAGTCACGGCTGGATCCCATACCGTAATCCGCGCCTGCCAGAATAATCAGCGGTGTACCTTCGTTGATGTATTTCATAGCCGCTTCGTAGATACTCATTACCTTGCCTTCACCAAAATGAACTGTTACCCCACCCTCAGTACCGGGAACAAGGTTGTTACGCAGACGTATGTTTGCAAACGTCCCGCGCAGCATAACTTCGTGGCTGCCACGTCGCGTACCATACGTGTTGAAGTCTTTTTTCTCCACGCCATTTTCCATCAGATAACGGCCGGCTGGGCTGTCCAGCGCGATGTCGCCTGCCGGGGAAATATGGTCGGTTGTAATCGAGTCTGCGAATAACCCTAGTACGCGCGCACCGGCAACTGGCGCAATCGGTTTGGCATCTGCCGACAGGTCAACAAAGAATGGTGGCTCTTGAATGTAGGTACTCTTCTTGTTCCAGCTGTAGACCGAGCCGCTGGAAGTGGGGATTTCGTTCCACATGGTATTGCCGGTATACACGTTCCCATATTGGGTTCTGAACAAGTCAGGTGTTATGGTGTTCTGTACCATATGCAGAATTTCGTCCTGAGTCGGCCAAATATCTTTCAGATACACCAACTCGCCGTCACGGTCATGCCCGATAGGTTCAGTTGCCAGGTCGATATCCACTGTACCGGCGAGCGCGTAAGCCACGACCAACGGTGGCGACGCCAGATAGTTAGCCTTGACCGACGGATTAATGCGGCCTTCAAAGTTGCGGTTACCGCTTAACACCGCGCTCGCGACCAGATTGCTTTCTTTAATCGCGCTCGAGATTTTCTCTGGCAGAGGGCCGCTGTTACCGATACAAGTCGTGCACCCGTAACCGACCGTATAGAAGCCCAGCGCTTGTAGATAAGGGGTCAATCCGGCCTTATCCAGATATTCTGTCACCACACGCGAACCAGGTGCTAAGCTCGTTTTAACGTAGGGTTTTACAACTAGGCCACGCTCAACGGCTTTCTTTGCCACCAAACCCGCGCCAATCATCACGGATGGATTGCTGGTGTTCGTACAGCTTGTAATAGCCGCAATCACCACAACACCGTGACCCACTTCGACTGCGTTGCCGTTTTGACCGAGCATCGCCGTTTTTTCAATAGCCGCTTCATCTAGTGCGAAGCCGCGCTTGTCGATGGGTGAGCGCAGGCTCTGCTCGAAGGTTTCCTTCATGTCACGCAGCAGAACACGATCTTGCGGACGTTTTGGCCCCGCCATGCTTGGCTCGACGCTACTCAGATCTAACTCGACCACTTCGGTAAATTCCGGGTCAGATGTAGCATCAGTACGGAACAAGCCTTGTTCCTTGTAATAAGCTTCCACAGTCTTGACGAGCGCTTCATCACGGCCAGTACGGCGCATATAGCTCAGCGTTTCATCGTCGACCGGGAAGAAGCCCATTGTCGCGCCATACTCAGGAGCCATATTCGCGATTGTCGCGCGGTCTGCCAGCGAGAGCTTGCTCAAACCGTTGCCGAAAAACTCAACGAACTTATCGACCACACCCTTCTTACGCAGAATTTGGGTGATGACCAATACTAGATCGGTTGCCGTTGTCCCTTCGCGCATTTTGCCTGTCAGCTTAACGCCGATTACTTCTGGCATAAGCATATAGATGGGCTGGTTGAGCATGGCTGCCTCGGCTTCAATGCCACCAACACCCCAACCCAGCACACCCAGCCCATTAATCATAGTGGTGTGGCTGTCTGTACCGACTAATGAATCGGGCAGAAGTACCTTGCGCCCTTCATCATCGGTAAACAACTGTACGCCCTTGGCGAGGTATTCCAGATTCACCTGGTGTACGATTCCGGTTGCCGGTGGTACGACCTTAAAGTTGTCAAAGGCGTTTTGACCCCAGCGTAGGAATTCATAACGCTCTTGGTTTCGTTCGAATTCCAGCGAGGAATTTATCATAATTGCGTTGGCGGATCCGAAGCGGTCGACTTGTACCGAATGGTCGATCACCAAATCAACTGGAATAGTGGGGTTGATCTTCTTGGGTTCGGCGTTCATGCGAACCATTGCACTGCGAAGCGCGGCCAGATCAACAACGCAGGCGACACCGGTAAAGTCTTGTAAGATGACGCGCGCAGGTTTAAAGGGAATTTCGACCTGCTTGACGTTCTTACCATCCCAATTCGCGAGATTCTGAACGGCCTCTTCGTTCACTTGAAAGTTATCAAGGTTGCGAAGCGCATTTTCCAATAATATCTTGATGCTGAAGGGCAGTTTGTCGACGTGACCAATACCCTTTTCTGTGAGTTTGTTGAGCCGGTAAATTGTTGCTTCACCCTTTGCGCTGTTCAGGGTGCCGCGTGTTCCAAAGCTATCCAATATCTTTGCCATTTGTCGTCCTCTCGTTGTTGAGTCGTCCAAAACTGTTTAAACCGGATGACTAATCCGGCGCTGCTACCCGTTGATCGTAAAAACACTATCATTTATCACCAAAAGGAAATCGCTACCAATTTTACTCAAAACATCCAGTTCGTGTCAGTCTCAATGGATGCACGAACAGAGTCAAGGAATGAAACTGTTATGGGTTAACTGTTGATGACTAGTATTCTGGTTGAATCCTATGCTTCTTTTAGTTATTATTCAAATGGATAGTTTTAATGGGATTCATAGGCCGCTTCAATAAATCATAATGCTAGATGTTCATCGGCTGCGTATTTACGTCTTTGTTGCACGTCTCGGCAGCTTTACGCGCGCTGCTGCCATGCTGCATATGACACAGCCTACAGTTAGTCAACAGGTCGCCACTTTGGAAAGCGAATTGGGTGTTCACCTGATAGACCGTAATACTCGCAAAATGCGTTTGACCGCTTCGGGTGAAGTTCTGTTTGCTTATGGGGAGCGTCTCCTTAAACTGGCTGATGAAGCGCTGGTTGCTGTTCGTCATGAAGCTGGTCTGACCAAACAATTGCTCAAATTAGGTGTCGGCCATACTTTGGCGACCTACATTTTACCTGGGCTGCTCAGTCGCTATCGTACCAATCATGTGGACTATCGTGTGCGATTAGTAGTTGGCAATACAGGGGAATTGTTATCCCAGCTTAGTGCGGGCGAAATTGACATTGCATTAGTCGGTTCGCCCGCAGAGCATCCCGATATCGAGGCCAAAGCTTTTATGCACGACCAGCTGGTAGTAATCGTCAGCCCACAGGACGAATGGGCGAATTATGAAAGCATTCGGATCGAGCAGATTGCAACTCGTGTTCTCCTGACGCGCGAACCCGGTTCAGCACTTTACACCACTGTGTCCCGTTTGTTCGGTGAAGACCCCCTGATGAGTGTCGAAACAATCCTGCTTGGAGAAACCGAAGCTATTAAACGCAGTGTTGAATTAGGCTTGGGAGTAGCGCTTATTCAAAAGATCGCCATTGAACGGGAAGTTCAGCAGGGAACGCTCCGCACCATTGCCCTAAAAGGTGTCGATAATTCCCGTACTTATTTGATAGCTGTACGCAAGCGTTATATCCCAAATGAGGCGTCTACAGCTTTTATTGATTTACTGCCACAAATGTGATTGGCTTTATTAATAACTTTCCCAGCTAAAAGCTTTATATTAATCTCTCTATTGATGAATATTAGTTGCCAGTCAACGGGAGTTTTACTTGATGACCGATAACAGCACTTCGACTTTTAATTTGCTTCGCCGTCTACAGGAACAGAATGAGTCGGATGCTCCTGCGAATGTCGCCCGAAAGGCTGAGACAACCTTTACACTTCAACCGCAGTCACAACCAGAGCCAGTGGTAGGACAGGGCTTTGTCAACGTAACGGTCTATCCGCAAGACCCATTTGTCAGTGATCCGGAAGTGCGCCAAATGACTGCAAGCTATATCCAGGCTGGCTTGGTGAATATGCGTTTTCAAGTGCGTGATCATCTTGCCACACCTGCCCGGCCTGACGAGCAGGGGAATTATATGTTTTGGCCGGGTAAGCCGGAGTTCGATCAAGTAAATAGTTTTTACTATGCAACCTTTACACTTCGCATGTACGAACGCTTTGCCCAGCGCGCCCTACCGTGGTCATTTCAGCAGGAACGATTAACGATTGACCCACATGCCGGTATTGGCGGTAACGCTTATTACAGTGAACTTGATCACCTTTTGGGGTTCAACGGTTTTCAAGACGATAAAGCTGTTATCCAATCTTCCCAAAGCGCTGACATTGTTAGCCATGAAACGGGGCACGCTATTCTCGATGGGATGCGCGATTTATATAACGAATCATTTGGCCTTGGTTCCAATGCTTTTCATGAGAGTTTTGGTGATATGACGGCTGTTTTGGTTGCCTTGCATGATGATTCCCTCATCAAACGCTTGCTGGATTGGACAAAGGGTGATTTGCGGATAGACAATTTTATAAGCGTGATCGCTGAGCAAGTCACAAAACGGTTACAATCGCGGGGAGAAACAGTGCAGGGTCGCACAGTATATCTGCGTAACGCGCTTAACAAGTTTACGGATGTTCCATTTGATAATTTGCCAACTAACCCAAATGATCCCGAACTCGAACTATCCCGCGAAAAGCACAATTATTCGCGGCTTTTCACCGGCGCATTTTACGATATTATGGTGGGTATTTACGAGCAGATGCGTCAAGTCCCAGCGGATCGTATCGCAATACATGGTACTCGTGATATTGTCGGCAATCTTCTTATCACTGCCATTGAGTTAGGCCCTGTTTGTGAACTCACTTTTGCTGATATGGCACAGGCCTTTATAGCTGCTGATAATCTGCTGCATAATGGAAAATATAAGGATCTTTTGATTGAAGTGTTTGACCGGCGGAAAATCTTGTCGTCTGCTGCCGCTCGCGAATTCACTGCCAGCCTAACCAATTTACCCGAACTGCAAACACCTGCTGCTGTTGACTCATCTGAATTGGCACTCAACTTTCTACACGAACATGTTGTTCCTCAACTCAATCTGCCGGTTGGGATCACTTTTACCCCACTTGCAGCTTACCGAAATCAAGCTGGTAAGGTGTTCATGACCTATGCAAGCGTTCGACGGATTAACTTACAGGGTGACCAATATTTATCCTACAATGGTTCACACCTCGACATTTTTGGTGGATTGACCTTAGCTTTCGACTCATCTGGAAAGTTACGAAATGTATGTTTGCGTTTGGTAAATGATGAAGATATACGGCAGATTCAAATCATGACGGTCGATCTGATCGCACGCGGACAGGTTTCTCCATTAACGGCTGAGAATGCGTTACAGGCCGCGCCTATGCCTACTGCCTTTGATGTCACTGAGAGCTTTGATATGGACTTGTTACTCAAGAATCCCATGTTGGTGGACAAGCTACCAGCACATGTATCTGACATTGTAGGCTACCTCGTCTCGTGGATGCGCCGTTATATGCAAGCCTGAGAGTACGCAAAGAAACCGTTGCACTTTACGCCACACGAAGTAGACTTAACATTCTGGTATGTCGTAGTTGATAGTTGTTTTCAAGAAAGAGGAAAAGATGGGTCGTACACGAACGCTGGAACGCCGCAAGGAACGCGAACAGCAGAAAAAGCGGCAGCGACAGCTCACTTTCGCTATCGGCGGTGTAGTAATAGCTGTATTGGCAGTGGTAATCGTACTGCTGATTACTGTGCCTGCTGAAGCCCCAATCCCGGCGGGAGCAACCACCCGCTATCAGGGTATTGACCAAAGTTATTCGGATAAAGGATTTCCGATCCTTGGCAAAGCGAATGCTCCAGTCAAAGTCACCGAGTATTCGAGCTTTGATTGTAGCCATTGTGCTGAATTCCATTCAGGTACTTGGCCGCAGGTACTGGATCGCATCCGTAAGGGCGAAGTTGAATTTACCTACGTACCTGTATATGGTACAGGTGGTATTCAAAATGGGGAAGGCGCTGCTAAAGCTGCTATTTGCGCCGGTGATCAGGGTGCATTTTGGCCTTATTACGACGCCTTGTTTACATGGCAGACGACTTATGCCAATACTGCCTTCTCCCAGAATCGCTTTGTTGGCGGTGTAAATGGATTAGGCTTGGACAAAGCCAAATGGGATCAATGTATGAGCAGTGATCATCCCGGCACAGTTGCAGCAGCGGCGGTGAACGCCTTTAGGTTGCAGGGTGCTGCGGGAACACCTGCCTTGCTGGTGAATGGTAATGTTGTTGACGTTGCTAGCAACGTATCGTTAATGGATGCTATCGATCAGGCGTTGGCTGCTGCTGGTGGCGTTCCTGCTGAAGTTACAGCGGAAGCCACGCAAGCTGCTGCAGCTGAAGTCACCGCTGAGGCGACCACACAACCTACCGTGGAAAAGACTGCCGAAGCCACAATTGAGGCTACGGCTGAAGCCACTGCGGCTAAATAAGCGTATTCAATCAAAAGGGGCGAATGATATTCCATTCGCCCCTTTAAAATATACGGCAATTTATTCCCGTGTTTGCACTAACGGTCCTAATTTGCTTCCACCAATCAAATGCACATGTAAATGCGCCACTTCTTGCCCCGAGTCGCTGCCGTTGTTTACAATGAGTCGGTAGCCTGTGTCTGCAACCCCTTGTTCCCTTGCCACCTGCTTGGCAACCGTAAATAGATGCCCCAACATTTGCTCATGGTCAGGCAGTACATCGTTGGTCGAAGCAATCTCGATGTTCGGCACAATCAAAATATGGACAGGCGCAACCGGATTAATATCCTTAAAAGCGGTTACAAAGTCATCCTGAAATACAATAGTCGCTGGGATCTCTTTCGCGATGATTTTTGAGAATATCGTTGGCATGGTTCCGCCTACATCGCCATCCCGCCATCCACCACCAGGACATGACCTGTGATGTAGGCGGCTTCGTCTGAGGCGAGGAACGCCGTAGAGTAAGCTACGTCTTCGATACTGCCCCAACGTCCCAACGGAATATTTTCATTTAGTTTACTCGTCATTTCGGCAGGTAAATCTTTGGTCAAATCCGTCAATACAAAACCCGGGGCAACAGCATTTACAGTGATGTTGCGGGAAGAGACTTCGCGAGCAAGTGACTTTGTGAACCCGATAATGCCGGCTTTGCTGGCGCTGTAGTTGGTTTGTCCGCCATTGCCTGCAATACCACTGATACTGGTGATGTTGATAATGCGCCCATAACGCTTTCGCATCATACTTTTTACCGCTGCTTTAGAACATAACCAGGTGCTGCGGAGGTTAGTTTTAATGACAGTATCAAAATCTTCCGGTTTCATCATCATAATCAGATTGTCACGTGTTGTTCCTGCATTATTAACGAGGATATCCAATTTCCCGTAGGCGTCAATTGTGGCCTTCACCAATCCATTCGCGCCTTCTTCTTCGCCTACGTCAGCTTTAAAAGCCATTGCTTTCCCACCATCCGCTGTGATCTTTTCGACAACCTCGTTGGCGGCGTCAATATTACTGTTGTAATTGACAACGATGGTCGCACCACGTTTTGCTAGTTCCAGTGCGATTCCTCTGCCTATTCCTCGACTTCCACCGGTAACAATTGCGATTTTATCGGTCAATTGAGCCATATTCATTTCCTTTCGCCAATGATCTATATTGGCAAAAACCCAATATCAAATAATTCAATATGGAGAACTATACCTTTTCGGTTTATTCCCGGCTATATTTACGAACCACCGACCCATCCGATTATGTTAATCGTTCCTTTGAGTACACCAGTTAAATTGGAAACACCCGTACCGTTTTGATTGGCTACTAGGATATCAACACGTCCATCGACACGCGGATTCACTCCAATAAACGCCAGCCACTGCCCATCAGGTGAATAGCTGGGATTACACATCCCCGGGGGTGGGTTGCCGCGTGTGACAAAGTTGAAAGCTGAATCGAGCACGCGCGCACCATAAGGACATTGGCCGCTGACACCGCCAAGCGCTATGCGTGAACTGTCGGGCATCCAGGTTGCACTCATGCCAAATCGGGGAAAATTCAGTTCGCTGGTACGTCCAATAAGCGTCCCATCACGCCGTGCCACAATAACTTCTGATGCACTGTTGGTCACACTCTGGTAAACGACCGCACTGCCGTCCGGCGCCCATGCTTCGGATAAACGAATTGCTCCATCACTTCCATCGATCAGCTTAACTTCTTGCGCTATGCCCGCTGTAATGTCTTCAATCCATAAATGGCGCTGTGGTGGATCGTCTAAAGTTGGATCACCTGTTGCAAAGGTGATGGTTGTATTATTCAACCAGCGCGGAGGCTCACTAACCTTTTCATCAGTAAGTTTGTGCGTCTCACCGTTTTCGACATCCATGACATAGATACTGCCCACCACATTGCCCTCAATCGGTGGTGGCGTTTTGGATGGATCACAGGCATTTGGATCACTCGGAATCCAACTTGGGCATGTATCGCGATCTGAAACAAATAATAATTTGCTGCCATCAGGTGACCATGACGGCCAAATATCATATGAACCGTTGTTGGTCATATTTTTGAGATTGGCACCATCGCTGCCAATCTCAAAAATATCGATATCATAGCCTGTCGCAACGGCCATCGCTAATCTCGACCCATCTCGTGTCCATGCCGGATCACTAAAAAATCCACGTTGTACCAAAGAATTAATCGGGAGAATGCGACCACTAATTCGTTGATCCAGACTGAGCATGTATAACCCGCCAGATTGTGAGGTGGTGCTGTCACGACCATCCTTGAAATAAGCTACTGAATGTCCGTTCGCTGAAATATAGATTTGATTGTTTGTGCTGGCTGCTAGTTGTGCTACTGCGATGCGCCCACCAGAGTTATTCGGCGCAACATAATAGAGCGTTTCTAATCCGGTCGCCGGTTGCGGCGTTCCTTGATTCGGGACGTTATCTTTATCATTTTGGTTGACGAATGCCAGCATTGGCGAACTCAAACTGCTCAATATATCTTTTGATACGGTTAAGAGTTCCCAATTGTCAAAGATAAATCCTACGGTTGCTTGGGCAGTTGGGTAGGCTGTAGGCGTTATCGTCGCTGTCGGAGTAATTGTAGGTATTTCCGTAGCCGTATTTGTGGCTGTTGCAGTCTCGGTAGGCGGTACAGCTGTTTCTGTCGGAGCAGTTGTTGCTGTGCTGGATGCAGTGACCGTTGGTAGTGCGGTCGGCGTTGGAGCAGCCGCCACACTACACGACGCGCTCAATAGCATCACTAGGAAAAAGAGATGTTGGATCTTCATTGTAGAAATTCCTGCCTGGACGGTTGCCGAACGAAATAGAATACCATGCTCAACCTGCTCACACTATTGATGAAAGCCGACGATTGCTCTACGACTTCAACTATTGCGGAACCGGTGGCTCGGTGGTCGTCTGCGGCAGTGCAACCAGTATACGTACTGAATAGGGTACTTGTTTGCCGTCCTGATAAACCAGCAATAATGTATATGTTGTGTCCACTCTTGGACAGACCTGTTGACTATTGGTGGTCACTGGCTGCCCTTGAAAATAAACCCGGTTGATATTCGTGAAATCCCAACGGATGGTTGTGCATTCACCTTGCTTCAATTGGGTGCTATCTGCGCGCAGGTTCGGGTTAACTGCTGTTGGCGCAGGTGTGTTGGTCGGTTGGGCAGTGGCCTGTGGGGGGGCGGTTGCTAACTCGGTCGGTACGCGCAGCACTTGCCCAACCTGTATCTGATTGGCGTCTGCGATACAATTGGCTTGTTGGAGGTTGGTTACGCTCACGCCAAACTTTTGGGCAACCTTGAACAGTGTATCACCCGTTTGAATCGTGTAGCTGAAATTCCAATCACCACGTGGAGCGCAGGCTGTTGGTACTGCTGGGAGGTTAGTCCTGGTTGGAGCAACCACTGGAGCAATTGGCGGTGGGAGTTGCACCTGACGTTCCAATAGCGGCAAAGGTGCTTGTCCCACAGCTTGTACATCAAAAGGTTCAGGCTGTGAAGGCGGCCCACTGACCTGCAATCCGTCGCCACCGCCCAATGGCAAATGTACTTGTGCTCCTGGTTGTACCACGCGGGTAATATTGGCAGAACTAACCACTGCGGAACCTTCGATAGTCGCAACAGTCAACTCTGCGTTTTCTTCTGCGGTCAAATAAGCAGTTGATCCCAGTGAAATACTTGCGCCGTTGATTGACATCGTTGCTTGGCTGCCTTCCGGCGACTGAATTACGAGTGCTGATTTTGGCGCATTACTGCAAGTCGTTGATCCGCCCACCCCTGTTTTGAGTACCACTGCCTGCATTTGCGGGGTTATGTTATCCAGTACTGCATTGCCGAACAGTAAAAAGGTAACATTTTGCCCCGGTAGTGTATCGGGTAAATTTGCCTGTATTTTCATAATGGCGATACCCCACACTTGCTTGGAGGTGTCAAGGGGAGCGGTCGTCAGGCGGCGAATCAAATCGACATTGACTATATCGCCAGCTTTGCTGAAATTTGTCGTGGCATTCGCTTGAAGTTCTGCATCAATTAGATTGTTGCCGTAGCAAACTTGGTTGCGACTTAAGCCTGTACAGACTTGATTCGCTTTGTTGAGGGCTGTGGTCACAAGATCATCGCAGCTTAACGATGCGGCAATCGTTGGGGCGGGTGTAGGGCTAGGCGTTTCAACAGTTGTTTCTGCTGATTGGCTGAGATTGCAGCCTGCTAGTACAAACAGAGCGAACCAGATTGCAATTCGAATGCGTGCCATGTTCTTATTTGCTCTCGATTAATTCGGGCGTGAAAACATAATATGAACCGCGTTTTTGGCCCATTTTGCGTAGGATATTTTTCGTCACCAAGTCCGCTAGATCGCGTCGAATGGTCTCAGGATGTACATCAGGGCAGAGCGATTGTAGGTCACTGTTGGTGATGCGTTTGCTACCGCCCTCACGACTGAGAAATAAAATCGCCTCTTCCTGTCGCGGGTTAACCTCAACGCCCCGGTAACTGCCGTTAAGCGATGGCATTGGGCTTACGAATGCCACTTGCGGCTTATGTTTGGTATTCGCATTTCGTAGTATTACCCGGAACCCTCCGGCCGTTTCTTCAAACTCCGGTGCACTGAGTTGCTGCTGCTGCATCAAGTCAATAACGCGGTCAACGCCATATCCCAGACGTTCGATAAACCCCATATCGGAGAGAACTTGGACAATAGCTGGATTACGCGAGAAACGCTCATCCTTAATATTGGCGATAGTCACTGGACCTGGCAGTCTGCCTGGACTTGTGACTTCCATACGGTTGCTAAAAATAAACAGACGTACTCCATCCCCGTTAATCCGATAGTCCCGGTGAGCGACAGAATTCACCACTAATTCACGTGCGGCTTCCATCGGATATTCAAATGTTTCGGCTCTTGCCATTGTTGAACCCAGTTGTACACCTTTTCTGAGGTGATCCACCAAAAACGTTTCGGCACGTCGGATTTGGTCTGGTAATGTCCCACTCATGTCTTGGCGGGTAAACGTATCGCCCATTGTTTCACTCGCAAAACGTGCGGCGGTAATGTCTGCGCCACGTACAAATCGCTGCGGATCTTTCCCAAAGAGGAGAATACCTGCATAGGTTGGCTTCAATTTTCCATTTAGTTCGGCTACACAGCCCCGCTTAAGGAGGATTTGTTCAGCAGTGGTTTCGCCCATACCGCTGAGACTGCTGGCGTAGGATTTGACCTTTTCCCAGTCTAGATCGTCTAGGCTTGCCTCAGTAACGACTTCTGTTTCGAAACTACCTTCACCTCGTTCCACGACCAATCTGCGTAGGTCTGGAGGATTAAGTGGTGTATTATCGATTCCCTGCCGCTGTAAATAGCGCCCTTTTAGACTGTAAACGTGAGGCATTCCAGTTGGAATTTGAACAATGACAATTGATTTCCCGCTTAACCGAACAACTTGTGGTAGCGGTACAATCAAATGCGGTTCGATAGCGAGGGCTGCCTGTAAAACAGTGTCTATAGTTTCGCCGGGATCACGCACACCAATGATATTACCATTGTGACCAGTTACGCCGAGTAGTACCGTACCACCATGACTATTTGCCATGGCGACCAATGTGTCTGCCAGCATCTCCGGCGCAGATTGTTCGCTAAACCACTCTGTACGCACGTTGCGTCCATTTTTAATAAGCTGCCACAGTTCATCAATCGATGTACTCATGTTTGAACCGCCGTTTCTGAAGGCTCGTCTTTCTCGTCCTTTTCCTCATCTTGACGGTCTTTGTCCCGTTTGCGGCCTTCAGGCGGTGGCGCAAGCAAAACTTTGTCAATAACTTGCTGCATATCAGATACAAACGAGATATGCAAATCATCTAAAGCTTCTTTGGGAATGTCGATCAGATCTTTCTTGTTTTCGGCTGGCAAGATAACATGAGTGATACCAGCCCGTCTGGCTGCCAATACTTTTTCTTTGACTCCGCCAACAGCTAATACTTTCCCGCGTAAAGTCACTTCACCGGTCATAGCGAATTGACTTCGCACTTTACGTTCGGTGAAAGCCGAGAGTATAGCGATAGCAAGCGTTATACCGGCTGATGGACCTTCCTTTGGAATGGCTCCTTCTGGAAGATGCAGATGAACGTCATAGCTTTCGAAATCGTCACTTGGTAAATCAAAATCGCGGGCGCGTGAACGCACATAACTGAGTGCAGTTTGTACTGACTCTTGCATGACTTCGCCAAGTTGTCCCGTCATCAGCAGATTACCTTTGCCAGGTAATACGGACACTTCGATCACCGAAATGTCTCCGCCATCATATGTCCAAACTAAGCCGGTGACCAAACCGATGCTGTCTTCCTTATGAGCCAGTCGATTGGTAAAGATTGGCGGGCCGAGCAATTCCACCACTTTCTGGCGCGTCATCTTTGGCGAGTAGGGTTTCTCTTCAGCCAACAACCGCGCAATTTTCCGGCAGACGTTAGCAATCTCGCGGTTTAGATTCCGCACACCACCTTCGTAGGTGTATTCACGAATCAATGCTTTGATCGCCTTTGTATCGAAGCTGATTTTTGCGTCCTGCAAACCGTGCGCTTCAAGTTGAGTGGGAATTAAGAACTTACGGGCAATAGCTAATTTTTCTTCATCGGTATAGCCATTGAATTCGATGACCTCTAACCGGTCTAGGAGTGCGTCAGGAATTGGGTCGAGATCGTTTGCAGTCGTGATGAACAATACTTTAGAAAGATCGTAGGGCATTTCGAGATAATGATCAGAGAAGGTATTGTTTTGTTCTGGGTCCAGCACCTCTAGTAAGGCAGATGATGGATCGCCCCTAAAATCGGCTCCCAGCTTATCAATTTCATCGAGAATAAATACCGGATTGATAGTCCCCGCCCGGCGCATAGTTTGAAGAATACGTCCCGGCAGCGCTCCGATATAGGTACGTCGGTGACCGCGTATTTCCGCTTCATCGCGCACACCGCCCAGGCTCACACGGATAAATTCCCGACCTAATGCACGCGCGATGCTTTTTCCTAATGATGTTTTGCCAACACCGGGGGGGCCAACAAAGCACAAAATAGGGCTTTTCATCTTGCTGCTTGCGATCTTACGTACAGCAATGTACTCCAAAATACGATCTTTTACTTTAGGCAAACCGTAATGATCTTCATCAAGCACTTGTTGGGCATTCTTGATGTCCAGATTGTCGTCACTGGATTTAGTCCACGGCAATCCCACCAGCCAATCGATATAGGTGCGTATGATGCCGACCTCAGGGGCCATCGGCGGCATCATCATCAGCCGTGAGAGTTCCTTCAACGCCCTCTCTTGAATATCATTTGGCAGATTCGCGTTGACGATTTGATCGCGCACTTCATTTATTTCTTGCTGGAAGATGTCACCTTCACCCAGTTCAGTCTGGATTATCCGCATTTGTTCGCGCAGATAAACTTCGCGTTGGCTGCGATCCATCTCCTGCTGTACCTGATTGTTGATCTCATCCCGAAGTTCTAGCACACTGATTTCTTGGCTTAACAGCAGGGCGATTTGCTGGAGTCGTTCGTCCAGCGTGCGCATTTCGAGCAGTCGCTGTTGTTCTTCTAATGGCAAAACGAGGGCAGAACTTACGAAATCCGAAAGCAGCTCCGGATCTTCAACATCCAATAGATGATCTACCACATCATCCGGTAAGGTGGGATTCAAATCAGCGTATTGCTGCACGAGTTGGAAAACGCGGTCGACCAATTCGCTGGTACTATCACTATCCGTATCGGGTTCTATGATAGGACGTGCTTTGACCATCATGTAAGGATCGGTCTGGACAATTTCAATAATCTCGACCCGACGGCGGCCTTGAGCTAATACGTTACGGTTCTCATCCGGTGTACGAATAATGCGACTTAACGCGATTTCCGTGCCTATATTATAGAAATCTTTAAGTTGAATATCGGTTACATTCGGATCACGTAGTGCAATACCGATAACCGTTTTACGACTAATGAGCGCTGCTTGAATAGCCGACATAGCACGGGGATTACGTGTAGTAATCGGGCTGATGACGTTTGGAAATATAACAAGGCCACGTAGCGGCACAACCGGACAAACAATCACACCATCCTTATCAGGTATGGTATTTACAATTTTTTGAAATTCGTTTACGCCGGTCTGGTTCGCCAATGCAATTGACCTCTAGCGGTGAAAGATAAAAGGGGATTGCAGTTTACCTCAGACTCAACTCACAGTAAACATCCTGCTTTAATAAATGTGGCTTACACTTGGCGTTGGCATGGCTTTCCGCTACACTTCAGACTGTTTGGTGAGTAGATGGAAGTGATATGCGAGCATCAATTTGGGTGACAATTCTAATCGCGTTGGCGGTTTTAGTGGGCGTTGTTTTTGTGGGTCAATCTCTGATTCAGCCGAATCTTCCACTCATTACCCACGCAGCTTTTTCATTGGAACGTATTACTCCAAATGCAGATGGTGATAGCGATATTACCGAATTTTCGTACGGAATATCTCGAAATGCTCAGGTATCGCTTACGTTTCAATCTGCTGATGGAACGAACTTTATTTTTCGTCAGAACGAAGCTCGTATACCCGCCAATTATTCAGTGGCGTTTAGTGGCGTTGTCGGAGGATATAAACTGCTGGGTGATAAAACTACTGGTGAAATTGAACGCCGTTTAATCCCTAATGGACAATATACATGGCACTTACAGGCCAAAGACGCAGTCAGTGGAGAAACAGCAGAGCAGACCGGTAAACTAGACATAGCAGAGGCGGGTTCCCAGCTACCTGAGATTACCGATTTTACGCTAGATCGCCATGAATTCTCGCCCAATCAAGACGGTATTGCGGATCGTGTCATCATGAATCTCAATCTTACCAAACCTGTTGATTCCCTTAATGTATATCTTCTAGGAACGGATGGTCAATCCATCTTTATCCCCGAGATTCTAGGTGGGCGCAAACCCGGCGAAGCGGGTCAACACTTTTTTGATTATGATGGTGGGATTGAACGTGGTGTCGAACCGCCATCGGATGGGGATTATACCGTTGTGGCGGTTGCTCAAGACTTAGAAGGTCAGCGGACGAGCCAGACCTCTAAGCTCACTATCGTTAACGGTGGCGTTCCGCAAGCAGAAATCGCCCCCCAGTCTACTGGCATCGACGTCATATTTGCGCCTCAACCGTATGATGCAAAATACACTGTCTCGACTACCCATGCAGGCGAACTGATGGTGTCACCTGAATTTTCAAAAGATTTGGGTTTTAGTACAGTTTCGATGCAAGTTGGTGACATGCTTGTTTTTAAATTGACTGTACATAATTATGGTAAAGTCGCAGTTCGTACCAGTGGGCCTTGGCCGGGAACTGTCTACGACGATAATCAGGTTTGGGGCTCAACAGGTGTATATGAACAATCGGGTTCTTTCCGTGTCGGAGTCATGTGTTCGACATCAGAAACGAACTGGCCTTGGCGATGGGCAGTTGGTTCTCCGGATACCTTGACCAAAGAAGTAGACCCTCAAAACGGTAACACCTACTATTACCTGCCCGGTGGTGCCCAAAGTGAAGTGTGGGGCGCTGTTCATATGACTCAGTTAATCAAGGCCCGTAATCCACAACAGTGTTGGGCCGGTCTCATTCACGAGGATGTAGAAGTTGTGAATCAACGAGTTGGCGCGCGCGATATTTTGCTCGTGCAAACGGACACTTCTAACGGCGGGTGATGCTATAATATTCTCAGTCATCGAACGAGTGGAGGAATCCCTAGTGTCCCAACCGAAGCACGTATTTTCAGATGGTTTGGCTCGGTTAGCTCTATTAGGCATTCTGACTCTTGTTTTTGCCGCCTGTCGTCCGCAGGCGGCAGCCGTATTACCCACGCCGATACCAACCTTAACCAGTGTGCCTCGCTCGACTCCATTACCTGCATTACCAACTAGCGTTCCTGTCGGTAAAAAAGATAATCCGCTGCATTTAATCGTTCATCCTGCCAACAAACTGGAACCTAATTCAACTGTCGTTGCAGATCTTGAAGCAGCCATCGAAAAGAAGACGGGTTTGGTTGTCAAAATTGAAGTTGTTGATAGTGATGCCGCCAGTGTAGTTGCATTGTGTGCTTCTACACCTAACCAACCCGCACTCGCTTGGTTAAGTGTTATGGGGTACATCGCTGCCAACGCTCAAAAGTGTGGGCAGCCACAGTTGCTTGTTAGTAAGGGCACTGGCACAAAAGCAGCGACTGGGGAAATTGTAACGCTGATTGCACGAAGGGGAATTGACTCAATTGCGTCCATAAAAGGGCGAAATTTTTGTCGTATTAGCAACACAGACTTGGTAAGCTGGATTATCCCATCTTTGTTGATGCGGGCAGCCAGAATAAACCCCGAAACCGATCCAAAAATAATCAAGGACTATACTGAGACGTCAGATCTAGTGCAAGCGGTTGCAAGCAGTCAATGTGATGTTGCGGCCATTCCTGATAGCTTGGTCAAAGAATTAGTTTCCGATGATAAGAGCGTTGCCTCAAAAGTATCTACACTCATGAGTAGTGTGGAGTTTCCCTACACGGTATTAGTGTCTTCATCGGATGTTCCTGTGACCGCTATTACGTCACTGAACGATGAATTGATAAGCCTGTCCAAAGATCGCCAACTCAAAGCTAGTTTGAATCAACTGCTTGACCAATCAACCCTAGTATCTGTTAAGACAGATGATTTACAACCTCTGTTGGATTTTGTTGCCACTACCGGACAAAATTTTGCACAATTGGGTAACTAATGACGGTTGATTTAGCAGTTGTTGTTGTTACGTGGAACAATCGCGATATTGTTCTTGATGCAATTCATAGCTTATTTGCTGATCTGGCAGTCAGCCGCCTAACATCTGTGGTTTATGTAGTTGATAGTGCCTCGTCTGATGGAACCGCTCAATGTGTTCGTAGCACATTTCCTCAAGTGAATTTGATCGCGAGTAACCGAAATCTGGGATTTGCAGGTGCTAACAACTTGGCGCTTAAGCATATTGGTTTTGGGTCAAGTGAATCCGTGTCGCTGCCTAAGGCAGTCTATTTATTGAATCCCGATACCATTACCCGGATAGGTGCGACCCAGATCCTTTACGACGCCCTTTTTTCAGACCCCCACATCGGCTTAGTTGGTGCTGCTTTAAGTTATGGCGACGGTCGTTTTCAACATAGTGCCTTTGCATTTCCCGGTTTACGTCAACTATGGGTGGAGTTTTTTCCCACACCCGGACGACTGTTTGACAGTCGTTTTAACGGTCGCTATCCGCGAGAACTTTATGCAGCACAGCAACCGTTTCGCGTTGATTTTGTTTTGGGCGCAACCATGATGTTGAAGCGCGAAGTCATTGAGCAAACAGCCGGTTTTGACGAGCAGTTTTTTATGTACTGTGAGGAAATTGATTGGGCGTGGCGAATACATCAGGCAGGGTGGAATGTTTGTTGCGTACCTTCTGCACATGTTACTCATCTTAGCGGACAAAGTACATCGCAGGTACGGCCACAAAGTTTGATTAATCTTTGGAAAAGTCGGCTTCTTTTATTTGATAAGTACTATTCTCCTCTAAAGCGCACCTTAGCTCGAAACATGGTGATACATGGGATGCAAGCCAAAGTCCGCCAGTTATCGAGGCTACCCGGTACGACGGATCAAGATCGTTCTGCATTGACCAGTGCATACACGACGATTTGCGAAATGGCTTCCCAATGAAGTTATATGCCATTATTTTGACCTACAATGAGGCACGACACATTCAGGCCTGTATTGAAAGTGTTCGCTTCGTTGATCACACGATTGTCTTTGACTCATTCAGTACCGATGATACCGTTCGGCTGTCTCAAGATGCCGGAGTAGAAATAATACAGCGCCAATTTGATGATTATGCAAGCCAGCGAAATGCCGCTCTAAAATCTGTTGATGGACGAGCTGATTGGGTGTTGTTTGTAGATGCTGACGAACGTGTTACCTCAGAGCTAGCGACAGAAGTTCAGACTGCAATTCAAGACCCTGATTTTGTGGCGTGGCGTGTACCTCGTCTAAATTACATCCTTGGAAAACTGACGAAAGGAGCAGGGTGGTATCCTGATTATCAAACACGCCTATTGAAAGTCGGCTCGGCACATTACGACCCTGCACGGAAGGTACACGAACTCGTTGTCCTAGATGGAGCTGAAGGAACGCTACGCGAACATTTTACTCATCTCAATTATGAAACCATTCAACAATTTCATGCTAAACAGCAGCGCTATTCTGCCTATGATGCTCGCATACTGTTTCAGCAGGATATCCACCCGAAGCCTCAAAACTTTGTGCTACAGCCACTCCGCCAATTCTGGTGGCGCTTTATAACTCTAGAAGGCTTTCGTGATGGATGGCACGGTTTTCGTTTGAGTTCGTTGATGGCATGGTATGAATTTCGCAAATATATGCATTTGCGGAGACTTTGGCAAGGAAATGAATAGGGCGGTGGAACTGCCCACCGCCCTAATACGAATTTCAGTGTCTAATGGTCCTAATACTACTCGACTTTAGGAACGAGAACGCCGTACCCTCCACTGGAACGTTTATACAAAACATTCACGCTCCCTGTCTCGCCATTAAAGAACATAAAGAACGCGTGCCCTAAAAGCTCCATCTGTTCAACAGCTTCGGCTTCGTTCATCGCTGCCAACGGGACTTCTTTGCGGCGAACCACTTCATTGGCGGCGTTTTCACCAGCCTCTTCCACATATTCTTCTGTATCAGGTATTGCTTCGGCCAGGTTCAGTTCATCAACAGTGGCGCTGTATCGTTCGCGTCCTTTGCGTACCCGTTTGCTCTTGAAGCGTTGGATGCGTCGGTGCATGTTTTCGACTGCACCATTAATCGCTGTCATAATATCACCGGAGGTGCGTTCCTCTGTCCGCAAAATTGCCCCTCGACTATGACGAATTGTGATTTGTGCGGCAACGAGGTCCTCACCGCGACGGGTATGCTCATGATTGAGATCCACCCGTGCATCGATGATATTGGGCAGGTAACGGTCGAAACGTTCAACCTTTTTACGGGCATAACTTTCTATCGTGTCAGTCACCTTAACATTACGCCCTTGAATGGTGATATCCATCTACAATCTCCTTTTTGTGCGTAATTCAATGACCAGCAGCAGTAACGGTGAGACCGTAAACAACGGTGGCTCCTGCCAAAAGTAGTGCTTCTCCACAAGCACTCAGGGTTGATCCAGTTGTGTATACATCGTCGATTATGACTATTGATCGACCATTCACAATCTGGTTATTTGCCACAAATGCGTCTTTGATGTTTTGCAGCCTTTCCGCACCGCTGATAGTAACCTGTGATTTTGTTTCTCGGATGCGTTGTAAAGCATTTACCTCACATCCAGTTCCCATAATTGATGCTACCTGCTCTGCAAGTAGTTGTGCTTGATTATAACCTCTTTCGGCTAAACGCTTCGTGTGTAATGGCACAGGAACAATGATGTCATATGTCCAATCTTGCTGTTGTAGACAGCTAGATAGTTTTTTCCCGAGTGGTTTTGCCACTGTCGGAGTATTCTCGTATTTAAGTGCCTGTACTGCCTCGCGGAGGATGCCAATATGCAAGCCGGTCGCGGCGACGCCTAGTAGTGGGCTTTTTGGCTCAATGTACTCCGATAAACTCATCGCATCGATTTCTTGCTGGCACTTACTACACCAGAAGGTATCAACTTGCCCACAACCGGCACATCGGGGAGGGAAAATTAAGTTTATTCCAACTGAAGTCAATCGTTTAAAAAAGGATCTAGACGCAAAAAGCCCAAGTGACATTTGGGCTTTTTGATCTTGATTCGTATTGATTTTCTGCGGCGCAAGTTCTGGCATATATCTCGCTTGCACTAGTGAGCTAGTTTCGATTGACCTGTTCGCTAGACTACACTTTCCCTAGTGTATTGCTGCCAAGCAAGAAGATTATGGCTGGCCCTAACAATACAATCCAAAGCGATGGGAAGATAAGTAATACCATAGGGATCATCATCTTAACTGGCGCTTGATGTGCTTTTTCCTGAGCGCGTTGACGACGCTTGACGCGCATTTGATCCGACTGAACACGCAAGATCTTAGTCATACTGACGCCGAGTTGGTCAGCTTGAATGACCGCCGCCACAAAACTGGTTACGTCTGGAACGCCCATACGATCGGACATATCACGCATGGCTTCACGACGCAATTTTCCGAGCTGGATTTCGCGCAAAACACGTCCAAAACCGATAGCCAGATCGTTATCCCACTTCTCGTACACTTTACCCATCGCTTGATCGAAACCGAGGCCAGCTTCGACGCAAATGGTCAGTAAGTCGAGGGCATCAGGCAAACTCTTAAGAATACCATCTTGCCGGCGGGAGACTTTTCCCTTTATCCATAAAACAGGGAAGTAAAAGCCTAAAGCTGCACCACCAGCCGTATATAGCAATGCATTTGGGTCACGCTTTGGTGAAAGTACGAAGAACACCATGAAAGCGGCCAATCCGAGACCCACTGTAGCAACAATTCGGATCGTTAGGAATGTAGTAGGCTCCATCGAACCCGCCATTCCAGCTTGCTCAATTGTCTTACGTGTTTCATCAATCTGTTTCTGTGGCGTAAATTTGGTTGTTATGTCAGCAATACGCCGAAGCAGGGGGATTAAGATACGATCTTTAAAAGAAAGCGATAATTCAATTTCTTCCAGCGATTCCGGTAACTCTCGTTCACCGAATTGCGCTAATCGATCTTGCAGAGGATCACGTTTCTTGTCGTCACGTAGCGCTATGTAGACCAAACCTGCAACGACCAATAGCACAACAATGATTAATATACCGATACCAAGGTTTTCCATAACTCAAGTCTCCAGCTAGATGTCTATGTTGACGATTTTCTGGATCGCAGCCATACCCATGCCAATCAGAGCTAAACCAATCCCCAGCATAGGCCAACCACAAAGCCGGTTTTCGAACATCGGATTCATAAAACCCGGTTCCATTACGGAAAGGAAAAGTGCTACAGCAATGGGCAAGAAACTAATCAGATAGCCAGTTGCGCGCCCTTGTGACGTAAGAACCCGGATTTCGCCTTTGAGTTTAATACGCTCACGAATGGTATGACCAATCACTTCCAAAATTTCGGCCAGATTACCACCGACCTCACGCTGGATGTTTACGGCTGTAATAACCAAATCCAAATCTTCACTTTCAACACGGGCTAACAAATGTCCAAGTGCATCTTCAACATCGATGCCTAATTGGACTTCTTGCACCACGCGCTTGAATTCAGTTGCAGTCGGTTCTGGTGCATCACGGGAAATTGCTTCCATCGCCTGCAATACGCTAAAACCTGAGCGTAGGGCATTAACCCACAGTGCCAATGTATCTGGTAGCTGCTGTTCAAATCGAATGAGTCGTTGACTGGTAGCGCGCGAAACATAAATACGTGGGAAAAAGAAACCTACAAAGCCAGCAACGATAGACATAATAATGTCGCCGCGGAACAAGATGAAAAATCCCGCTGTGAAAAATGCTACCGGTGAAAGCAATTGCAAAACAAAGTATTCAGCGACTGTGAGCTTAATATCTGCACGAGCGAGTTGAAGACGTGTCTTCTGTGCAAATGGTCGCTTTGAAATTGCTTTGTCAATCTGGTCAAGCGCTCGACGATCTTCTTTGGGAGAGTCGTCCGTATTTTCTTCAACCTCTAAAAAGGATTGAAAATCCTGCTCAAAGCGCCCTAATCGTTCTTCAACAAGGTCTTTTTCGGATCGTACACTCAGGATTCCAAATATAATAACCCCGAGGGCTACAACACCAGCTACCGCCGCGATTATCGGTATAAGTTGGGGTGGCATTGCTTAGCCTCCTCACTAAATTGCTATCGGTTTCTCATGACTTCTATTCTATGAATAGTATGGAGTGTGCGTCAAGCAACTGCACATTCCATACTAAACAAACTGCCTGACTATTTAATAGCTGCGTCCAATACCGAATACAGATGGCGGTAAGTGGATACCAGCAGCCTCAATCCGTTCGATAAACTTCGGGCGCAGACCTGTTGGGCGAATACGTCCAATAATCTTTCCGCCTTCAATACCAGTTTGTTCGAACTCGAAAATATCCGACATGGTGATGATTTCACCTTCCATGCCTTGTACTTCAGTGATTTTCTCTATTTTACGTGAACCATCTCGCAAACGGTTTTGTTGGCAGATTAAGTCAACTGCGCTTGCAATCTGTTCACGAATAGCGCGTACAGGTAAATCCATACCTGCCATTAAACACATGACTTCCAAACGTGAGATAGTATCACGAGGCGTATTGGAGTGGCATGTGGTTAGTGAGCCGTCATGACCCGTGTTCATTGCTTGGAGCATGTCCAACGCCTCACCACCACGACACTCCCCAACTACAATACGGTCGGGGCGCATACGAAGACAGTTCACAACCAGATCTTGAATAGTAATTTGACCTTTACCTTCCAGATTGGATGGACGTGTTTCGAGGGTGACTACATGTTCTTGCCGGAGTTGTAATTCCGCTGCGTTTTCAACGGTGACAATGCGTTCGTCATTTGGAATAAACCCGGAGAGAACGTTGAGCAGGGTAGTTTTTCCTGAACCGGTACCGCCTGCAACAATTGTGTTTAGACGAGCAATAATGCAAGCACGAAGAAAATCCGCGATTTCTTTCGTCATAGAACCGAAACGAATCAGGTCATCAATTGTAAGTGGTTTTTTGGAAAACTTACGGATTGTAATAGTTGGCCCGACCAATGAGATCGGACGAATAACCGCATTCACGCGCGAACCATCAGGTAAACGGGCATCGACCAGCGGCGAACTTTCATCAATACGACGACCTAACGGTGCGACGATACGATCCAGAATACGCAGCACATGTTCGTCATTTTCAAATGCAATGTTAGCGCGGGTAATTTGGCCTTTTTGCTCGATGAAGACATTCTTGGGACCATTGACCATAATTTCAGTAATCGTGTCATCAGCAAGCAGAATTTCCAGCGGGCCAAAGCCCAAAATTTCTGCAACAATTGCTTCAAAGAGACTTAAGCGCTCTGCCCGCGAAATAACAATGCTCTCGTCAGCAAGAATGGCATTGAACAATTCTTCAATATGCGTACGAACTTCGTTCTTGCGCGTAACATCCATCGATTGATGATCGAGTTCTGAAAGCAGTTTGTTTTGTACGCGGGTCTTGAGGTCCAGGTAGTTATTGCCTTTTCCTGCCGCACCTGGACGCTGCTGCTCTGCCAATGCCTGACGGCGTTGGCGCATCGCTGCTAATTTTGATTCTTCGGTTTCGCCACCCGGGGCTCCACCAGCTGGTTCGGGGCCGCGTCCACCGGATCCAGAGTCACCGCCCGTGTTCCCGCCACCTTTATCGATTCGACGTAGTAATGACATTGAGATCCTCCAAACTTACAGCCCAAGGTCGGTGTACTTGGCTGAGCTAGCTTTAACTTGTTCTACCGAAGAGCTTACTGCCGAATATGCTTCGAGATGGCTCTTGTTGTTTCTCTTCCGTCTCGGTATCTGCGCCCATCATTTTAGTATAAATGAGATCAGCGAGTTGCATTAGCTCTTTTACAGGTGAACGGCTGCGGTCACGCTGAGCCACGATTAACACGCCTTTGCTCATTGCGGTCAATGCAGTGAGTTCATCTGAAGGAATTTCAACCTCTACTGGACGTTTCAAAAATTTCGCGATTTTTTCGCTGGGGATTGCGAATTTTACGAGATTGCGATCTTGTGGTACGCGGTTCAAAACAACTACGGTTTTGTCGGTCGTATAACCGAGCTGGTCAAATTCATCCATCACGAACCGCACATTTTTTACACCCGCTAAAGTGGGTGTTGCAACAAGAACAATCTTGCTTGCAATATCAAATAACGCCCCTAATGTTTCATCCATATGTCGGCCCGTGTCGACGATTATGAAATCATAATGGTTGGCTATTTTCTGTAGAATTGTGGCTACCGCACTGGGGTCTTGTTGGACAATAAAGGCTTCGGCAGGTCGTGATGGCCCCATCAAAACCTTCAAACCGCTGTCGTGTGTAACGACAATATTATCGAACAGTTCCGTGTCCAAATCACCTACACTGCGAGCCAAATCAACAATAGTAGATTGTGCTTGCAGGTTCAAAAACACACCAACATCACCGAATTGTAAATCGGCGTCCACCAAAAGGGCACGGATACCTTCGCGCATCAAACCGGAAGCAAGGTTAGTAGCGATGGTTGTGCAGCCTGCACCGCCTTGTGGGCTGTACACCACGATGATGTGTCCTGCACGATTATCATCACTGCCTGACGACGGTGTAACAGCTGCCTTTACTGCTGCCGCACCAGCTCCACTCGCCATTGTCCGATACTGTTCCGCGAGTTGTTTGTGCTGTGCGTATACGCTGCGAATGGTGTTATACAAGTCGTCCATTGATACTGGCTTGGACAGGAAAAAACGTGCCCCAACCAACATGGCTCTTTGCAAATAATCTTGGTCGCTCTGAACAGACATCATAATGACCGCTGTGGTGGGAACGGCTTGTGTAATGAGAGCAGTAGCCTGGATACCATCCATATCAGGCATGTTAATGTCCATGATAACGATATTAGGCTTCAACTCTTTTGCCATTGCCACGCCTTCGCGACCGGTTCCTGCCGAACCGACAACCTTCATGTCAGGTTCAAAGGCGATCATTTTTTTGATATTTTCGCGCGCTTCGGGAATATCATCCACTAACAAAATGGTGATAATTTCGCCGTCGGTGCCCTGAGGCGTTCCTGGTTTGTTCATATAGCTACCTGAAGACTTCTTTCATCACACCTGTTATCCCAACGATTCCCCTATCATATATCCCTTTCCAATCAAGTTATTTTATAAATCCCTCATCTTAGAATGAAATAAGATGAGGGATACACTTAACTGGAAACTATTGGCATTCGGGTGTTTATTGCCCTGCTGTTGGCTGAGTGGCCGTTACGCCCGCCAAATCGATAATGTCGCCCGTAACCAGCTGACGGATACTGCGGACTGCGGGTTCAATGCTATAGTCACGACGGGCTGGAACTTCGATGCGGAATTCTTGCATCATGTAATCCAGTGTCACAGGCGCAGTTTGCTGAGTACTGCGATCATTAACTGAACGCAGTGCCAACGTTACTGGCAGCTTAGCATCAATTGCCCAAACAAGGACAACCGCATATTGGGGTGTCACACCTAGGGTCACGATGTTTGGCGGTGGAACCGGGGTAGCACTCGGTTGCGGTGTTGTATTACTGCCACCGCCGCTGGCTTCCTCAGTTGCCGGAACAGGCGTTGGTGTTGGAAGCTCACCCAAATATCTGCCGTTCAATGGGAATTCACCCACGTGGACGACGAGCGCATCTTGAATGGTTCGTTGAGTGACCAGACGTGGACGCTGTCGCTCCGCTGGTCCAACGATCACCGTACCAATACTCGATTGATCGATACGACCACCAATACCTTGTTTGAGTTCAATACCAGCATCAGTCTTGGTAAACAGCGTGACCAGGTTTGGTGTAATGGATTGGAAAACTTCATCCACATCAATGAACAACATCGAGATGATCACATCAACATGATCGCCATCCTGCAAACCGTAGGCTACGCTGGTGATACGATCCATCGGCAGCGAAACGGCTACTCGGTCAGCGGGAAGTACAGCCGCTGCATCAGAACCGACTGCGGCTAGACTGGTTAAATCTGTAACGAGATACGTAGAAAGAATGGGCTGTTCGCGGAACACATCAGTACGAGCAATCTTCCCGAGAACTTTTTCAAGACCCCCATCTTGTTCCTTAATTGCATTAAAAGGAACCGTTTCTTCAGGAAGTGTGGCATAACCCACGATATTTTCCAGTTCCGGAATGGTGTTTGGAAAACGGTATCCACGGGGAAGGTTTTGAAGTGCTTGTACAACCTTGACCAGCGGAATGGGTGTCGGTGTAGGTGCCTGTGTAGCATTTACATCAGGTTGCGTTGTATTCGTATTATCGGTCACTACCGCTGGCGCAGGTGGGTTTAGCGCCGGAATAATGACTACAACCGCAATTATAGCTAAAAGAACAATTAATCCAATCAGAATGAGTAAGCGACCACGCATGAAGTCCCTCCGTTAGACCTTCGGGTGTCCCACCTGTTTGGCAAGCGTGCCAGTTGCCAGATGAAACTGCAAAAACTTAAAATGTAACAGCAGCATGATTCTAGTGTAGTCGAATAGTAGCCACTGTCAAATAGACTGATAGTACGTAAGGCTTAAGAAATTCAGTGATTTCGATCAATTCGCATCATCGCTGGTGGGTAATTCCATGTGAACTCGCGTTCCATCAGTCTCTCCACTGGTGACCGAAAGTGATCCGCCGACGAGTTCGAACTTTTCACGCAGTGTAATTATGCTTTGTGCGCGTGGCTCAACGTGTGTATCGTCGCCGGTAAATGCTGCCTGTGCATCAAAGCCGCGCCCATTGTCTTCAACATCCACCTTGACCTGATCATTCGAAATATCCAGGCGGATAAATATCTCACTCGCGCTGCCATAATCGCGGGCGTGGCCCATGAGTTCCTGAATCCCACGAAAGATCATGACCTCACGGTGACTCTCAAGCCGCCGTTCTTCGCCCATAAAATCCAGCTTGGCTTCGATATCATTCTTGTCTTTGAATGAATCTACATATCGCCGCACAGTTGGGACAACGCCCAGATCATCCAGCATCATTGGACGCAGATCAAAAATAAAATCGCGCACTTTCTGGAACGTGACACTTGCCGTTGATTTTAAGTTTCCGAGTTCTTCGGCTGCACGTGCAGGATCACGATCAAATAACCGTTGGCATATTTCGGTTTGCAGAATGAAGTTCGTCAAGGATTGAGCAGGGCCATCATGCATCAAACGGGCGAGGCGATTTTTCTCCTCTTCCTGTGCTTGCACGATGCGAACAATATTAATAGATGCGGGTTGCGTGCGGGTCGTGACTGGCTCATCACCGCCCGAATTAATCTGAATACCGCCACCTTGAATCATAGACAACAATTGCGCGAGTAATTTCTGTTCGGTCTCTAACGTTTCCCGATTGGATTGAAATTTTTCCAGTTGACCGCGCATAGTAGTCAGACGGAAGCGTGCATCAATGGCTTCGTCATATTTGGTGCGAATATCTTGACGCGGAACCGTTTCAATATTGTCCTGGATGGTTCGCAGTTCTGTGGCGATGTCAGCATTACGCTGTTGTTCACGGTCAACCACCAGTTGTGTTTGATCGATTTGCGTTTTGATTTCAGCCAGCTTGTCTTTCAGCCGCTTCATTTCTTGAGAGATTGTATCGAGTAGTTGGCTTTGTGAGTCACTCATATCGGAAGTCCATTCGCTGTAGAAGTCAATTATTTGTAGACGGATTATTACTTAATCGCACCCAGCCACGCCGTATCGCATTCACTGCCGCTTGCGTACGATCTTCAACGTGTAATTTCTTGAGAATCGATGTCATGTGATTCTTGACGGTTTGCTGGCTTATATTCAGTTTAACCGCAATTTCCTTGTTACTTAATCCATCTGTGACAAATTGCAATATTTCCATTTCACGGTGACTCAGAGGAATGAAGTGTTCGTCAGCATCTACAATGTAGGGACCGCTCATAGCCGCTACACTCGACTGGATCCATTCTTCAAGTTGTCGCTCATCCATGCGTTCACCATTGACGACATGTTGTCCACTGGCAACATCACGGATCACTTGAATGAGTTCATCGGGGGTAATATCTTTAGAACAGTAGGCGGCGGCGCCTGAACGCATAGCATGGAGAACCTGTTCTTCATCATGATACGCTGTCAACATGATGATCGACGTGTTCAAACGATCTGTCTTCAATTGGCGGGCCACTTGCATACCGTTCACGACCGGAAGATTGATGTCCAGGATCAATATCTCAGGCTCAAGTTGCCGGACAATCCGCAACGCGTCTTCCCCATTTTCAGCATACCCGATGACATTCAAATCTTGCTCCAGCCCAAAGGCTTGTTGGAGGCCATCCCTGAACATAGGATGATCGTCAACAATAATGATGGAAATTCTTCGCTGTTTTCGGTTATCGTCCCGATTATTCATTGATGATCCTCACGCTGAGAGTCTTAATTAAGAATATCCTGATGCAAGGCATTAGGATGTTTTCGCTTTTCTGCGTTGTATCTATGATTTGGGTTAGATAAATGTATAAAGGTCACATCGGCAGTATA
The DNA here is from genome assembly GCA_044226325.1 of Aggregatilineales bacterium. GTDB lineage: Bacteria > Chloroflexota > Anaerolineae > Aggregatilineales > Phototrophicaceae > CFX2. The sequence goes on from JBGAHG010000007.1 coordinate 97,081, forward strand.
CACCGGAAATGTTAACACCTGCAAGCAAGGTACGGGCAACGCTAAGGTCTAATCAACTTTATATGTCTCTCTGATGCATTTTAGGACTAAAGCTTGTAGTATATGTAAAGTCTTGTCATCGGTTCAACGGGAGAGGCAAGTCTTGAAACAGGTAACGAGTGGCGATCTTGTCTATTATCAGTTCAACATGTGGTCAGAACTGAATCATGGCGTTTTTACCCGAAAAGGTGGAATAAGCCCTGCGCCTTGGTCGGGGCTGAATTTGGGTGGTAACGTCGGTGATCATCATACTGCGGTACGTCATAATCAAGATTTGATTTATCAAACGCTTAAGCTGGATGCCAACCGAATTTGCAGCGTCTGGCAAGTGCATAGCGCTGATGTACTGGTAGTCGATGGCCCTGTAGAAGGACGGCGCTGGATCGCGTTAGCGGATGGTATGGTAACAAATTGCCCCAATACTGCACTGTTTATGCGCTTTGCGGACTGTACACCACTATTGTTTTTTGACCCTGTTCAAAAAGCCATCGGTATCGCTCATGCAGGCTGGCGCGGGACAGTTGCCGGCGTTGGCGCGAATACCGTGAAGACCATGATGCAGGCCTTTGGATGCAATCCGAATGATATACAAGCGGGGATTGGGCCGAGTATTGGCCCACAAAGTTATCAAGTGGGCGAAGAAGTTGTTCAGGCTGTCAAGGACTATTACGGGACTACAGAGGGTCTAGTGAGTCGTAATTCGGATGATGGAACGGCCTATCTTGATTTGTGGGCAGCTAACCAGCTTGATCTCGAACGTGCTGGCGTTCAGCAAATTGAAATTGCAGCTATTGATACCGCTACCCACACGGATGAATTTTTCTCGCATCGGGCCGAAAAGGGTAAGACCGGGCGTTTTGGAGCGGTGTTGTCATTATGACGATTGCTGAAAATATAGACCTTGTTCGTCAGCGCATTGAAAATGTGTGTATTAAAGCAGGTCGCAGCCCTGATGAAGTGACTCTCATTGCGGTCAGCAAGACTAGTCCGCCTGAAGCCGTCATTGAAGCCGCGACCGCTGGTGTGCAACATTTTGGCGAAAATCGCGTAGAAGAAGCTGAATCGAAGATTCCCGCTGTGAATGCTCAAGTATCTAACCCGTTGACTTGGCATATGATAGGGCATGTTCAGGGTCGTAAGGCTAAGGATGTTGAATCCTTGTTCCAATATGTTCATTCGGTTGACACACTCAAATTGGCGCAGAAGTTTTCTACCCTGAGTGTTGAAAAAGGTCGTATATTGAATGTGCTGTTGGAAATTAATGTCTCAGGCGAAGAAGCCAAACATGGCTTTGTGGCAGCGAACTGGGGACATGATGAAGCAGTTAAGGACGAACTCTGGTCGCAAGTTAAAGCGCTGTTAGAGTTGCCGGGTTTACGCGTACGGGGTCTGATGACAATGGCGCCCATCGTATCCGATCCTGATGAAGCGCGTCCTGTGTTTGCGTCGTTAGCGGCTTTGCGTCACGCGTTTCAAGACAGTTTTTCCGTTGAACTGCCTGATTTAAGTATGGGGATGACAGATGATTACTCTGTGGCAATTGAAGAAGGAGCCACCTTTGTCCGTGTAGGTCGTGCAATCTTTGGTGAACGAGCTAATAAGTGAGGTTGAAAAGTCGTGTTTGTCTTGCAAATCATCAGCTTGCTGTTGCAGTTATTTGAACTGGCGCTGCTGGCACGTATTATCCTGAGTTGGTTTCCGAATGTTGATCGCAGTAATCCGATCATTCAATTCCTTTTCGATATAACAGAACCCGTTTTGCGACCGATTCGCGACATGTTGCCTCCCGGTGGTATGTTCGACTTCAGTCCACTCATCGTTTTTCTCATTATTCAGGTGTTGACGACCGTCTTACGGGGCTTACGTTGATTATCTTTTGCAGTGAATAGCGCTTCCGGTTGTTTAGCAGTAAAGTAGGGGATACGAAAGTTAACCGTCTTTAGCTTTCAAGTCTTATGGCTTATTCTCAGGTTTTCTCTGCGATAATTTATATCAACAGAGGAAGGGATAAATTATGTCACAGAACCGGAAGTTTGAAATAACTGATGCGCGTGGTGGTGCAGCCTTTGCCGTCCGGGTCGTAACACGAGCGGATGTATCAGAAATTGTTGGTACACAAGAAGACGGCGCGCTCCGTGTCAGGTTGGTTGCTTCACCTGCTGGTGATCCTGCTGCAAATCAGGAATTGGTTGATCTACTCGCCAAACAGTTGCAGGTTCCAACTAACAAGATTGAAATTGTGGCTGGCGCTAACGGACGGGATAAGATGATTAGCGTGGAAGGTATTACCACTGCTGATCTTGAGTCGCGCTTTGGTGGTATGAAGGCCGCCGAGTAGGTGGTGTAGATGTTCAGGCCATTTCGCGCAGTCATCGTTATATTGCTCTTCTGCTCGGCTGCCTGTTCATCTACTGCCCCTTTACTTGTTGAGCCTACTCAAAAGTTGATCGTCCCTACTGTGACGAATACACCTATTCCACAAACCCCGACCATTACCCTAACACCACTACCTCGCGCCAGTGATTTATCGACACCCACACCTATGGTCGAAGATAATTCAGCGAATTCAACACCAGAAGATCCGGTCGCTGCGGAATTAGTTGGGCTGGCACAGCGGCGTGTTGCTGAAACTACAAACTTGCCCGTGCGCCGCATTCAAGTAGTTGAAGTAAAATCCTACACATGGACAGATGTGAGTTTGGGATGTCCCAAAACGGGTGAATCCTATCTCCGGCAGGAAGTTGATGGCTACCGAATCGTCCTTGATGCGAATGACCAACAATTCATTTTTCACACAGACTTTGATCGTGTTGTGGCCTGTGACTTAGCGAATGAAAAGTTGTCAACTGCATCAGCGAATTAAAAGCCAATTTTCACTGTTATGAATTGCGCTCTATCTTTTTCAGCCATTGAAGATGTTCTCAGATTGGAATATTCGTACCGAAAATGCTTGACTGATTCAGATCTTTTGTTCTAAAATTAGATATGGGATATAACTATTTGGTCGCACCACACTATATGGTGGACATCGCAATGCCACTGAAAAAGTGCATCAAATAACCCTCAAATTTGTATTTTCTCCCTCCATCGCTTGCGGGCTATCAGCGAATGAGCCTGCGAAGGTAGCTGATAAAGGGTTCGGGTGGGGGTAAATTTCACCGTCCACCACTTAACGCAGTCCTGCCCTATTTTGGAGAATGTTGTATGTCATTTGCACCCCGTAACTATCATTACGATATGAGAGCAACTATGGCAGCGGCATCCACAAATTGCATGGCGGTGGTAATAAGTGAGCCATCCGCTGCATTTGTGCCATTTCGGTGGCATTAACCAGGCTTCCCGCTGACACAAAATGTCAATTCAGCGCTTCGCTCCTGCATATCCGCCTGCCATTTCGGCGGGGAATATGCAGTTTATGCAGCAGATGCTGTAACAACTGCAACGCCTCTCATATTTTGAGCATCGGCTGATGCAAATCCACAAACCTGTTGCGTTAACGGATACTAAATCGGTGCAGGCATTAACTTGCCCGTCTGTATTTGTATATCAGCTAACGAACGATATGCTGCATCTCGTACATCACTCTTTTTGTCTCGCAGTGTGCTGTATAGGATTTTCGCCATCTGTGCTTCACCTAGCTGTCCGGCGTTGCGGGCGGCTAAGGCGCGAACCATATCCTCACCCTCTTTCAAAGCCTTGACCAGAATGAGCGATGCGTCTTCTCCCGGTGGAATATTTTCTTGGCGTTTAGTCGCCCATTCATTAAGCCATGTAATAGCTTCTGGCGGGGGATAACCATGTGGCCCATTTCCACTCCCGTAGCGCATCTCTTGGAAGGCCATTTGTGCAGCCGAGCGTACGTACCACTGCGAGTCTTCCAGAAATGCACGGTAAATGGCGACTACCGCCCAATCCGATTTCAGCCGTTTGATCCCGAATACCGCCGCACGCCGTACGATCATTTCGTCATCTTGAATGGCGTCGTATAACGTTGGATAACCTTCTAATGGAATGTCCGCCAGGGTTTCGGCTACAGCCTGTCGCAGCGACTCAGAACCATCGGTCAAAGCGTCTACCAGTGCAGTTAATGCTTCTTCCGTACGGATAGCGCCTAGGCCCAATGCCGCAGCCAGCTGGACATCAGTGCCACCGTCCTTAAGTAATGGAATAATCGCCGATGCACCTTCAGGATGGCCTAGTACGCCGATGCCAAGACAAGCTAACTGACGGATTTGCGCCACAATACTTTTAGTTGCTTGGTCAAAAATAGCTGCAATCCCTGGGGCGCCAGTTGTAATTAAGGCTGCTGCTGCACGTTCACGAAGTAATGGATACTGGTTCGGTGCTGTGAAAACCTTGCCGAGATATTTAAGATAGGGTGTACGCCATGTAACATCTTGTGGTGCATACTTCAACCATTGGGCGATTTCCATGATGTTACTCTGGATAATGTCCGTTGGGTTGCTCATACGGGTATTCACGAAATTATCTAAGGTCGTATGCGACGCACTATAGATTATGGCTTGTCGCCATTCGGGTGCATTCACTTTCGCTTCCAGTGTAATTGGGTCGGCCCCTTGCAGACTTTGACTTGCAAAATACGCTGCAATCTGCGGATGGCGGAAGCGATAACGTCCACCCTTATAACGTATCAGTAAACCTGTTTTGTAAAGAGTTGCCACGAACTTATCGGTGGGGTTGACTTTCTTTTCAGCTTTTTTCTCTTGAGATTTTGCTTCCGATGTGGTTTGAGACTCTTCGGCTAATTCAGATGCTGGATCAGGAATGTCAGGTTCTTCAGATGTCAGGTTATCAGTGACATTATTGGTCGCTTCAGCGGTTGCGGTAGGTTCCATCGAACTCCCAAGCAAAGCGGTTAAGCGGGCACGTGTGATATAGCCTTCGTCCAGTTGTAATGCCGCTGCTGTTTTCAGGTATTTTGTAATATCCTCATCGCTTTGGTCAGTAGGCAAGTAACGTTTGGTTAGCGCAAGTACCCAGTCACCAAATTGGCTTTGTTCGCCCGAACCTGAAAAATAACTCCACGTCTTAAGCGTCAGGTCCAAGGGTGTAAACAACCGATTATCAGTTTTTGTTAGTTGGACTATTTCTTTATCCGGTGTACGTACTGAGGCTCGTCGGCCACCAGTACGGTTCCAAATTGCTGCCCAATTATCAACTGCTTGTTCGCGGTCCACATCACTCCAGGGTCGTAAATAAACGGGTGTCAAACCAATTTCTTGTGTCAGAACTCCATGCTGTTCAGGTGAACCTGTAACAATGAAAAAGTTTTGGCGATAGGTGCCGATAAAAGCTTTCAACCATTCGATTTGGGCTTCTTGCTCTTGCGGAGCCAATTCGTCATAGCCGTCAATCATCAGAAGTGTTTGCCCAGTATTCAAGCGCTTGTAGAGGTTACGCGGAGTCGTGCTGGCCGCAACCCGTCCAAGTTGACGTTGCACGGCACGAACTAACGGTTCTGCTGGATCAATTTCTTTACCAAAGGAGGCTTCATCGGCACGAATGTCCGATAAATGAACATAAACAGGCATTAAACGGTTAAAAAGGGGAATCCCAGCTTCATTTTGGGTATCCATTGTCATGCCGCGTTCTTCCGCCAAACGCTCTTTGGCACGCTGCTCGAGAAGTACACGCTCTTTAATACGAACTGCCCGCTTTTTATCATCAAGAGCTGCTTCTTCAGCATCCAGCTTTTGCTGCACCCTATCAATTGGCTTTTTGAACTGTGCGCGTCCTATTGCACGCAGCATAATCGCCATTAAGGCTGTGGTGCGTCCGCTGCCGGGTGTCGCCAACAGCGCGAGGGCTCGATCACCTGTGCTTAGTTCATCAATCGACAATGTTTGTACATTATATGGCCCTTGCAGTACTGGCATATCCGGAATATGCGGTACGACATGGAATATACTATGGGTAACGATATCCTCTAATGGTGCAGCCAAAGGAGGGGCTGTGAGAAAGCGCGGCTCAACCAATATATCTGTTAAATTTGCCGCAGTGGTAGCAATGTGGTTGCGCTGAGCCAATCGGACAATGTTGTTGATATAGCGTGAATCAGAACTTTGTGTAGCATAACTTTGCGCGCTGCTGGCCTGCTGGTTTACGGATTGGATGGCGCTGCTAATGAGATGTCGAGCGCGGTAGACGCCGTAAGCTGTTGCCCAACCTGCTAGCAGCCCTAAACCAAAATTTTCAACATCAAAGCCCATGGCTATCCCCCGTAGCATTAACCGGTTCTATAGATAAGTATGCGTCCACAACTGGAACAATACGTTAACGAATCGCCTTTGCGTACTGCTTGAATAATGTGCAAATCTTGTTGGACACGGCACACTGAGCAACTTTGGTTAATTAGTACCGCGACGGGTTGGTTATTTTTGCGAGGGCGAAGATTGATGTAGATCTTGAGGGTGTTCGCCTCTATGGTCGGTAAAAGCTGTTCACGGCTTTTAAGCAACGCGCTCCCTTCGGACTTCAAGCGCTTTTGCTCCTCGATTAAACCTTTATTCGCAAGTTCAAATTGTGAACGTATTATTTCGAGTTTGGCAGTGCTTTCTTTTAATGCTGCATCAGCTGTATCGACTGACATCATAGTTTCAAGAAGCACATCTTCAAGTTCTTGGTTGCGTTTCTTGAGTGATTGAATTTCGTGCTGCATGTCTTGCAGTTCTTTGGGGTTGCGTACACGACCACTGTAAAGCGTTTCATCTGTTTCACGGAGTTTTGCCGTATTCGTCTGAATTTCCTGCTCAAGTTTTCGGACTTTAGTTTGAAGCGGCGTTAATTCTTGTTGGTCATTGGTGACCTGTTGTTGTGCTTCCCTTAATGCTTTGTTATCGGCTAACTGGGCAGCAATTTCTTCCAGGCGCTTGTGATGCTGCTGAACATTTAGGTCGATTTCTTGAAGGCGGTAAAGTTCCGACGCTTGTATCATAGATATGCTTTATTTATCCGGTATGCTATTTAAGTATGACCACTACGGTAAATAGGGATGTCTTAACGTGATATTGTCATCAAGTTCGTTTACAGTTTAAGTATACACTGGGGTTAGAAATCCGTGTAACTATAGTTTTGCAGGCACACCAATTGTGGCTTTAGATTTGTGCCGGGCAATGCAGCGAAGGCGGTTTGAATGCAATCAACGCGCGATACAGTGCATATTACCCCGACGGAATGGCGATGGGTTATTTTTGTGGGAAGCGCACTCGTTATTTTGGCCTTTGTCCCCTTTTTGTGGGTGGGCCTTAGCGGAGCGAATAACAATCAATGGCAATTTATGGGGGTCCTCAATAATTATATTGATGGTGCTACATACCTATCGAAAATGATGCAGGGTTATGAAGGTTCGTTGTTGATCCACTTTAGACATACTTCCGAACCTCATAATGCGATCTTTATTCAGATCATCTATCCATTGCTCGGCCAACTGGCGCGGCTAGTATCGATTCCCCCCATCGCCCTGTTTCATGCAACCCGTGTCGTAGCTTCGCTCATCATGTATATGGCTTTGTATCATCTGGCTGCGACAATTTGGCCGCGACGACGCTCCCGGCGAATCTTTTTTATCGTAGCATCAATTGGTTCTGGTTTGGGGTGGTTACTTGTCATTTTAACAGGCGATCCGGGACGTGTGCCGGACTTGGTCATCCCCGAAATGTATCCCTTTTATAGCAGTTTGGTGAATGTGCATTTCCCTCTTACACTCGCCTTTCTTGCCTTGATAACTAGCGTAATGATCGTCACATTTCGTCCGGGTTCTACAGAAAATCCATCAATGAATAATGGTGGGTTGCTGGTCGGCGTTGGTAGCTTTGCCTTGTCATTGCTGTATCCACAATCTCTCGTTCCATTTGCTGTCGCTGCTATCGGGCTAGTTGGCTTGCGTACCGTTAGGCACCGACACATCAGTATGCGGGATGTGCGCTGGTTATTGGTTCTCATTTTACCGGCGCTGCCATTAGCCGCCTATTACTTTGCTATTGTGAACTACAACTTTGCTGCCGCAGAATGGAACCGACAGAACATTACCCCTTCGCCTTCGTTCATTATTTTGGTGGTTGGGCTTGGTGTTCCCTTGTTGATGGCATTACCGGGGATTTGGCGCAGCATCCGGCGTTTCGAGCCTGACGGCGACCAGTTTATGCTGGTGTGGTTAGCAGCAATGTTAATTGCGATGTATCTCCCTACCAATACACAGCGGCGTTTTGGTGTAGCGATGATGCTTCCCATCGCTTATTTTGCCACTCGAGCGCTTGAGGGATTCTGGTTTGAATTTGTGAATCGCCGTTGGCGTTATCGCTTGTTAATTGCGGTTGTGCCAGTAATGACTATGACTTATGTGCTGATATTGATGGGGAATTTGACTGTGAACAGCGGTCCGTTTTTACAGCGGGATTACGTTGCTGCGTTTCAATGGCTAAAGGAACAAGGTCGAACAGACGAAGTTGTTTTGGCTGCACCTGACGTAAGTGCATGGATACCTGGCTGGACAGGCGACAGAGTTGTTTACGGACATCCATTCGAGACATTAAATGCCGTGACCAAGGAACAACAAGTAGAGAATTGGTTTAGCGGTGCTGATTGTGGGCAAATCGTTGAACAGTATGATGTGCGTTATATATTGATTGGACCACAGGAACTTGCGCTCGGTACTACAAAGTGTACCGAGGGATTGCAGCCTGCTTTTACCTATAACTCGATAACTATATACGCCCGTTAAGCTTGAAAGCATATGAGTGACTGTGGCTGAGTCATGCTGTATTTATGTTGATATCACCAAGGTAAAAACTGGAATGCTAAAACGTTCTGTGGACCGCAACCCTATTGCCCTTGTTGTCCTTGCGATTGCCTTACTGGTGATCTTCCACCGTTTGATCGTGGGTGAAGTGTTCTTCTGGGGTTTGCCCTCGCTACAATTTTATCCTTGGCGTGAGTATGCGTTTGACGTCCTTCGCCGAGGGCATTTGCCATTTTGGAATCCCTACAATGGAGCAGGCGCACCGCTACTCGCTAATTATCAGTCGGCCTTGCTCTACCCATTTAATTGGTTTGGTCTTGTTCTCCCATTAGCCTGGTCAATGAGTGTGACAGCCGTTCTTCATCTGTTTATAGCCGGGTGGGGCATGTGGATGTTCACCGGACAACTAGGATTGAACGAACTAGGGCGGGGTATCAGCACACTTTCTTTTGCACTGGCGGGCTATTTAGTAGCTCGGTTGGGTACATATCCGACGATTTTTGCAGCGGCGTGGATTCCCTGGTTGATGTGGGCAGCATTAAAAATATTATCCGATGCCCGGCGCCGAGATATTGGTTGGTTCAGCGTGTTTGTAGCGTTGCAATTGTTGGCCGGGCATGCTCAGACAACGTGGTACAGTATGGTGCTGCTAGGATTATTTTCGGTATGGTGGGTGGTCACCCATCGTGTGAAATGGCAGCGACTCGTGGTACTTATTTTAGATATCATGCTCGGGGCGGGTGTGGCAGCGGCTCAACTGCTGCCAACGGCGGAACTGCTGGCACAGTCACAACGGTCTGGTGGCGTGGATTTTGACGTCGTCATGAACTTCAGTTATGCCCCAGCGCGAATGCTCAACTTTCTGTCGCCTAACATTTTCGGCACTCCTGCTAATGGGACGTACGCCACTAAAGGTGCTTTCTTTGAGGATGCAGTTTACTTTGGCTTTATCCCACTGATTTCGGCTCTGGTGGCTGTCTTGACGTGGGTGTGGGGCAAGTTGCGACGCTCCGAACGACCGGATTACTTCGGGAGTATTCCATTCTGGTTGGTCATCGTTGTGATTGCTTTTCTCTTAGCATTGGGTAAAAACTCACCGGTTTTTCCATTCTTATACGAACATGTTCCCACATTTAGTATGTTTCAGGCACCGGTGCGCTGGCACATTTGGACGGTATTCGGATTGAGTGTCCTCGCCGGTATGGGCGTGGGAATGTGGACTCGTGGGTATTGGGTTTTGTTTGGCACGCGTTTAGCAATCGCAGGTGGAATTGCTGCGGCGATATTAGCGGTAGTGGCACCCTATTTTTTGCCTGCGAAATTGATGACCAATCAAGCGTTTGTCAATTTGATTAATGCTGTGATTATTACGGGTATTTTGGGAGCGTTGGCGGGACTATTGACGTTAGCACAACCGGAATTGCAGACCAGCCGTTGGTATCGATGGTGGATTTTGGCAATTTGGGTAGTGATCGCAGGGGATTTGGTTTATGCGGCATGGGGGTTGAATCCAACCGTACCAGCCTCATTTTATGATCGAACAGTCGATGATATTACCGTAACCAATCGGGCTTACTGGCCTGCTAGCATCGATAAAAACCTTAAATTTGAAAAAGATGGCTATCTGGTATTTGAGGATTATCGAGTGGCAGTGGAAAAACAAGAGGCGTATAGAGCAAGCGAATTACCGAACTTGAACCTAATTGATCGAGTACCGTTACTCAATAATTTTGAACCACTCATGATTGATTCGTTCAAATCCTACACCGATTTAGTTGAAGGGCATACCACGCAACGAGAAGCCTTGCTAAGGGCGGCTGGTGTTGATAATGTGTACAACAATCAGGGCAGGAGAGTTGAGATTGGAACAGTCTCACGGGCCTGGTTCGTAGATGCGGCGTGCTGGCATGCTGATAGTGGTTCAGTACCAATGGCATTGCTCGACCAATGGGATTCTAAACAAGTTGTCCATTTATTTGGGCAAGGTGATTGTACTCAATCGCTATCATCAAACCCTAATAGCAATTCTGTTCAACACATCGAAGATAATGGTGATGATTTGGTGATAAATGTAACTACCGACCACGCGGGGTGGTTGGTATTGGCAGATGCCTATTATCCCGGTTGGAGCGCGACAGTCGATAATGCTGCGGTTGATATTCAACGAGCCAATTTGATGTTTCGTGCAGTACAAATTCCTGCAGGGGCGCATGAAGTCCGTTTTGAGTACCATTTCAAGTGGATGTGGCCCTCTATTTTGGTGAGTATAGCTTCGCTCCTTGGGGTAGTGGTATTATTTCGCACCCGGGATATAAATCTCTCTAATTGAATAATGATGCGCAAGGACTTGTCTTAGTATGCTTTTTTCTCCATCACCACGGCGCAAGCGCTTGCAACTTCAGATTTCCGAACGCCGGCTGATGCTGATGGCTGGCGATGTATTAGGTGTACTTATCGCGGTGATGATTGCCTTATTTGTATGGTCGGTGGTCGCGCGTGAGCCTTTCACATTTGAGTTTATTTTTATACGCAGTCATTGGTTCTTTATCTTGACTGGTTTATGGTTATTGTTGGCGAGTGCCAATGATTTTTATGAACTACGCATCGCGGCTGATCGGCGAGCAACGGCACAACGGTTGATACTGATTAATCTACAGATGGTCGTGCTTTATTTGATCGTGTTTTTCTTTGCCCAACCGCTAGCACTCCCTCGACTTTTTATTCTTTATTATGCGGTGGCCTCTTTCTTGCTGATTGCGATGATCCGGTTGTTAAATCCCGCACTTTCCGGTTGGATCAGTGCCCGACGCAGAGTACTCATTATTGGAACTGATTGGGCGGCCACGACGATAATCGACGCGATTGGACGATATACGCATGATTTGTATGATATTTTTGGAGTCATCGCGGAGACTGACGATCAATTGAAAGATATTTCCGGTGTGCCGGTAGTGGGAACGGGTAAAGATATTGCTCGCCTAATTTATACCGAACACATCAGCGAATTGATTGTGACTTCGACGCACGAACTGAGCAGTGAAATTTTCCAAGGTGTGATGGACGCCTATGAACACGGGGCAGCGATTGTGCCGATGCCCCTGCTTTATGAACGAATTACGGGACAAGTTCCAGTTGAACACGTGATTAACAACTGGGCGGTTGTCTTGCCGATGGACGGCGATTCCATTTTTAACCCGCAACTGGCGATTAAGCGGATTATGGACATTGTGATTTCACTGATAGGTATGGTGGTGTTTTTGATTCTACTGCCGTTTGTGGCTGTGATTATCCGATTGGATTCGCCGGGAAGTATTTTTTACTCGCAGGAACGTACTGGCCTCAACGGACGTTTGTTCCGTATATATAAGTTTCGGTCGATGCGGGCTGATGCCGAGGCGAAAACGGGCGCAGTATTTAGCCATCAAGGTGATAGTCGTGTGACGCGGGTAGGGCGTTTCATGCGTAAAACACGGTTGGATGAACTGCCTCAAATCGTCAATATTCTCCGGGGTGATATGAGTATCGTTGGGCCGCGTCCAGAACGACCGGAACATATCAAACGGCTGACTGAGAAAATCCCGTTTTACCGGACACGATTGGTGATTCGTCCCGGGCTGACGGGTTGGGCGCAGGTTCGATACAACTATGGCTCGACCGACGAGGATGCGCTTATTAAGCTCCAATATGATTTGTACTATATTCGGCACCAATCCATCGTATTGGACTTGAACATTATTCTGCGAACGGTGGGCAAAGTGCTACGGATGAGTGGCGTATAGTTTTTAGTTGATTGATGCCAGTTTGGAACGATAGAAATAGTTAGCTACTTTTGCTGCACTAAATGCAATTTTTGCCGATTTACCGCTGAAATGACAGGCGGGAAGCTCCCTCGATAATGCTGAATTGGCAAAACTGTGACGTGGGATGTACGGCTGATGCCGCTGAGTGCAGCGATTGGCTCGCGTGCGTCCACCGCTGCACAAATGGCAATGCCGTTTCAGCGGATGGACAGGAAACGCCGCCGAAAATACAAAACTAACTGCAATACGATTCAGTACCGTGACATAAAGAATCACGAGAAAAGCGAATGCAGTTTGAACCCGCGCTACCCAGTTTAGTGCAGAGTTTTTTGACTCTCGTAACACTGAATACGCAGAAATCAGAAGGGAACACTTTTTCAATTTCAGGGCAATGGCTGTGAATATAAAAGATTGCGGAGAATGCATGGGGTGAGTTTCTGTAGGATACGATGTACTAACAGCGTAACATAGGTGGTGAGGAATAGGGTTACATTTTGGAAGAACATTTTGTAACTTTTTCGGGCTTGTGGCACAAACCAAATTGAGCGAGGAATGAAAACGTGAATGTTAATTAATAGTTGGCGAATGGTTTGCGGACAAACCTAAACTAAACATGATATATAAGAAATGGTGCAAGTCTAACCCCCTCATCCCAACCCTTCTCCCCCGCACGCAAGGGAGAAGGGCTTTAGGACACTCTTTTTGGGCGAAAAACAGCGTGTAGAGAGGGTTACAAAAGATCACAACTCACACTTGCACCACTGGTTTTATAAGAAATGGGAACGGCATGTGACCTTACGAATCGGATAAAGCTTGGTCAGTAGACCTGTGAATATATAGTGGAATGACTACCACTTGAAAAGTATCTATCCAGTGACCAAAGTGGCGACATAAAAGAGGGTCACAATCCAGAGAGTGCTGTTGCGCAAGACACGATAGCGGCGGTTTTGGGCGGCGTAGAGGATGACAGCGATTTGTAGGCCAACAATGAAACGCAGGATGCCAATCGGTTCGCGATACGTTGAAAAGGGTACGAAGAGCATTACTGCCGCATTGACGAGCAGTAGACTGATTTCGGCTGACCATTTATGGCGGCGAATGTCTGTGATACTTTGCCAGAGCGCCCAAATGGTGGGCAGGATGACAAAGATAAGCAACGTGGGGGCGAGGATCAGCAGGATTCTGCCACGCGCTTCGGCAGGGGTGTCCGTCCAAATGCGGATGATGCCCATGAGGGGGATGATTTCAAAGGATGTGGCTAGCGCGCCACCGGAACCAACGCCTAGTGAGCCGAGCGATTTAAGCAAAACCAACTGCCAGATGGCAAATGGCAACATGGCAACTATGCCAAGCATGAATCCGTTTTTCCAGTCGCGCCGGGTGAACAAGTACAGGACATAGGCTCCGGCGAAGATCAGGGTGGTTTCCTTGGCAAGGGCCGCTAAAGCAAAAATCAAAGCAGCCCAAAGCCATTGGCGGTTACGGGCGAATGTGATGCCGCCGAGAACAAGGGCATAGGCTAACGGTTCGGAGAGACTCAGACGTACTGAACCAAAGATGCCAAGCATTAATCCATAGGTGAGGGCATACCACCGGCTGACATGAAATCGCTCTAATAGGGATTCGAGTAAGGTGGTTCCAAGTGCCAGTGCAACTATGTTGATGAGTAGAAATGCCCAAGGGATGAGATCGGGTTGACCGAGGGCAAGCAAACGACCGAGCGCTGGAAACAAGATGCGTTGGAAGCGATAGGCTGGAACATCAAGATATTGAGCGGCGGTATTTGGATCACGAGCGATGTAGTAGTTAAATTGTCCATCGTAACCTTCTGTAGTGTCTTGATTCGCTGGGGGTTGCTGGCTAAAGCGTGTCCCGAGGGTGACGAGGGCATTTGGATTACCCTTATTGCTCAAAATCACAATGCCGACGTAGACTAAACAGAGAACAGTGGTGATAAACCAAGGGCGAATTAGCCTGCGTACTGGTGACATTTCAAATCATCCTTCAATGCTGGGTCTGAGTTCTACTATACACCGGGAAGGTTGCTCTTTTGGCGAAACGTTCTGACTTTATAGCGATGGCTGTGCTGACGATTATTTTTAGTTATGCGTTGGCGGTTGGCGCAACGTTTAATGGTATTCTTTTTCCTGAATTTCATAATTTAACTTTAGGACTGATGGCACTGGTGGTGGGCACATGGTTGTTTATGCATTGGCGCGGCGGATGGCATTGGTATCGCACGTCGCTTGATACCGTGTTTTTGCTGTGGTTTCTGGCGTTCGGTGCGTCACTGCTGGCGAACAATGATGCATGGCGACGGATTGACATCGGTCTATGGTACATGGGCGTGTATATCGGTGTGTGGTATATGCTGCACGATATGATCGCCAACCGCGCGCTGCGGCGTGAGGTGATTGTTGATGCCCTGCTGGTAGCTGGCCTCGTAATTGTTATGCTGGGGTTTTTCCAACTGCAAGTATGGCTGCGGCAGGTGCTATCGACAGGGCAATTCATTGTGCCGCCGCGTCCTGTGAGTGTGTTCGGCAATCCTAACTTTTTGAGCAGTTTTCTAATTGTACTGACACCTTTAACACTGTCACGTTTACTGAGTGCCCGTGGGAAGCAACCGCGTATTCTGTTGGGTATATATGCCTTTTTGCAGATCGTTTTGCTGCTGCTGACGAATTCGCGTGGGGCATGGATTGGTGCAGGTGTTGGTTTAATGGTGTGGGCTGTGTTAGCAGCTACGCGCAATGGTAAGGTGACGCGGAACAGCATCCAAGCATGGTGGCTGAGACAATCCGGGGCGATTAAAGGGATTTTAGTCGGTGCTGTCATCATCGGGATTATTTCGGTAGCTGGCGTTGCGGTGGTTTTCGTACGCTCCTTCTCTGATCCGGGGCGGGCGGCGGGCCTGCGGCTTGATATTTATACCGCGGCGATCGATCTGTTCAAGGAAAAACCTTTGACGGGGCAGGGCTTGTTTACCTTCGGGCGCGGGTTGGTTCGTCTGCCGGGGATTCATCCTGATAAGCCACACAGCCACGCACATGACGCACCATTGCATATCGCAGCGGAGTTAGGTTTGTTGGGATTGGCAGCATTGGCCGTGACCTTAGTTGTGGGTGCGCGAACTATGCGCACTAACTGGCAAACATCGACGGTGAGGGAGCGGTTGATATTAGCGGGAGCAATCGGTGCAGTAGTAGCCTTTGCAGTACATCAATTGACCGATGTTCCAGCGATGATGCCAGCGATTGCCCTAACGGGGTTGGTGGCGTTGGTATTGGCGCTGGCTCCCAAAGAGCTGGAATTGGTGAATGCAACCTGGGCGAAAACTGGACACCCCATCGAGATGATTGGTATATGGATTGTAGTGCTGATAACGGGCTTTTGGAGCAGCGGGATTTATGCGAATTATGTGGCCGTGTTGACTGATGCGGCGAAAACAGGGAATTATCAACAAGATGCAGAGCGTATGAATGCGGTGATTGCGTCTGATCCACAACTGAGCCTTTACTATATGGAACAGGGATTTCTGTACGGGATGGCTGCAAGCAAAGGCGATTTGGATGCAGCGAAGGCAGGAATAGCGTCGTATGAGCATTTCAATCAAATTGATCCCGGTTATGCATTGGTGTGGGCTAACTCAGCGGCGTTGAAGTGGCAAGTTGGGGTGCAAGACGAAGCAATCGCCGATATTCAGCAAGCGATTAAACTGGATTCGGTCGAGTGGAATTTTTATGCCCTATTGGGACAATATGCCACTGCTTCGGGGCAAACTGATGTGGGTGATGCTGCTTACAAACAGGCTTTAACGCTCTATCCTGATGCCAGCCTGTATACTGAATTAAGTTCATTTGTACAGGCTAATCCAAGCGGAGTTGATTCGTCGAAGCTCACAGTTGCGGCTCATACAGCTTGGCTGCTTGATCATGGTGATGTTGATGGGGCACAGGCTGCCTGGAAAGATGCTGTGCTGGATTCTGCACCGGCTTATGTGATGCAATCGCTATTATTGGCGGCTCAAAAAGACTCTAATGGAGCAGTGGTCGCTTTGGATAAGGCGGAAAAGCTGGCGACCACATCGGTTGAGCAAGCGTGGGTGCACACGGGGAAGGCGCGATTAGCAGGGGTGATGGGTAATTCACTATTGGTCGACGAAGAAATGAAGGCTGCTCGGGATGCGCTGAAAACTGATCCATTGGCGGCTGATGACGAGACACTGATTAATATCGCTTACGCGCAATTCTTGCAGGTGGCTATCGAACGGCAATATTTGCCACAGGTTCATTATCGGACCGATCCGGTGCTGTTGTATTTATTGTCGAATACAAAATAAGAATGTGAATGCGGTTTAGCCACTAAGTCTCACACAAACAAAGGGTATCAACAGCACAGAGGCAATATTCATTAGAAACCCCCACCCTTACCCTCCCCCGTAAACGAGGGAGGGAATAAATGCGAAGGTGAGATGTTCTAAATGGATAGTATGCATCAGTGTTTCCCTCACATTTATGATGTTATTTGTGATCTAGTAAGCAATAATTGAGGCTATTTATGCGCCGATTGACGATTGAGCGGGCTGCCGGGATTATTTTGTTCGCGCTGCTGTTCGCACTGGCTACGCGTATTCCGGTGGATACGGATGTGTGGTGGCATTTGCGAGCAGGGCAGTATACGCTGGCGAATGGGATGATCCGTGTCGATCCGTTTTCATTTACCAAGATTGGAGAGGCGTGGATTAATCACAGTTGGGGATCGCAGATTATTCTATATGCGATCTGGCAGGCAGCAGGAAACTTTGGGCTGGCAATTTATGTGGCGGTGCTGGCGACAGGCGGTATGTGGTTTGTATACCGTATGAGTTCGGGGAATGTGTACCTAAAGGCGTTTGCACTGGTAGTGGGGGCATCGACAGCGGCGGTTTTCTGGTCGCCACGTCCCCAGATGCTCTCTTTTTTCCTGAGTACGGTGATTTTATATCTGCTGTATTTGCAGAAGCATGAAAAGATTGACCGCTTGTGGTTGATTCCTCCGATTATGTGTTTGTGGGGGAATTTACACGCGGGATTTTCTATCGGGTTCATATTTCTGTTGGGGTCAATCGCAGGTGAGGTGCTGGGGCATCTGTTTAATCCAAAAGGTGAATGCGTTGTACCCTGGACAGGTGTGCGTAAGTTGGTGATTGTGACGGTGCTTTCGGTGATAGCATTGGTTATTAATCCTTATGGACTGCAAATGTTGACCGTTCCATTCCAAACCGTCAGCATCGGGGCGCTACAAAACTTTATCCAAGAGTGGAATTCACCTAATTTCCACGAGCGGCAGACTTGGCCGTTTGTGTTCTTGATCCTCGGATTAATCGGTGTGTTAGGGGCAAGTAAGAAACGGCTCGATTGGACAGATTTTGTGCTGACGACTGGAACGGCATTCATGGGATTGCTGGCCGGGCGCAATATCTCGGTGTTTGCGGTCGTGGCAACGCCAGTTCTGACGCATTATCTGGATGACGTGCTGTGTGAGCGCGGTTGGGTGGTTAATCCTGTGAAGCGTGCGACCCCTCGCATGGCGCGACTGAATGCGATATTGGTAAGTGTCATCATACTGGCGGCGTTGGGAAAAGTACTGCTGGTGTTGGATAAAAAGTCCCTGGATGAGGCGCAGCGTGAGTATCTACCGGTGGCAGTGACGGAACATCTGAAAACGGCGAATCTAACTGGCAATATGTTCAATACTTATAACTGGGGTGGTTACTTCATCTATTGGCTGCCGGACAAGCCAGTATTCGTGGATGGACGCACGGATTTATATGGCGATTCGTTTCTCTCTAAGGATTATTTAGAAACGGCGTCGGGCGCTCCGGGTTGGGATGCGACGCTCGATAAGTACAAGATTGGTTATGTGGTCATGGAAGCAGACAGCGGCCTCGCGCGGCAGTTGCGAACGGCAGCGGGTTGGAAGTTGGATTATGAGGATAAGCAGGCGGTGGTATTCGTGCGTCAGGCGGTGAGCAATGGCTAAGAAGGCGTCAAGTGGTCAAGCGCCGTTACAGCTCCATGCGCTGCTGGCAGATTTCCAGCTGCTGCTGGTGTTGTTCGTTAGTTTGCGGGTGCTGCTGCTGTTGATTTACCAGCCGTTTATCTTACAGGGTGTAGAGCGTGGGATCGCAGCGGGTGGTGACTTCCAGACCTATTTCCAGATTGCGTCGCTATCGGACAAGGTGGGCTTGCCGCTGCGCGATTGGTGGAGCGAGTTCCCACCGTTATGGTCATATTTCTCGGTGTTGATTTACAAGTTGCAGCCGAACTATACCGGATTTTCGATGCTGCTCGGTTTTGTCTTTTTAGTGTTTGATGTTGGTAACCTGATATTGATCCGCAAAATTGCTACGCAGCTTTATTCAGACGATACTGCACAGGCGTTATCGTGGATTTATGCGGTTTTGCTGGCACCACTGGTGTTCGTGTTTTGGACATTTGAGGTAGTGGTGGCGTTCTTGATGCTGCTTAGCATGTGGTGGTTGCTCAAGGAACGTGACAAATGGGTCGGTGTCGGAGTCGCGCTTGGGGTGTTGGTAAAGTTCACGCCAATTGTACTGCTGGGGGCAGTGTGGCGGTACCGATCGGTGCGGCGGGCTGCGATACCCACACTGATCTCAGTGGGCATAATAGTGGCCGTATATGTTGTGTTCTTTACACAGAATGCAGCGATGACCATGCCTTCGGTTACCGCGCAGTTTTCTAAAGCGTCCTATCAGACGGTGTGGGCGTTGATCGACGGGAATTATAAGACGGGGAATTTTGGTCCGCTGGAAGATCGGCTTGATCCGGCAATGGCGAGTGTAACGCTGGGTAATCCTGCTAAGATTCCGAGCTGGCTGCGTTTGGGCGCGGCATTGATGGTGGGGGCGTTCGTATTCATGCGCACGCGGCGGTTCGATGCAAAAGGGCTGGTGGCGTTCGTGGGGATTTCGCTGCTGATATTCTTTTTGCAGGCGCAGGGCTGGAGTCCACAGTGGTTGGTGCAGATTATTCCGTTTATTTTGTTGTGCTTCCCGAACCGCGACGGGGTTCTGATCGTTGTGTTGCTCAGTTTGGTGACATTTACCGAGTATCCATTCTTGTTTATTCGCACGGGAGATACTGGCGGTGAAATTACAGGGGCATTGGTGACACCTTTTGCAGCACTGGTATTGGCGCGGACGGTAATGCTGATCGGTATCTGTGTGGCACTGTATCGGATTTTGCGACAATCGCGAGATCGTCAAGGTCTGGTCACCTGAATTCATGCTAATCTACTATAACAAGTATCATTTCATTATCCGTTCAGGAGATTTATCGCATGGCACGACAGGAATTGGAACTGGCTAAGGATCTCATATCCGAAAAGCAGTATGACAAAGCCCGTATGCTGCTGATGAAGGTCAAGGATGATCCTACTGCGCAGAAATGGTTGGAAAAGCTTGATGAACTTTCGCCTATCAAAGTGGCAGCCCCTACAACAGATGATTCTGCAAATGGTGATTCGTCCGCATGGCAATACGCGGCGTTGGAAGTTAAGCGTGCCTACGGTATCCAATATCGAGTCAACGGTGAGGCACGACAGGAATGGAAAGACCAGCCGATTTATTACGCACTGAACCAACTAGGGCGTGAAGGTTGGGAAATGATCAGCATGGAATCAATCAATGAATTTTCGGTGTATATCCTGAAACGCCCCGGTGTGGCGGCTGTCAAAAAGATTGATGTTTGGGATCAATGATCTCGCTATTTGCAAACCGCCGATGGCTTCTGTTTACACTGATACTGGTGCTGGCAATCGGGTTACGTCTCATTAATTTAGGTGGGCGCTCTCTGTGGTATGACGAGGCGTTTGCGGTGTTGTTTGCCGAAAAGGGGTTGAGCGCCATGCTCTATGGCACATTGACTCCGGTTGCAGGCGGTGCGGCGGATATTCACCCCCTTTTATATTACAGTACGCTCAATGTGTGGATGCATTTTTTTGGTGAAAGCGCATTCACTGTTCGTCTGTTAAGTGTGATTTACGGTGTTGCTACGGTTGCTGTGATTTATCTGCTGGCGAAAACGCTGTTTGATGAGAAAACGGGTTTAGTGGCGGCACTCATTACAGCAATTGCACCTTTCCATGTGCAATATTCGCAAGAAACGCGGATGTACGCGCTGCTCGGCTTGTTTTTGATGGCGGCGAGTTGGTGTTTTATCAAGGCATGGCGCAGTAATGACGCCCAAACTATAGAAACCCCATTCCGGGTTAAGTGGCGTTATTGGCTAGGCTTTGGCGTGTTCGCTGGTCTGGCAATGTATACGCAGCAGTTAGCGGCTTTCTATCTGGTGTCGATTGGCCTGATTCCTTTTTTAGCACGTCGACGCCCACAGATGAGCGGGATAATTGTTGGAACGGTTGTAGCAGTTGTGGTGTATCTGCCGTGGCTGGTTAATCTACCGGGACAGTTGAAAAAGGTACAATCCTATTATTGGTTGGATAAACCAAGTATAGCAACACCATTGCTAACGATCCGATCATTTCTTTCAGTCAATCTGGATTTCCCCAAACCAGCTTCACTCATCGCATTTTTTGGCGGTTTGTTCGTTGTCCTACTGCTGCTGGTGCAACTGGCGATGTTTATCCGGCAGCCCAAGCACAGAACACAGCGGTCGACTGTCTTGTTTGTGTTCTGGTTAGCTGCTGTGCCACCGATGCTGATGTGGGTTGTGTCGCAAGTGCAGTCGGTTTATTTGGAACGATCGCTGGTGCCATCGGCCTTGATGTTGTATATCGCTCTGGCATGGTTGTTTACGCGAAGTGGAATGCCACGCCCAATTATCATGGTAATTGGTGGATTCGTTGTAGTAATGTTTGGTATTGGTTTGTATTACCAGTACACGATTGCGACGTTCCCCAATTCTCCATTTCAAACGGCCGGGGATTACATTCACCAAAACTGGCAAGATGGAGACGTGATTGTTCATCAAAACAAACTGACAGCGCTGCCGGGAATTTATTATCAACGGGATTTGGCGCAGTATTTCATCGGTGATAAGCCAGGAAGCAGTGATGATACTTTAGCGCTGCCGACCCAAAAGGCGTTAAACATAAACGCTGATGCCTGTATTCAAGAAGCGGTTCATCAAGGTAAACGAGTATGGTGGGTGGTGTTTGACTTCGCCAAAGCCCAATACGCAGCGGCTAACCGACCCGAAGTTGATGAGGCTGAGGCGTGGTTGGGTGCTCACTACACGGCGACTTCTACACATCAATTTAATGATCTCGATGTGGTGCTTTACAGCAATGCACAGGGTGATCTGGGTGGTACATGCCAGCCATGATGAAGCGTTTTCCAGTTTCGATATGGGTGTTTGCATTGCTCTTAGCAGTGGTTACATCGCTGCCTTATCTAGTCGGACAACTGAATACACCCGCTGGTTGGCAATACAGTGGTACAGCGATGCTGCCGACCGGTACGCAATTTGATATGGATAGCCATCTGGCGAAGATGTGGCAGGGCAGTCGGGGTGAGTGGAATTATCATCTGCTGTTTACACATGAGGCGCATACCGGATTTCCGCTGGTACAGGGTTTTTATGTGCTGCTGGGAGCCATTGCCCACATCACACCGTTTAGTTTGCCGCTGATGTTTCATATTGCGCGGTTTGGTATGACTGTCGGGCTGGTTCTGGCGATATGGGCGTTTGCATGTCACTTCTTCGAAAAGCCGTCGGAGCGGTGGATAGCGACTTTGTTCGGAACAATAGCCGTCGGATGCAGTTGGTTTTTACTGTTTATCAGCCCGTCGATGTCGGCTGAGGTTGGGCCGATTGAGTTCTGGCTAATTGACGCATTTAACTTGCTGGGCGCGCTGTACATGCCGCACTTTGCCGCCGCGATCATTTTTCAAATCGTGATCGTGCTAAGTTATGAGGATTGGATACGGACACGCCATAATCGCTCGTTTGTGGTGCTGACCGCGGCGTTGGCGATTGAGGCAATTGTCCAACCCTATGCGATCCTACTCCTGATTCCGCTGTTGGTACTGTTGAGTTCTTATTATGTATTCTCCGCAAAAAAGCTGACTTTCAAAGCCGCTTTGTGGTTAGTTATTCCATTTGGAATACATGCAGGATTGGTAGTGTACCAATATGTTGCGCTGAATTCTGATCCGGTGTGGGCGAGCTTTACGGCACAAAATATAACGCTTTCACCATCAGTGACTTATTATCTGCTGGGGTATCTGCCGTTTCTGATTCCGATTGGTTTTGGTTTCGGATGCTTTATGGGTGGTGTGGCTGATGACCGTTGGTGGATGCCCATTTTGTGGGTGGCTTTGGTGGCGATGCTTTTGTACGCACCGTTTCCTACTCAGCGTCGTTATCTATTGGGTGTGCAAACGCCATTGGCGGTATTGGCGGCCTTCGGATGGGCTCGGGCCATATTGCCACGCTTTAAAGTGAAGCGCCATCCACTAGTGACTATGCTTTATTTCGTCGTGGCCTCGATTGCGTTGTTGGCGATTATTGCGGCTAACACTGTGTCATTATCACATCCCGAAAAGAGTCTGAGTGCGTTTTATCAACCGGACGAAGTGCAAGGTTTCGCATGGCTGCGTGATCATGCAACGACTAATGATCTGGTACTGACGACATTCGATCAGTCGGGCAAAGGCAGTGGTGGGCGGGTGCTAGCAGCGACAGGATTACGCGTGTTTATCGGACATTGGATTGAGACAGCCCACTTTGAGGATAAGATGAGTCAGATCAAACAGTTTTATGACTCAGCTACTTCTAATGATTGGCGGCATGATTTTCTTAAGGAAATCAATGCTACTTATATCTGGTACGATGAGAGTGCGCGGCAGTTGGGAAGCTGGAATCCGAGGGGTACCGATTATCTCACGCCGGTATTTACCTCCAAGAGTATTGTCATTTACCAAGTGAACTGAGGTTTCGGGTGGCACGCAGCCAATATCGATCGGTCATCTTTGTTTTGATTGCGAGCGTGTTTTTCGTGGTTACAGTGATTGTGACACACAATATGTTGACTGCGCCTTATCCCGGTCATAATGATTTTATGTCACGGTGGGAAGGGGCACGTTCATTTTGGATTGACCACCTGAATCCATATGGTGAGCAAGCCAGCCTGAACATCCAGAAGCAAATCTACGGGCGACCTGTTCAAGCCGGTGAAGATCCGGGATTTTTTGCCTACCCAATGTATACGGCGGTGCTGGTTTGGCCGCTGGTGTACATGGATTATGCATGGGCATCCGCCATTTGGATGGTGCTGCTGGCGACGTTTTTAATCGCTTCATTGTTTATCCTGCTAGATCTCTACCGATGGCGAATTAAGTCGTGGTTGCTTGGTATCCTGTGCATCTGGGTGCTGTTGTTTTATTACTCGGCACGCGGCTTGATTTTGGGGCAGGTAGGCGTACTGGTTTATTTCTTTGAATTGATTGCGCTATGGGGATTGATCAAAGATCGTGATACGTTGGCCGGGGTGGCGCTTGCTATCTCGACGGTTAAGCCCCAGATGGGTTTCTTAATTGTGCCCTTTTTCCTGCTGTGGGGACTGCGTTACCAGCGCTGGAAGTTTATTGTCACCTTTGGCATTTCGATGTTTGGGATGCTGGCAGTGTCGTTTGTTTTGCAACCGTCCTGGCTGGGAGATTGGATCGCACAATTAGGACAGTATCCATCATATACCGCGCTCGGCTCGCCAGTATGGATTATCACCAGCTACTATTTGCATTTAGGAGGATGGGCTGAACTGCTCATCAGCGGTTTGTTGGCGGCATCGATGCTAGTCACATGGTATTGGGTGATGCGCGGACATCCTGACCAATTCATGTGGGCGGCGGTTATGACCCTGACGGTGACACATTTAATCGCGCCGCGCACGGCGACTCCGCATTATGTGGTGTTTATTATCCCATTAATGTTTTACTTCGCGCTTATTGTTCAATGGTACCGACGGCGTGGCAATTTGTGGGTGTTGTTGTGGTTGATCGTATTGCTGGTAGTGCCCTGGGTACATTTCTTGCTGACAGTGGATAAACATTTCGAACATCCCAGTATTTATTTGCCTTTGCCCTTCATTATGTTCCCTATGTTGTGGTGGACACGCCGTTTATGGTGGACTAATGCGCCGACTTTTAATTCAAACTGAGAGCTTTCAGTGACCGTTTCGAACCGGGAACGCTTGGTATTAGTCGTGGTGGCTTTGCTAGGCGCATTTTTAATCACGCGATTTTTTGTGGCCGGGCCGGGTTATACCGATGTGTTTTATCACCTGAATAGTGCGAACCGCCTGGTGATGGGGCAAGGACTCACCGATCCCTATTATTGGACGTATATCGGGGCGACTAATCAACTGCCCGCACCATCGCATCTGTATTGGATGCCGCTGACATCGTTGAGCGCGGCGGTGGGGATGTGGTTGCTAAACGCGCCTAACAACTATGTGGCAGCGCAGTTATTGTTCTCGGTGATGTTTGCGGGTGTAGTACTGGTTGGATTTTGGTGCGGAGCTTACTTAGGTGGCACACGTCGACACATGTGGGTGGCAGGCTTGGTAACGCTTTTCAGTGGTTTCTTTGTGCGCTTCTGGGGTGCGATTGATACATTTGCACCTTACGCACTGACAGGATCGCTAAGTTTAGTATTCTTGGGATTATCCAATCGGACTGAGACCGCACCGAAGCAAACACTGCTATGTGCTGTGTTGGGCGGGGTGTTTGCTGGCTTCGCGCATCTGACACGAGCTGACGGGGTATTGTTGTTGCTCGTGGGATGGGCAGCGATTATCTGGTCGCTTGTGTTTAATCGATCTGACAGTCGGATGGGGTTGGGGCGGTCAGTTGGTCAAGGTAGTGCGCTGACGTTGGGTTATCTCATTGTCATGCTGCCGTGGTTTGTGCGGAATGTGAACGTGATTGGATCACCGATGCCGTTGGGCGGCACACAAACGATCTGGTTCACAAGCTACGATGATCTTTTTAGTTATCCGCCGTTGGCTATGCCAGCTACGCTTTTCGCAAATGGCATCGGCGCGTTTGTTAGTTCGCGGTGGTTGGCTCTCACCAATAACCTTGGCACGTTTGTCGCGGTCGAGGGAATGATTGTTATGACGCCTCTGATGTTAATAGGCGTGTTGCTGAGACGCCGGGTCGATTTTCTGCAGCCATTTTGGATTTATACTGTGGGGCTGCATCTGGCAATGACACTGGTATTTCCTTTTCCGGGGTATCGTGGCGGGTTACTGCACTCGGCAGCAGCTCTGATCCCGTTTTGGGCAGCGTTGGGCGTGGTGGGACTGGATGACCTTGTGGAATGGATCGCGCGAAGAAGACGGCGATGGAACGCAGGTTCAGCGAAGTTGATATTCTCAATCGGGTTAGTGGCAATTGCGGTACTGTTGAGCATCGTGATTGGATTGCCGAATCGTGTACATGAGCAAGGTGCTTCTCCATTATATAAGGCGTTGCATGATCAACTCCCGACTGATGTGCGGGTGATGATTAATGACCCAGCGCAGCTTTACTATTTCACCGGATTAGGCGGTGTGGTGCTGCCTAATGAATCACCGGATGTGATTGTTGATATTGCGCGGAAATATAACGTGAAGTATCTGGTGATCGAGGGAATTAGCGTAGATGGGCGGGATTCAATCGCAATACCGTTGAAGTTTGTTTCCGTTTTGACGGCTCCGCCCGATTTTCTTGTTTCTGTACCCCTTGATGTACCGAATGTGAGACTTTATGAAATTCGTTACTAATCATTTCCAGCGGAGTGATGTGATTCTGCTGGTGGCTGCGGTTTTTGCAGTCGTGTTATATGTGGTAACGGCAAACGGTGGTTTTCCGTTGGATGATAGTTGGATTCACCAGGTTTATGGGCGCAATCTGGCTGAAACAGGCATGTGGGCATTTGTGCCGGGTGTACCGAGTGCAGCTTCGACATCGCCAATGTATACGGTTTTATTAGCAGTTGGGTATAAGCTGGGTATTTCGTTCAAGCTGTGGACATACGGATTGGGTATTGCAGCACTGTGGATCGCTGGAATGTTAGGCGGGCGCATGAGTGAACGTCTGCTGCCAACACAAGCCAATATTCGTTTATATGGTGGTTTATCGGTCATTTTGGCATGGCATTTGGTGTGGGCTGCGGCATCTGGCATGGAAACAATGCTTTTTAGCATGTGGACTTTGGCACTAGTAGTACTAGGCTGGCGGGAACTGGATTATCGATCAGCACGCTTTACAGACGCAGCCTTACGGGGCGCTGCTTTCGGATTGGTAACGGCTTTAACGACCGTGACCCGACCCGAAGGCGTGGCACTCGCTGGCTTAATTGGCCTCGTAATCCTATTGGTGCAGCCTCAAAAATCATCGCGAACTTTTATTATATGGGCGATTGGAGCAGCAACTGTGTTTTTGATCGCTATTAGCCCTTATCTGGCTCTGAATTTACATTTAACGGGTGGATTGTTGCCCGATACAGCGGCTGCTAAGCAGGCAGAAAACGCTCCGCTGTTGCTTGACAGTTATCCTACTCGGTTTCTCAAAATGGCACAGCCATTAGTGGCAGGCGTCCAGATATTTTTTGTGCCCGGAGTGATATTCTTCGTAATTAAGCAGCTGAAAAGGCCGCGTCAAGACAGAACGGCTTTGCTGTTAATCGTTCCGGTGTTATGGAGCCTGGGCCTAATTGCGCTATATGCCGCAAAACTACCTGCTTACTATCAGCACGGACGTTATGTTATTCCAGCATTACCAGCATTCATTGTGATTGGTGTTGCGGGTACAATACAACTTATTATTGCCGCTCGTAAATCGGTTACAGGGCGAGTGCTAACACGTTCATTAGCAATATCGTCTTTGTTGGCGCTGGTCTTTTTCTTTGTTCAAGGCGCAGCTGTTTATGGTCGAGATGTTAAAATTATTGATGAAGAGATGGTGGCTTCTGCCCATTGGATAAAAGACAATATTCCGCTTGACCAAATGTTAGCCATCCATGATATTGGTGCGGTTGGATATTTTGCTCCACGCCCCATACTTGATTTGGCGGGTTTGGTGAGTCCCGAAATCGTTCCGTTTATTTTGGACGAAAACCGTTTGTGGCAGTGGCTCAAAGACAACCGTGCGCGTTATCTAATGGCATTTCCTGATCAAGTTCCGGGTGATGACACCAATGATGAACATTTGTGTCCAGTATTTACGACCGGCGGACAGGCTGCGATTCAGGTTGGTGGACCGAATATGACGATTTATGAACTTACTTGGGATGGAATTTGCCCCAAACATTAACTTTTAGCCTGTTGCGCTATAAGTTATGAAAACAGTAAAATGTATTTATGGAAGATTTACTCAAAAAACTCAACGTCCTTGTAAAAGCCACACTCAACGATGCATTGACGGGTGATAGCCGTCGAAATAAACTGGTGAGTCCGGGTGGCACTAAGCCTTCTGCAATTCAAGAAGGTAATCAACAAATCGCGCAGCTGCGTCAGCGTATCAATGAAACCTTAGCTTTTGAGGATGAACTGCAAAAGCAGATCCAATCCTTGCAGGCCGAGGTTGCCAATTGGGATGACCAGGCAGATGCTGCCGTCAAAGATGGTGATGATGCCAAAGCCCATTACGCAGTTGAGCAGATGCAGCGCGCCCAGGAACGGCTTACTATGGCTCAATCGGATTTAACCGCACACGAACGCGTCACACAGGAGTTGATTTTTCACGTCAATACCCTAGAAGCTGCTATTGACGCTACGACTCCGAAGCAAACCGATGCCCCGGCAGCAGAGGATGCTGACGATAAAGTGTCCGGTGTGCTGCGTGACATGCGTGATAAAGTGCTGGAACTACGCGATCAAATTGCTTCCCGTGACGAGGTTGCCCCCGAAGCAACCGAAACTCGAACCGAGCCAGTTGAAGATGATCTGGCTAAACGCCGTCAACGACTGGCTAAACCGGAGTAAGTGTTCACTAAAATATGAATCAGAATACGAAACGCATCCTTATTGTCGCCAGTGACTATGGCTTAATTCGAACTGTACGCGACGCGCTCACGCATCAGAGTCTTTCGCTGCAAATTGGTTATAGCCATATTGATGGGCTGTATGCGCTTGAAAACGGTGACTTTGATGCAGTTGTCGTTGATGGTCTGATGGTCAATCACCGTGATAATGTGTCAACATTGGGGAAGTTATCACAACTCAACCAGGCAATTCCGATTATTGGCTTGGCAAATGACCCCGCTATGATGCGCGATAAAGGGTTGGCTGCTAATGTGTCGGTAGTGGTGCCAAGTGACACTATGATTCGCCAGTCCGTTATGCTGGCATTGGGGCTGGATGCTGCGTCCACCGCTCACGCTTCCATCGAAGTGCCGGAAAAAAAGCCCAATACAAAGACACTGGCTGAGACATCCGCATCTGCTTCTCATTCACCTTTACCAGTAACAGCCGAGTTAATTGATGTCAGTGCGAATTCGGCTGAAAAACTACAAACGCTCTTTTCACTAAGTAAATCATTGACCGAAGTTCTTGATCTCAGCGAAGTTCTAAACCGCGTGGTGGAGGCTGCTCGACGGCTGACAAATGCAGAAGAAGGCATGATTCTGCTGCCCGGTGATGAAGGCAGTCAATTGTATTTGCGGGCAAAAGTGGGTATTGATGTGGAAGTTGCCCGGAATTTCCGTGTCAGGACAGAGGACAGCTTAGCCGGACAAGTGTTTGGCAGCGGCCAACCGGTACTCATTGGGGCGCAAGGGCCGCAAAAGGTGAAGACAGAGTATTTGGTCAATGCGCTGCTGTATGTGCCCATCAATTATGAAGGCCAGTGCATTGGCGTTCTGGGTGTGAATAACAAAACTACTGAGGAGGTTTTTCATCCCAGGCACCAAGATTTGCTGATGAATCTGGCGGCATTTGCGGCCATTGCAATCGAAAATGCGCGTGTCCATGAAGAAACGGTGGAACATACACGTGAATTGCAAACGTTAGTTGAGGCTAGTCAGGTACTTAATTCGTCATTGTCACTTGAAAAGACACTATCCAATATTTGTGAACAGCTTGTGCGCGTTGTGAACGTCAATTACGCGGCGGTTCACGAATGGGATAAAGCCACTAATCAGCTCAAGACATCGGCACGCTGCTTCCATGCTGTATGGAACCCGGGGCATGGGCCTATCATTGATTTGTCTAAACGGTTGGTGGTGCAAAACGCCCTCGAAAAAAGCACTTTTCCGCTCATTACGCGCCGTGAGTCATCCACCCCTGAGGGTGAAGTTGAGTTTCTAAATCGCAATGGGGTCGATACGATCCAGATTGTTCCGATTGTCGGCGGCGAACAGGTATTGGGGATTATTCAGTTTTCATTTGTTCGTCCGCCTCAATCGACACCCGCACCTGAAGCCCTTCAGCGTATCCAACTGATGACCCTGGAAGTACTGGCAATGCTTTCAAGCCAGAACAATCTCTCAAAACCACAGGGTATGTTCCGCGTGCTTGAAAACGCAAATCAGCTTATTGGTGCGGATTGGTGCGAGGTTTCACTGTTGACCCCTGACCGTAACTCATTGGTGACGCAAGTGGCGGTAGGAATGGGTATATGGTCATCAGCACCGCAGCCAGTTTTTGATTTGTTTAAGAATGCCGATTTGGCGGATACGATTAAGTCGCAAACAATCATTTCCCGCCAGAACGATGCTTCTAAAATGACCAATGGCATTAAACAATTTTTAGAGGCGACGCACTGTCGCGCAGCCGTAGGTATTCCCTATATTCAGCGGGGACAACCGCAGGGTATCGTCGTTTTCGCGGACTCGCGGCGGGGACGTATACTAAATGAACGCGATGTTGATGTAGGACGTGCAGTCATTGCACAGGCTTCTACCGCACTTTCCAATGCCTATTTGCTTCACGACTTAGAGCGGAGTTTTACAGAGCTAAAGGATACTCAGGACCGTTTGGTGCAAACGGCGCGTTTGTCGGCAATGGGCGAGTTGGCGGCAGCAGTTGCTCACCAAATCAATAATCCGCTGACGACAATCATGGTAGACTCAGAGATGATGCTGCTTGATGAGAGTCCTGACTCGCAAAATTACAAATCACTGCAAGCAATTCATCGCGCAGGTAAACGGGCATCGGGTGTCGCGCACCGCTTATTGGCAATTTCTCGACCCAATGATCCCGAATCGCCACCTGAGCGAATTGATGTAGTCGAGACTATTCAGGGCGTATTGTCTTTGGTCAAAGCACATATCGAGCGTGACCATATCCAGATTGTGGCCGAGCTGCCCGATGAACCATTACCACCTGTATGGGCAGTACAGGGACAGCTCGATGACATATGGTTGAATTTGCTGCTTAATGCTCATGATGCCCTAATTGGTTGTGAAGATGCCCGACTCGGTATTTCAGCATCTTACACACACGATGCGGATCACCTACAGGTGAATGTTTGGGATAACGGGCCGGGAATACCTGAAAAGATCATTGAGAGTGTGTTCAAACCGTTTTTTACGACTAAGCCGGTAGGTGAGGGAACAGGGTTAGGATTACATATCTGTCGCCAAACAGCGGAGCGCGCGGGTGGCAGTATTTCTGTGGAGAGTAGCCCGGGCAATGGTGCGCGGTTTTCGGTGTTGCTGCCCGTTAAGCGAGGAGGAAACGAAGAATGACCTATATTATGGCTGTGGATGATGATCCTGAAGTTCTGGATACTTTAGGGCGTGTTCTGGAACGTGAATCATTTGAAGTGTCATTGGCACGTTCGGCTGCGGATGCTCTAGTATTGCTGGACAAGCGTGCGCCATCTGCGATGATTCTGGATATCATGATGCCGGGGATGGACGGGATTACATTATGCCGCCAACTGCGCCGTGATCCGCGCTTTAATGCGCTCCCGATACTTTTTTTAACGGCTAAAGGTAGTACCGAAGATGTGGTTGATGGTTTGGACGCTGGCGCGGACGATTATGTGGTTAAGCCATTTGAGTTGGCTGAACTACGCGCTCGTATTCATGCCCTGCTGCGGCGTAGTGTGCGCGACTCGGGTACAGGAGCGGTGTTGCAACTCAACGACCTTAAGCTGGACTCGGATACTTATCAGGTCTATATCAAAGGCAACCGTATTCAGTTGACATCTACCGAGCACCGTTTGCTGCGCTATTTAATGGAGAACCCCAATCGCGCGTTGTCACCGGGGCATTTGTTACAGGTTGTTTGGGAATATCCTCCGAATACAGGTGATCCGGATTTAGTGCGCGCGCATGTTCGTAATTTGCGCTCAAAAATTGAAAAGAATTCAGATCGTCGCTATATCCGCACAATTCATGGCGTTGGGTACATGATTTCGCTTTAAAGCACATTTCAAAATAATGCGATTGTTGTTTAAAGAGACGCACTTTTTAGGAACGTCTCTTTATTTGTCAGCCTCTTACACAACGCATCTAAACAAATTTCACAAAACTTTCAGACATACATACGTTTTTAGACCGGTTACCACGCTATACTGACATTATGTAATTGGCATAAGTTTAACGGGTAGCTATATGTACAAAATTCTCATCATCGATACTGACTTTGAAAATGTGAATATGATGGAGCATTTCTTGCGCCGAGAAGGCTATAAAGTGCTGACCGCTTTCACGGTTCGGGATGCAGTGCTGCACCTCGAAAAGAATACACCAGATCTGTGTATCATCGATACAACTGCGCCCGGTCTCGACGGTATGGGGTTGTGTCGCAAAATTCGTGGAACTGCTCACACTGCCAATTTACCCGTGCTGCTGACCGGACAAAATCTTCACTTCTCTGTGACTAGCGCGCTAGAAGCCGGTGGCGATGATTACATCACTAAACCGTTTGCGCTGCGCGAGTTAGCCGCCCGTATGCGTGCCCATTTACGGCGGGTATCCGGTAACCTGAATGATGGAATGCCGATGCTCCGAATTCTGCCCGAAACACAAACGATCTTTATTAATGATCGTGAAGTCAATTTGACCCAGGTTGAATTTGAACTGATTTCGTTCTTATGCCGCAAGCCGAACCAATTACACCGCACCGAAGATCTGCTGACAGGTGTGTGGCAGTACCCCCGCGGGGCAGGGGATGCAGCGCTGGTCAGAAACCATGTACGTAATTTGCGACGTAAAATTGAGGAAGATCCAGAACGTCCTGCAATAATCCAATCGCGGCATGGGCGGGGTTATGCCATTCGGGCCAGTATCCGTATTGAGGGTGTCATGGCGTTTACATCTTAATTCTTCTGTTATGCACTTGAATTAGCTGGAGCGAGGTTATGCCTCGCTCTTTTCTTTACAACTTCCTGAACAAAACCCTATCATTTTCTTATCACTCCCCGCGTCTTCGTGTACAAACATTGTGGTATGATAATTTTGTTGTGATTTATCAAGTATTTCTTATCTAGTTTCTGAGGACGTACCAATGCAAAGCGTTCCAAAGAAGATTTTTCAAATTTTGGATGGTACTCCAGCAGTTTACGGTCAGCATACGCGTGGGCAAAGCCTGGTTGAACTAGCGCTTGTTACGCCTTTGTTAATTGTATTATTGATGGGGTTGGCCGAGATTGGGTGGTTCGCTAACAACTACCTGATACTACTTGAAACCACGCGTGTTGGCGCACGTTATGGCGCGGTACAAACAGGTGATACGTCACCCTACTTGTGGCCGAACGAAGGCAGTGTCATACCGTTGTTACAACCGGATACTGCTTCATTCACTAAAGCTCAAGATTATCGTGTTTGTTCTAACCTCGATCTGAAACCGGAAACGCGTCGGTTCTACAACACCCTCGTCTGCCGTATGTTTGATGCCATGTCGCCGCTGGCATTCAGAGCGAACGATCCCTCGCAGCCAGCGAGCCCGACGAATGGAAACGGTGTTGACGACATTGTGGTTTCGGCCTTTCAACTGCAAACGATCAATCCAAGTGATCCTAACATTCCGGCTGCCATGCGTGTCGCAGGCGTCATTGATACGGTTACTGGTTATCCAACCAACCAACAGCAGGTCATTGTCGTAGGGCGCTACCCGACTAACGCCAATGAATGCACAAGTGAGCCTGCTTCGGTTACCGATAGAGATCTGCGCGATCCCTTTAATTACATTAACTTTACAGGTGCAGGAAACACAAACGGGACGCGGAATTATATCGTTCCCAGCGGCGCTGATGTTGAGGCGAACCGGCTGTACTATGAAAACGCTGGTTACGACGCGGGGCCGGAGTATCAACGCGGTTTTGCCTTTACCGGGCAGCATGTCATTTTGTCGACCCGTTCGAATGCTGCTGGAACGAAGTGCTATGGTTCTGAGTGGACGATTGACCGCGTCGAACAACTGATGAATGTAGGCAATTTTAGCCTGAATGCGACGCAGCGGAATAGTCTTCCGAGCCAGGGATTGATTTTGGTGGAGATGTTCTGGCAGCACACGCTGCTGCTCCGTAATCCTGTTTTTAATCCTGTTTTCAATATTCTGAATGACCCCAGTAATCCGAATGGAAATGGTACGATCATTTCGGTTTGGGCTGCCTTCCCGTTACCATCAATCGAACCCCGTATTAAATACGCACTTGGGTCATAGGAGAGAAGGAGACACAATGAGACAATCTCTCTTATCGCGGATAGCGAAACGTTCGGTACGACAGGGGCAAATCGGTCAAACGATTGTCATCATGGCTTTCGGGTTTATCGTCCTATTGGCATTTGTAGGCATCGTAACCGATGTCTCGCTGATGTTTGTGCGATATACCACCTTACGCCGCGCGGTCGATGCGGCAGCCGTAGCTGCGGCGGGGCAAGTCCGGCGAACAGTGCCGACCCAGGCCGAAATAACGGCTGCAACAGCAGCAGGGAAAGACCCTGACGGATATGCCTTTGCACGGAGCGTCACCAATATTAATCTGGCGGCGCGCCAATTCATTGAATTTTATGGGCTGAGTCCCTCCAATGTTTCTGTTGATAGCTGTGATACGCTTCAGCAGGATCCGGCAAAACCTGGATATGATCTTGCGACACTCACGCTGCTCCAATGCGGAACCGATTTCCAACCGCGTAAGTTGGTCCGTGTGACGGCACAACTGCAATCACCGACTGTTTTCTTGCGCTTGATTGGTTGGGGAACCGTAACGCTGGAAGCTAGTGCGATCTCTGAAACCGCCGTTCTCGACGTGGTGCTGATTTTTGATGCCGCCGAGTCGATGCTTAAGCAAACGACTTATAATGAATGGCAAAAAGTTCCTATTGTCGATGCTAATGGTCATTTGACCTACAGTGGGGGCAATGTTGCAACCGAAGATCGCAGCCTGCGTTATTTGCCAGTGAAGATGAACCGGGCACCTAATTGGAACGGTCCTGCGGCCCTTTATTCCCTGTGGCCCACAGCCGGTGGCGATTGGGTCAAGATGTGGCGCACGATTTTGAACAATATGACTCAGGCGAACATTGATGCGGATAATGCCAATTTTCCAGAGATTGCTTTTACGTGGAATGGTACAACTGCGACTCACATCACGAATGCAGCTTATCTAGCTGCTCACCAACCACGTAAAGAATGCCGGACACGTTTCTTCCCGTACGCAGATACGGTTTCTACGCGGGCTATGACGTGGTTGGTCACGCCATCTACACCGATTGCTCAGGATTTGCAAAATTCTTACACAGCGCTCTTGAGAAACGATAGCTCAAGCGGGTCAGGTGTTTTGACTTCCTCGCAAAGCTATGACAACCGTTTTGACGGGTTCATTCCAACTTATGATTACTTTGGCTGCTGCAATGATCCGAACGGCGACATGAAGTTCGATGATTTGGTTTGCCAGCCGTTTAAGAAGGTTCGCGATGCAACCGAATCCTTCCTGGATCGCGTAGACTTTGTGCGTGGTGATCGTGTTGCCCTTGTGACCTTTGATCGCAGCGCCAATTTGATTGATCCCGACGGTCCAAGTGGGCCGCAGCTCCCGATGATCACATCGCAAGATAATGCGGTGGAAGCGTTGAGAAGTATCGTCGGTGTGCGGGCAGAACCCAATTTTTATGCCGATACGAATAACGATGGCCTGTGGGACTCGTTTGTAAAAGGCGGCACCGCTTATTCCGGAACCTCCGGTGGTGGTACCCCGATTACCTACGAACAGACTTTCGACTTTGCCACCAACACCTGGAAAGGCAAAGCGACTGCGCCGACTGATGCCGGTTTTAACAATACGACCCTGGGCAAGCTGGCTGATTACCCGGTGCGCTACAACTGTATTTTCAACAACGCGACCTTGCAGTATCCGTTTAGTATCTATAGTTCGCAGGCATCGCAGACCGATAACACAACCTATAATGGCACCCAGCTTTTCTATCCGTATGACTCGACCCAACCCGTGATCGCATCCCGTTGGCCGACGCCTCTGGCAGCCATGACCGGTACAACCGTCATGAATCCCAATTTGAATGACGGAAATTGGAATGCCAGCATGAAAACCAAATCAACGGACTACAACACCAAGAATCTATCCCGTCAGGCCGATAAGCCGTTATTTAGCTATGAATTCCGGGCAGCTTGCGGTGGTAACAACGTAGGTGCAGCGTTGCGCATAGGTAACAATGCTTTGCTCGATCCGCGTACTGTTCGTATCGGTAACACCGGTGCTGTGTGGGTCATGGTACTGCTGGGTGATGGTGCCGCAGGCGCAAGCGATCCTATTCAACGTAATGCTGCTCCGATTGTCGCCAGCAATCCTTATGGTAATCTCAATCAAGCGCCAACCGGTGGTAGTTATGGTGCCTATGGTTTGTGTCCATACGGCTCATTCGATGATCAGATGGGTTTGACAACTGGATGGGAAACCCGTCCTCCACGTTGCAGCGATGATGGCAGCGAGGCTTCGAGCGGTGGTATCCGCGGTATCAGAGGGCCTGTTAGCCGCCACTTCTGTACTGGTTCCGCGATTGGGGATAACAACAACGCGACCGTTGATATTGGAAAGTCGCCGGATTGCGTGAGCAAATACGATGTGGACGATTATGCACGCGATTGGGCAGACTTTATCGGTCTGACCCAGCTGCCTGCGACCAGCCCCTTCACGACCGTTACGGGCGTAGACTCGTCACGCAGTTTGCTGCAGCTCCCGACGATCTTCACCATCGGTTTCGGTTTGGACTTCCCCGAATCGGGTGGTACCTGTGCGGGTGATCCCACATTGTTTACCAATATCAACGACTGCCTCGGTGAAGAATTGCTGCGCTACATTGCCGATGTCGGTGACAATAACCGCATCGACACCGATTATCAGCAGGATTATCTGAACGACGGCGCAATCAATGGCATAACCGCCGATGGGCAATATAAATATGGTGATCGCGGTCCATGCGAATCCCCGATTGGCAGCTATGCCAATGCTGAGGCAGCAGCGGCAGGTGGTTTGTTCAGCGGTAACAACTATGATCCACTGAAGTTCAATCCGCTCCCGCCTAAACAAAGCTGCGGTAACTATTACAATGCACCGGGTGGTCCAGAGCTGACCAAGGTGTTCGAGGATATTGCGTCGCGTATGTTCACACGTATTACGAAGTAACCGAATGAACTCCCTCGTCGCGGGTGATAACGGGGGAGCCTAATCTGATTGTGATGCTTGTTCCGGATTGATAAGGCTTTTATTGAGTCCCTTTATGGTAGGGGGGTGCAGATGGACACTACAGACATGCAAAGCGCGAGTCGAAAACGGCGACAGGGGCAAACATTGGCAGAATTTGCCATTACCTTGCCCACGTTGCTCATTATTATGTTTGGCATCATTGAGTTTGGACGCATCTTTCAGGCGTGGGTGACCTTACAGAACTCTGCTCGTACTGCGGCGCGTTACGCCAGTACAGGGCAGTATTTTGAAGATCAATTTCCCATGAAGACCATCCTTAATGAAGCCGCACCAAGCGACCTTGACAGTTTTATTCCATGCGTTGATGATGGGCCGGAAGACTTTCGTACCTATCCAACCGCGGCTAACCATACTGCCGATCAACGTGGTGTGAAGACGACCGTCCAGCCAAACGGCATCGGCAACGGTACGGTAAACGTCTACTCAGGTGGGCCAGAAAGTTTGTTTGCCACCTGGTATGACGGAAAGAACTGTGATCCGCGCGATGCTGATGATCAGGATCGTCGTAAGGATATGGCTCGTATCATTTCGATTATGCTCGAAGCACGGCGCGGTGCTGCCGGTCTGCAAATTGAAAATAATACATGGTCTGTTCCAACCGACACTGCCACCAGAAACAACGTGCAGACCAATTGGAGCCAATTACCCTGGTTTGCAAACTGGCAGACCACGCCCCATCCCCCACGTTCTGACCAACGCTATTGGTTCAATGTGGTCGTTTGTAGTGATCGCCAATTTGTTTACAAGGATTCGACCGCTCACTATCAGCTTGATACAGGTGCCCCTGGCGGTCCTCAGAACACGACCGGTGCGCGCTTCATACCCTATCAGGGCGATCAAACCCTGTTAGTCAATAATGCGGTTGTCAACCCTTGGGCACCATCATGCTTGTTGAACGAAGAACCCAATCCTATGCCGGCTGGTGGTTTTAGCAACGCTGGACAAAACTGGATGGACCCGGGTGCGCCAGAAGATACGGTTTTTGTCACTGTGACGTTTAACCATCCGTTGATTACTCCCTTGGGTATCGCGCCCTTCATTACACTGCAAGCACGACGTTCGGCTATCGTTGAAACCTTCCGTACGTCTGGTAACCGCACCGGTGCTATATTTGGCCCACCGATTGGCGCGAATGCTCCTACGCTGACGCCTGCATATACCGATACACCGCTGCCAACGGCAACCAAGACGCTTAAACCAAGCAATACGCCGAAGCCGCCGCCGACCGCTACCGATATACCGGATGGTCCATTTGACTGCGCTAAACTATCGATTTCCAATAAGCGCTTGAGTGGTGGTCAGGTCCAGATCGATATTCAAAACGATAATTCTGGGTCAACGACGACATACCTGACGCGTGTCCAGATTACATGGCCGAATATTCCGGCGTACGCCCAAATGGGCCTGACGGATATGTCAATCAACACCATAAATGTTTGGACGGGGCCGGATCCGCAGGTTGCAGGTGCCACGACAACAACCGATACCTCGACAAAACCGGGTACGCCGCCATTCTCGAGTAGACCGACTTCCGACCGCGAAGTGCCGCCGGGAAACGCGTCGACTTTCGCAGCGACTTTCAATGGTCCGCCATTGCTGTCCAGCTATGTGTCGGCGAACCAGTATGCGATCACGATTACGCTCTTTAATCCGTTGAATAATGCCGCACCATGTGTGTTGTCATCACCGGCGACAACCTCGACTGCAACCCCTGTTGTTCCGGGGCAGCCGACTGCAACCAAGACACCGACACCGGATTGTGCGTCAAGTTTGATCGGCATTAAGTTCAATTCGTTCTCGGAATTCGGTATCGTCCGTTACGATATTCTCAGCCAACGTACGACGACCTCCACGCTGGTGAGTATCAACATTAACTGGCAGAAGTACGTCACAAGTCAACGACTCGCACAAGTAACTCTAGGGGCGCCCCCTGGTCAAGCGGGTAGTGTTGTCGTGTGGAAAGCTTCGAACATTAACGAGGATGCTACACCGCCGACCAATAGCAAGACCGAAGGTACTTGGCTCACTAACTATACAATACCGGCTGGTGCACCAGGCTCACCCTCAATCACACCGATCTATTTCGACTTTGACGGTATCTATCGGTATGATGACTACTATGCATCGACGAGTCCGCGCTACGGTGGTTCCAGTGACTTCAACTTCTCGGAGTTTGAACTCACCTGCGGTACACCGGGCGGCACAACTGGTACGACCAGCGGTGGTCAGCCGACGGGCAAGATTACGCCGGAAAATTATCCGACGCCAACCACTGTCCCGACATTAGGGCCGACCAAGACGTTTACCATAACCCCAACCAAAGGGCCGACCAAGACACCGGGCCCAACTGCTACAATAGGGCCGCCAACGAATACTAAGACACCGTCGCCGCCCACTGCAACCAAGCCGCCGGCTACAGTGACGCCGCTACCGGCACCGCCCACGGCTGGTGATGGTAAATAAATCCGCTAGTTAATTGAAATAAAAACTCCCCACATTTGCTGGGGAGTTTTTATTTTGAGTGACTGAGTTTGACGCTCATAACGGTGGTGCCCCTCTGGTGAGTTGGTAACCGTAAGTTTGCCCCGGGGTTTTCGCTCAAAATTGCTTCTATGAAGCTGTTTGAAAAATCATAGTGGTGCAGCACACATTCAAAACAGGCATAGGTTTTCCGTAGGGACGGTGTCTCTGACCCGCCCCGCATGGAATAATCGACCTTTTCAAACGATCTCTATCAACTCTCTACAGGTGCACTACCACTCAAACGGAATCGTATTGACAGGAATAGAACTTATGTCCTAAAATAGACATAGAAATGTTTGTGTTTGGAGGATATCGTATGCCCGCAACTGACCATCAATTGCCACTCAAAATAAGAGCAAGTATGGCATCGGTGTTCACAAATTACACAGCGGCGGCATTGACCGACCTTCCCGCTGCATTTGTGTCATTTCAGTGGCAGTCAGCGAGCCTTCCGCTGCCATGAAATGTCAATTTGGCGTCTCACGCCTTCGCATCCGCCTGCCAGTTCGGCGGGAATGATGAGAATTGTGAGAATTTTGACTCCAACACCTGCATCTATAATAAATTGGACACTTGCCGCATAACAAATCGCCTATCCACAATTGGTATTCTGCCTACCCTTCGGATTGAGTGGTGCAACGTGTTATAATGCGAACATATGTTTTTTGTTGTTACCCACCAAGGAAGGTATTCGTGGCGCGAACCATTGCCCATTCAATTACCTCGGCTGATCTTCGCCGACTGGCTGTAACTCGACAGCACTTACATAAAGAATCAGCACCTGTTGAAATGCTGGATGTCGTTCGGGATTTGGGCTGTCTGCAACTTGACCCGACCAGTGCCGTTGCGCGTAGTCATCTGTTAGTTTTGTGGAGCAGGCTAGGTCAATATGATCTCGCAGCGCTTGATCGCGTGTTGTGGGAAGATCGGGCTTTATTTGAGTATTGGGCACATGCCGCTTCGATTGTAATGACCGAGGATTATCCGATTCATCAATATTGGATGAACACATACGGGTCGAGTGGCGCTGCTTGGGGTCAGCGAATGGTCAAGTGGGCGGCAGAAAACGCGGAACTCCATAAACATATTTTGGATGAAATTCGGCAAAATGGAGCATTACCGTCCAAGCATTTTGAAGATAAATCACAGGCCGCATGGCATTCTACAGGTTGGACCGGTAATCGTAACGTTAGCCAGATGCTCGGTTATCTGTGGGAAAAGGGCGAAATAATGGTGGCCGCCCGTAACGGTGGACATCGGTATTGGGATCTGGCGGAACGAGTCCTTCCAACATGGACGCCGTTTGAACAGTTATCGTCGCATGAAGCCACACGCCGCGCGGCCCAAAAATCGCTACGAGCCTTAGGTGTGGCGACAACGCGTCAGATTGCCCAACATTTCACACGTTCTCGCTACAGCCAATTACCGTCGGTGATGCAGGAACTCGTCAAGGAAGGCTTAGTCGAGACCGTTCAAATTAAAGAGGCCGATTCTGGTTTAGACGGTGAGTGGTTTATCCATCAGCAGGATTTGCCACTGCTCGAACAAGTCCGGGGCGAAATGTGGACTGGGCGAACGACATTGCTATCGCCGTTTGACAATCTAATCTGTGACCGGACACGTACCGAGAAGCTGTTCAATTTCGACTTCCGCATCGAGATTTACGTACCTAAATCCAAACGCAAGTATGGATATTATGTACTGCCTATCCTACACGAAGACAAATTGATCGGGCGTATTGATCCTTTGATGAATCGCAAACAGCGAAGACTCGATATAAATGCTGTTTACGCTGAACCGGACGCGCCTAGGAGTCGAAAAGTTGGACAATCCATTGCTGTTGCTGTCGAGTCGTTGGCAACTTTTTTAGGTGCTGCTACCCTTAATTACTCAGAAAATGTGCCATCATTCTGGCAACCAGCCTTTCGTGGTGCGTAAATTAGCTGTCAGAACCCACCGACATTCGTTACTATATAGCTTTTACGCTTTCATGGTGGAGGCATCGTGATTTTTTGTATTTCGCCCAACCCCGCGCTTGATCATACTCTGGTTGTGCCTGCGTTTAAACAAGGGACTGTACTACGCGCACAATCGTCATTATTTGCAACCGGTGGCAAAGGGCCAAATGTAGCGCGTGCGTCACAAATACTAGGGGCAAAAACACGTTCTTTCTGCTTTCTTGGTGGACGGACTGGCAAAACTGTGGCTGATTTGGCGCAGCAGGAAGCGCTTGAAGGTCATTGGACCTGGATTGAAGGAGAGACACGCACTTGTGTGATTGTAGCTGATGGTACAACAGGTGAGGCAACCGTAATCAATGAACCGGGGCCAAAAGTAACGACCTCCGATTGGTTACGTCTGAATCAAAGTGTGCTGGCAACTATTGATGATGCCAGTGATGTCTGTTTTAGTGGCAGTTTGCCTCCTAATTCACCTATGGACATGTATGTTCAATTGATCGAAGCAGTGCGTGACGCGGGAAAGCGTGTTTGGGTGGATACCAGCGGCGCGCCACTCCATGCTGCTTTGCCGA
The DNA here is from genome assembly GCA_044226325.1 of Aggregatilineales bacterium. GTDB lineage: Bacteria > Chloroflexota > Anaerolineae > Aggregatilineales > Phototrophicaceae > CFX2. Next base: position 139,419 of record JBGAHG010000007.1, read on the forward strand.
TTAAAGGAATTACGATCAAGATCAATGGGGACGAAGCAGGCGAAATCCTTGATAAAACGGTGGATACGCCAGAGTTGGCCGTTGCAGCTGCACTTGAATTTCGCGAGCGTGGGACAGGTAACGTCGTGATTACGCTTGGTAAGGACGGGGCGGTGATGGTAGACGCAGATCACCATTGGTGGGCAAAACCACCTGTCATCACCGTAAAAGATCCAATTGGGAGTGGTGATTCGTTTTTGGCGGGGCTGGTGAGCGCCATCGCCAGTGGACATACGTCAGACGTAGCTCTAAAGCGTGCTGTAGCTGCCGGCGCAGCAAACGCCACAACAGTTGGTGGTGGCGATTTCCCAATTGAGACATTTAACCAGATTCTTGCTGAAACCAGTTTGCAAGCATTATAAATTTTAAGGTGGTGTACAGGTTGTTTCGGAGGCACAGGCCAGTGTGCTAGTGATTGTGATTTGTGGCTTACGTAAGTAGCTCTGGCGGATAGATTCGGTGCGCGTTAGCTGTTCAGGTGTGAGAAGCGACCAGAACTGATCAGGCGACATAATATGGTCTGCGCCTTCGGTGACGTAGCGATTGAGCCAACCGAAAAACACATCGTCACCCAATTCTGTGCGTAAGTCACCGAGCATCTTTACGCCGCGTAAATATACAGCATTTATATAGGCGCGGCGTGAAGTGAACTCATAAACAGTACTATCGACAAAACCCTGTGGGGATAACCGGTTAACCCGGAAATCCCACCACCAGTCTTTAAGTGTCGGATAATATTTCTCTATAAAAACCAGCTCGCTATAGGTCGCCAACGCTTCATCGAGCCAGGGATTGGTGGCCTGGTCACTGCCTACACGCGCGTACCACCATTGATGGGCAACTTCGTGGGTAGTAATTATAGTCAGATAGGATTGAACACCATTCAAACCCCTGAAATATTCACCACCGACGAATACAATTCCACTAAATTCCATGCCATCGGGAAAGTCACCCTCGACAATCACCAGGCGCTTAAGTGGATATGTACCGTAGAGCGTTTCATATAAATTGACGCTTTTTACGGCAGTGTTTAAGGCATAGGCTGCACTATCCATTTTTCCACTATCGCCGACAATGAGCGCATCGTCGAAAGTATATACTTCTACGTTAATGCCGCTGTTTGTCGTTTGCTGGAGCAGTCGATAATTTTCGCCAATGCTAAAGCTGAAGTCACGTGACTGCATTAAAGTAAAGTGCCATTCGGTGCTGCTGATGCGGTCAACCAGGCCGGGTGCAGCAATTTGAATGGTTCCTGGCGCGGCAGAGATCCGAAAATCGATGTCCCAATTGGCAATATCCAGGGTGTCTTGTTCACCTATGGGAATTTCTTCGTGACTAATCCAGCCGTTTGTGTTATGAGCAGCCATTGTAGGCAGCCATTGTCCCAGATTTGACTGGCGATCGGAATAACCCAGGTAGCCTTGGTACGCATGGATGCCACCGATATCGATAGGCGGCATATGGAGTTCGAACTTTAAGTTGATGTGAGCCACACAATTAGAATCAAGAGGCCGCGGTAAAGTGACTTCGAGTTTCTGGCTATTTAAGTGCGATTTGAGTGCTTCTCCATTGTTCAAGTCGATCGACTGTAATCTGAAAATCCCCGGCTGCCAATTTGATTTTACATTGAGTGCAATTGTAGTCAGTGAACTGTCGGTTGTATTGGCGTAGGTGATTTCTTCTGCAACTTTTAGTTCACGCTTCGCGTATTGCATTTCAGCACTGGCCCTATAATAAGTTATTGTGCTGCTTTCAGCAGGATCACAATCAAAGGCATCTGCAGTTGAAGTAGGCGCCGGCGATGGTGTAATGATAGTACGCAAATCTCGGTCGCTGGTTGGAACCAGTGTGCTTTGCGGAAGAGTGGGCCGACTTGTTGGTGTGCTACGGGGTAATTCCATACTCTGGGTCAAAGAGCAGGCAGCGAGCAGCATAAAGCCGATGGTGGAAGCAACCCTTGAAATCTTCATGAGTGCCATGTTACCGTGAGCCATTAAGGTTGCCAATAGGCGATTACCCAACGCTTCAATATGATTATTCGCAGCTTATTTGGGCATTGAGTGTTATTATTTCTGGAAGTATGTAATGGAAGGGGAGTTAAATGTCAGTTCGCTCGCAGATTAAAGGTCTTATTCGCCTAACCCGTTGGAAAGAATATGTTCCTTTTGTTATTCCTTTGACGATATTAGGGGCACTGCTTGCAGCTCGCCCACACAATATATTGCTGGACTGGCGGTTAGTCGTGGTTACGGGTGCCAATATTTTGGCGGTCGCCTACGCTTTCATGATTAATGATATTGAAGATGCCCCTGACGACGCTCGTGATCCTGACCGCGCTGCACGCAACCCCATTACAATGGGTGAAATTGGAATTCGTTTCGGTTATGCTGCGTGTCGTGCCGTAGCCGCAGTTACATTGCTGCTGTATGCGTTAGGTGGGTTTTGGGCACTTGTGATCGGAATAGCGACACTGTTGTTGTCTCATCTTTATTCATGGCGGCCAGTCCGTTTAAAGGCGTGGCCGATTACGGATATTGTTTCGCACTCTTTGATGCTCAGTGGATTGCTCATGCTGGCCGGCTATTTTACCTATCATAGTGAGCCGGGAATCGTGTGGTTTGTGGCTGCTGCTGTCACGTTAATTTCGGTTTACGGGCAGCTCTATAACCAGCTCCGGGATTATGATATGGATAAAGCTGCTGGACTTTATAATACGGCTATCATTCTCGGTGAAAATAATACACGTATCGCCATGTACGCGGCGGTTGCGCTGGCGGCTGTGTGCTTCCTCGCGGCTATCGTGCAAGGTGTGTTTCCGTTGTGGCTGGGCATCGTGGTTTTGATTGCCGTTCCGATTAGCATTGTGCTTAGTCCCAAGACGGATATGCGCGGTGGCAAAGCCGTTGATGTAAGCGGCGGTTTACAGGTGCAAAGTTTAATGGTTGTTAACCTGACGATGGCGGTTTGGTTGGCTTGGGTTATTGCAACCCAATTGCAGCTATTTTAGACCTTCAATTGACGTTATTACTTCAATCAGGGGCTCACAAACCCCTGATTTTATTTCCCAACCTGTCTATACCACAATTTTTACACGCTTTTCATGGCGCATGAAACGTGCTTAACCTATAATGAGAGTATTCCTCTAACTAGACAGGCTATGGGATAACAGCAGATGGTCAATGCCAACGCTAATAAAGCAACTATCCTTATCGTCGATGATATTCCGGATACCGTGCAGCTCTTAAGAGATTGGTTGGAAAGTCACGATTTTAATGCAATTGGTGTTACCAGCAGTCTGGAAGCACTTGATATTGCTGAACAGCAAAAGCCTGATTTAATTCTGCTGGATATTATGATGCCTAAAATGGATGGCATGGAAACCTGCCGCCGTTTGAAAGCGAATCCGCGCACATCCAGTATTCCGGTTGTAATTGTTACTGCTAAAAATCCCAGCGATGCACGCGCCGAAGGGATGATGGCTGGTGCGGTTGATTACATTACTAAACCGGTCAATTTAACAGACTTGATAAAGCGCATCGAAACGGTGCTCTCGACAACCACGCAAGAACCGGCGGACGTGCAGCGTTTGTTGGAGGAAGTTGCCCATTCAGCATTGACGATTATGCCAAGCGATATGGTGTGGTTGTTGGGTGTGGACAGTGATGAACAAGTGCTTAAGAGCCGTATATTGGCGACAACGGGTGGGGCAAGGGTTGAAACCGAGTTCTTATTGAACGCGGCTAATGGTCAATCTATTCCCAAGTTTCCGCTTGCGGACAATAATAATCCGTTTTGTTCGACATTGATCACGCGTAAAATGCTGGTGAATCTAACGACCGACAGTTTGCGTGATAATCCTTCGACCACATCAATTTTCAAAGCGACGGAACTGCTGCGTCTGAATTATCTGACGGTTGTGCCGCTGACGGCTGCGGGTAAGACGCCCGGTGTAATGGTGTTGGGTGATTTGCAGCCACATGATATGGAAACGCCACGCGCCCGGCAAATTTTGACTTCATTGGGTACACAAGCCGCCATTGCTCTGGATTATTCTCGGTTGATCAGTGATCTCACCCAACGCGAAAATGATATGCGTCGGGAACAGGCCTTTCGCCAAATGATTCTGGATACGATGAGCGATGGTCTGGTCGTTATCGATTCAAAAGGGATCATCAGTTATATCAACCGGCGCTTTCTACGAATGACCAATTATCCGAAAGGATATTTGGAAGGCCACTCGGCGAGTGAACTCTTTCATCCAGATGATCGAGTCGAGGTAATGGTGGGGTTACTGCGCGAAGGTATTGCGACCATGAAGTTTGAGCAGCGACTGGTTACACGGGAAAATCGTGTTATTCCCGTATGGCTGACACGTTCACGGGCACAATCTGATGATCTACAAGTGATTGTGCTAAGCGATATGACTGAGCAAAAACGACGTGAGGATGAGCTAGAGCGACAAACAGGGCGCTTGCTGGCGCTTAACCAGGCTGCACATACCATCACTGCCAACCTGTCACTCCATGAAACACTCAAGAATATTCTAAACTCAGCTCGAAAAGTGGTTGAAGCACAGGGTGCATCTCTGTTTTTGATTAATAAGGATAACCCTGACGAACTGATTGTAGTGGCGGCTGTCGGAACGGGATCAGACGTTTTGCAGGGGTTACGTGTACCAGTTGGGGAGGGTGTTGCTGGGTATGTGGCACGTGAGGCGAAATCACAACTGGTAGGTGATGCGGAACTCGAGCCACGTCACTATAAAGGTGTTGATGAACAGACTGGAATGAGTACCCATGCATTGATCGCAGTGCCATTGATTAACGCTGATCGCGTCATCGGAGTACTGGAAGTCGTTAACAAGCTCAACCAGAGCTATTTCACGCAGGATGATGTGCGCTTGTTGGAAAGTATGGCTGGTACGGCTGCGGTTTCAATTGTTAATGCGCGATTGTTCGATGAAACTCAGCGGCGTGTGAACGAACTGGCAACAATATTGAATGCCAGTGGCGCAGCTTCGTCAACACTGCAATTTTCACAGGTTTTGGAAGGCATTGCCCGCAATCTGGCAGACGGGTTGGAAGTAGGGCGTTGTACAATTATGTCGTGGAATGCCCCCAAGAATCGACTTGAATCACTCGCAGAAATATGTGATTTAAGCTGGACGAGCGAACACGCTCCTAAGCGTGAATTTACAGTTGAACCATTTGTGCAAATGATTATTGAGGGTGGCACAATGGTTCACGCCTCACTTTTAGATCCTGAATTATCGCCTGAATATCGCGCAAGGCTTGAAGCAACTGGAATGCTTAGCATCGTTGCCTTGCCGATAAAACTGAAAAATGCAGTTGTTGGCTCAGTCATTCTTTATAGTAACCACGCACGTACAGCATTCAGTGATGATGACAGTATGGAAGTGAATGCAATCGTTCAGATGTGGCAAGACCGCTTAGCCGAAGTTGATACTTTAGCAAACGTGCCCGCTGAGACGATAAATGACCTGGTAGCACAGTTGATGCGCGTGGGGAGCACTTGTTGGGTAGCGGTCCGCACTTGGAAAGAGGGCGATAAATTTAGCCATCTGATCCGCGAAAAAGGCTTTGCCGAATGGACAAAACGTCCGGGAACCGCGCTGCCAATTGAAAACTATCCAACTATGCGCGCAGTCATCCGCCAACAAGAAGCGCGAATGGGTACACGTGAAGGCAATGGGGACGATGCTGCCGAGGTCGACTGGCTGGTGCATCATGGCGGACAATCGTATATGGCCGTGCCTTTGATTGAACGCGGGATTACAGTCGGTATCGTCAAGTTAGTCAGCCAGGAAGATCGTCTATTTGATGACGATGAAGTTCGGTTGGCGCAAGGCATTGCTAATGTGGTGAGCAGCGCGATGGAAAATGCACGTTTGTACCAATCGCTGGACAGCCGTGCTAAGGCACTCGAAAGTGCTTATAAAGAGTTACAGGAAGCCGATAAAGCGAAAGATGAATTCATACAGAATGTTTCACATGAACTGAGGACACCCTTGATCTCTGTGATTGGCTATGGTGGATTGTTGCAAGAGGGTGAATTTGGACCACTGAATAACGACCAGAAGGATGCGTTGGGTAATATTCTTCAGAAGTCGCAAAAGCTGGCAGATATTGTCCAAGACATTGTGTCGGTGCAGGCTTTAGAAACCCAGACATTTGAACGTAAACCCGTGAACTTGGTCGCAATCGCTACGGAAGTGCTTGGTAAGTATAAGCGACTGGCAGAAGAAGCTAATCTTCATTTTAATCTGCGTGTATCAGCCGACTTTCCCCAAGTATACGCTGATCCGAAAAGTATGAGTGATGTTTTTGAAAAGCTGCTCGATAATGCCGTAAAATTCGGACGTAACGGTGGGATAATCGACGTGATTCTACAAGATACCAGCGGTGCTGTGGTGCAGGTGGCTGTACGAGATTATGGGATCGGGATTGATGCAAGTGAACATCAGAAGATATTCCGACGTTTTTATCAGGTTGATGGTGGTACGGCGCGGCGTTACCCCGGAACTGGCTTGGGCTTGGCGATTGCCAAATCGATTATTGAAGGACATGGCGGACGCATTGGCGTGAAGAGCAACCTGAACGAAGGCTCAACATTTGTATTTACCGTTCCGAAGAATAGTGTATTTGAATCGTAACCTTTATGACACTCAATGCAATTCACACTATTCTCTTTAACATGCACATTTTATATTCGCTGGCGCTAGCAGTTTGGGCTGCGGTGATGGCAGGACGTAATCAGTCGATTTCGGGTAACTATTGGGGTGCAGTCGCCACATCTACCATTTTGGCGGCGGTGGTTCTGTTGTTAGGCATTATTATGACTGCGCAGGGTTTGCGGTTGGCGCGTACCACCGTCTATTTTTTGTATATGACATGGCTGGTCATTATTATGCCGGGATTGTATTCGATGCTGCGGGGGCGGGATGACCGCAGCGCCGCAATTGCTTTTTCACTGCTTAGCTTCTTTAATGTTTTTACCTCGATCAGTATGTTCCAAAGAGGCCTTATCACACCCTGGCTGCCGCAGTAAGACGCGAATACATTAAAAACTGCTATACTCTTTGAGTGCGTGATTATTGTGGAGGATAGTATTTTGGTGCGAGATGTGCGACTTGCAGAGCTTGAACTGCCAGCGTTCGGATTGCCAACGGTTGAGCCAACAATTCCTTTAGAAGTTTATATGAAACGGATGAAAGTCGCACAAAATATGTGGTTTTGGCGACGATTGAACGCGGTCGTGGTGTATGCTGACCGCGAACATTCTGCCAACCTTGCTTATTTAACCGGTTATGATGCCCGATTTGAAGAAGCCTTACTTATTTTTAACTTACAGCCGGAAACCTCTGACGCGGGGATTACACGAACGGATATGATACCGGTTCGGCTGCCGGAGAGATCACCTACGTTGGTGGTTGGTAACGAAGGTTGGGCATATGCGGCGAACAGTCCATTGTCTTTGACCAAGGTGTTGTATCAAAATTTCAGTTTACCGGGGCAGCCGCGCAGTACCAGTGACTCTCTAACCACTATTTTGAAAACAGCAGGCATTCTTGAAGGTGGTAAGGTCGGTGTGGTAGGGTGGAAATCCTTTGCTGATGAAGAGTCAGCAGGGGAAACAACATGGCTTGATATTCCATCTTATATTGCGGATATGCTGCGGTCGATAGTTGGTGAACGTGGCGAAGTGACCAACATTACCGATACACTAATTGATCCGGTTGACGGGTTGAAGAACACAAACGATATTGATCAATTGGCTGTTTTTGAGTTTGCAGCGACACATACATCGCAGGCGCTACGTAATGTGTTATTCAAGTTGCGACCAGGCATGACGGAATATGAAGCTGTCCAACTAATGCATCTAAACGGGATGCCCCATTCGGTACATTTGATGCTTTCGAGTGGTGAACGGACACGCCTGGGATTGGCGAGCCCATCATTGAAGACGATTCAATATGGCGATCCATTTACGATGGCATTCGGTTTGTTTGGTGCACTAAATGCACGGGCAGGTTTTGTCGTGCGAGATGCTGTTGAACTCCCTGAATCAATACGTGATTATGTCGATAAATTGGTTGCGCCGTATTTCCGCGCAGTTGTGGATTGGTACGAGCTAGTGGGTATCGGTGTGACAGGTGGTCAGTTATATGATGCCGTTCATCAAGTTATCGGCGCGCCATTCTTCGGCGTCAGTTTAAACCCGGGGCATCTTATTCACATTGACGAGTGGGCGCATTCACCAGTGTATAAGGGTTCTAAAGTTGTTCTCAAGTCGGGCATGGCATTACAAGTTGATGTGATTCCGGCTACAGGTACTGCGTATTTCACAACAAACATAGAAGATGGGATCGCACTCGCAGATGAGGAACTATGTGCGGCATTCGCTGAGCGCTATCCTGAAGCGTGGACGCGAATTCAGGCACGCCGCGATTTTATGCAGAATGTGCTGGGAATTCGATTAAAGCCCGAAGTGCTGCCATTTAGTAATATCCCGGCCTACTTGCCACCCTACCTGCTAAGTCCACAGCGGGCGATGCAGGTTACTCCTTCATAATTGGCATACGGCGTGGACGTTATCCTTACCCATGAGAACGCTGATTTTGATGCAGTTGCAGGTTTATTGGCAGCTGCACGGTTATATCCTGATTGTGTTCCTGTGGTGCCGGATCGCATCAACCAAAATGTGGCGCGGTTTCTTGCGTTATACGGCGGTGCATTTCCATTTGTACGTCAAGCCGATTTAAAGACGCGCACTATTAAACACATCATACTGGTAGATACACAGCGTATGGTGCGGCTTAAGCATGTGCGTTCTGATGTGACTGTTCAGATTATCGATCATCATCCAGCTAGTAGTGACATTGCTGCACAACATACATTCACATACGAGCCGGTTGGCGCTGTTACAACGTGGCTGGTGGAACAAATCCAGCAGAAGGGTATTAGCCTCAGTACACTTGAGGCGACGCTGATGATGCTGGGTATTTATGAAGATACAGGATCCTTGGCCTATGGCACGACTACTGTGCGTGACTTAATCGCTGCAAGTTGGCTGCTCGGGCAGCAGGCTGTTATGGATACTGTGCGACGGTTTTTATCGCCCGCATTAACTGTGGAACAACAAGATTTGCTTGAACTGCTGCTACAGCAAATGGAGACGCGCGACATTCAAGGTTACGGTGTTTCGATTAGTGCAGTCAGTGTGACGGAATATGTCAGCGAAGTAAGCGGAGTAACTCACCGCCTGCGTGATTTGCTTGACTCGTCTGCTTTATTTGTAGTGGTCGAGATGCCAAACGGTACACTGTTGGTAGCGCGTTCGACGGTCAATGCAATAAACGTTGGCGAAATTGCGCGTTTGTTGGGGGGTGGTGGTCATGGGCGTGCGGCAGCGGCAACAATTCGTGATCGCACTTTAGAAACGATCGTTGCAGAAATTTGGAGGCAACTCGAAACCAGCGTTTTACCAGTGACGCGCGTCGCAGATTTGATGTCGTATGGTGTTCAAACCGTCGAAGCAGGTCAGCCATTAAGTGCAGTTATCCGTAGGTTGAGACAAATTGGACATGAAGGCTATCCAGTGGTGGATGCGGGGCAGGTGGTGGGACTGTTGACGCGACGTGAGCTAGATCGCGCAGATGAACATCATATGCGTGATTTGCTGGTGCAAGACGTGATGTCCGCTGGCAACGTGACTTTAATGCCCAGTGCATCGGTATTTGAACTCGAACGTATTCTTGTTGATAGTGGTTGGGGGCAAATTCCAATTGTGGACGATGCAAAGAAGTTGATAGGTATCGTTACACGGACGGATTTACTCAACTATTGGTCGAAGTCACACCCCAGTTCGCGGCTAAGTGAACGATTGATTGGTATCAGTCAATTTGAGACGGTGCTGGGGCAGGCTGCTACCACGCGGATACAAACTGTGGCTGAACTCGCACAGACTGATAGTATTAGCGTTTATTTGGTTGGAGGTGTCGTAAGAGATTTGCTACTTGGACGCGCAAATTTCGATATTGATTTCGTGGTTGAAGGTAACGCAATTGTGTTTGCGGAGGAAGTTCAAGGACAACACGGCGGTCATTTGACGGTTTTTAAGCCATTTGGAACCGCTAAATGGAAACCTCATCGCGGCGAAAATGAAACCTCAGACATTCCTGATCATATTGATTTTGCTTCCGCGCGATATGAGTTTTATGAGCATCCAACTGCTTTGCCAACAGTTTATGACAGTTCAATCAAGTTGGATTTGCAACGGCGCGATTTTACGATCAACACGTTGGCGGTTCAAATTAGTCCGGCGTTGTTCTTCGGGCGGGTGGTTGACTTTTATGGCGGACTGCGTGACTTGGAGGCGCAGTTGATACGGGTACTGCACAGCTTAAGCTTTATAGATGACCCGACACGCATCCTGCGAGCCGTGCGATTCGAACATCGGTTGGGCTTCACAATAGAGGCACGAACAGCAGAATTAATCGGTACTGCACTACCAATGTTGGGGCGCATTACCGGAGAGCGGCTCCGAAATGAACTCACGCTGATGTTAGAGGAAGAGCAACCGGAGCGTGGTCTACAGAAATTACAGGAACGTGGTATTCTGGCGGCTATACATCCGTCGTTTGTGGTTAACGAAGATACAAGTGCCGCATTTCAACGGGTACAGACCGAGCAACCTGACATGTTGCCTACAGCAGAAGAATTAAGTGATCTTTATTGGCATATTTTGTTAAGCGCACTTGAACCGGAAACGCTTAAATTAGTGTGTGAGCGGCTACTGTTCGGGCGGAAAATGAGCGATTCGTTGCAACAGGCTTCGGAATTGGTTCAACATGCGGATTTGTTTGCGCGACCTGAGATGCGACCCAGCGTAATTGTAAATCGACTTGATAACGTATCGGAAATGGCGCTGTTAGCGGCTTGGTATGTCAAGGCCGATCTTCAAGTACGAGATTATCTACAACAGTTTTGGTCAAAATGGCGACAGGTACACCCGATATCTACCGGGGATACTTTGCAACTGATGGGACTTAAAGCTGGACCTTGCTACCGTGTAATATTAACACGATTACGGCAGGCTTGGTTAGACGGGATGGTTAACAGTGAAATGGAGGAACGGCAGCTCCTTGATCGTCTGATCCACGATGAAAGGATATGTGATGACCACGCTTGATCAACCCACACTTAAAGTTTCACTTTTGGTAGGCATTCGCATTGCAACACAAGAAGATTTACCGCGTTTGGAATGGTATGGTCAATATGTACATTACCGTAACCTCTTCCGACGTGCATATCGCGATCAACAATTAGGAACACGACTGATGTTGGTAGCGGATTGCAACGGCTTCCCAATCGGTTATGTTTTCATTCTGTTTATGGATGATGAGCTCGGCAACAAGCAGGCGTATCTCTATTCGTTGCGGGTCATGGAGATGTTTCATTCACAGGGTATTGGAAGTGCTTTGATCGCTGAAGCGGAGGCTCATGTGCTGGCGCGAGGTTACTTTAATGTGACGATCGCGGCTGCAAAAACGAACCTCGCAGCCCGAAGATTGTATGAGCATTTAGGTTATGAAATCTTTATGGATGATCGTGGTGAATGGAGTTATACTGATCATTTGGGCAAGGTGAGACATGTTAAAGAACCGTGTTGGCTGTTGCAAAAAACAATCCCTATGCGTTAAAATGCCCACCCATGCCCGTGACCCCATACGATCAGATGGGTATTTCCGCGATTGATCGGTCACAGAGTAGTTAGTTGTTCCATGAAAGGATGTTCCGCTTTCCATGAATATCAAGCAATCCTCCGTTCGCGTAACACGTTGGCATGGTAGCCAACACCCCACGTTTTCCACAATTACCCGTGATATGAAAAAAGAAGGTCTGCGCCCCTATATGTGGGTGAATGCGCCTAATCACCGGTATGGGGTGCGTACGCACGGTTATGACAAGGTTTTGTATGTGGTTGAAGGTACGGTTGAAATCAGCCTGCCAGATTCAAACCAGCGCATGAATTTGCGTGCAGGTGACCGCGTGGATATTCCTGCGGGTGTGCGGCACGGCACAATTGTCGGGGCGAATGGCGCAAAATGCGTTGAGGCGGCTGTTGCCCGTCAATCATAGAACGAGTTTATTCGGCTAACAATAACATAGGGCTGCCCTGCGAGGGCGGCCTTTTTATTTCGGATCGTGGGTTAATAGTTGTAGAGTATGACTATCGCCCAAATGGAAAAGACCACTATAATGCATTTTTGTCTGATTGTAAGATTGTGATATATCGACTGAGGTTGAATACAATTTGCGTATAAAAACAGTACAGCACCCCCAAATTACCCGAAGTCAATTCTTACGTTCGCGTATAGGCTTCCCTCCTAACCACATATCTGTAAAACCGACCACAACGCTAACACAAGAGCTTCCGTATGTGGGAAGTACAGGGTTTACGCCGACAGCCAACTTTTATGTGCATCTGTCACATGAGGTGATGCGTGTCGACTCCGCAGCATGGCGGTTAAATATAAATGGGTTGGTTGGCAAGTCATTGGCTTTTTCGTTGGATGAAATCCAGACCATGCAAGCCGTTGAGATGGCATATACGTTGGCTGGAATCATGAGCACCCCGCATAATTTATTGATGGGACACGCCCTTTGGCGCGGGGTTTCGTTGATGCATCTGCTGGATAGGGCGGGTCTGCAATCAGAAGCTCAATACGCGCAATTTAGAAGTCAGAACGGGTATGTTACCTATTTGCCGATTCATATGCTGGATAAGGCAATATTGGCTTATGCGATGAACGGTGAACCTCTTTCGGCTGATCAGGGTCATCCAGTGCGGTTGATTGTACCGGGTGTATACGACTACAAGCTGCCAAAGTGGTTGCAATCGGTTGAATTGGTCGATACGCCATCGGCAGGACATTTTGAATCGCGCGGTTGGTCAGCGGCAGGGCTAGTTCAGACGACATCTGCTATTTTTACACCAAGACTACGCGAGGTTCTTGGCGAAAAAGTGTTGTTCAGTGGGATGGCGTTTGCTGGTGCAAGAGTGATCTCCCGCATCGAATTGAGCATTGATGACGGGGAATGGATGCCTGTATCTTTCAAGCATGCAGAAAGCGCTAGCTGGACGCGCTGGCAGATTGAATGGCAACCACCTGCACCGGGAGATTATTTAGTGAAAGTTCGTGCAACTGACAGCCAAGGTTTTACACAACCTGATACCATGAAACTTCCTGTTTTCCCGAATGGCTCCAGTGCTATCCACGCTGTTGTTTTCCGCGTTTCTATGTGAACTGAGGTTTTGTCCAGTATGCTTTCAAGACGATCATTTCTTCAATTGGTCGGCGCGTCACTTGGCGCGACTGCGCTGAGGCCGACTTTCTCACTATTGGCTGCTGTGAATAGCGATGGGTATCAGGGCAGGGCGTTAAGTGCGCTGCCTATTTACGCGAGACAGGACGCGGTCGGCACACCGATTGGACATTTGTGGCCGGATAGTATCACCACCATATTGGATAGCGACGACGATTGGTATCAAGTAATGGGCGGTTGGGTTCGGCGGGATGGCTTGCAGCCCATGTTGGCCTATCATTCCGATGCCTATCAGTTCATCCAAGATGCACCGTTTTGGGCAGAGGTGGCTGCGCCCGTCGCACCCGTACGGACTTATTGCTCGGCGGATGCACCGTTGGTAACACGGATTGGGCATGGCGGGGTTTCGCAAGTGATCGATAGCTTACCGGGTGAGCCAAAAGGTTGGTATGGTATTGCTGATCAAAATGGTGAGCTTCTAGGATGGACGCAGGGGATTTTCTGGCGACGTCTCGAAGTGGAAATCAGCGACGGGAATAATCGTGTACTGCAGCTTAACCGTGAGCATCGCTTAATGACTGCTTATGAGGGTACAAGGCTGATTTTAGAAGTACCATTTTCAGATGGGCTCGGATTACAAGTAGGAGATTTTTGGACCCGGCGCGGCGTAATCGGCGGTTTGCAGTGGGATGATGGAAAATGGTACGAAGGCGTATCGTGGCAGACCATATTTGGTAATGGACAAACCATAGCTGGTGTTTATTGGCACAACCGTTTCGGGCATACAGAGAATGGTGGTCCGGCGGTACAGATTACGCCGTTGCTAGCACGCTGGTTGTATGGTTGGCTGGGTGACGATGCTCATATTGTGGTTGAGTGACACCAGTTTTTAATGTAATAATCAGGCAAGATTTGAATTCTATAGTTATGCTATGGAAGAAAGTTTTGTTTGTGAAGGGGATTGCGTGTGAACGTTGATAATATCTCGTTCGGGTTGGCATTTCTTGTTGGTATCATATCGTTTCTCTCGCCCTGTGTTTTACCACTTGTACCTGCATATATAGGTTATCTAGGTGGGCGGTTGACGAATAAAGTCGCTAGTAGTCAGATAACGGTAGGGGCAGGTGGGCAAGCTGCAATACAACCTACGGGGCGTACGCGATTTGATATTGTTTTACATGGTGTCTTTTTTGTACTGGGATTCACATTTGTTTTTGTGACGATTGGTTTACTTTCAACAGCGTTTGTGCAGCAAATTGGTGGTCGCAACATCAATCTGGTGACTGGCATTATCGGTCGCTTTGGTGGTGTGATGATCATTTTCTTCGGTCTGCATTTTATGGGCGTCCTGCCCAAGTTTTTTAACCGATTACTAGCCAATAAATCGCTGCTAGCAAATCCATTGATGAGCGTGGGGCTGGCATTGGCGGGATCGGCTTTGTTACTGTGGGGCATTACAGATGGACTTATCCCCACACTTTATAATAACTTACAGACAACGGCCGGCACCGTCACACAATTGAATTGGACAACGCTTGTTGCGCTTGTGTTGGTGGTTGTTTATTTGTTGTGGTTGTTTTTGGGCGGTGCCTTTACCCAACCAGCAAATTTTTGGAGCGCTGCAATTATGCGTTTCCAAAATGTCTTATATACAGATACGCGGCGCCAGATGACCACACGCGGCGAAGGTTACGCTGGTTCTGCGTTGATGGGCGTGATTTTCTCAGCGGGATGGACGCCGTGTATCGGACCATTGTACGGGGCAGTGCTGACGTATTCGGCGAATACAGGTGATGTAGTACGAGCAGCTCCGCTCCTGGCAGCCTATTCGCTAGGGCTGGGTGTACCGTTTCTGGCAACTGCTTTTTTGCTGGACAGCGCGCAGGGCTTTTTAAAGCGGTTACAACGGCATATGCACAAGATTGAGTTAATCAGCGGTGCATTTTTGATTTTTATCGGCGTCTTGGTAGCAAGCGGTCAGCTTCAAAGTTTGAGCCAGTATTTGCAAGGGCAGTACTCCGAATTTTCGGTCAATTTGGAGGGAAAGGTTGTTGGTTCGATCAACGGTATTTCGGCGACTGCAGTTCCAGTAGTACCAACTGTCGAGCCAACGGCGGTCGGTGCACTTAATAGCATTGAGGGGGCGGCAGCAGCATTTAAAGGCCCAGAGTCGGGGACGGATATAGGCAATGTCGCTCCGAATTTCGACGCGGTGACAGATGGGGGTAAGGCTATTAAGCTGTCAGATTTACGTGGGCAAATTGTCGTACTGAATTTTTGGGCGACATGGTGTGCCCCGTGTAAGGTTGAGATGCCGGAATTCGAGAAGGCTTATCAAACCAATGGGGATAAGAACTTCACAGTATTGGCGGTCAATAATTCGGAGTCCCTGGATAAAGTAACCACGTTTAAGCAGCAGATGAAGTTAAGCTTCCCGATGGTGATGGATGAAAAGGGTGAGCTCCAACGGCAATACGGTGTGGTGAGTTATCCGAGTACATACGTGCTGAACAAAGAAGGTGTCATTATTGCTAAGCAGTTTGGTCCGATGACAGGCGACCAAATTGATACATTGGTGACTAAAGCGTTGGCATCATAAACATAGCATGATCCGTGTGAAGGGCTGGTTATTGTTGATTGGGGCTGCGATCTGTTTGATCGCAGCCTTTTTAGTTGTGATGGATGTCGGACTGCCTGATCGGGCAACGTATACCGGTTTCATCGCGGCAGGAGAAGAATACGCGCCAGAACTCAATGCGATTGCGCCACCGTTTGAGGCACAGACTTTAGCTGGGGATAGACTGAGGCTCGGGGATTTGCGAGGCAAGGTCGTTCTTATCAACTTTTGGGCGACATGGTGTGAACCTTGTAAAGCTGAAATGCCGGATTTGCAGGCTGTCTATGAAACTTATCAATCACTGGGATTACGGGTGCTGGGCGTGAATTTGGGCGAGGGAAAAGCAGATGTTGAGCGATGGGTTAATCAGCTTGGGTTGACGTTTGATATTGTGCTGGATGATGAGCAGCATGTCGCATCCCTGTATCAGTTGAGAGGGCAACCATCAAGTTATTTGGTGGCACCTGACGGTGTAATCGCACAGATTTATTATGGCTCAACTACACGTCAATCACTCGAAGCAGCGATAGCGCCGTTCCTGCCATCCTGATACACTTGGATGATTATTGAAATCGGTAAAGAGTTTGCCAGCGGCGAACCTGTAGACATAGGTTGTTTATGACTTCAATGACTCCGCCGAGTAATAAACCAGTCGCTTTAAGGCTGAATATGTGGGTTCTGCGACTAACGCGCAATTGGCTGCGAGTGGTATTGGTGCTATTGGTGACGTATTCGACGCTGCCCGTCATTGCGCCGACTTTGATGAAGGTGGGACTAACTGGGCCAGCAAACGTGATTTATACCATGTACAGCGCAGTTTGCCACCAGTTTGCGTTTCGGTCGATTTTCCTTTATGGCGAACAGCCTATGTATCCCCGATACAATACGGGCAGCCCGTTAAAACCGTTCGAGTCATTTGTACAGAGTCTACCGGAATTCGCACCTGATCGGGTACTGCCTTTTCCTTATGGGCAGGTGGGCGATATTTATGCATTCACAGGTGGGTTTCAGGGAGCGTCACGGGAGTTCCGGGGTAACGAAGAGATGGGGTACAAGATGACCTTGTGTGCCCGCGATATCGGGATCTATTGGGCGCTGACGTCGGGTGCTTTGATCTATAGTTTGCCCATCGTGAGGCGGCGATTGCGTCCGATTCCGATTTACATCTATGTGATTTTGGGATTGGCACCGATTGGAATTGATGGGCTGAGTCAATTATTAGGTTATCCGCCTTTTAACCTGTGGCCCGCACGTGAGACGTTACCAGCATTCCGGATCGTAACAGGGGTGTTGTTCGGGTTGATGAACGCGTGGTTGGGACTGCCTTATCTGGATCTTTCGATGCGAGAAACCCGTGAGCAAATCGAAAGCAAGCTGAAGCGCGCGGGTTTTGGTGACAAGTTAAGAAAAGGCGCTTAGCTTCTAATTAAATACTAGAATGTTATAAGTGTTGCAGTTGTTGCAGATTTTGCATAATTCCCGCTGAAAGGGCAGGCGGGAGGCGGGGAGCAATCCGCTGAATTGACAATTTGTGTCGGCGGCTAGACCGGAGGATACCGCTGAACTGGCACAAATGCAGCGGAAGGCTCGGTCATTGCCACCGCTGTGCAAATTGCCAGTGTCGCATCGGCGGATGTGAGGGAAATTGGCGCTGAATATGCAAATGGATCTATTTGATCTGCTATAGATGTATTTGTGAGTGACATACGTATCCCCTTAAAACAGAGACAATTGAATGGCAGGTTGGTGACCATCGAGCAAGATGAAGGGTGCGGCTTGTTCGGGCGCACGGATGCCGAGCGCGCGCAGGTGAGATAGATCGGTAAGATGACCAGATCGACGTGCTTTGAGGATGTTATCAGCAGCCCTGGGGCCGAAACCGGGAATACGCATCAATTGATCGCGGCTGGCACGCATGATTTCGATGGGGGCGTGACGGAGATTGTTTTCTGCCCATGCCCGTTTGGGGTCAATATCGAGGCGCAAGTTTCCTGACTGCTCGAAGGGGAGTTCTTCGACGCTCCAACCATAATCACGCAGTAAAAAGCTGGATTGATACAGGCGGAACTCGCGGACGGGCAGTGTCGAGGGTAAATTCTCGAAAGGTGTGTCGGTGACGGGATGGAAGGCGGAATAGTAAGCGCGGCTGATGCCCATCTGGTTATAAAGACGTTCACTGAGTGAGAGTAATTCAACATCGGTATCACCTACCGCACCGACGACGAATTGGGTAACGGTGCTGGCGCGGATGCCACTTTGACGGATCTGATGCGCCCACGCGAGACGCTGCAGCAATTCACCATTAAAGTCCTTCGTGGGAGCGAGAGCCGATAGACGGTCCTGGGTTGGGCCTTCAAGATTGATGGAGACTCTGTCAGCAAGCTGCATCGCCCTAAATAGTTGATCATACTCAGCCCCAGGCATTATCTTGAGATGAACATAACCTTTGTAATGATATTTGTGGCGAATAATCTCGATGGTGTCGAGGATTTTATCCTGGGCAGTGACGCTGCCCTTAATAATGCCGGAGGATAGAAAGATGCCATCTGCGATTTTTGCACGCTGGAGCTGGTCAAAGGACTGCGCCATTTCGTCAGGCTTGAAGGTAACACGCTGGGTTTTACCGCGTCCGGCGCGGAAGGGACAGTAATGGCAGTTTCGCTCACAGGCGGTGGTCATCATGGTTTTCATAATGGCTTTGGAGCCAGTGGGCGTAGAGACATTACTCACGCAGGGTAAATCGTGAGGCAGACGTTTATGTGGTCGCTCAGTCCGTGGTTGATCGCCAGCAGGTTCGTAGGCGGTAGTGTCCCCAGCGATTCGCAGTTTTTGAAGAGTGGTGGGAGTAGAAATTGTGTTCATATAATTATTATATGAACTTTTGTTCTGATAGGCAAGTTCGGGTTTTCATAGAGACCGTTTGAAAAGGAAAATTATTCCATGTAGGGCGGATCAGAGACCAGGCCCTACTGAAAAACCTATGCCTGTTTGGAATGTGTGCTGCGCCAACATGACTTTTCAAACGGCTTCAAACATGCGAATAAGTCCACATTTGTGAATGGTACCCAGCAAATCGGCGCGGTGCGGTATATTTCCGGTTGGTATGGCTTGTTGTTTGAAGGAGACTATAGCAATGAAGTATGTAACCATCCCGAATACCGAGTTGCGTGTATCCCAAATTTGCCTTGGATCGGCTGAATTTGGTGCGAGTATGACGCCTAAAGACTCATTTAGTTTGTTGGACGCATTTATCGCAGATGGTGGAAATTTTATCGATACTGCCCATGTGTATTCGGACTGGATACCCAACACAAAAAGCACCAGCGAGAAGCTCATCGGTCAATGGCTGCGAAAGAGTGGAATGCGTGAGGATGTTTTGATCGCTACCAAGGGCGCACATCCCAAACTGACCAGCATGAATATCTCGCGTTTGTCGAAGGCTGATCTTGAGACGGACGTGCATGAAAGTCTGGAGTATTTACAAACAGAGGTCATTGATCTGTACTGGCTGCATCGTGACGATATTACGATGCCCGTGGGTGAGATTATTGAAATACTGAATGAACAGGTATGGCTAGGAAACATCCGTTATTTTAGCTGTTCGAACTGGACATTCAGCCGCATTCAAGAAGCGTTGGATTATGCGGCCAGGAACGATGTTAAAAGTTTTGTCGCCAATCAGCCCCTTTGGAGCCTGGCGGTGGCTGATATGAAGGCCATACCGGATCAAACGTTGGTGGGAATGGACGAAGATGGGCTGGCGTTCCATAAACGTACCCAGATGGCAGCCATTCCCTATTCATCGCAGGCCAAAGGATTTTTTAGCAAAGTCGAGCGGTCAGGACGTGAGGGGTTGAGCGCAGGCGACCAGAAAATTTATTTTAGTGATGTTAATAATAGACGATTATTACGGGTTCAAGCATTAGCAAAAAAATACGCTGTTACTGTGAATGACATTGCGCTGAGCTACTTGCTGTCGCAGCCATTTACAACCATCCCGGTGGTGGGCTGTAAAACGGTCGAGCAGTTAAAGTCTAGTCTGAAGGCCGTTAATGTGCTCCTGACACATGATGAAGTTGCTTATCTGGAAGCGGCGTAATTGATAAGGCATGTACAGAATAGTATAAACAAGGCATATTAAGTGCCAAATATTATCTGGTAGGTGATTGAGGAGGCTTATTTTGGCGCAACCGTTTACATTGGGCGTAAACTACTGGCCGCGTCGTAAAGCGATGTACTGGTGGTCAAATTTCGAGGCGGCAGAGGTTCGTGAGGAATTTGCGATTATCCGCGAAATCGGGCTGAATGTCGTGCGTATTTTCTTGTTGTGGGATGATTTTCAGCCAACGCCCAACAGCGTTTCTGAAGAACGGCTGAAGGATCTGACAACGGTTTGTGACATTGTGGCGGAAAATGGACTGGGACTGGATATCACGTTTTTTACCGGGCATATGAGTGGTCCGAATTGGTCTCCTCGCTGGTTGCTTGATGAAAACGCTCCCATACCGGCGAAATGGGTGCGGCAGGTGGTTAGTGAGGGGAAGGTTGTGAAGGGTGGCTATCGAAATCCCTATCATGATGCGGTGGCACTGGATGCCCAACGGCTGATGCTGCGTACAGTCGTTAGCCGCTTGAAAGATCATCCTGCAATCTGGATGTGGAATCTGGGTAATGAGCCGGATTTGTTTGCAATCCCAAACAGCCATGAAGCAGGGCAGGCCTGGGTCAAGGAAATGACCGACCTCATCAAGTCGATAGATATCAAACATCCAGTGACGTGCGGGTTACATACGGCTAGTTTGAACGACGATGTGGGTTTGCGCGTCAATGAGGTTTATGCCGCGACTGATGTAGCCGTGATGCATGGGTATCCAATGTACGCAGAAGGTTGGTCAATGTCGGATCTTGATCCCGATTTCGTGCCGTATCTGTGCGCGTTGGTGACCGCTTTGTGCGGAAAGCCCACACTGGCGGAAGAATTCGGTGGCTGTACTGCACCGGATGGTGGCGCATCGCAGTTCTGGGAGTGGACGGCGTATGGACAGTCCCGGAAGCAGTTTATGGCTTCGGAGCAAGACCTGGCGGATTATCTACGGGCGGTGCTGCCGAAGTTGGTAGAAGTAGGGGCGACAGGTGCCATGACATGGTGCTTTGCGGATTATGTCCCTGAGTTGTGGGATAAGCCGCCGTGTGAAGAGGCACGTCATGAACGTTTCTTCGGGCTGGTACGTCCCGATGGTTCGCTCAAGCCTATTACACAGGTGTTTAAGGATTTCGCGTCGACTAACCCAACTGTTCAACCGGCTAAACGGACGGTGAAGTTGGACGTTACCCCTGACGAATATTATAAAAGACCATTGCAACATGCGATCCGATTGTATCGGGAGCAGTTCTTGAAGGGCTAGAAAGAATTAGAGCAGAGCACGCTTCCGCCTTACACTAGTCAACTGGCTATTTGATGCCGCTGCTGGCAAAACTTTCGATAAAGCGGCGCTGGAAGAGCATGAACAAGATAACCAAAGGGGCGATCACCAAGATCGTCCCAGCCATCAACTGCCCATAAAGTGCGCCGACTTCGGTGGTTTTAAGGAGTTTGTTGAGGGCAACAGTTAGTGGGCGAACCGCATCCGAGCGGGTGACGATGAACGGCCACAGAAATTCGTTCCAATGGCTGCTGATCGAAACGAGCGCAAAGGCGATATAGGTGGGAACGGAAAGCGGGATATACACATTCCTCATGATTTGCAGCCAATTAGCCCCGTCAATGCGGGCGGCTTCTTCCAGCTCATAGGGTACTTCGCGAAAGGCCTGCCGCATGAGCAGTGTACCGAAGGCAGAACCCCAATAAGGCAGCATGAGCGCGACCTGTGTATCAAATAAGCCTAGATTGCGAACAATCACAAAGTTTTGGACAATCAGCACCCCCGTTGGAATCATGAGCTGCAGCAGTATAAGAAATAACAAAATATCGCGACCCATGAATTTCATACGGGCGAAGGCATAACCGGCCATCGTAATCGTCACTAACTGAACCACCAACGTACCGAAGACGAAGATCAAACTATTGGCGTAATGTGTCGACCAGGGCGCTACCTGAAGCGCATCCTGATAGTTTTGAAGAGTAAATGTACAGCCTAACAGAGCCAGATTGGTGCTTGCCGCAGTATCTGACGGGCGGTTGATGCAGTCAAAGAAAATATTGCCATCGGTAATTGGCGAGTTCTCCGGACGGATGCTGACCAAGAGCGTAAATGCGAGTGGGACTATCCAGAGCAATGATAAGGTCACCACAACAGCGTTGGCTAATAATCCGCCGAGTGTACGAGGTTTATTGATCATCTTTAATGCGTCTCCACTCGAAGAAATAAAAGTTCGCCACTGTGAAGACCATCAAAATGAGCAGCAGTATGACGGTGATGGCGTTGACGTAGCCCAAGTTACGTGGCTCGGCAAATTTCTGAAAGATAAAATAGAGCATGAGGTTGCTACTTTCGTTCGGTCCACCTTGACCGAGCGCTTGCAACTGTTCGACGGTTTGAAATCCGCCAGTAATGGCAACAACCAGCACAAAAAGTGTCGTGCGATTGAGCAATGGTAAGGTGATATAGCGAATTTGCTGGAACGTGTTCGCGCCCTCAAGATCGGCTGCTTCATAAATATCGCGGGGAATACTTTGTAATCCGGCGAGGTAAAAGATCATATAGTAGCCGACCTGCTTCCAGCAGATGACAATGATGACAGAGACGAGCGTCATCCCTGGCAACCCGATCCACTTTACACCTGCAAGTCCAAAGGATTTAAGTACAGTATTTGTCAGGCCGATGTTGTCGGCATACAAAAAAGACCAGATGCTGGCTGCGCCGATGACAGGGAGTAATGCAGGATAGAAAAGGCTGAAACGCCATAATCCGAGCCAGCGGAGTTTACGGTTAAGGAGCAGGGCACATAAGAAGGCTAACGGAACACTTACCAGCACCGTTGCAAGGGTGAAGACCACCGTATTGATTAGTATTTTAGGGAATGAGTCTGAAATATCGGGTCGGGTGGTTCGGGATGAATCAAACAGATCAACGTAGTTTTGTAATCCGACAAATGAAGGCTGCTGACGTACGGTTAAGGGCGCGCGGTAAAGGCTGCCTGTGACAGATTGAAAAGTAGGCAGGAGTGTAAATAAAAATACCATGATGAGGGTGGGCGCGACCAAAAAATAAGGGAATAAACGCGCAGCCAATGGTTTACGATAAATAAATGGGGATGATATGCGTTTTGAAGGCGTAGCAGACTGCGCCGAGGCTTGCATAAATTGTTCTTTCAATAGCATTGATGATGAAACATAAGGGCATTCAACCGAATGCCCTTAATCAAACTATTTGGATTTATACCGCGAGACTACTTATATTGCGACAGGATCGCATCGGCTTCTTTTTGTGCTTGATCCAGCGATGCTTGTGCATCTTGTTCGCCAGAAATGACGCGAACAATGGCCTTACCCAAGATTTGGCGGACATCGAGCGCCTGGTGAGTGGAGAGTTCGCGATCCGCATATTCGAGCTGATCACGGGCGATGCCATACTGTGGCTTATCGACGGTCAACTTCTTAAGCGGGTCAAGATCCCATGCTGATTTGCGGGCAGCGATGTAACCGGTAGCAGCACCCCAATTGGATTGGATTTCAGGTGATGATAGGAATTGAATCCAGCGCCATGCCGCAGCTTGTTTTTCCTCGGTGCTGGTACTGAACATGTAGAGGTTGCCACCTCCAGTGGGTGCGCCGTAGCTCTTGTCACCCGCCGGGAGGAAACCGACACCTACATCAAAAGTGGCGTTCTTAAGAATATTGGTGAGGCTGCCGGTGGTGTGGTAGATCATGGCTGCCTTACCGCTGGTGAAATCTTTGGGTGTGTCGCCCCAGATGATGACACCGGAGGGCATGACTTTATCTTTTTGGGAGAGGTCGCTAAAGAATTGCAGACCTTTCACCACTTCAGGACTATTGAAATAAATATCGTTGAAGTTATCGCCTACAACGTTTTGACCGTTGCCGATTGCAAAACCCTGGAACAACCAATAGGGGAAGCCATCAGATGGAATTTCCAAGCCCCAACGTTCACCATTTGGTTTGGTCAGCTTGGTGGCATAGTCAACCAAATCTTGCGTGGTCTTTGGAGGCGTGTTTGGGTCGAGACCGACTTCCTTAAACTGGTCTTTGTTGTAATACAAGACAGGCGTACTGCGTTGGAACGGAATGGCCCATACCTGCCCATCGGCATCGACGCTGTTACGCATAAATGCAGGGAAGAAGTCATCTGTGTAGGCTTTGCCATCATCCATCTTGTCGATGAAGGTTTGCAGCGGCAGGATGTAACCATTGTCGATGAAGGTGGGCAAATCAGCCGCCAACATCACAGCGACATCTGGGCCTTCACCCTTGCCCTGAATTTCAGTTTGGACGGCGGCGGAAATATCGTCATAACCGCCAGCATAGGTTGCTACAACTTTTACGTCGGGGTTAGCCTTATTGAATTGTTCGACGTAACCATCAAAAATTTGTGTTAAAGGGCCGCCAACAGCGGTTGGATAATAAAACTTGACTTCGACAGGGGTATCTTGTGCGTGCAGGCTGAAAGGTGCAACAGCTAGCACAATTAGCGCCACACTGAAGAGCGCCATACGAATGGAACGGTTCGATTTCATACAATTTTCTCCTGATTGAACTCAAAGTGCTTCATTAGCACCGACTCACCCGATGATGCTACTGTGCTATCATCAAGTATCTATTATGCGTTCTTTGAGGATCAAAAACAAATCTTACTGATGACAGAATCTACAATCAGTCGAATAAATATACTGACAGAAGTTGTTGAATCAGGCGTCAATTCTCTTGATATTTGTTGCCAGTGTTTTCCGAGGACTGCAATCCACCTGACTATTTCCTGGTCGGAATTCCTTAATCCTTTTTATTAGCGGTAGTTTGTTACCATGAAGATATGAATTTCCCTTATTCTAAAAACTTTACAGGAGGTATGTATGAAGCGCTTGATCGTCATTGCTGTGTTGGTTTTGTGTTCGCTAGGTATGGCACGGGCGCAGGATAAGGCCAACTGGACAATTTTACATTACACCGCCGTCGACAATAATTTGGAAGGGGCGGCCTTCAATGATTATTACGAAATGCAGACGGTCGGGAGCGGCGATGGTGTAAATATCGTCACAGAGTTTGATCGTGCAGATGGTTTTGAAAAGCGTTTTGGCGACTGGACGGACACACGCCGTTTCTTCATCCAGCAATCACCTCCGCTGCCAGAACTGGATGTGGCTGGTAAACGTGATGCGCTGCTAAAGTATTTTGTGGATGCTGGTTATGGTGATGCGGAAACCCTGAAACCTCAGGTTGCTGCACTTAATGATGCGACAGTCGCGAGAATTTATGAAAACAACAATGTAGGGGTTACGTTTGACCAAACGGCTGTACAAGACCTCGGCGAAGTGGATATGGGTGAGCCGCAATCGTTGACTGACTTTATCGTTTGGGGCGCACAGAATTATCCGGCTAACCATTACATGATCATTATTGGTAGCCATGGTGGTGGCTGGCGCGGTATTGGCCCGGATGATGGCGGTGGTGCCCAGTCGATGCTGGAATTGCCGGAAATTGATCAAGCGTTGGGCGAGGCACGTAAACAGCTGGGCATCTCGAAGTTTGATATTGTCGGTTTTGACGCATGTTTGATGGCAGTGACGGATGTGGCTGTTATGCTTGAACCACATGCAGATTATGTGTTGTTCTCTCAGGAAGTGATCCCTAGCAATGGTTGGGAATATGCCAAGAGCATCGCTTCAATGAAAGCCAATCCGGACTGGGATGCTTTCCAAGTCGGGTCATCGTTCATCGATAACTATATGGCCTACTACGCAGGACAGGGCGCGCGCACCAAGGTTGATCTGGGCATGGTACAGACCTCTGGACTGCCGAACCTCCTGACCTCATTAGATAACTTTGCTAAGGTCGTGAAAGGCAATACGGTCGAACTGTTGTCTGCACTCGGCACGGCACGTAATAACAGCCAGACTTTCGGTACCTCGTTAGGTGATCGGGCAGATACCTATTCGTATGTTGACCTAAAGGACTTCATGACGTGGTTCAGTCTGCAAACGACAATCACGGCTGATGCCTATAGTGCAGCGCAGGAGGTGATCGCAGCTTACGACGGCGCGGTTGTTTACTCGTTAGCGGATAGCAAACTGCCAAGGGCTAACGGTCTGGGGGTCTATTTGCCGTCAACGCCCGTTTTCTATGAAGCCTACGGTACGGATTATCCGAAGATGGCTCCGTCGGGATTTGCTTTCTGGCAGGATTATTTGAACCAGTTTTACAGCACAATCACCACAGCATTGGATGGCAGTGCGTTGCAATTGGACATCAAGAACGTCTTTACATTAGGTGAGACGGGCAGCAGCGTGGATACGCCGGTTATTTTCTTTGACGCAGCTGGAAAAGGTGTAGTCGATTTATCCTATAGCATTATGTATGTGCAGCAGGATGGAACGCGTGCGATTGTCGATCTGTCGCCGATTTCTTATACCTCGACGTTGCCTACGGGTGAGACTGTTATTGAGTATCCAAATGAATTAACACCAAGTACATTCAATTGGAGTGTTGAGTTTCCGTATGTGAGCGATGGCACGAATAAGGTACTGAGCTTGATGCAGTCTACGAGCAGTTCTGGAAATGAAGCGACCGTTCAGGGTACTTATATCAATGCACAGGGCAGCCAACCCGCTTACATGGTTTTTGATACGACAACGCAGTCATTCGAAGGATTGTTGGCAATTGCAGATAATTCGCCGTATGAAGTGCAACCACAACCGGGAGACCAGTTCATTGTTGATTTGTACACGATTAGTACCGATGGCAAAGTAGAGACTAAACCACTGTCCGATACGCCGCTTAGATTTGGTGTGGATCCGTTTACGTTTAGCTACAGCCCCGCCATCACTGGCACATATGAAGTAGGGCTGAACATGAGTGATTTGGCTGGCAACCGCGTGTTCAAGAAGGTTGATATTACTGTTAATAATGATGGTGTTGACGGTAGTGTGCGTGGTTATACGGATACCAATGAGGGTGTGTATTTCCAATACCCGTATTCCTGGGGCGAATCGTACAGCCTGACGAATGCCGATGGCTCGACGACTACGGCAGTGAGCGACAATGCAGGTGTTCAATCACTTTTGGTACAGGCCTATCCTGACGTGGATGCAAAAGCGGCGCTCGAAACAGCATTAACTGCGATTGGCGGGGAAACCGGCGAAGTAACGGAAACAACGTTGGCTGGTATTCCTGCTTTCAGTGCGACCTATACCATTAAATCTGATGATGGTATAACTTCTGGCACAGCCTATAGTCTTATGAATTCTGACTCGGGATCAGCAGTAGTATTTCGTGTTGAAACGACTGGCGACGCCCAAACGGATACCAGTATCACCAGTGTGCTGGATACCACACTGAAGTTCTTCAAGCCAATCTAAATCTGGCAATTAACTGCTGTTTATAGGGCGCATCATACTGCGCCCTATGCGACATTTCAAAGATTTGTAGACCACCACAGTAATACAATCAGTAAAATTTGAAAGGGGAGGCGTATCGCGATCGACGGATGCGGCCTGCCTAGAACTCGTATATGATGGCGTGCGCCATAAATATTAGCAGGGAAGACAGCTATCAAGTAGAAAATAAGGGCAATACCTACCCATCGTGACACTTGTGGGATCAGCAGACCAACGCCACCAAGAATTTCGAGTAGACCTGTAAACAGCACAATCCCATCCTTATTGGGAAGGATAGGTGGTACGATTTGGGCGAAATCTTTACGCAGGAAGGTGAAATGTGCGATTCCAGCGATAGTAAATGTAGTGGCTAAGAGGCACACGACAGCGATCCGGACTATGGAGAGCATGGCAACTCCGACGCGTTATTCAATTGCAATGTCGTGAGGAATTTAACTCACACTTGTTTGCTGCCGCATGATTGACGAATGACAAGCTTGGTCGGCGTTTGAATCACTAAGGCAATTCCATCTTCGTTTTCAATGCGTTTTACAACGCGCTCGACCGTCAATTCACCGATTAGCTGCTTATGAACCTGTATCGTCGTCAAGGCAGGCACGGTAAAGGCTGACTCGGTAATATTGTCGAAACCTGTAACGGCGACATCATCCGGTACGTGGAAACCATGTTGGTGCAACCATTGGATGGCGCCAATGGCAATGAGATCGGATGCACAGACGATTGCTTCGGGGGGAGTTGGCAGGCACATCAGTCGTTCAGCACCGATAAGTCCCAGTTTCGGAGTCCAGCCATCCTCTCCAAAAGGTGCAATTACACATAACTCCGGGTCAGAAACCAGACCATGTGCTTTCACACCGTCAAGGAAGGCTTTTCGTCTAAAATCGTGATGACCTGTGATGAAACCTAAGCGACGATAGCCGCATTTCACCAGATGGTCAACCATATATCGTATGCCATGATAGCCATCAAATGTGACTGTATCATAATCAGGTCCTAATGTTTCGGTTGTAGAGACTAAAGCCCTTAGATGCGCTTTGAGATAAGCCATGCTTTCTGGCTTAGGCAGTGGGCCAAGGAAGATTAACCCACTGACTTTATTTGTCTCTAATAAGTCGCGTGCCTGAGCGACAGTATTGATCTCACTGTGAGGCTTAATGTAGGCCATACGGCAGCCTAATTCTTGCAATTTACGGTCTACGCCTTCTAGTACAGCATTAAAAAATGGATCACTGTACTTGCCGGTACTAAATGCCAACAGAATACCGATTTCTTTTCGATCCAGTCTGCGTGGGGTAACACTGTGGCTGACCCCGCCATGCTGTCTTCTGACCAGGCCTTTGTGAGAGAGTTCCTGAAGATCACGCCGGACAGTCATTTCGGACACACCGAATTGTTCAGCGAGATCACGGGTTTCCAGCAATTCTTGCTCAACCGACTGCTCGATGAGCTGGATGATATGATGCTGCCGCTGTAATTTATTCATTTGAGTTGTAATGTTCGAATGAACATCCCCGATGTTTGTTTGATTAGCAAAAATTTGACAATTACACAAATTGATGTTCAAATGAAGTTGTGTGCTATATTTATATTGCACAAGTTAAATTTTTACAAACAGATGCTTTTGAAAGAACCAGTTATGAATATAGTGTCTATACCCTTAGTAGGTGTATTGAGTCATACCGTAAGATACCGCGAAAGATTCAGTTGTCACATTTTTATTCCACTATCCCAAGTTCATGATTGACAAAGCTTCACCTTAATCACGCAAACCACTAATGTGTTGAAAGTGGATATATTCGCTGTGTTCACACGAACAAACCGATGTTAGGCTGAAGTCGAAACCTGCCTGATCAAGATGTTTAAATGCACCTAAAATTATTGTCAACTATTCTAGAGGAAAATTCTAAATATGGCGCCACTACCGACCGCGACCTCAGACCCTATTTTAGAAATCAAGGATCTGCAAACTTATTTTTTTCTGGAAAAGAGTACAGTTCGTTCGGTTGATGGTGTAAATTTAACCCTTCCACGACAAAAAACCTTAGGGCTGGTGGGTGAGAGTGGTTGCGGCAAAAGCGTCCTTTCAATGTCCATTATGCGCTTGGTTCCATCGCCTCCCGGTAAAATCGTTGGTGGACATATTAACCTCCATCGCAAAGATACGAATGAAGTTATCGATATTGCTAACCTCGACCCAAAAGGGTCTGAAATGCGTCGTATTCGCGGCGGTGAGATTGCCATCGTTTTTCAGGAACCGATGATGTCCCTGAATCCTCTTTATACAGTTGGCGATCAAATTGCTGAAGTGGTTGAACTGCATCAGAAAATGACACACAAAGAAGCACTTGATCGTGCGCTCGAGATGCTGACTAAAGTGCAAATTAGTGCGCCGAAGCAGCGATTACACGAATACCCACATCAACTCAGCGGAGGTATGCGCCAACGGGTTATGATTGCGCTGGCCTTATCTTGTAACCCCTCGATCTTGATTGCGGACGAACCAACTACCGCGCTGGACGTTACCGTTCAGTCCCAAATTTTAGATTTGATGAATAAGCTTCAGGAAGATGTGGGCGCTTCGATCATCATTATTACCCATAATCTTGGCGTGGTTTCGCAGATGGCGGATCAAGTTGCTGTTATGTATCTGGGTAAAATTGTCGAATACGCTGAAACACACGATTTATATCATGAGCCGCTGCATCCGTACACAAAAGGTCTACTTAATTCTGTGCCCGTGTTGGGACGGAAACATCAACAGCTCGAGCCGATTAAGGGCATGGTTCCTATGCCCACTGATATTATACCTGGCTGTGCTTTTGCGCCGCGCTGTCCACACGCCATGAAAATTTGCAGCGAAAGACAACCTGCTTTACGTGAGGTGAGTCCCGGTCACCAGACTGCTTGTTGGTTATACGAGGACGCTTCTTAAATATATTTTTTCGTACCTGCTTTGCCATGAACAGTATTGAGCACTTTTAAGGGGGTGAGGCTTATCAGGAACAGACCGAATAATGGTTTTTGAACTTTAGTTTCGTGTTTTTAAGAGTCGAGGAGGACTAGTTAATGAAGCTCCGCAATTTAAGACGTTATGCGATTTTGGCGACAAGCGTAACGATGCTGCTCGGTGCAGCTTTAAGTACACCCGTTGCCGCACAAGGTTCAGTGGCTCCCCCAATTCCATACCCCGATCCTACCGACCTTGGATTGGGCGGCGGTACCGTTACCCGGTTGCCAATGGATCAAATCGTACAGTATAAGGCGCTCCCCGAGTATCATCAGGCGCCGATGCTGGACAAGTTTGTTGCTGATGGCACCCTACCCGCTGTGAAAGATCGCCTTCCCAAAGAACCGGCAGTCATGATGACATCCGGTATGAAGGATGGCGTTGGTGTATATGGCGATTTGTGGCGTGGTTTCTCGGCTTGCCCGACCGCAGGCTACAACACTATGGCGAGTGTGTCCATGGGGTGGTTTGGTATTGAATCGTACACCGTGCGATACAATGCATTGGTCAAGACTGGCCCGCTGTACCGTGCGGCGTCGGACATTGAGCCAATGCCCGAAACTGCCAAGAGCTGGGAGTGGTCTGCTGACGGCAAAGAGCTGACGATGCACCTGATTGAGGGCGCTAAGTGGTCAGATGGTGTCCCGTTCAATGCCGACGATGTGATGTTCACATGGGAAGGCTATATCCAGGACTCTAACGTCACCGCCAATAAGCATGCAGATAACTGGTCATGGGATGGCAAGCCTGCCACATTGGAGAAGGTTGATGACTATACGGTCAAATTCACTTTCCCAGTTGTCAAGCCCTATGATGCATTCTATCTGATGAACGAAAGTAACTTCGATGTTATGCCTGCTCATCAGTTGAAGCCACTTCATCCAAAGTGGAGCACTGCCAGCCCTGCGCCGACCTATAAAGACTTCGCCAATGCATTGGCACCGGATCATCTGCCGTTGGTCACTATGGGACCGTGGGTCATCACCGAATACAAGACCGACGAACTGATGATTATGCGCCGTAATCCATACTACTGGAAGGTCGACGAGGCTGGTAATCAACTGCCTTACCTTGACGAAGTTCAGTATCGCAAGGGTCCCAGCGGTATTGGCCGTGACCTGTGCACCATCGCCGGTGACTGCGATCACATGAACCTCGAAAACCCCAGCACCTTCGTGCAGGCGATGACCGCAGCACAAGATCCGAACTCTAAGTTCAATGTGAGTTGGGGGCCGGAAACGCTGGGTTATGGTATTTCATTCAACTATTCCCTTACCGTTGGTATCACGGATGAAAAACGTGATGTTGCGGTTCGAACGTTGTTCCGTGACCTTAAGTTCCGGCAAGCCTTGAGCTATGCTACCGACCGTGATGGTATCGCACAGTCGATCATGAAGGGGCCATTCCTGCGTGGTTGGGCAGGTGGTTTGTATCCGGGCGCTCCCGATTTCGACAAGAGTGCTGTCGTCTACTATCCGTATGATGTGGCGTCTTCTAACGCGCTTCTTGATGAAGTCGGTTTGAAAGATACCAACAATGACGGTGTTCGTGAATGGACATCTGGCGAGATGTCGGGACAGCCAGTTGTGCTGCAATTGTTGGCCTCGCAAGACGCTAAGGAAACCCAGAGCGTCGCCGAAGCGTTGGTTAACCAATGGGGTACGGTTGGTATCAAGGTCAACATGAAGATTATTGACAGCCAAACCAGTACAGATACCGTTGCAGCCGGAACATGGGATCTTCAGGCATTTCGTGGTGGTCAGGAATTTGCTCTGCCTTTCACCAATCCTGACGCTTTAGCTCCCACCACACATGGTTTCAATTGGCATAAAGATACTGCCGATAAACCACGCGAGATGATGGACTTTGAGAAGCAGTTAGTGGATATCGTGACCAAGTACAAGAGCACCTTTGATGCTGCCGCACGTAAAGACTTGCTGACCCAGTACAACAAGATTGTCACCGAGAATGTGTACGATATGGGTGTTTTTGTAGGTCGCTACGGCCTGGGCACCTCCAAGCGCATCAAGAATATTGCTGACGGTACGCCAGTGTTCATGTACCAGTGGGTGGAAGATGCCATCCTGCTGGATACACTCTGGACACCTAAAGATCAACAGTTGCCGGAAAATCGTCCGGACACTATCGCTGTGTTTCCTAAGTAGTTTTTAGGGAATCAATGGGGTTGGAAGAGTATTCTTCCAACCCTGATTGACTGGTTGAATATTTAAAGAGATCCGCCGGATCGTCCGCCGTCCGGTTTACAAGCTGTGTTGTCTATGGAGCTGGCATGTTAAATTATATCTTTCGCCGCATCATTATTGCGTTTTTTATGCTCATTGGGATTGGTATTGTTTCGTTTGTCGTCATCCAACTGCCGCCTGGCGATTATGCAAGCACCTACGAAGGATATCTGCTGGCGCGCGGCGCAACCCAAGCAGATGCCCTCAGAGCCGGTGAACTTATTCGGACACAATATGGCCTAGACAAACCGATGGGCGAACAATTCGTGAATTGGATTAAGGGGATTGTCACCGAAGGCAAGTTCGGTTATTCGTTTGCTTATGGTAAAGATGTGGGTATTCTGATTGCCGAACGTATACCCATGACGCTTTTGATTGCCATTTTGGCCCATGTGATTTCAACAGTGGTTGGAGTGGGTTTAGGCATTTATGTCGCACCCCGGAAATATGGCGTTGCGGATAATATTTGGGCGATTATTTCATTTATTCTGACTTCGGTTCCACGGTTTTCGCTGGCGATCATCGTTTTATATATTCTGGTTATTGATTTAAAGCAGCCGAGTGTATCATCATTTTTTTCGCCACAGTTTGTATTTGCAGGGTGGAGTTTTGCCAAAGTCGTCGATTTGTTTCAGCATATCTGGCCGGTGTTGCTGATTGCCGGTTTAGGTGGTGTGGCCCGTAATATGCGTGTCATGCGCGGTAACCTGCTCGATGTGCTAGGATCGCAATATGTTCAGACAGCGCGTTCCAAGGGTTTGCAGGAAAACACGGTTATCCTGAAACATGCCGTACCAAATGCACTGCACACCATTGTGGCGTACCAGGGCACAGTGCTTCCCTATATGCTCGCCGGTGAGCTAGAAGTCGCGATTGTTCTCGGCTTGCCAACCCTCGGCCCTCTATTTTACGAAGCCCTGGTCAACGGGGATATCTATATTTCAGGTTCTCTACTGCTGATTTATGGAGTGCTGATTTTGCTGGGGAATCTGCTTGCCGACATATTCTTATCCATACTTGATCCACGTATTCGCTATAGCTAGGGCAGGGAGTAATAACGCTATGGGCGCTGAAAAATCTGAAATAATCGCTACTGGTGGTCGGCTTGATGAGGGCGTTAACGTGAACTCTGAACAGCCCAATATTGCTGTCCTGCGGCAAGTCGCTCCCGGGCACGAAGAGAATGAAAGTTACGTCCAGCTTGTGTGGCGACGTTTTCGCCGCAGTAAAGTCTCCATTGTTGGTGGATTTATGGTTCTGGCACTGGTTTTCTTAGCCATTTTTGCTGACTTCTTTAGCCCGACAACGATTTATGGTATTGATCTAAAGGCCTCGTTTATTCCGCCACAGCAAATCCATTTCTTCAATGATGCTAATGGGGAATTTCATATCGGCCCATTTGTTTATAACATGGTCTATTCGCTTGATCCCAAGACATTTCAAGTCATGTGGATCGAGGATACGAAAAAAGCTTATGATGTTCATTTCTTTGTGCAAGGTTCTGACTATAAATTGTTGGGCTTGATCCCGATGAATCTCCACTTTTTCGGCGTAGAGGAGGGTGGCGCAATTCACATCCTCGGCACCGATAAACTGGGTCGCGATTTGTGGGGCAAGGCCAGTGAAGCCGGACGTATCTCATTGACGATGAGTCTATTCGGCACCATCATCAGTATTGTGATCGGTTCTGTCCTAGGTGTAGCGTCAGGTTACTACGGCGGTTGGATTGATAACGTTTTGCAGCGTTTCACCGAGTTTGTGACAGCCTTCCCCAGTTTGCCGCTGTTTATGGCATTAGCGGCCCTGATACCAAAAACGGCTGACTCTTTTACGGTTTTTGTCCTTATGGCCTGTATTTTCGCCATGCTGTCATGGACGACGCTGGCACGTGAAGTGCGCGGTAAAGTGCTTTCGCTGCGTGAATCCGACTTTGTCATGGCCGCCAAAGAGATGGGTGCCTCGGACAGCCGTATTATTTTCCGGCACCTTTACCCTAACGTCTTGAGCCATGTCATCGTCATTCTGACTTTAACGGTTCCTGGTATCATTTTGGCCGAATCGTTTTTGAGCTTTTTGGGGATTGGTATCACCGAACCGCTCATCAGTTGGGGTTTAATGATGCGGAACACGCAGGACATCCAAACACTCGGCCAAAACTCGTGGATTTTAGCGCCAATCGGTTTCATGGTTGCCGCGGTATTAGGCTTCAATTTCCTGGGAGATGGTCTGCGTGATGCAGCTGATCCCTATGCAGCTAAGTGATAGTAGGATGTATGATGAACAGAACTAGGCGGTTAGCGGGAATCTTAATGCTGGTCGGGGTTTCACTGGTGCTGGCAGGGCTTGCCACACTAGTCGCATCCGGCCACGATTCACTGGCTACCGATGTACAGCAAGCCGCTACGCCTGCGCCTACAGCGACCGCTGTGAACACTATTCCGCTGCCAACAACCCTATCTGGTACAGTCGTGGCGGAAGATGGTCCGGTTGCAGGTGCAATCGTGCAGCTGCAAGCGACCACAATTAAAACGACAACTGCCGCTGATGGCACCTTTACCATATCAGGACTCAGCGGCACCACTCCGACGAATGTCACGGCGTGGGCGGCAGGGCACTATGTAGGTTGGGTGGTGATCAATCCGAGCGCAGCCGATTGGACTGGGCCGGATCATCTCACTATAAAATTAAGACCGTTATCGACAACCGATAATCCTGAGTACGGTTGGTTCTCATTTGACGGCGAACATGGTTCTGCCGCCTGTGGACTTTGCCACCGTGAATATAAAGAATGGCAGGGGGACCAGCACTCACGTGCGGCCATTAATCATCATTTCCTCAACGTCTATTTGGGAACGGATATTAATGGCGAATTGGGGCAGGAAGTTCAACTTAACTATGATGGTAAGCCGCTGCCACTTGATCCGAGCAAGCCGTACCATGGGCCGGGCTTCCGTCTGGATAATCCCAGCCGCGCGGGTAACTGTGCGTCATGCCACACGCCGATGGCCTCGACTACATCGAACAGCCAGAACTGTGCATGGTCAGGCTGCCATACCAGTTTAACCATCGAACGAGCTAACGGTGTAATTGGACGCCCCGCCATTCCAACTGACCACATGAAAGGCGATGCTGCAGAAGGCATTAGCTGCGAGTTTTGCCACAAGACGGTCAATGTCATCACAGATCCGAAAACGGGATTACCGCTGCCAGATATGCCCGGTATATTGTCGATGGAACTACGCCGTCCCACGGACGACAGTCAGCAAGTGTTCTTCGGTACGTTGGTGGATGTTCCCCGTCGCGATAGCTACCTGCCATTTCTCT
The DNA here is from genome assembly GCA_044226325.1 of Aggregatilineales bacterium. Classification (GTDB taxonomy): domain Bacteria; phylum Chloroflexota; class Anaerolineae; order Aggregatilineales; family Phototrophicaceae; genus CFX2. The sequence continues at coordinate 175,566 of JBGAHG010000007.1, forward strand.
CACAAAGCCAATTTTGTGCCGGATGCCATTACGGCGTCGCGGGTGGTGTGGTAGGTATGGGCGACGTGAAGGGTGGTACCGTCATCTATAACTCGTATGGTGAATGGCTGAGCAGTCCTTACAGCAATCCAACGACCGGCAAGACCTGCCAGCAGTGTCATATGCCAGTTTCGAGCGCCAATTGGTTTGTTTTCCCGGACAAAGGAGGGCTAGTCCGAAACGACGTCCAACTTCATGACCATACTATGCCCGGTGCGCTCGACGAAAATTTGCTGCAAAACTCTGTAACCATGAAGACTGATGCCCAGCGCAGCGGCAGCCAGATTCAAGTGCAAGTAAGCATAACGAATGATAAAGCCGGACACGATGTCCCGACCGACTCGCCCATGCGTTCGGTGATCCTTGTGGTCGAAGCGCTTGACGCAGCTGGCAAGCCCCTGGCACTAGCTGATGGCTCTACGAATCCACAGTTTTCAGGTGATTATGGTGGATTGCCGGGTAAGACATTCGCCAAAGTGTTGAAGGATGAATGGACGGGCGAGACGCCGACTGTAGCCTTCTGGCGACCGGTGACGATTGTTGTCGATAACCGTATCGCGGCGATGGCAACCGACACGTCCAAATACACGTTTACTTTGCCGTCCAATGGGGCAGTCACAGTCAACGTCAAACTAATCTATAGACGAGCTTTTTATGAACTTGGAAAACAGAAGGGTTGGAATGATCCCGATATCCTTATGGAAAATGCGACCGTCCAATTACCAGCTAATTAATGGATTATCACAATGATTGATAAAGATAATACTATTCTTGAAATCAAAGATCTGAAACTGCATTTCCCTATTCATCGGGGCTTATTGCAGCGCGTAGTGGGGCATGTGAAGGCCGTTGACGGTGTCAGTTTTAAGCTGCGCGATGGTGAAGTTCTAGGGCTGGTGGGGGAAAGCGGTTGCGGCAAGACGACCGTGGGCCGGACCATCCTGCGTTTGTACGATCCCACTTCCGGCGAAATTTGGTACTACCGAAAAAATGGCGAACGTGTCAATTTGGCGGACATCAACCAGAAACAAATGAAACCTCTGCGCCGTGAAATGCGCATGATTTTTCAAGATCCGTTTAGCTCGCTCAATCCACGCTTGACCGTCAAAGATATTATTAGCGAACCGCTGGAAATCCATAATGTTGCGCACGGTAAAGCCGCTGAATTACGTGTTGCCGAGTTAATGGAATCTGTCGGCTTGAATCCTGCGCTGATGCGCCGTTACCCGCATGAATTTTCCGGTGGGCAGCGGCAGCGCATAGGCTTAGCACGCACGTTATCGCTCAATCCGCGTTTGATCGTCGCGGATGAACCCGTGTCTGCTCTGGATGTTTCGGTTCAAGCCCAGGTGCTCAATCTACTGCAAGAACTTCAAGCAAAACTTGGGCTTACCCTGATCTTCGTAGCGCATGATTTGTCAGTAGTCGAGCATATTTCTGACCGTATCGCTGTGATGTACGTGGGTAAAATCGTTGAAATGGCAGATACTTCCGAACTTTTGGAACATCCCATGCATCCGTATACTGAAGCGCTGTTATCGGCAATTCCACCGGCTGATCCTGATATACGTCAGGAACGTATTCAACTACAGGGCGAAGTACCCAGCCCTGCTAACCCGCCGTCAGGATGTATTTTCCATCCACGCTGCCGATATGCGAAATCGGAGTGTTCTCAGAAGGTCCCAGTGTTGACTGAAGTTGAACCGGGACACTTTGTAAGCTGCCATTTTGCTAAAGAATTGCACTTGAAGGGGATAGTACCAGCATGAGCAAACCTTCTCCTTTTCCAGCGTTGATTGCTTATATTCCGATTGTCGGTTGGCTTTATGTTTATTTTACCCAGCGAAGTAATTCGTTCGCGGTTTTTCACCTCCGTCAGTCGGTAGGGCTTTTTTTGTTCTTAGTAGCAACGTTTCTCGTGTGGGCGGTCGTCGCTTATGTCCTGGCAATCATTCCATACATGGCTGTCTTTAGTGTGGCATTATTTACTATTGTGATCGCCTTTTACATATTTGGTGTGGTGGCGTGGGTTTCGGGGATACTGAATGCCCTAAAAAATAAATCGACCCCGCTTCCTTTGTTTGGACAATGGGCAAATCGGTTGCCGATTGCATAAAATTCGTTTTCGAAAGGAATGAGTCTCGTCATGGCAAAGATTACGTTTATAGGCGCAGGCAGCCTCGTTTTCACGCGCAATTTGTGCAGTGATATTTTGTTTGTGCCAGCTCTGCAAGATTGTACGCTGACGCTCATGGATATTGATCCAATTCGGCTTGAACAGTCCCGAAAAGTTGTACAGGCCATTATTGACATGCGTGGTTTAAAGGCACGCATCGAGACGACCACTGATCGTCGTGCAGCTATCAAAGGCGCGGATTATGTGGTGACAACCTTTCAACAGGGTGGGTTGGATGCCTATAAGTTGGATCTCGAAATTCCACAGCGTTATGGTGTTGAACAGTGTGTTGGTGATACGCTCGGGCCTGGTGGCGTCTTTCGCTCGTTGCGGACAATCCCTGTGCTGCTCGACATCGGTCATGAGATGGATGAACTTGCGCCTGATGCGCTGCTGCTCAATTACGTCAATCCAATGGCAGCGAACTGTTGGGCATTTGACAGGGGAACGGGGCGTCCGCATGTGGGACTATGCCACAGTGTACAGGGAACCAGCGAAATGCTAGCGAAGTGGATTGATGTTCCCTATAACGAAGTCACTTATCGCAGCGCAGGCATTAATCACCAGGCGTTTTTCCTGGATTTCAAGCGTGGCGGTGAAGATTTGTATCCGCTGCTTTGGAAAGCCATCGAGCAACCGGATATTTATGGTGAAGAGCCAGTTCGTATCGACATCATGAAGCACTTTGGCTATTTCGTTACCGAGTCGAGTGGTCATGCTAGCGAGTATATGCCATATTTCCGCAAAACCGCTGCAATGGTGAATGATGAACTGGTGCCCAAGTTTAAGAGTCCCAATGATCATTGGTTTGATTGGGCGCGCTCCGGCGGTTATTACCGGCACTGCATCGACCGCCAGAATAAATTCAACAATGAATACGAAGCTATGATCGCCGATGGTTCGGTTGTGCCTAAAGAACGTACTCATGAATACGGTTCCTACATCATGGAAGCGATGGAGACCAACCACCCAACCGTTATTGCCGGGAATATTCCTAATCGTGGGTTGATTGATAATTTGCCTCAAGGTTGCTGCGTCGAAGTGCCCTGCCTGGTAGATGGCAATGGCATTCAACCGACTAAGATTGGTTTGGTGCCAACTCAGCTAGCGGCGCTTAATCGTACCAATATTAATGTGCAGGAACTGATCGTTGAGGCGGCCCTAACTGGAAACACAGAAGCGGTTTATCATGCTGTAATGCTCGATCCATTGACAGGAGCCGTTTGTACACTGGATCAAATTCGGTCGATGGTTAGTGAGCTCTTGGCAGCCGAAAATCAGTGGCTACCGCAATTTAGAAATGTTCAGGAAATTGTAACCGCATAACACATTGAAAAGGACACCACAATAATGCCGAAGATTACTTTTCTTGGAGCAGGCAGCACAGTATTTGCCCAAAATCTCATGGGCGATATTCTGAGCTTTCCTGAATTGGCCGATTCGACTATAAGCTTGCACGATATTGATACAGAACGTCTCCGTACTTCCGAAGTCGTAGCACATAAGGTTTCCGAGACACTGGGCGTAAAACCCAAAATTGAAGCCTCGACTAACCGGCAGCAGGCTTTAGATGGTGCCGATTATGCCATTGCCATGTTCCAGGTGGCCGGCTATAAACCAGGCACCGTTACAGACTTTGAAATCCCGAAGAAATACGGTCTGCGCCAAACGATTGCTGATACACTGGGTATTGGCGGCATCATGCGCGGGCTGCGGACCATTCCGGTGATGGTCGATATGTGCAAGGATATGGAACGGTTATGCCCTGATGTGACCTTCCTGCAATATGTCAACCCGATGGCGATGAACTGTTGGGCGCTGAGCCGTGCCACGTCGATAAAGACGATTGGCTTGTGCCATAGTGTACAGGGTACCGCCGAACAGCTTGCACACGATATTGGTGTGCCAATCGAAGACATCAATTATATCTGTGCCGGTATTAACCATATGGCGTTTTACCTCAAATTTGAGCGTGATGGGGTAAGCCTATACCCTGAAATTCGAAAGGTTTTGGATGCGGGACGTCAACCGGATTGGAACCGTGTGCGCTACGAAATGTTCAAACGGCTCGGTTATTTTGTGACCGAATCCAGTGAACACTTTAGCGAATATACACCTTACTTTATCAAACGAGATCGGCCTGATCTGATCGAGGAATTTAACATCCCACTGGATGAATACATCACTCGCTGCGAGAACCAGCTTGCGGGTTGGGAAGCGCTGCGTAAGCGTCTGGAAAATGGTGAAGAAAAGGTCGAAGTCCATCGCAGCCATGAATATGGCTCACTCATTATTCACAGCCAGGAAACCGGCCAACCGCGTGTCGTGTATGGCAATGTGCCGAACCGTGGCTTGATTGATAATTTGCCACAGGGTTGTTGTGTAGAAGTCCCCTGCCTGGTGGACAAGGGCGGTATTCAGCCCACCAAGATTGGCGCATTACCTCCACAACTAGCAGCGCTGATGCAGACCAATGTTAACGTACAATCGTTGACTGTCGAAGCGGCATTGACAGGCAAGCGCGAACACATCTATCATGCGGCTATGCTTGATCCACATACTTCTGCCGAACTTGACCTTGAGCAAATCTGGAATCTAGTCGATGACTTGATTGCGGCGCATGGTGATTGGTTGCCAGCGTACACAAACTAATTGATGATTGGATTAATAGAGGCGCAATTTACTGCGCCTCTATTGATTCAGATTGATTATGTGGTCTGTTGTCTTGGCCGGTATTGTAACGATTCGGCGACATGCTGCACTTCGATGCGGCGGCTGTCTTCCAAATCAGCGATGGTGCGACTAAGTTTGATAACACGATGATATGATCGTGCGCTAAGCTGCATGCGTTTGGTTGAAATTTCGAGTAGTTGTTTGGCTTCGGGCGAGAAATAACATAACTGCTGAATCTCGCTAACGCCCATGTCTGCGTTGGCATATAATCCAGCGCGCCCTTCGAAGCGTTTGCGTTGATGGTCGCGGGCATTTTCGACGCGCTGGCGTACGGCGGCGGAGGTTTCGGCACGTTCGTCACTCATCAGTCGGTCGTATTCTACGCGCGGTACATCAACATGCAGATCAATTCGGTCAAGCAGCGGACCAGAAAGCCTGCCTTGATAACGCGAAATCATTGTCGGTGAGCAAGTACACGCACGTGTATTATCCCCAAAGTAACCGCAAGGACACGGATTCATTGCTGCGACTAATAGGAAATTGGCGGGGAATGTCATACTACCTTGGGCACGGCTGATAGTCACAATTTTGTCCTCAATCGGCTGGCGTAGAACCTCCAGGGTTTTAGGAGCCATTTCAACGATCTCATCAATAAACAGGACGCCGCGATGCGCCATCGAAATCTCGCCCGGTTTGGGAGTCGATCCACCTCCGACCAAACCTGCTTGAGAAATAGTATGGTGGGGCGCCCGGAAGGGACGCGCCTGCACTAAGGGACGCTCGCCCCGCAGCATATCCGTTCCTGGCATAGCACGCGCAAGAAGGGTTTTCCCTACCCCCGGTGAACCGGATAGTAACAGGTTGTGATTACCACCCGCTGCGATTTCCAGCGCGCGCTTGACATGTTGTTGGCCTTTGATGTCAGCAAAATCAACAATACCTTCAGGTAATACATCGTCAATGATGGTCAACGGCGGTGCGATATAGGGTGCAATCGTGTTTAGGCCGTAAAGATGCTCGACCAGTTGGCCCAGCGTTTCCACTGGGAAAATCTCAATGCCAGTGATGAGTGCTGCTTGTGGCGCGTCTTCCGCTGCCACAAAGACCCGTTCCATGCCTTCCTGGTAAGCCGTGTAGACCATCGGCATGACGCCTTTAACGTGGCGAATGCTGCCATCAAGTGAAAGCTCGCCAATGAACAGACTGTTCTCTAATGCGCCAAATGGGATTTGGTCAGTTGCTGCCAATACGCCGACGGCAATTGCGAGGTCATAGGCAGGGCCATGTTTGGGAATATCAGCCGGGGATAGGTTGACGACATACCCCTTATTCGGAAATTGCAGGCCAAACCCGTGTTCTTCTATCTCCTGCGGCTTTTGATCTTCCAAGGCTGATGTTAAGCTATCCATCGCTTGAAGATTTGCATCACGCAATCTCCGGCGAGTGGCACGGCTGGAGTTCTTAATTGCTGCACGCACGCGTTCACGACTTTCTTTTACGGCAGCGTCAGGTAGGCCAACTATCGTAAAGCTGGGTATGCCTCCTCGCGGATTGAAATCTACTTCTACTTCGATGATGCGCCCATCAAGCCCCAGAATGGCGCAGGCAAGAACTCTTGCAAGCATGAATATTCTCTATCGGTTCGTAACTGATATACCGAGTATATCCTACCCTTTGCACTTGCTCAATTTAGGTAAGTTAATCAATTAACGACACTCAAAAGTCAAGTGTGCAACTCTTAGCTCCCTTTTGATGTTGTATCTTTATTTCTTAACCGATTGAATTTTGGCACGTAAATTTGCCTTTATCAAAGAACGGTGTAATAATTTCTTAGTTCTATTCTAAGTCAGGTATATTATGGCACTAATTTTTATGTCTTGTTAAGGTTAATGTTGGATGGATGTTGTTACAATTCTTGAAACATTCTTCAAAACTCATCCTCAATTGGTTCCTGTTTTTCTCGGAGGCGTTGGGGGATTTGCTCGGGTAGTTCTATTATTTATTATTCCGCAAAACAATGTTCCTAAGAAGTGGTGGCAGGTTGCCATTGTCTACCCATTGTTGTACAGCGTAATGGGTGCAATAGCAGGAACTCTATTTGTACTTTTCGATCGTACACTCTCGGTAGAAAATGGGGCGAGAGTCAAAGCAGTTGCGGCAGGATTTGCTGGACTAGATATTTTGATTTTTATTACACATTCGGTATTATCTATCAATGTATTATCCAAACGACGGGAATCTGTTCAACCTGCTCCAACTGTTGACAAACTCACAATTGAACAGGCAATTAAGGATTCTAAAGCATTTGATAAACTCCTCGATAAAACGATCGAGGATGAGGCGCACAAGGTCCGCATTCGCGAATTGCAGCAGGACTTGCATACATGCAAAGCCGAAGTTGCACGTCTCAGGCGTCAACTCGGAGTACAAGGAGATCATTCGTGAGGTAATCAAGATTTGCAGTTTTGTTATGTGAACCTAAGTGCTCTTGACCTCTTGTTATTTTTCTGATAATAATCATTGAGGTAAATTTACTTAATTCATAAAAACCGTTAGTCATTTTTTAGGAATTTGCAAGTATTGTACAAGTAGTCAAGATTTATCACATACCATCAAATTATATTGTATGTCCCGTAATAACCGAGAAATCAAATGGCACAAATAGAACGCAATGAGACTGATTTAAGTGAGGATCATAGCGAATTAAGGGATATAGGACAGATGACAGAAGCAAGTATTAAGACAAGTAGCGATCATATTTTGGTAGAATTCTTGGAGACGCTTGTATCTACCAATAACCTGCAACATCCTTTGATTCGTGCTGCGACTTTGGAGCTTATTCGTAGAAATGATGAGCGCCGAGACTTATTATTGCAGAAATTTTCTCACACAGAACCGTAGTATTCGTAATATAATATTGTGGCGTTCCTAAATATCTTGAATCGCGGGATCTTCCTGTAAGTGCCTAAGCATTTCATTTTGAAATCGCAGGTCTTCATATAATTCGTGGATTGCGTCAATGAATTCCTCGGTTCGCACATACGGACAATTTTTACATTTTGCAATCGCGCTTAACTTGTTTCTAGCAGACACTGATACGTAAAACCCACAAGCTTCTTCGCAAAAATTGATGGCATCCATATTAAGTTTTCCTTATGTTCCTTCGGTTATTAAAACCGAAACCCTCCTTCAATATGTGAATCACTTCGCCCGTCTACAAACCCTAAGGTAAAGCGTATTTATTGTCAACATATCCAACACTTCCACTTGCATGATATCCTTCCGTTTCTATAAATGCGCAACAAGGCGTATAGATATACGGAACGTCCTGCCATAAATGCGTAAGCTGGACATGTAGTAGAAATCCCCAGACTGAAACCGTGACAGATGCGCCGATACGTTTCTCCTGTATGTGCTTTTACAGAAAGCGCGACTGCTATGGAATAACACTCAGATGAATGTACCCATATTTGGCGCACTATTATTTCATTTGTCGTGTACATTTGATTAAATAGATGAGTTGTTATACGGCATAGTAGTTTAGAGGATATTATGGCATTTAAAGATGGTTCTGAATTCAAACAATCGTCATCGCATGTCGGCGATCATATTCGATACGTTTTCCGCGAACGTATTAATAAAATACTTAGTTCTCTGCGAGAGCACGGTCTTTATGAGGGAGAGCTGAGGCGATATTTTGAAAGCGGAACAGGTAAGAATTATCTTGATTTAGCCAATAACACTGCACCTAACTTAGTTAACCTCATCAAGCTAAAAGATTTACTGCAAAATGCTTATAACGATGCAACCATGGCCGAACAAGATATTTTGTATTTACTAGATATGCGTGCAGAACATTCTCAGCCAGGTTCTGCAACACGAGACGTTGTAGTTCGACGTAACAATGGAATTTCATGGTTGCGTTTTTTGCCAGATTACACTTCAGATGAAGAATGGCAACGCACCATTTCGGAACTTCGACGAGGTGTACAATTTTTTGAAGAAACAATTGAAACCGGAATGACACTTAAAGCATATGTTACCAAGTACGGAGAAGATCCTGTGCAAATTTGCCGAGAATTCCGGCGTGCTTTGTGGGCAAACGCAATTCAAATTTATCAGGTCACTAACTGCGATGACAAAGCTAATCTGCTACGCAATAAATTCCAATTGCGTGATGTTTTAGTTGCCCAACTACCGAAATCCCAAGGCAATAACTACATTGACGCAACTGTTATTCGTACTGAGATAGTTTCTCAGCTTGCAGCGCATGTCATACTTAATAATTATTCGCTCTCAAGGTACTTTGGTATAGGATCTGGATATACCTTGGAGCGGTTTTGTTTTCACACGGTTACGAACAGTAGACAATTTTTCCATTGGATACCCCTTCAAGTATTTGTTAGTGAACATGATGAGCCAGATCCTAGGTCATCTAATTCATTGGTAACAATTTTGCGTTCGACTTATCTTAATTCTCAATCGGAATCCCTGCCCTTCATACTTCCTGAAGACAGACAGTTCGTACGCACACATGGCATGGGATTGCCAAAAGATAATCCATATCGCGAGCAACAAATCAAACTTGCCGCCAAAGTCAATGATGCTTGGAATGCTTTGACTTCCATTGTAACCTCTGTGAGCGGTCACGAGATTCGTGGGGAATCTCAATATTATCTTCCTGGGTCGGATGGCGATGAGTATTCTTTTCCCGCTGTCGAAAACTTATATCACTATTTGGAAATCGAGCTGGAGTCAGAAGGTAAATCACTAGACAATTTTGGAGGAGAAATATTAGGACATTTTCTTGATCGCCATGGTCAGCCCATTGGTTCTAAACAGGTAAATGATATACAAATGGAAACGCTATTCTCCATTTCACGGCAACAGCTTATTAATTTAACTCGAACTAAGTGTCGGACTTGGTGTTTGGCTGCCGGTAGCCATAAGAAAGATGCGGTATTAGCTGCCATTCGGGGTGGATACGTGAACTGCTTAGTTATTGACGAAGATATTGCTGACTACTTAATTGCATTACCATTGCAAGATAAGTTTTGATCTTTCTTTAGGGGCAATTATGGAATTGTTAATGGAGTGTACTAGGTACATCACTGTTTCCTGTTATCTTTGGTAGAAAGCCCTACCTCAGTACATGCTACACTGTGCGTTCGAACAGCATTTAGCCCATTATATATTTGCGATCTCCTTCCAACTGTCATGCTCATTATCCAGTGAGTAGGACGGTTGGTGTTCTGCATCCGGCAGAAATAAGTTAAAGGAGCGAACCATGAATGCTATGGCGCTAGATCCGTTTGGAAGTGAGGAAATACCCTCACGCGGCTATCTTGCTGCCCGACTGTGGGCGCAAGACATATTGGACATTTCAGAGCATGTACGAGAAGTGGTTTCCGATTTCATAGAGGCAGTGTCCGAGGAAAATCTCAGGGGGATTGATTTGGTGGCAGCATGGATAACGGCTACACAGGAAAATCCTGAAGCTAATCAAAAACAGCTATGCTTTCCTGCAACCACCAATGGTTATCCCCTGTTCCCTATTGTTATAGACGAAATGCAGCTAGAGCCGTCTATTAGGCAAGCAGCACTCGCCTTTTATCGGGTTGCTGATCCTGAATATGACCGACGGGCTGAACCATGACTTTCGGGCGGGACTTATCCCCGCCCGATCATCTTTATAATACCCGTGAAACGCGCTGTAATCCTGCTAAAACGCCGTCTCGACTGATTTTCTTACATAGTGACGTTTTTGAAAATACACCGTCCCAGACGCGAAATAAAACCTTGAAGGACGCGATACTTTTTTCGATTTGCATATTGACACGCTTTTCTTCACTTCTCATACTGTCCGTAATAGTACCCAAATGTCTGAAACTGAATACTTACGAACAGACGAAGCCGCAAAGTTGTTAGGCGTTCACATAAATACAATCAAAAGCTGGATAAAAAGCGGTAAGCTGCCAGCCGTGCGTGTCGGTAAACTGCATCGTATCCCACGCCGAGAATTGGAAGCCCAAATAAAAAATATTCACCGACAACGTGTTCACACGATTGCCATTGCTAATCAGAAGGGCGGCGTTGCAAAAACTACAACGACGCTGAATGTCGCCGCTGGATTAGCGGCAAAGGGTAAGCGTGTTCTGGTGGTTGATCTAGACCCCCAAGGAGGTTGTTCGGTCATGCTTGGCTACGATCCTAGTTCACTTACAAAGTCCCTTTATGATGTCCTTCTGTTTGATGAGATAAAAGCCCGTGAGGTCATTATATCAACGGGTGCAGGGTTCGACTTATTGCCTTCAAATTTGGATTTAGCGGCAGGTGAATTTGACCTGAAACAACGTATGGCAGCGGAACAAGTCTTGAAGTTTAAGTTGAGCTTTATTGAAGATGACTATGATTTTATCCTGCTCGACTGTCCCCCGTCCCTCGGTGTGTTGACCGTATCCGGTTTTAATGTGGCCCATCAAGTACTCATTCCAATGGCAACCGAACCGATGGCCCTGCGAGGGTTGCAGATGCTTGTGAAAACGATTGAGAAAGTGCGCTCTTATCTCAATCCTGATCTGATGATTTTAGGTGTACTTGGCACACGCTACCGCCCCAACACCTTATCTGGACGTGAAGTTATGGAAGCCCTCAAAAGTTCAACGAGCGCAGCAGGCGTTCGCCTTTTTAGTACAGCAATCAAAGACAGTGTGCGTTTTGCGGAGAGCCCTTCCGCTAAGAAGCCCATGGTCTTGTTCGACCCCGCTCATGACGGTTCCAAAGCTTATATGCAGGTGGTCGATGAAATACTAGCCAGCTATGCCTAAACGCGCTTCTCTAGATAACAAACAATTCGAAGTAGTTCTGCCTCCCCCGCAGCGTGATCCGCTGGATAGTCTTATTCCCCCAGCACCGCCCAAAGCCGATGTGCATCCACGAGTGATATATTCGAATTCGCAACCCGTTGAGGCTAAAAACGAACGAACGAACATAAGAACTAATGAACAAAGGAACGAACGTTCAAACGTTCAAAAGAACGAAGATGTATTAGAACGCTTGGTGATCCGCCATACCTTTGATATTTTTCAAGACCAGTTGGTGGACTTGAAACGTCTACAAATTGAAGCGATGCAACAGAGACGACGAAAAAGGAAACTGGGGCAAATGGTACAGATAGCGCTTGACCAGTATATCAAAAAGATGAAAGACAAGTATGCACTTCAAGGCTAAAAGCGAACGTTCGAACGAACGAACCAACGAACGTTAAAACGAACGAACGTTCAAATTTGACACTCGTAAATCTGAGCCTCATTGTTATGGTACGTATCACTTCCTAACGGTCTGATATGTGGAACGCCACCAGCGCGGCGAATGGGCGCTGGCCTGACCAAACCGAAGCACACTGACAACCTGAAGCCAACCGTTGATGGGACAACTCATCGGACAGACTTGATTTGAGCTACACGTTCAAATCCATTTAGACCACAAGCCTGTCAAGACACCTCAAGCGTATTTTTGTTTCGCATGAGTTTTTTGAAATTTTCGTGCGAAGCACGCTTAGGAAGCTGAAAGGGGAGAAGGAGCGAGGGCGGGAAGGGGAGTGCACCTAGAGTCTGAATCCGGTAGCCCTTATAGAGGGGTGGTTTATTGCGTCGAGTAAAAAAATCATCCCTATTTTGTCGTGGTTTAAGATGTCGTTACTAAGCTAACCACACCCCCGTTTTGTGACTCATAGTGCGTGTAAAGGAACATGAAAATGTGGTTTTCTCGGAGAGGTTTTCGCCCGCCTGTTCGATTATTCCGCCGAAAAAACGGCTTCAAATCGTCACTGACGGTCGTTCAACCTCCCACTCGGAAAACCACCGCAACGTCGGGCTGTTTTCTGGGGCGTGACCGCTCCGAAAAAAGCCCGACTTCCACCCGCATCGTCGCCTGCCGCCTGTCCACAAGTGCTACTTGTGATCCATTGGCGTTAGGCGGCGGCGATACCCTAGTTCCCGACACGGTCTGCGCGGTCGGGAACTGCGGCGAACGGGCGGTGGACACCTCGCTTGCGCTCCGGCGTCACCGCCCTTGCGGGTGGAAGTCGTGCTTCGGCACGACGTTGCGAAAATGCAAATTCAAGGGGAAGGGCGCACGCGCCCTCATTGGTCGTTCCGCCTTTGGCGGAACCATAAATACCCAGCAAATTGCCTCTAAAATATGTATTAGCCAGGAATTAAATATGGCGTTAATCTTTATGTAAATGTTGTTGTGGACTGATTGGGGGATGGTATGACGCCTTTACCGAGACCCAGTGCTGTACGAGCCGCAGGCAATCTGATTTTTGTGCCTCTGATGATTGTGTTTATGTTCTTGATGGCTCCGTTCATGGGATTAATTTTTCTTGTCGCCGTTGCTCTATTTTACGGTCTGACTTATGGCCTTTCGGCCCGTGCCCGGACAATCTTTGGTCGTGATTTTATTGAGCTTCAGAAGGCAATTGGTATCTACGAAGAGCCGTTGGATTTCTACGACTTGGGCCTCAAACATACGGCTGATTTACCTATGTGGGATGTGCCGCGTGTCTATACTATAAAACTTCCTCAGAATAGCGGCTGGAACGCCGCTCAAGCGGTCACATTGGTTACCAAGTTGGTTCATCTCGGGAACATCATTCTTCGAATTGAAGCCACACCGCAGAGCATTACCTGGCAGTTGATTGATGTAAACGAGCAACCTTTTGGTGAGGATGAAGTGACCCGCGCCATAAGGGCGGGCTACATGGATGCCGAAGTGAGTGAACCTGAACTCCTTAAAAAAATCGAAATGAAAGGAAGCTTTTGGCGGCGCGTTGACTATTATCATCAGGAACAAGAATGGCCGCGTCCTAGTTTGCGAGCAGACAATATCAAAAAAGCCGATCCACTCACGGCCATAGTCAACAGCATGGTGAGTCTGCAAGAAGGTGAATGGGTGTCATACCTTGTTGGATTCGGTGTAGGCGATAATGGTGAAGAACTGGCAGCCTTAATGTACGAAGGTATAGACAGTATCACGACCAGTAAGGTCGCTTCTGTTGCTTCGAGCGTCTTTACAGCTGCGCTTGCGCCGGGGAAATGGGAAGAGAAGCTGGTGGCCGGAGCAGGAACCGGATTTATTGAGACTGCATGGGGAAGTCGCCCAGACAAGTTTGCGCCTGAGATTATGGCCGCGTGTGTAGAAAAAATACAAGATGTCCCGCCAATCCGCTGCTTTGTTGTCGTGGAGGCGAATTCTCCCCGTGTTGAGCGGCTTCATCAATTCAACTTTTATCTCAGCTTTGTGAAGACCTTTGCAACCGAATTCCAGACCTTTACGACAACCAATGAACCTGAAACGGAGATTATCGCAGACTTTGAAGAACGAAAAAGTAATTCGCTGTATGAACTGGTACGCCTACTTAAGCGACCCATGCTTCCTTTAGACACACGAGCAAACGTTTTTATGGCCTCAGAAATTGCCGCTTTGTGGCACTTGCCTCACGAGGGAATGACCGCATTGGAAATCGGATGGGTGAAGGGTAAACAAATCGCCGCGCCCATGGAGTTTCGGGGTGAGCGTGAAGGCGTATTATTTGGAACCAACCGGCAGAGCCGATCACCGATCTACCAACCGCTTAGTGAGCGCGTTGTTCATACGCTCGTGTTTGGCAAAACAGGGGTTGGTAAAACGAGCTTTATGCAAGCTTTGGCTGAACAAGATATTAAGGCAGGCAATGGCGTCGCAGTTATTGACCCCTTGGGCGGATTTGTCCGGCGTTTATTGCAGCATGGTATTCCCAAGGAGCGCGAGGGCGATGTAGTTGTCCTCGACATCGGTTTTGAATTTAATGAAAATGGCGTTACGGTATCCTATCCGCCGCCCTTGAACCCGCTCATCCGACTCCCAAACGTAAATAGCAAGAGAAGTGCAGGTGACTTTGCGGCGGTACTCGGGAAGCTATACGACGATACGTCTCAAACACGCTGGATGCAGACGCTTCAGGCGGCTTTACAGACATTATCACTAGAAGAACAACCGACTTTGTACGACATTTGGCCTGTCATTGAAGACGCGGACTATCGCAATCGCTTGCTTAAGCAAGCTGATTTTTCGGAGCGTCGTACATGGGAAATGCTTGAGAAGGGCGGGGGATTGAAGGATACCAGTGTTGCTTCAATTTTGTGGAGACTGAATGAATTCTTAAGTTATAACCTGGTTCGGGCAAGTACATGCAATCCGCAAAAGCTTGATATGCATTCACTGATCCACGATAACAAGATTATTCTCGTTTCAGTCCACGCTGATGAGAGTGTTCTTCCGCAAACGGCACAAAATGTGCTTGGCTCACTGATACTGACCCAAATACAATTGGCCGCCCTTGGTGGGGCAGTCGCAGACCCCAAGAATAAACCCTTTATGTTGTATGTTGATGAAATGCACAATTTTAGAACCGGATCACTCGATACAATAGCACGCCAAGCGCGACAAAAAGGTCTAGGATTGGTCATTGGGACGCAAAACGTGAAATCTATTGCCCCTACAACCTTAAGGGCCTTAGAGGGCAATATAGGCACTCTGGTCGCATTTGAATGTAGTCAAGAAGATGCAGAAAATGCACTGCCCCTCATGCCCTTGTTTTCGGTGTCTGACCTGATGAACATGGGGCGATACCGAACAGCCATTTCGATGCGTTCCGAAAATGGAACGAGCCGTGCCTCGTTTAGTGTAGACCCTGTTGCTGCACCGGACGTCTCTCGTGAGCAATCGGCAATGGATCGAGAGTTATACCTGCGTCATAAGTCAGTTGTGGATCAGAAGTTCATGACCTATGATGAGGTGAACTCTTGGCTTAATACACGGTACGAGAAGCAGCGACCGCATCAAGCTCAAGATGAGGAAAATACCAATGACTTTGGAAACCCCATTACCAACTGACAAGAAGCGACGTAAAAGTCGTTTCAAACGGCGCGATAAGCCGAAGGGTATGATCCTTCAAGATCGTGACATTGAGGTCTTGGAAGCGATCTGGCGCGGTGGGCGCATGACACAAAAACAGATTGAGATCATGTTTTTTGGCTCATACAATGCGTGTTTTCGTCGGTTGGATGCCCTTTATGATAATCAATTCGTTGAACGGTATTTCATAAACGCGGCTATGGGCGAACCCAGTCCCACTTTTTATGGCATCCTTCGCAAGGGCGTTGATCTTCTCAATGAGCGCAAAGGCCACTCGATTACTTGGTACAGTAGCAGTAAAGCGGTCAGTGATGGGTATCTACGTCACGCTCAAATTGTCAATAATGTGTGGGCAGCGGCCCAAGCTGCGTGTAAAAAGCTCAATTTTACGCTGGAAAACTGGTATACCGAGCGTGAAATCAAAGCCAATTATGACTACGTTCGCGTCACGACCGTAAAAGGGAAACAGGAGGATATTGCCATTGTCCCCGACAGCGTGTTTTCTGTGATTGCTTATGACAGGCGATTTTGGTTTGCGGTTGAGGCCGATCGTGGAACTGAAGTAGGGGAGACGTGGAAGAACAAAGTTCGCGCCTATAATTCGTGGATCGACAGTGGAAAATTTGAAAAACGCTATAACGACAGCCGGATGCGTGTTATCACCGTTGTACGCACCCGTTATTCGGGTGTAAAACGGCTTACCGCCTTGAAAAAAGCAACCGAGCAGAGTGGGGGAGCGAAACGGTTTTGGTTTGCGGCTTTTGAGGCAATTGATCTTACTCACCCCACCAGTATTTTTGAAAACATGATCTGGCAAGTAGCCACTCAAGATGAACCGGATCGCTTGTTGAAGCCACCGCAGCCGAAAGGCCACTGACGTAGTGGCCTTCAAAGCTATCTCACGACTTCACGGCGGAACTGCCATTCCACTTTGTAATCTTGAGAAACCCGTGTGCCTACCATGTGGAACAGGGACATGGTTCAAGAGATGATGCTTATCGACAAACAACGCCCTTGCGAAAACTCGTAATCGTCAACGGGTATGCTGTTCTCAGCCCGTTACGCCTAGTAGCGACCAGATGGCAGTAGTTGCTACACCATGCCTTATATGCAGGGGTAAAGCATGGAAGCGTTCTTTCAAGGGGCAACTTTCATTTTAGCAATTCGATGCAACCTTTATTTCACGCTCGCCGCGAGGGCAGATCAAACGAAAAGAGTTTTCCGTTTGATGCAGCAACAGCGTATAACGGATCACCGTTTGGTCAAGGATGCTGACGCAATCTCATCGAGGCTGGCTGGTGCCGCTTCGCTCAACCACGATGAGATCAAGCCCTTGACCGCACTCCACTGTGCTTATGCAGGCTGCTGCTTGTAAAGTGTGAAGTGATACTTCATACTTGGCTATGACTGCTTACACTACCAAACTTCTTGATACTCTTATCATGAAGAAGCAACGCCTTGATCGCTATCGACCCTTCCCACGCGAAGTCGAGAAAAACCTAAATGAGTGGTTTCTAGTTGAATTGACGTATACCTCGAATGCCATCGAGGGAAATACGCTGACCCGACAAGAAACGGCAATGGTTGTCGAAAAGAACTTAACTGTCGAGGGTAAGACTGTCACTGAGCATTTAGAGGCGACCAACCACGCTGAAGCCTTCCGCTATGTCCAAAGTTTGGTGAGTTTCTCGCGACAGGATATAACCGCCAATGAGGTTCTTAAAATTCATCGTCTGATTCTGCAAAAGATCAACTTTGAACAGGCGGGCCGTTACCGCAGTGTGTCCGTACGAATTGCTGGTTCAACCGTCGCCTTGCCCAATGCCATGAAAGTGCCGCAACTGATGGATGATTATTTCCAGTGGCTTCACGGCTTAACCGCGTTGAGTCCCATTACCCGTGCTGCTGATGCACACTATAAACTGGTGCGTATCCATCCTTTTGTTGATGGAAATGGACGTACTGCTCGACTTCTCATGAACTTGCTCCTCATGCAAGCGGGCTACCCACCCGCTGCCATCCGACCCGAGGATCGCAGCCAATATATCCATGCAATTGAAACCGCAAACAAAACCGGATCAATGGATGCTTTTCGAGTCATTGTTTATGAAGCCATTAATCGTAGTTTAGATATGTATCTTGCCATACTTGAGAAGGATATTTCCAACGAAACGCTCCCTGTAAAGCTTTTGAAAATTGGAGAACTGGCACGGTCGACAGGGGAGGCATCTCATACCATTCGATTTTGGACAAAAGCAGGACTGCTGTTGGTATCAGCCGAGACACAGGGGAGATACCAACTCTATCATCCTTCTATGATTGAACGCGTGAAACGCATACGCCAACTTCAGGACGAGAAGCGATTGACGATAGCGGAAATTCGGGTGCAATTACAGAAAGCAGCCTAGCTCCTTTCATTGATTGAATATGAAATAATGAATGGTCTGTCATTTATTCCTGCACTTTACAGCCTACAGACAGAATTCATTCGCAAAGCCACCACCAGTGGCTTTTTGTTTCCAATTAAGGGAATGGAGTATCTGAGATGTCTGAGATAAAGGATAAACCGTTTAGTTGGGCACTGTTTTTTGATGAGGTTCACATTCTCAGTGTTAATGGCGTGAAAAAGGAGGTTCGATTGTTTGAAAATGGAGGAGCGGGAGCTGGAAGGCTGATCGTCAAAAATGAACAGTCTGCCAGCGTCGCCTCCACCGATAATGCAATGGATCTGTTTAGCTTGGCCTTGCGCTATGCCGTGAAGTATGACCTTTTGATTCAATGTGCAACTGAGGAAGCAAAAGCGGCACTCGAACGCCTGGGAGCGAAAGATTTCCTTGATCGGATTTTGACATTGACCAACGATGACGAGCGCAGGATGCGTTTTCAAGGGTTTAACTTTGCCTTTGCAAATGGCGGCAATGGTTCAAAGGCAGCATCACCTGTGCCTGTGCAAAAACGTCAGGAGCGAAATTCCCAACAACGGAAGGGGCAGGATGAGCCGGTGAAGTAAAGGAGTGCAAGAACATGGAGCTATTGGATGAGGAAACGCGTGCCAAGCTGCCTCCTCTATACAGTAATGACCAGTTGGGCTTAAAGGCACTGGCTCAAGTCAAATTCTTTACGGCGGACGGAGACTGGACGTGGTACGCCTCAGAAGGCTCGTATGTGGATGAGAATGGGTATTATGACACCGACAAGAAGAAGGTTGACTACCTGTTCTTTGGTCTTGTGATTGGGTTCGAGATTGAACTTGGCTATTTTAGCTTAGCAGAACTCTCTCAAGTTCGAGGTGCACTCGGATTGCCTATCGAGCGCGACTTATATTTCAATCCTAAACCACTTGGCGAATTGCAGGCACGACACCGTGCCGAGCGAGGGGAGTGATCGCTCTTAAGACTGAACTCCCGTGAACCATCCAAACAGGCTCACGGGAGTATTTTATTGACATATAATAATACATGTATTACAATTGTTGCAATTATGACAACAACTATTCCCATGATGAAATTTCGTAGCGAACCGGGGAGCGTCTTTGACCGCGTGTTTTACCGGAAGGAAGTGATTATTATTGAGAAGTCAGGTGAACCCCGTGCTGTCATTGTGCCTGTACGAGAGTATGAGGAGATGAAGCGGCGCAAAGATGCGGCGAAAGCACGTTTTTTTGAAATAGTTGACAATATTCAAGCTCATACCGCGCAATATGACCCTGCCGAAGTGCAAGCAGCCATCGACGAGGCATTGGAGGCCGTCAGGCGCGAAAAAACTCTCTAATACATGGATTACACTCCTCGAATAGTGCCAGATGTAAATATCCTCGTAAGCGGTACAGCAATTTCACAATTCGCACCTTCCCAGACGTTACAGGCATGGCGACGGGGAGAAATCGAAGTTGCTACCTCTGAGCCAATTCTTAATGATCTACGTCGCGTAATGCAGTATCCATCGGTACAGCATTATTTTCCACTCTCAGCAAAGCAACAAGCGGCATTTCTTTTTGAACTACAAGAAGCCGCTATTATTGTATCTGGCACAACTACGGTTCAAGTTTCGCCCGATCCAGATGATGACAAGCTGTTTGTCTGTGCAGTTGAAGCCGAGGCTGACTACATTGTGAGTATGGATAAGTATCATGTTTTATCGGTGGGGGAATATCGCGGTGTAAAAACGATCCATCCCAGTGACTTTGTTCGCAATATCCTCACGCGCGAACAGGCTGTCTAACTTTTGGTTATATGGCTGTTATCCGGATACCTGTTTTAGATGACCTGCTATTACAATTTCGTGTCCCTTTAAAGGGTAAAGCATCGCATTGACAGAAGGGCAGATGAACCGTTAGTCTCGAATAATGTCACCTGAGTTCCAACCGCAATCATCACCTGAGCAAGAACCCTATGGTTTTAGTGAAAACGAGCGCTTGTTTGATCGTGTTACGCATAACCGTTTTCTTGCTATTCTGAATGACCCTCAGACCGATATTCTCAAAGCTGAGATGAACAGTAATTCCTTTGGTGAATTTCTTTTTGTATCCACGAGGCGTGGGGCAGGGGATACTGCTTCACAAATTACCTTCTACGGTTTGGGCTATCATGAATACCGTGAGCGGTGGATTGACAAGGAATGGGCCTGGTATGAAAGCACTCCATCCAGTGAAACCGACCAAGCGAAATTGGCCAAAGAAGTAGCTATTGCAATTATTACCGACCGACAGACGGAAATTACATCTGAAGTTGGGCGAAAACCCCAATCGCCACGCGGCAAGCTCTATGAGATGCTGGCTGATTTAACCGATGAGGATGGAGCACTGACGGAATTAGAGGATTTAGGGGGATTGTTTGATGATTTTGATGATGATGCATTTCCATTTTAGGCTTCTGACGATATGTTATTCTGAAACATGGATATTCCAATTGAGCCTGCCAGTCGAGTGGTACAAGTCGTGGTTGCGCTACTCGGGTCAGATGCTTTAAATGTCATTGGTCGGTTATGGCGCTTGGGAAGACGCGTTTTGTCACTCAAAACACATGAAGGCATGTATCAAGTTTTGGAGTATGAGGTTGAGCTAGAACTGCTTGACCCCAACGGTGAGAAAGCAATTCTGCATAAGCGAGAGAAAGTACGCTTCCTTCAGGACAACATAATAGCCTATCAAGATCAGGCATGGGGCGATGGTGACATCTTTGCAGATTACCAGTGTTCGCCGGGTGTTGCTGTTGATAAATATCGAGAAGGACATAATTATCAAATCCTGATTTCACTCCGGGAAACTAAAAACCATAACGATGTTGAGGAATTTCGGATTGATCGCACCATTAAGCACGGCTTTACTAAAGAGATTGAGGATTTCCAACTTGAGATTGTCCATGTGACCCAACGCTTCAGCATTAGCGTGGTACTGCCCAAAAACCGATTTGCAAAACAAGTCAGTTTAATTGAACGGAACGCGACAAAAACGACTGCACTGGATGCTGAGAACCAAACGAGATTACCTGATGGTCGTCAAAAAGTGATTTGGACAACTGACCGCCCTCGATTATTTGAAAGCTACATCTTGCGTTGGGAATGGTGAAACCGGGGCGGGCGACCCTCAAGCCGCCCGCAACAATTTGGGGATCGGACTACTTGGTCGTTGTTCCACCACTCATGGTATGCCTCCTTTCATTGAATACGGAAGTGGGGTGAATTGTACAAGGTAGACTATGAAGTGAATGTAATAATACAATGAAAATCCATTGTATAACCGTAATAGACGATTATAGGATAATCCTCATAAAATTGCAATCAATTTTCATGCGTTTTGGGAATAATTCAATTGGATGCAGTTTTATTAGGATTACGAATTCGGCAGGCACGAGAGCGCCGGGGTATGTCACAAGAGGATTTAGCGTCAGCCGTTTCCAAAGATCAACGCGCAATTTCTGAATATGAAGCCGGTAAGCGAAAACTCGCGGTCACTGATTTGCCAAATTTCGCTACTATACTCGAAGTCCCTTTGCTATTCTTTTTCGAAGAAGAGGCGACCCTGTATAACCTGGATGCAGCTTTGCTTAATTACTTTCATGAGCTACCGTCTGCGGAAATGCGACAAGCCGCTGTTGAGCTTCTCCGAATATTTTCCCATTCCATTTCCGAGGCCCTCAATACATGATTAAAACGAGTAGTCAAATAGACCCTAATTTTCGTGGCTAATTGCTGCTTGATTTGAGGCTGGTAAGTTGTCATAATAATTTATGCCCGTTAGCCTCAAGAATCCCCCATATATTTTCTCAATAAAAACCTTTTATTACGCTGGTCGACAAGTTACCCGCCTCGTGCAAGTCGCGGGACGAGCAGGTGAACTTGGCCGAGTTTATATTTCAAAAAATACGAACCACTATCAACGCGACTACAAAAAATACTATCGCTTTTCACACTTTTCATGAAAATTCGACGCCTACAACAGAATTAACTCTCCTCTTGAAAGGATCATCATCTTCCGTAGTCTGAACAAGTATTAAAAAGTTTGACGTTTAGATCAATTGTGTAGACATTTCAGGCAAGGAGGGCATGGGCAACCCCAAATGTAAACCCGACGCTTTGGTGACAAAAAGTGCAACCCGGTTAATTCCATATAACGACATTTTTGGATTACAGACTCAGATAAGCAGGCTTATCTACTGTAAACTTCTAGATCGACTTTTGCGACATTTCACACAGCGCGAGTTAATAAGCCTATAATGGGAGGAAATATTTATTGAAAGTCAGGAATCATGTCTATCCTAAGTCAGTTGTGGAATGACGCGGTTCAACAGTACATTCGACTCAAGAAGATTATTCTCCGCTATCCCTCGCCTCAGAATGGCACTAAAAACATATCCTTTTACCGGCAGATGTTCGAACGCAATGCGGCTGCCAAGCTGGTGATTGATCCCTCAACTGGGCAAATTATTGAAGCCAATCAGGCAGCTTGCCAGTTCTATGGGTACACCGCTGAACAATTCAAATCAATGCGAGCGACGGCGATTAGCACGCTGCCTGAATCCGAACTCCTGGCTAGTATGCGACGGGCTTCGGCTGAAAAAGGGAGCATTTTTCAAACCCGTCACCGCTTAGCTTCGGGATTAATTCGCGATGTTGAGGTCTTCGCTGGATTAATTGAGGTCAGTAGCCAACGTTATTTGTACCTGATTGTTCAAGATATCAGTGACCGGATACAAGCTGAGAAGACCCTGCGCGAGAGTGAAGCCCTCTACCGCCTCCTGGCACGGAACATGCCCCGGACCAGCGTCGTTATGTTCGATACGGATATGCGCTGTACGCTGGCGGAGGGTCCGTTTCTCAGGCAATTTGGATTGGCTTCTGAGGCACTGATAGGCAAAACGCCGCACGAATACTTACCTGAAGCATCGCTTAATTTCATCCTGCCTTTGTACAAACGTGCCTTGCAAGGCGAAAGCTTTTCCTATGATCGTGTGACGGAAGACTACGCGTATGAAGCCTATATGACACCGATCCGCGATGATGGGGGACAGATTATCGGCGGCATGTGTCTGAGCCATGACATCAGCGACCGGATCCAAGCCCAGAAGGCTCTGCGCGAAAGTGAGAGCCGGTTCCGTTCGTTGATCGATTTCGCCCCCGTGGGCATCATTGAAACCGACATCCAAGGCAAGCGTGTATTTTGTAACGCCAGATGGTGTGAAATGACCGGCATCTCGCTTGAAGAGGCTCTACGAGATGTCCAGTATGAGACCATTTACCCGGATGATCTGGATATCTCTGCCCGTGCCTGGGCTATCATGATGGCAACCCACCGCCCCTTTGAAAACGCAGTCTTTCGATATCAACGCCCGGATAAAACAATCGTATGGGTGTCTGGTAATGGCAGCCCACTCTTTGATGCACAGGGAGCAGTGACCGGTTATCTGGGCGCGGTAACGGATATTAGCCAGCGCAAACAGGCGGAGCAGGCACTGCGGGAGAGTGAGGCTCGTTACCGAACGCTGGTCGATTTTGCCCCGATTGGTATCGTTGAGACCGATATCGAAGGAAACGTCATCTTCCGTAATGCCCTTGTGCGTCACTTTTTGGCACTCTCAGATGAACAAATAAATGATCCTCAACAGCAAATCGAAGCCATACACCCGGATGACCGCACACGTGTGTAGGCCATAACCCGTTCCGCCTTGAAGGAGCGCAATCCGCGTGGGGCGATTGAGTATCGGTATGTACGCCCGGGTGGAGAAATTGTTTGGGTGGCAAGGACGGGAAGGCTCATTACCAACGAAGCAGGTCAGCATACGGGGTATATCCTCGCCATAGCCGATATCAGCAAGCAAAAGCGGTTAGAAGCCGCTCTTCGAGCCAATGAGGAAGGTCTGCGCCTCATCACCGATACTATTCAAGACTTGGTCACCCAGAATGATGCCAATGGGAATTTTGTATTCGTGAACCCCGCCTACCGAACCATCTTAGGCTATGAACCGGAAGCTTTGATCGGTACCTCCTCATTTGCCCTGCTGCATCCAGATGACGTTGTCCCCTTGGTTCAAACCTTCCAGGCAGCCTATCAAGCGAGCATGAGCCAATTCAGCATGGAAACGCGGCTGCGCCATGCTGATGGGCACTATATCACCGTCGAAGCGGTGGGCAAGTTCCTGTTCGATGACCAGGGGAACAATGCCGGTGGCATCTATGTCAGTCGGGACATTACCGTACGCAAACACTTAGAAACCGCACTCCGCCAAAATGAGGAGCGCTTGCGACTCATCACGGATAATATTCAGGATTTAGTTACACAGACGGACGGGGAAGGGAACCTTGTATTTGTGAACCCAGCCTACAAGCACATCCTGGGTTACGATCCGCAATCCCTGATGGGTACAACCTCTATTGCCCATATCCATCCGGATGATCTCGCCCACTTAACGCAGTTAGTCCAAGCGGCCTTCCAATCCGATCACCATCAATTTGCAGTAGAAAGTCGGCTGCGGCATGTTGACGGGCACTATGTCAGTGTAGAAAGTGTCGGAAAGATTCTTTTTGACAACCAGGCGAACTATGCAGGCGGCGTCTTTATTAGCCGCGACATCACTGAACGCAAACGCATTCAAGCGTTGCAGCTCGAAACCGAAATACTGCAAGCTGCGCTGGAAAAAGAACAAGAACTCAGCTTGTTGAAAACCCGCATGATGGAACGTGTCAGCCACGAGTTTCGAACACCCTTAACCGTAATCCAGGCGTCAACTGAAACCCTAACATATTATCTATATCGTCTGACAGACGATCAGCGGACAGATCGGGCTGACACGATTAAAAGTCAGATTCAGCGTCTCACCGATATGCTCGATCAAATCTCACTGGTCGTTAAGGGTAGTTTCGCGCCGGATCAGATACACCGCACTCCAACCAATGTCAGTGCTTTATGCCGCCAACTTGCAGGCGAGTTAGCACGTGAATTTGATCGACAGATCCATTTTACATTCGATTTGCCCAAAATCGCCCTTGCTGCCGTCGATCCTCAAATCATCCGTAACGCGATCGCGCGTATTATGCGTAATGCCGTACAGTTTTCAGATTTATCGGCCGTGATTTCACTGAGGCTGTTCCAGCTCCAAAACGGTATAGAACTGCAAGTGGCCGATACGGGTATTGGCATTGCTCCCTATGAGCTACGACGTATTTTTGAACCGTTTTTCCGAGGGAGTAACATTGGTGAAATCAGCGGGTTGGGGATTGGGTTGACCATTGCCCGTGCTGCTATCGAAGCCCATCGTGGAACGATCAGCGTTGATAGTCAGCTGAAACGAGGTACAACCGTTACCATTTGGCTTCTGGTATAAATTTAGCCTGCCTTCCGAATTTGCAGTCCTTACACCAGTTTTTGCGATTGCGTTTATCTTTGGCTAGACACTCGCAGCCATAACTTTATTGCGTAGTTTTGTGATTATTACGTTCGCTTACTTTGGTTGCAAACAAAGTGAAATTGCAGATCAGCATTGGGGACGAGTTTGGTAATGACGTTGATTAATGTCGACAGAAATGTTTTGGCACCTACCACCACAATGTAGCGGTGCCGTTTGTGCTGTTGAGCCACGATGTTGCGGAGATGGGTCACCGCTCTTGGCGGCAATTTTTGTTCCGGTGTCGTCAGAAAAATGCTATCGACGATGCCTTCAACGCTGTCAATCATCGCATCGACACGCAATTTTGTGTCATAGAATTCTTCAAATGTCCATGGGGCAGTAAATGTCCAAACCACAGTATTGGAGGCTTGTTGGCTCCACTTGATCTCAATCACTTTAATTCCTTACATCAAATTGCCTTTTATTACATTATTGACGATTTTCTGGGAAATAGGGTTAAGGCTGATGGACACTATTTACCAGCTAACAAACTGCACAAACAGAATGAATTATGCGAAGCGGTGTGCCGACACAAGTACCTCATCGATCGTCACTTGTGTAGTTCACAAGAAACGAATGAGTTTGGGGATCTATCTCACGAATTGAGTCAAGAAAACAGCTACCGGAGGTCGCTATTCTTAAAAGGCAACTTCCAGCTGCCCCATACCTGAAGATACGCTTCCATCCCTTTGTTAAGTCGCATGTAACAACCGGAACTCATGATTCTGATAGGGTATCGGAGTCGCCATTAGCCTAAACTCAGGTTTTACATTCGATTTCAGACGCACCATCAGGGGGGCATACACAATCCTTTACAGGCTTGTCCATAATCGATACTACCGTTGGCTTCCTTCCAAATCGCTCTGGATTAGCACAACCGATATATGCCGGATGCTATACACATACCCAATGTTTCTGGTATTGAAAAACTGCACACAATACGTTTATGGTTGTAATTGTATACGCACTATACGGGTCATGGTTATAACCCGCGAACGTCGCTGTTCTGGTTCAAAATCAGGTTGAAATCGTCCTGCTCAAATCGGCTTCACTGTCACAATTGGCTCGCCGATTACTGAAAGACAACTGAAACTTACTTGAGGTTTGTCCTCGGTCATACTCATATCACGGCAATACACAGGTAGCGTCCGTTTGGAGGCAGGTCCTGATCGCTAATGTGGCTTAGGCGGAACAAGTATTTCTGTTGGCTTATGGTTAGCTGTCGAAGACATCAATGAACCTACGGCACGGTCACTATTCATTGAAACAAAATTAATAATCCGTAAAATTGACTACTCTTAACACTTAATACTCCGTAATGTGTGGTTAGCTTAAGGAGAAAAACAAGTTCCGATTTTCACAAAGAAAGACCCCTGTTATGCCCCATGCAAAATACTTTCAAGATGCGGATGTTACCACCCTCGTTGCGCAAATTGCACAGCTTCCGCGTGCAGAAGACGAACGGGTACTACTGTTCGTGGCAGAACACTCCAAGGTTAATCTGAATGAGCTTTTGGCAGCCCTCAAGCAGCGCGCTATTCCTATCGCAGGGGGTGTATTTCCCAGTGTGATTTATGGCAATGAACGATTTGAAACAGGTATCGTAGCTGATGTACTGCCGGTACTGGCTGAACCGAGTGTGATTAAGGGTCTTGATACATCAGGTTTTTCTTTATCCAGTCTGCCTACTCTTCCCAATAGTCAGCAATATACAGCTCTCGTACTCGTGGACGGACTTACGAAATATGTCGCTTCGTTCCTTGACCGGCTGTTTAGAAAATATGGGAACAAGGTACGTTATATCGGTGGAGGAGCAGGATCATTGAGCTTTCAACAGAAGCCCTGCCTGTTTGATAGTCATGGGATTTATCAAGATGCTGGCCTGATCTTGTGGGTGAAAGCAACAACGAACATCGGGGTACAACATGGCTGGAAGCACCTGTATGGTCCTTTTGTTGCCAATAAGACGGATCGAACCATCGTTCACCAGTTGAATGGCCAGCCCGCATTCAAGGTGTACAGTCAACTGATCAAACAAAAAACGGGCAAAACCTTGACACATGAAAACTTCTTCTCCATTGCCAAGGAATATCCTCTCGGCATTTTCCAACCCGGAATGGATTTTATTGTACGAGATCCTATTGCATTCACCGAAAATAACTGCTTAGTTTGTGTGGGTGAGGTTGCAATGCATTCGATGGTCTATATTCTGAAAGGTAACAAGCAGAGTTTAGTGAATCACGCCCAAATTGCCACCCGCGAAGCGCTGAAAGAAACATCCCGTGATGCGCACATTCTGATTATTGATTGCATTTCACGGGTATTGTATCTGGAAGATGAGTTCAGTCAGGAGCTCGACGCGGTATGTGCCGAGCTGCCCAATCACCAATCGCTACCGTTTGGTGCATTGACGCTGGGGGAGATCGCCACGTTCAATTCCGGTCGGGTGGAGTTCTTCAATAAGACCTTCGTGGTGGGAGCTTTACAAAAACTAGCACAATTCGAGCTGTCTGCGGTAAAAAAGGGAAACGAAGTGTACGACAGTCGCGTTCCTCATAGATTGGTCGTCCCTTCTGTAAAATAGGCGTTCATATGGAGAATGTCATTCCAACCATTGAGGAACTTACTTATCCATAACTCACGTTATTTACACTTGATGGAGGCAGACTTACGCATTGCTTCAGTGAAGGAAATCACAAAAATATATGACGTCTGTCGCTGTGAAACACCAGGCAATAACCATACGCTTACGTTAGGGAGCATATATTTATTGCGAGGACGGATTTCTAATCAGGATAATCCCTTGAATCTGTGATAGGAGGGCGGCACAAAATGCGTTTCCATCTTTTGGATCACGACAACGTCATTGAGGTTTCGCATATCCTCAATTTGCGACGCCCGATACCGTGTGCAAAAAACACCTCCTCCTCGCTAGAGGATTATGAAGACAATCCTACTGGTTAAGCAAGAACGAGAAGTTCTTGTGGGTATTTGTTTTGGTGATTATTAGAAATCCTCTAAGGAGAAATACACGCATTGAAATATCAGCAGTGATCGTACGAGAAATGTGAGCGGGTCTTTGTAAGGAGGGGATGAGTATGCTCGGCTACTCGATTTACAGACATTGGCACGCCGCCTCAGAGAAATATGCAGGCTGTGACAGCTTACTTACGGCTCTACGAGACAACTGGGTCGTTTATAGCATAGCCTCACGCCAATATCCGATGCGCGGGCGTCGGACGACCACGGTCCATCATTTAGTCCTCAAACGTGCAGGTGAAACCGCCCCAATGCACATTGTTTCTAACCCGCATGTTGATCAATTGGTGTCGCAATTTCACGCTTCTTTGTCAACCGAAGTGAATCTACCCATAACAACAAACGGAGAACGGATGAATCATGCTCAAGAAACAATATCTGAAGAGCAAGCCCGTATGCAAAGTAACGTTTACGCTTCCTGAATCGATTAAAGCAAACAGAGTCTATTTGGTTGGTGATTTCAACGCGTGGAACGAGACAAAAACGCCGATGCATAAACAGAAAGATGGACATTTCGCTGTGACTATTAATTTGGATAAAGGACGCGAATATCAATACCGCTACTTGATCGGTGGTACTGAATGGCACAACGATTGGAATGCTGATAAATATATACCCAATCCATTTAGTGGTGATAATTCTGTCGTTATGACTTAATTGATCGGTAGGCCGTCAGATAAAGGAGCTCCCTTTTTCTTGAGAGGCGTTGGAGAGTGTCCGAATACAAAAGCTGCCTTTTTCTTCGCCGTTTACCCTGTCCAGAGAGTTTGATGACGTACAAACCACCCTTACATGACTTATTCATTTATTGTTGTAAATCCTTCTCATACAGCCCGAGTGTTTGGCTTACAAATATGACGATGGTGACTGTCAAAAAAGAAGGTTGTTGACAAAGATCACGATGCGGAATTTGCAGAATGTGTCATGAAAAATCAGCAAGTAACGAGTGTAGAGATAGCTGACAACCAATACAAGCTAATATTTGTGGTTTGTTACAAAACATTACTGCGATTATCCATAAGAGTGACTACAATAGATTCATGAACGCATTACTTATTGCATCACGTGTACAGCATACACGAGTGGATGCCTCATTGCCTTCGTGCAGGTTGACCCTCTGCGCACGATTTCAAGGATGTACGAATGGTCTGGCAGCCGACCCCTTACCTGCTCCCTCTGATTGTCGCTTCAATCACCAGCGTCTGTTGGGTGACACTGCATTGGTTCCGTTACCGGCACCTGCCATCCGCCCGCATTGTGGTCATTTTGATACTAGGCACAGCGACCTGGACGTTGGCGGATGGTCTTCAGTTAGCCGCAGTTGATCTCGCGTCCAAGCTGCTGTGGATCAAGATACAGGTCCTCGGAGGGGTGTGGATTTCAGCCGCATGGTTTGCCTTCGCGATTTTATTTACCAGACGATCATCATGGTTCAAAGGGGTACGCTGGCTGCTTCTGGCCGTTTTCCCATTAATCCTGATTGGGCTGGAATTTTCCGATCTGACGCTGCCCCTTATCTTACGCGATAGCTCCCTTGTTCGTATCGGTTCGACCATCTATCTGAACGGAACGTATGGTCCGGCGCTTATTCTTTTTTCGCTGTATGCCTTTGTTCTGCAGCTGGCTGCAACCGGTATGCTGCTCCAGTTGGTGTTTCGCTCCAAGCCGTTTCACTGGCGCTATGTTACCCTGGTGGTGGTCGGTTTCACCTTCCTCCTCGCCTTGTATGTGATTGATGTCTTGAACCTGCTCCCGATACTTCAGCCCCGTCTGCTGCCGCTGGTTATGCTGGTCATCATTCCCGTATCGGCCAATATGTTTAGCCATGTCCGGCGGGCCGATCTTGCAGCGGCGGCGCGTAAGCTGCTGGTCACAACACTACCGGATCCAGTGATCGTCATCGATGCGGATCAAATGGTGCTGGATTACAATCCGGCAGCCCAGGCTGTGTTTAACGGTACGCTCCACGACATTATCGGCAGCCCTGTTTCTCAGCTGAGCGAACCGCTGGCTGAACTGATCACCCACATGACCATGAGCAGCGATAATCGTATCGAGTTGGTTTTGACGAACGACCACCTGCCAAAGGTATACGATGTTCGTGCCACCAACATGATCGATCAGCACCGTCATATCATGGGGCAGATGTTGGTGCTGCGCGATATTACCGCGCGCAAAAAAGGTGAGGAAGCCAGTCAGGCGTTTCTGGCTGATATGAAAGCCTTGCAGAAACTCTATCTCGAACTTTCGCGTGAAGACGATGAGCAAACGCTGCTCAAACGCATGGTCGAATTGGGTCAAACATGGTTAGGTTTAGAGCGCCTGGCCGTGTTTCTGCCTGACCCGACCACTCAACAACTGGTCGGGACCTATGGCGTGGATTCGGCCGGGCATATCCGCGATGAACATTACTACCACGAACCGCTGACGCCCGATCACTGGTCGCTTGAGATCCTGAACAACTTTCAGCATGTGAAATTGTGGAACACAGCCGATTTGCTCGACAATGGCGAGCCGGTCGGTTCCGGATGGAAGATTGGAGCAGCCTTGTGGGATGGGCATCAGGCGCTCGGCTATCTGATGACTGATAACTTTGTCTCGCACCGGGCACCACGTTCCTACGAAACCGAGTTCATCTCACTGTTAGGCAGTACCTTCGGGCATCTCCTCCGCTTAAAGCAGACCACGGCGCAACTTCGCCAGAGCGAAGAGCGTCTGCAATTCCTGATCAAAAACAGCCTCGATAGCATTCTATTGAGAGGAAAAAACGGGCGTATTCTGGCCGCCAATCCGGCCGCCTGTCAGATGTCCGGCTACAGTGAAGAAGAATTGCGTTCTCTAAAACCAAGAGACCTCATGGATGGTGCCGATCCGCGCTCATTGAGTGCCATGAAGGAGCGAGAGCACAATGCTTCAATGCGCACAGAACTGACCTCTATTCGCCGGGATGGTTCACGCTTCCCGATTGAATTGACGGTGGCCGATTTCACCGACAGTCAGGGCGAGATCTTGACCTGGGCTATCGCCCGGGACCTATCCGAGCAAAAACGTTATGAGCAAACCCGCATCGAACAGGAGAAACTGCAAACAGCCCTGGCCAAGGAAGCGGAGCTCAGCGCGCTCAAATCACGCATGATGCAGCGGATGGCCCATGAATTCCGTACGCCGCTGGCCATTATCCAGGCTAAAAGTGAAACCCTTTCTGTGTATGGAGAGCGTCTTACCCCGGAACAGCGGACGACGAAAGTCACAGAAATTCAACAGTCGATTGAACGGCTGACAGAAATGTTGGATGAGATGAACCTCACCATCAATGGACAATTTGTTCAAGCGGATCTTAAATTTGTCTCACTTGATATGAATGCCATGTGCCGTTCCGTTGCTGCTGAGCTGGAAGCCCGTTTAGGTCTTCGCGGCAAATTTGAACTCGATCTGTGCCCATTGGCTATGGTTAACGGGGATTATCTCGCTTTGCATCGGGCGGTCAGACACATCATGGGGAACGCCGCGCGCTTCTCGGCACCAACCGAGGGGGTAAAGGTTCAATCGACCAGCAGCGACCTCGGCGTTGAACTCCATATCATCGACCGGGGTATTGGCATCCCGCCGGAAGAGCAAACTCGTCTTTTTGAGCCGTTTTTCCGGGGGAGTAACATCGGGGAAATTGGTGGACTCGGCTTGGGTTTAGCCATCGCACAGGCCGCCCTAGAGGCACATCAGGGCAAGATTCACATTGAAAGTGTTCTCCATCAGGGAACGACTGTCCGCATCTGGCT
The DNA here is from genome assembly GCA_044226325.1 of Aggregatilineales bacterium. Lineage (GTDB taxonomy): Bacteria > Chloroflexota > Anaerolineae > Aggregatilineales > Phototrophicaceae > CFX2. Next base: position 208,109 of record JBGAHG010000007.1, read on the forward strand.
GCCGAAAGCGGCTGTTTAGTATGCTCTCGTCGGGTCGGTGACTTTATTGATTATGTCTTTGAAGAATTTCCATCACTTTCGCGAAGTTTTTTGATTATCAGAATTGCAGTAAAAACGACCATTAGATTACGCTTCGGATTGCAGTGAAAACGATTGACTTATTATAGCCAAACCTGTTAAAACAACAGAAGCATACACCTTTTCGTTTCAACCATTCATTTATGCGTACTATCGGCTATATTCGCGTCAGCACCGAAGATCAAGACCTCACCAAACAAAAACATTTCCTGTTGGAGTATTCTCAACAACAGCATATCCTTATCGATGAATTTATCGAAGTCGAAATGTCTTCACGCAAAACACCCACTGAACGACGAATTGACGAGCTGTTTACCAAACTGCAAACAGGGGATAGAGTGATCGTGGCTGAGCTGTCCCGTTTGGGACGCAATATGCTCGAAACCTTAAATATTATCAGCGAGCTAAGCCAAAAAGGAATTGCGATTGCTTTCATCCGTCAACCGGAACTATCAACGACGGGAAATCATAGTAAACTCCTGTTGGCAATTTATAGCTATTTTGCTGAGACTGAACGCGAGTTTATCTCCATCCGGACCAAACAAGGATTAGCCGCAGCAAAAGCGAGCGGCAAACTGTTAGGAAGACCACAGGGCAGTCGAAATCAAAAACAACGCATCTTAGACCCATTCAAACCGCTGATAGCCCATTACCTAAATCAGCATGTGCCAACAGCCTCGATTATGAAGATTATCAACCCACAACTAGATAAGCCACTTTCCTATAACTCTTACAAATACTACATTCATCGTATGGATGTATCGAGTATGGGGAATGCAGAAAAGCGTTCGTGACATATAAGTATATTCGAATATGCGTGAAGGCACGGTGATTTTGCCGCTGAATCCAATAGCTACAACATCCTCAAAAGTTGCGATTCATTGACAGATTCAGCGTTTCAGACCGTAAACGAAAAGATCCCGTTACGGTTCGATGAATTGTGACAGACCGATTTTACACAGCAGTGGTGTCTACAAATTACCTAACCTAAAAGTAACCGGGTATGTACCCCGGTTACTCGCGTAGTGTAAACACATCGGATGAGCCGTGTTAGGATTTGAAAACGACACTAGACAACGGCCCATGCTGCTAATGCAAGACGGCCAATATCATCTACTGACAGTCCTTCCAAACTGAGGTTCTCTGCCGCATCCGGCTTAGGAGAAACCACAATTTTCAGGCTCTGAATTTTCCCATCTTTGAATGTGAATGTATGGCTTCCAGCAACTTGGAATCCACGCCCGTCCTTCGTACCGACTTCAGTAGTCCAAGCGGCAACAACCTTCTCGTCTGTTTGACGTGTGCGATGAACTTCTGTGTTGACAACGCCTAATGCGGCCTCCACGTTGCCGCTTTCTTTCGATTTAGTTCCTTCGAGCTTCAAAGGCATACCATTCGCGAGAAATCGATTCTTATACAATGTGTGAATTGCATTTCGACCGGTAAATGTACCCGTCACCGGTGGCGCACCATGGAATTCAAAGACTCCATCAGAATCCCATAATTCTACAAGTTTTTCTACCGCACTTTCTTCGCCTGCCCTCAATTCCTTGATATAAGCAAAATATGTTTCTACGAGCTTATTGTTGGTTTTTACCTCTGAATTCATGATTGAACTCCTTCAACTATATAAATAAAATTTGCGGTCAATTTTCTAACCAACAGCGAGGATCAGTTGCTAGGTAATTACCGGTTTTTGCATAGGCGATAGCTCTACATCCTCCACAACGGCTGCGGAGTTGACAACTCCCACACTTGGTTTCCAAGTTGCTTCGATCCCGTAACGTCTTATTTAGTGGTGAGTCTTGCCATATTTGTCTGAAGGGCTGGTGGCGAATATTGCCCAAAGGAATAGGGAGTAATACGCAGGGGAGTACCGTACCATTTGCAGTTACTGCTCCCTGTCCAATACCAGCTTGGCATCCGATAAATGCAGGCATATTGGCGATTTCGTCATCGACAAGGATTTCCTGAGCTAAGTGGGTAACGATTTCCAATCTGCCTTTATACTGATCTCGTAATTCAATGCAAAGACGAACAACCTTTTGCCATTCCTTCGCAGTTAAGTCAAGGGCGTCAGTTCCTCTTCCAGTTGGAACGTATCGCGAGAAGTTTATACGTTGTACAGCTAGTTTTGATACCATTTCGACAAATGGTTCCAGTTCTTCTACGTTTAACCGATTTATTGTGCAGCATACATGAACCCGCAAGCCAGCTTTACGTGCTATATCAATTGTTTTGAGTACTCGATCAAACAGACCGTTCCACTGTCGCAGCGTTTCATGAGCAGCAACAAAACCATCAAGGCTTACTTGGAACCGGTTTAATCCGCTTTGATGGAGTGCTTCCGCTTGACGCTCGCTAAATCTACCGCCGTTTGACCCGACGCCTACTGTAATGCCTCGCTTTCTCGCGTGGGCTACAATCTCGGGAATATCAGATCGCAAAAGTGGTTCCCCTCCGGAGATAGCCAGATCAATTACACCGCAGTCGGCAAACTGGTCAAAGAGATCGAGAACCTCTTGTGTTGTAAGCTCGTCAGGTGAACGAACCGTAGAATTAGATGAACAATGTAAGCAACGTGTATTACACGCGTTAGTCGCTATCCAAACCATGTGGTAAGGAAACTTGGGGAGATAGGCAGCTGATTTGTCGTTCTCAGTCATGATTTTCTATCTCCAGAATCCCCCGTTGGACAAGCTGATCTATAAAATCATCTAGTGTATTTTTAACGCTAGTTGGATTTGTATCTATTCCAATTCCTAACAGTTGCCTAATCTCCGAAACTGTCCTTAAGCCATCGCAAAGTTGATAGATATAAAATCCTAATGGGGGGATCAGATGTAATTCGTCTGTTTTTGAGTTATAAACTAAATAACTATCTTCTTGCTTTCGTACGACACACCATGGTGTTGATGTAACCATGCACTGTCCAGGTAACATTCTCGTTTTCCTCCCAGCTTCGCAGAACTTATACAGGTAAAGATTCGCCTGCGGGCAAATTTCCAATAACATCCGATAATTCTTGGTTCACCCAACAGTGAGGATCGCCTGCAAGAGGATTTCCCTTGCTATAAGCGTAAGCAACAGCGCGGCATCCTCCACACGTTGCGAGGTACTCACAGGTACCGCAATTACCGGTAACGTGCCCTTGTCGCTTGCGGAATTGAGAGAGAAGCTGAGAATTGCTCCAGATTTCTTTGAAGCTGTTGTCACGAAGAGAGCCTATTGGGGTTGATAGAAATACGCAAGGAGTGACTACTCCATCGGGACAAATACGTGCAACTAACCGTCCGGCACCGCATCCCACATAATGACGCCGCTCTTCTTCACGAACGAGCATACCTACACGGCAATCATGCCAAATTAGGTCAATAATGCCGTTATATTTTTGTCGCATCTCAATCCAATCAGTTAAGACTTGTCTTAACTCATCAGGCTTTAGGGCTAGGTCAATTGTTCCTCTTCCAGCAGGAACATATTCAGACAGATTTACCGCATCTGCACCCAATTTGATCGCCAGCTCAATTACACCTTGACCATCTTTCCAATTAATTTTTGTTGGCGTGAACCCCACTACAACACGGATGTCTTGCGCGACCAAGAGTCGAATCGCCCGCAGTGTTCGTTCGAAGAGGCCGGGGAATTGCCTAAAATGGTTGTGAACTTCCGGTCTATGGCTGTCTAGGCTCACAGTGACGCTCTTGACTCCTAATCGCTTCAGATCAGTTGAGGTTCGCTCAGTAATGCAGGTTCCGTTGGTCCCAATATTGACACTTAGACCGCGTTCGACTGCGTGAGCAATGAGTTGCCTCCAGTCGCGGCGTAACATTGGCTCGCCTCCAGAAAATGCAAGTACCATAAGCCCGGCTTCTGATAGTTGATCTATCACTCCCAACGCCTCTTCCGTAGACAAATCTGTATCACATATGGCATTAGGGCTAGAATCAGAATAACAATGCAGACATTTGGCATTGCAACGATGTGTTAATTCCCAAGCAATATAAAGTGGTGCTTCAAAAGTGGCGAATACGGCATCTGCTTCGGTCATCATTTCCACCTCTCACGAATGTTTTGAAGTTATAAGACTTTACAGCAAAACGAGTCGCATCAACCTGGGGAGGGTAGAGAGGTTAGCAGTGGAAGGGTTGAGTGAACAAACCCGCCTCACTAGTTATTCATACTATATAATACCGATAGAATCGAGTGACATATGTCATATAAATCAAAGCATGGCGCCATGTGGCTAAATAAGTAATTTTTGTGCCTCCGACAACATGCAATAAGAGATTTTGATTTATACTATATGATGTAAAACACTAACATTTTGGTAACGTAGAAGAGTGTTACGATCCTAACTCTATTTAGAATTTGATTTGCACTACATTACTCAAAGTATTCAAACATCTTAATCCAGATGGGTTGCCACTCTTGTTGTCTGAGAATTCTTTTCAAAAACTTTGCGATGGTTAGTTATTCCAGTTACCCATTAAGGACAAATATTGGGGACAGAACTGGGTGGACTAGCGCGCTTGTTGGTAATAAATCAAGCTTGGTCTAGTGTAAATGGAAAAATTGCAGCGGCGAAACAAAGATACGTGCTAGTATGATCCGAAATTTAGATCGTTTTCAAATCGCAGTACTTGCGACTATTTTTAACTAGCGCCCAAGTACTTCTTAAATCGCGCAAGCAAGAAGTGTGCAAATTTGGTCGTAAAAGAACCGCTAAACCGATAGGAGATATCATGTAAGTAAATCTTGTGGCTCTAGTTCCTTGTCATTCCTGAGAAGCAGAACTAATGACTTTTTGGGGGCATGTTTATGGAGTTAATAGGAGTTTATCACGATTTTTCAGAAGCACTTATATATACCAACTACTTCCGAGCAATGCAAAACAATTTGTTGGATCGTGCTTTTCAAATCTCGCACCGCCGTAAGTATGCTTGGTTGAGTTCAAATTTTCTTGCTAAACATTATTGATTCACTGTCATACCCATGCTTTGGACTGCGTGGTCAAAAGCTTTTTTGTAAACGGTGCTTTTCAGCCTACCGAAAATAAACTCTTCTAACTTACCGTTGCAAATTTGTTTGCGTACTTGATCCGTTTCAAAATTGAAAGAATATAAATTGTGGCAAGCGCGCCTATGAATACGGTTATCTCCTTCTTTATCTTCTAAATATTCGACATATTCGAGTGCATCATTAATGGAAGTAATTGAACATATCGCGTCATTATCCCAATCTTTTACTGTAAAACTCTCGTTTTCAATTAATTGAAGGAGATGTGTTGCAAAACTCAACTTAATTTCATCATATTTTCCAGCGAGTTTTTCATGTTCGCGTGAAGAAAGTCTTGTGATGTGAAATCCGGGCATTTGCGCTTGTTTAAATGCGGCGCTCATTATCCAAGTTTGTGAGTCCACAGAATCAATACCACAGTAGAAAGCAAACAACATCAATAAGGCAGAACCCAACGAGAAGCAATGCAAATGTGTGTCTGGCAATAAACGACGTACCGTAATTAAAACATCAATCGCGGTACGTTTATTACCGCTTTGAGCTAACGGAGCAAGACTACCAATCCCAACAAAAGGTGGTATTTCGCCCCAAATCTTTCTAATATCATTCAGGGATCGCTCGATTGTAAATGAATCATGTCCATGAATTACCGGCATTAGTTGAAAATTACCTATGGTGTTTTGTGTGCTATATTCAAATAACTTATCGTACATAATTTTTGAATTTCGCTGCGTATTGTGTCCACGGGAAAGAATCTCTTCGATACTCGCTTTGGGGGGGAATGGGTGGTCTAATACGACAGAGATATCAGGCTGTAGCTCCAATCCAATTTCGAGAACTTTTTCAGGCGTTATACTGATTTGTGGGTTCTGTATAAAGTTAAAAGCCCCCGAATCAAGAATGATTGGGCCGTCAAAATCAATGAAACCATGAAGCTTGTTTGGGTGGTTACGTATTTCCTTTGTTAGGCCAGCGGTTCGTGTGTTAGCAAGTAGATCGAAAGCATTAATCAATAATGCACTTGTATTTGTTATAGCCCAAGGATGGAACTTGAGTCCTGCTTTTGGATAATCACCTATTCGATAACTTGCAAAAAGGACGGGAGTATTTAATTTTACCGCGCCGAATTGAACGGTGCGTAATCGTGCCATATTAACTAACCTCGTATACTGTCTGATAGAGCAACCGATTTAAAATTGGTAGAAAATCCCCAGGGAGAACTGTGCCACCAACGTCGCCGCGGACTCCCAAGTATACATCAACGATGCTAGATGACGTAAGAGGATAAAACTCTTTTTCTTCTTCAGATAAATCAGACGGTAGTTTTATATGGTTTTTAGTGTGTTCTGTAAAACGATCTCGTCCCAATCGTATATATTCGCGTGCATACTCTAATGCAAGAATTTCATCATGTATTGGCTCAATTTGAATACCTGGATCTAATCGGCGCTTCAATGCTGGGGATATTTGCTCCAACGTTTCCATTATGGGTACTGTGGCTATAATAAAAATAACCCCTTCATTCAGACTATCGAAGAGATTTCGTAGGTCTTGTGCATACTTTGCTTGAATCGAAGTTGTTGATCCAGAGACAATTTCTTCAAATTCATCAAAGAGTATAACGATGACTTTATATAAACCTGCATGCTTAAAAATGCGGAACAAGTCAGACAAATATTTTATTGCTATTGTACTTGATCCACCTACCTCAACGTTCACACCACCTAGTAACTTCCTCTCTGCGGGAGATAATTTTAAGCCTTGTAGCCAATTTTCTAACGAGCGAATGTTTTGAGTATTAATTCCAAACATGCTTGTCTGATTTGTTCCGCGATCTGCGACATATCTTAGTATTCGGATGAGTTCTGGACTAATTCCAGGTAGTAAAGCAGGTAATTGATCCAGATTAATTTTGTCATTTTGGATGGCTTCAAAAAATAAAGAAAAAAATAATGCACTCATTTGACTTATTATTTGCCGATGTATTTCTGGATATCCCCCTTGAGGTTGTTGAATATAGATTGTAAATAGATCAGTGATTGGTGATCTGTCTATTTGGGATTCTCTCTGTGCCCTAATTTGTTGCTCAAAGAACCTCAGCAGGTTTGTTTTCCCTGCTCCTGTTGAACCAAGAATAGCCATGCGCTTAGATTGACCGTCGAGATATAATTCTCTCAGAGTACGAGCGAACTCTCGTTTTATATTATCCTGATCGATGCAAATACCTGGGAAAGGGTTTGCTTGTCCGCCCGCTGGAAATGGATTTGAAAGAAAATAGTACTTTTGATAGGGGCTCTGAGGCTGTTTCTGGCTTATTTCTTCAAATAAAGAGTCCAATGTCAAATCATCATTATTGTTAATATCGTTCACCTTAAAATCCTTTGCGTATGTTAACCATCTTAATGCGTCGGTTATTATTACCAATCAGTATGCCGTCCTCTAAGTATCTTTTATCCGTCCATTCAATAATTCCACCCTTATCTCTAATTTCCGCCAATTGTTTCGCTCGGCTCCGAGGTAGTATTGTTTGAACAGGGGACTTTGTCGAAGGATTTCGAACTAATGAGGTAGAGGTAATGTATCTTTTTGGAAACAATATGCATAATTGTGCAAATAACTGCTCATAGCGAATAAAAGATATATTCAATATACGGCAAACATGATCGGCCAAACGTCCAATGTTTACATAACCATCAGGAGGTCGAATAGAAGTGTATTCCCCAATAAGGATTTGCTCAAATGAAGCTAATTCAATTTCTGCCCCGCCCCAATAAGTGTTTCCATCCCCAATATGGGATATATAAATATGACCTGTTCCTAAGCCCCACCACTTAAATGTATCGGCTGCTACGAAAGTAAAATTAGCCCCTTTACTTTGCAGTTCAGTTGACGCAGATTTTCGTAAGTCTTTATCTCTGCTGGTTGGAATACGAATGAAATGATGTAATTGCAAAAACCGCATAAAATCTGTGTACGGCTTATAGTTTTCAAAGACCCTTTCCAAGAAGTTCAAATCCCCTAATTCCCATTTTGATACAAATATATCTAAATCATTATCAGGAATTAGCACAAGACCATCACGATGAGCGACTTTGAAACTCTCTAAGATGCGTCCTATTTCTCCAAATCGCTTTATAGATGTTTTCCGCTTTATGTTTAGGTCTCTGAGTGTTATTGCTGTTTGTTTCGTAGCAAGTAGGTCAATTGTATCAAATAGAGGGGTTAATAGAACTGGATCCAATTGCTGTTACCTCCAACTTGTCGTCATACCAATCATTAACGGTTCGAGGTAAGTAGTAATAAAATAATTCTATTTCACGCCCTTCGTCTGGCCCCGAGACGCAACTAATACGAATGTTGCTGAAAATATGGGTTAAATCCCAAAGAAATCGCTGTAACGAGCAAATGACATACTTCTTCATATCTATAGAGTATCTAATTGAATAAATTCTTGAATTATCTGGCATTTTGGGCATAATCGGATATATAACTCCGATTCCATCTAAACTAGCTAATCTGGACATATCTAAATCACCAGAAAGCAGATATACATTGGATAAATTGCGTTCACGACGCATATGTTTTATGCCTTCAAGTATAAGTCTATCATTAATACTAACTCTCTCCGGTTCTTTATCCTTATTCGTTTCGAATCCACGAAATGTTCGCAACAACTCAGGAGATAAATCCATACTTTCTGTTGGAAGATTAGCCTTTATCCATTTGATCTCTTGAGGTGCAATTGTTATTTGCGGTCTTGCACGTATCAAGCCGTAGTTACTGAATTTTTCAATCTTTGCTGCATTGTTAGCCCATGCTTGTTTCTCTCCTATTTCCATTAGCGCAACCGTTGGAATAACTCCCCAAATTTGGGTAGACTCATTATATTGTTCCTTAAGATGTCGCACAACACCTGTTCTAATTGCGCTAGTGTCAAAAACGACTACTATATGTTTATGCTTCAAGTTTCCTAATTCGGGATTTATATCGAATACCGGTGTCAATAAACCCAATCGTGTCATAGAGTGGTTAATTTGATCGACAATAATGTTAGCTGCTAGTTTGCCTTCTTTATAACTCGCCCCTTTATACTTCTCATTAGTTTGTTTGTTACTGTTCCAGATGCCCCAAACAGAATCATTAGTAGGCACTGTAGAATCGCTCGATTCATCTCCAACAATATTGGTTAAAGGAAAAAGTTCGAAGGAGAAAAATGCTTGATTTGAACTATCGATTTCTTCGATATCAATATCTCCAATTGAAACAAATGAATTCTCTGGGAGATGGCTGCTATCATGATATTTAATAATCCATTTTCCCTTAGCCAGTCTTCCCAAATTCGACTGTTTGAATTCATCTAAAGACATAATTGAAGGTGAAGTCATATTGCTAGCCTATCTGAATATAAATATTCGGAGTATTTCTATATTTGTCGTATAGCTGCCTAAGAATAGCTCTTAAGCCAATATAATTTGGGATAGGTTGGCTTTGTAAAACCGTATCTATCCATGCATTCACTTTAAAGTAATAATTTTCTTGTTCTTCAGGCCCGAAAAATGGTTTTATTTCGTCAATAAGGGTGATTAGTTCCGCTAACGATATTGGTTCGCCCACTTTATCCCTAATTGGAATTACTGTAGAAACATCAAGTTCAACTATTTCAAGTTTAATCAAATCATCAGCTGTATCCGAGCTATGAATTTTTTTCAAAACTATTATTTCCATTCAAATGTTTCCTTATTTGTATTGAGTCAATTCCTAATTGATGAAGTGCTCTGCGAGCCTCTCCAGAAGTAAATTCACTCAATGGCACTCCAGTTAACTTATTGATTAGCCATTTAGGAGATACTAAACTTCCATCAATTTTGACATACCAATCCTTTATTTTATATGCACTTGAATCGCTGCTGTTGTTTGCCAAAATTCGGCGAAAAGCATCAATCAATTCTCCCCCTGTAGTATTTAACCTTACCCCGTGAAAAGTTGTAAAACCCCGTCTAGGGCTACTAGCACGAATATGCTTTGCTCCTTGATCTGGTTGCTGTTCTTCCCATAACCAACTTTTCAACTTTGATAGCATGATGCCTTGAGAGCCATTAATGATAGTTACAAGCAGATTTGGGGGAACTAAATCACTCCAACCTATAATTGCTTGAAGATATAATTGACTTAGGAATAAACAAAGCTCATCACAATTTACTATGATTTGCGAAAATTGACTTAATATGGACTCGTTTAACTCCTGCGAACGACTAGGAGTCATCACTTGATCATAAAATGGAATTTCGTAATCTGCGGGTATTAATCCATACGCTGCCGAAAGCACAAATATTTGTAGTTCTTTATTCTGATTGTGAAACAAATACTTTCGTAAAACCTTAAATGAAGGGCCGTCATATCGCTTAATTGCTGGTAGTAAATCTACACTTGCGGTTTTACGACTTGAACACGAAAGTATGAGTATTCGGTTACTCAAGTTTGTTTTCCTTATGCATTTTATTATGAAAGGTGTTGCAAGATAATCTAGGGATTTGTTTGCACTTAACCCATCTAGTATATCGTGATGCCTGAGTGATGCCATAATTATTAATAACGTTACCAACATTTGTCCAAAATACGTTCCAGCCTGTTGAAAAAGTAACCGCAGTGAGCTTTGGAGCCGTTTACAGCTCAAAAATTGTTTCTATTCAGCCTCTAAATGCCATCATTAGGCGCGATTTAGTTTGTAGTGTGGTAGGTTATTCGACTTTTTCAACACTCTGGTTCCTTTTAACTACTACTTTTCTTGACTGAAAGACACTGTTATTATGACAAGACCTATTATATTCCACAGGGTTTTCAGTTAATCCATGCAAAAACCTCAAACCATCGCATATCTTCGTGTCTCAACTGCCGATCAAGACCTTGAGAAAAACAAATACGATATTTTGCAACTTGCCAACGAAAAACATTTGGGCAAGTAGAGTGGATAGGGGAGACAGTATCAGGACGTGTATCTTGGCGTAAACGGGAACTTGCCAATGTGTTTGGGCGACTTCAAACAGGTGATAACCTCATCGTTAGTGAATTATCTCGTTTAGGAAGATCCATGCTTGAGTGCATGGAAATACTTTCGATTGCCAGTCAGAAGCAAATCAACATTTACGCGGTTAAAGGCAATTGGCGGCTAGACAATTCCATTCAGTCTAAAATAGTTGCAATGGCATTTTCAATTGCAGCCGAGATAGAACGTGACCTGATTAGTCAGCGTACAAAAGAAGCCCTTGCAGCACGTAAGAAAGCTGGCATAAAGTTGGGACGACCAAGAGGAGTGGGGAAGAGCAAGTTAGATCAGTACAAACCAGAAATTGAAGCCTTGCTTGCCAATGGATCAACACAGAAGTTCATTGCTGAGCGCTATGATTCTACCGAGGCAAATTTAAGCCGGTGGCTGAAGAGAGTTGGACATTCTAACACTAGATCGTAAATGAAACTCTTAGACTTGTTTGAATTCTAGTCAACTACCCTTTGGTAGAATAAATTTTAAATAACCCGCTGTTTCAAGATTATTGACGCAAGTCTCATAACTTTCTGTACCCGGATATGATTTGTTGAATTCAAAACACCTATTTTGCGCAGCCATATCATAGAGGATCATTTTGAAGGAAACTATAGTAGGGATGATGCAAAGAATGACGAATAATCTTAAGAGAGGACTTTTATAGGAAAAAATAAAACATCCTATATACAGAAGAAGACTTGTAAGCAAAGCAAATAAAACGTTTATCTTTGCAAGCAGTATTTGAACGTAAAAAATGTGAAAAAGTAAATAAACAGGTGCGAAGGTGTGCAAACGCTCGTAAAGTTTTATATCTATAGACACTGTGCCTATTGTAACATAGTGAGGGGAAAGGTTTAGACCTCTCCCCTAAAAACCCTATTCCTAACTGGACAGAAGACTACTTGCCCGTACAGAGCTTGTAGACGCTAGGGGAATATGGTGGGTTGTAATCGGTAAAGCGGATGCCAGCTTTTGCGATACCTCCGCTTGGATATGCCCAAAGATCAATGGGGAACACATACCAAGGATATTCCACATGCCAGTCGAGTGCGCTCATAATGACACGAAACTCAACATAGTTATGGGCTGTCCCTGCGTCCCGGTAGGCATATCCGCTAAAGCAATTTCCCCGTGCATCTACAGTCGCAACAGACATGCTGAGCAACCCCATACAAAAGACCAAAACAAATACCAGAAGCACTTTCTTCATATTACCTCCACCCGAATATCGGGTACTTAACTGTTTTGACGATCTGTAGATGCCGACCTTGGAGTGCATCTACACTCACATTATATCGGATAACGAACTCTTTATATCAAATTTCGGTATAATAAGTTCGGATTTCGTATAGTTTGTACATAGGCTACACTGACGAGTTATGTTTTAATATTGGTCACTTTGACTACAAGGATGTTTATATGCCAGTTCAGATCAACCTTGACCACGCAATCATTAAGTGGCAGGTTCGCCATATGCAACGGATGTCATATAGTGAACTTGCTCGACGTGCCGGTATCACGATCCAAACACTCAACCGCTTAAGATCGGGAGAAACTATTGCCCCTGATTTACGGAAAATCAACGAAATATGTAAGGTTCTAGAATGCGAACCGGGAGAAATAATAGTGAGAGATGAGACGAGGGATGTCGAAAAATCAAAATCAAGTAAGGAAGTGTACAGCAAACTTGACGAGTTTGCGTCAGCGGCTATAGAAGAAAAAATAAAACAAGCCGCTATAAAAAAATATGTTGCAACCTATAAAAATTGGATTGTGAAAGAAGAGTATCCTGATAAGGTGGATATTCTTATCATTCGATCTGGGGCAAGTTTAACAAATCCAGAACCAGATGATGTTCAGTATCTGTCGGGAGATTATGCCGAGGAATGGAGACGACAGAACCCGTCTGAACTCAAGTCACGAAGATAACATAGTATTATTTTTATAAAACCGAATTTCTGTTATGTTGCATCGCAAAATGCAGCTTGGACGACTAAAGTCTACTCAATTTCCGCCCTTATTAAGGTTGTTTTCAAAGTCCTGAAAAAACTCTGAAACCGTAATGCGAAGTGCTTTACAGATACGCATAATGTTTGAGAGGGTTATATTTGTTTCCCCGCGCTCTACCCTACCAATAAAGGTTCTATGAAATCCTGCTTTGACCGCCAGTTCTTCTTGCGAAAGCCCTGTTTGTTCAATTCGCAGTTGTCTCACATGCTCCCCAAACACTTTTCCGGATTGATCGTTCGGTAGTTTTGTTTTTGCCATAGCTCAGTTGACATGTACTTTTGTACATGATATGCTACGTTTAAGCGGTATACTCAAAAGTAGCATATCACGTTATAGACTTTACTCGTTCATGTTTATTCTAGCTATTGGTTTCGAGTATCGCAATTTAGATATAACACAGACTTAACCTTTTACGAGGTCTATGAATGAAAAACAAAACAACTTAATCACATCCAAAATACCAGCAGGGCAGGTCAGCGAAGCTGAAATTGATTTCAATGTAGCCTACACCATTCTCTTTCGAGCAATAATGCGTATTCATGCTAAGAAAAGAAACTCCAACCAGCAAGTACAAAATGTGAAGGGAGTTACACCATGAGCAGAAAATTCAAAGCCCATCTTGACGAATTAAACTATTCTGAAACTGAAATGGGGTTACGTACTCAAAGCCCGGTTGCTGTTTACTACCGACAATCGACTGATGCTCAAGTTGGTAACATTTCTACAGCAATTCAAACCCTCGACATGGTTTCCGAGCTGGAACGTCGTGGCTGGAACAAAGAGAACATTATTCTTATTGATACTGATGGCGGTGTAAGTGGCACGACACGCATTGATGAACGTGAAGGTATGAGTCAGTTATTTGAGCTTATTACCGAGGGTAAAATTCGTACTGTTGCCTGCCAAGATGAAGATCGCTTGTTTCGAGATGTGACTCAAATTCAAGTCAATATTTTTATTGAAGCCTGCCGAAAATCTAAGGTACAGGTTATCACGCCATTTATGACCTATGATTTTGCTCACCCCCTACACGGCGACTTTCATACTCGTCAGTTCCGGTTCAAATCTGAAATGGCTGCTGAGTATATTAAAAGCTATATTCTCGGCAGACTTGTACCAGCAAAGCGGCACATGGCAAAAGAAGGTAAATGGATAGGCGCTCGTGTGCCTGTCGGATATATGGTGGATATGAGGAAAAACCTTTCTGACGGTACCGAAAACGCCCATTGGCGTAAGTTCGTACCGTTTGAGCCATATGCTCAAATTGTTCAGGCATATTTCCGGATATTTCTTGAATCTGGTGGCAACGTCAAAAAGACAATGCGCCGCATTCGAGAGGAGCGAATTTCGTTCCCAGAATGTCCCCCACCCGCCGGATACAAAACCAGCTATCAGCTCAAGAAAAGGGGTGATGGGATCTATCTCACACGGAGCAATACGGTTCGCCTTCTCACAAGCCCTGTATATGCAGGGCATTGGTGTCACAACAATGTGGTGATTAATTGGAACAATCACCCGCCACTCGTTTCGCAAGAAGAATACACGAAGTCATTTAACTATTTATCCAAATACTCCCTCACAGGCGATGATAATCTAAATTATCGCCCTGCGACTCAGTACGCCAGTCCAAATCTTGATGAAAAGCGGTTAGTTGATCGCCCATTGTGTAGTGGACTCATTTATTCGTGCATCGAAGGGGCATGGGTACGTGTCAGCACCATCTTTGATGGCAGAGCGAAATGCTATCTCTACTCGATGAACGGACACGATTACATGGGAATGAAATCCGTTTGGGCGAGACGTGCTAACTGGATTGATGCTGCGATAATCACGAAATTTAGGGAACGATTACAGGCAACGTTCAATGTGGATGAATGGGTAAAGGTAGCAAACACTTTCGATGAGACGGTTGAAAGAGAACTCAGGCTGAAGCGTTCACAGCAATCAGCACTTGAAGCCGCTATGAAAAATTTGGTGGCTGGTATTCCACTCCTCACTAACGCGGATTTGATTAAACAGGTTGAAAATCAATATAACCAAATGGATCAAGAGAAAAAGCGTTATATGTCTGAGATTTCAAATCTAGAACAACAAAAAAATCAGACAGTTTCGCTTGAACAGGCAATTGAGCTTTTTCGCCAAGCTGCCAAGTTGTGGGATGAGATGACTCAGGATGAACATCGAAATGTGCTTTCCATCTTTATAGACCGAATTGAAGCGACTGATTATAACCGCGCAGGTGACATGCGGTTAATAGTTTCGTGGCGTGACAAGAGCCAAGACACGATACAAGTGTGGCACAAACCTCATTCAAAGCATTGGACTGTTGAGAATGTTGCAGGGATATTGTCGCTCTTTGATGCTGGTGCAACACAACTTGAAATTGCATCTACACTCCCCGACCTTACATGGTCGCAAATCTATAACGAAATTAAAAAGCATAGAGGGCGTGTACGTTTCACTCCAAGCTGGCTTGGGAAAAACGAAACCTATAATGAATATGAAGCCAGCGGTGGACGGAAAGGCAAAGCAAGTGGTTCATATTGGCGTGAAGATGAACTGACACAACTACGGGCCATGGTAGAAAGCGCTGCAAATCAGCAAGAACTTATGGAGCAGTTTCCCCACCGACGCTGGATACAGCTTAAAGCTCGTATCACCGAGATATTTGGCAAAGGAACCGTTGACACTCCCCTTTCAGGGATTAATCAAAAACTTACGTATATTGAATATGTTCAGCAGACAAACAATGAGGTTTCAAATCAGTCAGAGGAAGACAGTTTAGTAGTGAATTGTGATCCTAATTCGGAAATTGCAGGTGCGAATTCTTGACAGCCGCACGCACGCGTTCGCGACTTTCTTTAACAGCGCTATCCGGCAGGCCTACAATGGTAAAAATCGGAACCCCGGCACGAGGATTAAAATCCACTTCTACTTCAATAATGCAGCCATCCAAACCAATGACTGCACAGGCGCGAACAATTGCCAGCATAAATACACTCGATTAATCAAATACGTTTAATCTGAGTATATAGTGCATCTTAGCTTATTCGCCATTCAGAAGTGATTTTACCTGTACATTAGCCCTTCAAACCACTGGAAACGGAGAGACCTTTGATAATCCAATTTTGAGCAAAAAAGTAAACAATAAGCACAGGGATCAGCGCGACGACTGAAGCAGCCATCAACAGCTCCCAGCGCACTGTGTATTGCCCCTGAAACATGCTTAAACCGACCGGCAGCGTTCGCATATTATTGGAATTGGTCACCACCAGCGGCCATAAGAAATCGTTCCATGTGCCTAGGAAAGTGAAGACTGCCAATGCTGCTAGGGCAGGGCGTGAATTTGGCAGGATGATACTCCACCAGATTCGCAGCGAGGATGCACCATCGATACGTGCCGACTCATCGTAGTCCATCGGCAAACCGCGATAATACTGGCGCAGTAAGAAAATACTAAACGCCGAGAATGCAGGCGGCACAATGAGCGCTAGATAACTGTCGAACCAGCCGAGTTGACGCACTATTAGAAAGTTAGGCAGCAGCAGTACAGGGAAGGGAATCATCAACCCAATAAGATAGAGAAAGAATAGGGCATTGCGCCCTTTAAAGCGTAGCCGGGCGAAGGCATAAGCCGACAATGAAGAGGTAAGCAATTGCAGCAGCGTGACGGAGATTGCCACCAATAAACTGTTGAAATAGAAGCGATCAAACGGTAGCGATGTGAGTGCTTTCGAGTAATTCGAAATCAAGAATGTAGATGGAATTAACAATGGTGGCGATTCTCGCAAAATATCAGTCGGTGTTTTCAACGAGGTGCTAATCATCCATAAAAAAGGCAGCACCATAATGAACGAACCGATCAATAAAATGAAATGCAGCGCGATCCGACCCCAGGGAATGACGATTGCTTGTGGGCGTGGTTTGTAAGTCGTAGTCGCCATCTTTTTTCCTTACTCTGTTTCGTAGTATACCCAACGACGTTGCAAAACCGTTTGGATGATTGTCACGGCAAATACAATTGCAAATAAAACCCACGAGATCGCAGACGCTTTGCCCATTCGAGAGAAAGAAAACGCGTTTTGATAGATATAGGTCACGATGGATGCCGCTGCGGCTGGAACTTGACCTTGCGTGTTAGCGGACATAATAATTGGCTCGGTGAAAATTTGGAATGCACCGAGCATTTGGATAACCAGAATAAAAAAGGTCGTTGGGCTAACTAACGGGATGGTTACGTAGCGAAGGAGTCTCCACCGATTTGCTCCATCAACTTTAGCCGCATCATAGAGCACCTCTGGAACGGCTTGTAATGCCGCCAGATAAATAACCAGTGTGAAGCCAACATTCTTCCAAACCGTAAAGATGGCAACGCTGATTAGTGCCCACCCTGGCCAGATTCCTTGACCGGATGCGTTCAGGAAGTCGGGCGGCATGATGCTGTTAACCCATGCCAGTAACTGCGGTGATGACTGCACCCAACTTTGGGAGAGCAAGCTGCCCTTAATGACCCAGATCTCCGAAGCAATAACACCCGATTGTTGATTGAACAGGAAGCGAAAGACCATCGCCGCCGCTACGACACTAGCGACCACTGGCATGAAGTACAACATTCGGTAAAGTTTGGCGAAGCGCAGCCCGATATTTAGGATGACTGCTAACGTAAAACCCAACAAAATTTGCACAGGAACGATGAGAACTGTGTACCAAAATGTATTCTTGAGGACACCGCTGAAAATGGGGTCATTCGTGAACAGTTCGACGTAATTAGTTGTACCGATAAATTTGGGGGGCGTCAGAAGATCCCACTGATGAAAACTAAGCGCAAGTGAAATGACGATTGGGGCGAGGACGAAGATAATAAAACCGATGAGGCTAGGAAGTAAAAAAAGATAACCTTCGAACTGTTGATCCGCTCGCCATACACCAATACCCAACTTATAACTGATTTTTTGTAGGGTAGTTGTAGGCGGCTGAGGTTGCTCCTGGTGCGTTAATTCCCGTGCGCTATCCATAGGTTGTCTCCGCTTGACGGTGAACAAAACGCGGGGCAGAGAAAACTCCAACCCCGCGTCTTATGTATTTCGGTTCGTTACATCGCTATCGCTAAATTACTATGACTTTTTGTAACCCTTATCAGCAAGGTACTTATTGACGCTGTCGCACAGACCCGGCAGGACGTCAGCAGCTTTCGCATCACCTGACCAAATGGTTGCTAGGGCAGGGTTGATAATGGTGCCGTTGAGTTCATTGTATTCAGGGAACCAGCCATAATTAATGGTCGGGGCAGATTCAGCATCCACTAACCATGCTTGCTTATTGGCGGGACCGCGCTTGTCATTTAAGAACACAGGCGAGTTCGCACCAGCCTTGGTTGATGGGAAAGAATCACCAGCGGAGAAGTAAACGGCCTGACCACCCTCAGGTGATTGCAGGAACTGCATGAAGGCCCATGCGGCATCTGCTTTTGCGGTGAGGGCGCTCATGACCCATGCAGCGCCGTTGGTGCTGCCCGCTTGACGGTTACCCGTAGTAGGTGACTTCGGAATAGCCGCCACATCGTAGTTGATACCGGCTGCATTCAAGGCTGGCACACGGCTGGCGTTCTGAATGATCATCGAAGCCTGGTCAGAAAGGAATACAGCCTGATCGCCACCCGCCTGGCCGAGGTTGGCATCACGCCATGCGAGTCCGTCATTCATCAGTCCGGCATAGAATTCAATGCCAGCCGCAGCCTCTGGTTTGCTTAGTTCGCATTCGGTCGGCTTGAACACGTCGTCCAAAATCTTACCACCGTTACCGCCAGCAAAGTCGAAATACTTGCCACCCTCTGCGCCGAGGCCGTAGCGAGTAACACGCCCACTGGCATCTTTAATGGTGAGGGCTTCGGCTGCTTTACGAAGATCATCCCAGGTCCAATCATCAGTTGGGTATTTCAAGCCGGCCTTATCAAAATCATCTTTGTTGTAATACAACACATCGACGCCACTGTCACGGGGCAGCCCATAAATCTTGCCATCATAGGATGTGCTTTCCAGCGCACCCGGCCAATAATCCGTCACATCCATCTTCGTCTTTTCGATATAGGGTGTCAGATCCTGGATCTGTTTCGCGGCTGCATAATCCTGAACGGGTGACATAAAGAACACGTCCGGAATCGCGGTGCCATCACCGGCAGCAAACAGCGTCTTCATCTTGGTAAAATAATCGCCCCAAGGCTGTGACCAAATCTCGATTTTGACATTCGGATTGGCCTTCATATAGGCATCGGCAACTTGCTGATGCACCGCGATTTCTTCAGGGCTGCCCCACATACCCCATAAGAGGGTAGTTTGATCCTGCGCGACCGCAATATTGCTGAACGCTGTAAGGATTAAAAGGATAATAAAAAGACCAGTAAGACGTTTCCTCATTTTTTGGCTCCTATGAACTGTGAATTTGCGAAACGTTCGCGATTTGACTCCCAACAAATGGGATTATAGCGCCTTCGTGCAGTAATGCCATCAGTACATTAAAACCATGTCATACTGGCCCGCCACCTGCGCGCACCGCAAAGTCGTTTATTTCTGTATTACGTGCAGCTTCGGGCTTCGCGGCCAATAGATCATCAAAAAGGGGTAGTTTTGCCGTTTGGACTCCGGCCTCAGCATAAAGATACATGGCAGCTGACCATCCTTGTAAATCAAACCCCATTGGATGCCCACTGACGCCGTGCATCCATTCGTTGAAGCCTTCGTTTGCATTTCTGCCTTGCTGATTGGAACTGGCTAATGACAATAGCAGTCGTTCGGCTTCCGGTTGCCATTGATGGCGTACCAACGCTGCCACATGAAACCCGCCAACCATCGGCCAAATGCCGCCATTATGGTATTGGTGGGGCAGGTTGAGGTTACGGCTGCGATAGTAGCTGCGCCAATCACTTTCACCGGGATGTATAGGTGGATAAATCGCTTTGCTGGGGAAAGGTTCGGCAATGCCTACTTGATACATGTAGCGCAGGATGTGTTCGCTGCGATGATAGTCTGCAATCCCCGTCAAAATAGCTAAGCAGTTTCCGAGCGTATCGCACCAATCGCCATATTCGCGAAACGCCACCCACGGCAGATAATACGGTCGGCTCGAAATAGTACCAATGTTATGGTACAGCATGAACCATTCCAACCGTATAGCTTTAAGCCGTTCAAGATGCTCAGCGAAATGCTCTGCCACCCAGCAGCGGTCAATCCACATCAGTAGGTTTATCCGTTCATGGATTTGCGCTGCATTGACGTTGACCTGATGTCCGATTGTAGCGGCTGTCAGTCGCTTCCACATCAGTTCGTAGGCAAGCACTGACGCATAATACAAGACATTGTCGTAGAGTGTGTTGTAGCGGACGGCAATTAAGTCCATCCAATTGCCTGCTTCAGGGACTTCCAACAGACCGCACTCGTTCATGTCCTGATATTCTAGCCAGATAAGCGCCTGAGTGATTTTCTCCCAATTTTCGTTCAGAAAATCGATGTCTCCTGTAGCTTGTATCTGTAAGAAATGCAGCAGTATAAACCACAAATTCGCGTCCACTGCCCCTGCATTTTCAGTGCTGATATAACCGTTGTCGGGGTTCACATTTAGCGGAATGAGTCCGCGTTGAGATTGATGTGCGCCTAATGTACGCAAACTGGCTTTTGCGGTAGCAATCAAATCCGCATCGCCGCTGGCAAATGCCCCTAACGATACAATACCATTGTCACGTGCCCAGACCTGCGGATAGCCGGCTGCTAATCCGGATGCCCGGAATCCGCTGGGTGTAGCGCAGCGATGTAATACCTCCAAAGCCTTGTTATGAGCATCTCTGAGCAGTTGATCGTTTGTGTTCATGATATTTATTTCTTTTAAACGTTTGAATCGTCATGTATTTTAGCACTAACCGCTTCACTTGTAACCAAACCAATTCGAACAAGCGGTCGCTTCTATCAGGTGTTGGATGAATAATATTTTTCTACGTGGTATGATCTACCAGCAATTGAGAAATGAATGTAATAAAGTGCTTTCCGTCGCAGAAATTATGGATATACTTTGCAGAATTGGGCAGTTTAGATACTCGATATTATTGTTAATAGTGTCCCTTGGCGTGTTCATGGGGCCAATGCAGGTGATGTCGGATAACCGCCTAGCAATCGAAACGATACCTTTCACAAAGAACGCTGTCTGCACCGGAAAATTTGTTGCACATGATCTTGACCACACAACGACGGTGGCCGGCGGTGATCGTGTACGGATGTTTGAGGCCAACGGCGGCGGTGCTGCCATTAATGACCTCGATAATGATGGCGATTTGGATATTGTTTTGACCAATCAAGCGGGCATGAATACAATCCTATGGAACGATGGGAATTTGAATTTTCGTACGGAGCCGATGGCACATGGTGATTCGCGCGCAGTGACCATCGTCGACATTGATGGCGATGGGCGTCTGGATATTGTTTTTACACGGACTAAAACTGCGCCTACATATTGGCATAATGAAGGCAGCGGTCACTTCCTAAGAGAATTTTTGCCCGGTGTCGGTAAGCCAGTATATGCCATCAATTGGGCTGACCTGGATGGCGATGGCGATTTGGATCTTGTAGGTGCAACTTACGATGCTAGCCTACTCACTGATTACGGCCAGGACTTTCTGCTAAGTGGTAACGGCGGGGTCTATTATTACGAAAATCGCAGCGGACAATTTCATATGTACAGCCTTTCAACCAATGCTCAGGCGTTGGCGTTGGCCTTGCTTGATCTAAATCAGGATGGTCATCTGGATATTTGGGTAGGGGATGATTTTGCTGTACCTGACCAAATCTGGTTTTGGTCGCAAAAAGGCTGGTTGCCAGCGACTCCGCTCAAAGTCATGAGCCACAGTACCATGAGTCTAGATTTTGGTGATATTAACAATGATGGTAAAAATGAAGTTTTTTCCACCGATATGAAGCCGTATAATGGTGATGTGCAAGGGCAAGCCGTGTTGCCAGCCATTACGCGTTCAGTAAATGAGGGACGTAATCTCAGGCTTGATCCGCAGGTCAATGAAAATGTCTTGCAAACAATTGGTGCATTTAAGAATGTTGCTGGGGCGGATAACATTAGTGCGACAGGATGGAGTTGGTCCGGTAAGTTTGGCGATTTTGATCAAGATGGCAACTTGGATTTGTATGTGGTCAACGGTTTTTCGGAAATGTCAACTTTTCCGCATTTGCTCGGTCATGAATTAGTCGAAGCCAATCAAGCCTTCCGAAATGCGGGAGACGGGTATTTTATTTCGAAGCCGGATTGGGGATTGGGATCGACACGGGGCGGACGTGGCATGAGCATTGCCGATTTGGACGGTGACGGTGATTTGGATATTGTTGTCGATAATCTAAATAGTCCGGCCCAACTTTTTGAAAACCAACTTTGCGAAGGAAGCAGTTTGGAAGTAGATTTATTCTTGCCTGATACAATGAATACGCACGCCATTGGGGCGACTCTTGTCTTGCATACCGATCAAGGTAATTATTATCGCGATGTCAAGGCTTCCAGTGGCTATATTTCAGGGGACGCAGCGCGTATTCATTTTGGAGTTCCTAAAACCGCGCATTTGCAGCAGTTGGAGATTCGATGGCCGGATAAGCAGGTTACCAACGTCGAGGCACCGGCAATCAATACGATAATGGAAGTCACGCGTACAAGTTAATGGTATAGGTGAGTTGGCTTAACGCATTCTTTTAGTGAATAATATCTGCAAAGGTATTCTCAAAATGGCAGACATTCACGAACGATTACATGCGCGGGTTACAGGGCATGTCCAGGGGGTGAATTTCAGGTATTATACACAGTCGACTGCCAGAGGAATCGGCGTCAAAGGTTGGGTACGGAATCGCGGCGATGGTACAGTAGAAGTGATTGCCGAAGGCACGCGTCAACAGCTTGAAAAATTATTGCAGTTCTTGAACAATGGGCCAGTTTCGGCCACTGTTTCCGAAGTACAAACCGACTGGTTGCCTGCCACCGGGGAATTCGCAGATTTCCAGATCAACTAACATAGTAAATGGAAGCCAACATTATGAGCAAATATCCAAAGCCATCGGCTGAGGTTAAAGAATATGCCAATGAATTAGCCGTATTATTGAACGAAACCGAAACTGTGCCTATGAAACAGATAAGACGGGTCGTTCATATTTGCGGCATCGATTTCGCGCGTGAGATTTACAAAGCGACGGCGGAAATCGAAGATCAGGGTGGGATGATGCTAACGGATAATTCACGCCGGCGCACGAGGGGCGGCGTGTTTTTCTATCTTGTTCGCACGAGAGTAGATGAAAAACAGCGTCAGATCATATTCCCGACCTATAAGAGTGCTAAAGCAGTAGCGGCAAAACATAAAGCCCCTCTGGGTGTCCCCTTATTGAAATGGGACGAACGGATTGCCATCATTCAATCACTCCAATCCGAACAAGGAGAAATTAAATCCATGAAAGTTATACTCACTGGACGCCCTGGCAGCGTTGAGAAGCGTCCTGAAGTAGTCGTTACGACAATGTCTTATGTTGCAGATGCAGAAAATCTACCGCGTGGAATACCCATTCCTCCCCCGAACCCAACATTGTATGCAGTTTATATGTCGCCTAAACAGTGGGAACGAGTTGAAGCATCGATAGCTGATCCGGCGGATACGCTGACGATAGATGGAGTTTGTGCATTTGACCCCGATACCGGCGGTATGGCGGTATTCGCGCTGGCGGTTCGCAGCGAATTTGTAGAAGCCAAAATGCGCGAAGAACAAAAGGCGCTTGCTGCAAAGGAAAAGGCTGCCAAAGCCGCTGCTGCTCCTAAAGCACCTACTGACGGAACCGCCCCGGCTGCGAAACCAGCTAAACCTGCTGCGCCTCCGCAGCCGCAGGCCAAATCATCCGGTAAGAAGTCGCGTATTGCAGATCTTCAGCCAGAACCCGTTGCTGCTGCACCAGCCGTTCAGCTTAATCCAAATTTACCGCCGGATGTCGCTCGCAAGCTCACAGAACTCTATGCGTCGGCTTCATTGTTTCGTCAAAAGGTTGCGACCATACAGGCAAAGCCAGTAGGGCAGCAATTTGGACTGGAAATGACCCAAAAACTGCTGAAAAATGTCGAGGATGAAATCGCGGCTTTAGAAAAAAAGTATAATAACTGAGTTGTAAGCGAACACTTGGTTGATGGGTATGATGTAGCGTATCCCGCCCTTTACCTGGATCGGTTGATTATTGAGGCAGGTTATGTGACCTTACCTTGACTTCACCTATCCTAGAATTTATAATCGCACCACTGTCGAACAATGAACTGAGGAGAAACAACCGTGGGTCCGCTGCCAAAACGTAGACATTCTTCTAGCCGTCGCGGCAAACGTCGCGCGCATGATTTCTTGACACTCAATCACTTGGTCGTTTGCGAAAATTGTGGTGATTACCACGTCGCCCACCATGTTTGCCCGAAATGCGGGACTTACAAAGGTGAAACCGTAGTTGAAATCAAAGAAGCGTAAGCCTAATCGCGAACGTTAATAAAAGCCGCGCTGCGTTGAACAGGGCGGCTTTTGTTTTCTTATAGCGATGAAGACTAAAGCGTTTTGATGAATTCGCGCCTTTTGCGAAAAAGATGTTAATATCGTGGTTGCGGGGACTTCTTGCTGTCTGATAACGAGCTGTTTTTAGGTTTGAATACTCGAACCGATATTGATTGACAATTATTGAACTTTTGTTCTAATATGAAGTGAAACATAGAAGCAGTAGCTGCCATTTTTGTACTCGTGTCTTGTATTTTCTCACTTCCCTAATGCTTTGGGCTATCTGAAGAGTGAACCAAAGAACATTGCTGATATGGGTTGGGGATGAGGTTGTAATCATAATCCACCACTTAACGCCTCCCGACTTGAAATCCACTTGGAGCACGCGTATGTCATCCTTCGCCCATCCATCGACTGTTGTCTAAAATGAGAGCGAATTTGGCGGCGGCAGACACTTATGGCACAGCGGTGGCATCACCCGAGCGTGTCGCGGCATTTGTGCCATTTCAGCGGCAGCCAGTCGGCCTTCCGCTGCACAAAAATGTCAATTTAGCGGTTTCTTCTCTGTTATCCGCCACACGATTCAGCGGTAAATGTGCAGTTGTTACTGCAACTGCAACTGCAACATCTATCTCAGTGGATCATCTGGTAACCTATAACGCACCAAAACTTTATCAGTAATGGTTGTTCATTAGAGAGACGTTTTATTAAAGGACAAGGAAGATGGATTGGACAAAAGTAGCCTTTGTATTTCCGGGGCAAGGTTCGCAAATAGTAGGCATGGGCAAAGATCTTGCAGATACTTATCCGCTTGCGCGCCAAACCTTTGAACAGGCTGATAGCATCCTCGGGTTTTCGCTGAGTGAGATGTGCTTCAATGGCCCTGATGAAAAGTTGAATGACACCATCAATACGCAACCGGCTTTATATGTGGCGGGTATGGCGATATTGCGGACGCTGCAATCCGAACTTCCGGCAGCGGTGGCTGCTTTTGTGGCAGGACATAGTTTGGGTGAGTTCACAGCCTTAGCCGCCGTGAGTGCAGTATCCTTTGAAGACGGATTACGTTTGGTACGTGAACGTGGTCGCCTAATGCAAGCTGCGGGTACACAAAGCCCGGGCGCTATGGCGGCGGTTTTGGGATTGGAAGCACCACAGATTCGTGAGATTTGTATGCAGGCCAGTCAGAAAACAGGTGGGGTCTTAATTCTTGCCAACGATAATTGTCCTGGTCAAAGCGTGATTTCGGGCGATGACGCGACTTTAGAAATCGGGATGCAATTGTTGAGTGAGGCGAAAGCTAAACGCGTCGTAAAACTGCCGATTAGTATTGCAGCACATTCACCTTTGATGGAAAGCGCTTCAGTAGAATTTCGGCAGGTATTAGCTGCGACGCAGTTCGTTGCGCCACGTGTGCCCGTTTATAGTAACGTCGATGCTGCATCGCTTGTAGACGTTGACGCTATTCGTCGCGAATTGGATTTGCAGCTCACGAATTCTGTGCGCTGGACAGAATCAGTGCAGGCGATGGTTGTGGCAGGTGCTGAAGTCTTCGTTGAACTTGGCCCGAAAGACGTGCTGACCGGTTTGCTCAAACGAATTGATCGTTCAAAGTCCGGCAAGGCCATCAATAGCGTTGAAAGTTTGCAGAAGTTTCTGGCAGAAGCCAATTGAATGGGTCTGATGGGCTAATCGTTGGCGACTGCCTCTTCTGCTTCGATGTCTGCTTTTGATTCAGGAGCACGACGGAAGATGTAAATAGCGACTGCCATGACACCAACGATAAAGGCTAATAGACCGAGTTCAAGTAAGGTTGAGCGGAAGGCTTCGGGATTACTTTCGAGTCGCGTGCTTTCGGCAGTGATGACCAGTGTTCGCCGGATAGCTGCAATGATTCCGATGACGAGGAAAGGCTCTGCGACTAACTTACGGGTTTCCAGTGACAGTGTTACCGTGTAGACAATTTCCATTGTCATCATAACCAGTAGGACACCATCTAAAATCTCAACCGCAGCGTCACTGAGCTTGCCATCCATGACTGCATGAAACAGCATGACAACGTTGTTGATCAGGAGCAGCATCGCTAAAACGACGAGTACGAAGGCAATGAGCGTCAAAACAAAACGTTCAGCCAGCCCCAAATAGTGAACCACCATCGAATGGGGTTTGTGCGGTGTCTGGTTCGACATGCTGTGCTCCTGTGAGGGTAAACGTAGTTCAATCAGTGTAGTACCAAAAGCATCGAAGGACAATTCAGACCGCAAAATCGTATTGTCTAAGGCATTCTGCACAATTTTTCCGTATATCCATGCTGCAACCTGCCACATTGACAGACGCATGTTCAAGAGTCACAATACAACCATCAATCGTTAGTTAGGATTTGCACGACATGCTGGCAACAACTACCACCAATATGGATACTATTCGCATAACGTGACCCGGGTGGGGGCTTGTCCAGTTTGATACGCTTGTTGACACAGCACCCCACTTAGGGGTGTTTTTGTTTTTTCCGCTAGAATATTTGGAGGTCATTTTTGGTTACGCAAGACTATTCAATCAGTTTAGAGACACCGCATTTTGTTGTACCGTCTGCCAACCGTATACCGGTCAACCACTATCCGGCGGACATGTTGGCGATTCCACCTTCACGGATGTTCCTTATTCGTGACGCGTTGAAGAAGTACAAAGAAAAGGCGGGTGCAGATGCACCGACATTCGATGCATCACAGGGCGATGGTGGCGCGAGCTTACCGGGTGTGCCAGCCGAAATTTTGCAGCGTGCAACCGAACTGCAAATCAAGCATGGTACAGCCTATGACCAACCCTGGGGGACACCAATGTTCCGCAAGGCAGCAGTCGAGCAGTATTGGAAGCTGGATGCGTCGACCGGCTGGGGCGAAGCGAATATCTGCTTTGTTCAGGGTGGACGTGACGGTTTGCAGAAAGCCTATTCTGCGATGGTAGCCTTAGGTACACAGGAGACTGGCGATGCTTTAGTTGTCAGTCGTGTACCGTGGATTACCTATAACTGGGGGCCGTATATGGTCGGCCTAAACGTGTTGTTGGCACCGGGTAATCCGGCGGATGGCTGGCGTTATACGCCAGAATCGATCAAGGCAACAGCTGATTATGCAGCCAAAGAAGGCCGTAAAGCAGCCGGTATTGTTATTACTTCACCTGATAATCCAACCGGACGAACTATTCCGGTTGAGGAACAGATCGAATTAGCAAAGGCTGCTTTAGAAAGTGGCTATGCTTTCGTGCTGTTTGACTGGATTTACCACTGGGTGACCGACGGTGGGCCATCTGACATCAATGCTGTTTTGAAAGCGTTTCCAACAGAACAGCGTGAACGGTTGATTTTCCTGGATGGCATTACCAAGAGTTTGGGGGCCAGCAATATTCGAAGTGCGCATCTGGTGGCTGGCAAGAAAGTGATTGATTACATCACCAGTCAAGCATCACATGGGGTTGTGCCATCATTTTATGGACAGGCCGTAGCGATTGCAGCCTATGAAATGGGCTTTGGCAAGGCAGCAGCCAGCATCATCGAACCGTGCCGTGAAAGCCGTAAGGTGCTGCGGCGTGACCTGGCAGCTACCGGCGTGAATGCCATTATGGGTGACGGTTATTATGCTTTTATTGACTGCGAACCATTCATTAAAGCAGGTGGTTTAGCCGATAGTGAAGCTTTGATGACATATCTTTCAGAGCAATATGGCGTAGCGGTTGTGGCTGGCATTTACTTCTCAGATGCGGGCAAGAATTGGGTGCGTTTTTCATATGCATTGCCACCAGAAAAGACCGAAAAAGCCTACAAACGGATGTATGAGGGCCTGAGCAATTTAGGCAAATAGCCTGTATTGGGTCATCATTTGGATAAGGCACATCTTCGGGTGTGCCTTTTTGTTTTCAGGTATTGGCCTGAAAAACAGGTGATAACAGGTAAAATTACAAGAAATATTAATTAACCTGCATTAAAATACTTATAGAGTTATTTTTCTCGGCTGAAATCAATGATTTTCGGTATATAAGTTCGGCAGACGGTTGATAAATTGATTTATATTCAGTTTACATAACAGGCGTATGCTGTTGAGGATAGCATCATTAGGATGCAAAAATCAGCAAAGGGATGAAGTGCAGGGCATGAGCAAGATTATGATTGTGGATGATGATCCACATATTCGACAGTTAGCCGCAGTGTTTCTCAAAGACGAGGGATATGACATTGTTCAAGCTTCGGATGGCGTAGAAGCATTGACCAAATTGGAGACGGTCAAAGTTGATCTGGTTATCCTCGATATTATGATGCCGAATATGGATGGTTGGGAACTGTGCCGCCAACTGCGTGAAGTGTATGATATGCCGCTGCTGATGCTGACCGCGAAAGCTGAAACCAGTGACAAAGTACAAGGATTCCAACTGGGAACTGATGACTATCTGGTGAAACCGTTCGAACCGCTCGAGTTGGTGGTGAGGGTAAAAGCCCTCTTAAAACGCTACCGTATCGCAGCCTCACAAACGATCCAGATTGCTGAATTGGTTATGGATCGTAAAACCTTCGAAGTAAGGGCTAAAGGTGACAGTATCACGCTGCCGCTTAAAGAGTTTGAACTGTTATTTAAGCTGGCGAGTTATCCGGGTAAAACACTCTCACGCGATCAGTTGATTGAAGACATCTGGGGTTATGATTTCGAGGGGAACGAACGCACGCTGGATGTACATATCAACCGGCTGCGTGAACGTTTCCCTGAGCATAATTATTCGTTCCGCATCAGGACAATCCGCGGGCTGGGATACCGGATGGAGGCGGATGGATGAATACAAATAAACGACCGAAAAGGAATATAACCAGGGAACGCCTGGGCATCCTCGGCGTAATCCTTGGCGTCATCGCAGGCGCGACCGTCATTTTTACGCTGGTCTATTTCATAACCGGTGCTATTTTCCGCTCTGTTACCCATCCGCCTTCCGCGCTAGCCATACAAGTCATCAATACCGTGACCGGTTTTATCGTTTGCTTTATTACACTGTCAGCCATAGGCCGTGTAATTGGTGAAAAACAACGAGCATCACGCATGGGGATATTTAACCCCATTATTGAAGCGATGAATAAGATTGCTAAAGGTGATTTTAACGTTCAGATCGATGAAGATGATGAGGGCATTATCACTGAATTGGCGAAAAGTGTGAATACAATGGCTGTTGAACTAAACCAAATGGAGCAAATGCGGCAAGAATTTATTTCCAATGTGTCGCACGAAATCCAATCGCCGATTACCTCTATTCGGGGATTTGCTCAAGCGCTGCAAAATAACCATATGAGTGCTGAAGATCGCAATCACTATTTGAGCATTATCGAAACTGAAAGCACACGCATTTCCAGAATTACCGAAAACTTGCTCAAACTGGCTACCCTGGAAGCCGAAAACGTGAAGCTTGACCGTAAATCTTACAGTCTTGATAAGCAAATTCGCAGGTTGATACTGGCTTGCGAACTCCAGTGGGCAGGTAAACGAATTGATGTGGATGTGTCGCTCGAAGATGTGACGATTATGGCCGACGAAGATTTGCTGAGCCAAGTGTGGATTAACCTGATTTCTAACAGCATCAAATTTACACCGGAAGGTGGAAAAATCACGGTTGATTTGCGGCAGCGTGACAATAAGGTGGCTTTTAAGATCGAGGACACAGGGATCGGTATTTCGGAAGCGAATCAACAACATGTGTTTGAACGGTTTTACAAGGCGGATAAATCACGCACCCACGCAAATAACAGCGGGAGCGGCTTAGGACTGTCCATCGTCCAGAAAATTGTCGAGATGCATCAGGGTACGATCAGTGTTGAAAGCAAAGTCGGCGTAGGGACGACCTTCGCGATTTTACTGCCACTGGCGGAAACGCCCAAGGTGATGCCGGTTGAGGCGAATGTGGCAGCGGCTTAAGCAGGTAAGACTGCATTAAGTGGTGGGATAAACGATTTGCTGAATGTACCCCACATCAGCAACGTTCGCAGGCTCACTCTGCTGATAGCCGAAGCGTCTTTAAGACACGACAGTTTTGGTCGATTGAGGGAAAAGCGGAAGGCTCTCAGAGCCTTCCCTACGGGAGAAAAACTTATTAGATTGTAAAAGTGTCGTCTCGTGAACTGAAGCGTTAGGGAGGGGCTTTAAAGACTTTTAAAGTTCACTATAGGCTATAAACATCACAGAAATCAGTTTCCACCATTTAGTGCAGTGCTACGTTTAAGCGATACGCATCTTCTCCCCTAAGTCCAGTAGTTCCATCCGTTTAAATTGTGTTTACAAAGGCTCGTTAAGCTTCTCTGAAATGGCAACTGTAACGACGCGGGGAGGGCAAATCAATATGATGAGCGGGCAGGTTGGCATTCAAACAGGATGTGTCGTGACTGAAGGCGACAGCCTTTATTATGAAGTGCGTGGACAGGGACAGCCTCTACTGATGATTTCGGGAGGGGGCGGTGATGCGGGCTTTTTCTCATTTGTGGCAGATATTCTGTCTGATGAATATAAGGTCATCACTTACGACCGGCGCGGAAATTCGCGCAGTACGCGCAACGAGCCTCAGAATGTTGAAGTCAGCCAACAGAGCCGTGATGCGGTTGCTGTCATTAAAGCGACCGGTGAAGAATCAGCATTTGTGTTTGGGAACAGCGGCGGTGCTGTCATCGCGCTGGATATGGCAAAGACTCAGCCACAGGCTGTTCGAGCGGCGGTTGTACATGAAGCGCCTGTCATTCGGATGCTGCACGATGCGGATAAGCGGATGCGTTTTTTCGGCGGGTTGTATCAAACAGCATACCGATTTGGTTCGGGTGTGGGGATGCTGCGTTTCAGCCTGGCATTGGGTATTCCGATCAGTACGCTCAGCAAAATCCCGAAAGACTTTTCGAAGCGGGCGGATCAAAATCATGATTTTTTCATGAAACACGAGATGCTGCCGTTCACCAATTACAAGCCCGATATTGAGATGATCAAACGAAATGGTGTCAAAATGTTTATGGCGGCAGGCAAGATGACACTGGATAAACGGCTCTTTTATGGCCAGACCATGCCAATTCTGGCCGACGCGCTAGGCTGTGAGATTGTCATATTCCCCGGCAACCATTTGTCGTATTTCGACCAACCACAAGCATGGTCGGTAGTTCTACGCGATGTTTTGCACAGGGCGGGATAACCATACCGGTGCTTTCGAGGCTCTGTTGTCCAGGCGATAACAGAGCCTTTTTATTTTGGCTACCTGTTTAAATTGAGTTTAAAAACGCCAAGTAGTCTTATGGACGATCCATCAGGTCAACGGGAGGAATTGGATGTCCACAAAAGCTATTACGCCTATTGAGGTCTTGATTGTGGGGGCTGGACCAGTGGGCTTAACCCTTGCTATCGATCTTGCCAGCAGGGGGATTGCCATTCGTATTATTGATAAAGCGACGCGTTATGCTATTGGTTCTCGTGCCAGAGGTGTTAGCCCGCGCACACAAGAAGTCTTTGAAGATTTGGGCGTACTGAAAACGCTGGCAAGCTATGCCTCACCATTTTTGCCGATGCGGTTTTATGACCCGGATAACAAGCTGGTGCGGGAAATTAACGGAAGTGTTAATCCGACGGCGGTTTCCACGCCGGACACTCCGTACCGGATTCCATTGATGGTCAGCCAGACTGATACCGAAAGCGTGCTGCGTGAGCGGCTGTCGGTATTCGGGTATCAGGTCGAAATGGGGTGTGAGTTAGTCGAGTTTGTTCAACACGACGACTATGTGCAGGCAATCGTGCAGCAGGGCGACGGAGTTGAAATCATCCATACGCAATTTCTGGTGGGCTGCGACGGTGGACACAGCATGGTTCGGAAAATGGCGACTATCAGCTTCGCTGGCGAGACGTGGGAAGATACTTATCAAGTCTTTGCGAACGTCCGTGTGCAAGGTCTAGCGCCGGATTATTGGTATTCATGGGCGCTGGCAGGTGTAGGATCGGTCATGCTGCAACCGATGCGCGATGGTCAATGGTTTTTTGCGGCTCCGGCGGTGCCCAATGAAAAGGGTGAACTGCCGGATGCCTCGCTCGAAACCCTGCAAAGTCTGGTTGATCGCACCGTCCAAGATACGACGATTCAACTCAGCGACCCTTCATGGATCACGATCTGGCGGCCTAATATCCGTATGGTGGATCGCTATCGCTGCGGGCGTATCCTTCTGGCTGGTGATGCCGCTCATGTGCATTCGGCGGCGGGCGGGCAGGGCATGAATACCGGTATTCAGGATGCTTATAACCTTGGTTGGAAATTAGGATTGGTACTGCGCGGCGCACCGGATACGCTGCTGGATTCGTACCAGATGGAACGGCTGCCGGTTGCCAAAGGCGTACTGGACTCGACATCCAAGCGACATAAGGCATTTAGACAGACAGACACGGAAGGAAAGACCACTGGCGTACAAGCGCTAACCGATCTGGTCAGTGGTAAAGATCCCTTTGCAGATACCAGCCAACTGAGTATTTCCTATCGTGATAGTTCGCTTTCGGTCAATGTTGATGAATATACAGGTATTCGGGCAGGTGATCGCGCGCCGGACGCACCGTGTATTCGAGTTTGCGATGGCAAGCCGGTGCGCCTGTTCGATGTTTTCCAGGGGACACATTTCACACTACTGAGTTTTGGCGATGCGCCTAAGCCGTGTCTGCCGCATCAATATCGCTGTGATGTGCAAGCGTACACGGTCAGTTTTTCGGGTCATCAAAGTGACAATGACGATCATAGTCTCTATGACCGAGACGAAAATGCGCGTCGTGCGTATGGTGTTACTAGCGATGCGTTGGTACTGGTACGCCCTGATGGTTATGTTGGGCTGACTATGGGCGGCAGCAATCCACGACCCGTACTGGACTATTTGCAGCATGTAATAGGGCGCTGACGAGCAAATTAATCAATAAGGATGGCCTGTTTATATTGAGTTTAAATAACTCCGATATGGTGTAGGCATTCAATCACAACACTAAAGTGTCGAGTTTACGGAGAAATAACATAACATGTTTGATCGCTCAGAAGAAGATATTGCCGCCCGACGCGCCGCAATGCAGGAATCGGGGACACTGTCTGATATTAAGTGGACGCGTCTGCTGGGATATTTAAAGCCATATCGGGGTCGGATGGCGATTGCTATTTTCGCGCTGCTGGTTTCGAGTGGACTCGGGCTGGCCTTTCCCGCAGTCATCGTTGGCCTGCTGGATACGGTGACTAAAGCACATGATGGTAATGCGCTCAACTTACTCGCCGGATTATTGGTTGGTATCTTTTTGTTTCAGGCTGTCTTCAATTTTGTGCAATCCTATCTGCTTTCCTATATCGGTGAAGGGATTGTTTACGATCTGCGAACTTCGTTGTACAGCCATCTGCAAAATTTATCGCTTGATTTTTATGCAGTGCGGCGTGTCGGGGATCTGGTGTCGCGACTATCAAGTGATGTGACACAGATGCGGTCGGTATTGACGTCCACCATAACGTCATTCCTGAGCCAGATTGTGTCGCTGGTGGGTTCGGTGGTTATTCTGCTGAGTATGAATACACATTTCACGTTGTTTATCTTAGGGTTGGCGCCCGTGTTGATCGCTGTGGCCTTTGTGTTTGGACGGCGGATCAATAAGGGCAGCACACGTATTCAGGATCAACTTGCGAATTCAACGGTGGTGGCGGAAGAGGGCTTGCAGGGCATCCGTGTCGTCAAGAGTTTTGGACGCGAGGCCTATGAAACCGGACGTTACAACGCAGCTATGAAGGAAACCTTCCGCGCTTCGTTGAAAATGGCGGTTTACAACTCGCTGTTTACGGCTGTGATGATGTTCCTCGGTTTCGGATCCATCGCGGCTATCGTGTGGTACGGCGGGCATGAGGTCATTGACGGGCGGCTGACTCCGGCGATGATTACTGGCTTCTTGATGTACGGGATTGGCATCGCAGCCAGTTTGGGCGGGTTGGGTGGTCTTTACGGTCAGGTCAGCGCGGCAATCGGTGGTGTGCGGCGCGTGTTTGAGCTGCTGGATACGCAATCAGCGGTTCAGGACGCACCCGACGCAGTCGAGATGCCAGCGGCACAAGGTCAAATCACGTTTGAAGATGTGTCGTTCGGATATAACCACGAGACACCCGTATTGCAGCATGTTCCACTAGAAATCCACGCTGGCGAAATTCTAGCGCTGGTCGGACCCAGTGGGGCAGGCAAGAGTACGATCCTCAACCTTATCCCACGTTTTTATGATCCAACGGGTGGGACGATCCGAGTCGATGGCTATGACCTGCGTCATGTGACGCAAAGCAGCCTGCGCGAACAAATCGGTATCGTGCCACAGGAAACGATTTTGTTCGGCGGCACGATCCGCGAGAATATCCTCTACGGACGGTTAGATGCATCCGAAGCGGATATGATTGAGGCAGCCCGCGCGGCCAATGCCCACGATTTCATCATGAGCTTTCCAAAACAGTACGAAACGTTGGTGGGTGAGCGTGGTATCAATTTGAGTGGTGGTCAACGTCAGCGCATCGCAATTGCCCGTGCCATTTTGAAAGATCCTGCAATCCTGCTGCTGGATGAAGCCACCAGCTCACTGGACAATGAGTCGGAAGGTGTGGTACAAGAAGCACTCGACCGATTGATGCAAAACAGGACTACAATTATCGTCGCCCATCGCCTGAGCACCATCAAAGTGGCGCACCGTATTGCAGTTGTGGACGAAGGACGAATCGTGGAATTGGGCACACACGACGAATTGATGGCGTTGAATGGGTTGTACGCTCATCTCTATACCATGCAGTTTCGTAACCCGGATGAAGTGCTGACGACTACTGGAGGCAAGTATCAGGCAAACCGTAACGGCAGCACAACCCGGACACCCGTATCCGATCCGATTTTGGTAGGTGCGACCTTATAACCCCGTTAGGAAGTTCAGTTTACAAAAGGCACATCTGCGGGTGTGCCTTTTGATTTGGGCAGGCTCATTTCGCGTTTGCTGCGGCA
Source organism: Aggregatilineales bacterium (assembly GCA_044226325.1). Lineage (GTDB taxonomy): Bacteria > Chloroflexota > Anaerolineae > Aggregatilineales > Phototrophicaceae > CFX2. The sequence continues at coordinate 243,827 of JBGAHG010000007.1, forward strand.
CTGTAGTAGGCAAAGTTTTCACTATCGCGTCCACGCACAACACGTTTTCCTTTGAGCGGGCCTTTCGTCTCGGTGACTATAGTATGCTGTCGCTCGGTATCGCTGCGTTCGAAGTAGATGACCACCCAATCATCGGTTTTACCGAGTTTGTGTGCCTGCGCGGTGTTTGAGAAGAGAGCAGTAAACTTCCAATCATCGCGTTTGGTATGCAGCACCGGCAGCCATGCCTGATTATTTGGATTAAACCGACGCGGTGTTATTTTGGGAAGTTTTCCATCTTTTACACCTTGACGATAATCAGCATCGATTTCGAGCAGCAATCTGACACCCGGACGTTCATCAGCTTTTGCGTTTGGCTTTTGCTGGTCAGCCGCCCATGCGTTCTGCTGTGAACGTAGGGATTGACTCAATTTGCCTGCGAGAGCGGTTTTGACACCCTCAAGACGTTTCTTTCCAAATCCCTCTACAGAAGCTAACTGCCCATTGTGCGCTGCTTCTTCCAATGCTGGCAGCGTTTGAATATGGAGTTGTTCGACGATCCGACCCGCGAGTTCCTTGCCTATACCGGGTACGTTCGCGAACAGCCTTTCCGGTGAGCCAGACGCTTCTAATTCTTCGAGCAATGCGGATTTGCCCGACGTAATGTACTCAGCGACAACAGCTATAATACCGCTGCCAATGTTGGGCAGGGCGTCCAGCTTGTCTGTTTGGTTGTGATGGATAAAACCAGCTATGAATTGGTTCGTATTGCGGATGGTTTGTGCGCCTTCGCGATAGGCACGCACACGGAAAGGGTTGGCGTTCTGCGTTTCAAGTAGGTCAGCGATGCGTTCTAGCACCTGTGCAATTTGGGCGTTACTGTCACCTTTTTTCATATATTCTCCAATCGCTAGAGAAGCGTTTTTAATAACTTCAGTATAAGAAAATGGCATTAGAATACCGTCAGTTTTGCGTCAATAGAACTGCATTGATGATTAGCATTTTGGCGAGCAGTCAGGACGTTTATGAGCGTATTCTGAACAATGACAGAAAATTACAACACACATTAAAGAACTATAAATTATGATTGTGCAGCGTGTGAAAGGTAAAGCGTCTCCCGTAAATTTCTGAATTAATTCCTTAAATCGTAAAAAATCTTCAGCAGGTGTCCAAAAGTACTAGGATGCCGAAGACGGTTTGTTTTATAGTTAATGTAATTGTTAATGTTCATTCAATATCATGTTTTTAAGAGCTGTACCAGGTATCGATTATGGAACAACCAACACGCCGCATATCAAATCTTGAAGCTCAAGAACCGACTACACGCTGGGGTACAGCGACGCTTGGTCCGGATGCACAAATTAAGCTGCATATTCTCGGAATGCCACAGCCAATCGTGACTCAACTTAATCCTGCGATTATTCTTGGTCGTGCGGATAAAAATAATCCATTCGAAATGGATGTCGATTTGGGATCTTACGGTGCTGCTGAATTAGGTGTATCGCGTCAACATGCCGTTCTTGAAGTGATGCGCAAGACTGTGATGCTCACCGATTTGGGCAGCACCAATGGCACATTTCTGAATAATCAACGGGTAATGCCTCAACAGCGGCGAGTGGTGCGCGATAACGACGAAATCCGCTTAGGAAAGTTGGTTATTCACATCTATTTTTGAGGACAACAATTTGATGCTTTGAATTCCAGGCATTTTTGAGACAAATCGATATATTGGCACCTGAAGAGGCACACAGATCGTTGTGCCTTTTTTATTTGGTTCCACAATGTTGGTTTTTGTGAATTATTGATGAAATGTGTTCAAAATGTAAAAGAACAGGGGTATAATTTTTAATGTTTTGTAATAAAGGTTTTTATGTCAGCTAGGAGCTTTTAATGCAGGTTAGGGTTGTGATTATTTTATTGGGGATCACGATGATTGTTTCGACGCTGCTAATTGCCCAATTATGGGGGCAGCGCTCAACATCGGGTCGAGCAGCGACGTTTATTGGATTGCTGATGATCGGGGTATTAGGCTGGACACTTATGTACGCCGTAGAGCTGGCGAGCACCTCTGAAGCCATCAAGCTAATTAGTTTTCGTATAAAGTTTCTGGCGATTGTACTGGTGCCGGTTTTCTGGATGTTGTTTGCACTGCAATATACGGGCCGGACGCAATATGTGACAGTGCTTCGCATCGCACTCCTCTGTGTTGTACCATTTATGACAACACTTTTAATCTGGACCAATCAATTTCATGGCCTCATGTGGAAGTCGCTGGGTGTAACTGCATTAGGCGACATTTCAATTATCACGAATCACACAGGCACATGGTTTTGGGTACATGCCGCTTATTCGTACGTGTTGATTATGTCGGCGACCTATTTTTTGTTTCGCCAGTTTGCCGGCTCGCCGGGTGTGTACCGGCGACAGCTAACAGCGCTGTTAGTGTCAGTCATAGCGCCTATGATTGCCAACGCGATCACCATTTTCGGAAATCAACCCATCGATTTTACACCATTTGCTTTTGCCATCACGGGCTTAGCATTGACATGGGGGCTGCTGCGCTTTCAACTGTTCAATCTGGTACCGGTGGCACGAACGGTTGTTGTCGATAGTATGACCGATGGCGTGATCGTACTCGATGCCCAAGGCCGAATAGTCGATTTGAATCCGATTGCGAAGGGAATTGTTAATCGCGCTGCGCCTGAAATTATCGGTTTGCACATCGCGCAGGCGATTGAACATCTGGGAGCAAAACTCGATCTCGCGAAGTGGCGACAGAACTCTGGCGTTGTCCAGGATGAATTGGTGATGGGGCAGGATGATAACGAGCGTGTACTAGACGTGCGAGTCTCTCCACTTTTTGATCGCCGCCAGCAGCTATCGGGACGTGTCGTTCTGTTTCGCGATATTACGGATCGTAAACGCGCTGATCAGCAAATCCGCGACCAAAATGAAGCCCTGGTGAAGGCCAATCTTGAACTGGCTGAAGCCCGTAAACAGGCCGAACATGCGACCCAACTTAAGAGCCAATTTTTAGCTACAATGTCCCATGAACTTCGTACACCTCTTAATGCTGTCATCGGCTACACAGAAATTCAGCTTATGGGTATTGCTGGCGAATTGAATCCGAAGCAGCGCGAATATCAAGACCGTGTTTTGGCAAATGCTTTACATCTCCTCGGCTTAATTAACGATATTCTTGATCTTTCGCGCATTGAAGCCGGTCGTATGGATTTGCTTCTGAAGCCATTTAAACTGCGACCGTGGGTAGATGGGATTGTGCTGCAAAACAGAGTTCTGGCAGAAGAGAAAAACCTGCGTGTTGATGTTGAAATTGATCCTCGTTTACCGGATCAGATGGTTGCTGATTCAGAACGATTGAAGCAGGTTGTGATTAATCTCTTGTCCAATGCTGTGAAGTTTACCGAGGCGGGCTTTATCAAAATTTCAGTTACCCAGAATGATGCTGACACATGGCGAATTGACGTTGCTGATAGTGGTATTGGTGTACCCGTTCACGCACAGGAAACCATTTTTGAGGAATTTCGACAGGTGGATGGTACATCACGACGGCAGTTCGGCGGTACCGGTTTAGGATTAGCCATTGTCCGCAAGCTGGTCATTATGATGGATGGACACATCCGTCTAAAGAGTGAAGTAGGCAAAGGCAGTATATTTACAATTATACTGCCTTACCACGTCGCACTCGAGAAAAATATGGAACGCGCCGAAGAAGTACAATTGGAGGCAGAGCAGCTATGAACGAGCTCAATCAAATTACGACATCGCGCAGCCTTCCCAATAGTGATGTCAAACTATGGACCGTGCTTATTGTTGATGATGAGCCGGATAACCGGACAATTGCCCAGACTGTTTTGTCCTTTAGTGGTGCTAAAGTACATACGGCTGTGCATGGTTCAGACGGCCTGAAATTGCTTGAGGATATGACACCCTCTTTTATTTTGCTGGATCTTTCTATGCCAATTATGGATGGCTGGGAGATGCTTAAGCAAATTCGAACCAATCCGAAAACGCAAAATATTCCTGTAATTGCTTTGACAGCCCATGCGATGGCCGGTGACCGCGAACGGGTCATGGAAGCGGGTTTTGATGGTTATATAGCCAAGCCATTCCGACTTGGTACATTTATGTCTGAATTGACAAGCTGCTTCCGAGCGTTAGAGGAACAACCCAAAGTAAAGGTGACCAATTGAGCGAGCAAAAGTGGCAAATTGTCGTGGTAGAGGATGAGTTCGATAGTTTGCAGATGGTTTCGGAAATATTGCGCTATTATGGCGTGGACGTGTTAGTCGCACATAATGGGAGAGAATGCATCGAACTCCTCAAAAGAAATCATGCAACCCTCGTTCTGACAGATCTCGCTATGCCCGAAATGGACGGCTGGGAGACTTTAAAGGCGATTCGTGCTAATCCAAGAACAGAAATGATCCCGGTCGTGGCTGTGTCTGCCTATCATTCAGTGGAAGTGGCTGAACAGGCGATAAATGCTGGATTTAAAGGCTTTATTGCAAAACCGATTAGCCCCAAGACCTTCATGCAAAATCTAGAGAAACTGGTCGCCGCATAATATCGGTCGGGTCCGTCACGCGAATTCAGAAGTGATAAAGCTTTCTTCTGAGTTCGCATGACGAGATTTTCGTTATTACTCTACTGTTACACTCTTGGCGAGATTACGCGGTTGATCGACATCGGCACCGCGCTGCACGGCAATGTGATAAGCCAGCAGTTGCAATGGGATGACCGCTACCACAGGACTGAGCAGCGGTGGCGTTTCCGGTAGATACAGCACATGATCGGCTTTGCTGCCAATCGTCGTATCGCCCTCGGTAGCAATCGCTATGACAATGCCGCCCCGCGCTTTGGCCTGCTCAATCTGGCTGACCATCTTTTCATACAATGAATCTTTGAGTGCGATGCATAATACCGGCATCTGGTCGTCAATCAACGCGATGGGTCCGTGTTTCATTTCGCCAGCGGGATAACCCTCGGCATGAATATAACTGATTTCCTTGAGCTTCAATGCACCTTCCAGCGCAATCGGATAATTGATGCCGCGTCCCAGGTAGAGGAAATCGGTATAGTGATGGAGCAGGGCGGCTAGAGCTTTGACCTGCAATTCGCTTTCAAGCACACGTCCTACCAGATCAGGTAAGCGCCCCAAATCAAAGGCATACTGCTGGCGTTGTTCGGTGGTTAAGGTGCCGCGCAAATTGCCGAGATGCAGCGCCAGTAGATATTGATCAACGATGCTGGCGGTGAAGGCTTTGGTGGACGCCACGCCGATTTCTGGCCCAGCATTCATAGTTATATAGCCATCACTCATGCGCATGGCCTGGCTGCCAACATTGTTGACGATGCTCCAGAGTGTAGCCTGCTTGGCATAGGCTTCTTCCATTGCGGCCAGGGTGTCCACTGTTTCACCACTTTGGGTGATGGCAAGGACTGCGGTTTGGGCATCGATAATGGGGTCGCGGTAACGGTATTCGCTGCCGTAATCAACCTCCACGTTCAATCGTGCCATTTGCTCAATGAAGAATTTGCCTACCAGTCCGCTGTAATAACTGGTGCCACAGGCAACTGTGACGATACGGTTCAGCGCTTTGGCCTGCTTGACAGTCAGGTTGAGGTCGGGTAAAAGTGCCTCGCCACGTTCGAAATCCACGCGACCACAAATAGTGTCAGTCAAGCTTCGGGCTTGCTCGAAGATTTCCTTCTGCATAAAGTGCTTGAACTCACCTCTGGCGGCGGTAATTGGATCATAGGGAATAGTGTGGATTACACCTTGAACCGTATTTCCGTCAAGTGTCTGGATGTGATAGTTGTCGTCAGTGATGGTCACCATTTGTCGCGATTCGAGGAAGATCATACGGCAGGTGTGTTCGAGGATTGCGGGAATATCCGAGGCGATGAAGTTTTCACCCTCACCGAGGCCGAGAGCGACTCCGCCTGCGTTACCAATGCGAACCGCTACCAATTCATCCGGCCTGGCGCGGCTCATGACGACGATGGCATGTGCGCCACGTAAATAACCGACTGCTTTACGAGTGGCTTCAGTCAGGTTGACGCGTACGCCGTTGTGAGCAAATCGTTCGATCAGTTGGACGATGACTTCGGTATCGGTGTCCGATTTGAACTCGACCCCTTCAGCCATCAATTCATGTTTCAGTTCGAGGTAATTTTCGACGATGCCGTTGTGGACTACTACGAATTCGCCATCCATGCTGATGTGGGGATGGGCATTCCGTTCGGCTGGCGCGCCGTGCGTTGCCCAGCGTGTATGTCCGATGCCGATATGACCGCTGATGGGATCAGCTTTGACTTTGGCGCGTAAGTTACTGAGTTTGCCCACGTCCCGCCGCAGCTTGATGCAGCCATCGTGAATGACCGCCACACCTGCCGAGTCATAGCCGCGATATTCGAGACGACCTAACCCGTCGATAATAATCGGGGTTGCGTCCTGCTTACCAATATATCCAACAATGCCACACATGAGAGAATCCTCCGTTGTAGGGACAGGCACGAGCCTATCCGCGCGTGATAACAGGATGCAATCGTCCCCTGCGGCGCAGGCACGGTTCGATTACGCGAAGCCCCACTCCCTTATGGCCGGGCATCCTGTCCACACGCTGCCACTTGTCCCGGCACTTACGCACCGGTTTTCGTGGACTGCTTCTTTTGTACGGAGGGGTAAGACAAAGGGATGGTGGAAGCACCCCGGCGGCATCCGCTGATCTTTCGATTTTTTCCCCGTTATGGGGATTAAGCCTGCATCGCTGCAAGCAACCGCCACCTCGTCATCCAGCTAAGCTGGACCGTGCGCTATCTAAGCCCCCGATCAGTTCGCGATTAACTCCTTATCTTTTTATCGAATTGTGCAGCATCATAATAGGAACAGAGCTGTAAGGCAAGTAAAATTCCCCTAACAGTCCTTTGTGACTTTCACGCTACCCACGATTCGAGCAGATGTCGCAAGGTCGCACGGGCATAATGCAGGCGGCTTTTGACCGTTTCAATTGAGATATGCAGCTTCCCCGCGACTTCGGGTGCTGTCAAACCTTCGATGTCACGAAGGATAAGCACTTCTCGCTGTGGTAAGGGTAGTTTTTCAATAGCGGTGATTAGATCTTGTGCTAACGTCGAATACAAATCGTGGTCATTACTGGCAGCGTAGTCGAGATAATCCAGTTTAGAGATTTCGATGTGATTTGAACCCTGTTTGTGGTATTTGAGCAGGGCGTAACACTCGTTGCGGACAATCTGAAAGGCCCACGACACAAAGGCTTTAGTCGTGCGTAGTCTGTTGATCTTGCGGTAGATAACCCACAGCGTTTCCTGTACCGCGTCTTCGACGTCATCCGGCGTGGAACAGAATTTACGGGCAAAACGGGTCAGCGATGGCTGGTACTGAAGCAATAAAGTTTCTATTGCTTCAGTGCTGCCGTCGATCGCGTGTTGGACAAGTGATGTCATGAGTGGTTACAAGCCTGACTTGGATTGCTGTTTGATTTTACGTCCGACTAAAGCACAGGCAGGGCACCATCCCACAAAGCCGGTGGCGATAGCAGATATGCCGCCCATAATCAATAAGATCGCACCAATTATTCCAAATGGCTGCTGCAATATGGCAATCGCAATCAAAACAATACCGAGGCCGATACGGATGGCGCGTTCCCAGTTGGGTACATTTTTGGGGTAAAACATTTCACACTCTCCTGATTAATTAGCGATTCATCTAGTAAGAGTGTCGAAATGGTCAAAAGGATTCAAAAGGGATGGATTATGTTTTAACAAATTCCAAATACTCAGTCGTCGCTTTGCTTAGGTCGCTGTAGAAGCCACGTTTGGTTTCGTCTTTGACGGCAATCGCTAACTGGTACATGGCCTCATGACTCATGGCCGCCAGCGCCTCGCGCGGAACACGACTGCCACCGCCCGTTTTGAATTTGAATGGTTTCCCAAAGTTGACGTTGATGGTGGGGCGTTGGAAGCGGAACAACTTCTTGTTCCAGCCGACCGCGCCAGAGATCGCTGTGGGGACAATTACCGCGTTGGCTTTGGTGGCGATAAACGCCAATCCATCTTTCGCCTCGCCTAAACCGTCGGGATGGCGATGACCTTCCGGCGCGATCAAGATCAACTGCCCGTGTTTGATCAGTTCAATCGAGTTGGTTAGCGCCTTACGATCAACCTCACCACGATTAATCGTATATGATCCCCACCAGCGCACAAACGGCCCAATAATGGGGTTACTCATATTCTCGATTTTCGTCATCGGGATGACGAAACGGCTGGTGACTGCCCCCATGCATAGTACCGGATCAATCATCGAAATGTGATTCATCATAATAATCGTTGGGCCATTAGCAGGGATGTTCTCGGTTCCAGTAATGGTTACATCCCATATCACTTTGAAGCCCAAGGACCGTATCAAGCCGCGCAGCAGTACTCTCCGCCAGCGTAAGCGGGGCTGCCGCGCCACGTAGGATTGTACTTCTGCCGAAAGGGTCATTTCGCCCCTGTCCTCTGGTTACGCCGTCCTCCCGGTGGGGGACGCTTCTTTTTGTCTTTATCTTTTCTGGAACGTGTTGCCGCGACGACAGGGCGCTTAGTTGGGCCTGTACCCGGTGCACGCTCAATAAATGGTCGACCACTGGCGCGTCGTGCGGCCGCTTTGCCCTTGATCTGACCGAGTTCATCGGCGGGTGTTTTGAGCGCGGCCAAATCTTTGGCTGTTAGTTCACGCCATTCACCGGGGCGCAGTGTACCCAACACCAGTTTACCCATCTGTGTGCGGATCAGTGACTTCACTGTATGCCCCAACAGCGAGGCTGTCCGGCGGATTTGGCGCTTTTTGCCTTCCGTCATGACGATGCGAAGTGTCGATTCTTTCTCCCCACCTTCCATCAGGTGGATGTAGCACGGGCCGGTATAATCAATCGTGCCATCTTCGTTATCCAACTCGACGCCCGATTGCCATCGGAGCAGCGTTTCTTGCGTCGGCAGTCCGCTGATGACTACCTTATAGGTCTTGGTGTGGCGGTAACGCGGGTGAGTGAGCATATTCGCCAACTCACCATCATTAGTCAGCACCATCAGGCCTTCGCTGTCCGCATCCAACCGCCCCGCGCTAAAAAGATGTTCTTTATAGGGCAAAAAATCGGTGATGATTTTGCGCGTGTCACCTTCGTGCGGTTCGTCGGTTGACAGCACATACTTCGGTTTGTTGAAGGCGATATAAAGTTTTTGCTCGGGGAAGGCGAGCTTAATGCCATCCACTTCAATGATGTCTCTTTGGGCATCGGCCTGGTCGCCCAGATGAATCACCTTGCCGTTGACGCGCACGCGTCCCTGGCTGATGACATCTTCACAGGCACGGCGCGAACCGAGGTTGGCCTGTGCCATCAATTTCTGTACACGTTCTTTCACTGGATATATCAAATTCTACTATTCAACAGGTGAAACCATTATAGGGCGAGTTCTGTTTTTGAGTAGGACGAACTTATCCTTGTTCCTTTACCCATGCCTGATGTCGTGCCCATACTTTGTCCCACAACGCGTTGATGTCGGGCAGATGCAAATCAAATTGGTCGATCAACACCTGCTCATAGTCTGTACCGTTATCAATCGTCTCGTCATGTGCGCCCGCTGCTGAAATACGCCGTAAAACCGCGCCCCGTAAAATGACCATGCCTCCATGCGCCGTAAACCGCATACAGACAGTCGCCCGTACAAAGCCTGATTCGGGTGATGTTTGCAGGCGGGTGGATTGTCCAGCGAAGTCACTTAGTTGATAAGGTTTGAGGTCGAAGTCAAAACCCGGCCCACCATAAATCTGGTTTGTAAACCACCAGCGTCCATCTACCTGAGCAAGTTTGTAAGTCAAGAAACCTTGTTGATAAGTGCCTTCAGCTAAGGGGATCGGTTCGAGGATGCCATTGCCAAATCCCGCATCGGCCAAATAAGGCTGATCCAGTTCAACCCGCAGAATCAAATGATCTCCCGCGCCATTGGGTATTGGCTCGGATTGCTCGCGCCCAACGAAGCTCGACATCATGGTGACGTCGAAACCCACTTCGCGCAGCGCCCATGCCAATAAGCCATTCATCTCGAAGCACCAACCGCCTCGTTTATGGGTGACGATCTTCTCGTAAATTTGCGATACATCGACCGTAAGCGGACAGTCGCGGTGGATATCCAGATTTTCATAAGGGACAGATAACAAATGCGCCCGATGGATAGCTTTCAACGTGGTGAAGTCCGGCTTCAGATCACCGGTGTAATGAATGCGTTTGAGATAGGCATCAAGTTGCATAGCGCATTTCCTATTGAACTCGCTGACAATTTCAAGAACAGCCTACGAATCGGAAATCTAAATGAAGTGCGGATGGTGCAATCCGGAACCCATTTGATGATCATAAACTATGAAAGATACCGAGATCTGTTTCTTTCTTGCCAGCTTGATACACGGCTTGCAGCCACTGCTGTTTGCGGACGTGTGCGGTACATGGGCCATATGCACAGATGCGTATCGGTCGTCGCTGCGCTTGTGCTTCGAGCCGGTTGAGTACCTGCTGCAAGACCTCCCCCTTAAACGGGGTATACATATAAAAGACCGTCCCATTATCATAGTTCGCTTCGCGTGCATCCGCCTGAATAAACTGGACATCCGCTACGGCGAGCTTTTCTAAACAGGCTTCAGAATAGCGGACATACGAGGCTTCCAGTTCGATACCCTTGGTGCGAACATCTGTCAGTAAATTGACCAGTATCGGTACATGCCCGATGCCAGAACCGAGATCATAGAAGATGTCATCGGCTTGCAGCTGCAACAGATCGATGATCTTCAAGATAATGCGTGTCTGCGTCGGTTGAAAGAACATGATACCTGCGTCGCGTGCGTCCGGCTCAGATGGAACAACGGGCACTTCCAACAGCCCATTGATGAGCATATCCATCTCATCGTAGTCAACCTCATCGTCGCTTGTTTGTGGGGCGATTTCTTGCTCGGCCTTCCGCAAATAGCGTTTGAGCGTGGCGCGATCACCGGATCGAATGTTTGCTAGCAGACGGCTGAATAGTCCTTCATTGGCCGCTTCTAGCTTGAGTTGGATGGCTTCCGCTCGTCGCATAAATGGTGATGGTTCTGCGTCAACCGCTCGACTGTCAGTCTCCAGTTCCATCTCATCGAGCATTTGGAACTCAAGTACGTCAAGAGCCTTCATCCGATCGATGAAGTTTTCTTCCACATAAAGCCGGGGATTTCGCTCTAAACTTTCCAGAACGGCGCTTTTTGTCTGGTGTGGGTCTAAACTGTACTGCATTGTAATACTCGTGAGCACGATCTTCGCGCTCTCGCTCCTATGACATCAATTTTCCGGGAAACCACTTTTAGCCGCTTACGAATGCCCGTATTTAGCGTGCCGGTGCATCGCTGCCGGGGAAGGATTCGATTTCAGCTTCTTCCACTGGATCTAAAGGTTCTGGCCTGGGACGTAGTGGTTCGCTGAGCTTGATGTTCGCCAACTGCTCATATACGCCGACCACCGCGCTGTTATCCAGATCATGCTGTCCATGTTGCAGCATGGTCGTATACAACTGCTGAATCACAGCGGTGAGGGGCATCGGGATACCGTAGGTCTTGCCGGTATCGAGGCAAATTCCCAAGTCCTTGTGCTGCATATGCGCTTTAAAGCCTGGCCCACGGTTACCTGCGAACAGCCGTGGTGGCTTTACGTCCAAGGTCCACATTTGCGCTGCACCACCTTTGATGGCCTCAACCACACGGCTGGGATCAACGCCTGCTTTTTGTGCGGTTATTAGTGCCTCGCCCAAGGCCGCCATCTGTGCGCCGACGATAATTTGGTTGCAGACTTTGGCGATCTGTCCCGCACCGCTATCACCGACCAGCACCCATGCCTTACCCATCGCCTGGAACAAGGGTATTGTTTTATCGAATGCAGCTTGTGGTCCACCAACCATGATCGTCAGCGTACCATTTTTCGCGCCCACATCACCGCCACTTACGGGAGCATCCAAAGCTGAAACGCCAACTTCTGCCAATTTTTCGGCCAGTGTCCGAGCCGTTTCGGGCTTGATCGTGCTGTTATCGATATAGATCAGTCCCGTATGTGCGCCTTCTATAATGCCGTTCGCGCCCAGCACGACCTTTTCTACATCTGGCGAGTCGGGCAGGTTTGTGAACACGAACTCGACCTGCTGCGCCACTTCTTTAGGCGAGGGTGCGGACGTTGCGCCCTCACTCACCAACTGCTCCACAATTTTCTGGCTGCGGTTATGTACCACCAACTCGTGTCCGGCTTTCATGAGATTGCGGACAATCGACGCCCCCATAATACCCAACCCAATGTATCCCACTCTTGCCATGATATTCTCCCCACTGAATGGCTGAACCTAGCGGATTAATGACACAAAGCTCTATAGCGCTGTGCCTGTGATTTAAAGCTTTAAATCTTCTTACTGACCTGAAATCGCAGCGGAATACCCACCATCAACCGCGTTTGCGCTTGAAGCACCGGGATTGCTACCACAATCAGGGTCAATATCGGAAGCAGCGGAAAACTGAGTATGGTGAAAATACGCTCGATAAAGGTCTGTTTGCGTGTGCGTGGTGGACGCTTAATCACATCCTGATACCAGAAAACTATACCTAAGATGGACACCAGGATAAAGGACACTTGTAGCAGCATGTATGCAGGATTGTTGAGGCCTTCAGCCAGCACCTGTCGCAATAACGTTGGGTTGAAGAGAAAAGGGAGCTGCGCGCCCGCTGTGATGATGACCCAACCTGCGCCTGCCAGTAAAATATCGTGCGCGACGCGGAAAAGCAGTTTGAATGATACACCGAAATCGACTTCTGGTTGCTCCAACATTTTAGCGACGATATAACCCACTTCTTTGCTTCCCCATGCGTGCCGCAGCGATTGTTGGTAGCGGTTCTTTAGGGCTTGTATCAGCGTTTCACCTGTAACAGCCGTGGCCGAAAAAGGGAGAAATATCCGGTCGAGCATCACCGCGCCTTCCCGCGCAAAATACGATTTGATGAACATATGCCACTCATCCGCGATCACATCACCATCCCAATAGCCGCTGTTATCCAGCAGCTTTAGACTCAGCGAATAAGACGACATTGGCATGGGTATCCACCAGGGTGCGGCCAGATAAGCCAACTCAAATGCGGTCGAATAAGCATTCACAATCCGCAGTAACGGGTTAATATCCCAGATGTTGGTGTGATAACGAATGGGTGCTTGCCAGAAGCGCAGATGACGCTCCGGCGTAATCGCAAAAAGATAGGTCAGGGCGTAAAAATGATCTTTATGCCACAGCGAGTCGGCGTCCTGTGTAGTGACGCAGATGTGATCGATGTTATAACCCATCTGATCGACTAACTTGCGTTTAACCCATCGTGCCGCCCATGCTTCGTTGGCGGATTTACACTGCATCTCACCCGGCAGTCCGCGTGGATGCACGGCGAAAAACAGGTTTGCAAAACATGGCTCATAATCGTGGACGAGACGTTCAGCTTTCTCAACGCAGCCATCTTCTCCGGCTTCCATCGCCAATACGACTGTCATGCGCTGTCGTGCTTGATTTTGTGCCGCTAAATTATCAAGTGTTTGCCGTAAGATCTCATCCGGTTCTTTGTAGTTGGGGATAATGACGACGTGGTGAACAGAATTCCAGGCGAGTGATTCACTGTTGGCTTCTTCTTGGTAGCGGGTATACCAATCGGTTTTTTCCCATTGGTCGATTTTCCGTAATCCCATCACGTTGGCGATGCCCGCGAACAAAAAACGCACCGCCGAATAAAAACCGAGTAATGCGGCAATCAGGAGCAGTAGGCGAGGAAATGCAATAGCACTGGCTATCGCGAACAGCAACGATAACCATGCCAAACAACCGGGAATACCATCTAATGCGCGCTCAGGGATGGCAGGCGGTGGCGCTCCAGCCCAGACCGAGCGTCCGACTCCCAATTGTACGTTGTTGCGGCGACCACCATTGGATTGATAAGGCACAGTCTCATCCAGCAGGCTTAGGGTAAAGATCGAAACAAGCATAGCACAGGTCAGGTTTGATTTGTATCTGACTTGTGGTGCATCGCATGAGTCTTAACCTGAGCCTGTCTTGCCGCCTTTTGTGCCTTTCACACCCTTCAGCCCACGCGAGTCTACCAGATTAACAAGATTGGTCTGATAATCGTAATTATTTTTACGCTTCTCGGCCTGCATATCGCGCGCGATCTCCACCAGCTTATGCACCACATCACGCGGCGGCATCCCCTGAGCATCCCATAAATAGAATGCTAAAGAACCCGGCATCGTATTGATCTCATTCAGGTAGACGTCGTTGGTTTCTGGCTTAACAAGGAAATCAATCCGCGCTGTGCCTCGACCTTCAACCGCTCGAAATGCTTGAATAGCGATGCCCTTGATCTTTGCCGCCAAATCATCATTCAGCGGGGCAGGGATAATACGTTCGGCGCTTTTCATGCCTTCGCCGCCGCGTGTATATTTTTCTTCAAAGGTTAGGAACTGCGCCAGCGACACCGGCTGTTCCAACACCGAGGCTTGAATATCATTGTCACCGCCCAATACTGCACAGTTGATCTCAGTCGCATTTTCCACCGCCTGCTCGACCAGTACGCGGCGGTCTAAACTGATAGCGACCTCAATATGTGCCCGTAACAGGGCTTCGTCGTTCGCTCTGCCAATTCCGATACTCGATCCCAACGTCGCTGGTTTGACGAACATCGGGTAGTGCAGTTCGTGGATCAGATGGCTGATGACTTTATCGGATGACTCCAGCCATTCGGCGCGGCTGAATGACACACCTTCGACAATCGGCACACCTTGCTGGCTCAGCACGATCTTTGTCATGATCTTGTCGTTAGCAATCGCCGAGGCCATCACGCCACAGCCTACATAAGCGATGTCCGCCAGTTCGAGCAACCCCTGGATCGTACCATCTTCGCCATGCGACCCATGTATCGCCGGAAAGACGACATCGAGCCGTTTGATTTCAGCTTTATCGAAACGTCCCGCTGTCGGGTTGATGATCAGCCCATGATGCTGCACACTCGGCGACAAAATCGCGCTCTGCACACCCTTCAGGCTGATCACCTCATTCTTGAAGTTTTTCAGTTCGGTTAGTGGCTCGCCAGTGAACCATTTGCCCTGTCGGTCGATGTAGATCGGTACGACTTCATAACGTTCCGGGTCAAATGCCCGCATCACTTGATGACCGGTGACGATTGAAACATCATGCTCTACGCTGCGCCCGCCGAAGATGACTCCGACGACTGTTTTACGATTTGCACTCATATTTGATTTTGACTTCCCTTGGCGTGCCTCGCGATAGCACGAAGCGGCGGTTCAAGTGTGGGCTATTTTACCGTCTAATACGCCACAGCGGGATAGGCAATCACGAACGCATATCGCATCGCCTTACGATAGGAACACCAGATCGGCTGGTGATTTCTTCATGCGTAGGCTGTCGCCGCTGATTTCAAATATGTCGGCCATCCTCACAAAATCCTGGTCGCTGATGACGAACACATACGGATTCGCGCCGTCGAACAGCTTGCCCAAATCGAATCCGGTTGGTGGCGTGACGTTGGTTGCACCACTTCGCAGTGCAGCCCAATAGGCGTTCATCTGCACCAGTTGATAATGTCGCAGGATACGCCGGAATAAATCGGGATAGACCACATTATCATCGGTGATAGCCTTGAGTGTCGCTAGTGTAACGCCGCTGGTTGAACGGTCGAGCTGCCAGATGTTGGTTGGGGGCGTTTGTGTCGAGCTGTCAGGCTTCTTAGCATTGGTTTGCGCTTCCTGCACCGCCGCGTCGAGTTTGCGTCGCAGCTTACCTGCCAGCGTCATGTAATACAGCGGATAGATCATGCCCGACCGCAGCAGTTCGTAATTGGCGCTCTTATCCGCAATCTCTGCCAGTTGATCGGTACTCACCACCGAACCATCTTTGATTGCGATGTCGCCCCCGAACACCCATGAGATCGGACGCCCGTTCTTCTCAATATCGCCCGATACGATGAAACCAGGAACACCATCTTTGCCCTGTTCCTTGATGAGTGCGGTAGCATTCCCTACCGTCATCCGAGCCTCGGTAATGTACGATCCGCGCGGTGAATTACGCCACTTAACCTCGGTGATGCCCAGCAGCTTCATAAAGTATTCGGCTGCACCTTTTGCCATCGCTGACGGTTGGCTCAGGCTCATGTAGGGCGGTTCTTTCAGGGTTGCGCTGGTCTTACCTTTGAGATCGGCTGGTACGGTTGGCTTGGGCGCTGCGTAATGGGTTTCCAGTGCATCTACTCCCTGCAACCGCAGTTGGATAGCACCGTCATTGCTGGCGAAATTCTGCGCGAACTCAGTCGCGAACTCACTGTTGATAAGCTGCCAATATGCCGGATTCATCGCCTTAAATTTGATCGAGTCACCATCCGGTGAATGGCCGACCACATGATAGATACCTTTTATCAGTACGTAGTTCATAAACACTCTTTTCAGCTAACCGTTGTTAGATACGTCCAAAAAGTGTAACGAATGTAGCCTGGATGAGCTACTGTGTCGAAAGAATACTAATCAAATACACTACAAAGATTGCGACACTGATGGCAATCGTCAGCGCATAACCCACCACAAACTGCTTCAATGCCGCACGACCTGCACCCATGGCTTTACGCAGGTTACCGAATTGTGCCAGCTCAATCAGCAGCGCTCCGGCTACCAATCCGATCACCGTTCCCAATAAGGGTATCGGAATCAGAAACGTGCCAATAAACCCACCTGCGAAACTGCCCAATGAAGTGCGGCAACCCATTCCGGTAGTCTTTGCACCCAGCAGCGGACGCCAATAATCGGCGGTCACGCCCACCAGCATGAGCAGAGTCACGATCAACGCGGCCAACGGTGTGACCCTCTGCCAGCCTGTGAGTATGCCGTAAACAATCGCTACCGCCCACGGCATCAATGGCCCCGGCAAGATCGGTATGAACGCCAGCACCAGCGTGACGATCATCAGTGCTGTAGCCAATATGAGGAGTAAGGTAGCATTAAGTTGCATAGGTGTTTGTTATCTAGCTTTTCAATTTTGCATCGCTGATATATTCACCTGTTAGCACCTGTAAACTCATCGGTATCAATATGAGGTGCGCCGGAAGAAATTTGCCAAGCTCATTTAATAGTCCATTGAAGAAGAATAACACAACATAGATGCTCAAACTGAATAATGTCAAACGGAAGAAACTATGACTTCTGCGATATGCCATAATGGATAGGGTGAGGAAGCCAATGATTTCGGCCAACCAAAGCGGGATCGTGCGTATAAATAATCGCCCCGGACTGAGATTCTCACTGATATGGAAGGCCGTTGTGTAGGTCGTTGGAATGACCCCCAGTGCTAGGCGAAGGACTATAAAGATGGTGCCAAAAATCAACCCGCTGATGCCAATCATAATCAGCCTTTGTCGGGTAAGCGTGTGATTTGCATAATGATAGATCAGGTAGATGAGGAGTATAAAAATGGTCTGTTCCCGAACGAACGCCCCGAAGCCAACAGCCAATGGCATCCACCGATCCTTTTTGTCCAGCATAAGGTTTAATGCTGCCAGATAGACGACTACGGTTACAAAATCTCCCTCCATGTAAAAACCCGTTACAGCTAAAGGTACAGCAACCTGAAAGAGTAGAAGCCCTATTAGAGCAATTTGTGGGGTGAAAAAATGAATGAAATACCGGTACAGTAAATAGTAAAGCAGCGCAAAAACAATTAGCGAGAACAAAAAGTAACTGGCAACATGTTGGATTTTGGCATCTGCAATACTCGATAGTAAGCTGTCCTGAATAGCCTTGTTAACTACTGGTTCAAATAGGCGGTAGCGATAAGGTGGCTCATTTTGACCTTCCAGTGACAGATTGACGAAGGCGATGCGTGTGTCAACATTAGGAATAATCAATTGACTGGTTACATACCATGTGGATAGCCATGTGAGCATTAATAGAATGACGAGTCGTACCCTCGGATTTGACATATTAAACCTTGTAGGAGTTTATTTCACCAGGCGCTAATATGCATTATATGGGGTGACCTGTCGAGGAAAACGTTACGCTTTTTGATGTCAACCCAATATGAATCGCTCATGCGAAAGTTAAATTCATCCTAAATACTGTGATTATCTCAAGTTACTACCCTAAACTTGGCGTCGTGGCGGTTCAAATCTTTGCTTCTTAGTCCACAATCAAGCTCATACATGTCATCGCCGCTTCGGCCTTCGTGAACTCGGACGTATCAACCGCGCACACCCGATAACCCCGCTGCTCGACAATCTCTGCTGTATGTATATAGGGACTGTTCATCAAGATGCTGCCGTTAGCGCGTACAACATTTCCTGCACCCGGCTCATCTGGTGCGATATCGATCAATTCGTAACCATAAAAAGCTGACGTATCCACCCATGCCGGATTGAGCAAAATGGTATGATCGTCCAGTGCTGTACAGGCGGACTTCAGATGCAGACAGTCCCGCAGTGCGACAGTTGTTACGGTGTAGCCGTATGCCGACGCAATGGCGGTCAGCGCGTTAATGCCTGCTGCGTTCGTCCGGGTGGATACGCTGACGAAAATCGCTTTGCCCAACCGCATCACATCGCCCCCTTCTATGGTTGCAGGTAATGCGATGGGAACAGTCGGACGAAATTGTGCAATCTCTGGCTCAATCAGCGCCGGTTCAGGCCGCCGTGAAGCAATCCCCATCGGTGTGATGATTGCTACTTCATCCAGGATAATCGCAGTGTCCTCCACGAACACACTGTCTGGCAGATCACCCACAGGGGACAAAGTAACCACTTTTACACCGCAGTCCCGCAGACCATCACAATAAGCTTTGTGCTGCTCTACAGTCTTCGCGTAGTCAATAGGGATGCGTTCGATATACGTGAGTTCGCACTTCGCAATCGACCCTGCTGGCTGTCTTGTGATGGCAACGGTCATAATCGTATTTCTCTAAACTCTCTGTAGTTAAAAGTGACTGATGCGAAAATCTCATCGGCAATGTTTATTTCCTCCGTCGGTTGCGGGGGAGGACTAAGGAGTAGGTGTATTGACGGTTCAAATTTGTCTTCTAGACAAACGCCTTCACATATTCACGCCATGAATATTGTGGAGCATAACCCAGCACTTTCTTGGCCTTGTCGATGCTCAGCAGTGTCGTATGTTCGCCCACATCGCCCCGCTGCGGCACGTTCGGGAACACTTCCGCCAGCAGTTCTTTATTCGGTCGTGTCATGCAGGTATCCGCCGCCGCGATGATGTAATGGTCAGCGTTCGTGACCGCCGCCTCAAGTCCCAATCGGCAGGCTTGCGCCACATCTCGTGCATCCACATAACCCCACAGATTCCACTTGCGGATTTTAGTATCATCCCAATAGGTCGGGAACTTCTGGTAATCTTCCGGCTCCATGATGTTGGAAATCCGCAGCCCTACAAACGGCACACCTGACCATCGGTTGAATTGCCGCGCCATTTCCTCGCCCAGCACTTTTGATAGGGCATAGCTGCTTTCGGGATATAACGTTTGCGTCTCATCAATTGGTGCGCCGTCCGGTTGCTCTTTGTCAAACGGCAGCCCCAATGTTGTTTCGCTGGATGCCCACACCACACGCTTCAATCCCAATGTGGTCGCTGCGCTGAATACGTTATAAGTGCTGCTCATGTTAATGCGGAAGGTCAATTCGTCCGGCAGCAGTTCCGGTGCGGGTATTGCTGCCAGATGCACAACCGCTTCGGCCTTTGCCAGCGCTTCTACCGTTTGTCCGTAATCGGTCAAATCGGTCTTCAAAAAACGGCTTGCTGGATCACGCGAGGGCGCGACGTCCACATTTAGCACATTGTAGCCATGTGCCACCAGATCACGTACCACCGCCCGCCCCGCCTTGCCACTGCCACCTGTAACGACGACATTCTTCATGCTGACCCTCCCCGTATGCTGCCATAAATCACAAAAAACTTTCGCACTCAATCTTACCGCATTTCAAACCTTTTTCGAACTTGGTTTGTGGAACTTTTGTGCTATAATATTCATATTTACTTGTGATACATCACGCAAAAAAGGATTCCCGAATAATATGTTCGAAGATGTTGAAACACTTAGGGAACAAATTCGATCCTTTGGCCTTAACCGCCTTGAAGAGAAAATTATTCAACTCGCGCAACCATGTATATACATGACCAGAGAAGCAGTTGATGATGATAAATTACCTGTTGGTGCTTCTAAACTCGGTGGATTGCCCGATCTACCAGCCAATATGCAATGGCCTTATTACAATTCAGTACCACTCACTTTTATCGGACAGTTTAAGTTTTCAGAAATCGCTAAATGTGATCTTGACGGCATTTTACCTCATCAAGGCATTCTGTATTACTTCATCGAAACTGATGACATGATTTTTGGAATGTATGAACAACGAAGTGCATGGCGTGTCCTTTATGTGGAAGATGAAAATGTGCCACTAATACGGACGATTCATCCAACTTATCAAGGAGAGTTCCGACTGGTAACTGAGCTTCCATCTCATCGGATTGAATATCAGAGAACTTTAACCTTACCAAGAATTTTTGGGAGTGAGGCTTCTGACTTTACCATTGATTTCTTGGACGATAGGGATGTCGCGAGTAAATTTTACAACTGGTCGGTTCCAACCGAACTTACGTCATACTTCAAATTAGGAAAAGTTGTTCATCCTGCGCCATGTCATTTTTGATTAGGATACCCCCAATTATGGCAAGGAAGTGTTCAAGAAGAAATTATCATCAATAGTCAACAGCTTGAACGGCAGAAATTCCCTGACCAACTCTATAGATTTACTGATGAACAGATTAGCTACATACAAACCGAAACGAAGAAATGGCAGTTTCTGTTTCAGATTGACACGGATGGAAGTCTTGATGTCATTTGGGGTGAAACGGGAACATTGTATATCTGTATTCCCAAGGAGAGCCTAGCTAATCGCCGTTTTGAAGATTGCTGGACGATCATGCAATGTACTTAATCAACTATGGTTAATGGCAATCTTGGCGGCGGCAGCCCACTTGCCAGAATTGCCGCATTATCAGCCGGGCCAACCGCCGAAACTGCACCATTATCGCCAAAAATGCATATTAAACGTGAAGAAATTGACGAATTTTGCCAATCAGTTGCCACCGTCGACATAAAATTAGCTGCTGTAGGTTTCTGGTAAATCGTTCAGAAACAAAACCGTGTCGCCGGATTTTAGGTTGGTTTGATACCAATCAATCGCTTCGGCTAGGGTTTCCATCACGTGCAAATGGTCGTTAGGGAAACCAGCTTCACTAAGTCCGGCTTTAATCGGCGCAGTTTGCTCGGCTCCCACCAAAATCACATCGCTGGCATATTGTGCCGCTTCGATGCCCAGTTTCTTGTTTTCTGGCTCGTGTAATGGCCCAAGCTCCACCATACCGGGGGTAATCAATAAGCGTTTACCCGTATTGTGTAGTGCTAACACTTTCAAGGCACTCACTACGCCTGCCGGATTCGCGCTGTAGGCATCATTAATCACCGTGATACCTTGGGCCGTAGCCTGCCGTACCAACCGGCTTTCAGCTGGTTTTAATGCCTTTACCCGATAGGCCACATCGCGCAGCTTCATCCCTTCGTGGATCGCTACTGCCGTCGCCAGCAGCACATTCGTGACGTTGTGTTCGCCTAATAAAGCCGTTTCAAAGGTTTCACTATCGCCCGTTTGAGTATCCGTTACCCTGAAGCGTAACCCATCCAGGGACTCGCTGATCTCGCTCGCAATGAAGCGTGGGCCGCCTGTTGCCACATTTTGGGGATCAACCGCCCGGCTCACAGCCAATCGTGTTTTCGGATAGTCACGTTCGTACATCTGGCGCACATAGGGATTATCCCAATTGAACACGCCAACGCCATCCGGAGGTAGTGTCTTAATAATCTCATACTTGGCAGTCGCTATGTTGTCCACCGTACCGAATCGCTCCAAATGCTGTGGCCCGACTTCCACCACCACACCTATCGTCGGATGTGTTAGCTCGGCTATCCGTTCGATCTCGCCGGGAATATACGCACCCATCTCGCAGATAAAGTATTCGATACTATGATCATTGGCAATATCGTTGTTGATAGCGATGCACACGCCCATCATCGTGTTATAACTTTTTGGAGTAGGGTAAGTTTTATAGCGGCCGCTCAAAATCTGCGCGATATAATTCTTGGTGGTTGTCTTGCCGTAACTGCCGGTAATACCGACCACCACTGGATTAACCTCGGCCAGCACACCCTTTGCGCGGTTGATAAATCGCTGGCGCATAAACGCCTCGACCGGCTGAATAATTACATTGCCACCTACCAATATCAATGGTGCGCACAGGAACGCCAACAGCCCCGCGAACGACACCCCTGCGAACTTCACCTCACCTATATCGGGTATAGGTAATCGATTGAAGAGGGCAAGGCGTAGGGCTAGGGTAACGATTGCTAATCCGAAAGATGCGCTCAAAAGCCGCCTGGCGCGTGGGGTCGCCTTAAAGCCTTTTTTGACTTCTCCCTCATTAGCAGGCCACACCGCGATGCCAGCTGCAATTGCACCCACCACGGTCAACATAAAACTCCCAGGTGCTTCGCTCAAAATTACGCCGATCACCATGCCGCCCAACCAGGCCACCGCCGGTCGGGTAGTCAGCCATCGCTCGCGTTTGGCAATGTACCACCGCAGGTAGCGCAGGTTCATATATTCTTCGATTTGGAAGAACCGTGCTTGCTTGTAGATGCGGAAGCATGTACCTACCAACCAGATGAGTGCAATGACAAGGAGTTCAATCGGCATAAAATTTGCTTATCGTTTGTCCATAATTATGAAATCGGGGTTGCGTTTATTTCATCTAATCAGGTCGAATACCTCGCGGCTTGCCGCGGGGTGATTCATTTTTTGCCACCGCGATTATTGTTATTATTCACGCCTAGGACCCGTTCAAGTATCAACGAGATAATACTCATTACAATTCCGCCCAGGATCGCAGGCCAAATGCCATCGATTTGTAACCGTCCCGGAATGAGCGCTGCCGTGATGAGAAGCATCACGCCGTTAATCACCAGTACGAACAATCCGAGCGAAAGAATAACCAGCGGACAGGTAAGGAACGTGATAATCGGTTTGAGGATAGCGTTTAGAATACCGAATAGTACCCCAATGATGATCAAGGTACTGAGTGTGTCATTCGGGATATGGATGCCCGGTACAATCTCTGCCACCAGCGCGATCCCGACCGCATAAATAATCACTCGCAAAATAAACTTTCGCATGATTAACTTCCCTCATGTCTTAAAGAAATGATCCATCACCCGCGCCGTATCAGCCACACGTTCTAGGTAACTATAGTGACCCGATCCCTCCCACACCACCAACCCTGCGTCCGGGATCGTTTTTTCCAGCAGTTGCGCCTGCGATAAAGGCGTGTCTGTATCCTGATCGCCCCAGAAGAGAAGGGTTGAAGGTTTTACCTGTGCAGCATAGAGCAACAGGTCCTCATTCACCACTTTGACGAACGTTTCCCGCATCGTACCCCTAGCAGCTTTGTAATCCGTTGATCCGTAGCGCTCACTATACCAATTACGAAATTGCTCGGCCTGAGGTTTCAATCCGATCGTTTTGAGCGTGTTTAAAGCGAGTCGATAGCTCTTTAAGCGCCATTGTCTGCCGTTTGAGACTTGTGCTCGCACACCTGCTGCATCAGCCAATGCCATTTTGATAATGCGCTCGCCATGTTCCGCTCCGAGCACCAGTCCTAATCGCCCACCGAACGAATGTCCGAATAGATACACTTGATCAAGCGAGTGATTATCCAAATATGCGATAACCCATTTCACATATTCGCCTACTGACCAGCCCACATTAGGCGCTGATGTTTGTCCAAATCCTGGCATATCCGGCACATAACAACGGTAGCCCATCGGCGCGAGTTTTTCTGCTAGTGGAGTTACAAGTTTAAGGTTCGAACCCCATCCGTGAAGCATTACAACCGGCTTGCCTTCGCCGATAATTGCTTCGGCCGTGCGTATGCCTTGTATACTCGTGAAAGTAACGGCAGATTGGCTCATGAGCTGGCAAAGTATGGCAAAAGGATATTTGACGTAAAGTTTTTCATGTTGGGTTTTGAACTTGCAGCTTGTAACCTGCTTATAATCACGGCTCGATCTCAATCTGTGCCCCGAGCGCCTTGAGCTTGCCCAGCACCCCCGCAAAAGTCCGTTCAATCACCTGCGCGTTATCGATGACCGATTCACCTTGAGCCACCAGTGCTGCCCCCAACATCCCCAACCCGGCGCGGACATCCGGCGTATCCATATAAATGCCGTAAAGTGGGGTAGGACCAACCACAATCGCACGGTGTGGGTCGCACAGCACAATCTGCGCCCCCATCGCTTTCAGTTTGTCCACGAATAGCAGACGGTTGTTGAAGAGCTTTTCGTGGATGAGCACTGTTCCTTGTGCCTGGGTTGCGATCAATGTGGCAATCGCGCTTAGGTCGCTGGGGTATGCTGGCCAGGGTGAGGTTTCAACCGATAAATCAACATCTTCTTCCCGACTTGAAAGACTGATGGAGTCGTGTTTTGGCACATACAGAAAGCCCTCATCAACATCCAGTTGGATGCCAAGCTGCTTGTAAGTCTTGATAATCATCTGCATGTCGTTGCGTCGCGTGCCGTCAATCTGTACCCGTCCGCCGCTCAAAGCTGTAATCGCTGCCACACTTGCGGCTTCGATATGGTCGGGGCCGATAGTCGCCTCACCCCCTGATAACTCCGGTGGGGCGATAATTCGCAAGACGTTTGAGCCTATTCCCTCAATATGTGCGCCCATTTCACACAACAGGTTAGCCAATTCCTGCACATGGGGTTCGCAGGCTGCGTTGTGAATAATGGTTTCTTTGCCTAAGGAAGTTGCCAGCATCATGACCATACTTGTCGCGGTTACGCTGGTCTGTGGCAAGATAATCTCGCGTTTATCCCATGTCGCTAGCTTACATTCGATCGCGCCGGGGGTTGTAATTACCGGAATGCCCAGATCTTGCAGTGCCTCAAGATGTGTACGGATGCGGTTCAGTGGGAAATCAATTTCGATGCGAATATGCTGGCGACGGGTCAAAATCGGTGGTAGATATAACATCATACCGACCAACCCACCTGTCTCGGCTAATGTCAGCGTGCGTCGCGTGATCTGCTCCGCCTGAACAATGAGCGTGGTTTCATCTGACCATGATAATTTTGCGCCCATTTTTTCTGCAACGGCCAACATTGCCAGCATATTTAGGGTACGCGGCACATTGTGTAGTGTCACAGGTTTGTCGGTCATCAATGCCCCAGCTAGCAGAGCCATCGCTGCGTTGGTATTGCCCGCCGGACGGTAGCTGCCGTTGAGCGGTTTACGTCCTTCTACGCGAATTCGCATTCAATCCTCACCTTTCCGAAGTGGGTGGGATTATAACAGGTTTATTCAGCAAATCAGGTCTAATACCTCGCGGCTTGCCGCGGGACTGTGAATTTTTCTTAGATACCCCTAGCTTGCTGCGGGGTAATTCATTTGACATAGGTTATAGTGTACACAGTCGTAGCATAGAATAGGGGGTGACTTCTGTTTAGTTCATCCCTGGACTGGTAAATTTTCAGTTAATCCAACAGTGCCACATTTGGTACGCGATTATTATCGCCGCCAGCACGTTTTCGTTCACCAATTGGTTTAACGGGTGGGCATTCCCAGGCCGTCGGTTCGGTTTGTGAACGTTCTTCTTTGAACTTGGGCAGTATGCCACAGGCGAAACACTTATCCCGGCAATCCACCCGAGTCTCACCCTTAATGCTCATCAAGTAATCGTCCCGCAAGAACTTCTTGTGAACAGCCGCATCAATATGATCCCAGGGGAAAACCTCGTCTAGTCCGCGCTCACGATGGGTATAAAACTCCGGCGTGAGTCCTTCATCAGCCATTGCCTGTAACCACTGTTGATGATGATGGAATTCCTGCCATGCATCGAACTTGCAGCCTGCTTCCCATGCACGTTGGATAACACGTCCCATACGGCGGTCAGCCCGTGCCATAATACCCTCAAATTGACTGTCCTCGATGCTATTCCAGCGCAAGTGGAGTCCTTGTCCTTTGAGTTGATTACCCAGCAAACGAAGTTTCTCGCGTACTTGGTCATGTGTATCCTGTGGAACCCATTGGAACGGTGTATGTGGCTTGGGGATAAAGGTACTGACGCCCACATTGACGTTCGCCTTTCCCCCCATGATTTTCTGACCCTCACGAAGCACCGCTTTACACAAGTTGACAATCGCCTGTACATCTTCCAAAGTTTCTTCCGGATGCCCGATCATAAAATATAACTTAATCGTACGCCAACCGCGTGAATACACCGCCCGTGCCGCTTCCAGCACTTGTTCGTCAGGGACAAATTTGTTGATGATATCTCGCATCTTCTCGGTTGCTGCTTCCGGTGCGAAGGTAAACCCGCTGCGGCGTGTATCGCCTAACTTATCTAACAAGTCGGCGCTGGTACTTTCAATTCGCAGGCTGGGCAGGCTCAAACTTAACCCGGAGTCCGCGTATTTCTCATGAACGGCATCTGCTAGTTCATGCACATACACATAATCAGATGACGATAAGCTCAAGAGACTAATTTCTTCAAATCCGGTGCTGGTGATAATTTCCTGAATAGCTTCCATTACCTCAGCTACGGTGCGTTCGCGTACCGGACGGGTGATCATGCCGGCATGGCAAAAGCGGCAGCCGCGTGTACATCCGCGCATAATTTCAATTGGTGCGCGGTTATGTACCGTATCGATGTTCGGAATGAGGAACTTGGTAAACGGTTTAGGGAGTGTGGGCACGATGCGTTTTAGCACTCGTTTTGGTGTTTCAGGCATATTCGGCACAGTGCCAATAAGCACACCGTCCTCGTCATAGGTGGCATCATAAAACCGAGGTACGTACATGCCCTGAATTCGAGCAATCGCGCGAAGTTGATCATAGCGACTTTCCCCACGCATGGCTTGAACCGTTCTTGCGATTTCAACAATGATTTCTTCGCCCTCACCGATCACAAATGCATCAATGAAATCCGCCATTGGCTCCGGGTTATAGCAGGCATGTCCCCCCGCAATAACCATCGGAAAACTCGAATCACGGTCTTCACTGCGAACCGGCATTCCCGCCATGTCCAACATATTCAGAACATTGGTGAAGAGTTGTTCATAGGGTAAACTGATACCCAATAAATCGAATTCACGGATGGAGCGTTTGTTCTCTAGCGAATAGAGTGGGATGCCTTCGGCACGCATCAGTTTTTCCATATCATCCCACACGCTAAAGACCCGTTCCGCCAGCAAATCCGGTTGGTTATTGATTTGCTGATACAGAATCATAATGCCGAGGTTGGACATACCGAGGTCATAAATATCGGGGAAGGCCAGCGCTACTTTAAAGTCGATGCTGTCCCAATCCTTGACGATGCTGTTAAACTCACCACCGACATAACGCCCCGGTTTTGTCACTTTTAGGAGTATTCGCTTCAGTTGTTGTTCAATCGTTTTGGACTGCATAGTTATAAAACCTCATCATGATCATCTGGGTGCATTATAGCGGACAAATAGCGAGGATAGAAAATACATGAGAACCTCATTGGTTATTGTATTGGCTTTGGTAATTTTTTCACTCGCTGGTTCAACTTCAGCTCAGGATTCCTTATCCGTTATTACCGCCCAAAACATTCAACGACTGCATTCTGTCAAGCACATTGATTTTTCCAGTTGGGTACAACAAGTCGGGAAGATCGAAAACGGTTGGTTTGCACTGAACCATGACGCTAACCATATTGCTTTGATGAACCGAACTGGTGAAGTGGTAATTGGTAATGTGACAGGTAAAGTGGTTGATCATTACTCTATTCCCGGCAGCGATATGCTTCCGACATCCGTTCTCGATATAGCCTTTAGTGCAAATGATCCGGCGGTGGTATCCGCACATGCCGAAGGCGGTGCATATTACGTTGCCTATCGGTATTATGAAACCCATCACACTGAATATTTTCGATTTGATACTCCTGATGTACCCCTGCGGATTTGGAATAGTGGACTGGCATGGCTGGAAGTTTCACCTGCCGATTACACGCACAGTCGTTTCGTCGAAGCGCTGACTCCAACGAAGTTTAATGGCTTCCGCGTCAATGAGGTTTTGCCGCCGGATGCAGTGAAGACATTTGACTCCGGTCCCGAAAATGACCCTGACTCATTTCTGCGTATCGGACGCATTGATGCACCATTTGCTGTCACAGTGACTCAGAATTTTATGGTCAAGCTATGGAATCTAGAGGCTGATGCAATCATCGCTACCGCTCAACTTGATGAGTTACCGGGGGCAGGGCAGCTTTCAACGGACGGACGATTCTTTGCATGGCGAGATGGCGAGTCAAAAGCACTGCATTTGTTGGATTTTAATTCTGGAAAAGACCGGGTTATTACATCATTGCAAGGTTCTTATATTCCATTCCTATTGCTAAATTCTTCGGCTAGTGTCATCATAGGCGTTAACGTTGC